>JAVBOB010000022.1:0-28190 GCA_031551125.1 Bacteroidales bacterium
AACAGCGGTGGTCTTAATAAAATCGCGTCTATTGGTATTCATTGATATTTGTTTATTTAATGGTTAGATTTAATACTTCCAAAAATACAATATTATTCTATTCAATCGTTCGTTTTATGCTTTTTTATGAAATCGAACAAAATATCCCCACGAAAAATATGTACTTTTAGCGTCCCAAACTTGTTCAATAACCTAAAACATTCATCATGAAAAAGTGTAGTATATTGCTGATAATCTTGTGTTTTGTAGGAACTATCACTGCCCAGGAACTCAAGTGGAAACCCGAACATACCGAATATTGGAATAATCAACCGGCAGTTGTTACTCCCGGCGAAGGTACCAAACCGCCATCCGATGCCATCGTGCTGTTCGACGGTAAGGATCTGTCGGCATGGCAAAGCGCTGATGGCAGCGATGCCAAATGGAAAGTGGAGAACGGATTCTTTACTGTGGTGCGGGGAACCGGTACTATTCAAACAAAACGTGTATTCGGTAGCTGCCAGTTGCATATCGAATGGCGTTCGCCCGCCGAAGTCGATCCCAAGAAAACCGGCCAGGGACGCGGTAACAGCGGAATCTTCCTGCAAAGCCGCTACGAGTTGCAGGTGCTCGACGGGTACAACAATCCGACCTATACCAATGGCGGTGCGGGCAGCATCTATAAACAATCACCTCCGATGGTGAATGCTTGCCGCAAACCGGGCGAATGGCAGGTGTATGACATTATATATACGGCACCGGAATTTTGCGGCAAGGGAGAGGTAATTTCACCTGCACGCATTACGGTAATTCACAATGGTGTGGTAATTCAAAATAATACTACCATCAAAGGGAATACGGAATATGTCGGTTTGCCAGCATATAGCCCGCATGGCCGTCTGCCACTGGTATTACAGGATCATGGCGATCCGGTGAGCTACCGGAATATCTGGATCAGAGACCTTTAAGAGTGAAGAATTAAGAGTGAAGAGTGAAGAATTTGTATGTGCAACTCTTCACTCTTCATTCTTCACTCTTCATTATATCACTTCACTAAAATTTAGTATGGCAAAAATATTGGTTATCGATGATGAGCGCAGCATCCGCAACACGCTGAAGGAGGTCTTGGAATATGAAAACCACGAGATTGACACGGCTGTGGATGGGCCTGAAGGCATTGAGATGTTTGCGAAAGGAAAGTATGAACTGGTGCTTTGCGACATCAAGATGCCGAATATGGACGGTATCGAGGTGCTTGAAAAACTCATCGACATGCCCGGCAATGCACCGATAGTCATGATTTCGGGGCACGGAAACATTGATACGGCTGTGGAAGCGATAAAGAAAGGCGCTTTCGATTTTATTGAGAAGCCACTGGATCTAAACCGGCTGTTGATCACGATCCGTAATGCCCTCGAACGTAAGGAACTGGTTACTGAAACGCAGGTGCTCAAACGCCGCGTGAACAAGACTTACGAAATCATTGGGCAGTCGCCTGCGATCCGTAATGTGATCGAAATGATCGAACGTGTGGCGCCTACCGATGCCCGTGTACTGATCACCGGGAGCAATGGTACCGGCAAGGAACTGGTGGCTCGCTGGCTGCATGAAAAAAGCGCCCGTGCAAGCGGCCCGTTTGTGGAAGTAAACTGTGCGGCTATCCCATCGGAGTTGATTGAAAGCGAATTGTTCGGGCACGAAAAAGGTTCGTTTACTTCGGCATACAAGGATCGTAAGGGTAAATTCGAAGCGGCCAATAAAGGTACAATCTTCCTCGATGAGATCGGAGATATGAGTCTCTCGGCGCAAGCCAAAGTATTGCGGGCTTTACAGGAAAACAAGATCTCACGCGTAGGGAGCGACAAGGAAATCAAGGTGGATGTTCGTATTGTGGCGGCTACCAACAAGGATCTCAAAAAAGCGATTGAGAACAACCAGTTCCGCGAGGACTTGTACCACCGCCTGAGCGTGATCCTGGTGCGCGTACCTACCCTCAACGAACGCCTGGAGGATATACCGCTGCTGGCAGAGCATTTCATCAAGCAGATCTGTACCGAGTACGGCATGCCGATGAAAGAAATCACCAAGGAAGCAATCGCCGAGTTGCAGAAGATCAACTGGACGGGCAACATCCGCGAGTTCCGCAATGTGGTGGAACGTCTTATTATTCTTTGCGACAAGAAGATTACAGATAAGGATGTGATTGCCTTCGCACAACCAATTTCGAAGGAATAAACCGTCATTGCGAGGAGGAACGACGAAGCAATCTACTGAAATATGGAGATTGGTTAGCTTCGCTGCCCTTCGGGTCGGCAAAAAGCGCCTCGCAACCGAGTTTACGAGCTCGGCGAAGCCAATGACGATGATAATATTACTTTTGCTCTATGTGAAGCACCTAAACCCTGATGTCTTATGAAAAAACTTTTACTAGTTGCATTACTACTTCTTCCCATCAGCTCTATTTATGCTGCAAAGGTTGATACACTTGCCACATATAGCACCGTAATGCAAAAGCAAATTAAAGCTGTGGTGATAACCCCTGATAGCTACGATAAAACGGTAGCCCTACCAACAGTTTACCTTTTGCACGGCTATGGCGACTACTATGGCGGTGGCTGGTTTAAGCATAAAACAGGTGTTGAGAGGTTGGCCGATACTCACCAGCTGATCATTGTTTGTCCTGACGGGAATAACAGCTGGTACTTTGATAGCCCTATTGATAAGTCTAGTCAGTATGAAACGTATATTATTAAAGAGCTGATACCGTTTATTGACCAAAATTTTAAAACCGTTGCTAAGCGTGAGGGTAGGGGGATTACCGGCTTAAGCATGGGTGGACATGGCGCGCTGTATCTCGCTCTTCGGCATCAGGATGTATTTGGTGCAGCGGGAAGTATGAGCGGAGGTGTTGATATTCGTTCTTTCTCCAATAGCTGGGGTATTATAAAGTGGCTTGGTCCGTATGCTGAATTTCCCGACCGTTGGGAAAAAAATACAGTTGCAGGCATGTTGTACCTATTAACCCCTAAATCGCTTGCACTTGTTATTGATTGCGGGACAGATGATTTCTTTTATGATGTGAACGTACGCTTACATGAAAAGTTATTGGAAAGAAATATTCCGCACGATTTTATTTCACGACCCGGTAAGCATGATTGGGATTATTGGAAAAATGCGGTAAAGTATCAGATGCTGTTTATGCATGAATACTTTGAAAAAGCGCTAACAGAGACTACAGAAAAGAAGTAAAATAGTATAACTTTGCATTCCCCTCTGAGCGGCATTTAACCTTGGTTATAATGCCGCTTAATATTATAGAATAAATTAGCTGGTGGCATGTTAATGTCCTACGAACAAAACATACTTGCTGAAAGGTTCTATTGATATATATGTCCTAACGGGCAAGATTGTTTATAGGGTATTTTGTTGATGCGCATTTGCAACGTGTGTGGGGCACTTGTTGACGCAAAACGCACGCGGGCAAATTTTTATTGATATGCTGAATAATAGCAGAATTGTCCGTAGGACATTAACGTCAATAGTATTATGATATAGCTGATTATTTTTATTGCCCGTAGGGCATTAATATTTTGAAAATAGCTAACCATGCCCACAGGCGTAAAAAATCTTACAAAAGGAAATATATTTAAGCAGCTGGTTCAGCTGGCCTTGCCTATCATGGGTACCAGCTTTGTACAAATGGCATACAGCCTAACGGATATGGGTTGGGTAGGTCGTTTGGGGAGTGAAGAGGTGGCAGCAGTTGGAGCAGTCGGTATCTTATTATGGTTATGCTCATCGGCAGCAATGCTATCAAAGGTTGCAGCTGAGGTGAGCATCGGCCAATCTATTGGCGCCAACAAGAAACATACGGCAATGGCCTACGCATCACATGCTACCACTATTGGACTTATTGCTTCATTACTGGTAATGGCTGTACTATTTTTTGGCGCTGATTTTATCCTTTCTTTTTTCAAGTTGAGCACTAAGGTTAACGGTATAGCTGTTGACTACCTGCATATTGTATGTACCGCCGTTCCGTTTGCTTACCTATCGTTTACCTTTTCTGGAATATACAATGGCGCAGGGCGTAGTAATATCCCTTTCTATATAACGGCAACGGGATTGGCTTGCAACATGCTTCTTGACCCGCTGTTTATTTTCGGGTTTAATATGGGTACTAACGGAGCGGCTATTGCTACATGGATAGCTCAGGCATTAGTATTCTCCCTTTTCGTTTGGCAAATGCGCCGCTATAACGGAATACTCAACCGCTTTCCCATGTTGGTACGCCTTCGGAAGGTTTTTACGCTGAAAATACTTCGGCTAGGTTTTCCCATTGCTATAATGAACCTCTTCTTTGCGGCTATCAATACCTATATGGCACGTGTAGCCTCTATATATGGCGGACACATTGGGCTATCAACTCAAACGGTGGGCGGACAAATAGAAGGTATTACGTGGAACACCTCATCGGGTTTTTCTACCGCGCTAGGTGCATTTTCCGCACAAAACTTTGCAGCCGGAAAACCGTTGAGAGCGAGAAAAGCCTTTCGTTATACCTTAACCATGTTGCTGTCGTTAGGCGCAGTGGTAACCGTTGTTTTTGTATTTTTCGGCAAATCGGTTTTCGGCCTCATTGTTCCCGAGCAAGACAGTATTGTGGCGGGTGGCGAGTACCTGATGATTGTCGGGCTATCGCAAATTTTTATGATGCTCGAAATGACCACTCAGGGTATGTTTAACGGGGCAGGTCGTACCGTTCCTCCCGCAATAGTAAGCGTTACCTTTAATCTGGCAAGAGTTCCGCTTGCGCTAATACTTGCTCCTGCTATGGGGTTAAAAGGTGTTTGGTGGGCAATCTCTATATCAAGTATTGCGAAGGGTGTTATACTGCCGCTTTTATGGAGGTTGTTTATACGGAAGAAGTAATATGCCTCTTCGGAAAATAGTATGACAACCAACAACAGACAGCCCAAACAACAGGAAAATTTTAGGCTAAAGCCCGGCTGTTTGAATCCCCTTAATCCGTTGACTAAAGTCAACGGCAATGAACCTAGTTATTAGGTTTTAGCCCAGCGTTCCTACGGCTGCTTGCGAGCGGGCTTGCGGGCGACTTCACTATCCCACGAGACAAAAGCCAAAGCGGGCGGCAAAAGCTCAATTACCGATTTCAGCCCGCTTGCAGGCAGGACGTAAGTTGGCAACTGTTTTATTCAAATAATCTGCCCCAACGTTTTTTCCCTTCTGGGTTTCTTTTTTTGAAATATTCGATAATAGATTCTTTATTAACCTCTTTAATATCGAACCAATCAGTAACAGAACGATTCGTTAACGCTGCCCTGCGTTTCATTTCATCTACAAATTTATCAGAGAAAATATCATACAAAAGATAATCTGCAGGCTCATCTCTTAAAGTGCCAAAAAAGATATATCCGTCAAAATTGTTTTCAAAACTACCTGTACGGGAATCATAACTTAATTCATAATCGGCATCAAAAGGTTCTTTGCCAAAAGGACTATTCTGTAAATTAAATGCGACAGGTTTATTTCCTATTTGTGCAAAAACCGTATCGAAAAGCCCTTGCCTAAGTTCTCCGTATAATCGTCCGCTATTACTCATGACAGGACTATGCTGGAAAATTACAAAAATATCGCCTTTCGGAAAGTGCTTCGACAATTGTTGTCCGGCGCTAAATTTAGGTTCTTTTTTCGTATGTTCAGGGTAGTTTGTCGGAACTTCTGATTTATAAGCGTGCATGTATCCAACAATAAAAAGATGATTTCGATTGCTCGACTCTGATTGAATAGTTTGTTTAATAATATTTGCCATATTATCATTCCTATCAGTCATCGTTTCCCAAGAGATTTTCCACTCTTCAGGGGTGTTTAGTAAATGGTATGGCGGTTGATAATCTACGGGGACTACTCTAATCTTATTGGCTTTAGGTAAAGTTTGATTTAAATGCCATAAATCAACTAAAAATTCATACTCGCCTTTGTCCCACCATCCATATATTTGTTCTGAACGTAAAATGTTTAATAAGATTTCTGCGTCTAATTTTGAAGTTGCAAAAAAGCGGTCAAATTCACTTTGCTGATTAGAGGGAAGTTCTAAAAAAATAGTCCCAATCGTTTTAGCAAATTGTGGGTCTTTGATAGTGTTTTTTAATAAATCCCATGAAATTTTACGGCGATGTACTTCCCCGTAGATGACTAACTTATGGGTGGCAAATGCATCTAATAAAAAAGTTGTTGGCTCTTTTCCTTCTTTTTTGATATAATTTAAAAAAGTTGCAGTATCGGTCGATACGGTTTTTAGGGTATTCATTTTGTGATACCTGCTTAAGGAACTAGGGGCAACCGTAGCAAATTTGTTTCGAATTGCGGGTATATTCTGTCCGAAATCCTCACCTATATTCAACCACTTACCTTTTTCAAGGTTAAAACTCCTGTATGTATAGCCCGAATTAGCATTCCCTATTATCATACAGGCAATTGAATCTTTATAAATAATAACTTCTTGAATGGTATCGCTTAAGTATTTTGTTTTTTGTTCTTCACTTACATTTCTATTGGGGGAATTTGAATCGAAGAATTGGCTAAAGCGTTCTGTACTGACTGCTGCCCATAAATTCTCAGTGCCGTTGGCTATCAAGTAAGCACAAGTTACACCTGCATTAAGAGGCGTACTTAAATCAAACTTATCAGGAAAATCCTTAAGTTGTTTATTGATTTTTGCAGTTTTCAAATCGCGATTTTGTGCATACCCTGTAATTGAAAGAAGAAAAATACTGATAAGTAATGTTTTTGCTTTCATATTTATTGTTTTTAATGAATTTTCAATTTATTTTTTCAATGCGACCACGCAAATGGTTGCCAACTAAGATATTGCTTACACTGTTACCACCATCATCCCCAAAAGGGATGTTTATTGTAATAAATTTCTTTTACTAAAGGAGGTTGAATCTACCTTGTATAGCCTAAGCTGAACGAGAGTGAAGCAATTTTTCGAATAGGACAGATTGGCTTCGCCGAGCTCGTAAACTCAGTTGCTTCACTTCGCTCGCAATGACGATTAGAGCAATCCAACCTGTAGTTTCTTTGGCAACTTTTGTACCACCAATCGGTAAGAATCGTCAATCCATTCGGCAATAAGGCGTGATGGAATAGAGCCATCAAGAACAACCATGTTCCACTGTGCCTTATTCATGTGGTAACCCGGTTGCACAGCTGGATATTGCTCGCGCAGCTCAATTGCTTTTTCAGGATCGCACTTTACGAGAATCATATTTTTCTCCAGCGAGATAAGCAAAAACATTTTGTCGTGTACCTTAAAAACCGGAGTATCCTCATCAAAAGGCATGCACTCTGTTGTTTCTTTCTTTGCGAGGCAGTAATCGCGAATTTCTTCTAAAGTCATAGCTGAGGGTAAAATGCGTTGGGAATGTAGTCAATAGTAATGCCTGATGCGGTTCGTACAAGCGATATGATGTCAAACTGTACCTCCATATCCAGCTTATAGCGTTCAATATAGGCGTTGGCCGCCCAAATAAGGTTGCGTTGCTTTTGTTTGGTAATGCTTTGGTAGGGCTGCATTACAGCCGTCGATGACAGGGAACGAACCTCTACAATATGAAGCATTTTATTTTTCTCGGCAACAATATCAATCTCCTTTTGCCCTTGTTGCCAGTTCATATCGCGAATGGTAAACCCTTGTTCTTTTAAAAAATCGGCGGCTTGTTGCTCTGCGGTACTTCCTATCTCGCGCGTATTCATTCAACTGGTTTTGCTTAATTCTTCGCAAGATAGCAAAAATGGCACGCAGAACACACCACTGCGGCGCAGATAAACACAGAAAAGGAATAAATAAACTGTGGCAATCTGTGTATGAAATCCGTGTCATCTGCGTGCCAGCACTAAGCCTAAAAGTAGTTATTGCTTTTTTTGTACTTTTGTGTTCTAAAATTTGTTGCTTACAAAGGAAATAATCGAAAATATGTCTAAAACATTCAAACGCCACCTGATAACTGCCGCTTTGCCTTATGCTAACGGGCCGGTACATATTGGACACCTTGCGGGAGTTTACATTCCGGCCGATATATACGTTCGCTACCTCCGAATGCAGAATAAAGATGTAAAGTTTATTTGCGGTTCCGATGAGCATGGCGTTCCTATTACTATAAAGGCACGTCAGCTGGGTGTAAGTCCTCAGGACGTGGTAGATAAGTATCACGGTATTATCAAGGATGCGTTTTCTCGCTTCGGGATATCATTTGATATATACTCTCGCACCTCATCAAAAACGCATCATAAAACGGCTGCCGATTTCTTCCGTAAGCTATATGACGAAGGCCAGTTCATTGAGAAAAGTTCAGAGCAATACTACGATGAAGAGGCTCAACAGTTTTTGGCCGACAGGTATATTGTAGGTACGTGTCCTAAGTGTGGCGCGGAGAATGCCTATGGCGACCAGTGCGAGAAGTGTGGAAGTACGCTTAGTCCTAATGAGTTGATCAATCCTCGTTCGGCTATCAGCGGAAGTAAGCCGGTAATGCGTGAAACCAAGCACTGGTACTTACCGCTCGACCAGCATGAAGAATGGTTACGTAAGTGGATTCTGGAAGACCATAAGGAGTGGAAGGTAAACGTGTACGGACAATGCAAGTCATGGCTCGATGGAGGCTTACAGCCCCGTGCAGTTAGCCGTGATTTGGATTGGGGAGTTCCCGTTCCTGTTGAAGGTGCGGAGGGGAAGGTTCTCTACGTGTGGTTTGATGCGCCCATTGGCTACATTTCCAACACTATTGAGCTGTTGCCTAACGAGTGGCAAACATGGTGGAAGGATGAAAATACCGAAATGGTACATTTCATAGGGAAGGATAATATTGTATTCCATTGCATTGTATTTCCCGCAATGCTTAAAGCACACGGAGATTATATACTACCCGAAAACGTTCCGGCTAACGAGTTTTTGAACTTGGAGGGCGATAAAATTTCAACTTCACGCAACTGGGCGGTATGGTTACATGAATACCTTGACGAGTTTCCGAATCAGGAGGATGTATTGCGTTACGTACTTTGCGCCAACGCTCCTGAAACAAAGGATAACGATTTTACGTGGAAGGATTTCCAAACCCGTAACAATAGCGAGCTGGTGGCCGTGTTTGGCAACTTTGTGAATCGAGCTGCGGTGCTTACTCAGAAGTATTTTGAAGGAAAAGTTCCGGCATGTGCTGAACTTAACGATTACGATAAAGAGGTACTGGCGGAGATTCCGCTTATCAAGCAGCGTTTGGAGGAGTCGCTTAGCAGCTACCGTTTCCGTGAAGCGTTGAAGGAGGCCATGAACCTTGCTCGCTTAGGTAATAAGTATTTGGCCGATACCGAGCCTTGGAAGCTGGCAAAAACCGATATGGGGCGTGTAGCAACTATCCTCAACATATCGCTGCAAATATGTGCTAACCTTGGTGTTGCGTTCGAGCCTTTCTTACCTTTTAGCGCAGCAAAGCTCAATCGAATGCTCAATACTGAGGCTAAGCGCTGGAGCGACTTTGGTCGCACAGACTTGCTGTCTAGCGGTCATTTGTTAGGCGAACCGGAGCTACTGTTTGCAAAGGTGGAAGATGAGGCAATAGAAAAACAGCTGAAGAAGCTACATGATACTAAGCTGGCAAATACCGCTACACAAAAACCGGTAGTGGAGCCACAAAAGGCATCGGTTACCTTTGATGAGTTTGGGAAAATGGACATTCGTACCGTTACAGTGCTGGAAGCCGAGCGTGTACCCAAAACCGATAAGCTGCTGAAGTTGAAAATAGATACGGGTGTTGATGTTCGTACTATTGTATCGGGCATTGCCGAATACTACTCACCTGAAGATATGGTTGGTAAGCAGGTATGTGTACTGATTAACCTTGAACCTCGTAAAATAAAAGGTATCGAATCACAAGGTATGATTATGATGGCTAAAGGTGCGGATGGAAAGATGTGCTTAATACAGCCTTCGGAAGGAATGGTTAACGGTGCAACCATATCATAGCCTATTGGCACGCGGATAACACAGATTTCATACGCAGATAAACACAGTCTTGTTTTGCTGTGGTATCTCAATTTTATACCTAACAGAGCCTACTGTGTTTATCTGTGCCGTAAGCAGCGTTTTCCGTGTGCTAATCTTCTCGAAATAACCCGTTAATCAGCCTATAGCACAATTCGTACTCGTACCCGCGAGACAGGGCAAAGCGCAACAGCTTATCTTTATACGCTCGTTCCGAATCAGCTTTTATGCTTTGCTTCTTCTTTTTCAGCAAGTTCAGCAGCTCACTTTCGTAGTTTTGAGGATTCAGCTCTTGTAGTGCAGTACGAATAACTTCTGTGGGTATTCGTTTAGCGCTTAATGAACGAGCTATTTTTTGTACTCCCCATTTTGCTATGTTCAGCTTCTCTCTCACGTATGCGTTGGCGTAACGTTGCTCATCAACAAACTTATCAGTCAGCAGTTTTGTTACAATGTTATCTGCATCAGTAGAGCTGATATTCCATGTTATCAGCTTCTGCCGAATATCGTAAATGCACTTCTCGCTTCGGCTACATAAGTCTTGTAAGCGGGCAAGGGCTTCTTGAGGGCTATATGTTTTTCGCTGTTTGGGCATACTTAAATTCGACTTACTTTCAGCATTCTCGGCTTTCCGTTTATATCATGTTTAAGTATTGCTTTGTCAAATCCACGTTCTATAAATACGGCAGTAGTTTCAGTAGTTAACGCCTCATTTATTTCGAGGTAAACAACTCCGTTTTCGGACAAATGAGTAACGGCAAATTCAGCAATGGCTTGGTAGTACCTCAACGCATCAGTATCGGGTACAAACAAGGCTAACGAGGGTTCGTATTGTAATACGTTAGGGTGCATTTGCTGTTTTTCCGATTCGCGCACGTAGGGGGGATTGCTTACAATAACATCGAATATTTGTTCGTTAAGTGTGGTGCTGGGAGAGAATATATCCGCTTCAACAAAGCTAACAGTAGTATTATTTAGGATAGCATTTTTTTTTGCTACAGCTATTGCTTCCGGCGAAATATCAATAGCCCACACTTCCGATTGTGGTAGGGCTAAGGCTAAGGCTAATGATATCGCAATACACCCGCTACCTGTACCAATATCAAGTATTCGGATGTTTTTTTCTTGTTGTTCGGTGTGAATCCAGCTTACCAGCTCTTCGGTTTCAGGGCGGGGAATGAGCACATTTTCATTCACGTAGAATAGATGACCATAAAACTCGGTTTCACCTAATACGTACTGTATAGGGCAGTGCTGCTGTAGTTGGGGCAAGGATTCAAGAAAGAGTTGAACGTTTTTTTCGTTCAACTCTATTTCTTTCAATAGGAGATAATCTGTGCGGGTTATACTAAAGAAATGCTCAAGTAAACGGAACGAAATAGCATCAACCTCATTGGTATCGTATAAACCCCGTAAAGATTCTTTTACCAAAGATTTTGCTTGGTTGATATTCATCGTTTCTCATTCTAACAACCGGTACGTCATTGCGAACGAAGCGAAGCAATCTGTTTATAGGAGATTGCTTCGTCGTTCCTCCTCGCAATGACGTACAAGTTTAAGTTGCTTATTCAAATAGTATTGCCTTGTCCAAGCAGGGAGCAACCGCATC
The DNA here is from genome assembly GCA_031551125.1 of Bacteroidales bacterium. Classification (GTDB taxonomy): domain Bacteria; phylum Bacteroidota; class Bacteroidia; order Bacteroidales; family UBA932; genus JAIRNF01. The sequence goes on from JAVBOB010000022.1 coordinate 11,649, forward strand.
TTTTGCCGACAGCTGAATGACTTTAGGGTCTATACCCCAATCAATACCAACGGTTGAATCGTTGTAAATCAGGCTGCCTTCACTTTGCGGTGCGTATATGTTATCTACCTTATAGGTAAAAATAGCCTCTTCACTCAGTACCAAATACCCATGAGCAAATCCGTGGGGTACAAATAGTTGTCTTTTATTCTCTTCACTTAACTCTACGGCAACATGTTTTCCGAAAGTTGGAGAACTTTTCCGCATATCCACTGCAACATCAAGTACACACCCTTTGATAACACGTACCAGCTTCGCTTGGGTATAGGGGGGTAGCTGGTAGTGTAGGCCACGCAAAACACCATAGCTCGACTTTGATTCGTTGTCTTGAATAAACTGTACCTTCCCAATATGCTTTTCAAACTCAGCTTGCTTGAAGCTTTCCATGAAATAGCCGCGGGTATCGGAAAATACTTTCGGTTCAATAATAAATACGCCGGGTATAGCAGTTTCTATGAAATTCATACCGTTGTTTCTGTTAGACCCAGTAGGTATTGTCCGTACTCAGTTTTAGATAGGCTTTCTCCCAGCGCCTTTAATTGTTCCGTAGTAATCCACTTGTTTCTCCAAGCAATTTCTTCGATACACGAGATGTAGAAGCCTTGTCGTTTTTGGATAGTTTCAACAAAATTTCCTGCTTCTAGTAAACTTTCACAGTTGCCAGTATCAAGCCAAGCAAAACCACGCCCAAATAGTTCTACATTTAGTAAGCCATCGTGCAAGTATAGCTTATTAAGGTCGGTTATTTCCAGCTCTCCTCTTTTTGAAGGCTTAAGGTTTTTAGCCCGTTGAACAACCGTTTTATCATAGAAGTATAAACCGGGAACTGCATAGTTTGATTTTGGATTTTCCGGTTTCTCTTCCAGCGAAATAACTTTTCCGGTAGAGTCAAATTCTACCACTCCGTACGCACGGGGGTCTTTTACGAAGTACCCGAATATGTATGCTCCATTCTCAACGGAAGCAGCACGTTTAAGCAATGTGCTAAATCCTTGACCATAGAAAAGGTTATCACCTAAGATAAGACATCCAGTGTCACCATTCAAAAATTCTTCACCAAGTATAAAGGCTTCAGCCAAGCCGTTAGGTTTTTCTTGCACCTTATAGGCAAACTTCATACCCAACGATTCGCCGCTTCCCAGCAACTCTTTGAACATCGGTAAATCGCGGGGAGTTGAGATAATAAGCACTTCGCGTATGCCTGCCAGCATAAGGGTCGATAGCGGATAGTATATCATCGGCTTGTCGTACACCGGCATTATTTGTTTTGAAATGGCTTTCGATAACGGATAAAGGCGTGTAGCACTTCCTCCGGCAAGTATGATTCCTTTCATGAGTTACTTGAATATTATCTGTTATAGTACATTCTTTCGTAGTAATTTTGGTATTCTCCACTGGTTACCTGCTCTACCCACGCTTGGTTTTCCAGATACCACTTTATGGTTTCTATAATACCTACCTCAAAGCTTAGTTCTGGTCGCCAGCCCAGCTCCATTTTCATCTTTGCGGAATCAATGGCATAACGCTTGTCGTGTCCAAGCCGATCTGTTACGAAGGTGATGAGGTTATTGTTAATCCAGTCAATGTTGATTTCGCCTGTTGCCTTTATTTCTTTTCTCTTCAGCACACTTCTATAAGATGGCTTTTCTTCCATTAACCGATGAATAGAGGCAATAATTATTCTTACAATGTCAATGTTTTTACGTTCGTTATTACCTCCAACGTTATATACTTCTCCCTCTCTTCCTTTATGAAGCACGGCATCGATAGCCTTACAGTGGTCAACAACGAAGAGCCAGTCGCGAACATTCGATCCATCTCCATATACCGGAATTGATTTACCTTCCAATATGTTCTTAATGGTAAGCGGGATAAGCTTTTCAGGAAAATGGTACGGCCCGTAGTTGTTGGAACAACGTGTAATGTTGATAGGCATTTTGTAGGTGTCGGAATACGCTTTTACAATCAGGTCTGCACCGGTTTTGGATGCGCTGTATGGACTATGAGGATCAAGAGGGGTGGATTCGGTGAAATAACCTTCACGGCCCAGGCTTCCATACACTTCATCAGTTGATACCTGTAGAAATTTCACTCCTGTTTTCCATGTTGGATACCCATCAGAATCTTTTCCCAGTGACCATGCACTTTTAGCAACATCAAGCAAATTTTGCGTACCAAGTATATTCGTCTCTAAAAACAGCTGAGGGTTTTCAATACTACGGTCAACGTGTGATTCGGCAGCAAAGTTCACTACATAATCAATATTGGAACTCGCAAAAATTTGGCTTACTACTGTTCTGTCGGTAACGCTGCCTTTTACAAAGTGGCAACGACCGCTTTTCAGTTCTGGGGCTATGGTTGCAAGATTTCCGGCGTAGGTTAATGCGTCAAGTACAATAATATTTATGTTATTGTACTTTTCAAGCATGTACTTTACAAAGTTGGAGCCTATGAATCCGGCGCCTCCGGTAATAAGATAAGTTTTCATCACATTTAGGGTTTTAACACATTCTGATTATTTGCAGTGTAGTAATGTCGAAAAATATTCAATTGTTTTTACCAGCCCTTCCTCCAAGTTTACGTTGGGCTGCCATCCGTTGAGCGCTTGCTTTGCAAGGCTTATATTTGGTTGGCGCTGTGTAGGATCGTCCTGTGGGAGCGGCATAAATACCAGTTTTGATTTTGATTTAGTAAGGGCAATTATTTGCTCCGCCAACTCCAAAATGGAAAACTCATTAGGGTTGCCAATGTTTACAGGACCAATAAAATCGTTGGGAGTATTCATCATACGGATCATGCCCTCTACCAAGTCGTCCACATACTGGAAGCTGCGGGTTTGAGACCCATCTCCGTAAATGGTAATGGGTTCGTTTTTCAACGCTTGTACAATAAAGTTCGATACCACGCGGCCATCATTTGGGTGCATCTTCGGGCCGTAGGTATTAAATATCCTTACAATCTTTACATTCACACCGTTTTGACGGTGGTAATCCATAAACAACGTTTCGGCACATCGCTTTCCCTCATCGTAACATGAGCGAATGCCGATGGGGTTAACGTTTCCCCAGTAATTTTCTGTTTGTGGATGAACTTCGGGGTCGCCATACACCTCGCTGGTAGATGCTTGCAATACTTTTGCTTTGACCCGTTTTGCCAGCCCAAGCATATTGATAGCCCCCATTACCGATGTCTTAACTGTTTTGATGGGGTTGTACTGGTAGTGAACGGGAGAGGCGGGGCAGGCTAAGTTGTATATCTCGTCCACCTCTGCATAATAAGGAGCAATAATATCATGGCGAACCATTTCAAAGCGAGGGTTCCCTATTAGATGTACAATGTTGGCCTTTGTTCCGGTGAAATAGTTATCCAAACAAATCACATCACACCCTTCATTAATCAAACGTTCGCAGAGGTGGGAGCCGATAAATCCGGCACCTCCGGTTACAAGTATCCGTTTTGTAATCATTGACCTATACAGTAGTAGTTAATTCCGTTTTCTTTTATTTGTGCTGCATCGTATATGTTTCGTCCATCAACAATAACGGGCTGATTCATTCGCTTTTTCAGCTCATCAAAGTCTAAAAACCTGAATTCATTCCATTCCGTTAAGAGAAGAAGGGCATCTGCCCCGTCAAGTGCATGGTAAGGGCTATCGGCATAACGAATACTTCCTCCGATATATTTTTTTGCTTCAACCATTGCTACAGGGTCATAGGCAACTACAGATGCTCCTGCGTCGAGCAGCTTCTCAATTACTACGAGAGATGGTGCTTCGCGCATATCGTCGGTATTGGGCTTAAATGAAAGCCCCCAAATAGCAATAGTTTTACCTTTAAGCGCCCCTTTATAATGGTGGGCTAACTTTTGAAAAACAATTTGTTTTTGCCGACTATTTACTCGCTCAACAGCTTTTAGTACCTCTAACGAATAGCCGTTTTCTTCAGCTGTTTGCACTATTGCTTTTACATCTTTTGGGAAACAGCTGCCTCCGTAGCCTGCCCCCGGATATAAAAATTTACTTCCTATTCTCGGGTCGGAGCCAATACCTTTGCGTACAAGATTTATGTTTGCACCTACCAGCTCGCATAGATTCGCCATATCGTTCATAAAGCTGATGCGGGTAGCAAGCATAGCGTTGGCTGCGTATTTAGTAAGCTCTGAAGAGGAGATATCCATAAAAATAATAGGATGGCCGTTTAGTACAAACGGTTTATATAAGTTCTCCAGCACTTGCCTTGCTTGCTCAGATTCTGTTCCTACAACAATTCTGTCCGGTTTAAGAAAGTCTTCAACAGCGCTTCCTTCCTTCAGAAATTCAGGGTTTGATGCAACATCAAAGGGCACATTCTTGCCAAGTTCCCCCATCGTATCGGCAATAATCGATTTTATTTTTTGCGATGTACCTACAGGTACAGTACTTTTAGTTACCACTACAAGGTACCGTTCGGCATATTTTCCTATTTCTTTGGCAACTGTGCAAACGTATTTAAGGTCTGCACTACCATCATTTCCCGGAGGAGTGCCTACGGCAATGAAAACAACCTCTGCATCTCGTAGCGATTCCTTTAGGGTAGTGGTAAATGACAGACGTTTTTTATCCATATTTCTCCGGACTATTTCGTCCAGCCCGGGCTCCCAAATAGGGATAATGCCTTTGTTGAGGTCTTTTATTTTTTTCTCATCAATATCTACACAGGTAACAGTTGCGCCTGTTTCGGCAAAACAAGCTCCGGTAACAAGACCTACATACCCGGTTCCAACGATAGAAATACGCATATAATATTATGATTTTTTTACAAAAAACAACATGTGGACTTGTTGCAAATGTACTAATTTTAATTGTGAGCTTAGTGATGGTCTATGCCTTTTTACAACAGATTTAAGAAGTTGCCAAGTTGTATTATTGTTATAACCAATCATCAACATTATAATTGTTTCCATAAACACTTACCTTTGTGACTATGATATTATCAACTTTATATAGTAAAGCGCTTGGATTCTCTTCGTTATCAGAAGAAGAATTAGAGTTTCTGTTTCAACATGCCCCATTAGAGGAGCTAATGGCTATTGCCAATGAGCTACGATATAAGCACGTGCCCAGCAAAGGTGTTAGCTGGCAAATTGACCGAAACGTAAATATTACCAATGTTTGCATATCGGGCTGTACGTTCTGTAACTTTCATTGCAAGCTACATGAGGGAGGTAAGGCTTATACTACGAGTATTGAGGAATATCTCAAAAAGGTAGATGAGCTGTTGCGCTGTGGCGGAAACCAAGTATTACTGCAAGGAGGATTACATCCACGGTACGGATTGGCATTCTATACCGATTTATTTCGGCAGCTCAAACAGCATTATCCATCATTGAAGCTACATGCCTTAGGCCCTCCTGAAGTAGCGCATATTGCCCGCATAGAAAAAATGAGCTACCGTGCCGTACTTGAAGCACTGGTAGATGCCGGTTTAGATAGCCTACCCGGAGCAGGAGCGGAAATTTTGTGTGACCGTGTGCGCAAGCAGCTGTCACCGGGTAAACCCGATACACAGGCATGGTTTGATGTGATGCGTGAAGCCCATCGGATGAATTTGCCCACATCTGCAACAATGGTATTTGGCCATATTGAAACAATTGAAGAACGGATGCAGCATTTGGTTAAGCTACGTACGCTGCAAGCCGAAAAGCCCGATGGGTCTTACGGTTTTTTGGCGTTTATTTGTTGGCCTATGCAGCTGAAGGGCACAAAGTTGGAGGCAAGCGTTACCGGCAAGCCGGTAAATGCGGAGGAATATATTCGGATGGTTGCCATAAGTCGTATAGCCCTTAATAATATTATTAACATACAAGCTTCATGGCTCACTGTTGGTAAAGATACGGCACAGCTATGCCTGCATGCCGGAGCAAATGATATGGGTTCTATAATGATTGAAGAAAACGTGGTATCATCAGCGGGAGCAGAGTATTCATTTGATGCCGTGGGCATACAGAAGGCTATTGTGGAGGCTGGTTTTACTCCCTGGCTAAGGAATCAGAAATATGAAAAAATAGATTATAAAGGATAGCCAAAATAACCTACATTACAATGAACGCACAACAGCTATTTGAACAGATAAAAACAAAACGCAGCTTCCTTTGCGTTGGTTTGGATACCGATGTAAAGAAGCTACCCAAGCACTTACAGAACAGCCAACAACCACTATTCGATTTCAACAGACAAATAGTAGATGCAACAGCGGCATACACCGTAGCCTACAAGCCCAACCTGGCCTTCTACGAAGCGGCGGGCGAAAGCGGCCTGCGCCAGCTGGTAGAAACGGTGAAGTACATTCGTAGCCGTTACCCTGAAATTTTTATTATTGCCGATGCTAAGCGCGGCGATATTGGCAATACATCACAGCTGTATGCCGAAGCCTTTTTCAACACAATGGATTTTGACGCTATTACGCTATCCCCATACATGGGGGCTGATACCGTAAAGCCGTTTTTCAGCTACGAGGGACGCTGGTCTATCCTCTTGGCGCTAACCTCTAACCCTTCGGCCGCCGATTTTCAGCTGATAGAGAACAAGGCCAACGGGCTTAAGCTGTACGAACAGGTGCTGCAAACATCTAAAGAATGGGGCACTACCGATAACACCATGTACGTGGTGGGCGCAACCAAAGCCGAAATGCTCACAGCTGTTCGCAAGCATGTACCCAACCATTTCTTGCTCATTCCCGGTGTGGGCGAGCAAGGCGGAAGCCTTAGCGATGTGGCAAAGTACGGAATGAACAGCCGTTGCGGATTGCTGGTAAACTCATCGCGCGGCATCATCTTTGCCGATAGCAGCGAGCGTTTTGCAGAAGTAGCAGCAAGCAAGGCAAAAGAGCTACAGCAAGAAATGGAAGGCTTGCTGAAAACAGCAGGATTGTTATAAAGCACGTCATTGCGAGGCGCTTTTTGCCGAAGCAATCTGTTGAGCTAAGAAACAGGTTGCTTCGCTTCGCTCGCAATGACGAGAATCATTTAATGATTTGCTTCGTTAGGAGCAACATCTTTGTAGTAAAGGAGAACTACCCAAGATTCTTCGCTCCGTTAGGAGCGACATCTTAATCTAACAGAAGTAAAAGATAAGATGCTGCTCCTAACGGAGCCGCCTAACACAAATAAATATTCAATACTCAATAAACAATTATCAATCGCAAGCCATGCCCTACAAGAATCTCAACGAGTATATAAGTCGTCTTGAAAGCGCAGGAGAGCTGATTCGCATACGCGAATTTGTTGACCCTGTACTTGAGATTACTGAAGTAGCCGACCGCGTATCGAAAATGGAAGGTGGCGGGAAGGCGTTGCTATTTGAGAATACAGGCACTGATTTTCCGATACTCATTAACATGATGGGTTCGGATAAGCGTATGTGCATGGCCTTGGGTGTTGAGCAGCTGGAGGATATTCCGAACGAGATAGACAAGCTGTTTAAGTCGGTTAGCACACCGAAACAAAGTCTGTGGGATAAGCTGCAAATGCTTCCGCTACTAAACAAGGCTGCCTCATGGATGCCCAAGGAAAGGTCGAAAAAAGGACAATGTCAGGATGTGGTGTTGCGTAATCCGAACCTGTCGTTGCTACCTATACTGAAATGCTGGCCGCATGATGGCGGGCGATTTGTTACGCTACCCATGGTGCACACGGTTGACCCAAACAACGGTTGTAGAAACGTGGGTATGTACCGTATGCAGGTGTTTTCTAATACTACCACGGGCATGCACTGGCACAAGCATAAAACGGGTGCGCGCCATTATGAAGAGTACAAGAAGCGTGGTGAACGAATGCCTGTTGTGGTTACCTTGGGCGGCGACCCTGCTTACGCCTATGCTGCTACCGCTCCGCTACCCGATAACTTGGATGAATACCTGTTGGCAGGTTTTCTTCGCAAGAAAAAAGTCGAGCTGGTACGCTGTATTACTCAACCATTAGCCGTTCCAAGCGATGTTGATTTTGTTATTGAGGGTTATGTTGACCCTACTGAACCACTGGCTGTTGAGGGTGCATTTGGCGACCACACGGGTTTTTACTCACTCGAAGATTTGTATCCCGTATTCCATGTAACCTGCATTACGCACCGAAAGAATGCCGTATATCCCGCTACCATTGTAGGTATTCCGCCACAAGAAGATGCGTATATAGCCAAGGCTACCGAGCGCATTTTCCTTGCGCCTATCCGCATGACGCTTGCCCCCGAAGTGGTAGATATGTGCCTTCCCATAGAGGGTGTAGCGCACAACATTGCCATTATAAAAATGCAGAAGAGCTACGCGGGACAGGCGGTAAAGATAGCCAGCTCGCTATGGGGAGCAGGTCAAATGATGCTGAATAAGCTGATAGTTGTGGTAAGCGATGACATCGACATTCACAATTACGCTCAGCTGGCAGAGGTGGTGAACAAGCGGTTTAATCCGGCCAGCGATTTATACTTTAGCAAAGGTCCGCTCGATGTGCTAGACCATGCCGCGCAGATAATGGGTTTTGGCGGTAAGCTGTGTATTGATGCTACCGAGAAGCTGGCAGATGAGCTGGCACTTAATGGTACAAGCAACGCTTACAACCAGCTTCACCAATTCGTTCACAAATCGAAGTTTAGCGGTACACCTACCGCTAAAATTATGGTGCTGTTTGATGATGTGGTTGACCTGAACGATACGGCTACCGCTGTTTGGCTGCTGGGTAACAACATAGACGTTTCTCGCGATTGTACGGTAAAAGATGGCGCGCTGATTATTGATGCAACTACAAAACATAAGGGAATAAACGGATTCGCTCGCCCTTGGCCTAACGTAGTTTGCTCATCTCCTGAAACCATTGCAGTAGTCGATGCTAAGTGGAGCAAGCTGGGATTGGGAGAACTTATTCAATCTCCCTCGGTAAAGTATAGAAAATTGGAGCAGGAGGGTGGGGCAATGGTGCATAATATGGGTTTATAAAATGCATAGAGTTGATTCCCAGCCGTTTTGTACATATCTTGCTGGCGTAATTTGCGTTTAAGTTAAGGGAAAAATAAAATGAAAATCAAAATAGATGCGTAATATATATATATTTGCAAGAAAATTTATGAAAAACATCATCTTTATTTACATTGCTGTACTATTACTTAGTGCATGTGCAGGTGGGACATCTAACAAGAAAACAACATCTACCCTAATCGATAGTGTGATGGCCTTGCGCTATGTGGATGAGGGAGCATTTGTAAGTAATCTGGAGTTTTTGGATAAAAATGACGCTGTTAGTTTGAAGGATGTGGATCGTGCTGCAAATTTTATTAGATATGCTCAAAAGTCAGGCTTAGACTTAAGCGAGTTTACTGTTGCTGAGGTAATGCAGAAAGCAAAAGATTTTGACAGAAAATCAAATAAAAGAGCAAGGAAAGAGTTTTGGACGTATAGTGAAAATACAAACGATATAGATGATAGTAAAACGTATTTTGCCGAAACCACTGCGCCTGAAAAGTTGGAATTTAAATTTCCTTACGATGGTGGAACAACAGTTTATATTACACTGCGGTATAAAGAAAATAAAAACAATGTGATGCTCCGTATTTCCAAAGGACAATTTATGTCGAGTTTGTCAGATAACAATACAATTAGGGTACGCTTTGATGACGCTAAACCGCAAATATTCTCCTACTCTACACCTTCTGATTATAGCACAGAAACTATATTTATCAATAATGAAAAAACATTTATTTCACAAATAAAAAACGCAAAAAAAATTATCATTGAGTGTGAGTTTTACAACGAAGGAACACAAATAATAAAATTTAATACAGCTGGCCTTAAGTGGGAACACTGATAGCTGCAATTTTCCAAAAGGGATTGTCCAAAGTAAAATTAAATTTTAATTGAGGTAACGATGCCAAAAATGGTTGGAGAGATAGGTTTCAAGCCCTTGCTTTACCCTGCAGCATACTAACTGTTTTAATAAATGCGCTAACTGTTTTGGCATTATTACCTTTTTTATTCGGAATTGCTAAAAATGTATAGATATTGATACGTAAGTTGCTGATTAATAATTATACTAAAATTGAAATCTATACTTTATGACCAATCCCGCCTAACTAATCCGATGCCTGCTTTTCAGCTTTGCATAGCCAATGCTATGCAAAGGTTTTATTCCATTCAGCCGTTAGCTCTTCTACTCGTTTAAGCATACTTTCTACGCCTCCGCATTTAACCGATAGCCGCTTCTTGAGTTCCATTGATGGTGTTTTATCCAGTAGTTCCTCCAACTCCTCATCTGTAAATTCGCTATACTTCCTTCTGAATGCAATAAAGTTTGAGAGTGTTGCAATATCCTCTTTCAAGAATCCGATTTCCGAACCCATTTCATGAGTCAGCTGTATCAATCTGTTCTCCAAATCAATCGATAACATTTCCTGTTCGGGAAACGAGCTACCCTTGTGCTGCTCGGCTATATCGTAAGCATAGTGCTCCAGCCCGTTTAGCCGGATTTCAAATTGATGTATTTGCTCTAGCAAGTCCTTTAGCAAGCCTTCTTTAGCCGTCATTATGAGCACACTTAGGTTACAAATTCTAAAAGTACGCAATATTTTGTACATTTGTCCACAACATAACATAAGTAACTACCGACTGTTTTGGTTTCATGTGGATTGATTTTTTAAAGGCGATATTGGTTGGCTTTTGTGGCTCTGTTCCGTTGGGTCCTATAGGCGTACTATGTATTCAGCGAACATTGGCCAAGGGTAGAGCATCCGGTCTTATTTCGGGAGCGGGAGCCGCTTTTGCTGATACGATATTTTCTGCAATAGCAATTTTAGGCTTAGCTGTTGTGCAGCAGCTGATAAAAGATAACGAGGCCTCTTTTCTTATTGGAGGAGGGGCTATTCTTATTTTTCTTGGAGTAAACATATTTTTTACCAACCCCATAAAGCAGCTTCGTAAGAACAGAATGAAAAAGGGGCGGTTTGTGGAAGATTTCGTTTCGGTTTTTCTACTTACGCTCACTAATCCGGCTACTATATTCTTCCTTATGGGACTTTTTGCCCTAATGAAGCTAGATTTATCCGGTGATACCCATCAGTTCAGTGCTTTTATGGTGCTGCTTGGCGTATTTGTGGGGGCTTCTCTGTGGTGGGTTTCGCTTACTTCTTTAGTTGACCGTTTTCGCCGTAAGTTTCGACTCAAGCAGCTATGGATGGTTAACCGTATATCGGGGATAGCGATTTTTATAATGGGTATTATATCCTTCCTTGATGGTCTTTGGATGCTGTTTTTTAAGTAAGCAAACCTAAGCTGTTGAACATTTTTCGTTTCTTCGGGCTGAAAGTCCAGCTTAATTTAGCCCAACGCATCGCGTTGGGTGTGTGGCCGGCAGAATTATTTTTGCGCGCGAAGCACTATCGTTTTTCAGTGGAACAGCTGTGCTTCGCGCGCTGTGCATATCCTTAACCTATTAACCCAAGGCTTCGCTTTACCGTTGGGCTGAAATAAACTGCCACTTCATGGCGTTTTTCCAGAATAGAATAATATTTATTCGTGAATGCTTTTATGGGTATTGGCCGAGTTAATTAGCACGAGTTAGCCCGCGAGCTATTTCTGAGTTCCTAATAGTAGTTCCGCAAACATTTTTACCACTTCAACATTTACCGAATTACCAAGCTGTTTATAGGCTATAGCATCTTTACCGTGCAGCTTCATGTTGTGAGGAAAGCCTTGTAGGTTCGCACACTCTCTGGGAGTTAGGTGGCGTTTACTGCATCCAATGATAGAGGTTTGGGTAATAGCGACAAGGGCTGGAAAGTAAGTAGGTTGCTTTACGCGTATTCCGGAAGGGCGAAATTGCATGATATTATCCCAAAGGTTGGGCATATCGGGTTTGCCCGCTTGCCATTCCAGCTTAGCTTTTGCTCCTTTAAAGTCAGGGTGTCGTAATGCTTTCTTTAGCCACTTATCTATAAACTTTCTATTATCTATGTACAGCTGGCTGTTCCGTTTAATGATAGTTTGCTTCCATTCAGGCAGCTGCCTGAGCTTATCTTTTGGGGTCAGGTCTCTCAGGTATTCGCTCCATACCGGAAATCCGGGAAGCGGTTGCCGTATGTTCTGTATAAACTCGTTCCATAGGTCGATAAGCCCTGTCTGTTCCGCTGTTAGCTTGTACTGGTCAATATTTTTTATGTTGCTTTCTTGCTCCAGAATACTATATGCACTACACTCTTTAGGATGCTTTTTGTCAAACGCAAAATGCGGTGAATGTCCTACATTTTTTCGCACGCAAAGAATAAATACGCGCTCGCGATGCTGTGGAATACCGAGATAGTGGGGGCTGAAAATAATAGGTTCGTCAGGAACGCTGTAGCCTATCTCGCGAAGGTTGTGGCGAATTACTTTCCACGTATTCCCACCATCGTGTCCGGCTAAGTTGCGCACGTTTTCAAGTAGAAGGTAGGAGGGACGGTGATACTGTGCAATACGAACGATATCGAAAAATAGCGTACCGCGCGGGTCGTTTATACCCATTCGTTTTCCTGCTTTTGAGAATGCTTGACAGGGAAATCCTGCGCACAGTACATCATGAGGCGGAATATCTTTTTCGTTCACCAGCTTAATGTCTCCCTGAGGCTCCAACCCATAGTTTTGTTGGTACACACGGCGACAATCTTCGTCAATGTCTGACGCAAAAACACAAATTCCGCCAAGCGAGCTCATTGCCTGATGGAACCCTCCTATACCGCAGAAAAGATCAATAAACGTAAATTGTTTTCCTATAGCCTGTTTTGCGGTTTTTTGTTTACCCATTGTGTTATTACGTTGTATTTCTTTTACTATAGCCATTGACTCAATCCGAATTAGAGGCTATGCTTTAAGCCGTTTGGCTAGGTAGCTTACCGGCATTCGTGCAATAAGGTACCCCATAAGAATTACCGATGCGAGTATAATAAGTACATCAGCCCAAGAAACGCTTACCGGATAGGCTTCAATCAGAAAGCCTACGGGCATACGTACAAATCCGTACTTTATTTGCAGCCAGCAGGTAGCCAGCCCTAATACCATTCCTATTATTACTCCGAATATGGAAATTAGCCAGCCTTCAAATAAAAATATTCGCTTAATAAGGCTTATGTCCGCACCCATGCTTTGCAGCGTAGCTATATCTTTTTTCTTATCGACCATAAGCATGGTGAGTGAACCAATAACGTTGAATGATACGATAGCCAGTATAAATAGTAAGATAAGGTAGATGGATAGCTTTTCGGATGCAATCATGCGGTAAAGCGTCTCATTTTGCTGGTAGCGGTTTTTTACGATGAATGATTTACCCAACGATTCTTGCACTTGCTTCTGTACCTTGTCTATGTTTGCCCCTTCTGCAACCCTCAGCTCAACGGCCGAGGCTTCAACGGTATAGTTAAGCAGTTCGCGCGCAAAATCAATAGCGGTAATAAAATATTTGGTATCAATGTCCTTATCGACTTCCATTAATCCGGAAGGATATACAAAGTCGTAACGAATGTTGTTTAGCGGATTGCTCGATAGCTTTTCACCTCGCTCGGGCACCCAAACTTTAATGGGCGCAACAAGTCCAAGCCCAACGCCGAGCTTTTCGGCAATGCCCCAGCCCATTACCGTTTCACGAATATCTCCGTGCTTCAGCTCAAACTCGCCAGCCTTAACCAGCTCTTCAATGCCTGATGTTTGCGTGTAGCTATCATCCACTCCTTTCATAACGGCTACCCACTGTTTAGGATTAGGCAGCACATCATCTTGGTTGATTTTTCGACTAGGCTGGTAGCTCAACAATACGTTTTCTTCCACTACTTCAGAGTAGGAGGCCACCCCTTCCATTCCGCGGAGCTTCTGAAAGGCATCGGTTGTAGGGTCGAAGGTCTTTCCTTCAACAGCGGTAATGCGTAAATCTGAATTAAAAGATGTGTATAATGATTTGATGAAGTTATCAAACCCGTTATGTACAGAAAGAACTACAATAAGCGCGAACGTACCCAACGCCATACCTACCACGCTGACGTAGGATATAATGTTGATGACGTTGTGCGTTTTCTTTGCAAAAAGGTAACGCTTGGCTATATATATGGGGAGGTTCATCCGTTGCCCTTACTAGCAGTTACGATTTCAGCAGGTTGTCAATACGTTCCATGTAGTCTAGGGAGTCATCTATCAGAAAAGCAAGTTCGGGAACAATACGCAGCTGGTGGCGTACACGGTTGCCCAAATCACCTCTGATTGCTTTTCCATGCTGGTTTACCAAATCCAACACTTCCTTGGCTTTAGCCGACGGGAAAATGCTCAGGTAAACTTTGGCAAAACCTAAATCGGGGCTTATGCGAACGTCCATAACCGTTATCATAGCGCCGTTATAGGCAGACATTCCTTGCTGTTGAAAGATGTCGCCCAAATCCTTTTGTAGCTGCTTATTTATCTTTTGTTGTCGTGTTGATGCCGATTCCATGAGGGAGATTAATTATTTCTTATTGAGTATTGAATATTTAGAATAAGGAGCAAAGACATAGATAACAAAGACCAATTTCACTGTGGTTATTAGTCTTTGTTCTTTATATCCTTGTTCTTTGCTTCTTCTTTTACCGTTCCCGCTTTTCGCATAGGTTTGAATCGTAGTCGTAATACGCCCCACAGCGCTTCACCAAATATTCCGCCGCTCATTTTGGAGTTGCCCAGCTTGCGGTCTACAAAAATAATAGGAACCTCCGTGAGCTTAAACTTCAGCTTCCATGCGGTGTACTTTAGCTCTATTTGGAATCCGTAACCCTTCATACGTATGCAGTCAAAATTGATAGCTTCAAGCACACTCCGGCGGTAGCATATAAAGCCTGCCGTAGCATCCATTACCTTCATGCGGGTAACAAAGCGAACGTATGCTGAGGCGTAGTATGACATAATGACCCTGCCAATAGGCCAGTTTACTACGTTAACTCCTGTAATGTAGCGCGAACCTATAGCTACATCGGCTCCATCAGCACAGGCCTTGTAAAGGCGGGGAAGATCATCGGGGTTGTGAGAAAAGTCGGCATCCATTTCAAAAACAAAGTCGTAGCCGTGCTCTATTGCCCATTTAAATCCGGTGATATAGGCCGTTCCTAAGCCCAGCTTACCGGCACGCTCCAAAAGGTGTATGCGTTCGGGCAGCTCTTGTTGCAGTCGTTTTACTATATCGGCAGTGCCGTCGGGAGACCCATCGTCAACTATAAGAATATTGAAGCTGTCATCCAGCAAGCAAACCTTACGGATAATGGCTTCAACGTTTTCTTTCTCGTTGTAAGTGGGAATAATTACTAGCTTCTTATCGCTCATGCGAATGTTATTAGTGTCATCCTATTGTAACCGACAAAGGTACAAAAAACTATGAGTTTTGGGAATTACACTAAAAGAAGCCCTTGTTAATCACTATGATGTCAACTATTACTTAGTTTCAACCCCCCAGCATTCTGTTGGTAGCTCTCCGCACCTTGAGTATAAGGAGGAGATGGCGGATAGCGGTTGCTTTGGCATTTCTTCCTGCCAATGCTTATAGAAGAGGTCGACAAGCAGCCCGCTAGGGAGACTTCCCCCTGCTTTTCCAGCACTTGTATAAAGCCAATGTTGGTGTTATCGGTTGCTAGCCGCATCAATAAGTTTTTTTCAGACAGCTCAACTATATACCGTATGCCCTCTATTTTATTGTTTTCTTTTGTTTTGCCACGGCAGTTGCTTATTAATAAGATGTTAGCCAGTAGTCTGCTAATTGGTAATATAAGGTAGTATAAGAAAGTATGCTTTTATTTTCATAGAGGGTATTATATAGGTTGGATAACAGGAAAATGTAAAGATATGCCATAAATTTTAATAGTTGAGCTTTGCCAACGCTTAGAACCGTCTTGCTAATCGTAAAAAACATTGCCTGCAAATCAATGGGTTGTGACTTTTTTGCGAAAACACACTCGGAATATTTGGAAATACCGAAAGAGTTTATCTACATTTGCACCCGCTTTCAGCAGCAGGTATAAGTTCTTTATAAGTATGAAATTTCAATCGACAATATTTTTTGAGAAAAATGAAAAAATATTTGGAGATTAAAAAAACATCCTTACCTTTGCACCCGCTTTTGAAACAAGCACCCGTTCTTTTTAGCAAGCAAAAAATCTTTTGAACAAAATCAGTTGAAAAATTTGGTAGTTCGAAAAAATGATTTTACCTTTGCAACCCGTTTCGCTTAAACGCGACGGATAAAAAGATAAATTGTTCTTTGAAAATATTGAAAAACAGAAACTTGTAGCAAATACAAGAAGAGTAGAGCGTAATTCTTTTGAGTAAGAAATATAGAGCAGTCAGGTGTATAACGATTTTATAGTAATACAATTACCATGAAGAGTTTGATCCTGGCTCAGGATGAACGCTAGCGGCAGGCCTAACACATGCAAGTCGAGGGGCAGCGCGGGTAGCAATACCTGGCGGCGACCGGCGCACGGGTGAGTAACACGTATGCAACCTGCCCTCC
>JAVBOB010000020.1:0-80134 GCA_031551125.1 Bacteroidales bacterium
GTCGTAGCTGTGGCTACCAGCCGTTCCTCCGCTTTGTGTAGTAAGGGTTACTATGCTACCCAGGTGGTCGCGCTGAATGTAGTACAGCTGCTCAGCTCCATTCTGCTTTACCCATACCGCAGGGGCGGTATAAGGGCTACCTCCCAGGTACAGCCGTTCAGTAACAGCGCCTGTTGCCGATATATCCTTTTCGTAACAGCTGCCTATATAGTATCGGCTTAGCTGTAGCGCATCGTTGTGCGTAACAGCCATTAGCTGCCTGTCACCCGAAGCGTTGTAGGTAAAATCAGCACGGTAGCCGTTCTCCTCAATGCTCAGTGGGCGGTCAAAGCTGGCGTACTGTACATCCTGAGTACGCAAAGGTACTCCTTTTACTAATGCGTAGTTCCTACACATAGTGCCGTTATCGTAGCGTACAACAGGGTCGCCTAACGTTTGCCAGCTTTGTCCATCTGCTGATACTTGCACAGTACAATAGTTTGATATATACGAACCTTGTACTTGTAAGCTTATGTTTACTGTACTTAGGGTGTAAACAGAACCTAAGTCAACGCTTGCCGAGGTATTTACGCTCGCCTCTTCTTTGTTTCCGCTTTTTCCGTATATAAGGGTGGTTGTCCCCGGGATATTGGCCGCCAATTTATTTCCATTTGCATCAAGCAGCTGTATATCCATTGTAGCCACTAAATTCCCGGCTTCCGGTTGCATGCAGACCCCTTCTTCCAAAACATTTACGTAGCGAATTTGCGGTGGCAGATTTACCTCTTGCTCACTAATAGCGTATGGTTTTCCAGGTGTGGTGTAGCTGAGTGTTCCGGCATCGGTTTTGCTCGTTACGTTACCCACGGCGCTATAGCCTACCTGCATTAACGGTGCTCCACCGGTACGTATTTCTGTTAGCCGTCGCAGGTTGTCGTAACCAAACTGCTCTTGCATATACCCCCCATGGGTTCTTGCCATCAGCAAGCCCTTTGTTTCGTCAACCGTGTAGCTAAGAGTTTTGAACACCCAAGTGTTGCTGGCTTTTATCAGCTTCTGCTCCAGCAACGCTCCGGTGGGGCTGTAGCGGTACTGTTGCTTTAGCCCGTTACCAAAAGTTTCTGTTAACGGCTGCCCAAGCTCGTTGGTTTGGTTCAGCTGCCAGAGCACAGGTCCCCCGCTCAGCTCCATGGCCTCCAAGTAGCCGTAGGCGTTGTACCGGTAGCTCAGCGGGCGGTTGGGCAACTTGCTGTAAAGAGTACTTTGCAACTTATTACCAGAGTATGTGTAGGTAGTAGTGAGTTGTTCGGCGCCTAGCTGTTCGGTTTCGGTCAGCGTACGCCCCAAGTTATCATACGTGTAGCCTTGTCGTGTTCCGTTTGAACTTTCCACACTTAACAAGCGGTAGTCGGTAGGATCGTAGCTGTACACCGTAGTCATTTCAGGGGTTTCCCGCTTGCGGGGCTGCCCAAACCGGTTGAAGGTGGTGCTAATGGTTTGCCCCCGTGCGTTGGTTTGGCTGTTCAGGTTACCTGCGGCATCGTAGGTGTAGCTAAGCGTTCCGGCGCTAGGGTCAACCAGCTGGGTTTGGCGTCCGTAGCCATCATATGCAAAGGTGGTTTGAGTACCGCCGGGAGCCGTTATGTTCAGCGGTTGTCCGTCAGCACGGTAGGCGTAGCGTATGCTGCCACCCGAATCATCAACACCCACCAGCTCACCCCACGCGTTGTAGTGGCGGGTACTTACCAATCCGGCATCGTTAGAGGTAACGCTGTTTCCGCTGTAGCTGTAGCCAAGGGTTCTGCCTGTAGGCTGAACCACCTGTTGTACGCGGTCGAAGCTGTCATAGCTGGTCTCTGTCCATTGTTGAGCGCCTGTACCATCGCGGTAGGGTGCTGACTGCTTTGTAAGCCGGCCCAAACGGTCGTAGTGGTTTTCGGTAAACACGTAGGTTCCGTCAAAGCCCTGCGATCCCTGCTTTAGCTCACGTCCCAAGCCATCATAGTAATTCACTGATGCGGGCGTACCTGTGGCGGTTTTTACTACGCGGTACAGCTGGTTGTCGCCGCTAACAGCCCACTCGCGGGAGGTTTGGCTTACCGTACCATCAGGTGAAGTAGCGTTGAGTAAACGACCAAAGGAATCGTAGCTGTTGTAGGTGGTAACGTTACCCTTATGGTCGGTAGCGGTAAGTAGCAATCCCTTGCTGCTATCGTAAGTATACGTGTTGCTTAACCCCATCGGGTCAGTTGATTTGGTAAGGAAGCGTCCGTTGGGGCTATACTCATAACGGCTTTCCAGCCAGTCGGTAGCGCTGTAGGTACGGCTCTTTTCACTGGTTAGGTTGCCCATAACATCATAGCCGTACTGAGTTTCTGATACCTGCCCTCCTTCTACAAATTTAATGCTGGTTAACGGGCGATGGTTGCTATCATAGCTGATGCCGGTACCGGTTGTCCACGTATTTCCTGCCCTGTTTCTTGTTTGCTTTTGCAAAACCGGTAGTCCGAGAACGTTCTCCGTATCGCTCCGCTTGTTGATATAATCGGTAGTAGTGTTTACCAATAGTCCGTCACCATAGTCAACGGATTCGAAGTTGGGGTTTCCGTAATCGTCGTAGAGGGACTTGGCGTGGATTGATGTACCCTTCAGGTAGTCGTAGGTGGTTTTATTTGCCAGTCGAACGCTTACGGTTCGTGACTTTACAATATTGTACTGGTAGGTTGCTTTTGATATACCGGCTACCTCTTCTTCAGCAAGGGTGTTGTAAAGGTATGTTGGCTGGCTAGAGTTGGGATCAAAAATGTTGTAACGACTGGTGGCGGTGCGATTACGCAGCATATCCGTTGCTGTTACGGTTTCAAATCCAAGCAACCCCAAGCCTTGCCTGTGCAATACTGCATTGTTGTACTGGTACTGCATGGCGCTTAGCTGGATGTTGTTGAGGTAGGCTTCAGTTTTTGTAATTACGGGTATCGGACCTATAACGCTTTGGAAAGGAAACTTTCCGCCATTCCTGTTGTAGTTTTGATGGTAAGCTTCATTCTCGTTTAGGCGCATGTACTCAATTTTGGCTACCGTTCCAAAGCTGTTGACTACGCCTGTGAGCAAACGTTGTGTGCCATCATCACGAGTAAAATGAAATTTTTGTACGGTATAGCCATTCCATCCTGTGATCTGTAGTATCTGTGAATAACCCTTTGTTGTCATTCCCACCTCGGCCGGAATGAGTATAGGAGTTCGTCGAGCATAGCTTACAACAGACGCATCCCAATAATAATTGATTAATCCATTTGTGTTTAAATGAACATCTAGGAGATATCCAACACTGCATATCAAATCCAACCTCCCATCATTGTTGATGTCTTGAAGTGAAAAATATAAATCGTGAGAGCTATAATTGTAATTTCCTACATAATTGTTTTGAATTTCCACAGGCATGTTTACCAACTCAAAACCGGAAGCCCCTTTTGAAAAGTAAACTTTCCAGTTTTCACCTTCTTCTTCACTTCCTGTTGGGGGTATTAAAATATCTGTTTTGCCATCATTGTTTATATCGCCTAATAGAAATTGTCTGTTTTTGCTTTCATACCTTCTATCTTTTAGTAAGCCTGATTTAAGTAGCGAGGTGGAGGCTATTTTTGTAAAGCTACCATATAAGGACGTTGTTGACCCGCTTAATGTGTATATGTCCGTGCCATCATTTTTTACATGACATATATCGGCTTTTCCATCACCATCAAAGTCGAGCAGTAATAGCATTTCTCCGTCTTTTCCCTTGTCTTTATCTTCACGCGGGTTAAAGATGAATGCAGCTTGCGTATGTCGAATTATTTGGTTTTTCAAATCAAGCAAGTAGCATGTTGAATGCAGGTTTTCGATACCTATCGGCTTGTCTATTGATACAGCAAGCAACTCGTTAACACCATCCCCATTAAAGTCTCCGGTGTAGTACAGCTTAGGATGTATGCTTTTATTCCCTGATGCATCTGATAAGGCTGCTCCAAAATCGTAGTCTTTTTTACTATAACTTCTTATTCCCTGTGTATCGCCCCGTTCAAAAATTTCAATAGTAACAACATCTCTTCCGTTTACTACATTATTGTTCACTTTTATAATTTCATCTCCTGGTATACCATCAATATCTGCTGTTAGGATTTGAATGAAACCTTTTCCAGCTCTCAATTCAGTGGGATTGGCTGTTTCATTTTCTTTTAATTGCTGGTAAATAAAGATTTTATCTTCTATTTCATTAGCATAGTAATCATATCGGTTGTAGTAGTAGTGCTCAGAATGATTGAATGTACCCGGCGGTCGATAATACTCTATATAAGTTTCTTTTTGGAGATACTCAATCAGGCCGTCATCATCACTTTCAGGGACGAATTTGCCTCTAACAAATGCCATAGAATGACAATCTACATTATAGTTTGCAGGAAGCAAAGCATTTTCGCGTTCTATACTCATTAGCTTTCCGGTACTTGTTCCATAGTAAAACTTCAACGGATTCAGCCCAACCCCATCAGCCGTATAGTCCACCTGTGTGAGTAGCGATACTACATCTGTTTCATAAGTAAAAGAATACGTATATAACAGCGTATTGCCCGAAAAGCAATCAACTTTATCTAGCAAGTAATCTTCTGTCAGCTTCTTACCTGCCACATAGCCGGAGGTAATATCACTTCTTGTTTTATAGCTGAGTTGAACGGATGCAAAGTGTTCGCTGCCGGCTTTTGATGCTCCATAATCTATACGCTTGATGTAGTAGCGCTCGTTACGGAAGTCGTAGTTGAAGGTCATGTAGTTTCCGTTAGCGTCTATTAGCTTGGTAAGGGGGTAGCACAGCTGGTTTTCGCTGGGTGTGAGGTTATTCTCATCGCCAAAAATACCTGCCATACCGTTGGGGTAAAGCACCTTAAAATACTTCTCCTTACCAAAACTTGTAACGTAGGCGGTAACTCGAATGTTCCCCTGTTCCGTTTCATAGATAATGTTGCCGGAAAATTCTTCCATTTTTATCAACCGCATTCCATCAAGTACAAGCGGGCTGTTTAAGTTCACGGGGCCAACGTATCCATCATGGTAAATGGTAGAACCTGTATGGGCGATAGCCGACAATCCGCTTAAGCTCCAGCCTATACCCAGTACACTGTTTCCACTATTGCTGTTGTATACCAGCGATAGGTTAGGTTGCACACCGTTAAGCCCCGGTGTTACTTCTATGGGAATGGTATAGGTGGCGCTTCCCACAGGGCTTACGCTCGCGCTGATAGGTATTTCACCCACCGCATAGGCTGTTGAAACCTCATGTGTGTTTGGAATATGAGGATGAAGCGTTCCGTAAGTTCCCGCATCGGCCACTGTCAGTCCAACCTCATTAGTATAGGCAACTTCTTCGCCGCAGCTCACCTGCCTGCGGTAACGCCAATTTCCTAAAATGGCTTCAGGTATGTATGTTAGGCCTGTTGCGCTGCTTATGGTTTGCCATGCACCATCAGCGTAACGCTGCCAAACGTAGCTATAATTTTGGCACGTACCCCCACTAGCCGCTTCCAAACTGCTGAACGCCGATGCCTGCTGGCCGGATTGTACGGTTTGTGTACCTGCTATGCTACCACCGTATAGGCTCACTCGGACGGTAAGCGTTACCTCATTGGAGTAGGTTACGTCACTTCCGCAAACAACCTTTCGCCTAAAGCGCTGTGTACCTTCCTGTTTTTCGGGAAGGTAGCTATTTTCAGCTGTTGCCGCGGAAATATCTTGCCATTCGTCTGTTTCGGCAAAGTAGCGCTGCCATACGTAGGCATATTCCTGCGATTTTCCACCGCTGGCAGGGCTTACTCCGGTAAATGGGTTAACGTCTTGTCCAATGGGGATGGTCTGCGTTCCGGTGATAGTTCCACCCGTTAGTTTGGCTACCAACGTAAGCCACACCTCGTTGGAGTACACCACCTGATTTTCTTTGTAAGATGCTACTCTCAACCGGTAACCTACCGATTCATTTTCTAAGGCTAGAGGCATACACCCTGTTTCGTAAGGGAGAAGGTAAGTTTCAACCGCCTGCCAACCTGTATTTGCCGTACGACGTTGCCATTGGCTAACGGGACGGTAACCGCCAACCGCCGGGTTAATAACTGAGAGTACAGATGGCTGTTCTCCTGTGTATAGCAGCTGGTTATAACCGATAGCGGGTGGAGATAACGGAGTATCTATATATACATGTGGTGCTTGTTCAAAGGGGATTTCGGCAACAAGAAGCTGGTCTTGATAGTAACCATACACTCTGTAACAAATGAGTATTTTTCCGCGAATAGTTTTTCCACTGAGGTTTTCGTCACAACCAAAGTAGAATTCCATCCCATCCGCTGTATGTGAATGATAGTAGCTGTATAGAAAGCAGCCCCAGCTGCTTTCCGCCCGGTAATGTCCGTTAGGCTGTTCAACAAGTACCTTGTAGCCTTCGTAGCTGTATGATGAACTACTATTTAGCAGCAGATGATTCTGGTATAATTGTAGCGTAGTCCAGTCATTACCCTCCGGTGCTAGTATAAGAGGAGAGTCTTGGTGAAAGGATATTTCAGGGTAAGACCTCCACTCATAGCGTTCTATCCAGCTGGACCCCACCTCAAGTTCCAAGCGATGCTCATTCGTATAAGCGATTTTCCCTTCGCTGTCGGTTACCTTTCGCCTATAAACACCTTCCTCATTCGGACAGTACTCCCGAGAGGTAGCTCCAGAAATGGCTGTCCATGCACTCCCTAAAGCAAGAGATATCCGCTCCCACTGGTAGTAGTATACGCCTGAACCATTTTTGGCTGGGTCTTGACCTAAGCAGGTAGGAGGAGCAAACCACGACCGGGAAAGGACATCAGGCCATATTATACCACCTTTTAGTTCGGGAAGACCGGGTTGAGTATAGCTAAGTATAATTCTCTTATAGTAATTATTCCAATGCTCAAACTCTTGCTCTCCATACCAATACATGTATTCTGGAGGTAGCCGTAATTCAATGATTATGGTTCCACGGTCTTCTGCAACTTCTGTTTGCGGCTCGGTGTTAAAAAAAACAAATAAGTTAGTGAGGTCGCTATTACACGCTAACACTTCAGATTTTCCAGTTACGGTACTTACTTTATAGGCCTCTATAACATAGCCGCGGCTTGCTATATTACTATACTCGTAAGGAGAAATATCTAACATCCAAAACTCCATGCCATTTTGAACCAGCTGGATATCTCCTCGACAATGAGCATTCCAGTCTGAAATTGTTGAGTAAGCACCAGTTGTACTATATACTCCATTGAGCCATAGTTCTTGCGAGCTGGCTGACAAACCTGTTAAGAGTAGTGCTAGCGTGAGCACTATGTAGTTAAAAGGAAGGCAGAAAAATTTCATATAAGGTAGTTTTAGGTTTTGTAAGTTTTTAGGACTAGTATAATGAAAATCATCCGCAAAATGATTATGAAACAATTAATTATTATAGTCTTACGTGTGTAAGGATATATTACTTTACCTGTAGTGCATTTAGATAAATAAAAACAAGTTGCTCATTATCAATAAAATGATTATATTTGATTGTCTGACAAACAATTAAACAAGATGAGCAACTTCAGCGCAAATTACGAAAAAATACTGGATACCATCCAGCAAGCTGAGAAGAGGATGAACTTTCTGCACCAAATACGCAAGCCCCGCTTGTCTGACATCGAATTAATAGCCGTTGATTTGACATCGGAATATATGAGTATTGATTCAGAGCATCAGCTTTTCAGGATTCTGCCATCCCATCTGCGGGAAAAGATCGAACCAGCGTATACAACCGAAGAAAGCGAAGGTTGTTCTACTACAAGGAGCAGCTTCGGAAGAAGCTATCCGGCCTTATTTCGTCGAACAGGGATTGCTATATTGTAGACAGCATGCCGCTGGAGGTTTGCAAGCTAAGTCGTAGCTCGAGAAGCTCCATCTGTAGGGAAGACTACCAAACCGCTCCCAGTAAGGGGTATTGTGCCACGCAAAAGCTGTTCTACTACGGGTACAAGCTGCATGCCGTCTGCACCATTGATGGTGTTTTCTCGGATTTTGAGCTGACAAAGGCAGCTGTCCATGATATCCATTACCTGAAAGATATCAAGCTTACGCACAGCCGCTGCACCATCCTGGCAGATAAGGGCTACCTGAACGCCAGCTACCAACTAGACTTGTTTGAGTCGAGGCAAATCAAACTGGAGGTACCCATGAGAACCAACCAGCACGGCTACAGGAAGCAGGATTTCGCCTTGCGTAAATCAAGAAAAAGGATCGAAATGCTATTCTCTCAGCTCTGTGACCAGTTCATGATTCGCAGAAATTATGCAAAGTCGTTTGACGGATTTAAAATAGAATCTTATCTAAAATAACGGCACTGACGGTTATGCAGCTCATAAACAAGCTAAGCAACAAAAATATAACAACTTAAAAACTTGTATTGCCTAAATGCACTACGGGTTAATATCATAAACTTGATAATTCAGGCTTTTTGCTTCTTTTTCATCCGCTTAGGCTCATGGAAAAAGAAGCGGGCGGCAGAACCGCCCGTCAATCATCATTAGTCAGTCTTTATGTTCCCATATCGCATAATGGTAACCCTTTCCACCCCGATAGGCAATGCCATTGACCAAACGCCGAAATACCGACCAGCTACATTCCAATTCCTTAAAATTGTCCTTGAAATTATCAGCATAAAAACGCCGTAAGACGTTTCTTACCTTGCTTCTGGCGGTTTTGACCTTTAAGCCCGTGAAGAACTCGTAAATACCCTAAGCCAATGCAAATGACTTCGTTTCGTTGAATTAATTGAGCCAAGTCATGGTATCAGGAAGCAAGACTATGTTGGGATATACTTTTGAAAATGAAGTTATTTGACGAATGTTGATGATGGTTTTCCTGATTATTCCGGTGAAGATTGTACTTTTACAAATAGATAAAGAAAGCTTATGAATATTGAAGAATGTCGTAGCTATTGCCTGTCGATAAAAGGGGCTGTCGAATCGATTTCTTTACAGAATCGTAATGTTTTGGTATGTAAAGTAATGGAAAAGGTGTTTGTTTATATTCCGCTGGAACCCCAAGACGGCATATTTAAAGCATACCTGAAATGCAATCCGGAACGGTCGGTTGAGCTGCGTGAAAAGTACAACGGAATAAACCCCGACGATTTTAAAACCCTTTTATGGAATTGGATTACGTTGGAAAGCGATGTGCATGACGACCTGATTAAAGAATTAATCCGGCATTCGGCAGATGAAGTAATCCTGAAATTACCGAAAAAGAAACAGGAAGAGTACAGGAGATTATAATTTTAAATGAGAACTTCAATGGATAACCAAAAAATATTTAAAATACCCTTTGCCGGCGTTTATCCGCTGTATATCCAAAAAGCGGAGAAAAAGGGGCGTACAAAAGCGGAAGTTGACACCATCATCTTTTGGTTGACAGGATATGATGAACAAACGTTGCAACAACACATTGACAATAAAACCGATTTTGAAGTTTTTTTTGCCAAAGCACCACAAATCAATCCGAATGTTTCAAAAATAACAGGCGTAATATGTGGTTATCGTGTGGAAGAAATTGAAGATAAGCTGATGCAACAAATTCGCTATTTAGATAAGCTGATTGACGAGCTGGCAAAGGGTAAGGCAATGGAAAAAATTCTGAGAAAATGAGCTAGAATAATTTTGTAATGAACATTGAAGAGCTAAGAAAATATTGTATTTCCGTTAAAGGGAGTTCGGAATCGTTACCGTTCATCGATCCATCAATATTGGTGTTTAAGGTAATGGATAAGATGTTTGCCTATATTGCGTTGAACCCAAAAGATGGGGTTTTCAAGGTTGAGCTGAAATGTAATCCCGATAAATCAATCGAATTACGGGAACAATATCACGGAATTACGGCTACTGTTTTCAAAACATTGCTGTGGAATACGGTGTATTTGGATAGTGATGTTCCCGACAAATTAATTGAGGAATTGATTCGCCATTCGGCAGATGAAGTAATCCTGAAATTACCGAAAAAGAAACAGGAAGAGTACAGAAATAGCTAGCTATGGGTACATAACAAAAAGAAAACCCGGCATATTGCGGAACTGCCGGGCTATATCTTCTTATTTTATTCGATTGCTTATCAGGTTTTGTATATCACGCAAAGCTGCGACAAATTGTACAGAAAGGCTCTTGATCTGAGAATCAACGGCCTTTTAGCGACAAGTAATGACACTACAATTCTCCGATGCTTAGTATGCTTTTTGACAGGAGGGTTTCTTCCCCTGAAAACCCTGCCCGGATAAGTGTATATATTAGTGAACTTTCAAATTAAAAAAACGGGCAAGCGATTGCTCACTTACCCGTTACATTCAGCATATTTGATTAGTAGCGATTCCTGTTATATCCGCCGCCTCCGCCACGCTTAAACCCGCCTCCGTTGCTCCTCTCCGTTTTTGGACGGGCAACATTAACGTTGATTGTTTTGCCCTCGAAGTCGGTTCCGTTGAGCCCATCAATAGCTTTCTGGCCTTCTGCATCATTCGACATTTCTACGAAGCCAAATCCGCGTGAGCGTCCTGTTTCCCTGTCTGTGATGATGTTAGCGGATGTTACCTCTCCGTATTCCGCAAATAGCTGTCGTAAGCTATCTGCATTTGTGTTGTAGCTTAAATTTGAAATGTAAATGTTCATTTTTGCGTTTTAATATAAATAAATTTTTGTTCTACTTCGTTAGAACGATTCTCACGGCATTCATACCCCTCTCTCCTCGTTCCAGCTCAAATGTAACCATGTTTCCTTCGACAATGTTTGCCGGAGCGTTGCTGATGTGAAAGAAATATTTGTCTATACCTGAAAGGTTCTTGATAAAACCATAGCCTTTATCCGGATTAAAATATTCTACACGACCTTTCAGCTCTACCTCTTCCACTTCTTCTTTTTTAGGAGTAGAAACGGCAATAGTATCTAAATCTACCTCCTGCTTTTTGTTAGGGTCGGGAGGCGTACTGGTAATTACCCCGTTTTCATCCACATAGGCAATCATATCATCTAATGATTGAGTGCCTGCGGCTTTGCGCTCTTCTTTGCGCTGCTGTTTTTCCTTCCTTTTTTGCTCTTTTTTCTTTTCTAACTCTCTTTTGTTGAATGAATTTGCCATTAATATTGTTTTATAGTTATTTTGTTTTAAGCCATTAATACCGTATTCAGCTTTTTGCCTGTTAGCTTCTGAATATCTTTTACCATCATCTTTTCTTCTTGCGAACAGAAAGAGAGAGCTGTTCCGCTCTTGCCCGCGCGTCCTGTGCGTCCTATACGGTGAACGTAGGTTTCAGCTACATCCGGCATGTCATAGTTAATGACCATTTCCAAATTGACAACGTCTATACCCCTTGCGGCGATGTCTGTTGCTATAATCACACGTGTTTTACCTGATTTGAAATTAGTAAGGGCGCGTTGCCTCGCCACTTGCGTTTTGTTTCCGTGAATGGCTTCACAGCCAATTCCCTTTTTATTCAGAACCCTTGCAATTTTATCTGCACCATGTTTTGTGCGGGAAAAGACGAGTACCGATTTATCTTGTTCCTTTTTCAGAATGGAAAGAAGCAGGTCGCCTTTTTCCGGTTTCTCAACAAAATACAGATGTTGCTCTATTGTATCTACTGCCGATGAAACAGGCGTAACTTCTACTTTAACCGGATTGTATAAAATCGATTTTGAGAGATTCGCTATTTCCGAAGGCATTGTTGCAGAAAAGAACAGCGTTTGCCTGCGCTTTGGTAGCATTGGCAGTAGGCGCTTAATATCGTGTATAAAGCCCATATCGAGCATTCTGTCTGCTTCATCGAGAATAAAATGGCTGATATGGTTAAGCGTGATATGCTTTTGCGCTATCAGGTCGAGTAAACGCCCGGGGGTGGCTATTAGAATATCTATTCCTTTTTTCAGCTTATCAACCTGCGGATTTTGATTTACTCCGCCGAAGATTACGGTATGGCGTAAATCGGTGTATCGGCTGTACTCACTGAAACATTCGTCAATCTGTATGGCCAGCTCACGGGTAGGGGTTAGCACTAATGCCTTTATCTCCCGCTTTTGTCCTTTAGGCTGAGGCTGATTGAGCTTCTGAATAACCGGTATTGCGAAAGCCGCGGTTTTGCCTGTTCCTGTTTGGGCTATACCCAATAAATCCCGCCCGCTAAGCGCTACGGGTATTGCCTGTTCCTGTATAGGGGTAGGCATTTCATATCCTTTACTTGTTAGAGCCTTCAGTATTGGCTCTGAGATATTTAGTTCTTTAAATGTCATAATGTTGTGATGGTGCTATTGCACAATCTTGTTTGGTTAATAATATCGCAATAAGAAAACGCGGAAGAAACGGGGGACGGAATACCCGCACGAAATGCTATTACGAGATAAATAGAAATAGTAACAACGTTACAGATAGTTTGTTATTATTCCATAGAGCTACTTCAAGCTTATTTTAAGCTTGGCAGCTGGATTTCTCTAATCCCAATAAAAAAATGATTTCATATTGTCAAATGTGTGTCACGACATTGTGTTGCACACCCTCGCGACTGTTATTACTAACAAGAGAAGTTGATTTTGAGGCCGATTTTGACGATGAGAAGACCCGCCGGACAGTAGCGGAGCAAAGCATTGCTGGGAAAGATTCAATAAAAACTCTGTTGTTCAGGGCGCAAAGGTAGAAAAATAAATTGACTTATTGATTATTAAGTGATTTTTCAGGAGGAGTAATGATGATTCATAACGTAAAAGGTCAGCTTTTTAGTCTGACCTTTTACGTTACCTGTGCTTGTATATATGTCTATGATACATAAATATCAACCTCTGCATTTTGAGGATTTTGTGATTTAGCTCCGTACATATCAAAATCGGCGATGTATTTTCTGTCAATACCGCTCTGCCAAATTTCACCCCACACTTTTCCTACGCAATCAGGTAATACGCCAATTGCTTTGTAGCGTTTATAAGCGGTTTCAGAAATTTTTTTGCCAACAAAACCTTCCGGTATTATGTCCAACGAAGCTACGTTGCAACCCAAAATGGTAGTGTATGCACCTGTAAAATCTCCTTCATATTCGGTGTACATGCAGTAAATTTCACTACTCATTTTATTAGGAATTTGAGCAATCAGGCCTTGCTCCATAAACCTGTTCCAAAGTTCGAAAATGTCTTTTTGTGATTGTCCGTTTTGATTCGTTGTTCTCACGGCAATTCCAATAATTGAAAATTCTTTGATAGTAATGTTCTCGTAATTCATAGTATTATTCTTTTCTACAAAAGTATCTTCAATCAGGCTGGTGCTCTTTTCCTATCTTGCTAAATTCAAAATAATCGAAAAAATAAATTATAAAAGAGCCTCACAAATTCAACATTTGTGAGGCTCCTTCTTTTAAAGCAGTCTTTCTTTTTCGTATTATAGTATCTCCACACTATTCAATTCAACTTGCACGGTTCGCGTTCCCTGAACTATATTGTTATTCAACACCATTATTGGTAGTAATACGCTGTTACTTCCTGCCGGTATGGTAACTATATGGGGAAGAGGGCTGGTATAATCTTCACCTTCTATGGCTGTTCCGCTTAATGTATAGCCTACACGTACTTCTCTTGTACAGTACACGCCGGAAGTTTTAAACCCTATTCTAAAGTTGGCGTTGGTATTGGGCTCGGAGGCATCGTTTTCTTTCTGTACAATAATGTCGCCGGGGGTTCTGTCTATGGTGGCCAGGTCTTTTGTGTCAGATATAAAACCTGTGGCTCCGGCGCTAATAGTAAGTGTTTCCGTTCCTTCCAGCACGTTATCAGGAAGGGCCGCAATGTTAAAGCTGATACAACGCTGGCCTTCCGGAATGGTAATAGTAGCGGGGAGAGAGCCGGAGCTAATGCCCGTACCTGATAGCTGGTATTCGGTGTTTGCTACCGTACTTACCGCAGCTAAGCTTATCGGTAATCCTCCAACCGATGCCGCTAAACCATCGGGTAAGCAGAGGGTAGCAGTAACGCCGCTTTCTCCTTCCAGCAGCTGATTGTCTGATAGGCTAAGGCTAAGACTTGCCATTTGAATGGTAATGTTTGCCGTACCTAATGTCGATGTACAACCGAAGGTGTCAATGTAGCTAACCTCAGCCGTACCACTGCCGCTTGCCCCCCAGCGTATCGTCACGTTTTCGGTTCCCTGTCCACCAACAATAGTTCCACCGGTTACATTCCACTGGTATTGGCTCATGCCTGGTTGAGTGGTGTAGGTTTGCTCACTTCCACTCCATACAACAGCTTCGCCCATGATACTTGCTGTTGGTATCGGGTTAACCGTAACTGCTACCGCATGTCTGTCACTTTCTAAATTTTCACAGTAGTTATCGCCAAGAACGCTTACATAGTAGGTTGTATTTGCCGTGAGATTAGGTGTACGGAACGCTTGTCCTGTAAACAGCGGTGTGCTTGCCGTAGGGCTGTTGTACCATTTATACACAGGGTTTATAATAGTCGTCTCTGTTATGGTTGCTGTAAGGTTGGCCAACGTTCCATAGCAAATGGTGGTACTTCCCGTTATGTTGAGGCTTGTTGCTATTGCTCTTGGCTTATAGGTTAGCTTTATAGGGAGAGATTTGGCCGTGCAGTTATTTTGGTCTATACTGCCTAATGCGCCTACTATTAGCCGATAGTAACCATCATCAGCGGAGGTCATATTGGGTATGGTGTACGATGTATTTATTGGGCTCGAAGAGCTGTTGCCCGTATAAACCGCTGTCCATTCAAGAGGGTTATTGACGTTTCCGGTTGTACTGCGTAGCCAACGATAGGTTACGTTGCTACCCATTGTTCCGTCATCGGCGTAGTTTCCGGAAAGCGTAATAGAATCATTTTCACATATCACCGTTTCATCTTGTGAGGGGGAAGTGATGGTTACAGGGGGAGTACACAAGTAAACTTCAATATCGTCAATCATCAAATCGTTCCCATTTCCTCCCGGTGCATTGTTATACAAAGTGAGAGTAATGGACGAGGATGACTCCGTAACGAAGCTGAACCCATACTGCCTCCAGTTGGTAACCGGGTCTGTTACTTTTGGGATATTGCCTGTTTCGTATTGGGCAAGTAAAACACCATCTGCGTCAGTCAGCTCAAAGCGTAAGTCAGGGTCATTAAATACAACGCCTTGCCCTATGTAGTGGTTGGTGTTCGGTGCATTAATATTTACGAGGTTAAATACCCATGCGGAAAAATACAGGCGTTGCCCCGGACATAGGTTATTAATTTTAAGTGTATAAAACTTGCCGGGCTCAAAATCAGCATTCACTATCAGTGCACGGCCTGTACCCGGATTTGTGTGGTCATACGATGCTTCTTCGGTATACCAGTAGCCATCATAATAGCTGCCTAGCTGTGAACAAATCCCGTAATGCCCATTTGTATATAAATCGCCACCAAAAGAATAAGTAGTAACTTCACTTCCCAAAGGAGTACTGGAGCAGGTGGTTGATCCGCTAACACTTCCAAAGCTCTCCTTAAACAGTAAGCTGCCTGTTTGGCTGATCTGAAATGATTTAATTATACTTTGGCAACCGAGAGAGGTGGTTGCTCTGGCATAAATAGTCTGAACACCGGTAACAGCATAGGTTGTTGGTGATGAAATAATGTTGGCATCGAAAGTTTCTCCATTTGCCCTGCTAAACTGAACGTCGTTCATATTGGCATACTGTAAATTGGAAATGCAGGTTTGCAGGTTTATACCTGAAGCGCATAGCTGTTTATCCACCGTATCGAAGGTTGGGGTAAGCCCACATATAGTGTGCATTACAGGATACGAAGGCCATGTCTTTCCCGTTTCGTGAGCAAGAACGTATATCGAGCCATTCATAATAAGTGCAGGGCTGCTGTATGTCCATGTATGGGTAGTGTTATTTACGCTTGCAACTCCAAGTCGGGTTAGTGCGGCTCCATTCTTTACGTATATCGAAACGCTGTCCATTGCTACATCAGGGCAGAACGTTCCCTGTACGGTTGTTCCTGAAAAGCTGATGTTGTTTACAGGCGAACTTTGTCTTTGAAGGTAGGGCAGGCTAACTCCTTCCCATATATTCCATGTTTTGGTGTTATCGTTGGCAGCACCTATGCTCCATAAGACGGTAGTGCTATAAAACGATTGAGTTTTTAAAGGTGCATCACTTTGTGTTCCGCCATCAATACCGTTAGTATCGGATATAATAGTTTTATTTCCGTTATTTATGGTTACCGTCATGTTATCTATTGCGTAGTTGTTAACAAGGGTCGAAGCATTTTTCAACCCTATTATACGGCCAACAGCGCTGTTTCTACTAGTAAGCGTTTTATTGAGGGCAACGCTATTTTGAACCTTAGAGGTACTTTGAGTTTGGCTTCCGACCAGCCCACCCACCTTGGCTGATGAGGTAGATGTGGCATCACCCATAGCGTAACAGCTGCTTGTTACGCCGTTAGTGCTGGCTGTTCCTACCAATCCGCCAACGGCATTCGTTCCCTTGACATCTCCCCAAGCGTAAGAATTGTTCAGGTTGCCGCGGAGTACACCCGCTAGTCCGCCAATACCGTTGACATTTGCATTTCCTGTTACATCAACAAAGGCAAAACATTGGCTAATAGTGGCGGTACCCGTCTGATTACCGAGCATACCTCCTACTATATCGTTTCCGATAACATTTCCGCTAACATAACAGTTGGTAATAGTTCCTGTGTTGAGCGATCCAAGCAAAATACCAACATTGTTGCCGCCTTTAACGCCTTCCGGCGAGGTGGATAAGCCCAAATTGGAGATACTTCCGGAGTTGATAAACCCAAACAATCCTACATCGTTTATTGACGTGTTGATGTACAATCCGGAGATGGTATGGTTCGCTCCATCAAAATTACCTTTGAAGGGTTTCGCTGAGGTACCTATGGGTGTCCAGCTGCCATAGGCAGACAGGTCTATGTTGTCTATTAGAACAAAGTAAATACCGGCGTAAGCATTTCCTCCATTAACGTTGCTTGCCAGCGTAGCCAGCTGGCTAGAACTTGAAATTTGATATGGGTTACCTGCTGTTCCGGTGCCGCTCCATTGCCCCCATGCGGTTGTATGTGTGGTTAATAGCCAGCAGGCGATAAAAGAGAAAAAGAATTTTTTTGCCAGCTGGTGATATTTTTTGTACTGCATGATTGTGTTTTATTGTATTAATTTTATTTTGCTAAATGGTTGTTCTGAATTATACTGTCAACATTGTTTCTCATATTGTGGTTGAGGTTTTATTCATTGTAGAGAGAGATTTATTATTAAATAGCTATTCAGTGCTTTAATATGAAGCATTGAAAAAATGGCACAAAAAAACGCTTAATAAGCGGTATGTTTTAATTGACGTTGTACTTTTGACGGTTAAGACTAGCCAAGTTGGATTCGTCTTGCTTAAACCGTATAAAATCTGTTCGCTACCTAGTTTTAAGTAAAGTCACTATTAATTTATCGTTTAATGCTTCATTTTGAAGCACTGAAATAATGACACAAAAATAACGCCAATTTTCTTACAAAGAGGCAATTTAGCGTTTTTTGACGTATGTTAACGGTTGAGGGCTGGCGTAAAATATTTCAACGTATTGTTTTTAAATAGCTTAAAGCCATTCGGTGTTTAGCCCCTTAACTTCGGCTTGTTTGTACTTTTCCAGATTAAAAGAGTAAAGCGTTGGAGATTTGTAGGCTACCCCTTTAAGCCTTTCGTTTAGCTTATCAATATAGTCGTAAGAGAGCACTTTTCGCTCAAAATTTCTACGGTTTAGAGGCTTTCCCAAAATAGTCTCATATAGCACACGTAGCTCGCTCATGGTAAACTTTTCCGGAAGCAGCTCTCGTCCAACAGGAATTAGCCCTAGCTGAAAGCGGATGGTTTCCATTGCTTTATGCATGATAGTGTTGTGGTCTGCATACTCAGGTAAGCCGGAATCAAAGTCTTTCCATTCAACTCTTTCGTTTTCACTTAAGGGGCTTATCTTAACCTTAGTGTAATCAACCAGTGCATAGTAGCCCATTGTT
Organism: Bacteroidales bacterium; assembly: GCA_031551125.1. GTDB lineage: Bacteria > Bacteroidota > Bacteroidia > Bacteroidales > UBA932 > JAIRNF01. The sequence goes on from JAVBOB010000020.1 coordinate 18,067, forward strand.
ACAAAACGTCGGTTAAACCAGTGCTTATCGTCAAGCTTTATCCCATACAAGCTTTCAAACACATCTCGGGTATTTTTTCTGTCAATTCTACGGTTAGCATCTCCAAACAGATAAAATTGCCTCAAGAACACATTTTCTAGTCCGGTTAGCTCATATAGTATTCTATGTGCGGCGTTATTTACGTTCTCATCGTTAAGAACGAAGCTGCCGGGTAGCATCCAAAAATCAAATCCTTTATAGTTGGTGAGTAAAACTTTCAACGTTTTTTCATGAAATCCAAAAACAACACAATCTATTGAGAGTCCGGGATGAAAAATATTGGGATTTTGTATGAGCGAAGAAAGCCCGGATACTGGTTTACTTATGTCCATTTTTATGGGGTTTTTACAAATAAGTCAGCTTACAACAACTCTGAAAATAGAGGGCAAGTTATAAAAAATAGCAAACACCAAGTGTGTTTTTTATTATTTGTAACGGTTATCAGCGAACTTTATTTTTGTTTTTACTACTTTTGGTAAAAAGGTAGGTGGCATGGAAAAAAAAACATTACGGCTTTCCGTAGAAGATTTTTCCCATCAGGATGATGGGGCTGAGCTGCGAAATTTTATTGTAACGGAGGGCTATAAGTTTCCATCAAGTTTTACCTACAACCAGCCAAATATACTGGATGGGGTGGCATTTTGTATTTGCATGAGCGGTAGTGCGAAAATAAAAATCAACTCCAAGATATGCTATATAGACCCTACTACAATTCTTACCGTATTGCCCAACCATATTGTTGAACCGCTGGAGCGTTCAAATGATTTAGTTCTCAGAATGCTGGTTTTCTCACTGGACATGGTGTTTGACTTGCATTTACAAGTTGAGGCAATTCAAGCAATAGGGAGGACTCCATGTGTAAAAGTTTCCGAGCAGGATAAAAATATATTGCTCAATATGCACCGCCTTATTATAAAGCTATACGACCAAAAAAATTACAGTCAAAGACAGACAATAGCAAAGAGTATGCTTTATACGCTCATACTTCAAATAGAGGCTATATACAATAGTGCCGACCCGCAACCCTTAACTGTTGGTTCGGCAAGGACGGAAGAGCTTACCGACCAGTTTTTGAAAATGCTGATTGTACACTATAAACAGCAACGGTCTCCTTCTTTTTATGCGGATAAGCTATGCGTTAGCACAAAATATTTGTCCCAGATTGTAAAAAAGGTAACAGGCGAAACCGTTTTTGAATGGATAAATAAAATTGTAATTCTTGGAGCAAAGAATATGCTTAAAACTTCAGACTGTTCAGTACTTCAGGTTTCTGAGGTACTGAACTTCCCAAATCCTTCATTTTTCTGTCGTTTCTTTAAAAAGCACTCAGGAATGACTCCGTTGGAGTTTAAGAAAAGTTAGTGGTGACTACACGTATAGCCCTCTTTTCTCTAACGCGAAAAGTGTAGTTCTGCAACCACCACTTATACATAAGCGTGGCACCTACCCAATATACACATGTTTGCACCCATAGCGCCGTAAGCTCTTTCCTTACACCCGATATATCAGCCCCCATTGTGTTTATCTTTACAAACCCCTGAATACCTGGGGTTGATGGAAACAGGTATGCTATGCCTTTAAGCGCTCCGGGCATGGCGTTCCATGGCCACGAAATACCCGATAATAATATCAGCATAATGCTTGTTGCTGCAAATATCAGCATACCGAACTCTCGCTGCGAACAGAAGTAGGATAGCATAAGGCAGAAGAACGAACACGAAAGCAAAAATGGGAGTAAGAAAACAACCAATGTAAACGGATTGCCGATTTGTGGCAAATTAAACAGGTAGGGGATAATCCTTAACACCCAAATGCAAATAATTGGATATAAGCTAAAATAGCATAGCGCTTTGCCAAGCGTAATTGTTAGCGAACCAATTTTCTTCCCCTGTCGTGCGCGTGATACGATGGTGAAATTTTTGCGATCGACATGCGTCCCGGTAAGTGTAGCAACACCCAGCAACATGGTTTGCTGTAGAATGAGTATTAAAATGGCGGGTATAAAAAATCCGGCAAATCCGTTTGGTGCGTTATAAAATGATACCCATTCGTTTTGTACGAACTGCATTGATGCCTCATCTTCCTTTTGGCTTTTGTAGCCCATTTCGCCCACACGTATATCAGCACCCATTTTAAGTGATGCTTCGGTTGTGGCTAGCAACATGGCTTTGTAGTGGAGTATGCCGCTCATATCGGCAAAAACTTTTACCTGCGTTTGTTGTCCGGTATTTATATTCTTTGAAAAGCCGGAAGGAATATGCAGTATGCCGTATGCTTCTTTGCGGTACAACGCCTCTTGCGCTTGCGATATATCTGTTGCATGCCCTATAATAGAAACATCGTGTGATGCATCTACATTACGAATAAACTCTCGGCTTAGTGAAGAGTGAGAGTCATCCACAACAACCATTCTCACCTCGGTTACTACCTCCTTGTTATATACAAAGCTGTACAGCAACGGATAAAATGCCGGAACAATGAAAAACATAAGTATTAGCGCAGGGTCTTTCAGCACTACTTTCAGCTCGTTTTTCCAAACGTAAAATATATCTATTGCCTTCTTCTTCATGGTTCGTAGTTACATGGCATACGCGTCTTTTTCCAAAATATTTCTTACACGTCCGAGCAAAAGCATGGAGATAAAAACAAATACAAGCAATGCCGCATAGTGGTATGTCGAGTATCCTAACGGTATTCCGTTCAACGCTTGGTCAACATAGCTCAGAAAGAAGTGGCGAAGCGGAAGCAGGTAACCCCACGCTTGTAGAGCACCATACATACCTGTAGCCGGAAATGAGAATCCGCTCAGGGGAATGGATAGTACGCCAAGCAGACATGCTACGCTGAGCGAAAAGCGGTAGTTACGGAAAACAGCAAATATGATAATTGCTAACCCTTGTGAAGCGATAATAAGCAACAGGTAGTTCAGAAACATTGGTAGGAAGCCTCCTTTAAGCGGAAACCCGTTGAACTTATATAGTATAGACATAAACATAAGCGCAATGACGCTATACATTACCGTATAGGGTAGAAACTTTCCCAGTAACGTTTTCAGAGTAGAGCCGCCTGATGAACTAAACAGCTCTTCTCCCGTCCCCGATTTTATTTCGTAGCCAAGGCTGTATACGGTAAACATTAGTATAATCAGCTGTAATATACCCGGCAGTATCATGTTGTTAAGGTATATGGAGTAGTTTAATGAAGGGTTGTTGAGCGGGTAGCTATCAACGGATATAGGCTGTGCCATTTGCATTGATTGCTCCGATGGTTTGCCTTTTGCTGTATTTACCTTGAGTACAACCGATGCCGACGCTAGTGTTGATACCACCTTCAAGTCCTGAAATAGGAGCGAGCCGTTAACCAAGTAGGCGTTATTGGTATAGTAGCATAGCTTAGGTTGTTGGCCTGTTGAGGCGTTTTTTGCAAAACCTTCGGGTATGGTTAGTATGGCGTAAACATCGCCCTTTTCCATTAGCTGGCGGGCTTCGGTAAATGATTCGCAATGGTATGCTATTTCTGTTTTTGGGAAAGCGTCCAATTGTCGAGCTAACGACCGTGATACGGAAGAGTTGTCATGATCTACTATGGCAATGGCTATTTTAGTGGGTAGTCCGCTACTCATCATGGAGATAAAGACAACGGCGGATAGCAACGAAATGGCAAATACCCCCCAAAGTATAACCTTTGAGCAAACAATGTGCTTCCACTCGCGCATAAAGACCGCCTTAAATCCTTTCCCCCTTTCCATTTGGCTATCGTATAATCAATGACATGCCTGCAAGAATATCGTTGTCGCCATCAACAAACCTTGCTTTAACCTGAAACGTTTTACGATCGTAATCACCCAGCGTTTTGGTGGCTTTCCATACGGCATAAGTTCCGGCATCCTTCATTTGGTACACCTTCATTTGTAAATCTTTGTTGAGCGCCGGAACATATACGGTAATGGTTTCGCCAATTTTAAAACGTACCAACTTATCTTCGCGAATGTTGAATACGCCCCACTTATCTGCTACGTTGGATATGTTCATAACGGGCGCTCCGGTGCCTACAAGTTCACCAAGGCTTACAAACTTCTCGCTCACCTGTCCGTCAATAGGAGCAATCAGGTAGCTTTCCGCAACGTATGACTTTGTTTCTGCAACAGCCCCTTGCGCTCTTCTTAGCTGTGCTTGCGATGCCTGCTTATCTTCTGCCTGTGCGCCGTTCACGGCAAGGTCATACTGTGATTTTGCCGCCTTCTCTCTTGCCGCCGAGGCTTTGTAGTTAGCCTCGGCCTCATCTTTCTTTTGGGCAGTGGTTACGCCCTTTTCGAAGAGTCGCTGTACACGCTCGTATGATTTTTGGGCAATATCCAATCCGGCTACGGCTTGCTGCCATACTTCGTATGCGCTTTGTATTTGTTCGCTGCGAGCGCCCTGCAGCACTTTACGATTTATAGCGTCAGCCCCTTCTTCAGCTGCCGATGCCTGTGCCATTTTTGCCTCAATATCTGGTATGCTGAGAATGGCAAGCGTATCTCCGGCCTTTACCATATCCCCTTCTTCTACTAAGAATTTTGCGATGCGGCCGGGTACTTTGCTTGAGATACGAACTTCCGTCATATCGGCTTCTCCCTGAATAGTATTGTCTTCTCTACCTAGGAAGAAGAAACCGTACAGGGCTACACCCACAATTATTACAGCAAAAGCTATGATAGGAATTATGTTAGCTCCTGATTTGCTATTGGTACTCATTGTTATTGTGTTTTTAGATTTTTCGACTCATAGGTTAGACCAGTAATTTATCTTGTCATTGCGAGCCCTCGCTTTTTGAGGGTGAAGCAATCTCTTTAATTCGAGAGATTGGTTGGCTTTGCCTCCCTTCGGGTCGGCAAAAAAGCGCCTCGCAATGACGGAAGTTATTTATTCTTTTAACGACCGCCCCAGCGCTTTATTCAAGTACAGCTTGCAAAGCCGTTGGTCAATCCGAGCATCAATCATTTCAGCATGTGATGAAATCCATGCAGCATGGGCAGCCAACACATCCGATGCGGGAATAACTCCCTCTTCGAATCCGGCATTAGCGTATCGTAAATTCTCGTTTGCACGTTCGGTATTCTTTGTTGCTGCAACCATTTTCTTATTTGCCTCTGCCAACTTATAGCTAGATTGGTTGATTTGTAACCTTACTTTCTCTTTTGTATCATCAAGCTCATATTGGGCTTTGCGGGTTTGGGCTTTTGCCGCGTTATGGTTGGCTGAGCTGGAGAAAAAATTTAGGGGGATGGATAACGATACCCCTATATCCCACATACCTCCCAGCTTATGCTGTATCCCATCATTCATATTGGGATTTATCCAGCTGTAGCCTGTTGTTACGCCGAGGGTTGGCAGGTATTCTGCAAAGGCTATTTTTTGTTGCTGCTCGGCAATTTTAACGGCCAAGCCAAGACTCTTTATTTCAGACCGTTGTTCTATAACCTGCTCAACATCAAATACTTCGGAGCTGTTGCTCGTATTGGCTGAAAGTTCAATATTCTCATCGACAACAGAAATATTATCAGCTATTTCGATACCGCAAAGTTGGCATAATAGCATTTTTGATAGGCTAAGACCGTTTTCAACCTTGGTAAGGCTTAGCTCAGCCTCGTTCAGCTTCACATCTACCGATAATTTATCGGCCTTGGTAGCCATACCCTCTTCAACCAAATGCTCCATGTCCGAGCATAGCTTCGTAAGCAAGTCAACGTAGGCTTGCGCCAGCTTCTTTTTGCTCGATAGTGAAACGATTTGCCAGTATGCCTCATCGGTTTCAACAATTACATCGGCCGTTTTGGTTTCCTTCATGGCTGATGCCAAATCAAGGGCGTATGCCCGTAAATCGTTGTAGGCAATAATTTTTCCTCCGGCAAATATGGGTTGCGTAAGGTTAACTCCCATTAGCCAGTTATTAGCAATATCAATCTCTCCGGCCTTGTGTATAGCATCTCTCAGCTGGTCGGGAATAGGAATAGTTTGTCCGCCAAGTGCGGCAGGCAGGCTTATTGATGTGGGGATAGCACCATCTGATACCAGATACAGGTTGTTCCCGAAGTGAAGGTAGGTAGCCGATGCGGAAACCTTTGGAAAAAATTTTGATAGCGCTTCCTTTTTCATGTAGTGTGCCGCCCGTTCCTGTTCGGTTGCTGCTTTGAGCGCTTTATTGTTACCCAGCGCCAGCTGCCGGCATTGTTCCAGCGTAAGTGGTTGTTGGGCTTCTGCGATTGCTGCTGTAACAGCAAATAGAAGTATTAGCGGCAGTATTTTTTCTCGTAACATGACGAATATTGTTTTCTCAGATTCTGAGAACAAATATCCGTTATGTAAACGATTACATAATGACCTTATTACTGGATAAAATGTCCTAATGTGCAGGTAGTGTGTGTACATTAGGGTTTATAATATTATAAGCCTAAATGGGAGAGGAGAGAGAAACAATCCCTATTACAAGCGAAGCAATCTGTTCAATAGGCAGATTGCTTCGCTTGTAATAAAAGTATTTTGAAAAATCTATTTGGCTAACTCTGCAATGCGGGCTTCCAGCGTGTTGATTTTCGCTTCGGCGTCGGCTTGTTTTTTACGTTCAGCTACAACTACCTGTTCGGGTGCGCCTGCCACAAACTTTTCATTGCTTAGCTTCTTTTGCACCGATACTAAAAAACCCTTGAAGTAATCCAGCTCTTCATTCAGCTTCTTCAGCTCCTCTTCAACGTTAAGCATATCGCCCAGCGGAATATGGTATTCTGTTGTACCAACAAGGAATGAAGAGACGTTAGCAGGCTTATCGCTGCTCACCGTAAGTTTTGAAAGGTTGCCCATCTTCATCAGCATGCTGTCCATCCATGTTTCATGCTGCCCGTTGATAAATAGCTCCAGCGATTCTTTCTGTGCAATATTTCTTTCCTTACGCACGTTACGTACTCCGGTAACCAACTCCTTCATACGTTCGCCGTTTTCCAACAGCTCTTCGCTATACTTTTCGGGGCGTGGCATGCGGGTTACCATTATGCTTTCACCTTCTTTACGTTCGGACAGGAAGTGCCAAAGTTCTTCGGTAATAAACGGCATAAAGGGATGCAGTAACCTCAACAGCTCATCAAACAGGATAAGCGTTGCACGATAGGTTTCGCCATCAATAGCCTCTCCGAAGGGTGGCTTAATCAGTTCCAAATACCATGACGAAAATTCATCCCAGAACAGCTTGTAAACTTTCATCAACGCTTCAGACAAGCGGTACTTATCAAAGTCATCGTTTAGCTCTACAATTGTTTTATCAAGCATGGCAGAGAACCACTCAACCGACTTTTTCGCATAGTCAGGTTGAGGCTTCTTCTCATCTACCGTCCATGATTGTACGAGGCGGAAGGCATTCCAAATTTTATTGTTGAAGTTGCGGCCTTGCTCGCAAAGTGATTCATCAAACAAAATATCGTTTCCGGCAGGCGATGCCAGCAACATACCCATGCGTACACCGTCAGCGCTATACCTTCCAATCAGCTCAATCGGGTCGGGAGAGTTACCCAACGATTTAGACATCTTACGCCCTTGCTTATCGCGTACAATACCTGTAAGGTAAACGCTACGGAAGGGATAACCTCCTGCCCACTCGTATCCGGCAATAATCATACGTGCTACCCAGAAGAATAAGATTTCGGGAGCCGTAACCAAATCGGCAGTGGGATAGTAGTACATAAAATCGTTGTTCGGGTCGGCCTCTTCCGAGCCTGCCAGCTTCGGATCGAATACTGATATAGGCCACAGCCATGAGGAGAACCAGGTATCCAAACAATCTTCATCCTGACGAAGGTCACCTAGCTGAAGATCGGAGTTACCATCCTTTTCGCGCGCTAAACGTAAAGCATCTTGCTCGTTTTCGGCAACAACAAAACCACCGTCAGGTAAGTACCATGCGGGTATGCGATGTCCCCACCAAAGCTGGCGAGAAATACACCAGTCTTTTACGTTTTCCATCCAGTGGCGGTAGGTGTTCTTAAACTTAGAAGGGTACAGCATTACCTCATCATCCATTACCGCTTCAAGTGCAGGCTGTGACAGCTCTTTCATGCTTACAAACCACTGCATGGAGAGCTTAGGCTCAATTACCGCATTGGTACGTTCAGAGTAGCCTACCTTGTTGGTATAATCTTCAACCTTCTCAAGTAGTCCCGCTTTATGCAGGTCTTCCTCAATCTGCTTACGTACTGCAAAGCGATCCATACCTACGTATAGCTGCGCTTTTTCGTTCAGGGTACCATCATCGTTAAAAATATCTATTACCTCCAAGTTGTACTTATCACCCAATACGTAGTCGTTCACATCATGGGCAGGCGTTATTTTCAGCGCGCCTGTACCGAACTCCATATCCACGTATTCGTCCATAATTACAGGTACGGGACGGTTAATGAGAGGAACAATTACGCGCTTCCCTTTCAAGTGGCTATAGCGAGGGTCGTTAGGGTTAACGCATACTGCCGTATCGCCAAGAATGGTTTCCGGACGAGTTGTTGCTACCAGCACATATCCATCTTCACCTTCAAACTTATAGCGTAAGTAGTATAGCTTGCTTTGTACTTCCTTGTATATTACCTCCTCATCGGAAATGGCGGTTTTGGCCTGCGGGTCCCAGTTAACCATGCGCACACCGCGATATATCAACTCCTTATTGTAAAGATCGACAAATACACGAATTACACTTTCGGAGTAATCCTCGTCCATTGTAAAATGCACACGGTCCCAATCACATGAGGCTCCGAGCTTCTTAAGCTGTTCAAGAATTATTCCTCCATGCTCTTCCTTCCACTCCCATGCGTACTTGAGAAACTCTTCGCGGGTAAGCGATTTCTTATCTATCCCTTTTTCTTTTAAACGGGCAACTACCTTTGCTTCAGTTGCAATGGAAGCATGGTCGGTTCCCGGAACCCAGCAAGCGTTCTTACCCATCATACGGGCGCGGCGCACCAGCACATCCTGAATGGTATTGTTAAGCATGTGCCCCATGTGTAGCACGCCCGTTACGTTAGGCGGAGGAATAACCATAGCGTAAGCCTCGCGCTTATCGTCGGGCTCCGAATGGAAAAAGCCTTGCTCCATCCAATACTTATACCATTTGTCTTCAACCTCGGAGGGGTTGTACTTTGCGGGAATATCCATAGGTGGTTTTTTATACTTGTTGCTGTAAGTTTGCAAAGGTATAAAAAAGATGAAAATGAAATATGCGAATCAGTTTTCCTTTGTACTTTAGCCGCCGATTTTGTTTTGTTATTGGAATGCTACAAATTTGATAAGATAAGTGGAAAAAGGATTAAATAATAGTAGTCAGTATAAGCAAGGAATACTTTACGCTTTGCTATGCTATGGGGCATGGGGCATGTTTCCGCTTTTTTGGAAAATGCTTACAGGTATTCCCGCCGTTAACGTATTGGCGCATCGCGTTATCTGGTCGGCAGTATTTTTGCTGCTTTGGGTGATGTTAAGCAAGCAACGAACAGTATTTCTTTCATATCTGCGCAGACCAAAATATGTAGGAATACTTGGTTTGGCCGGAGCCATTATTTGCTTCAACTGGGGTACGTATATTTATGCGGTAGAAACAAACCGCATTGTTGAAGCCGGACTGGGCTACTACATCAATCCATTGATAAATGTTCTATTGGGGTACTTATTTCTTGGCGAACGATTGGGACGGACTCAAAAGCTGGCTGTACTGCTTGCGTTGATAGGTGTTGGTTATCTTACTTACACTTACGGACGGCTACCGTGGATATCCCTTATACTTGCAACATCGTTTGGGGTGTATGGTTTGCTGAAAAAGAAAGTAGGATTGGAGGCTATGCCTGCGCTTACCATAGAAACTACGGTGATGATGCTTCCCGCTTTGTTTTACCTGTTCTACATGTCGAATACCGGTCAGCAACCGTTTTTTCCGGAATCATTCCAGCTAAGTGGTTTGCTGATGTTAGGAGGCGTTATTACCGCTATTCCGTTGTTTTGGTTTGGAAAGGCAGCCCAAACAGTTCCGCTATCTACCTTAGGTTTCATACAGTATCTATCTCCAACCGTACAGCTACTGCTGGGTGTTCTACTGTATGGAGAGCATTTTTCTCCTGCACACCTTATTTGCTTTATTTGTGTGTGGACAGGACTTACGCTTTATACCCTTAGCGTAATTAGAGGGCGAGTAGTTAGGATTAAAGGAGAGCGATAGATTTATTATACCGTCATTGCGAGCGAAGCGAAGCAATCTGTTAAATAAGCAGATTGGTTAGCTACGCTGCCCTTCGGGTCGCTTCGCTCGCAATGACGGTATATATTGACTTACTTTATTCCCAACTTGGCAGCAATAGCAGCGGGAATAGCCTTTTTGTTTACGGTAATCCCGGTGGTTTTGTACTGTACAAAAGGAATAGAGGCAAAGAAGTAGCCCTTATATTCGCTACGGTCTGTACCCCATGAGTTTTTTACCTTGTAGTAACGGTTGCCCTTTTGGTCGGTAGCCGTACCCATAATAAGCATGCCGTGGTCATCTTGCGTTTCGTAGTTATCAAACGCTTCCTGACGTAAGGCTTGGGTAATGGTTAGCTCTTTGGGTATGCTGAATTCTTTCGGTTTAGCCTCTTCGCTAGCCTTTGCGCTGCCCGATGCTGCTTCCCAACGAGCGCGGTCACTACCTTGTTCGGCGTTGGCCTTTTCGTCAACCACTACGGCATATCCCTTACGGTATTGAAATCCCTTTTCGCTTACATCAGAGCCCCATGCTACGGTATAGCCATTGGCAACAGCGTTATCAATTACGCTCATCATCTCGTCAAGCGGCAGGTTGTACGACTGAGCCCAGAAGTAGTTATCGGGAACTTCCAGTACAAATTTTGAGTAGAACGGGTGGTGGGTAAACGAGGTAATAGAAACGTAGTCGTCCATATTTAGCCCTAACGATTGACCGAAGGTTTGGGCGGTGTAGCTTTTTCCATTGTAGCTGAACGTTTCGGGTAGCTTACCGAGGTAAGCATCCAATATCCCTTTAAGTCCATTAAGCCAAGCGGTAGTTAGCTTCTTACCCTTAATAACAGTGTTGATGTATGCAGCGGTAACGCCATCCAGCTCGTTATGTACATGAGCGGTATCGCCATAGTTCATCCCGTTATATACCGATTCCGGAGCAATACCGTAGGCTTTTATCAGCTGAAGTACGTTCTCCGCTCCGGCTCCGGGAGAGAAGGCTGTTTCTCCATGCATGCGAACGTAACGCTGTGCTTTTTCTTCAAAGTTGTGACGTACAACAAACATTTCCGATAAATCATATTCGCCCTTGCCCATGCGTAGTAGCTCAGACTCAAGCATGGCAATGGTGCTGAAACACCAGCAGGTACTTGACCTATTTTGGTTTTTTACCGGAGTGCAAGCCAGCTCTTTTGTTACGGTAAATACATATCCGGTATCTTTTGCCGGAGTGGTTGTTGTTGGTTGCTGGGCGTGTGCGACAAGTCCGCATAGTAGCAACGTAAGCGCTAGCGATAATATTTTTCTCATATCAAATTGGTTAGTTGTTGAACAGGTTGATTGCTTTAAGGTATATTCATAAACTTATGTGCTTGTATGGAAATGTTCCAGCGCGGGTGTTGCTTGGCATATTCTACCAGTAGCTCAACAATAGCTTTGTATTTGCTCCATTCGGGCTGTAGGTATAGCAGGCAGCTGTTGGATACCTGTGCCGCGTTTTCTTCTGCCCAACGCAAATCTTCCTCGTGCTCAATGATAACCTTTAGCTCGTTGGCACGCTGAAAGATATTGCCAACGGGGCGTTGCTGTTTTTTAGGCGACAGGCATATCCAGTTCCAAATGCCCGATAGCGGATGCGCACCCGATGTTTCTATAAACGTTTTAATGTCCTTTGACTTTAGCTTCGAACACAGGTAGTTTAGTGGGTATAGAGAAGGTTCACCTCCCGTAATAACAGCTGCTTGTGCCGGAAAAGATAGGGCTCGCTTTACAATTTCATCAACCGGAACAGGTGGATAAATTTTAGGATTCCACGTAAACTTGGCATCGCACCAGCTGCAGCCAACGTCACATCCACCTAAGCGAATGAAATAGGCGGGTTTTCCGGTGTGGTACCCCTCGCCCTGTATGGTGTAAAAATCTTCAACCAGCGGAAGAAGTTTACCCCCTTCTAAAATGTTGTCAGCTATTTGCATAGTAGTGTAGAGTAATAATAAAAGAACAAAGAAAGATAGCTTGCTAATAAAATTAAAAAAATCTTTTCTATCAGTTAGACGCTGCTTAAATTGGATTGTTTAACTCATTTACGCCAAATATAAGCTGTGTACATCAGCCCCTAAATCTCCTAAAGGGGGACTTTACCGCACTGCCAAAATTTCTTTTAGAAATAGTGGTAAGTGGCTAAAAAACAATAATATGCGACGATGAAAAATTTAAACAGCTTCTTACTCTTCATCGGTTTCCGAGCCGAATAGCAGCTGATAGTCTCTTTTTGCCGCAGGGGTCGTCCACTCTATAGGAACAAACTTCCACTCCTTAATGTTGAGCAGAGAGGGTGTAACTGTTCCTTTGCTTCCAATCCACTGCATGAGGTAGTAACGCAAATCCTTGTCAGTAGAGAAAGTAATACGTTTTGCCAGCTCAGTAGGTGCAATTCCGGCTCCTTTTGTAAGATGCTCGCCACCTCCGTTCCCCCGATAAGAGTTGATAGCTACCTTATAGGTCTTATCTAGCAGGAAGGGGCTACCATCATACATCGATATGATGTTTACGCGACTGCCTATGGGCTTTGTTGCATCTACGGTATAAATAATTCCGGCGGCAGCATCAAAGTTGTAGTAGGGGTTTACCAGCTTGCCGTTCCGTTCACTATTCCCTTCTCTGATAAGCAGCAGGTGGTCATTTTCATTCTTCATTTGGTTTACCCAAATGCTGTATGAGTGTTCTAGAAATCCTACAATTTCTTTTCCTGTAAGCTGCATGGTGTATAGAAGGTTTTCGTACCGGTATAGCTTAAACATATCGCGAACGTAAACAGGTCCCTGCTTTATTTCGGTATCAAACGATAGGGGAGCGGTAAACGATATATTGGCTTTGGTTATATCCAGCTGTATGCGTTGAATAAGGTCAATGAATTCGGATGGGCCGAAAAAGGCGGAACGTGATGAAATGGTTTTAGTGAATGTTCCCACCTGTTGTGATACAAAGCCCTCAACCTTTTTATAGTCATTGGCAAAGGTCTTCATAAAAACAGTATCAACAGCTACACTGCGAGCATCAATCAGCTGGCCTTGCACTTTTTTTGAAAGCAGCTTGCCCTTACGGTCAACGGTTACGTTTACCAATACTTGCGAAAGAAACCGTCCATTGTTAGCAGGGTCGAGTATAACCACCGAATCTCCGTTAACGTTTGCAATAGTTTCCGTATAACGATCATGGTCGTGCCCTATAAGAACGGCATCAAATCCCGGCACTTTTTGTGCTACCAGCAGTGAGGCGTTTTCATTGCGTAATGTATTTTCATTCTCTCCCTCGTAGCTATAGTTATGTCCGGCATGGAAAAGCCCTATTACCACATGCGGGTGCTCCTTTTCCTGCACAACCTTCATCCATTTGGCAGCGCTTTCAACCATATCATCAAAGCGTATCCCCTTCCAAATATTTTCGGGCAGCCACTTAGGAATAGCGGGAGTAATAAGCCCTATCACCGCTACCCGAATACCATCACGTTCAATAATGGTATAAGGTTTAAAGTATGGTTGTCCGTTATCGGTACGTACAGCGTTGGCCGCTAACATGGGAATGCTGTTTTGCGCTACCATTTTATCATAAACGGGATGACCTGTTTCAATATCATGGTTTCCTATACCTGCGGCATCATACTTTAGGTAATCCACAAGGCGTAGATACAGGTGCTTTGCTGCGGTATCAATAAAGTTGTAGTAGTAAACGCTGGGTTGTCCCTGCAGAATATCGCCGTTATCCAGTAAAATAACGTTTTTATGCGTTGCACGCTGCTCGTTTACAAGGGTTGATATGCGTGCAAGCGAGCCCTCCATTGGTTTGTCATTTATGAAATCATACGGAAAAAACGCTCCGTGTATATCGCTGGTTTGAAGTATGCTTAGCTCTACGCTTTTTGTTTGTGCCGTTAGCGTTAACGATGCAATAAGTAGTTGAAAGAGAAGGACTATTCTTTTCATGGAACGGAGGTTGTATTAATGTATTATAAAACAAAGGTAATAATCAATGATAGTTCGATTGCGTTAAATTAAGCTTATTAACTTGTATGGTAAATTTCTTGAGATCGAATAAAATGTATGTGGAAATAATTTGTATATGTTCTTATTCTCAGATAGCTATGATTCATTGCTTTGAAATTTAATTAGACTGAGATGAGAACGCTCGGACAAGTATTGAAATAAAAATTGACCTTTAGAAGCAAAATTACATCAATTTTCACATATCATTTTTATGATTTGCTATCTTTGTAGCATAACATATAGCATTAGCTATTGTTTTGGGTGAAGGAAACGACCAATTTTAAGAAGCCAAAAGACAATAGGTTAATGCCCACGTTGCAACGTGGGCATACTTATTTGGCTTCGGGTGCTTGGTCGTACCTCTTCACCGGTAAGTGCCCACGTTTTTTTCGGGTGCAAAAACAATAGCGAGTTATGTACAGCTTTTGTTTGCCTAACCCGAAAACCATGAAAAGACACCGTTCCATCGAGTTAAGGAGTTTCTATAGCCTTCCTACTCATTGTCCTTCATTTGCTTATAATAAAGCAGCAGTATTTACGGGTATCACTATGCGCTATGGTCGTCTAATGGGTAGACGGCTTTTTTTATTTCCTGTTTTGACCGTATTCCGTAGAGAAGCGCTTGGCTCTACTATTATTTCATGTGATTTTGTGTGAATGAATTTTTCGTATATGCTAGATATATGAATCTTTATTTTTTATGTTAAACCCAAACCTAAATTAATTATGACAAAACGCTTGATTTGTGTTGCTCTACTGTTTCTGTGGGGCTTTACAGCTTCGGCTCAGCAAAAGGTTACCGGAACGGTGACGAATGTTGAAGATGGTAAGCCAGTTGCATTTGCAACGGTTGTGGCAAAGGGCTCTACGAGTGCTGTTGCTACTACTGATGAGAAAGGATTTTATTCCATTAATGTGCCTAATGGAATAACTGCACTTGTTTTCACTTCCTTTGGGATGACAGACAAAGAAGTGGCAATTAATGGTCAAACTGTAGTTAACGTTACAATGGATCCGGATGCAATGATGCTTGATGAAACGATAGTTGTTGCATACGGTACAGCAAAAAAAGGAACTTATACGGGTTCTGCTAGTGTGCTGAAAGCAGATAAGTTAGCCGACATACCAGTAACTTCGTTTCAAAATGCTTTGCAGGGACAGGTAGCTGGCTTGCAGTTTAACCAAACATCCGGTCAGGCAGGTTCGGTTTCTAATATCCGTATTAGAGGAACAGGTTCTATGAATGCTACGAATGAACCGCTTTACGTTATTGACGGAGTTCCAGTGGTTTCAGGTGACGCATCACAGCTTTCTTACATTTCTAATAATGTAATGAGTACTCTTAACCCTGCCGATATAGAAAGTATTACAGTATTGAAAGATGCTGCTGCTTCTGCTTTGTATGGTTCACGCGCTGCCAACGGGGTAATAGTTATTACTACTAAAAAAGGTAAACAGGGTAAGATGAAGGTGGATTTTAAAATGAATATTGGTATTACACCAGACTTTGCCTATAATAATTTCGAAACGGTTGCCCCTGATGAAATGCGTGCACTTTTATATGAGAATAGATATAATGGGTATATTGATGCCGGACAAACAGAGGCAACTGCAAGAACAAATGCACAGGCTAGGTTGGATGCGGCTCTACCTATTGATCCTCGCGGATATTATGATTGGGAGGATGCTCTATTCCGCACGGGAGTTTATCAGAATTACGATATATCGCTATCGGGAGCCAATGAAATGACCTCCTACTATACTTCACTATCATATACTAATGATAAGGGACGTAACTATAATAACGATATGCAGAGGCTGAGCGCTCGTTTGAACGTTACCCAGAAAGTAGGAAAGTTTGTAGAGCTTAACTCAAATATCAATGTGGCTCAAGTTGATAAGACAGGGTTTAACGATACTAGAAATACAGGTTCTAACTACTTTTTTGCTCTTAGAAACCTTTTGTTTCAGGATTGGTGGCCAACCAAAGCGGATGGAGTAACCCCCGTAACAGATAGATATGCCAGTTATGCCTATAACTACCTCTACTATGATAATTTGAAAGACATCTCTTCTGATATGTTTAAGATATCACTTGTAGAGTCGGCTAGTGTAAAGATTCTTCCGGAACTTATATTTAAATCAGTTTTCAACTATGATTTGACCAGGACGGATGACCATGCTTACTATGCTCCTCAACATTATAACGCTTCAGGTACGAACGGGAGTGTTAATGAATATTCAACCAAGATAGCAAAGTTAGTATCATCTTCAACACTTGTATTTAATAAGGATTTTTCTGAAAAGCACAATGTCAATATTTTGCTTGGCTTTGAGGCAGAGAAAAATAAAACAAATTACATGAGATCTACTGGTACTCAGTTATCTAATGAAACGGTGTATGGAGCTGGGGATAAAGATGCTTCGGCATACTACTGGGGTAATAATATGCTTTCATTCTTTTCTAGGGCAGAATATAATTATGATGGTAAATATTATGTATCAGGAAGTTTTCGTAGAGATGGCTCATCTCGACTAGGACCTGATAGCCGTTGGGGAAACTTCTGGTCAGTTGCTGCTGCTTGGCGCTTGAAAAATGAAGCCTTTCTTAAAGACGTTTCTTGGTTGAGTAACCTTCGTATCAGAACGTCTTATGGTGTAAACGGTACTTTACCTAGTTCAAACTATGGCTTTTTATCTTTATATAGTGTTGGATATGCATATTCTGGAAAACCGGGAGGTATAGTTACAACGACAGCATTCCCCGGTTTATCTTGGGAGTCTAACTATACTTATAATATTGCGCTTGAATCATCATTCTTTAATAACAGGCTTAACGTAAATGCTGAATACTACAATCGTACTTCAAAAGATTTATTGCAGAATGTACAGGTATCACGAATTACCGGTTTCTCGTCTGTACTAATGAACTTTGGTGCAATGAACAACCAAGGCTTTGAATTTGAAGTTAACGGAGACATTATTCGTAGTAAGGACTGGACATGGAATGTTGGCGTTAACGCTTCTACATTAAAAAGTAAGGTAACAGAACTATATGGTGGGGATGATATTATTTGGTCAGATCCTACGGGAGGTGATGGTAATGCTACATTTATATATAGGGAAGGTTATTCTCCAAAATCTTTCTATGGTTATGAGTATGCAGGCGTTAACCCGGATAATGGAAAGCCTATGTGGTACTTAAACAATAGCTCTACACCTGATTTAACGGTAAACGGTCGCCCCGTGACCTATTCAAAGGCAAATGCAGATAATGTAATTATTGGCTGTTCTGACCCCGATGTTTATGGTGGAATTTATACAAATTTGAGATGGAAAGGAATAAGCCTTGCTGCAAATTTTGCGTACTCGTTAGGTGGAGACAGTTATAATGCAACAGCAAAGGATAACCAGGATGACGGTTACTATTCAACGCGCACAATGAGTAAAGCGGCGCTTGACCGTTGGCAAAAACCAGGAGATATCACAAGCACACCTAAACGTACATACGACCAAAGTTCTGCCCAGGGCGTTCAAAGCCGTTGGCTTGATGAAAATAATTATTTGCGTTTAAAAAACATTACGATATCCTACAACCTTCCTAGCGAGTTGTTGCAAAAATTCTTTATTAAAAACATGAGAGTGTATGCAACGGCAACAAACATATTGACCTTTGCATCGGTTAAGGAGTATGATCCGGAAGTTAACGTTTATGGCACGCGCGCGTGGGAAATGCCTTTAAGCAAAACGTACAGTTTTGGTCTTGAAATAGGATTTTAATTTGTTGAAAACTTTAAATGTATAAAAATATGACAGCAAAAATAAATATACGAGCAAGTTTAATCCTTGCCTTTTTCGTTGCGTTGACATCTTGCAGTGGCTTTTTAGATTTGGAACCAAGTGATTCTGTTGAAAAAAGCAAGGCAATAACATCAGTAAATGGTGCTAATGTTGCGTTAAACGGAATTTTGAGAGATATGACCGCTCTTAACTATTACGGCAGGCGAATGGTTTTTTATGCTGATATGAAAGGAGGAGACTTTTTGGTTCCTTCCGGTGGACGTGGAGATGATGCACTTTGGAGTTTTAATCATGAAAGCAATAACAATGCCTATACCGGATACTGGAATATCATGTATGATGTGATTCTGCAAGCAAATAATATTATTGAAAATATTGATGCGGGTAAAGTAAAAACAATGTCTACTGCAGAAGAAAATACAGTTAAAGACATAAAAGGGCAGGTTTTATTTATACGAGCATTAGCACATTTTGATTTGGTGAGAGTGTATGGCTATCCTTACTTAAAACCGGGAGCACCTTCTACATGGGGTGCTGCAGTTGTTACCAGAACGTTAGCGTATGATGAAACACTAAAGCGTAATACGGTAGAGGAAACGTATAAGCAAGTTACGGATGATTTGACGGCTGCTATACCTTTGCTTAAAACAGCAAAAAATAATGGGTATATTAATGCTTGGGCCGCTAAGTCGTTACTTGCAAGGGTATATCTCTATAAGGGAGATTGGGATGATGCATATGCTATGGCAAAAGATGTGATTACGAATGGAGGATATACACTTTATTCTAACGCGAATTGGGTGAGTTCATGGAAGTCGCAGTTTGGTACAGAGTCCATTCTCGAACTTGTTATTACGCCTTCGCAAAACGATCAAGGTACTTCATCTCCAGCTTCATTTCTTTGCCCTAAGTATTACCGGTCAAATAATATGGCTGCGGCTGTGGCAAGTACGACATTCCTTACCGCTTTGAGTGAAGATATGACAGATGTTCGCTGGGGAGTAATGGCTATTGACGAGTATGGCTATGTTACACCTGCCACCAGTACTACACCTGAGAAACCTGCTCTAATACCAAATCGTAAAGGATGGATTAAAAAATATGAAGGAGATGGCAAGAGTACGACAACCGCTACTGACATTAAGGTAATTCGTTTATCTGAAATTTACCTGATTGGTGCAGAAGCGGCGCTTAAACTTCAGAAGACTACGCCTGACCTCACAAATGCGGTTAAGTGGTTAAATGACATCAGAAAACGTTCTCCGGGTTTGGCTGCCGCTACAACGGCTGATACGGATTTGGAGGATAAGATTCTTAACGAGCGTCGTAAAGAACTTGTTGCTGAAGGACATCGTTATTTTGACCAGCTTCGTTTAGGTAAAACGATTACTTTTGAGGAACCACTCTTCGGAGACCCGACTATTCCTTCAACAGGCAGAGGAACAACTGTTGACTGGAACTTTAATAAGTGCGTATTGCCAATTGGACATGACGAAATTCTAGTCAATCCAAATATTAAAGATCAACAAAATCCTGGTTATGGATTATAATCTTTAATAAGGTAGAATTAGAATAAAAAGTAAGTGGGCTGTCATTTGACAGCCCACTTTTATTTTGTGTATGATAGAAAAAATGGCTATAACTACCTCTTTACCATCCTTCCATGGTGGTTGTGAATCTTTCCATTGTTGTTGCTCTTGCCTCCGTTATTGTTGGTTCTCCCGTTATTCTTCTGTACGGGTCTTGGGCTATGGGTGTTACTGCTATGCGCCGAGTATCCGTTGTGTAGCTTTAGGGTGGAAGCATCAATAGTGATTGCACCGTTAGATAGAAGGGCTATGTCGTTGAATATTTGTTCGTCGTTCACCGTTTCTTTATTCCATGTAAGGTAAACCTTCTTCATGTGGTTGGCTAAGGCTACTATCTGTAAGTTCTTCAGCTCGCCTTCTTCCTGTGCGGCTACGGCTTCTACCATTAGCTGCGTATTGCGCCCGTAGTGACGAATGCGAATAGGCTTTGAGGAATAGGGTATAGTCTTGGGCTTCTCTTGAAACGATTCGGCAGGAGGGGTAGGGAAGGGGGACTCAATGTCGATGTTGAAATCGGAAATAATTTGGACATGATCCCACAGCTTATGCTTGAAATCGTTAATGTCTCGTAGGTGAGGGTTCAAGTTTCCCATAATCGACACTACGGCCATAATCTGCTCGTTGCGTCGTTCCTTACTGTCGAGTTTTTTTACCCACTCTACCATTTTATGAATATGGCGACCATATTCGGGCAGAATAAGCTTGCGGCGTTGCGTGTTGTAGTCCATCAAGAAAGGGATGGTTTGATTTGAATAAGTTTACGTAGTATTTATACTTGCGCTGATATGTGAATATGCAGAAGTAACCAGATTTGCGCCTATTTTGTTCAGCGGGAGTGCAAAAGTAGTAAGATTTTGCAAAGTGACAAGAACAAAAGAAATTATGAGCCGTGAATAAAGAAGTATGAATTACGGTTGGTACACAGATAACGCTGATTTTATACGCAGATAAATGCTGTTTTGTTTTTCTTTTAACTGCTGACATCTGTGCCGCCAGCAGCGTATTCTGTGTGTTTATTTTTGTTCTATTGTCTTTTATCCTTTTTCCTTTTTCTATTCTCTAGCTTATGGCATTTAGCAATTCAAGTTCCGATAGCTCTTTTTGTTCGCCTGTACGCATATCCTTTAGCATTACGGTATTCTTGCTCATTTCGTTTTCTCCGACAATGGCAATAAACGGAATATCTCGCTTATCGGCATACTCAAACTGCTTTTTTAGCTTCGCTCTGTCGGGATAAATTTCTACGGCTATACCTTGCTGACGTAGCTTTGCAGCAATGGGTAAAACACGTAGCTCTTCCTGTTCTCCTAAATTGGCAAAGAGAAGGCGGGTAGCTTGAGCAGCATGTTTCGGGAAAAGGTTTAGCGTTGTCATCACATCGTAAATGCGGTCGGCGCCGAATGAAATACCTACGCCCGACATATCCTTTAACCCGAATATCCCCGTAAGGTCGTCATACCTGCCACCTCCGGTAATGCTGCCAATTTCTGTGTCTTTTGCTTTTACCTCAAATATGGCTCCGGTATAGTAGCTTAATCCGCGAGCGAGCGATAAATCCAGCTCAACTTCTTGCTTTATGTTTAACGTGCTGATGTATCCGAATAGCGTTCTCAACTCCTCAACGCCCAACATTCCGGTTACCGATGGTGCTAACCATGTTTCCAATACGGCGAGCTTTTCGACAGTTGTTCCCTTAAGTGTAAGAACCGGTTCCAGCTTACTAATGGCAGTCGGAGAAACGCCTCTTTCCTGTAGCTCCGCTTTTACCGCATCCAGCCCTATCTTGTCTATTTTGTCAATAGCAACGGTAATATCCACCAGCTTATCGGCTTCGCCTATTACTTCGGCAATACCGCTTAGCACTTTTCGGTTGTTTATTTTCACCAATACGTTGATGTTTAACCGTTCAAAAACGGTATCGACAATTTGTACCAGCTCTGCCTCGTTGAGTAACGACCGACTGCCGATAACATCAACATCACATTGGTAGAATTCACGGTAACGCCCTTTTTGAGGCCTGTCTGCCCTCCATACCGGTTGTATTTGGTAGCGACGGAAAGGGAACGTCAGCTCACTTTGATGCTGTACTACAAAACGGGCAAATGGAACGGTAAGGTCGTAACGTAAGCCTTTCTCACATACTGCCGATGTGATTGCCGAAGAGTTATCGGGACGTAGTATATCACCGGAAACCGAAGCAAAAGGTTCGCCCGAGTTAAGTACTCGGAACAACAGCTTGTCGCCTTCGTCTCCATACTTTCCCAGTAAGCTGGAAAGGTTTTCCATTGCGGGAGTTTCTATGGGCAGGTAGCCAAAAGTGGTAAAAACCGAACGTATGGTATCGAAAATGTAATTCCGCCTTACCATTTCGGTAGGTGTGAAATCGCGTGTTCCCTTGGGGATAGAGGGTTTACTCATATAGCTTTTAATTATTAACCCCTAAAGTGGCTACTAGGGGGATAGCCGTACTTTAGGGGATATTGCTAAAGTTGTTTAGAGGGTTCCTGAAGCGAGCTTATTTTCTCCTTCAAATACGTTTACCACTGTACCTTCTGTTTGTTTAGGAAGTGTAAGAATGGCAACAGGAGTTGAGCTATAGCTTTGCGTTTCTCCCTTTTGTGTTTTCACATAAACATTCACTCCGTTTTTGTCTAATGCAATACGATCAACCGTGATGGTTGTTGCAACGTTGGTTGATTGATAAGCAACAACTACTACAGAGTTCTTTGCAAAGTCGGGTTCTACTACTTTGTTTGTCATTGTTTTTGCAACTCCAAGCAGGTTGTTGAACGCATCAGCATTATTTGCAGTAAGAACATTTACGTTGTTGGGAAGGCTTACCGTATTTTTAAGAAAGTAATTTTCTAATGGGGCGAATGTTACATCGGTTTGAGCATCTGATGCCGCTACCGTTTGGTTATCCGCATTTCCGGATGTTTTTTTCTGCGTGTTGCCACATGAACATACAAATACAGCCATGGCTATAGCTGCAAAAGAAACAATTTTTTTCATGTTAAGAAATTAAATCGGTTAATAATTAACGTGGGTAGCTAATGTTGTTTACCGAGGGAAATTGAATTACAAAAGTACAACTTTTATCGGTTTGCTACAAGCGAGGGGCATTTTATCCGAGTTTGTTTAAAAGTTTATTTGTTGGTTTAGTACACCGGAAATATCTTTGTTGCATAGTATCGCAATGTGTGTAATTTCTGAGTTTGTATTTTGTTGTGCTTAAATCGCGATACAAAGAAGAATAATGGTTGATTTTTTAAATGAGCTGAATGAAGTACAGCATCAGGCAGCTACAAACATACAAGGCCCTTCACTTATAATTGCCGGAGCTGGTTCCGGCAAAACTCGTGTATTAACCTACCGCATAGCTTACCTGTTAAGTCAGGGCGCAGACCCGCACTCCGTACTGGCGCTTACCTTTACCAATAAGGCTGCGCGTGAAATGAAGGAGCGTATCGGGAAGCTGGTAGGCGTACAACCCTCACGTCGCCTATGGATGGGAACTTTTCACTCTATTTTTGCGCGTATTTTGCGCAGTGAGGCAGAGGCTATCGGTTACAAATCAGCGTTTACCATTTATGATACGACCGATTCCAAAAGCGTAGTAAAAAGCGTAATACGTGAGCTGAATTTGGATGAAAACGTATATAAACCGGGCGATGTACTTTCTCGCATTTCGATGGCGAAAAACCATTTGGTTACACCGGCTGCATACGCAAGTAACGTTCAGCTTACCGCTGAAGATGCGAGTAGCCGTAAACCACGCATTGCCGATATATACAGAATGTATGCGCAAAAGTGTCGCCAGTCCGATGCGATGGATTTTGACGATTTATTGCTCAATACGAATATTCTGTTTAGAGATCATGCCGAGGTATTGGCCAAATACCAGCAAATATTCCGCTATGTGCTGGTTGATGAATATCAGGACACCAACCGTGCCCAATACCTTATTGTAAAAAAGTTGGCAGAAAAGCATCACAATATATGTGTGGTGGGTGATGATGCGCAAAGTATCTACGCTTTTCGTGGAGCACGAATTGAAAATATCCTTAACTTCCGAAACGATTATCCGGAGTATAAAGAGTATAAGCTGGAGCAAAACTACCGTTCCACACAAACCATTGTGAATGCGGCTAACAGCGTTATTCGCTACAATAGTCAGCAGCTCAAAAAGAATTGTTTTTCAAAAGATGAGGTTGGCGATAAGCTAAGTGTCATACAATCGTTTACCGACCAAGAGGAGGCCTTCTTAGTGGCTACCTCCGTCAGCGAAACGGTTTACGGCAAACGTTCCGAGTACAAGGATTTTGCAATACTATACCGTACCAACGCGCAATCGCGTGTGCTGGAAGATGCCTTACGCCGTAAGAATATTCCTTACAAAATATATGGAGGTCTATCGTTTTATCAGCGGGCAGAGGTGAAGGATATGATGGCCTATCTTCGCCTAACCGTGAATCATAACGATGACGAAGCGTTTAAGCGTGTAGTAAACTATCCGGCGCGTGGTATTGGCGATACAACCATGGAACACCTACAATATGCCGCAACATCAGCCGGAGTCAGCCTATGGACGGTTGTTACCACGCTGAATTTGGCCGAAGCCGGAATAAAATCTCCGGCTGAAAAGCGACTTAAAGAATTTGTTGCCCTCTTGGATGCTTTGACACCTTTGGTGTTTACAACCGATGCTTACGAGTTTGCGCTCGAAGTAGCAAAACAATCAGGTATGATAAGCGCCATGCGAAACGATAAATCAGCAGAAGGTATTGGGCGTTATGAAAACTTGGAGGAGCTGCTCAACGGTGTAAAAGAATTTTGCGATACTTTTCAAAGCGAGGAAGGGGGAGAGGTAGGAGTGGTTGCCAATATTACCGACTACCTGCAAAACGTAGCATTGCTCACCGATGCCGACAATGAAAAGCCGGAAGACCGAAATAAAGTTTCATTAATGACGGTACACTCAGCCAAGGGGTTGGAGTTTACCTACGTGTACATTGTGGGTTTGGAAGATAACCTTTTTCCGGGTACGGGCGCACTTATGTCACCTGTTGATTTGGAAGAAGAGCGTCGGTTGTTTTATGTTGCGCTTACTCGGGCAGAAAAGAAGGTTACTTTATCCTACGCACAAACACGCTATCGTTGGGGTAATGTGGTAAGTAACCCACCCAGCCGTTTTTTACGAGAGCTGGATCAGCAGTATCTTGATGCCTCAATACTTGCTAAGCAGCCTGATACTTATGGTAAAAATGAAGTTGATGATAGTGAAGAAGGTTCATTTACGCGGAGGCCTAATAAAACAATAGTTATAAAACGCCCTGTTGCCGGCGCGCATACTGCATCAGCGAATTTTACTCCTGACG
The DNA here is from genome assembly GCA_031551125.1 of Bacteroidales bacterium. Classification (GTDB taxonomy): domain Bacteria; phylum Bacteroidota; class Bacteroidia; order Bacteroidales; family UBA932; genus JAIRNF01. The sequence continues at coordinate 43,152 of JAVBOB010000020.1, forward strand.
ATCCTGCTCAGATTGAGATTGGAATGGAGGTTGAACATGAACGTTTCGGCTTTGGAAAAGTAGAAGATGTGGAAGGAAGCGGAAGTGAACGCAAGGCTGTTGTGGACTTTAACGAGCAAGGGAAGAAGACGCTTCTGTTGAAATTTGCACGCCTAAGAATCTGTAAGTAATAGCAATAATAGCACCATCATTGTAATGACGGTGCTATTTGGAATTAAGCTATCCCCAATTTTCTGAAATTGCTTTTCAATAGGTCTCTTCGGAAAATACATTCCGACAACATAAAAACAGCGTTGAAGCACACAGCCCCGAAGCGGGCTGAATATGCATAACCGTGGGTGCAACCCACGGTATAAGCGGGTGAGTTCGATTGCGCGGGGAGCACCATCCTTCCTTAGAAAAAGATGGTGCTCCCCGCGCAATTTTAGCCTCCGTCCAGTTAACCCGCATTGCATATGGGGTTATTGTTGTTCAACCCCCTCGTGGGGTTGTTTTTTATGTGCGGAAAGTGGTAGAGAAATGTACATCTTGATGTTTTTTAAAAATTGAATTTCTCTCAACAGGTGGTAATGATTTAAACGCCCGAACTAATTGTTCTGGCTTTTGTTTTATGTAACCACCAAGCTGCGTGCTATAAAATCTTTATATTTGTAAGCGCTTAAACCTTTTAGCCTGTATGTAGTCAAAGTTATCTGTATGAAATGTAGCAAACCATGAGCCTATCGAGTGTAAGTATTAACCGTCCGGTGCTGGCAACCGTGATGACTATTGTTGTTTTGATATTCGGTATCATCGGATATACGTTTTTAGGTGTTCGCGAGTATCCCAGCGTTGACCCTCCCATCATTTCAGTGAGTACATCTTATCCGGGAGCTAACTCCGATGTTATCGAGAATCAGATAACCGAGCCATTGGAACAGTCTATTAACGGTATTCCGGGCATACGCTCACTAAGTAGCGTGAGTAGTCAGGGTAGCAGCCGTATTACCGTTGAGTTTGAGCTTGGCGTTGACATGGAAACGGCGGCTAACGATGTACGCGACAAGGTTTCTCGTGCTCAACGTCAGCTTCCGCGTGATGTTGACCCGCCAACCGTATCAAAGGCCGATGCGGACTCTAACCCTATACTTGCCGTTACCATACAGAGCGATACGCGTTCATTACTGGAGTTGACTGAGATTGCCGAACTTACATTTAAGGAACAGCTGCAAACTATTTCCGGGGTGAGCGCTGTAAATATTTGGGGCAGCAACCGCTACTCTATGCGCCTGTGGCTCGACCCGGAAAAAATGGCCGGCAACGGGTTAACTCCGCTTGATGTGCGTAATGCCGTTACTCGTGAAAACGTGGAGCTGCCTTCCGGACGTATTGAGGGAAATACCATTGAACTTTCTATCCGTACGTTGGGGCTTATGCAGACCGCCAAACAGTTTAACGACCTTATTATTAAACGGGATGGCGACCAGATTGTACGCTTCAGCGATATTGGTCGTGCTGAGCTTGCCCCGGAAAGCACCCAAGAAATTATGCGATTAAACGGGGTGCCAATGGTTGCTGCGGTAGTTGTACCCCAACCGGGTGCAAACCATATTGAAATTGCCGATGAAGTGTACCGTCGTGTCGAGTTTTTGAAAAAAGACCTTCCGCCAGATGTAAAAACCGGAATAATGCTAGACTCTACACGCTTTATACGTGCGTCTATTACCGAAGTGGAAGACACTATCTTTATCGCCTTTGGCTTGGTTATCCTAATTATATTCCTTTTCTTGAGAGATTGGCGTGTAACTCTTATACCTATTGTTGCCATTCCGGTTTCGCTAATAGGGGCATTTTTCATAATGTATTTGGCAAACTTCTCTATCAACGTGCTTAGCTTGCTGGCCATTGTATTGGCCGTTGGGTTGGTGGTGGACGATGCTATTGTGGTGGTAGAAAATATCTATGTAAAAATAGAACATGGGATGTCCCCCAAGCAAGCCGGCTTGGAGGGTACCAAAGAAATTTTCTTTGCTATAGTTGCCACCACCATTGTGTTGGTGGCGGTATTCTTCCCCATCGTATTCCTTCAAGGTATGACGGGACGACTTTTCCGAGAGTTTAGCATTGTAATTGCCGGATCAGTAATTATATCGGCTTTTGTAGCACTTTCCTTTACCCCCATGCTTGCCACTAAGCTACTTAAAAGTAGGGAAAAGCATAGCTGGTTCCAACGAGTAACCGAACCGTTCTTTGTAGGATTAACCAATGCTTACCGTAATTCGCTGGAAACATTTTTGCATAGACGCTGGTGGGCATTAATCATTACCGCTGTTACGTTTACGCTAATCGGGGTGCTCTGGGTACACATTCCGTCAGAAATGGCCCCGCTGGAAGACCGCTCACAGATTACCGTTTCTGCGCGTGGTTCGGAAGGTATAACGTTTGAGTACATGAGGGCGTATATTGATGATTTGGTTGATGCGACCGAAGAAACCGTACCCGAACTAAAATCGTTAATGAGTAACGTTTCCGGAGGAGGCGGGTTCTTGCGGCTTGAGCTATTAGGTCTGAATGAACGAGAACGAAGCCAACAACAAATTGCTGACGCGCTAACCCCCGTGCTTGCCAAGAAAACACAAGCTCGCGCGTTTGTACAGCAACAATCTACTTTTGGCGGCCGTCGTGGAGGTATGCCTATACAATATGTGCTACAAGCACCTAACATTGATAAGCTACGTGAGGTACTTCCTGCCTTTATGGCAAAGGTTAACGACAATCCGGTATTCCAAATGGCCGATGTGAACCTTAAGTTCAGTAAGCCCGAGCTGCAAATTACCATTAACAGAGATAAGGCTACAACGTTAGGGGTATCAACTCAAACCATTGGGCAGACGTTACAGCTGGCGCTTAGCGGACAACGCATGGGTTACTTCTACATGAACGGAAAACAGTACCAGATTTTGGCAGAAATAAACCGTCAGCAGCGCAACAAGCCCCTTGACCTGAAGTCACTATATGTTCGTAACGATTTAGGTCAGATGATACAGCTCGATAACGTTGTTGATACGAAAGAAGAAGCAGCGCCACCCCAGCTATACCGCTATAATCGTTTTGTTGCAGCTACCGTATCTGCCGGATTGCAACCGGGAAAGACAATTGGAGAAGGGCTGGACGAGATGGATAAAATTGCAGCCGAAGTGCTGGACGATTCGTTCAGAACGGCGCTATCCGGCGAGTCTAAAGAGTTCCGCGATTCATCATCAAGCCTTATGTTTGCGTTTTTACTTGCGCTGGTGCTGATATACTTGGTTCTGTCGGCGCAGTTTGAAAGCTTTAAAGACCCGCTTATCATTATGTTTACCGTTCCGTTGGCTATCGCAGGTGCCTTGCTGTTTATGTGGTACTTCGGACAAACGATGAACATTTTCGGACAAATTGGTATCATCATGCTTATCGGTCTGGTTGCAAAAAACGGAATTCTGATTGTGGAGTTTGCCAACCAACGTCAGGAGTCAGGATTAGCAAAGCATTTGGCTATTGTTGATTCAGCAGCACAACGTTTACGTCCTATTTTAATGACTAGCTTCTCAACCATACTTGGAACTTTGCCACTTGCGCTGGCTGCCGGAGAAGGAGCAAAGGGACGCATTGCTATGGGGATTGCCGTATTGGGCGGCTTGATAGTTTCAACCTTCCTTACCCTTTACGTTGTTCCGGCCATGTACAGCTACATTGCAACAAACAGAGCTAAGAAAGCGGAAAAGCACGTAGTCAACACAATTAATGAATAGTGAGCAACCATACATGCTGCAAGAACCCCAACCATACTTAAAAGGTTGGGCGAGGGCTATTCTTATAATTCCTACATACCTGATTATTGGAGGTGTTTTTCAGCTGTTGGGCATGTATGCTGTTGGTGCCGACATTGAGCAGAACATGGCATCATACACGCTGATGCAAAACCTCATAGTAATGGTCTTTACCTTAGCCGGAACGGTGTTTACTGTATCACTCTTTATACACTATATTGACCGATGCAGCCTTAAGCAGCTGGGGTTTCAACGCCAACATGCAGGTTCTGATAGCTTACTGGGATTGTTGTTGGGAGCCGCTATTATGAGTCTAGGTTTTTATAGCTTGCTATGGATGGGAGAAATTGGTATTGCAGGCATACATGCTGATTTTCTAAACCTACTTTTTTGTTTTCTGCTGTTTGTAATGGTTTCCGTTTCGGAAGAGCTACTATTTCGAGGGTATGTACTAAATAACCTGATGCAATCGTTCAATAAGTACATAGCCCTTTTAGCTTCGTCAGTTCTATTTGCGCTAATGCACCTTGCAAATCCCAACTTCGGCTGGGTTGAGCTTCTCAGCCTAACGTTGGCAGGCATTGTGCTTGGGCTTTCCTATGTTTACACAAAAAGTCTTTGGTTTCCCATAGCGCTTCACTTCAGCTGGAATTTTTTTCAAGGCCCCATATTCGGTTTTAACATTAGTGGCAACGGCTTTTACTCTCTCATAGCTCAAACAAGAATGGAAGACAACTTTATTAACGGTGGCGCATTTGGCTTTGAAGGCTCGCTACTTTCATTATGCCTTAGCGTATTGGCTATTGGTTTTATATGGTGGAAATTCAAACCGAAAACTTTGTAAGCACGTTCGTACTTAAATAAATTGGTGATGAAAAAAATAATTTCTGTGATTTCGGCCTTATTGGCAATTGTAACTCTTGCACAAGCACAAGAGATATACGACCTTAAGCGTTGTTTATCTGTTGGTTTGGAGCAAAACTACTCCATCAAAATATCTAAAAACGAGCAGCAAATCTCAGAAAATAACTACACAATTGGCAACGCAGGATTTTTGCCCAGCCTCGATCTCAGCGGTCGTTATTCGGGTACGCTGAATGATACTAAAACCGAATCGGCCACTACTGGAACTACTACCACCGCAAACGGTATTTCTAACCAAACGTATAATGCAGGGCTTAATCTTACATGGGCAATTTTCAACGGTTTTTCTGTACAAACTACCTATAAAAGGTTAAGAGAGTTACAACAGCTTGGAGAGCTTAATGCTCGTTTATCTGTTGAAAACCTTATCGCTACGCTGACAGCCGAGTACTACAATAATATACTACAAAGAAACCGCTTTAAAAATCTGAAATATGCCGTTGATATTTCAATGGAGCGAGTACGTATTGTACGAGAGCGTTACCTTCTAGGGCAAGCATCACGACTTGATTTACAGCAAGCCCGTGTTGACTTTAACGCCGACAGCTCCAGGCTGATGACGCAAAGTAATACGCTAATCTCATCGGGAATTACGCTGAATGAGCTAATGGCCGTTGCTGATATACATACTCCTATCCGTATTGTAGATTCTGTTGTTGAGGTAAACAACGGACTGGTTGAAGCAGATTTAAAAGACCGTATGCTTAACGTGAATGCGTCATTACTGATTGCCGAACAGAATAAAACCATTTCGGAGCTCGACTATAAGCTGGTGCAATCACGCGTTTATCCTTACCTTAATCTTAATACCGGCTACGGATATACTTACAATACGTATGGTGCAGGCTCAACTAAAAATCAGCAAACAATGGGGTTAAGTTACGGCGTAACCTTAGGCTTTAACATATTCAACGGATTTAACCAACGCCGTAACGAAAAGAATGCGCAAATAGCCATTAGTACGCGCGATTTTCAGCGAAAGAATTTGGAACTGGTATTAACGGCTGATTTAGCGGCAATATACAATGGCTACAAAAATAACTTAGAGCTATTGCGGATGGAAAAACAAAATCTGCATACTGCAAAAGATAACCTTGAGATAGCCATGGAGCGGTATAAGCTGGGAAACCTATCAGGAATAGAGCTGCGTGAGGCTCAAAAGAGCTACTTAGATGCTGAAGACCGTTTTCAATCAGTAGCATTCCAAACCAAGCTGGCTGAAATATCCTTAATGCAAATTTCGGGTAGGGTAATGGAGTACTTGTAGGATTAATAGTGGTAAAGGCAGCCCGAAGTGGGCTGGATATGAATAACTGTGGGTGAAGCCCACGGAAGCAGATAGCTGAAAACTTAGCTGCGAGCAAAGCACTTTCTCTCTTTCAAAAGAGAAAGTGCTTTGCTCGCAGTTTTTGCATTTGCGCGGACTACCCCGCATTTCATACAGAGTTATTTTTGTTCAACTCCGTAGAGTAATGTCATTAAGTTAAGCCCCAAGGGGGTGTCAGCATTAGCATTGGGCAACGCCCGATGAGTCAAAGCGAGGGTTGTTACAAAGCCCTGTAAGGGCGAAAGCATAGGCTCTCGCCCTTACAGGGCTTCTGTAGTTTTGAACTAAGTCCTCGTTGGGCGTCGCCCAACGCCAACGCTTAAAGGCTTTCAGCCTAATTTAATAACATTGCTCCTTCGGGTCGCTCTGCTTGCAGTGACACGTTTGGGCGCACTACGTTCGTTTAACGCCAAACCGCTTCACGCTTAACTAATATTAATTGACTTTCTTCGTTTCTTATTCTTTACCTTCATGGTTTCAAAACCCTTGCCGTAAACACCCATTACAGAGGCTACGGTAATAAACGCGCCGGGGTCAACTTCTTTAATTATATGTTGAATGTGGCTCATCTCCTGCTTTCTCACTACAACAATAAGCAGCTTGCCATCTTCCTTAGAGTACCAGCCCATTGAGGGAACAACGGTAACACCTCGCTGAGCATCGCTACTTATACGGTTGGCTATTTGAGTGTGTAGCTTAGAAAATATAAGCAGCTGAACAGACTGTTTGGAGCCCGATAAGAACAAATCAACCGAATAGGAAAATACTGCCATAACCACGTAACCATACACAATGGTTCGAAAATCCCAGTTAATGAAGAACGATGAGCCAATAATGATAAGATCTGCATAAAGAAATATCTTTCCCGGAGTAATGTTGCGATACTTGTTCACAATCATTGCCACAATATCCGTTCCTCCGGCGCTTCCTCCGTTCATAAAGGTGATAGCAATGCCCAAACCACTGATAAAACCGCCGATAATAGCACATATCAGCTTATCACTCTCATGAAACGATTCGGTAATAAAAGCAGGAGCCGGGCAGTACCTCAACATCAAAAAGGTGAAGATGATGCCATAAATGGTTTTTGCTCCAAACCCCCTCCCAAGTATAGATGTGCCAATGACAACAAGAATAACGTTTAACCCAAAAAATCCATATTCAATAGGGATAAGCTTTCCCGTAAGGTAGTAAACTACAGTGGCAACCCCGGTTGCTCCTCCTCCCACTATCTCGTTTGGAATTAAAAAGGCAATCCACGAAAAGGCGTATAAAAATAAGCCGAAGGTTATACCGATGTAGGAGCGGATTTCTGTAGAGAGATTTTTCTGCATGCTAGAAATATTTGCGCTACAAAAGTACGCAAAATCGGGTATCGAACGTTATGTTGCTAAACCTGCCTTGCTTTCACATAATCTATTTACCTTTGCTGCAAAATGTTATAATACCATTGATTTACTATGGACTATAGCGCCATTTTACAACGCATACAAAAAGAAGTAGCCGAACTTTACGGTCAAGGTAAAGTGGCCGATTATATTCCCGCTTTGGCAAAGGTTCAACCGCAAAAATTCGGAATGGCTGTTAAGCTCGTTAGCGGAGAGGAATATAGCGTAGGCGATTCCACCGATCCGTTCTCCATACAAAGTATATCAAAGGTTATTACCCTTTCGCTATACATTCGCAAGCATGGTTTGGAAATGGGCGATAGAGTTGGCGTAGAGCCGTCGGGTACAGCATTTAACTCGCTGGTACAGCTGGAATATGAGCAAGGTATTCCACGTAACCCGTTTATTAATGCCGGAGCTATTGTTATTATCGACGGATTAATGAGCCTTTACCCTGACATTAAGCAACGTATGTTGGAGTTTGTACGAAAAAACGGGGGCAATAACAGCATTGGCTTCGATGAGGAAGTTGCGGCATCTGAATATGCAACAGGGTTCCGGAATTTTGCACTGGCAAACTTTATGAAGAGCTACGGAAATATATACAACGATATTCATTCGGTGCTTGATGCGTATTTTCACCAATGCTCCATAGCCATGTCATGTGAAGATTTGGTTCGCTGCTTTTACTTTCTTGCCAATGAAGGGGTAACCGCCGATACGCAACGCATTCTGTCCCGCCGCGAAACAAAGCGTGTAAACGCTATTATGCTTACCTGCGGTACTTATGATGCCGTAGGCGATTTTGCTTTTCGTGTAGGTATTCCGGCTAAGAGTGGTGTGGGTGGCGGAATACTTGGTATCATTCCTAAACAGATGAGTATTGCTGTATGGTCGCCGGAGTTGAACCCGCAAGGCAACTCTGTTATTGGAATGAAGGCGATGGAGCTGTTTACCACCTATACGGGTATTTCAATCTTTTAGTAGGCTAGATATCCAAGTAAAATCGCCATTGTATCATTTACAATGGCGATTTTTATTTAGTCTTTGGACGCTTATGCTTTGTTTACCACATCCAGTATAGCCTGAATATCTTCTTGGCATCCTCCGCAGCCTGTTCCGGCATCGGTAGTATTACCTACCTCTTCAACCGTTTTAAGCCTTTTTTCCTTAATAGCTTTAATGATTTCTCCACGGGTTACACCCATGCAGTTGCAAATGATTTCGTTATCCGATGACATAGCGTATTATTTTAGGGGTTAAACATTTTTTCTTTATAAACAAACATACGATAATAATATCGAATATTCATTGAGGATAACAAAAATTAAAGGTAATGGTTCAATAAGGTTTGCTTTATAAATGAGATAGGGTTAGGATACGAAAAATGCAAGCTGAATAGGTCTTTTCGAGAAATATCACCGAAGGTAAGTAAGCTGCCACTTTGTGGCGCTTTTGCTTTCAGACCGGCTTGAAGTGGAATAGGAGATAGGTAGGTAGAGTTGCATAGCGGACAACTTGAGTTAATATTATAAAAAATGTATATGGGAAAGAGGGTATCGTTATTTTTCCTATTTTTATTTGTTTTACGGTTAACTCCCACTTGAGGTATGAAATATATTGATACATACAATTTGCTGAAATCGAAGGTAAATTACGATGAGGATGTAGTTACAATTGATGATAAGACGGTTATCAGAAACTATACGTTTGTATCAAAGAACGCTAATGTGCTGCCCGGTGAGCTGAGCTATCAGTGCAAAGAGCACGATTATGCGACTGATAAATGCTACAACTTCGATAATAAAACGGGTATCATTAATGAGGTGCTTGATATTTATGACTCGAAGATAAAAGAAAACATTACGTTTCGTTACCACATGTTAATGCCTGCAGGTAAGCCTACAACGAACCAAATTGTACTTATGATGCACGGGTTTAATGAGAAAACTTGGTATAAGTACCTGCCGTGGGCAAAACGTATTGTTGAAACAACGGGTAAGGCAGTCGTATTTTTCCCGATCGCTTTCCACATGAATCGTGCACCACAGGCGTGGAGTGCCCCGCACATGATGTACGAAGCCAGCAGCCAGCGAAAGCTGCTATTCCCGAATATTTTATGTTCGTCCTTATCCAATGTTGCCATTAGCACACGCATACACGCCAAGCCGCAACGCTTTGTGTGGTCGGGTTTGCAGACTTACTATGATGTAATTCAGTTTATTGAAGAATGTCGGGCAGGACAACATCCGGCTGTAGCCCCTGATGTTACCGTTGATATTTTTGCGTATTCTATCGGCGCTTTCTTATCACAAATACTTATGCTGACAAACCACAACGGCTACTTCAATAGCTCAAAGTTGGCTATGTTTTGTGGTGGCGCTACGTTTAACCGCTTATCTCCGGTATCAAAATTTATACTCGATAGCGAGGCAAACGTTAACTTGTACTCCTTTATCGTTGAACATCTCGAAAGCCATTTGAAGAAGGATGAACGGTTGAATCACTACCTGAGCGATAGACACCCCGAAGGGCTTAGCTTGCGTACTATGCTAGACTATCGTGTTATGTGCGATATGCGCGAAAACGCTTTCCGGGACATGAGTTCTCGAATGATGGCTGTAACCTTAGCGCAAGATACCGTTGTTCCCCCTTATGAGGTAGCAAATACCTTACAAGGACGTAAGCGTGATATTCCGGTTGCTGTAAAAGAAGTAGATTTCCCATACCCCTATAAGCACGAAGATCCTTTCCCAGCCCTCGAAAAATACACGAACGAGGTAAATGACAGCTTTAATAAAGTATTTGAAGAGCTATGTGGTTTTTTGCGGTAGCATATCTGCCAACCTAATGCTGAAGCCGATGTTTTTATACAATTCGGCTCGCTTCCGCATAAAATCTTCCTAAGTCTTATCAAAAACCGTTGTCGTACCTCATGATTATTGTATCTTGTAAAACTACAATATACCGGTTTAAAATTTGAAGGCAATGCAAACGAAGAATTATCAACCGTACACATTATCCGGCTACGGTCAGCTATCGCAGTCAGATAAGCTATCAAAAGAAACGCGTGAGGCTATTGAAATAGCTGGACGTGTGCTACCGTTTAAAACCAACAGCTACGTTGTTAACGAGCTTATTGATTGGGATAATATCCCCAACGACCCTATATTTACGCTCAACTTTCCGCGTAAAGAAATGCTTTTACCCCAACATTACGACAGGATAAAATACTTACGGGATAATAACGCTTCGGATAAAGAAATTGCTGCTGCGGTTAGTGAAATTCGTTTGGAGCTGAACCCCAACCCGTCGGGACAAGACCATAACATACCAACAGTAGATGGGCAAAAGCTTACAGGTGTGCAGCATAAGTATCGCGAAACGGTACTATTCTTTCCTGCCAACGGGCAAACATGCCATGCGTACTGTACATTTTGTTTTCGCTGGCCTCAGTTTTCGGGTATGCACGAGCTGAAGTTTGCCATGAAGGAAAGCGAGCTGCTACTGAAATATCTGAAAACACATACTAAGGTTACCGATATACTGTTTACGGGTGGAGACCCTATGACAATGAGCGCTGCTAACCTTTCGGCTTATATAAATCCGTTGCTTGAGAAAGGCATGGAGCACATCCAAACCATACGTATAGGGACAAAATCTCTTGCGTATTGGCCCTACCGCTACCTTAGCGACAACGATACGGACGAGCTGATGCGCCTGTTTGAGCGGGTAGTAAAAGCAGGTAAGAATTTGGCGTTCATGGCACACTTTAATCATCCGGTGGAGCTGTCAACGCCTGCGGTTCAACAAGCTATAGCTCGCTTGCGTGGAACAGGAGCACAGATTCGCACGCAATCTCCTTTACTGAAACATATAAACGATAGCTCGGATATTTGGGCGGAGATGTGGCGTAAGCAGGTTAACCTTAACTGTATTCCTTACTACATGTTTGTGGAACGGGATACCGGAGCGAAGCATTTTTTTGAAGTTCCGTTGGAACAATGCTGGAATATTTTCCGTAAGGCTTACCAGAAAGTAAGTGGTGTTTGTCGTACGGTCCGGGGCCCTAGCATGAGCGCTAACCCGGGTAAAATACAGCTGCTAGGTGTGACTGAGGTGAATGGAGAGAAAGTTTTTGTATTACGCTTCCTGCAAGGACGTAACCCCGAGTGGGTTGCGCGCCCCTTTTTCGCCAAGTACGATAGTGAGATTACATGGTTTGACCAGCTAAAACCTGCGTTTGGCGAGGAAAAATTCTTCTTCTCAGATGAAGTGGGGGATTATTTCAGGGATTCGTTTGAGTAGTGCGCGTGAAACGCAAACGTTAATCGTTAAGCGAAGAATAGTTTAGCTCAACGTGCTGTTATGTCGAGCGAAGTCGAGACATCCACTGTTCTGATATGGCGCGCGTTTGTAACACTCTCCGGTAAGGTTCGGAATAGCAACAGCCCCGAATGAGCTGTCGTTACATTTGCCATTACAATGCACTGGATTTTAATGATGCAAATAACGTAGATGTCCTACGGGCTATCGTTTCCTTATGTCTTTTTCAGCCTGCAGACTACTTCCCATACTTCTCAACTCCGTATCCAAACAGGGCGAAGTCATACTTAACAGGGTCGTTGGCATCCAGCATACGTAGCTGCTCTGTCAGCTGTACTGCCATGTTCCAGTCGGCCTGTTTGCCATTAACCAAACCAAGCTCTGTGGATACACGGCATACGTGTACATCAATAGGACAAATAAGCCGGCTTGCTTTCAGCTGTTTCCAAATACCGAAGTCAACGCTGTTGTTATCAATGCGTACCATCCAGCGTAGAAACATGTTGAGTCGTTTGCAAGCCGATTTACGGTCGGGGGAAGCAATGTGTTTTTGCGTTCGCTGTGGGTGCTCTAAGCTAAAGAAGTAGGTTCTAAAGTGATTTAACGCATCTTCTATCTGTCCGCTGAAGTTAGCTGGTACAAACGCGTCTTCGAGTGAATCATAGCTTTGGTAGTGGTGGTTGAGGAAGCGTATAAAGTAGTTCAAGTCTTCCGAGTTGAACGTGCGGTGTTTGAACGCGCTAAGCCGCTTTAAATCCTTACTTGTATGGTGTAGTATAAAATCGTATGGCGCATTATCCACCAGCTGCATTAGCTCACTACACTTATTGATAATGGTTTTGCGCTGTCCCCATGCTAAAATAGCCGCAAAGAATGCGGCTATTTCAATGTCTTGCTTTTTGAAAAATCGGTGAGGAATAGAGATAGGGTCATTTTCAATAAAGCCCAGCTGGTTATACTTTTCAACCATCCGGTCTAAAAATGGCTTTAGCTCAAGTATCGTATCACGTATCATGTATCAAGCATCACGACATTCGGCTTATTTTTGGCCTCATGTCTTTACTATTCACCATTCACTATTTACTATTCACTAGCTAGAACTTCACCACCCCTGCAAACCCCATAAACGCCATGGCTAGGATACCGGCTGTAACAAGAGCAATGGGAACACCTTTAAGTGCAGCGGGTACTTTACCCAACTCCAGCTGTTCGCGGATTCCGGCAAACACTACCATTGCAAGGCCGAAACCGAGAGATATACCAACGGCGTAAACAATGGCTTGTCCTAGGTTTAAATTCTTTTGTATGGTTAGTAATGCAACACCCAATACCGCACAGTTGGTGGTAATAAGCGGAAGAAATATTCCCAGTGCTTGGTATAGCGCAGGACTTACCTTTTTCAATATAATTTCTACCATTTGTACCAATGCCGCTACCACAAGAATAAAGCTGAGTGTTTGCATAAATACAATGTTTAGCGGAACCAGCAGGTAGTAGTATAGCAGGTAGGTAATAATGGTTGCGATAGTGATTACAAATAGCACCGCACCTGACATACCCGCAGCTGTGTCAACCTTATTGGATACGCCCAAGAACGGGCATACGCCTAAAAACTGCGAAAGCAGAATGTTATTTACAAAAATGGTTGCTATGATAATTATAATGTATTCCATAGGTTTATTTGCTTAGTTGTTGATTTGGTTATTTCCAATCGCTATGCTTTAGTTGTTTTCTTTTTCAGCTTGTTGAACAGCACCATTAGATAGCCGAGTACAAGGAAAGCGCCGGGAGCCAAAATGAATATTAAGATACCGTCTCCTTCGGCCAGCTTAATGTTGAATGCAGCCTTGCTGCCCAGTACCTCTCTTACTAGTCCTATTGTTGTTAATGCAAGTGTAAAGCCCAACCCTATCCCAATACCATCAAGTAAGGCGGGGAATGGTTTGTTTTTAGAGGCAAAGGCTTCTGCACGTCCCAACACAATACAGTTTACCACAATAAGCGGAATGAAAACGCCGAGACTTTTGTGTAAGTCGGGCAGGTAGGCCGACATGCTTAAGTCAACCACGGTTACAAAGGCCGCAATAATAACGATGTATGCAGGTATGCGTACCTTATCGGGAATTTGTGATGCAACCAACGATATAAGCAGGTTGGATAGCATAAGAACAAACATGGTGGCCAGCCCCATACCCATACCGTTAATAGCCGATGTGGTAGTGGCCAGGGTAGGACACATACCCAGTATCAGCACAAAGGTGGGATTGTTTTTAAATATCCCGTCGGTTATAATTTTAAAGTTACTCATGGGAAACCTCCTTTTGTTCTTGTTGTTTGTAAACGTTGTATGCACGGGTTACGGCATCACAAAATGCACGTGAACTTATAGTTGAAGCGGTAATTGCATCAACGTCGCCACCATCTTTTTTTACCATCAGCTTAAAGGTTTCGGGATTTTTTCCTTCAAACTGTAAGCTGAAGTTGCTTTTACTTTTATCAATCTTATCGCCAAGACCGGGCGTTTCAGCATGTGATAAAACGGCCGTTTTATAGATGGTTCCGTCAGGAAGAAAACCAACCATTAGCGATATTCTTCCGCTAAACCCTTTCATGGTAAACGTTTCAACGGCTTCACCAACCAATTTACCATCTTTCTTGGCAGGGTAAACCAAAACGGTATCGCCTTCAACGGCAATTTTCTTTACCTCGTTGTAGGGGTTATTGTCAAACGCAGGAACTACTTCGCGTATAGCGTTATTTACCTTTGTAACCTTTGCATTTTCTATGGGTTTTTTGGTTAGCAGGTAAACCATGCTGAGTATGGCTGATGCAACAAGTGTTATGACTGTTAGCACCAATATCATATTTTTTAATGTCGATTCTTTTGCCATGTTGAACTATTCAATGTTGAGTTAAAGATTATTGGCGTGCTATACTTTCACGGGTTTAACCTTTACATAGCCGAAGCGTTTCGGTTTCATGTATCGGTTAATCAGCGGAACAAAAGCATTCATAAACAAAATGGCAAACGATATGCCTTCAGGATATCCGCCAAATGTTCGTATTATAATGGTTACAACAGCTATACCTATGGCGTAAAGTAGCATTCCCTTTTTGGTCATAGGAGATGTAGCATAATCGGTAGCCATAAAAACAGCCCCCAGCATAACCCCTCCTGTTAGTAGGTGGAACAACGGGTCGACAAATTTGCTCGAGTCGGCTAAGTACAGTATTCCCGAGAATACAAAGATGGTAGCAAAAATTGTTATCGGAATATGCCATGTGATTACCTTGCGAATAAGCATATATGCAAAGCCTATAAGCAGCGCAATGGTTGATATTTCACCGAGTGAGCCACCTATTTGCCCGAACAGCATTTCGAGATAGGAGAACGGATGCTGTGCGGCAACTTCTTGTACCGATAATCCGCTGCGAAGACCCTCCTTCATAATAGCCAGCGGGGTTGCTCCGGTTGTTGCGTCGGTTATGGAGGTGGCAAACTTCATAGGTTGCGGCCACGAGGTCATTTGAACGGGGAAAGAAATAAAAAGAAAAACACGACCAACTAATGCCGGGTTAAAAGGATTGCAGCCCAATCCTCCAAAAGACATTTTTCCTACTCCAATGGCAACAATGCTTCCCAATACTACAATAAGAGGAGAAATGTTGGATGGAAGGTTGAAGGCAAGAATAAGCCCCGTTACTACTGCCGACAGGTCGGTTATGCTTGGCTCCACCTTCATCAAATACTTTTGAATAAGCCACTCACAGGCAACACATGAAATAACTGCCGTAAGGGTTACAATGATAGAACCTACACCGAAAAAGTAAATGGAAACGGCCAAGGCGGGCATCAACGCAATAATAACATCTCGCATCAGGCTTTGGGTGTTGTGCTTGCCGTGTATATGTGGAGCAGGTGATATTCTCATGTTGCTCATGGGTATGTTCGGTTTTAATTTAGATTATGGGTATTGAGATGTGAGATATGCGATAGAAAAATCTCAGTACGCAAATCTCATATCGAATAGCTGTTTTATTTCCTTGTTCTCATAATTTTTAGCACCTCTGCCTTCCCAAGCCGTATATAGTCAACCAGCGGTAGGCGAGCGGGGCAGGTGAATAAGCAGCACCCACACTCTATGCAGTTATGGGCATAGTTTGCCTCCAGCTCGTCATACATTTTGCGTTCGGCAAGGCGAATAAGCAAGTATGGTTCTAATCCCATAGGGCAGGCGGCTACACATTTAGAGCAACGTATGCAGTTAGATAGGTCGCCTCGATTTGAATCCTTATCGGGCATAAATAGGATGGCCGATGTTCCTTTTAGCGTTGGAGCATCTAGGTTGGCAATGGGCTTACCCATCATAGGGCCGCCGCTTATTACTTTACCCGTTCCTTCGGGAATGCCGCCAACTGCGTTAACCAGCTCTGCAACAGATGTTCCTATACGTACAAGGTAATTCTTTTGGGTGTTGAGATTTTTCCCCGTAACGGTAATACTGCTTTCAACCAGCGGTTTATTCTTTTGCACCGCTTCGTAAACGGCATATACCGTCCCTACGTTGGTTACCACATATCCCGTATCAATAGGCAGGCCGTTAATGGGAACTTCTTTTCCTGTAATAGCTTTTATCAGCTGTTTCTCGCCACCCTGAGGGTATTTGGGTTTTAGCGAAACAATTTCAACCTGTGAGAGCCACTTGCTAAAGGTTTTCAGATGGTCGATAGCTTTCTGCTTGTTGGTTTCAATGCCAATGTATGCCTTTTCAACCTTTAATGCCCTACGGATTAGCTCAACGCCAATAAGTAGTTGCTCTCCGTATTCCATCATCACTCTGAAGTCGGATGTGAGGTAAGGTTCACATTCTGCCGCATTTACTATCAATGCTTCGGCCTTCTTACCGGGAGGGATGCTTAGCTTTACATGTGTGGGGAATGTTGCTCCGCCAAGCCCTACAATTCCCGCATCGGCTATGCGTTTAAGAATTTCTTCAGGTGTACTTTTTATATCTCCTGCAACATCTGCGCTACGGTCAATATCACTTTCCCACTCATCTCCTTCAACTTGTATGCAAATGGCTGTTTTCTTAAAGCCGAGATGGTCGGCCACCGGTTCAATAGCCGTTACTGTTCCCGATACCGATGAGTGCACATTAGCTGATACAAAACCTGATGCTTTAGCTATGAGTTGGCCAACTTTTACCTTATCGCCTTTGGCAACTACAGGTTCGGCGGGAGCACCAAGGTGTTGTGAGGTAAAAATACGCACTGCTGCCTGAGGTGGAAATACTTCAAGAGCGCTTTGTGCCGATATTTTGTTTTCCGGTGGATGAATCCCGCCGCGTTTAAAAGTTCTAATCATCACGCTATATTGATTAATGAACGGTTTCTGGGTTTATGCTGTTGTTTCGGGTTCGGCTGTTTCCGCCTTCTTTGGCGGGAAGTTCAGCTCGAGTATGGCATTTGTGGGGCACACGCTTACGCATTTGCGACACAGCTTACACTTGTTGAAATCAATGTAAGCCAATGAGTTTTCTAACGTTATTGCTTCAAACGGACAAATCTTCTTACATGCGCCGCAGCCTATACATGCTACCGAGCAGGCCTTGCGGGCAACAGCACCTTTATCTTTATTGATACATGATACGAATATTCTACGGCTTTTCGGTCCCTTTTTCCTCATTTCTATAATAACCTTCGGACAGGCTTTTACACAAGCCCCGCAGGCGGTACATTTTTCCTCATCAACTTCAGGCAGCTGCGTTTCGGAGTTCATGTGTATGGCGTCGAAGTTACAAACAAGCGTACAATCGCCACGTCCCAGGCAGCCGAATGAACAGGCAGTTTCTCCTGCATATACTGATGCTATTACAGCACAAGATGGTGCTCCATCGAACGTATTTATGCGCGGACGACATTTTGGCGAACCCGAGCAACGAACTACGGCAACCATCGGTTCTTTTTCTACGGCCGTTCTGCCCAAAGCCGATGCTACCTTTGTCATACACTCGTTGCCTCCTACCGGACAGAACAGATTGTCAAACGATTCCGATTTTACGATTGCTTCAGCCAGTGAACGACATCCGGCAAATCCGCAACCGCCGCAGTTAGCACCGGGAAGTATTTTTTCCACAACATCAATGCGAGGGTCTTCGTAAACTTTGAATTTCTGGGCAACGGCGTAAAGTATTGCGGCGAGTAAAAGGGCTAGCACGCTGAGTGCCAAAACGGTGTATAGAATAGTTGAATAATCCATTATTGGTGTTTTTCTATATGGAAGACAAAGTTTTGGGATAGCTTGTTTCTAAACAAGTGCAAAATGAAAAAATATGGTGCAAGCGATACCAGTCCGAGTAATCCGGCAATTGGCTCATCAATTTTTAAAAGTAGGTGTAAGGTGAAAAATACAAGAATAACTAAAAGTAGCGGAATAAGAAATGCTAGCATAACCGCCTGAAAACCCATTGACCGTTGTATGGATACAACAACCTCATCGTTAACCGATATGTTTTCGCCATGGTTAGCTATGCTAAGCAAGCGTTCTTTTGCATCAAGGCTGGTGCAATAGCTTTTTGCATGGCATGCGCTACAGGCAGAAGCACTCTCAATACTTACCATGATGTGCTTGCTGTCTATTCCTACCACCTTTCCGATATGTGTAATAGCATCTTTCCTACTAACCATACCAAAAACGAAATTTGAGTTAGGGAAGCAAAGGTAAAAATATTCAACGTATGTTATTCGGCAGGTAGAACAAACTTATTCTTTAGAATGATTCTAAATAGCAGGGTTGGAATTGAAAGTAAGAAAGGATTTTACGATTTACTACTTTTCCTATTTATTAATATCAATCTGTTGGAATATGATGGTATAAAATTTCAAATTGAAACTATTGCTAGCCAATTGTCATTTATGGTCTTTAAGAATTTTCTCTATAAATTTTGCAAGAATATCAATGCCTATATCGTTATGTCCACCTTGAGGAATAATAATATCAGCATAACGTTTGGTAGGTTCTATAAATTGCAGGTGCATGGGTTTCACCGTTTTATCATAACGTTCCAGCACTTTATCAATCGAACGACCACGCTCAATAATATCTCGACATATAACTCGGCCTAATCGGTCATCGGCATCGGCATCCACAAATACCTTTATATCCATTAGCTTACGTAGTTCGGGGTAGCAGAAAATAAGAATACCTTCGATAATAATAATAGGCTTCGGGGCTATATGGATTGTTTCCGTTGAACGAGTACAGGTGAGATAGGAATAAATAGGTTGCTCAATGGGCTTTCCTTCTTTGAGTGCTTTAATCTGCTTTACCAGCAAGCAAGTATCAATAGAGTCGGGGTGGTCAAAGTTGAGCTCCAACCGTTCTTCCAGCGGGAGGTGGCCGGAGTCTTTGTAGTATGAATCCTGAGGAATGACTACTACTTCACCTGCCGGAAGCATGTCAATAATCTTTTTTACTACGGTTGTTTTCCCCGAACCTGTACCGCCTGCAATACCTATAACCAGCATACTCACTACGTTTAGTAAATTTGAGCAAAGGTAAAAATAATATGAAACGGAGAAAATTTAACCGTAAAATGTTCGTTAATGCGAAGTGATTTTTGCATTGGGGGTTAGGTCAAAAAATAAAGATGTACTACCTTGCAGCCCAAATCTATGAATTTACTAAATCACCAAACAATGAATCCCCAAAGGTTATTATTATTATTCATTTTCATGCTTGTGCAGGTAAACGCCTTGTATGCAAAAGGCGAAGCGGAAGTGGCTGTAAAAGATACATTACAGGCTAACGTAAGTGATACTGTGAAGAAAAAAAGTAATTGGAAGTGCACGGGAGTAACGTCGCTTAACATGACTCAGTCGTCTTACTCAAACTGGGCTGCGGGAGGAGAAAACTCTATTGCAGGTGTAGCTGCGGCTGCTTTTGAGCTAAAGCATGCAGCGGGAAAGCTCTCATGGGATAATGCGCTGGCGGCTGCCTACGGTACTTCATTTCAGGAGTCGGACAGGCGCAAGCTGGACGACCGTTTTGAGTTTGCGACTAAACTGGGGTATAAAGCCTCAAAGTATTGGAGCTATACGGCACTTTTACAAATGAAGACACAGTTTGATAAGGGCTATACGAAGTATCCTATACAGAATAAGAGCCAGTACATATCAAACTTTTTTGCTCCGTGCTATGTTACGGCTTCCATAGGTATGGACTACAAACCGCGTCCTAATCTATCTGTATATATCTCTCCGGTATCGGTAAGAAATACAATTGTTAGCGATGACTCGCTTTCTCACGCGGGTGCTTTCGGTGTTAAGCCCGACAGGTGGATAAGGTCGGAATATGGTGCATTTGTGAAGGTTACCTATGAAAAGAAAATTGCGGAAAAATCAATGCTTAAATCTAAGCTGGAGCTATTTTCCAACTTGGAGTATAACCCTCAAAATGTAGATGTAAACTTAGAAGTTAGCGTTGATTTCAAAGTTACCAAATGGCTTACAACCAGCTTTTATGCGCAGATGGTGTATGATGATGATATACACGTATCGCCGGATAAGGGCCCCTCGTTACAGGTGAAAGAGGTAATGGGAATGGGATTGTCCTACGTTTTTTAATGCTATAAACAGCTTATTGAAATGGACTTATATCCAATAAAGTTTAAGCCTATACTTAAAGAGCGAGTTTGGGGCGGAGAGCGACTCTCCGGCTTTAAATCACTGAAAAAAAGTGCGAATAAAATAGGAGAGAGCTGGGAAATATCCTCGGTGCGGGGTAACCTGTCTGTTGCTGCCAACGGCTTTTTAAAGGGAAATACCATTGATGAGCTGATAGAGGTTTACATGGGCGATTTGGTAGGAGAAAAGGTGTATGATAAATTCGGCTTAGAGTTTCCGTTGTTGCTAAAGTTTATTGATTCTGCCGAAGAACTTTCCATACAAGTGCACCCTGACGATGAGCTGGCGTTGAAGCGTCATAGAGCATACGGTAAAACCGAAATGTGGTATATTGTTGATGCCGACAAAGATGCTAGAATATATGTGGGCTTTAAGGAAGATGTAAATTCTGACAAGTTCCTATCGGCGGTAAAAAACAACGCCCTGTTAGATTTGATAAATGTAGAACATCCAAATGCAGGCGATGTTTTTTTTCTTCCCGCAGGAAGAATTCATGCTATCGGCAAAAACATTTTGCTGGCCGAGATACAGCAAACCTCAGATATTACCTATCGGGTGTACGACTGGGGACGCGAAAATAATCCGGCTACGGCGCGAGAAATGCACGTCAATCTGGCACTGGATGCTATAGACTACAAGTGCTACCCAACATATAAAACTTCCCATCTTGGCAAGCTGAATAAGCCTGATTTATTGGTGCAGTCGCCTTACTTTACGGTTAACCTCTTGGAGTTTGACCGTACTACGGAGCGAGATTACAGCGAAAACGATTCGTTTACCGCATACATGTGCGTAGAGGGGGCGTGTACTATTTGCTATGTTGATGGAGAAGAAAGTATTGCAAAGGGAGAAACGGTGCTAATTCCTGCAACGTTGACAAGCATTGAGCTGGTGCCGAATAAGTCTTGTAAGCTACTGGAGGTTTATATTGAGTGATGATTTGATTTAGCCACAAAGAAACGCCGTCATTGCAATGACGGTGCGTTTATTCAACAGATGTTCGACTTCGCTCGATATGACGCGCTTCTTTGTAGTTGGCAATTTGGGTTATCGTACACAAGGGGCTCCGTTAGGAGCTCAATCTTTGTAGCGATATGCAAACTACATCCTCTACCGCTCCATTAGGAGCGGTAGCTTAACTCTGTTTTGTTGTTTATAGCACTAGGAATACTAAGATGTAGCCCCCTATTCGGGGCTGAAAAAGAGATGGGACAAAATTATTCTACAAAGATTTGGTTCCGCAGGGACCTTTAATTGTGTTTTATAAAACCTATTTTTTCAGCTGTCGGTTCACGCTATCAATATACTCCAGCAGTTCTTCTTTTCCTACATGTTTTTCCGACGAGGTAATAAATATCGGTGGGAGTTCTTCCCAATCCTCCAGTAAACGTTGCTTGTAGCGCTCTATGTTTACTTGTTTCTCTCGCTTTGTCAGCTTATCAAACTTGGTAAAAATAATTCCGAAAGGAACTCCGTACTCGCCAAGCTTACTTATAAAATCTAAATCTATTGGTTGTGGGGCAAGACGACTGTCAATAAGTACAAACAGCATGGTAAGGCCCTCACGGTGACCTATGTATCCGGTAATAATGGAGGAGAATGTGCTACGCTCCTTTTTTGATGTTTTGGCGTAACCATAACCGGGTAAATCAACAAGGTACCACGACTGGTCGATAATAAAGTGGTTTATCAGCTTAGTTTTTCCGGGCTGAGATGATACCTTGGCCAAATCTTTTACCCCCGTCAGCATATTAATAAGCGACGATTTCCCTACGTTCGACCTACCAATAAACGCGTATTCGGGCAGTGTTACCTTTGGACACTGAGATACCTTGCTGCTGCTGCAAACAAATGTTGCCTCTCGGATTAGCATTAGTTTTTCTTATTTTTGCAAAGAAAAACAAACATTGCGAGAAAATGAAAAAAATTCTGCTGGTACTATTTGCATTGGCTGCCCTTACGGCCTGTAAAAACAGAAAGAACTATGTTCCTGACGAAACGCTATTGAATACCAAATGGCTGCTTCAAACGCTGAATAGTGAGGCAGTTGATACTGTTGAATCGGAAGGTGTGAAGAGCGTATTCTTGTTTTTGGAGGAGGGAACCAACCAGCTAAACGGCTTTGCGGGTTGCAACCGTTTTTTCGGTAGCTATGAGGAGTTAGAGGATAATGGGTTAAAATTTAGCGAGGTAATGTCAACTAAAATGGGCTGCGATAGGCTTGAGCTGGAAGAAAAAATCTTGCTCTTACTAAACCAAATTACCCGATATGAAATAAAGGATAATATACTCTACATGATGACCGACGATGGCGGAGCTGCCAGCTTTAAGGCTTCTGCTATAGAGTAGCAATGCACTATATCGTTAAGCCCAGCCCCGAAGTGGGCTGGGCTAATTCTAAGTTGTTAGTGCATATTTAGAGATAATATTTTCCTAAGATGCCCCCCAATGCCTATATCTTAAACAGCATTCCTCCAATAGAATCCTGCGGTGCTCCCGTAACAGTTGATAGGCAGCTGTTCTGATCGAACATATACATGGCTCCCAGTAGCGCAAACACCAACGCTTCTTTAAAGTTAATGGTAGTTGCATCGGGGATTACCACTTCAAACGAACCCTTCTCGCGTATTCGCTCAATCATATACTTGTTGAATGCACCGCCTCCGGTAATTAGCATGCGACCGCTTTTTGTTGCACAGCGAGCAATTTGTATAGCCACATGCTCGTATAAGGTGCGAAGCTTGTCTTCTCTTGATATGTTATGCTTATCTATCATCGGGAAAATGAGCTCTTCCACCCACTCGCGACCTAACGATTTTGGACCATCCTGATGGTAAAAGTCTAAATTGTTCAGCTCATCCAGTAGGGGCTGACATAGCGTACCTTTGCGCCCCAGCTCACCATCCTTATCATATTCCAGCCCTATTTGGCGACAGTAGTGGTTGCTGATGTAGTTGGTAGGACAAATATCAAAGGCAATACGCTTACCGTTTTCGTTGTAAGAGATGTTTGCAAAACCGCCAATGTTTAGGCAGTAGTCGTAATCGGCAAATAGCGTTCGGTCGCCAATGGGTACAAGTGGTGCACCTTGTCCGCCAAGCATAATATCAAGGCGACGAAAATCGGATACTACCGGAATTTTGGTTTCGGCAGCAATGGCGGCGCCATCACCAATTTGATACATGATATGCTTTTGCGGAATGTGAAAAATGGTATGACCATGCGAAGCGATAATATCGGGCTTTTGCCCAACCTCCTTAATAAACTCGTTTACTACGCGCCCAATATGGAACCCGTATTCGCTATGTAGTGTAATGAACGATAGCGCATCGTACTTCTGTGCTTCGGCCAGCTGCTTTTTTAAGCTGTCGGGGTAGCTATACGTTTTTGCGCTGATAATGTTATACGTCCATCCCGGATTATTGAACGTGAACTCACAAAAGCACACATCCAAACCGTCGAGTGATGTTCCCGACATTAGTCCGATTACTTTAATGCTGTTCGTTTTCATAGGTTTATTTGTTTTAGGTTTATCTTTAATTCTTTGACTCTAGCGGTTAAGAAGGCTGAAAGCCTTTCAGCATCAGCATAGGGAAACTCCCTAATATGTTTTGACCTATTCAGTTGTCCTTACAAGGCGCAAAAACGGACTGTCCTTGGTTGCTTCTACCCAAGGCGCTTGCCATTGGGCTGAACTAAGTTGTCCCTTTGGGACGTTCTTGCGCTGTTGTTTTACCGGTATTATTACTTATGCTTCGGGCTGAAAGCCCAATTTATTTAAGCCCACCGCGTTGCGTTTTGTGTTATGATATCTGCTTATCCGCCCTGTAAGGGCAAGTTCTTACGCTGTTGCTTTAAGGCCAATGGTCTTACAAAAGTTACCAAGTAAAGTTAGTTCGTAGTGTAGCTCGGTTGCCCTTTTCGTCATCAACTTCCAGCCTTAGCTCGTGCTTTTGCCCTTGTTTAATTATCCTTTTATCCAGCTCAAATGTAAGCATATCGTTTTTAGCATCATACTCAAAAAGCACCCACTTACCATCAATATACCCGTTATAGGAGTTGATGCCGGATAGCTCATCCTTTGCTTTTACGTTTATTTCTTTCCACGTTTTAATGTTAGCCCCACGCTTAAAGTTGGGGGTTAACGTTGGCGCAACAGCATCAATTGCCACATAAAAGTATCCGAACTGCCATGCAGACGCGTTCACAAAACCGTTTTCCCACTTACCTCCCATGCTTCTGCTTTTCTTTGGATTTGAGCTATAGTAGGCAATGAATGCTTTATCACGAAGGCTTTCGGGTACGTCGGCCTTTATTGATATTTCTATTGGTCTGTGCAGTGGCGTTTCGGGAGTATGTATTCGGAAGGTTGAAGAGTATTTTGTTAGCGTACTATCCAACCTTGCCGCCGAAAACAGAATAGAGTTGTACAGTGCACATTCGGGAATGTGTATTACAATATCATCGTTGGCATGGTAGCACCCCTTATCCCAATACACCACTTTTGTTTCTTTGTTATCAGCAATGGTTTTTGAACTTGCGTTTTTCTTCTTTTGAATGCGAAAGTTCAGCGTACTGGTATTACCATAATCATCGGCAACAGCTATGCTTACCTTATGTATATTTTCATCGTTAAGTGTAACCATGCCGTTGTTGGTAAGCTGATTAAAAATGCCAAGCATGTTACCCGGTTCCACGTATGTTTTGATAAACCACTTTCCGCTGCGCTCCCTTTCGTCATACGCAACAAGGCTGTTGATATAGCGTGACAGGTTGAACGATATATTATTAATGTTAATGGAGTAAGCTACCGTACTATCCAGCATAACCTTCATGGTGCGAATGCCAAAACGGTTGTATGAGTCGGTCATGCGGTTTGTGCTTTCCAGCGCAAAGTATATCGTATTATCTACATGAATAACGCTATCAATCTTAACGTTACCCTTTGCTATTTTCAAATCAATATTATGCGTAGCCCTGCTTACCGGAACAGAGCGAACGGAGTCGATGCTGAAAATCATTAACCTGTTCAGCTCGGGTTTTTCTTTGTCCACAAAGGTGTAGAAGTTAGCGGGGTTGAGCGGCACTTGATTTTCATCGCGGAATTCGAAATGTAAGTGGGGGCCAAAGGAGTTGCCGCTATTTCCGGCATAACCAATCAGCGTTCCTTTTTTTACCGGAAATCTGTTGGGGGCAAAAGTAGTATCAATAGGAAAGCGTTGATGTTCGTATTGAGCCGCTTCTACTGTTTCCTTAATGGGAGATGCAAATCCGTTTAGGTGCCCGTAAACGCTGGTTAATCCGTTGGTGTGGGTTATATATACCGCTCTGCCATATCCTCCGGGACTTACATTTATTCGAGAAATATAACCATCAGCAACGGCATATAGCCTTGCTCCGACCGTTCCTCCTACCTTGAAATCCAATCCCGAGTGGAAATGGCCGGAACGCAGCTCTCCGTAGTTGGCTGATAAGCGTAATGTTCCGTCAAGAGGCGCTTGCAGATCGCTTTTGTTGCTGAAGTAGGGTTGGGCTGTGCTGTAAAAAGAGTTACAGAGAATTACAGCAATTACACCCAGCTTTGATATGGCTTTTTTGAACAATGCTATAGACTTTTAAATGCTGTGAAATCAAGACCTGTATTAAAAAATACGATTTTTATGTTTTGAAAAGTCAAAAATAAGTATTTTCTTTGTATTTCCGTAATATTATATAGTGATGGATTTTCCGATAAGAAACAAGGTTGAACGACTGATTTCTCTGTATGAACAGATGAAAATGGAACGAGATATACTTCTTAAAGAAAAATTGTTACTGCATGATACGGTTGAAGCAAAAGACAAGCGGATAAAAGAGCTAGAGGAAAAGAACAAAAAATTGCAATTAGCTGAAGCGTTCAAAGCATCAAGTATCGATAAGCAAGATGCTAAACAAAAAATAGCAAGGATTGTTAAAGAGATAGATAAGTGCATTGGACTGTTGAACAGCTAGAGAGTAAATGAGTGAACAAAACAAGATAGAAGATTCAACGTCTAGTGAGACGGTAATGAACGGTAACGATAAGCTATCTATAAAAATAAATATAGCTGAACGTTACTATCCGTTACGAATAGCGCTAAAAGATGAGGAAAAAATAAGGAATGCGGCAAAGCGAATTAACGAAAAGGTGTTGCACTATAAGCAACGTTACGCAGACCGCGATATCCAGGATGCGCTATCGATGGCGGCTTTACAGTTTGTAGTAAAGCTTTTTGAATTGGAAGAACAGGAGAGTGTTTCTCCTTTCATGGATGAGCTGAATAGACTTGATAAAGAACTGGGAAATTATCTTGATACGCTGAAATAGCATACGTTCATACATATACAAATTTGCCCGCATTGTTTGCTTGCTCTTTGCGAAACTCAACATTAAAACAATAAGGAGTTTAACTCGGAAATGTAGAACAGGCCTAGTAGTCCTCTCGCAGGATGATTCCGATTCTTCGGAACGTTGGACGTTCGAAATCAATCTGGTAGCTCCTGACCTTAATATTATAGGGTTTCAGTAAACCGCTAGCGGCAGTGCGGGTTTTTTATATACTAATAAGATACAAAATTAATTAGCACAAAACCAACCATATATAAAACATAAATCATGGAAATCGCAACAATAATAGCTGCATTGGTAGCCCTCATCGTGGGGGGAGCCATATCCTTTGTGGTAGTGAATGCAGCCCTAAGTAAAAAACGACAAAGGCTGTTGAAGGAGGCCGAAGTGGAAGCCGAAAACATTCGGAAAGAAAAGAACCTTCAGGCAAAAGAAAAGTATTTACAGCTAAAGACAGAACACGAAAAAGAAGTAAACGAACGAAATTCAAAGCTGGTACAAGCAGAAAATCGCATTAAGCAAAAGGAACTTACCCTAAACCAGCAAACCGGTGATATACAACGCAAACAAAAAGAGGTTGACGTTATAAAGGATAACCTTTCTGCCCAAATGGAATTGGTGGAAAAGAGGGTAGAGGAGTACGAACGTTTACATAAGCAACAGCTGGAGAAATTGGAAGCGCTTGCCGGCATATCAGCTGAGGAGGCAAAGAATACGCTGGTGGAGTCGCTTAAAAATGATGCTAAGGCACAAGCCATGTCCTACATTAACGAGGTGATGGATGAGGCTAAGATGACAGCTACCAAAGAAGCAAAACGTATTGTGGTACAAAGCATTCAGCGTGTGGCGACGGAAGCAGCCGTTGAAAACTCGGTTACCATATTTAATATAGACAACGACGAGGTAAAGGGACGTATTATCGGGCGTGAAGGACGGAACATCCGTGCGCTGGAAGCGGCTACCGGCGTTGAAATTGTAGTTGACGATACTCCCGAAGCCATTGTGCTATCGGCCTTCGACCCTGTTCGTCGTGAGATTGCTCGCTTGGCACTACACCAGCTGGTAACAGATGGTCGTATTCACCCTGCACGTATTGAAGAGGTGGTGGCTAAAGTGCAAAAGCAGGTAGAAGAAGAAATAGCAGAGGTGGGTAAGCGCACGGCTATCGACTTAGGTGTACATAACCTTCACCCGGAGCTTATTCGCATGGTGGGCAAGATGAAATATCGCTCATCTTATGGTCAGAACCTTTTACAGCACTCCCGTGAAACGGCTAACCTTTGCGCCATTATGGCCTCAGAGTTAGGCTTGAATGCTAAATTGGCAAAACGTGCCGGCTTGCTACACGATATTGGCAAGGTTCCCGATGATGAGCCCGAACTACCACACGCTATACTTGGGATGAAGCTGGCGGAGAAGTATAAGGAAAAACCCGAAGTATGCAATGCTATTGGTGCTCACCACGATGAGGTGGAGATGACCTCACTTATTTCGCCCATTGTACAGGTTTGTGATGCCATTTCCGGCGCTCGCCCCGGTGCTCGCCGTGAGGTGGTAGAATCATACATTAAACGGTTGAAAGAGATGGAAGACCTTGCTCTTTCATACCCCGGAGTAATGAAAACCTTTGCTATACAGGCGGGGAGGGAGCTAAGGGTAATTGTGGGCAGCGAAAAGGTATCCGATCGTGATGCTGAACAGCTCTCATTCGATATTGCAAAGAAGATTCAGGATGAAATGACCTACCCGGGACAGGTTAAAATTACCGTTATCCGTGAAACACGGGCAGTTAACTATGCTAAGTAAGGTTTCATCATAATAAGGTATAAAAAGGTGGTTTTTAAAGCCACCTTTTTTATTTAAAGGTAATAGAGAGAACCGTCATTGCGAGCGAAGCGAAGCAATTTGCTCAAATTAAGCAGATTGCTTCGCTTCGCTCGCAATGACGGTAGATTTATAGTTGGGTTCGGAAATTCGCTTAACGCCTCACTCTTAACGCTTAACGCTGTCTTCCCCAAACAACGAGTCCACAAATTCCTTTTTATCAAATACTTGCAGGTCGTTAATACCTTCGCCTACACCTATAAACTTTACGGGTATTTTAAACTGGTCGGATATGCCCAGCACTACGCCGCCTTTAGCCGTTCCGTCGAGCTTGGTAATGGCTAACGCGCTCACCTGTGTAGCTTTGGTAAACTCTTTAGCCTGCTGGAAGGCGTTTTGTCCGGTTGAGCCGTCGAGCACAAGTATCACTTCGTGAGGGGCATCGGGAATAACCTTAGCCATAACATTCCGAATTTTAGAAAGTTCGGCCATTAAGTTAACCTTATTGTGTAAACGACCTGCCGTATCTATCAGTACTACATCGGCTTCGTTGCTAACGGCTGATTTTAGGGTATCATAGGCTACCGAGGCAGGGTCGGCTCCCATTTGCTGCTTTACAATGTCAACTCCGGCACGTTCAGCCCAAACGGTCAGCTGGTCAACAGCGGCAGCACGGAACGTATCGGCAGCGCCAAGATACACCTTTTTACCTTCGGCCTTCAGCTGGGCGGCCAGTTTACCAATGGTAGTGGTTTTTCCAACCCCGTTTACGCCCACAACCATCACAACGTAAGGCTTTTTAGAAAAATCGAAGGGAATACCGCCATCTTTAGATCCGTTTTCTTCCAACAGGGCTTCTACTTCTTCCCGTAGAATGGTGTTCAGCTCATTGGTACCTACGTACTTATCTCGTGATACGCGGGCTTGTATGCGCTCAATGATACGTAGCGTAGTTTCAACGCCCACATCAGAGGTAATCAGTATTTCTTCCAGTGAGTCAAGCACATCGTCGTCAACCTTTGATTTGCCGACAATAGCCCTTGATAGCTTTTCAAAAAAGCCCCGCTTTGTTTTTTCCAAGCCTTTATCAAGACTTTCCTTTTTATCTTTTGAGAATAAGCCAAAAAACGCCATAAGCTTAGTTAGTATGCTAGTTATACTGTTTAATAAGGGGGTGATGTTGTAACATGCTAGCTATAGGCGTAGTATGCATATACCATAGCAGTTAATCTGCACCAAAAGTACGTTGATAAGCGGAGATTTCCAAATGATGCCTCAGAATGAAAGAGATAGGTTTTGCATTCTACATACCTAATATGGTTGGAGCCGCTTGTTTACCCCCAACCCCCCTGAAGGTGACTTCTTTCACCGCATAGAAATGTAGAACAGATTGGTACACATAGCCTTATATGGCTAATTGCTAAAGGAAAATTATTGTTTAAACAGTGTGCAATATTTTTGCCGCGGCACATGCCCCTTTCTTTCGGAGAGGGGGTGAGGTGAAAGGCGGAGAGTAGGGAACGCCATTGCTTTTATGGTTAACTCCTTATTAATAGAAAAACAATATTTTCGTTTGTAAAAAGTGAAGCGCATAAGCTTAGCACAGCTAATAAAAAGAATGTACTGTTATTTTGTAAGTAAAATAGGATTAAACGGCATATTATTTGCTTTTAATACGTTATTAAGTTATGAATTGATAATATTGTAGTAGAAATACAGGTAATCTGTAAATTATATAGATTTTATTTCGTATTATTTATATTGTGTTGAATATTAGCAATATGCTATAGTAAAGCGAGATAGACCCATGTAAAATAATATTTTGAATGGTAAAATGCGCGTGATATTTCAGAAAGACAGGCCTATAACACAACCCCTCATATTATGGTTAAATAAAGTTAAATTAAGGATTTTAATTGGGGTGTTAAAAGATGGATTTTTAAGAACGATTATAATTATAATATATTGATAATGAATAAAATAAATATTGAATATTTGTTTGATATTTTGGTTGAACCATTGTTATTTACAGTTAATAGAAGGTGCAATGCTTTTGTTAATTCTTTTTGTCCACTTACCTTTGAGTGTTTTTATTGCCCTAAAAGTAAGGGCAACAAAAGCGATTAAGTAGTTGAAAATGAATATAAAAATAGGGTGAATGCGTAACGCTATGGAGAGTTATACCATGGTGGTTTTATGTTGTATATCACCTTCTTATTTTATAAGGAAGAAGCTGTAAAAAAGGTATTTAACTAACAATATTTCGCAGCTTAACTAAATAATAGATAGTAACACGTACAAAACACAAAAGTTCAGTTCAATATAGTAATAATGTATAGGTTGTATTTCAGAAAAGATAAAAAGCAATTCATGTATATCAAGTAGATATGGATCAGATAGATACGATAAATAAAATAAAATTAAATTCATCAGTAATGAACAACTTGCGTAAAAGTAAGTCCGCGTTCTCTACACTATTTAGTAGAGGTGGGCTGATTTGTTTGCTGTTCTTATTACCATGGTTCTCTCAGCTGAAGGCACAAACGCCCGGGCCGGGAGTAATTGGTATAGGAACCCAAAATGCAGCAACCCTGTATATCCTTGATGATGACAATCTTAATGATGACGCTAATAGTAAAGCTCGACGTAAGATTGTACTCATAAAGGTACAGGATGGGGACGAGAACGGATTAGTGCCTGCCAAATTTATGGTAGCATTCCGAAACGGTGCGGAGTATATTCCGGCAACAAGGATGTACAATTCGGGTGTTCGTTCGTTCGACCTTAGTGGTGGTTCAGAACCCACAACTGCGGTAAAAGATGTTGAGGTAACCTTTACCTTAACGCCAGCTCTTACTAATGGAGCTACCGGAGGTACAAGTTGTACTGCAGGGGTTGACTACACATACCCTAGTTCATTTACTGTAACTATTCCGGCAGGAGCAAATGCCAGCAATATCATTTCACTTCCTGTTTGTCCTGATAACATTGTAGAAGGAACAGAAACTATAGTTGTTACGTTGACAAACGCTGTTACACCTAGTGGTCAGGAAATCCGTACGGGAGATGCCGTTACGCCTTCCAACCCCGGTGCTGTGACAACATTCGATCTCGATAGCCCGTTAACACTTGATATTCTTGATAAGTCATGTACGAGTTGTAACGTTATTACGTTGGCAACAACTTCAACCACGCTTACCAGAGGTGGTGCAGTTGCAACTATTTCGGCATCTCTGCCTGCTGGAGTTACTTATCCTACTGATATTGTAATTACCCTAACTCCTTCCGGAGCAGTAGTTGGTACTGACTATTCTTCTACTCCTGCTCTAGCTACTATAACAATACCTCGAAATACGAACAGCTCAACTGCTAATATTGATGTGCAGGCGTTATGCGCTGTAGAGGATCTTTCTAAGACTTTAAATATATCGGGTGCGGCAACAGGCTTTACGGTTACTCCTGCACCTCTTGCTATTACCATTAGTCCTTTGGGTATAGGTTCGAGCATAACGGTTGCAGGCGGAGTTAACAGCGTATGTAACGATGCTTCGCTTCTGTTAACCGCTCCTGCCGCTCCTGTGGGTTCTACCTACGAGTGGACAGAGGGTGTGAGCGCAACGGTACTTGGTACAGCTTCGACTTATACCATACCTGCCGGAACAACAGCCGGTAGTTATACCTATAAGGTAAAGGTTACTACTCCTACCGGTTGTACGCGCACAGTTAGCACTGCTATTACGGTTAACCCTGCAGTAAACGCTACAACTATTAGTACTCCAGTACTCAGCCTTTGCGGTGATGGTTCAATCGTAATAACTGCAACCAATGTTGCCAATGCAACAGGTTACCAGCTGTTTAACGGATCTACATCTGCATCAGGCGTTGTTGCGGCAGTTGGAACCAACCCTGTTACCTTTACGGTTACTACTTCCGGTAACTATACCGTAGTAACAAGTAATGCATCAGGTTGTACAAAGACAAGTAACGCGCTGAATCTTTCATTCGGCTCAGGCTCAACACCTGCTACTCCTCAGATTAACAGCAACTCTACCAACCTATGTACTGGTGGTAGCAATATTTTGACTGCTGTTATGCCTGTTACAGGTGTTACCTATCCTACCGGTACAACTTATAGCTGGTTTAAGGGTGCAAGCAGTACACCTATATATACATCGTCAACTTCTAACGTATATGTTCCAACAACAAATGGTACATATACAGTTATGGTAGAGGTTGCCGGATGTTCTTCATCAGCAAGTACAGGTGTTACCATTAATAATGGTGGCGGAACAGCTCCGACCCCTGCACCTGCAATTGCAGCAACCAGCAGCACAACGGTTTGTAGCGGAGGTTCTGTAACGCTTACGGTAACTAACGCGGCCGCATACGCAGCAGGTACTACTTTCGATTGGTACTGTGATGAGCTGAACGGCAAGCTGTTTACCGGTGTTACTTACACTGCTAATCCTTCTGCAGCTGGAGTTTACCACTACTGGGCAGTTGCTGTTAATAGTGGTTGTACTTCACTCATAAGTAATCCTAAGGTAATAGTTACCGTAATAAGTACTACAAGTACAGTTGCTCAACCTATTGTAAATGTTACAAATAGCAGCCCTGCATGTGCTAATGGTAGCGCTACGCTTGAGGTAAGCAACGTGGTTGCAGGTATAACCTATAAATGGTACAGCTTAACTCGCACAGGTGTGATCAGTACAGCAACCAGCTACACTACTAACGTAAGTGATACTTACTGGGTAGTAGCCAGCGATGGTACTTGTTCATCACAAGATAGTGAACATAAACCTGTTGTAATTTCTACAGGTGCTACTGCAAGCCCTGCTAAGCCAGCTATTACGAAGGTGGATAGCAATCCTGCCTGCGCAAGCGGTAGCAGCACGCTAAGCATTACATCTCCTGTAGCAGGCGTAACCTACAAGTGGTATCGCAAGGGAGCAGCAGGTGTAATCAGCACGGCAGCAGTAGTGACAACTACGACCAGCGACAAGTACTGGGTGGTAGCGGTTAACTCAACCGGTTGTGCTTCAATAGCCAGCGACACAGCAACGGTAAGCATCGTAAACGGTGGTGGTGCTATTCCTGCAACGCCTGTTATTTCACAGGTGAATAGCAATCCGGCCTGTGCAAATGGAAGCAGTACGCTAAGTATCAGTAACTCCGAAGCAGGTGCAACCTATAAGTGGTACCGCAAGGGTGCAACGGGTGTAATCAGCACGGCAGCTGTGTTAACCACCACAACCAGCGACAAGTACTGGGTGGTAGCGGTTAACGGAAGCGGTTGTAGCTCATCAGCCAGCGACACAGCAACGGTAAGCATCGTAAACGGTGGTGGTGCTATTCCTGCTAAGCCTTCAGTTACGAAGGTGGACAGCAATCCTGCCTGCGCAAGCGGTAGCAGCACGCTAAGCATTACTTCACCCGAAGCAGGTGTAACCTATAAGTGGTACCGTAAGGGAGCAGCAGGTGTAATCAGCACGGCAGCTGTGTTAACCACCACAACCAGCGATAAGTACTGGGTGGTAGCGGTTAACGGTAGCGGTTGTAGCTCATCGGCCAGCGACACGACAACGGTAAGCATCATAAACGGCGGTGGCGCTATTCCTGCAACCCCTGTTATTTCACAGGTGAATAGCAATCCGAGCTGTGCAAACGGTAGCAGCACGCTAAGCATCAGCAATTCTGACGCAAGCGCAACCTATAAGTGGTACCGTAAGGGAGCAGCAGGTGTAATCAGCACGGCAGCTGTGTTAACCACCACAACCAGCGATAAGTACTGGGTGGTAGCGGTTAACGGAAGCGGTTGTAGCTCATCGGCCAGCGACACGGCAACGGTAAGCATCGTAAACGGTGGTGGTACTATTCCTGCTAAGCCTTCAGTTACGAAGGTGGACAGCAATCCTGCCTGCGCAAGCGGTAGCAGTACATTAAGTATTACTACACCCGAATCAGGTGCAACCTATAAGTGGTACCGTAAGGGAGCAGCAGGTGTAATCAGCACGGCAGCCGTGTTAACCACCACAACCAGCGATAAGTACTGGGTGGTAGCGGTTAACGGTAGCGGTTGTAGCTCACCGGCCAGTGATACCACAACGGTAACGATTGTGAATGGTACAGGTACTATTCCTGCCAAGCCAATTGTATCAACAACCATTAGTGGTAGTGCTTGTGCTACAGGTAGCGCTCATTTACAGGTAACCAACTCTGCAGAAGGTGTAAGCTACCGCTGGTATGGCAAGTTGCAAACAGGTGTATTAAGTACAGCGGCTTCATATACAGCTACGGTAAGCGATAAGTACTGGGTTGTAGCAGTTAACGGAAGTGGTTGTAGTTCAGCAGCCAGCGATACGGCAAACGTAAATATATCTACTGGTGGAACAGGTACTAATCCTGTGAAACCAATTGTACAAGTGGCAACTAGCAGTAATTTATGTACAAGTGGTAGTGCAACCTTAACCATTAGTAATCCTGAAGCAGGTGTAAGTTACGAATGGTTTGCTAAGACTCGTTCAGGTATAATTAGTACAGCAGCTACCTATAATACTACAGTAAGCGATAAGTACTGGGTAGAAGCAGTTAACGTAAGTGGTTGTAGATCACTGGCAAGTGATACTGCTACAGTAAATGTACCGACAGGTGGAGCAGGTACTAATCCTGCCAAGCCGACGGTATCGACGGTAGTTAACGGTGGCAGCAGCTGCGGAGCAGGCAGCGCGACGCTGGCGGTAACGAACGTGACAGCAGGTACAACTTACCAATGGTTTAGCAAAGAAGTAACAGGTGTACTAAGTACAGCAACAACATATACTACAACTAGAAGTGATAAGTACTGGGTGGTGGCGATAAGCGCCAGCGGCTGTACTTCACCAATCAGTGATACGGCTACGGTAAGCGTACCTACAGCAGGCACGGGCAGCAACCCTGCCAAGCCGACGGTATCGACGGTAGTAAACGGTGGCGGCAGCTGCGGAGCAGGTAGCGCCACGCTAACGGTAACGAACGTGGAAGCGGGTGTAAGCTACCGCTGGTACGGCAAGACGCAGTCCGGCGTACTAAGCACAGCTACAACCTACACGACCACGACCAGCGATAAGTACTGGGTGGTAGCGGTAAGCGCCAGCGGTTGCGCATCACCGACCAGCGATACGGCTACGGTAAGCGTACCTACAGCAGGCACGGGCAGCAACCCTGCCAAGCCGACGGTATCAACGGTAGTAAACGGTGGCGGCAGCTGCGGAGCAGGTAGCGCCACGCTAACGGTAACGAACGTGGAAGTAGGTGTAAGCTACCACTGGTACGGCAAGACGCAGTCTGGCGTACTGAGCACAGCAACAACCTACACCACTACAACCAGCGATAAGTACTGGGTGATAGCGGTAAGCGCCAGCGGTTGCGCTTCACCGGCTAGCGATACGGCCACGGTAAGCGTACCTACAGCAGGTACAGGCACTAATCCTGTTAAACCAATTGTATTAGTAACGACAAGCGGTGCAGGTTGTGCTAATGGTAATGCAACATTGACCGTAACAAATTCTGAAACAGGTGTAAGCTACCGTTGGTATGCTAAGACACGTGCAGGTGTATTGAGTACGGCATCTTCATACAATACTTTAGTAAGTGATAAGTACTGGGTGGTAGCGGTAAGCGCCAGCGGTTGCGCATCACCGGCTAGTGATACGGCAATTGTTAATGTACCTACTGGTGGTACAGGAGTTGCTCCTCTTAAACCTATAGTAAATGTTGCGTACCATGGCAGTGCTTGTGCAACGGGTAGTGCAACTCTTACTATTACTAATCCTGAAGAAGGTGTAAGTTATGAATGGCATTCTAAAACTCAACCAACGGTATTGAGTACAGCATCGTCATTCAATACTACAGTAAGTGATAAATATTGGGTAATAGCAGTAACTACAAATGGAGGACCTACTGGAACTTGTAGTTCTCCGATGAGTGATACAGCAACAGTTAATGTACCGACAGGTGGTACAGGTACTAACCCGACTAGCCCGACAGTATCGGTAAGCTATAGTGGAACAGCTTGCGAAGGCGGAAATGCAACATTAATGGTAACTAGTTCTGTTGGAGGATTGACCTACCAATGGTATAGAAAATCGCAAACGGGCGTGCTGAGCACGGCTACGACGTACACGACGACGGTAAGCGACAAGTACTGGGTAATCGCGGTGGATAACGCTACAGGCTGTACCTCAACGGTAGGGGCAGCGGATACGGTTAACGTGACGGTGCCTG
This sequence comes from Bacteroidales bacterium, assembly GCA_031551125.1. Taxonomy (GTDB): domain Bacteria; phylum Bacteroidota; class Bacteroidia; order Bacteroidales; family UBA932; genus JAIRNF01. The sequence continues at coordinate 80,046 of JAVBOB010000020.1, forward strand.
CGGGCGGCGGCGCGGGAACGAACCCGGCCAAGCCGACGGTAACGGTGAGCACGAGCGGCGCGGCCTGCGCAAGCGGCACCGCCACGCTG
>JAVBOB010000009.1:0-255714 GCA_031551125.1 Bacteroidales bacterium
CAAGGACTTCCTTTCCGGTGCAGTTTTCACCTTTGTGCTGCGAAGTAAAAAAGAAAAAATCACATTTTAAAGGGTTGTTAGCCTGCTGGATGCTTCTGGCCGGGAGTGGCACAGGTGGAGGACACACTTTTTTCATTTTGAAGGATTTTCTGCCCTGAAAACCACCATTTTTTTTTACAGTTAACCTACCTCTCTCAATTTCATAAATACATAAACCTAAAATAAAAAGAACAGGTATTGTTGGTACGGTACAATCCGGTAAGCAAAACGAAGAAGTTTGCACAACCTGCACTGACTGTATAGTAGCATAATATTGCAGAGTATTCCAAACAAACCCAATCCATTTACACTGCCTGCTAATAGTCGTTTCTTTGCAATCGACAATCGGTTTCCAGCACATAGTGGAACCGGAGTATTCATCTTTTAAATTAAACATAGTATGAACAGTAAAGTAATTACAGACAGTGAAGAAAGAAAACAAGCTCTTCGGGATTTTCTGCCGGATGTGGTAGCTGGAAAAACAAAACCGTCCGGGCAGGTCACCGGGAACACGAAAGAACAACTCAAAGATTTTTTGAGAGCGGAAGATGCATCCGGTGAATCAAATGTAATCGGTAAAGGCAGTAAAGAAACTGTGGACAGTATCGACACAAAGGATACTGGCATTACTAAAATACCGGAGGCAACAGTACACACAGAACCGGAAGAGCCTGCTGTATTGACCGTACCCAAGCGTGTCAGCGGTAAACAACGAAAGGAGTCGCTGGAAGAATACCGGGAAACATTCCTGCAAGTTCCAAAGATTGAAGACCGCAAGCCGGTCTTTGTCAGTTGCGATTCCCGTGACAGGCTGGATGAAATCGCCCGAAGATTGGGTGGCAGGGGAATGAGTGTATCAGGACTGATTGAAAACCTTGCCCGGCATCATCTCGAAATCTATCGGGAAGATTTGGACGGTTGGAAAAAGTTGTAAAGTTTGTTGGGATAAGTCTGTTCAGTTGGCAGACTTACTTTTCCAACGGAACAAATCCGTTGATTTAGCGGAGCGAGGTTATGTTTTCATTGCATGAAAACCCTCGCTTTGGCTGACCGCCAAAGGGAAAATTGCTCCCGTTGGTCGGCAATTTTAGAGAATAACGATTACAGGATACATCGAAGTTGAATCAGGAAAATCAAGATAATAAGAAGAAAGGGGGACGCCCGAAGAAGAGTTCCACTACCCGGAAAGACAGAACCATTGCGGTCTGTTTTTCCGAGCCGGAACTTTATGCCATCTGGCACCGGGCGGCACAGGCGAACCTTTCCCTTAGTGTCTATTGTCATGATGCCATCCTGAATGGAGAAATAAAAGAACCGCTGAAGAAAGAAGAATTGGAGATATTGAGAAGTCTTTCCAATGAAGGAAACAACCTGAACCAGTTGGTAAAAACCGCTAAATTTTTGAGCATAAAACGGCTTGAAAACGAAGCAACAAAAATATTGGAAAGCATCCAAAATATCATAAACAAGCTGTCGGATGATTGGAAAAATAGTAAAAGGAAGAAGTTTTAAGGGGTGTATTTCGTATGTTTTAGGCAACAAGGATGCAAAATTATTGTGTTCGGAAGGCGTATTGGAAACGGATACGGCATCCATTATCAACAGTTTTTATATGCAAAGCCTGCTGAATCCGAACCTGTCGAAATGCGTTGGCCATATCCCGCTGTCATTCTCGCCGGAAGATGCTCCAAGAATGACCGACCAGTTTATGGAACGGCTGGCGAAGGAATACATGAAAGCAATGGGTATAGAAAATACGCAGTACATTATTGTCAGGCATAATAATACCGCCCATCCGCACTGCCACATTGTATTCAACCGGGTGGATAATGATAGTAAAACTATATCCGACAGGAACGACCGCTACCGGAACGAGAAGGTTTGCAAGCAGCTAAAGGATAAATATAACCTGACTTATGGCGTGGATAAAGACAAAGTTAATATACAGAAGTTAACGGGAGCGGAACAGACCAAGTATGAAATTTACCATTCTGTTAAAGATATTCTTCCTAAAGTTAAGGACTGGAAACAGTTTGAATCCGCTCTGAACCGTCAAGGGATATCCATAGACTATAAGTACAAAGGTAAAACAGACGAGGCACAAGGCATTTCATTCAAGAAAGGGGAGCATTCGTTTAAAGGTTCGGATATCGACAGAAAATTCAGTTATTCCAAACTGAATGCCATCCTGACGGGAAACAGCCACCATCAGGAACAGCAGCAGGTATCTGTTCCGAAAGAGATAAGCAGCAACCCATTGGAGAATATAGTATCGGGAGCAACCGATATAGTTTCCGGTCTTGGTGGCCTGTTCGACATCCAGCCGTCCAGCAGTGCTGCGGATGAAGTAGAAGACCTGCGCCAGCAGGCCTTAAAAAAGAAAAAGAAGCCTCAAAAGCGCAGGGGGTTCAGACAGTAAAACGAGTAATTAACAATTAAAATTTAGAACAAATATGGCACAGTCAGTAACAAACGAGGCTTTATGGGTAAAGTTGTTGGAAATAGATAAGAAGCTGGATAAGCATTCAGCAGAGCAAAAAACACCGGTTTCCACCCAAGAACCGGCGGAAAACAAACCTGATTTTATAGCAGTAAAAGAGGAGATAATTACTGAAATTAATGCTGAAATCGCCCGGCTCGGACGGTTGAGCGATTCGCATTTTGACGCAAACAAGAAGAACATCATAGCGATAACCGAGACTATCCAAAAGGTATGGAACATAGTTAGCCGGATACGGAAACAGCAAAGGGAGGCTGTTGAATCGCAGGAAGCATCCGGTCACTATTTCAATTTCAGATTCTTTAAAGTTAGGAAAACTTCTATTGTCATTACCCTGCTTTCTCTGCTGGTACTTATCCTCACGCTGTTTTGCATGAAGCAGCAGAACGACTACTCACTACTGATAGATGAGTATTACAGGCAGGGTGTTGAAATAAGGGAGATGCGGTCAGAAGTAGATAGCCTACAAAATGCATATACAGACAAAAGGAAAAAATGAAGGAGTAAGTTGTTGCTTCTTTGATTATTGAATCACGATGCAACTTTTGAACAAACGATATGAAAGAGCAGATTTCTCATAATTATCCAGCTAAATTTCCTATATTTGCCTTCGATAACGAAATCAAAGGAATATGAACCGCATAAAAGAAGTTTTGCAAGAAAAAGGGATTAAGCAGACGTGGCTTGCCGAAAAACTCGGTAAAAGCTTTAAGATTGTGAATAGTTATGCATGCAATCGTATCCAACCCCCTTTGGAAACCTTATACCAGATTGCGGAGATATTACAGGTGAGTGTAAAAGAACTATTAATTGAAAATAAAGAACAATAATAGATATGACTTCATTTCAGGATATACTGAGCCAATTCCGCAAGGAATCTGCTTCCGAAAGAGAAAAGGGAACACGCTTTGAACGTCTGATGCAACTATATCTGCAGACGGAGCCTTTTTACGCTTCACGTTTCAAAAATGTGTGGCTTTGGGAAGAATTCCCTTACCGAAAAGATTTAGGAGGCTCGGATACCGGCATTGACCTTGTGGCACAAACTACACATGGCGCTTATTGGGCTATTCAATGTAAATGTTATCAGGAGCCAGCCACGATAAACAAAGCCGAAGTTGACAGTTTTTTAACTACTGCTGGACGCTCATTTATTAATGAGGCTGGTATGACCACTCGCTTTGAGCATTGCCTTTGGATTTCTACAACCAACAAATGGGGCAGCAATGCGGAGGAGGCTATTAAAAACCATACACCCGCTGTATCTCGTATATCCTTATATCATTTACAAAACAGTAGTGTCGAATGGGATAAGTTAATGCAAGGTTTGTATGGGGAACAATCTCTCAAACCGAAGCACAAACCACTCGAACATCAAAAAGAAGCTATAGCAGAAGCTTTAACTCATTATCAGGAACAAAAGGTTGACAGAGGAAAGCTTATCATGGCTTGTGGAACAGGTAAAACTTTTACCTCTCTAAAGATAGCGGAAAAATTAACTAACGGTGAGGGACTTGTGTTATTTTTAGTTCCTTCTATTGCGTTGCTTGGGCAAACACTTGAGGAATGGCTCAACAATGCGGAACACCCCATTAGCCCGATTTGTATTTGTTCAGACCCGGAAGTGAGTAAACGAAAAAATAAAAATGAAGATACCGATAGTTTTAGCGTAGTAGATTTAGCCTTACCGGCTTCTACCGATACGGATGTTATCATAAAGCAATTGGAGCAGGCTACTGCCGATTCCGGGATTTCAGTCGTTTTCAGCACGTATCAATCCATAGATGTTATTGCCAAAGCCCAAACGGCTTATCAAAAAAAAATGGGAAGCGACAAAGGCATTTTTGACCTTATCGTTTGCGATGAAGCGCATCGCACCACCGGGGTTACGCTTTCCAATGAGGACGAATCTGCATTTGTAAAAGTCCACAACAACAGCTTTATCCAAGCAAAGAAACGAATGTATATGACCGCCACTCCGCGTCTTTATCACGACGATGCGAAGAAAAAAGCGGTAGATAACGATATGGTTCTTTGTTCGATGGATGATGTGTCCATCTATGGAGAAGAGTTTTATCATATCGGGTTCGGCACGGCTGTGAGCAAAGGACTTCTATCTGACTATAAAGTCTTGATTCTGACTGTTAATGAAAATGATATGACCGCTTCGGCGCAAAGCATGGTTGCCCGGGGTGAAACCGAGATTCCTGCCGATGACGTAAACAAATTGATTGGCTGCGTAAATGCACTTAGCAAAGAAATTGTCGGCGATGATGGAACTGTAAAAGCCAGCGACCCCGAACCGATGTGTACGGCTGTTGCTTTTTGTCAGAACATTAAAGTCTCAAAGCAGATTACTAACACGTTCAATCAGATGAGCGACCTGTATTACAAGGAACTTTCTGATGAACAACAACAGAAAATGGTTGTCGTGGAAAGCGACCATATTGATGGTACAATGGCCGCCACCACGCGCGGACAGAAACTGTCATGGCTAAAGTCCGTACCAAAAGCCTCTATGCAATGCCGCATCCTGACAAATGTACGGTGTTTGAGCGAGGGCGTGGACGTTCCGTCTTTGGATGCGGTGATGTTCCTTTCTGCCCGAAACTCACAAGTAGATGTAGTTCAGTCGGTAGGCCGAGTTATGAGACGTGCTCCCGGCAAAAAATACGGATATATTATTATTCCGATTGTAGTTCCGGCAGATGTGCAGGGAGAAAAGGCGCTCAGTAATAATGCGGATTACGCCGTTGTATGGACTGTACTAAATGCTCTTCGTGCACATGACGACCGCTTCAAGGCGACAATCAATAAAATAGAACTTAACAAACATAAGCCCGAAGGCATCATTATCGGCGGAGCCTCACATGGACGGGATGATAATGACGGCACGGAAACCGTGGGTGCCGGAGCAACAGAAGCGGTATTGCAAATGGCGATTCAGTTCGACAATATGCAATCGCTTCTTTATGCCAAGTTAGTGGAAAAAGTAGGTGAACGCCGTTACTGGGAGCAATGGGCAAGAGATGTTGCAGATATTGCCGTACGCCAGATAGAAAATATTAGGAAGTTGGTTGAGAACGATAAAAAGCACCAACGGGAATTTGAAAAATTCTTGAAAGGGCTTCATAAGAATATCAATCCGTCTGTGTCGGAAGAGGATGCCATCGAAATGTTGGCGCAGCACTTGATTACACAACCTGTTTTCGAAGCTTTATTCGAGGATTATTCATTTGTAGGGAACAATCCCATTTCCCAATCAATGGAGAAGATGCTCGCCCTATTGGAAGAACACAAGGATGAAAAGGATACCGAGACTTTACAGAAATTCTATGATTCTGTTCGGGAGCGGGCAAAAGATATTGATAATGCCGAAGCCAAGCAGAAGATTATCGTCGAATTGTATGATAAGTTCTTCCGCACGGCTTTTCCAATGATGGTGGAGCGGTTGGGTATCGTATATACTCCTGTTGAGGTGGTTGATTATATTGTACATTCGGTAGATGCCGTACTTCGCAAAGAATTCAACCGTACATTGAGTGATGAAAATTTACATATTCTTGACCCGTTTACAGGTACGGGTACATTTATCACCCGTTTATTACAAAGCGGACTGATAAATCCCGAAGACCTGAAACGTAAATTCAGCAAAGAAATACACGCCAATGAAATTGTTCTGCTTGCCTATTATATAGCATCTGTAAACATTGAGAATGTTTTCCACGATTTGCAAGGAGATGGTTCGGATACTTATATTCCGTTCAACGGCATCTGCCTGACGGATACATTTCAGTTGGGCGAAACGAAAGACGGCGAAGACCTGTTCAGCGAGATGTTTCCGCAAAACTCCCGCCGGGTACAGGAGCAGCAGAAAGCACCATTGCGTGTCATTATGGGCAATCCACCGTATTCTATCGGTCAAAAGTCGGCTAACGACAATGCACAAAACCAGAGTTATTCAAAACTGGAAAAACGGATAGAAGAAACTTATGCTAAAGCATCTGATGCTGGGCTTAACAAATCTCTATATGACCCATATATAAAGGCTTTTCGTTGGAGTAGCGACAGGCTCGACCCGAAAAACGGCGGGGTGATATGTTTTGTGAGTAATGGCGCATGGATTGACGGAAACAGTACAGACGGCTTTCGTCATCGCCTTGAAAAGGAATTTTCGTCTATCTATGTATTTAACCTGCGCGGAAATCAACGAACAAGCGGCGAATTATCTCGCAAAGAAGGAGGTAAAATTTTTGGTTCGGGAAGTCGCACACCAATAAGTATAACCTTATTAGTTAAAAAGCCTGAGCATAAAGGTAAAGCAGTTATTCATTATCACGATATAGGCGACTATTTGAGCCGTGAAGACAAATTAGAGACTGTCAAAAAGATGAGCAGTATTGCTAATCCGGCAATGCATTGGCAAACGCTTATTCCAAATGAACATAACGACTGGATTAATCATCGGAACGACAAGTTTAATGAGTTTATTCCTCTCGCTCCGGATAAAAAATTCGATGCCAAGACATTTGCCATATTTACTACATATTCTTTAGGAATTGGAACGAATAGAGATAGTTGGATATATGATTTTTCTAAAAGCAAAGTCGCCCAACAAATGGGTGAGATGATAGATTTTTATAACTCACAAACGAGAAGCTACCAAAAGGCACTGGAAACAAATCCTGAAATAGAAGTCGAAAAGTTCATCAATACGGATGCTTCTAAAATAAGTTGGACACGAGCTTTGAGAAATAATGTGAAAAGAAATAGTATTTTTGAAAAAATCAAAGATTTGCGATATGGCTCATATAGACCTTTTTGTGTACAAAATCTTTATTTTGATGACGCTTTTATAGAAAGTCCAGGGTTAAGTAGAAAATTATTTCCATCTCCAGACCTCCCCAATTTACTTATCAGCGTTTCCGGCATGGGGGCAAACAAAGATTTTTCGACAATAATTACAGATAAAATCCCTGATTTGCAGTTAATGTTCAATGGTCAATGTTTTCCTTTATACTGGTATGAAGAAACAAAGCAAGAGAAAACTTTATTTGACAGCGTAGCCGAACCGGAAAGCGAATATTATGCCCGTCGAGATGCCATAAGCGACTTTGCATTGAATCAGGCACGCAAAGAATACGGAAGCAAAACCACTAAAGAAGATATTTTCTACTATATATATGGTTTCCTGCATAACCCCGATTACCGGACAGAGTTTGCTGCCGACCTGAAAAAGATGTTGCCTCGTATTCCGTTTGTCGGCGATTCAACTGTTTTCTGGAAATATGTCAAAGCCGGGCGTGAACTGGCTCAACTTCATTTGCATTACGAAGATTATGCCCACGAAGCTGCTGGTGTAACAGTCAATATCAATAACGCGGTTTACGATAACTTCGAGGTAACGAAAATGCGCTTTGCTTCCAAAGAAGACAAAAGCTCCATTATCTATAATCCTTTCATTACGCTTACCGGCATACCGGAAAAAGCATACGAATACGTGGTTAATGGGCGAAGTGCAATCGAATGGATAATGGAGAGCTACCAAATCAAAACTCACAAAGAAAGTGGAATCGTAAACGACCCCAACGACTGGGCGCGTGAACACAACAAACCGAGATATATTCTCGATTTGTTGCTAAGCATAATTACGGTAAGTGTGAGAACTGTGGAGATTGTAAAGGGATTGCCGAAAGTAGAATTGTAAAGAAATCTTCAAGATTAGAAATTATGGAAGTAAAATTAAGTCAAGCAGTCAAAATGTTTTTTGGCAATTCTTCGTTAGAAATGGTCTATTTTGAAGCAATTGCAAATTCACTGGATGCTGATGCAACTGATATTAATATTGATATTTCAGCAAAGGCATATAATAAACCAGAAACATTAGAAATAAAAATTTCTGATAACGGCGTTGGACTTACAGACGAACGGTATGGAAAATTTGCAAGACTTCTTGATGTTGATGAGGTTTCACATAAGGGATTAGGAAGACTTGTGTATTTGTGCTATTTTGAGAATGTAAAAATTTCAAGCTGTTACGAAAATAAATACTATAGGGAATTTGAATTTAATGAGGAGTTCAAAAAGGAGAATGTAAAAATTTCAGAAGTAAAGAACAAGCAATCTGGAACATCAATTCTAATGACAGGTTATGCGTTAACGAAATTGCACAAAAATTCTTTCATTGTTCCCTCTTATTTAAAGGGTAGAATATTGGAAGAGTTTTACTCAAGACTATTTCAGATTAAACAACAGAAAAAAAACATTAAAATCACAATATCAACAGTTATCGAAGGGAAAACTTACACGGAGAGCATTACTGATATTGATATTCCTGAATTCAAGAAAGTGTCGGTTGATTATCATTCAACCCTTTTTGATGAATTTCACTTGTATTATTCCATAATAGAAGTAAGCCTTTCTGAAACATCATTAATTTCTGCGATTTCTGTTGATAACCGTACTTTAAAAACAGAAATTATTGCTGATGAAAATAAAATCCCTGGCTACAAGATGATTTTTTTACTTTTCTCTGATTGGTTCAAAGGGAAAGTTGATGCTTCAAGACAAAATTTAACCGTTACTTCTGATTCTGAGAAACAAACTATTCAAGAAATACAAATACGTTTTAGAAAAGAAGTCGCCTATATTATTGAAAAGGAAATTCCAACAGTAAAAAAGAGAAATAAAGAAACTAAAGATAATTTAATAAACAGATACCCTCATTTAGGCGGATACTTTAACGTTGAAAGTATAGGTTATTCTTCAAGATCCGATATCATAAAAAAGGCACAAGAACAATTTTTTAAAGCGCAAAAAGATTTATTAGAAGCAAATTCTCTTTCCGAAGAGCAATACGAGAAGTCACTGGAATTATCTGCAAGAGCTTTAACAGAATATATACTATTTCGCCAAATAACGATTGAAAACCTCAAAAAGACAAATAATAAAAATAGTGAAGCCGAGATACATAATCTTTTTGCATCAATGGCGAAAACATTCAACAAAGAGGATACAATAGCAAATTTATACCGGAATAACGCTTGGATCCTTGATGATAAATACATGACGTATGAAGCTGTACTGAGCAATAAAGAAATGGGCGAAGTGATTCAATTTATAGCCCAAGATGAATCTACAGAAAGAGATGATGACAGGCCCGATTTAACACTGATTTTCTCAAATAATCCTGATAAAAGTTTATCTTTTGATGTTGTTATTGTTGAGCTAAAGAAAAGAGGCATTAGTTTGGAAGAGAATCTGAAAGTTGTAACACAACTTGAGAAAAGGGCTCGGAAATTAATGCAGTACTATAAAAATAAAATTCAACGAATTTGGTTTTATGGGATTGTTGAATTTAACGACGAGTTGGAATTGGCTTTAACCGGAGAATATAAGGAATTGTATTCAACAGGGAAAATGTATTATAGAGAGACAAAAGTCGCGATACAAAAAAATCCAGACATAATTTTACCAATAGGTGTATTCGTCTTAGATTTAGACTCTGTTGTTAATGATGCAGATTGTAGAAATTCAGCATTTCTCAATCTAATTAAAAGTAAGTTTATCGAAAATGGCACAAATTAATTGGTTTGTGGAATTAAATAAGTAAAAGCACAGGAAATCATGTCCAACGATAAAATCCAACCAACCAACAGCCAGTTTGTCCTGTATCAGGACGACAATGGAGTAACCAATGTAAATGTCCGTTTTGATGGGCAGGATGTTTGGCTTTCGCAACAACAAATTGCTATGCTGTTTGACACCACGCAACAGAATATAAGCTTACACATTAACAGCATTTTAGATGAGGGAGAATTACAAAAAGAAGCAACTCACAAGGATTTCTTGTTAGTTCGTCAGGAAGGCAACAGGTCGGTAAAACGACAGATTGAGCATTATAATTTGGATATGATTATAGCGATTGGTTATCGCGTGAAATCACAAGTGGCAACACGATTCCGGCAATGGGCGACACAGCGTCTGCATGAATACATCCAAAAAGGATTTACGATGGACGATGAACGTCTTAAAGGAAACGGGAACCGCTATTTTCGCGAGTTACTGCAACGAATCAGGGATATTCGTTCGAGCGAACGTAATTTGTACCAACAAGTAACCGATATTTACGCCACAGCGGTAGATTATGATCCACGAGCCGATATTACCCGTCTGTTTTTTGCTACCGTGCAAAATAAGATGCACTATGCCGCCCATCAACATACGGCAGCGGAAGTAATCTATCAGAGAGTGGATGCAGATAAGCCAATGGTAGGTATGACCAACTTCAAAGGGGATTACATAACCCGGGATGATGTTAAAATTGCGAAGAACTATTTGTCGGAAAAAGAATTGCAGGTCTTAAATTTATTGGTGTCCCAGTATCTTGATTTTGCCGAATTACAAGCTATTGAACAACATTCAATGACCATGCAGCAGTGGATAGGAAAATTGGACGATATACTATCGGTCGGTAATCGTCCCCTACTTCTCAATGCAGGAACAGTTTCGCATAAACAAGCTGTTGAAAAGGCAACACGAGAGTTTGAAGAGTATCGCCGTAAAGAGATGCTGCAATACGAAAGCGATTTCGATAGGGCGATTAAAGAATTAAAATCTCAGGCTGACGATGATAACAAAACAGAGTAACTGTTAATTTGTAAATCAGTCAGTATGGGTGATAAGCGATAAGGAGTTTTTTTAATGCAAATACCCCAACCTCATATAGCTGTTTATAAATCTCTTTTTCGAGGGAGGGAAGATATATATGCTGTTCGTTGGGAAAAGGATGGGCGAAACGGATATATGCCCGCTTACAAAGTGGATTGGGACGATTACAATCGCCATAAGTCAGATGGAGGAACTTTTGCCAACTATACGAAAAAAGAATATCTGCCTTTCAATGATGCCGCACTAAAGGAACATTTCCTTGGAAAAACTACAGTCGGAATCTATCCCCTGTTGTCGGATAACACCTCATTTTTTATTGCCGCCGACTTTGATGAGGATAATTGGCAGGAATCCATACTAAAATTACACAAAGTCTGTCAGGAAATTGAATTGCCAACTGTAATTGAACGTTCCCGTTCCGGCAACGGTGGACATTTATGGCTGTTTTTCGAGGAAAACATTCCGGCTTTTCAGAGCAGGAAGATAATGTTTGAACTCCTGTTACAGTCCGGAATAATCTCCAAGTTTGAAAAGGAACCAAGTTTTGACCGACTTTTTCCAAATCAGGACATTCATTCCGGTAAAGGTATCGGCAACTTGATTGCCATTCCGTTACAAGGATATTCATTAACACACAGAAATTCGTGTTTCCTGAATCCGGATACATTCGAACCAATAGGAGACCAATGGGCTTTTTTGACGACTATCAGGAAAATATCCAAGCAGAAGATAGATTCTCTATACTTGCAACTTTCTGGAAGAACAAAGGAAGTTTTTACATCAAAATATGCCGGTTCAAAATCTTCGTTTGAGTTAGAAATCGTTATAAACAGCGAGATATACCTGAAAAGAATACAACTGAATCAGAAGTTGATAGAATTTCTAAGGGATAATCTGAACTTCCTGAATTCGGATTACATTGTAAAGAAACGATTGGGGAAAACAGCATATAACATAGAAAAATACTTCAAACTGATTGAAGAAACGCCGGAAGGTATTATTATTCCTCGCGGATTTGCTTCGTCGCTTGTGAAATTCTGCAATGCAGAGAATATCCCCATCAAGATTATCGACGAACGATGCAAACAGGATGAAATTACAGTAAACTCCAAAATAGACCTGCTTCCACACCAAGAAGAAGTTTTGGAACGGGCAGAAGCTAAAGATTTTGGTGTAATTGTTTCTCCACCCGGTTCAGGAAAAACGATTATAGGATTGGAATTGATTGCTCAAAAAAAGCAACCAACCCTTATTCTTGTTCACCGGAAACAACTATTCGACCAATGGATAGAGCGCATACAAAATTTTCTTTCCATTCCTAAAAACAAGATTGGACAGATAGGAAATCAAAAAGATAAAATAGGCAAGGAGATTACAGTTGCGATGATACAATCATTGACAAGAGGTGATTTGACTGAATTGAAAAATCGGTTTGGAATGGTGGTGGTTGATGAATGCCACCATATACCGGCTAAATCATTTAGGGAGGTCATCACTCAATTGAATTGCTATTACCTGTATGGTTTGACAGCAACCCCGAAACGGAAGAACAATGACGAGAAACTGATTTATGTGTATATCGGCAATATTATTTACGAGATGACCCAGAAAGAACTGCTGGAACAACAGAACAGTAAAGCCGAAATCAACATAAGAGAAACCGAATTATTTGTTCCGTTCGATTATAAAACGGATAACTATGAAACTGTTTCCCGTGTCCTGATATACGACACCAATAGAAATAGTCTTATTTTGAATGATATAGACGAGAACATAAAACGATTCAAGTCTATTTTGATTTTAACCGAAAGGAAATCTCATGTAGATATTCTGAATCTTTACCTGAAAGAGAAATATGAAACGATTGCCATTTCAGGGGATGATTCGGAAAGAAGCCGGAAAAGCAAACTGGAACAGATAGAACAAGGGCATTTTAGAATTATTATCTCCACAGGACAGTATTTTGGCGAGGGAATAGATATAAGTGCGTTAGAATGTTTGTTTATCGTTTATCCCTTCACATTTGAAGGTAAGTTAGTACAGTATATCGGTAGAGTACAACGTTCCGGCAAGCCTCCGGTTATTTTTGATTATAGAGATTCCAAAATCGATTATTTTGATAAGATGTTCAAACAGCGGAACAGATACTATAATAAACTTCGGAAATAACAATATGCCGGATGGGTTATACATAATTTGAAAAATTATTCTATCCATAAGAAAAAGGAGCCAATTACATATTTCGAGAACAGTTCGTTACATTTTCCTCCCTCGTTTCTTTTTCTTCTTTTTCTCTTGTGACTGCTGATATAAGTAATCTGCTTCATTCGCATCGTAGCCAGATGGTTGAATATCAAACAACCCTCCGATTGTCGATGCCGCTTCGCCTGCGATGGAAATGCTATTGGACGCTACTTCAGCAATCGTATTTACCGCTGCATCAACGATGGTATTAATCATCGGCTGCGGTTCATTGTGATATTTCGGAATAAATGGAGTGCCGTTCTGCCCCTCAAGCATCTGACCAAAATGGTTGAACATGGAGCGAAAGCCAAATCCACGTCCAACCTCCGAAACCTTGAATGTTTCACCCTTGTAGCAAAATCGGACTCCAGATATTTTTTCCTGTTTATTTTTCACAGGTTCTATTTCAATACCGTGCTTTCGCAATTCTGCCACCAATCCTGACGGGCTTTTAGCTGTAGCCAATACTCCATAAGCAATTTCTTGATAAAGAAAAACACACTGAATGAATTTCGTTTCATAACCGTAATTTTTTGTTTGTAAAATTATGAAATCGAACCGACAGTATTGCCACGCAAAATACTGTGTTTCAGTGCAAAAGAATCATTCGGGTGGAACTTTTTCGGCGGGTTTGGAAAGTCCCACCTATTTCATTTTTCCAGTTGCCCCAAAACGCTTTTTTTTGCTTACCAAGGGGAAATAAAAAACCCTGAATTCTACTGAAATTCAGGGTTTTACGTAAATTTGCTTTTCTTGCTTGTGGTGCCACCAGGAATCGAACCGGGGACACAAGGATTTTCAGTCCTTTGCTCTACCAACTGAGCTATGGCACCATCTATTTTGAGGATGCAAAGGTAATGCTTTTTTTATTCCACGCAAGAGGTAGTTTAATTTTTCGGTCTCGAGTAGAGTATAAAGCCGAACTATAAGCATGGAACTTACGTTACTTAGTTCTTAATTTCTATGTTACCTTTGCGTACATAATGAAGAAAAAAGTAGAAACGGCAACACTTGCCAATGGTTTGCAAATAGCCCATTTTCAAACCTCATCAGCGGTGGCTTACTGCGGCTTGACAATCAACGCCGGAAGCCGTGATGAGCTGGAAGATGAGCATGGGCTTGCCCATTTTTTAGAACACCTTCTATTCAAGGGAACCAAAAAACGTAAGGCATACCATATAAACAACCGATTAGAAAGTGTTGGTGGTGAACTAAATGCTTTTACAGGAAAGGAGGAAACGGTAATTCATGCAACAGTTCTTTCAGCTGATTTTTCTAAAACAGTAGAACTCATTGCAGATGTTTGTTTTAATTCCATTTTCCCTGAGGCTGAGCTGAAAAAAGAAAAAGAGGTAATTGCAGACGAAATCAACTCATACAAAGACTCTCCGGCCGAATCTATTTTTGATGATTTTGAAGAGCTCATCTTTGCAGGCTCTCCACTTGGTCGGAATATTCTTGGAGACAACAAAACTTTAAAGAGATTTAAGTCCGAACATCTCCATCGCTTTATAAGTCGAAATTACAGCCCTGATAGAATGGTGCTCTCCTCTGTTGGCCGGATGTCCTTTAAGCGGGTAATCTATTTGGCCGAGAAATATTTCTCCGAATACCGCAGTAAGGTGAATGGACAACATCGGCTCACACCACCTCCCTACCAAGCATTTAAAAAAGTACAAAGCAAAGGGACACATCAAACCCACTGTATTATAGGAAATCGTTCATTTAATATAACCGATGACCGCTATACGGCATTAGTTCTTCTTACCAATTTGCTGGGAGGGCCGCTTTCTAACTCACGGTTAAATACTCGCCTGCGTGAAAGGCTAGGACTAGCCTACTCCGTTGAAGCGTCCTGCACACCTTACTGTGATACAGGCTTGTTCAACATCTATTTTGGCACAGGGAAAGCTTCCTTGGATAGCTGTATTAATGCAACAATGGAGGAGCTCCGTAAGCTAGGTAGCGAGAAGTTGAATTCGCTACAGCTGCAAAAAGCAAAAAAACAGCTGGTTGGACAGCTGACCATCGCCAACGAAAGCGGGGAACAGCTGATGCTAAGCATGGGCAAAAGCCTGCTTAGCCTCGGGCATATTGATACGCCCGAAGAATCGCTGGTAAAAATAGAGAACGTTAGCGCTGACGCTATTATGGAAATAGCCAATGAGCTGTTTGCACCCGAAACATTATCAATACTAGCATTTCAATAGCCATGCTGATAGTAAATAAAGAGCTGGATAGCTACATCAAAGAGCATACATCGCCGGAGGATGATTTGATGAAAGGGCTGGTACGCACCTCTCACCTTAAGCTCATGCAACCACGCATGGTTTCCGGTCATGTACAAGGAAAATTTTTAGAGCTGATAAGCTACATGCTTCGTCCTCGTTACATTCTTGAAATAGGCACATTTGCCGGATATTCAGCCATTTGCCTAGCTAAAGGTCTGGCTGATGGAGGAGAGCTGCATACTATTGAGTGCAACGATGAGGTAGCTGAAGTGGCTGATAGCTTTATCAAAAAATCGGACTACTCCGACCGTATTTTTCTTCACGTTGGCGATGCGTTGGATATTCTTCCTTCGCTAAAAAAAAGTTTCGATCTTGTATTTATTGATGGGGACAAGCGTGAATATACCGGCTACTACGAAAAAGTGTTCGACCTAGTGCCCTCCGGCGGTATTATTCTTGCCGATAACGTTTTATGGGATGGAAAAGTTGTAGAACCGCTAAAAGATAACGACCTTTACACCAAAAATCTTTTGGCTTTCAACAACATGGTTCAGAACGACCCTCGTGTTGAAAACGTTTTGCTTCCCCTTCGCGATGGAATGATGGCTATCCGGAAAAAGTAGAACCGGAAAAGATATTTAATACTTAAAAACGCTTTATGCCTGAACAACAAGCGCACCATCCTTCACAGGTACTCAAGTTTTGTCCGTTTTGCGGATCGGAAGGCTTTACGTGGGAAAACGGGAAACGTATGCGTTGCAGCCGCTGCAACCGCCAGCTCTACATTAATGAAGCCGCCGCAGTGGTAGCCATTATTGAAAATGAGAAGGGAGAGCTGCTGTTTACCCGCCGTAAGCACGACCCCAAAAAAGGAATGCTCGACCTACCCGGGGGCTTTGTAGATATTGGCGAAAAGGCGGAAAACGCTGTGCGAAGAGAGGTTAAGGAAGAGCTGAACCTTGATGTTGAGCAAATATCGTTTGTCGGCAGCTTTCCAAACGAATATATATTTGGTGGCATTACCTACTTTACGCTTGATCTTGCCTTCCATTGTAAGGTAAACAGCTTATCAAACATACAGGCTGCTGACGATGTAGCCGACTACCTGTTTACCTCTATTGATAAGATAAATCTCAATGATGTTGGGCTAAACTCCATCAAAACAATTGTACGCTTACTGAAGTCAAATCATTAATAACCTTAAAAATAACTCTATCATGAAAAAATTAAACTTGTTAGCTCTTTCTGCCGTTATCATTTTGGTTGCCGCATGTGGCGGTAACAAAGAAAAGCACGAACTTTGCTATGCGTTGGAAAAGGGAGGCACATACACGCAAAAAATGAAGATGGATATGAATATGAACCAAGGCTCACAGTCGGTAGGAGTAGCAATGACATGTGGCTTCACCTTCAACATCACTAATGCTGAGGGGGATAATTTTACTGCTGATGTTTCTTTTAACGACATTGAAATGAGCATGTCCTCTCCTATGGGTGATATTAAGTTCAGCTCAAAAGATGGAGATGGTTCAAATAATCCTCAAATGCCATTTAGCGTATCGAGCGTTTTTAAGGCTATGACCACCGGTCATTTCACCATGACCATGAGTAAGTACGGCGAGCTTAAATCGGTGAGCGGAATTAACGAAATGGTAGATGGCGTTGTCGCTTCTTTAGATATTCCGGCGGAATACGCAGCACAAGCAGGCGAAATGATGAAACAAAACTTCAGCGATGAAAAAATGAAGGATCAGCTAAAGAATATGTACATATATCCCAGCCATCCTGTTGCCATTGGCGAGAGCTGGACAAGCGACATAAGCACAGGTGAAGGAAATGTAAAAACAACCTATACGCTAAAAGAAGTAAACGATGCAACGGTTATCATTGATCTTACATCAGATGTTTCATCTTCACAAAACGGAGTAAGCTTGAAGGGAACTCAAACAGGAAGCATGACAATTGCCAAATCGACCGGTTGGACAAAGGAGGCTAATTTAAAGCAAGACCTCAAAGGTCAGGTTTCAGGCATGGATATAACCGCAAAAACCACCATCACGATAACTGAATAAATCGAATTTACTCTATACAAAAACAAACACCGGCAGAATCTGCCGGTGTTTGTTTTTGTATAGAATTTGGCACACGTAAAAATTGCTACCTTTACAGAAGCAATTAAAGAAACATGAAATTTTTCCTCGTTGGATTTATGGGTTCCGGAAAGACCAATATTGGTAAGCGGCTTGCCACCTTACTTGGTTACTCGTTTATTGACCTTGACCAGCTGCTGGAGGAACGTTTAAACACAACCGTAAGCGAATATTTTGAACGGGAAGGAGAAGCAGCGTTTCGCACAAAAGAAAATGAGCTGTTAAACGAAATAGCCAACTCTTCTGAAGCTGTTATTCTATCAACCGGAGGGGGTGCCCCATGCTTTTTCGATGCCATGGAAACAATGAATAGCCATGGGTGCACTATATACATCCAAGTTACACCTGAGGGATTGTACAACCGATTAAAACATGCATCCAAAAGCAGACCACTACTTAAAGGGAGGGCAGAAAAAGATTTACAGAGCTATATTCAACAGCTACTTCAAAAACGAGAACAATTCTACAAGCAAGCACAGCTAACCATTGACGGAGAAAGCACCAATGCCGACAGGCTTGCCAACCAGCTATCGCAGCTGGGGCTGATTAAGTAATACGCTATTTCTATAAATTTGTATCATAAACCGTTTTGATAAAACGCACGCCCCATGAAACTCTCTATTTCACGAATTCAACCAACAGTAGGTACGGAAGAATTGCAAGCCTTACAATCTAGGGCGATTGAAAGTCTTAACGCCTTACATGCTAAGACCGGCAAGGGAAATGACTTTCTAGGCTGGCTAAATCTCCCATCAAGTATCCGCCCGGAGCTGATTAAAGATATCAACGACACAGCGAAACGATTAAGCGAAATAACCGATGTTGTTGTCGTAATTGGTATAGGGGGTTCATACCTTGGGGCAAAAGCGGTAATAGAAGCGCTATCACACAGCTTTGGGTATTTAAAACCCAAGCACAACCAACCACAAGTACTTTTTGCCGGGCAAAATATTGGAGAAGACTATACTTACGAGCTACTTGACGCTATAAAAGACTTATCGGTAGGTTGTATCGTAATTTCAAAATCAGGAACTACAACCGAGCCGGCCATTGCGTTCCGGCTTATTAAACAGCTAATTGAAGAAAAGAACGGCAAGGATGAAGCCAAAAGGCGTATTATTGCTATTACTGACTCAAGTAAAGGAGCCTTACTTCAAATGTCTAAAGAAGAGGAGTATAAAACATTTATTATTCCTGATGATGTAGGGGGGCGCTTCTCAGTACTTACCCCTGTTGGATTGCTACCCATCGCTATTGCCGGATTTGATATTGAAGCATTACTTAAAGGGGCTGCAGATATGGAGCACTTAACCTCTGCTAACCAAACTACAGAAGGCAACCCTGCAATTACGTATGCTATTGCTCGTAACTCATTGTATAAAAAAGGAAAAAAGGTCGAGGTACTCGCTAGCTTTAATCCTAAGCTACATTCACTAGCGGAGTGGTGGAAACAGCTATTTGGGGAAAGCGAAGGGAAAGGTGGTAAAGGAATATTCCCCGCCAGTGTCAATTTTACTACCGATTTACACTCACTTGGCCAATATATTCAAGACGGTGAACGAATGCTGTTTGAAACAGTAATAAGCGTAGAGAAGCCACAACATAAGCTGGAAATACCACAAACCAACGATGATTATGATGGGCTAAACTATTTGGCCGGAAAGCGGTTGACTGAAATCAACAAAATGGCTGAATTGGGCACCATACTTGCCCATGCTGACGGTGGCGTACCGAGCATACATATCGAAATTCCCGAAATTAACGAGTATCACATCGGGCAGCTGATTTATTTCTTCGAAATAGCCTGCGGCATCAGCGGGTATATACTTGGGGTAAATCCCTTTGACCAACCGGGAGTTGAAGACTATAAGCGAAACATGTTTGCGTTGCTAAACAAGAAGGGGTATGAAAAAGAAGGTGAGGGATTGAGGAAAAGGTTATAGCCATAAGCATATAATAATCAATAGATATAAGTAATATAATTCATGTCATACTTTAGTATTATTGTTCCCATATATAACCGTCCTGATGAGGCCGATGAATTACTCAAAAGTCTTGTTGAGCAGACCCGTAAAAATTTTGAGCTGGTACTGGTAGAAGACGGCTCTACCAAACCCTGTGCTGATGTTGTAAGTAGATATAGCTCTCAAATCAGCATTCGCTACATAACCAAGCCAAATACGGGACGCAGCGATTCACGCAATGTAGGCATGCAAAATGCCAAAGGCGATTATTTCGTTTTCTTTGATTCTGATTGTATTATACCTCCACAATATTTTGAAACATTAGAAAGGCAGCTCGCAAATGATTACAGTGATTGTTTTGGTGGACCGGACAAAGCGCATGAATCGTTCACAGATACTCAAAAGGCCATAAGCTACGCCATGACCTCATTTTGGACAACGGGAGGCATACGTGGAGGCAAAACAAACATGGAAAAGTTTGTCCCCCGCACGTTTAACATGGGCTTTTCCCGAAAGGTTTACGAAACAGTCGGCGGGTTTAAAGATATGTATGGGGAAGACATTGACTTGGGAATGCGTATCCGCGAGGCAGGGTTTTCGAGTAAGCTGTATCACAATGCATTTGTTTACCATAAACGCAGGGTTAGCTTCAAGAAGTTTTATAAGCAGGTAAATACGTTTGGTATTGCCCGCATCAACCTGTATAAGCTATATCCACAATCATTGAAGCTGGTGCATACCCTCCCCGCAGTATTTACACTAGGTAGTATACTATTACTGGTATTAAGTATTTGGAAACCTATATTTTTACTTCCATTGCTTTTATATACACCACTACTATTTATTGATGCAATTATTAAAACCAAAAACCTTAAAGTTGCCCTACTATCCGTTGTTGCCGCTTATACACAGCTATACGGATATGGTTTCGGATTCTTAAAGTCTTTTATTGAAAAGGTGGTTTTTGGGAAAGGCTTAGAAGATGTTGAAGTGCTAAAGAAAAAGTATAAGTAAAAGACATAATATTCAGATATACAGAAATAAAACATCTATTTTTACAGTTCCATTTAGTACACCTTGCAAAAACAAAAAAGCCTGTCAACCATTGAGTTAACAGGCTTTTATTGTACCCGGAGCGGGAATTGAACCCGCACAGACATCACTGCCTACAGGATTTTAAGTCCTGCGTGTCTACCAATTCCACCATCCGGGCGAAATCAAGTACAAAAGTAGAAAAAAATTTCACCTGCAATAATCGGTAGCTGCAATTGAAGGCTTTTGTAATTTTTCTCTGCATAAAAAAACCTCCTTGTTAGGAGGTTTAGAGCGGAAAACGAGACTCGAACTCGCGACCCCAACCTTGGCAAGGTTGTGCTCTACCAACTGAGCTATTTCCGCATTCAAATGGAGTGCAAAGATAGAAATGTTTTTTCAAAACAAGAAAAATCCTCTAAAAAATCTTTTCTTCCTCGCTACTTATTCCCGCATATTCGTGATTTAAAGCGCATAAAAAAGGTTTTATCTCCGGGAAGCCATTGGTATTTTTTCAGCAATTTGGCTATTTGTTCTTTTTCATTTTGCTCCTTAACAGAGAATAATCCAAGCGTATCTACCTTCTCAATCTCATCTAAAAACCGCAGCACCAAATGGTATTCCGGCCTATTATAAAAATCATGAATTAATATTTTTGCATTCGGCTTTAGCTGCAAACAAGCATTTAACACACAAGCAACCCTAAAGCGACCATCAATTAAAACCAAGTCGTAGTCAGAACTTTCTTCAAATGCCTGCTTGGCATAGCTAGGCCAATTTTTCTTCTTGCTTTTATCAGTCGGATAACCCCACATTGTGGTTGTGCCTATGTCAACCAACAATGGTTTTACCATCCCTTTTTCTATTGCCTTTTTCACTTCATCAATGCAGGCAACTCGTTCATTCCAGAAAGAGGCGCTGGATTCAACCACCGTAATTTTATGTATATCAGGATAGGATACCGCCAGCTGTGTACTATTACCAGAGCCAAACTCCAAATAATCAGAGCATTTACTCAGTTCCCTATTTAGTAACTCCAACTCTTTTTCTGTCATCTTTTCTGTGATTAATCTCTGCATACAGGCATAGCCGAAAATGCAATGCACAAATATAGCGTATATTTGCATGAGCTGAAAAAACCATAGTCGGCAAATTTGTAATAAGTAAAAGATGTCGCTCAAAAATCAAGCAGTTAGAGGATTAAAGTGGACAACCACCGCATCTGTAGTAGGCACGATACTACAGCTGCTGCAGCTGCTTATTTTGGCCAGGCTACTTACAAAGGAACACTTCGGCTTAATGGCGTTGGCAATGGTGCTGGTGGGCTTAGCCCAAATTTTTTCCGACATGGGAATTACCAACGCCATTATCCACAAAAAAGATGTTACTAAACCGCAGCTGCATACCATATACTTCATCAATATTGCTATTGGGGTTACACTCTGTTTACTGCTACTTATTGCCGCTCCGGCAATAAGCGCTTTTTATGAGCATCCGGAGCTGGTTGGTGTTATCCGCTGGATGTCTCTTATATTCATTGTGCAACCATTCGGACAAATTTATAATGCACTACTGCGTAAAGAGTTACAATTCGACGCTATTGCAAAACGAGATATGATTGCCAAGCTGGTAAGCCTTATTGTAAGCGTTACACTTGCCACACAGGGGTTTGGAGTGTATAGCTTTGTTGGGGCACAGCTGGCAAGCACTACCCTATCTGTTGTGCTGCTGGTGCTTTTAGGAAGTAAGCTGTACCGCCCAAAGCTTCATATTGCTCGTAACGATATCAAGCCTTTTTTACACTTCAGCGCCTACCAGATAGGCGACCAGCTGGTTACCTTCTCCCGCATGCAGTTTGACGTGTTGCTTATTGGTAAGCTGATGAGCATTGAGCTGGTTGGTATTTATAACATGGCTAAGCGATTGATAGACTACCCTATTGGGATAATCAATCCGGTAATTACACAGGTATCATTTCCGGTAATGGCAAAAGTCCAAGATGAATCATTGCGGCTAAAGAATATATTCCTGAAAACTATGGGATATACCATGGCGTTTGGCTTTCCTGTTTACGCCTTCATTGCATTGTTTGCCCATAACCTTATCCCCGTAGCGGTAGGCAAACAATGGATAGACGCCGCCCCCTTGATGCAAATACTTTGTATATACGGAATTGTAAGAATAGCGTTTAACCCCGTTCCTCCGCTAACCTTATCAAGAGGGTTTGTACAGCTCAGCTTCTGGTGGAACATCGGCTGTTTTGTTGTAATGCCCTTGTTCCTACTATTAGGTATTCCTTTTGGGATGCAAGGGGTTGCCTGGGGTGTTTCAGCAAGCTATTTGGCAATAATCATCCCGTTGTGGTATGTTCTTATCCGCCCCTGCATTCCTTGCAAGCTTACAGAGTACCTTGGGCATTTTATTCGTCCCTTACTCTCATCCGCTATACTTACACTTATGCTCTTACCCCTTGTCTTGTGGGTACACAGGCCTATTACCCAGCTGGTAGCCGGTGGATTAGTGTTTCTAGCGGCATTTTTACCGGTTTCTAAAATCACTAATCCTCCATTTTACACCGAGCTGACATTGCAATTAAGAGAGGCTTGGAGTAAGCATATTAAAAAAAGAAAAGCATAATGAATCTTGGTATCCAACGATTTTTACGCAAAAAAGTTTTGCGTGGAAGCAACGTACACTGTCCTTGTTGCAACAGCTCATTTTCCACTTTTCTTCCTGTAGGAAAGCCTGTTCGCTTTAATGCCGGCTGCCCAAACTGCTATTCGTTTGAAAGGCATCGGTTGCTTTGGCTATTCTTATTTTCGCAAGCGGAGCTGCTAAAAGAAAACATGAAACTCCTGCACGTTGCTCCGGAACGAGTATTTTTCAAGAAGTTTCAAACGCTTGGTAATTTACTTTACATTCCGGCAGATAAGTTTATGCCGGGGTACAAGTATCCCAAGGGAACAAAAAATATGGATATTACGGCCGTTTCATATCCGGATAACCATTTTGATGCTATTATATGCAGCCACGTTCTTGAGCATGTACCAAATGATAAGCGGGCTATGCAGGAGCTCCATCGGGTGCTGCATCATAATGGCTGGGCTATTTTACAAGTTCCCATAGATTATAGCCAAGCTGCAACTTTTGAAGACAACAGCATAACAAGTCCTGAAGAGCGAGAAAAATATTTCGGACAACATGACCATCTTCGTTTGTACGGACGTGATTATGCTCAACGCCTCCAACAAGCCGGATTTAAGGTAGAAGAGATTGATTACTACAATACTTTTTCAAAAACAGAGAAAGAAAAATTTGGGCTCAGCGCAAATGAGGGGATTATTTACTTTTGTAGAAAATAAAATCAGCCATGAACTCGTCACCCTTGTTCTCGGTACTTGTAGCCAGCTATAATAACGAACGCTATATTATACAAGCGATTCAGAGCATATTTGCTCAAACTTACAAAAATTGGGAAATTATAATTGTTGATGATTGCTCTACCGATGGTTCACTAAAGCTACTTGAGCAATACCAAGGGCTTGCAAATATTAAGATTGAGAAAAACGATAAAAATTATGGTTGCGGCTACACAAAGCGTCGTTGCGTACAGCTAGCTACCGGTGAGTTGTGTGGTTTTTTAGACCCCGATGACGAGCTTCTACCAGATGCACTGGAAGCCATGGTTGCAGCGCATGCAAAACACCCCGAATGCAGCTTGATTGGTTCTCTCTGCTACATTTGCGATGCAAAGCTGCGCCCAATAAGCGCTACCAAGCAAACTATTATCCCGCAAGGATACTCATATCTCAGCTACAAAAATCACTCTCCCAACCATTTTGCCTCATTTAAAAAGCACTTATATAACAAAACCGAAGGGCTGGGACAAGAATGTATGCGCGCAGTTGACCAAGACCTTTACTTTAAGCTGGAGGAAGTTGGGCAACTGCTATTTTTAGATAAGCTACTGTATAAATACCGAGTTCATCGAAAAAGTATATCAAACAGCAAAACCGGACATGGGAAAGCACTATTTTGGCATGTAGTTCTTATATACCAAGCCTATAAGCGTAGGCAGCTGGATATGAAGGAGGCCGAACAGCTTGCCGAATGGTTTATTACCCGACCCTACCGATCCTACAAATACCGAACAGGAAATCTTCTTCTGTCGCCAATTGAGGTATTCGTTCAATCGGTACGTTTAGCTTGGCGTAGATTATTTAAAAAGTCAATTAGAACCCATGCCTAAAGTTCTAATTATAGGTCCAATGGTTGGATACAACAAAAGCGTTGCCGATGCTTTTGTGCAGCTGAATTGGGAGGTTGAAGTTGAAACGTATAATATCCCCCTCCATCCGTTTAAAGGCTGGCTTAGATGGAAGCATAAGCTTTCCTTTAATCGAGAACGGCTAAAAGCAAAAAACAGAGAGAAATATAACCGTTTTATTATATCACGTTTTGAGGAGATTAACCCCGATTTAGTATTCATATTTAATGGGGATATTCTACTTACAGAAACACTTGATACGTTTAGGCAATCAGCAACCGTTGCTTTATGGATGTTCGATACGCTTCACCGCTACCCTAGATCTCAAGGGCATATTAACCATGTTGACGGGTTCTTTTGTTACGACATGAAGGATGTAGAATGGTGTGAGAAACAAGGAAGAACAGCATTTTTTATGCCCCAAGCTTGCGATGAAACAAGCTATTTCCCCATCAGCACAGATAAAGATATTGATATACTTTTTATTGGAACGCTATACCGATACCCCAAAAGAATTAAGCTGCTACGCTTGATTATCAATAAGTTTTCTGATAAAAAGGTGTTGATATTCGGAGTTTATAAGCCCTACTATAAGAACATTATAAGATGGGCATTTAGAGAAAAGCGAAAGGTGTTTAAGAATAAGGCCGTACCAACAGATGAAGTTAACCGGTATTACAATCGTGCTAAGCTTGTTCTAAACATCCACCATGAAAGCCAGCAATACGGAGCAAACCCAAAGGTTTTCGAAATTGCCGCTGCCGGCGCTTACCAAATTTGCGATACAAACCCTTTTATCAAATCCCTTTTTACCAATGGGGAAATTGGCTTATACCAAAACGAGGATGAGCTGATAGCCCTTATTGAAGATGCGCTGCAAAACAGCAAAGATGAAAATGCAAAACAGGCCAGAGAGGTTGTACTATCAGGCCATACATTTCTGCATCGAGTAAAAGAGATATTGAACATATTAAGCAAGCAGCCCCTTGCTAACATACCACCGAAAAACAATTAAGCGCCAAGCCATTGCGGGACGTAAGCTGAACAAATACCATAAAAACAATACGCCACTAACACCCCACTTCAGCCCTTCCCTAATCAGGCTATTAATATACTCAGTAGTTGAAATGGTTTTTGCTCTAACTTTCTCACTACTACCTATTCCTAACGATTGCTTTTTGAAAAACGCATAAGTTAACCGTGAATCCGGAACGTAGTGATGTACAATGGCATCAGGTACATAGTATATTTTCTCGCCTCCACCCTTCATCCGATATAAAATATCCTTTTCCTCTGCTCCGGCCATGTTGTTGCCCTTACGCCCCAAATCGGGATTAAAGAGCCCATATTTTGTAAAAGCATGGCTCCTAAAAGCCATATTAGCACCTATAGGAAACTGCCTGTTTGTAAATGACTTTACCTTATTACCTAAATCGATTGATGAGGTCAACGAAAGTAAAAAATGTGACATCCAGCGGGGGCGCTTCGTCTCAAAATCAGGATATATGCGTCCGCCACAAGCAATTACATCAGGATAGCTATTGAAAAACTTTAGCACTTGCTCCAAATAATCCGGCTCGGCAATAGCATCGTCATCCATAAAAATAATAATCTCGCCCTCAGCCTCCGCTATTGCCCTGTTACGTGCATGAGAAAGGCCTTGCTGCAATTCCACCACATACCTGTACGTTACGTTGGGGTGTTGCTTGCCATAGCCGCAAAATAAAGCGTCGGTGTTATCAGTGCTGTTGTTGTTTACCAAAAGTATTTCATACTGTTCCGGCTGCAACGTTTGCTTCACCAAGCTATTTAAGGCTTTAGCAGTACAATCACTTCGATTATACGTGCAAATAGCAACTGATATTTTTACTTGATTATCCATCGCTTACATTATACCACTTAGTAAGTTTTCCCACTTCCCCATAACCGCTTTTGGTAAAAACCGCTCAGCATCAGCTCTAGCATTTATTGACATACTTACCATTAAATCTTTACTATTCATAACTGTAAGCAACTTACCCTTAAGCGATACTATATCTTCCGGTTCTACCAAAAACCCATCAACTCCATCTTTCACAATATCAGCAGGCCCGGTACAGCAAGCAAAGCTGACTATTGGCAAACCGTATGATTTTGCTTCTATTAGCACCATAGGCAAACCCTCTGCTCTCGAACTCATTACAAATATAGATGCCGAAAAATAGTGAGAGGCTATATCATCTGTTGGCGGTAAAAAAACAATCTCATTCTCCAACCCTAAATTGCGGGCTTGGCTTTGTAGGTTTTGCTTTTCTTCCCCATCTCCCACAATATGAAGCTTCCAGCTGAGCGTATCCTCTTTCTTTGCCAGTGCCCAAGCTTTTATCAGCATATCAAAACCTTTTCTATGGGTTAAGTGCCCAATAGCCAACACAATATTTTCGCTAAGCGGAGAAGGTTGTTCGGGTAGCTGCACCATAAAGTTTGGAATGGCAACTATTTTGGCGTTGCACCGACAATTTTGAGCAAAATATCCGGCATCCTCTTCTGTAAGTGTAACAACCGCATATGCTTTTTTTGCAGCACATTTCCGCCCCCAAACACGAGCCTTTGACTCACTCTTGGTAAAGTAGTTATAGTGTTCCCAAGAGATTACTTTTGTTTTCAGGGGTTTAACAGCCGACAGGCTAACCAAGCTGAGCATTGTGTCAACATCAATAACAACGTCAGCTTGAATATTTTTCAGTATTGCTCGAAGCCTTTTTACGGCAGAAAAATACCGCCACTTCAGCTTAGATGACGCTATATTGAGTGAATACAGCTTAACCCCTTCTCGTAAAAGGAAGAAAGAATGAAGAGCGGGTTCAAGGCTAACAATACTCACCGCATGTCCCCTATCTACCAGCTCGTTGGCTAACGATACGGCCATTCGTTCCGTACCACCCTTATAGCTTATGTTCTGGATAAAAATACAAGTTACCATGCCGCTAATATTATAATTCAATAAATTCTAAGGCTGAAAGCCTTAATAAATTCAGAACTTAACCGCCCTGCTTAAAGGGGGAACCCTGCTGCTGCAAAATTGAACTTTGAGAAGTAGATTGCTTTGGCCAAAGCCCCCTTCAGGGGGTTGGGGGTAATTAAGCAACTACTTCATAAAACAAATTATGTTTTCGCCTTTATGGGATAGCGAAAAGCTGTACTTTGTGAGTGCCGAGAAAAACGATTTTGATGCCCCCTCCCTCATTCTATCATGCAGCTCAATAATAATGACCTTCACAAATGGCAGCCAATTTTCGTATCCGCTTTCAAAAAGTTCTTTCTCAGAGCCCTCAATATCCAACTTAAGAACATCTATTGTATCAATTCCCTGCTCACGCATTATATCGGGAATAGAAATTGCTTTTATTGAGCCGCTTGTTCCATCGGGTACTTCACTTACCATAAACCCCCAGTCTCCATAGCCTTTATCTTCCACCTTAAGGCTGGCGGACTTATTCCAAATTCCGTTACAATACAAGCAAACATTTGAATAGTGCTGAGTATTCATTTTCAGCATTTCAAAGTTCGATGTTTCGGGTTCTACTGCAACTATTTTCGCTTCCGGAAACCGATTAGCGAAGTAAATGGTACCCATGCCTATATTCGCTCCACAATCAAGAATAGTTTTAGGCGTAAACCCAAAATCAATATTGTAGCAATCGTCCACTAAAACGTCTTGAAAGATAGGAAAATCCGAATTCCCCCTTCTCATGTATATGGGATGAGCAAACTCCCGCCGATAGCAGAAGCACAAAGGTTTAGAGCCCTTTCGTTTTTGTCTATACAGTATGGACAGCCCGGCGAAACCAAATCGTCGATAGTACCGAGGAACTTTCTTTATGATGCGTGTTGCTACTCCCATTGTTTTGTTTTAGTCCCTCAGTTACTCTTGCTCATCTGTTTTTCCCTGACCCTTTCTTTGGCGGATAAGTTCAAAAGCCACAGCCCCCAGCATTGCAAGCAGTATAACCCACAAAGACGGTAATGATATAGCCTCAAGCGTATCATGCGCTTTTGGCTTAAACCTTAGCTCAACCGTATGTTCTCCGGCCGGAACACGAACAGCGCGTAAAATATAGTTTACACGTATAATGGGAGTAGGTTTACCATCAATAAAAGCATCCCAGCGAGTTAACCCGTCATCGTAATATATTTCCGAGAATACGGCTAATTGTTCGCTTGCAGACTTAGCTTTATAGCTTATATCGTTAATCTCGTATGTTTCTTGCTTAATAGTAGCAGCCGTATCCGGTTGGATATTCAATCCGGTCAGCTGTGACTCAAATCGCTTGTCAATAATTGCTGTCTTTGCAGGGTCGAGGGTAGCAAGAGCGGCAAATTCTTCATTCGCGTTAGCCACCCATTGGATGGTATCAACAAACCAGGCGTTACCCAGCGCGTTAGTATTCTTTTGCACCTGTAAGTACTGTTGGTCAACCACACCAATACGATAGCGCGTGTTCAACATGTTCAGCACGTTCCACTGTTCATTCTTATCATCGGAAAGGTAGCCTGCAATAACATCTTGGTAACGACGCAGCTTAGCCGCATGGTATCCGCCTATCGATTTATGGTAAGCTGATGTGCTGGCATCATTAAACGTTGATACACTACGATTTAGTACGCGGTAGTTAGGGTCTTTATCTCCAAGTATTTCCTGATCGGCAGGAGTCATTTCGTAAGCAACCTGCGTTTTTGATTTTGGAACAAAAAAGTCGTTATTAAAATACCGCTTATTAACAGCAAACAGGTCTGTAAGTATTATGGCTCCAACACACAGAATTAAAGCGGTCTTTCCTATAATTTTTCGGCTATATAGCAACAACATGCCTACTCCTAAGAGAATAAAAATAAGGCTGCGCCAAGCATCGGCACGAAATACGGATACGCGAACAGACTCTAAGCCACTTTGTACTTGCAGGTAAACAGGGTCTTGCTTTATGGCGTTTGCCAGTCCGGCAGCTTCCGTATTACTCAAGAAGCTGAAAAATGACTTCGGCGCAACTATAAATAGAAGTGCAAAACCAGCAGTACATCCCAAGCTGGTATAAAAGGCTATACGCTTCTCCGCTATCAGGCGGGGTTTTTTTACTATTTCCACTAATGCCAGTATGGCCAAAATTGGAATACAAAACTCTGCAACAACTAAGATGGACGAAACCGTTCTCATCTTATTGTAGTAGGGAAAATAATCTAAAAACCAGTTGGTAAGCGCGCTAAAGTTGCTTCCCCACGATAAAAGAATGGAGAAAATGGTGGCTGCTAAAAGCACCCACTTTAGATAGCCCTTAACCACAAACGCACCAAATATGAAAAGAAACAAAATAAAAGCACCAACATAAACAGGGCCTGACGTTATGGGCTGGTTACCCCAGTATGAGTCAAAGTTATTTGCAACAAATGTTTTTAGCTGCGGGTCGGATATAGCATTCATTTTGTCGGCGTGTGCACCACCCATAACACCTGTTGCGCCACCTTTCGTATTAGGAACTAAAAGCGTAGCTGTTTCCTGAATACCGTAGCTCCATCCGGTAGCGTAGCTACGGTCCACCCCTCCTGTTTTCTCTTCTCCCGTTGACAGCTCCGACTCCCCGCGAATGGTTTGGCTTGCATATTTCGCCGAAAGTATCATGTTGGGCGAGTTTGCCGCAAAACCAATACCTCCGGCAACAAGCAGCATTGCTGTGGCTATGGCAAATTGTTTCAGCCGTCCACCCATCAAATCATAAACAAGCCGCCCCACAACAAATAAGCCAACTACCAGCAAGAAGTAGTAAACCATTTGCGGGTGGTTGGAGAACAGCTGTAAGTTGAAAAATAAGGCGGTAACCGCAGCACCAATAAAATACTTAGCCCGATATGTCCAAATAATTCCGGCCATTGTTGGCGGTATAAACATAAGCACCCATACCTTCCAAATGTGTCCCGCCCCAATAATTATGATAAAGTAGGATGAAAAGGCATAGGCAATAGCACCAATAATGGAAATATACGGATTTACCCTTAGCGCAATGAGCAAAAGGAAGAAACCCAACATGTAGCCAAACAAGAAGTTAGCCGGAGATGGCAGCCAAAGGTTAAACGCATCACGCAGCTGGTACTGAACAGGAGCGGCTTTATAAAATGGAGAGATTTGATATGAGGGCATTCCCGAAAACATGCGACTTTCCCACAAGCTTCGTTCTCCATCATGGGCTTCTCTGTACTCATTCAAATCAACGCTGGCGCCTGCTCCTGCACGTGCATCATGCTGGTGGGGTGTCTTGTTTTCAAATATAACCGGAGTAAAGTAGGCGATTGACACCACAACAAATACGACAATAGCCGTAAGGTAGGGTAAAACTTGCTTAAAGGTTATCTTCATCTCTAATCTAGTTTAGTTAAATCAAAACGTAGGTATCAACTACCCACTTTGCAAAAGGGAATGAGCTGGTAAATGCCGGAGATACAGCGTTTAACACATGTATGCTTTTCTTATCCCCTTCTACCACAAAATCCATTACAAGCTCTTTGGTTTTTACGTTCAACAGCTGAGCGCGAATACCCGGCTTGCTCCACTCACGAAAGCCCTTGGCTTCAATATCATATACCATTGAGCGGGCAAGATTTACAAAGTGCTTGCGGTTATACTTCCTGATTTCCTGAAAAGCCAGCTTCCGAAAACCAAAAGCGTTGGAAAAGAACAAGCGAGCTTCCCAAGACAGAATATTAACCAGCTCGCCAAATTTAAAGCGATGAAAACCCTTGTAGTTCTCTCTCCAAAAGGCAGGAATGGAAGTTGGTCCGATTTTAATTGTCCCGTCAACCGTAATGGTATAGTGAACGCCCAAGAAAGGGTTACCAAGATTAGGAACCGGATAAATATTGGTTTTTATAGGTTTATCCGAACCTTTATATTTTAAGTAGATACCCTTAAACGGAATGATGGTATAACTTTTAGAGAATCCAAAATCTTTGGCAATCTTATCGGCGTAAAGACCTGCTGCATTTATAACCTTAGAACCGTAAAAAGTTTTTCCTGTTTTGGTTACAATAGTGTTATCATCCAATCGTTTCTTGTACGCCTCATTGAAAAACAGCTTAACCCCTTTGGCGGCAATCTCATCCCGAATGCACTTGTTTACTTCAACAGGGTCAACGGTTGCCGTTGTTGGAGAATATAGCGCATGCTTGTAAGTGCGAGCGTTAGGGTCAAAATTCTTCAGCTCTTCTTCGTCAATAATGCGAACATCAACTCCGTTATGCTTGCCTCTCCTATCCAGCTCAAATAACGACTCCAGCTCTTTTTCGTCTTTCGCAACAACAACCTTTGCGCATTCGTTTATTCCCAGCTTATTGGCGTAGCAGTATTCTCGCATTTGTCGATTTCCATCGCGAGTAAACTTCGCCTTTAGCGAGTCGGCCGTGTAGTAAAATCCGGCATGCAGAACTCCGCTATTTCTCCCGCTGCTGTGGTAAGCCACATCGGGTTCTTTTTCAATAACGGTAATACTTGAACTTGGATTACGCATAATAAGCTCGCGAGCAATGGCCAAGCCAATTACTCCCCCACCAATAATTAAAAAATCTGATTTTTCCATTTAGTCTGTATGTCTGAAAACGCTAAAAAGTTTGCGCAAATTCATGTCAAAGTTAAGCACTTTTCCCAAAGGACTTCTAACCATTACGTAAAACATAATTCCAAACTTTATATCAAGTATATAATTGGGAGAAAATCCGGCATACGGTTCATTAGAAATTTTGTAGGTATTAGGGCGTCTTGTCTCCATGCGCCCCCTGTATCCCGAGTTATCAGGGGCAGCTATTCGTAATGGAAGTATTTTAAGCTGATTACTTATTCTCGCTTGGACTTTGTGCAAAAGATAAACGCAATTGTCCACAGGCATTCACAAAATAAAAGAACAAATAGATAAAAAACAGCACCTTACAAGCAAACCAAGTAGTTGATTTTTCAAAAATTGGAAATAGATTTACTGGTAGAATATTTAACATAAGGGGCCCGTTTTTATGGAAAGTGAGCAGCAACCTGAAAATCTGAGAGCTATATCCCCATCCCTTAGAGTAGAAAGAGCGCGTGAAAAATAATTTTAGCAACAAGACCAATCGCTTTTCTGCTTTTTTCGTTAAAATATTTTTCTTATATAATTAAATAACAGAAAGATATAAAATCTAATTGAATTGATATTTTAATAATGGGGTATTATTTGGAAAGTCGAGAAAAATGACTACTTTTGTAGTGAGAGCTTTTGGGGTTTACAAATAAGAGGGTATCCCCAGATATGAACCCACCGGAATAAGAGACGGTGGGTTTTTTATTTTTCACTTGCGTACATATATAATTTCTAATTCTCTTCCCGATTTCGACTGAAGTAAGCAACAACTCTCTCTGCAACCGATTTTCCAACAATATCGGACAGTTCAGCAACATCGGCTTTTGCAATTTTAGAGATGCTTTTGTAGTGCGTGAGTAATTTATTTGCAGATGCCTCACCAACTCCGGGAATATCTCTCAGCTGGGTTTTGATAAATGATGCGCTGCGCTTATTACGATGAAACGTAATACCAAAGCGGTGGGCCTCGTCTCTCAGCCTCATAATTATTTTTAAACTTTCGGAATTTTTATCCAAGAAAAGCGGAACGCTATCATGCGGGAAATATATTTCTTCCAACCGTTCGGCCAACCCTATAATCGGAATTTTATCTTTTAAACCCAAGCGCTCCAAGCTGGATAGCGCAGCACTTAGCTGTCCTTTTCCCCCATCAACAACAATGAGCTGCGGTAATTCCCCTTGTTCCTCAAGTATCCGACTGTAACGTCGATAAACGATTTCACGCATTGAAGCAAAATCGTCCGGACCAACAACTGTTTTTACATTGAAGTGCCGGTAATCTTTCTTACTTGGCTTTGCATTTTTGAAAACCACGCAAGCCGCTACAGGATTAGTCCCTTGAATATTTGAGTTATCAAAGCACTCTATATGAATAGGCAGCTTATCAAGCTGTAAATCTTTTTTCAGCTGAGCCAAAATACGTTCGCTATGCGCTTCCGGATTTAATTTTTCTAACCGCTTTAAAGATTCCAACCGATATACCCTGGCATTCCGTTCTGAGAGCTCCAACAGCTTCCGCTTATCTCCTCGCTGCGGAACAGTATAGATCGCCCCGGCCATTTCCTGATCAGGCATGAATGGAACAATCAATTCTTTTGAAAGCCCATTATACCGTGTAAACATTTCCGCAATAACGTAGCTGAGCAGCTCTTCTTTCTGCTCTTCAACTCCTAACCGAAGTTCCACTGATAGCGATTGCACAACAGCACCCCCTACAACCCGCATAAAGTTGGCGTAAACTCTACCCTCGTCAGGAAGCAAGCTGAATACATCTACGTTCGTAATTGAAGGGCTTACAATAACCGATTTTGACCGATAGCGCTCAAGCATTTCATACTTTAATTTAAGCCGTTGAGCCTCTTCAAAGTGATAGCTTGCCGCAGCCTCATTCATATGTCTCGTCAACAAGCTCATTACATCAGCTGTATTGCCTCGTAAAATATCAACTATCATACTGATATTTTGGTCGTAACTATCCATTGCTTGCAATGCAATACAGGGCGCTTTACAATTACCGATATGGTATTCAAGGCATGGTTTATACTTGCCCTTTGCTATTGCTTCCGGTGTAAGAATTAAATTACAGTTACGTAAAGGATATAGCTGACGAATAAGGTCAAGCAACGTATTCATCATAACCACAGATGAATAAGGGCCAAAATACTTAGACCCGTCACGTACTATACGACGAGTAGGAAAAATACGAGGAAAGGGCTCGTTTTTTATGCAAATCCAAGGGTAAGTCTTATCATCCTTAAGCAAGACATTGTAGCGAGGCTGAAGTCGTTTAATCAGGTTGTTTTCAAGCAAAAGCGCATCTGATTCGGTATCAACTACAATATGCTTAATGTCAACGATTTTACCAACCATCACCATTAGCTTGCGGTTATCTTTTGCCCGCGAACCAAAATAAGAAGAAACTCGCTTTTTTAAATCCTTTGCCTTACCCACATATATAATTTTTCCGGTTGCATCAAAGAATTGATACACACCCGGCGTATTGGGTAAAAACTCCAGCTTGCTCTTAATATCTATATCCTTTTCCATCTAAACAATTACATATAAACAACTGATTATCAATTATTTACATAATATTACACAAATAGACTTACGGGCTTAAATTCATCTACGTCAAACAGTCCAACACTTGATAGCTTGAGCTGAGGTATTACTATAAGTGAAAGGAAAGACATAGTCATAAAAGGAGCAGTAAGCTCTGTTCCGAGAGACTTAGCCTTTTGCTGAACAAACTCATAGGCCGATGCTGCCGACTCAGCATTCGTTTTAGACATAATACCTCCTATGGGCAGTGAAAAAGCACTCGCCGAATACCCATCATGAACACCAATCCCTCCACCACTATCTATCACCATATTAACCAATTCTACAATTGATTTATCATCAGCACCAATCGCAATTATATTATGGCTATCATGGGAAACGCTACTACAAATAGCACCTCGCTTCAGACCAATTTTTTTGACGAAGCCAACGGCCGGAGGTAAGTTTTTATATCTATTCAATACAACTATCTTGAGCAAATCACGATCTACATCTATTGCTACTTTACCATCAATAATTGTTGGCTCTTCAACTAGCGTTCGAGTATATAAGTCCCTATCAATAACCTCAATTACTCTGATTCTTTTTCCCTCTTCTGCAGCAACAGCGATAGAATCAAGTGTAATGGGAAAAGCATTAAATTGGTTGATTGATTCAACGGCTACTTTAGGTAGCTCAACATGAGAGGGAGCAGAAAAAACTAACTGCCCATCAATATATGTTTTCAGAATATTAAAGTTGGTAAGATCATCAACTACTACTATATCGGCAGGGTCCCCTTCTCGCAGCAGTCCAACATTAAGGCCATAATGTTCCACCGGATTTTTTGACGCAGCACGAAGCAGGTTGAAAATATTCAATCCA
Organism: Bacteroidales bacterium; assembly: GCA_031551125.1. GTDB lineage: Bacteria > Bacteroidota > Bacteroidia > Bacteroidales > UBA932 > JAIRNF01. The sequence continues at coordinate 36,155 of JAVBOB010000009.1, forward strand.
TTTTTCAGCCCTCGTTTTATCAGTAGATTTATACTTCCCTTCATAAGATCGTCAGGATGGCAATCATCCGAACAAAACATTACCTGAGAAGGATAGCGATTTACCAAGGGGTAAAGGTTGTCAAAACTTTTGGCAGCACTCCCCTCACGTATTAAAATTTTCATCCCGAGAGAAATTTTCTCTTCGGCCTCACAAATATCAACAGCCTCATGGTCGGTAGTAATCCCTGCACCCACATATTTTTTCAAATCATCTCCGGTTAACCCCGGAGCATGTCCGTCTATCGGCTTCCCTAGCTGCTTTGCCAAGTCTAACTTCGCCAGAATATCGGAAACGTCATTTATCACTCCGGGGAAATTCATCATTTCCCCCAAATGAGTTACCCTTGAATCTGAAAGAAGTTGCTTCACCTCTTCAACACCCAGCTCCGCTCCCGCAATATCAAATGGTGCAGCAGGAACACAAGAAGGAGCGGCAAAGAAAAATTTATAGCCCGAGGCCTGCCCGTTATCAAGCATAAATTGAACCCCTTCCACTCCACACACATTTGCTATTTCATGTGGATCGGCAACAGCCGCTACCATTCCATGCCGAACAGCTTCTCTTGCAAACTCCGAAGGAACCAACATAGAACTCTCTATATGGATATGAGAATCGATAAGTCCCGGAATAATAAATTGCCGCTCCAGCACCGGACATCGCTCTATTCGCGCTACAACTCCTTTATCAACATAAACCTTTCCTTCAAAAAATTCTTCTCGATCTAAATCTGCAATTAATCCGGACAATACCAAAGACTCCGAATGAACAGAAGAATCTAAGAAAGCATCAACTTTCGAAAGGACATCTTTCAACACACTATGTTTTGAATCCCGCATAACCCAACTCCTAAATTAACACTCAAATCATTAAACATTTTTTGTTCCACGTGGAACAAAAAAAATAATTCTTATCAACATTCGCGACACCCTACATTAACACTTTGCCCAACAAAGCAGCTAAACAGAACACAAAGCAGCACCTCCTACTCTCCCTCAAGGAACATTCTTCACTCAAAATAAAGCAAAGAAATAAAAATATGTTCCACGTGGAACAAAAAACGACGTTTATCAACAATTTGCAATAGCTTTCGTTAACACCATAATTCAGCTAAACACCCTTAAATTTGGACATCAAAAGAGAAAATTCATCAATTTTCGTTCCACGTGGAACGAAAATTAGCGTCCTAACGAGACCAAAAGCACCGAAATATCAGCCGGAGATACACCCGGAATACGAGCAGCCTGCCCTATTGTTCTCGGCTGAATTCTTGCCAACTTCTGTCTCGCCTCTATTGTAATATTCAATTTTGAAAAATCAAATCCACTTGGTATTCGAATTTCTTCCAAGCGAGCAATTTTATCAGCCTGTAACCTTTCTCGTTCAATATAGCCCGAATAGTTTAATAGTATATCAGCCTCCTCAATAATCTCCGAAAGCGGAGAGACCAACTCTAACAAAAACCCATTAAGGGGAGAAAATACTTTTGCAACCTCAATAATTGAAACTTCAGGACGAAGAAGTAACTCTTTCAATTTTTTTTGCTGCCCCAAAGGAGCCGACCCAATACTTTCAAGATAAGAATTGACCACAGAAGGAGCAATACTCTCAGTCTTTATAAAAGATAACAAAGCATCAACCTCCTCCCTTTTAGTATTCATTATCTTATATCGTTCTTCTGTAGCCAAACCCAAGCTATAAGAAAGTTCCGTTAGTCGAACATCGGCATTATCCTGACGCAATAGTATTCTATATTCTGCCCTACTTGTAAACATTCTATAGGGTTCATCTACACCTTTAGTAACCAAATCATCTATAAGTACCCCAATATAAGCCTGGTCTCTTCTCAAAATAAAGGGTTCTTTTCCGTTTATCTTTAAATGAGCATTCACTCCGGCCATCAATCCCTGTGCCGCAGCCTCCTCATATCCGGTTGTCCCATTAACCTGCCCGGCAAAGAAAAGGTTAGAAAATATTTTTGTTTCCAACGAATGGTGGAGCTGTGTAGGCGGAAAATAATCATATTCGATAGCATACCCGGGACGAAATATCTCCAGCTGCTCAAATCCCTCAATAGTCCTCAATGCCTTCAGCTGTACATCTAGCGGAAGTGATGAAGAAAAACCGCTGAGATAGTATTCACAGGTATCCCATCCTTCCGGTTCAAGAAACAGCTGATGGTGGTCTTTGTCAGCAAATGTTCTAACCTTATCCTCTATACTGGGACAATAACGGGGGCCTATTCCTTTTATTGTTCCGGTAAAAAGCGGCGATTCATCAAATCCCGTCTTTAAAATATCATGTACTTCAATAGAAGTATTCACTACATAGCAGGAACGCTGATTAGTCAACGCCTGAACTGCTGGGAGAAATGAAAATTTAGAAGGATTTTCGTCACCGTGTTGTACGGTTAACTTCTCAAAAGCAATTGTTCTACCATCAAGTCTGGCCGGAGTTCCTGTTTTCATTCTACCAACTTCAAAACCATAGGAGGCTAATTGCTCACTAATACCATAAGAAGCTATTTCTCCCATACGCCCTCCGGCCTGCTGAGCACGACCAACATGTATAAGCCCTCCCATAAAAGTACCCGAAGTAAGGATAACTGCTTTAGCGTAAAACCTTGCTCCTAGCATTGTTTCAACACCTTGTACCTCATTGTTTTCAATGAGCAACCCTTTAACGGTATCCTGCCAAAAGTAAAGATTCGGAGTTTGCTCAAGCATCTTTCTCCATTCAACAGAAAAAAGCACCCTATCACACTGTGCTCTTGGGCTCCACATAGCCGGTCCCTTTGAACGGTTAAGCATTCTAAACTGAATACTGCTCTGGTCTGTTATAATTCCACTATAACCACCAAGCGCATCAACTTCGCGAACTATTTGCCCCTTTGCAATTCCTCCCATTGCCGGATTACAAGACATGCTAGCAAACTTTGACATATCCATTGTAATCAGCAATACCTTAGACCCAAGGTTCGCCGCTGCCGCTGCCGCTTCACATCCGGCATGCCCGCCTCCAACAACCACTACATCATAATTCGTAATCATCTAACGTACAAATACTTTATAAATACAGGTTATATATAACAAACAAGCCACAGCTTGTGTTTGGCTGTGGCAACTTTTAGCGATACTAGCAAAATAGGACTATAGCAAACAAACTAAAACCCAATACGTCCTGCTAAATAGTAGTCTTCTTTTTCCTTCATCACTCCTTTCTCGCTATCTGATGCATCCCCATAGCCACAGAAATGAAGAATGCCATGCACCATAACTCGCTGTAACTCAGCATTAAAATCTTCTTTATAGGTAATAGCATTAGCCCTTACAGTATCTACGCTAATAAATATATCTCCACCTATACAATCTCCTTCCGTATAATCAAAGCTGATAACATCGGTATAGTAATCATGAGATAAAAACTCCTTATTAATAGAGAGAAGGTATTCATCCGAGCAAAAAATAAAGTTCACCTCACCCACCTTTTTTCTCTCTGCCTCAACCACTGACTTAATCCATTGCTTAAGCGCAGTACGCTGCATCAACTTAAGGCTAACATCCTCTATATTAAATCGTATCATATACTACTTGCGAGTTAACCAAAGTTCCGGATTAAGCTTCGTTCTACCCTGCCAGAGCTCAAAATGTAAAAGCGTTGAACCATCTGAAGATGTTTCAACCGTACCAAGCACATCGCCGGTTTTAAGCTTGTCGCCCGCTTTCACTGAAACAGAACCCATTCGACAGTAAACAGAGTAGTAATCACCATGTTGAAGCATAATGCAATTTCCCATTCCGGAAATTGAGAATACTCTTCTAACCTCACCATTAAAAATGGCTAGTACGGAAGCATTCCGGTCTGTTGAGATATCAATTCCGTTATTAGATAGCTGCAAGCTTTTAAATATAGGGTGTTCATGCTGGCCGAAATTATCAACCACGGCACCCTTTTGAAGCGGCCAAGGGAGCTTGCCCCTATTACTTTCAAAGCGAGCGGACAGCTCCGTATCAACCGTAGGTAAACTTGCCGTTGTTTTTGAAGGAGTAGTGGTTGTTGTAGCTGTTCCTGCTTTTGCTGCTTTTGCTCGTTTAGCGGCCTCCTCCGCACGCCTAACCTCTTCTGCAAGAATACGTTCTATCTCAGCGTTAAGATTTCTAAGTATAGCCTGCTTTTCTTTCAGCGTCCCTCTCAGCGAGCGCTCCTTCTTTTCCAGTGATTTTTGCAACAGCTGCGCCTGCATTTCTTCCGATGCAAGATTCTTTACCTCAGCCTCTTTACTTCTCTGGAAATCGGCCAGCTCCTGTTTCTTTTGTTCAAGCTCCTGAACACTTTTTTGCAGAGATACCGTATTCTCTTTTATCTGGTTTGCTTGCGACATGGCCAAATCAGCAAAAGAACGGAAATACTTTAACCGCCTGTAGGCTTGTGCTATATCTTCACTAGCAAGCACATACATTAACCAAGTGGAACTTTTGCGCTTGGTATAAATTGCCGAAATAAGTTCAGCATAAGATTCTTTTAAGCCAACCAGCTCACCTTGTAAAGACTTAATTTGCCCGTTCATTTGAGCAATCTCTTTTGTGGTAATGCCAATTTGCATTTCGGTTGTACTAACCAGCTGCTTGCGATAACGTATCTTGGTTTGAAGAAGGTTGAGCTGCTCCAATGTTGCGCTTTTTTCACTCCCCGTTTGGCTCAATAAAGTATTCACATACGCTATTTCTTTCTCCGCTTCATTCTTTTGCTTATTCAACTCCTTAACGCTTTGAGCAAAAGAGAGGCTTGTTCCCACCAAAAGGAAGGAAAATAAAGCAATAAAATATATTGGTAAACAGCGCATTATCGGTTTATGCTTTTTGCTTTACTAATCTTACTTTTAATCACATCCGGATTTTCACAATCAGTAGCATTAAGAGCAAACTCCCAATATACAATTGCAGTATCATACTCTTTCAGCGCAAAAAGAACATCAGCATAGTGGTCTAATAACACAGACTGTGTTCTACCTCCGTACATAACCGCCATCCTAAACGTGTTTTTGGCCTCCGTGTACATACCCAGCTTATAGTATATCCACCCAAACGTGTCTAAGTAAGTCGGATTATTAGGCTCTGCGTCAACAGCCTTTTTCGACATGGTTAACGCCTTATCCAAACGCTCTCCGCGCTCACTTAAATAGTAAGCATAGTTATTCAGAACAACTATCCCGTCAGCATTATATTCCAATGCCTTATCATAGTTAGAAAAAGCTTTTTTTGCTTCGCCTGCCTGATGATACAAATCACCCAGCATGGCATAAACATCATACAGCTGTGTTGTATCAGGTTTAGGCTTCACCTTCAATGCACCTTCCAGCGCAGTAATTGCCCCCTTTATGTTTCCTGATTGCCAAAGTCCCACGCTCTTATACATGCAAAACGGGACATCTTTCCCCTGCATTTTCATCGCTTCGTCAGCCTTCTTTGCCAAATCAGTCCAGCGTTGAGTAGAATGAAGAAGCGAAAGGTAAACTCCCCACGTATCACGTGAAACGGTTGGCTGTTCTCTCATATACCGTTCCACCACCTCAACCGCTTTATCCGGTTGCTTAGTCTGCATCAAATAAGTAGCATAAAAGTATGTAAACGACCAGTTATACCCATAGCGTTGCTGCATTTTTACAAGCATATCATTAAGTGGAACAACAGATGCAGCCCCCATAACCGGATCAGATACAATAAGAGCAATGTACCTCAACCGCTCGTTCATATCCACTTTCTCATTAAAAGAAACCTTATTCAGCATCGCAAAAAACTCGGCTTGTTGCTGCTCTTTCTGATAAACGTCCAACATGCCAAACTGAGCCGGAACATAGGTAGAATCAACCTGTAATGCCTGTTCATAGCATAGCTTGGCGCTATCAACATAGCTCTGCCGAATATATATATCTGCTAAAAGAGAGAGATACTGTGGATTAGCAGGAGAAATACGGTTCAACTCTTTTGCTTCTACCAGCGCTTTCTCTGTTTCCCCCGTTTGGTAGTACAGCTGCTGACGAGACATGGCTATAGCCTCATTAAATCCCTCTCTCTGCTCTAAGGTATCCAGCAAATCGAAGGCTTTTACATACTCTTTCTTCATACCATAAAGATTGGCCAGGCTGAAATAAATATCCGCATCATAACCATCCTTTTTCAGCAAGCTGTTATACCTGCTTATCGAAAAATTATAGTTCCCTAACTGAGTATTTAATTGAGCCCCCAATAAACCATACCACCTGTTTGTAGAATCAAGCGAATAGGCTCGCTCTACTGCTTTCAACGCCTCGTTATTCATACCTCCTCTTGAGAGAATAACCCCGCGCAAATAGTAGCAAGCAGCACAAAGGGAATCACGCTTTATAGATTGATTTACACGAGTTAATGCACCGGATAGGTCTCCAAAACTGGCAAGCTTCGTAGCTTCAATCAGAAAGTAATCCTTCTCCAGCAACAGCTCATCAACTGTAGAGGGGCTATCCTTCGCTACTTTTGCCGTACTACACGCGGAAAAAACGGCCAAACCAACCAGTACGGCAACAACTCGATGTATCACATTAATTCTTCTCAATAGTTCTTATTTTAGGGTGTTTTCGCACAAAACACGACACTATGCCTTACCTGTTGAACCGAAACCTCCGGCTCCTCTAGCCGAATCTGTAAGAGAATCAACACTCTCCCACTCTATCCGTTCAAATTGAGCAACAACCATTTGCGCTATCCGCTCTCCCGGATTTATAATAACCTCCTCATTTGATAGATTTACAACTATCACTTTTATCTCTCCCCGGTAATCAGGGTCAATGGTTCCGGGCGAATTCAGCACCGTAACACCCTGTTTAGCGGCCAATCCGCTTCGTGGTCGCACCTGTGCCTCATAACCATCCGGAAGCTCAATAAATATTCCCGTAGGCACCATGCAGCGTTCCAACGATTTTAGCACAATAGGCTCTTCCGTATTTGCTCTTAAATCAAGTCCGGCAGCATGCGCTGTGGCATACTGAGGGAGATCAAAATTTGACTTGTTTACAACTCTTACTTTCATTTCCATTCTATTCAAACAGCAATTTGACAACAATTGTTGAATGCTCTGCCGCTGATAAATCAACAAAATCAAGCCAAAGTTACAGGCTATTATTTGATTGACAAAATTAATATTTTGAGAATAAGCGGGAAAAAATAAGGCTAAAGTTAAGTCTAAAACGCCCGCTACTTCTATCCACCCTTTTAACAAGCCCTAACGGGTTTCAAAAATCTGTTAGTCCTGAAATTGCCGTCATGTCGAGCGAAGTCGAGGCATCTGCTTAATAAACGAACGAGGCTCAATTTCGCAGGGAGTACCTCTGTTCTTCCGGAAAGCAGGAAGTCGTTTTCACGGATATCATAAAATATTTTGGACACCCCCCATAAATATGGGGCAAACAATTAAAATAATACATATTTATGGGCAATTATCCCATTTTTACAGGGGGGGGGGATAGCATTTAAATGCTTATTAAAAACAAAGCCCTAGCAGGTTTTTGAAAGTCTATTAGGTCTTTCCTTTTACTTCGATAGTGCGTTCCCAAAATGCCGGTTTGGAAAGAAGATTAGGTGACATTTGTAATGCTGACAGAGAAGCAATGAGATATCATAGCCCGTAGGGCTTACATATCAATAGAAGTAGCAAATACCTGGTAAGAATTGTCCGTAGGACATCTATATTCTTTGCTCCATTAAAGCCCTACGGGCTAAGGTTGATATAAAAGACATGGATATTGCTATTGATATTATTTCCCTACAGGAAAATTTCAAAGAAGCCCTAACAGGTTTTTGAAACCTGTTAGGCTGAAGTTATCTTATAACAAGAGAGATAACATAGCAAAATAAGACCGTCATTGCGAGCGAAGCGAAGCAATCTCTTGAATAAACAGATTGCTTCGCTTCGCTCGCAATGACGGTACAATAAAAATGTGTCGTTACATTCTTACAGCTCCCAAGCCTTGAGTTCGACTAAAGCTAAGTATAGATTTTGCTCTTCGTCAAGCATTCTATCAATAGCATCATAGTATAGCTGCAGCTCCATAACGTACTCAACCAAGTTAAGATGACCTTTATCCAGCGCCTTTTTAAGCAAATCGGCGTTGCTTAACAGCTGAAGGTTTTGCTGATATCCGCTATTTGCCTCCTGTAAAGCCTTTGCCTTATCATACAACGATTTCAGATAGCCCTTGGCGCTTTGCTTTACAGATGTATAGCTGCTTTGTGCGGCAAGGTTCTGAGCCTTCGCCTGCTTAACCGTGTTCTTATTTTCCCACAGGGGAACGGTAAGTGCAACCTTCACCCCTTGATACCGCTCACCAACAACATTTTCCAGCATATATCCGGCCGAAAACTTGGGAAGCGTCAGCGATTTGCTCAAGCTTACCTGTTGCTTTGTTGCCTCAACATCGCCACTTGCCAGCTGCAAAGAAGGATTATTAGCCTCAACGGTTGCAAACCACTCATCAAAATTTTCCGGTATCTCTGCTTGCGGATACCGCTGCTCAGAAAACTCAACAGGCTTTCCGCCGTTAAGCGTTGCCAGCTGCTGTAATACCCCCCTCCTATCCGCTTCAGCCAGCTTAACGTCTTGCTGAGCATTTAATAAGCTAAGGTTTGCCTTATTTCTATCAAGAATATTTACCTCTCCTTTATCGAAAGCAGCACTATAGGCTTTTGATAAGCTTTCGGCATTTACCAAGCGTTGTTGCAGCTCCGCACACCGCTTGTTTAAATACACCAAATTTATACATAGCTGCTTGGCTTGAAGCAAAACCAACATACGCTTTTCAGCATAAGCATAGTCTGCCTGAACATTGCGCGTATCGGCCAGCTTGCTTCTATGCTTGTAGGCCGAAGGAAAATCAAAGGGCTGCATAACGCTAAAATCCTGTCGGTTGCCAATAGCCGAAGGCGTTCCCCACAGGTAAGCCCCGTCAACCTCGGGATTCTGCAAATAAATTCCCGTTTTGTTTTCCAGCTTTTGCGCGTCGGTTTGCTGCCTATACGCAGCCAACTCCGTATTATTTTGCTCCACTTCTCTCAAAATGCTATCAAATCCATGCTGAGCAACCGATATAAGCGGAAGCATGGATAGTATAGCAGCTATATAAACTTTACTTTTCATAATCAATCAAATTATATTGAATAAAAACCTTTAGAACAAAGAGCAAGGATTTAAAGAGTAAAAGAACATCACATCATCCAAAAGTCTTTACTCCTTGTTCCTTCATCTTTAATCCCAATGTATCATTTAACCACACAAACACTTCCCCAACACATATCCGCCCCATGTTGCCGGCAAGCAAAGCGCAACGCTAAGCAAAACGTAGGCAAAAAACAGCAATAAATCTCCTTGCTTAAGCAAGCTGTAGCTCTCCCACGAGAATGCGGAAAAAGTGGTGAATCCGCCACAAAATCCAACGGAAAGGAGAAACATATAGGGACTCCTATCGGAAATCGCCGGAATAGCCCAAAAGAGGCCAATAAGGAACGAACCTACAATATTCACTCCGAAGGTTGCAAACGGAAATGCCGCTGAGGCAAACTGAGCCAATAGCCTTGCGATACCGAAACGGGCAACGCTTCCTAAGCCTCCTCCGAGAAAAACGAGTAAAAATTTTACCATAAAACACTAAAATTATTAGTGTAGCTCACGCTGCTATTTATTCGATTTATCAGTTTGTTTCGACGAATTTTACCCCATAACCCCCTAAAGGGGGAACCCTACTCTGCAAAATTAAACCTCCGTTTTTACCACATAGAACACAAAGAATCACATAGCTTATTCCGCCACCAACCTTTTAAATTTAGAAAGGATACTGATAAATATGGAAAGTAAACGACAATGCAAGAAAAAAGTCTATGTGTATCTATATGTTCTATGTTTCTATGTGTTGAATAAAGCCCCCTTTAGGGGGTTGGGGGTAAACCAGCTAATGTACAATATCCCGCTTTCCTATTATTCCTCGCTTTCTAAGCACCCCGTACACTATAGGCACAACGTAAAGGTTAAGCAAGGTAGAGGTCAACAGCCCGCCAAGTATTACCTTCGCCATAGGGCTTTGAATCTCATTCCCCGGTGCGTCTCCGTTCAACGCCAGCGGAACAAGCGCCAGTGCTGCCGTTAACGCAGTCATTAGTATAGGGCTAAGCCTATCGGCAGAGCCTTTGGTAACCGCCTCGTCCAGCCCTACCCCGTCCTTCTCCAAATGCAGATAGTGTGATACCAGCAAAATACCGTTACGTGTTGCTATACCGAATAGCGTAATAAACCCTATAATAGCCGGAATGCTTACTACTCCCGAACTTAAGAAAACGGCAAATACCCCTCCGATAAGAGCTAGCGGAAGGTTCAGCATAACAACCCCTGCCAGCTTAGTATCTCTAAACTCCTGAAATAACAGCAAAAATATTATAAATAGCGCCATCATTGAGGTCAGCAAGAGTGTTCGAGATGCTTTCTGTTCGCTTTCAAACTGTCCGCCATACTCAAGCCTATAGCCTTCGGGTAGCTTCACCGATTTATTAATTCTACTGTGAATATCCGCGATTACGCTACTCATATCACGCTCTGCAACATTGGCCGATACTACCAGCTTGCGTTGTACATTCTCTCGGCTAATGGAGCTGGGCCCTGCTGTTGATACCACATCGGCAACTTGCTCCAAAGGAACTTTCTTCCCGTCATACGTGTCAATCAAGGCCGATTTTATGCCTTCAATATCCTGCGTATAGCGTGGCACAAAGCGAAGCATTAAATCGAAGCTGCGTTGTCCCTCATAAATATCCGTCATTTTTGCTCCGGCTAGCGCTGTTTCTACAAACTCGTTAAACTCGCTAACGCTAATCCCGTAGCGAGCAAGCATATCACGCTTTGCGCGAACCTGAATTTGCGGAACTTCCACCTGTTGCTCCACGTTCACATCCACCAGCCCCTCAACGCCACCGATAGCGGCCTTTATCTGATTACCAATGCTATATAGCCTGTTAAGGTCCGAGCCGAACAGCTTAAGCGCAATGCTGGCACGTGTACCGGAAACCATGTGGTCTATGCGATGCCCCAGCGGCTGCCCTACGGTAGAAGCAATGCCCGGAACGCCTGCCAGCTTATGCCTTACATCGGCCATAAACTCCTCGCGGTTACGTTCTTTCAGCACAAAGTTTACATCTATCTCTGAGCTGTTAACGGTTTGCGAATGCTCATCCAGCTCTCCCCTACCCGTTCGCCTTGCCGTACTGGTTACCTCCGGTATTGAAAGTAATTCCGTCTCCATTAAAACTCCTAAGCGATTACTTTCTTCAAGCGATACGCCGGGTTTACATACTGTCGAAATGGTTAACGCCCCTTCATTGAACTCCGGTAAGAAGCTGCGCCCCATTCCCGAAAATAGAATAAGCGAAACTACAAACAACGCCAGCGAGCTGAATATAACAACACGCTTATGGTTAAACGCCAAAGCCAGCGTTCGCTGATAAAAGCTCATAAGCTTGCGGGTAAGCCAGCTGTCTTTTTCACGTTTTGTCAAGTAACTTTCGTTGGTAAGCAATAGCCTACACAGCAATGGGGTAAGCGTCATGGCTACTATAAGCGACATAAACAACGACACAACAAACGCTATACCCAGCGGACGAAGCATACGCCCTTCCATACCCGAAAGAAAGAATAAGGGAATAAATGCAACAATGATAATAAGCGTTGCATTAAGAATAGAAGCCCGTATTTCTTTCGATGCCTCAAGTACAATGGAGTAGGCAGACTTTCGCTCCTCTTCCGGCTTTTGCCTGTTTTGTCGTAATCGTTTATACACATTCTCAACATCGATAATAGCATCATCAACCAGCGAACCTATAGCAATAGCCATACCTCCTAAGCTCATGGTATTGATGTTTAGCCCTAAATACTTTAGCGCAAGTATGGCTGCCAGCAACGAAAGGGGAATAGCAATAAGCGATATGATGGTAGTACGAAAGCTGCCAAGAAACAAGAAAAGGATAACGATAACAAAAATACTCCCTTCTATTAACGAGCGCTGTACGTTATTCACAGATGTTTCGATAAAGTCAGCCTGACGAAACACCTTTGTGTTCATGCGCACATCCGGAGGTAGCGTTTTTTGCAACTCGGCTAAGTTCTTTTCAATTCCTTCCGTTACTTTCAAGGTATTGGTTCCGGGTTGTTTCGACACGGAAACGATAACCGCAGGCTTAGCATTTTCTGAGGCATAACCCATTTTAACCCCCTCTCCTATCTTCACTTCTGCCACATCGTCAATGTAAACAGGGCTTCCGTTGTTAGATTTCAGGTAGGTTTTACCCAGCTCGCTTATATCGTAACTGCGAGCAATGCCGCGTACCACAAACTCATTACCGTACTCCCGCACAACACCACCGGAAGAATTGCTGCTAATACCCTGACAAGCGGCAATCAGCTCATCAAGCGTAACTCCGTAGCGACTCATCCGTTGAGGGTCAGCCAGCACCTGATATTGCTTGTAATCACCACCAATTATGGTAACCTGTGATACACCTCCCGTAGCCAGTATTACAGGCTGAACATTCCATTCGGCAAGAGTGCGCAAGTCCATCATAGACGTGCTGTCAGATTGCAATCCCACAAACAAAATTTCGCCCATTACGCTTGACTGTGGTGCCAAGGCAGGCTCAACACCCGCAGGCATTACCTCTGCAAGAGAGGTCATCTTCTCGCTTACAATCTGGCGAGCCTTGAAAATATCCGTACCCCAATCAAACTCCACCCACACAAAGGAAAACCCTTGTGATGATGCTGAGCGGACACGACGCACATCGGTTGCCCCGTTTACCGCCGTTTCTATAGGAAAGGTTACTAAACGTTCTATTTCTTCGGGAGCCATTCCCTCGCAATCGGTCATCACCACTACGGTTGGAGCCGTTAGGTCGGGAAAAACATCAACATCCATATCTCTTGCCGTATATACTCCGGCAATAGTCAGTATGGCTGCCGCCAACAGAACGAATAGCTTATTATTTAAAGAGAATTTTATTATTCTGTCTAACATAACTTTCTTGAATTTTGAATTCTCAATTGAGAATTTTGAATTTACTTTGCTCAGCCTTACTTACGGCCTTGCTTCTCCTGCAACGTTTTGATAATGGAGGTTAGAATGCTGACTATTTCATCTATTTCGTTGATATATGGGGTGTAATCCAGCTCAACCAAATGTCCTTCTTGTAAAAGTCTTAGCCAATACTTTGTTTCTCTCGCCTCTTTCAAAGCAATGGAAAGTTTGTGGATAAAATCATTGGCGGATTGTGCCGCTATAGATTCTTCCACGTTTGCACCAATGCTTGTTCCGCTCCGTAACAGCTGCTTCGATAGAACAAACTCCTTACCCTCCAACAATACCTTGTAAAGCAAAATAATTTTCAAAGCAAAATCGAAACTCTTCCGCTGTATCACATTATCTTTCGCCATTGCATTTCAGCATTCAAAATTTATAATTGAGAATTCACAATTATCTTTAATGCACATGTCCGGCATGCGGGTCAATAGCGCCCGAAGCAGCGGCTAACTTCACAACAGTAGCGCCTTTTGTAACAATTCTGTCTTCCGCTGTAATGCCGGATTTTACCTCTGTCTTTATCCCATCAGTATCACCGATTTTTACCTCGCGTTTTTCAAACTGTGTGGGAGTCAGCTGAACAAATACAAAGTAATTTCCCTGCTCCTCAACCAAAGCGGTATTAGGAACGGTTAGCGCTCTACTATCCGTAGTAGTTTTCAGGTATAATTCTACGAACGAACCGGAAACAAAACCAGCCCTGTTATCTACCTTAAAAATTACGGGAACAAGGTAGCTGCCCTCATTCAAACTTTTACCATACGAAATAAGCTTACCATTCAGCTCCTCCAGCGTATAGGAAGCATTGGCTTCCGGTATCCTTACCGTTGCCGAAGTGATGAGGGGCAATACCGACGTGTACTTTTGCTGTACTTCCGCCTTTATCATCAACGCTTTGTTTTGAACTACGCTTAATAAAGCTTGGCCGGCCTCAACAAACTGTCCGTTAGAAACCATCAGCTGTTTTACAAAACCGCCCATGGGGCTTGTAACATTTTGCCCGCTCGGATTAAAGTTTTTCTGCAAGCTCTCATATACAGCACGAGCCGCATCGTAGCCGCTCTTTGCTTGCATCAGCTCCTTTTGCGATACAATTTTATCCGCAGCCAAGTCCTGAGCGCGTTCGTATTCCGACTTTGTCCGCTCATATTCACTTTTAGCTTCAGCAAAGCGAACTCCGGCATTATTATCGGCCATACCCGAACTTGAAATGCTAAATAACGATTGTCCTGCAGAAACAGCCTGCCCGTCAACAATTGTATTATTTGAGAATGCTACAATTCCGCTTGTACGAGCCGATACAACCTGCTCATCTCCCTGTGCCGATTCCACCTGTCCGGTTGTTTTAAGCGCCACACCAAAAGGTTCTACCTGCGGGTTACCCGTTGCAAAATCTACCTTCCAAGCCTGCTCTTTGGTAAATGTTATGGCATTAGGATTTTCCACGTGCTGCTCTTCCGCCGCATGTATAGCCTCATGTTCGTCGGCGTAAACAACCACATTAGGTATAACAAGCCGGCTCTCTCCTTGAGCCGTTTTAATATCAAATATCAGCTGTCCTTCGCCCGCAACCTCCGGTTGCAAGCTGAAGCTGAAAACTCCTGCCCGTGAAGGTTTTTCTACCGTTTGCCGAACACCCTTTGTTCCAACAACAAGGCTTAGCGTAACGCTTCCGTCTTCCAGCGGTTTAAAGGTGTTGAGGGTTGTAACAAAAGCTAGAATATTAGACGATTCGCCAACAGCAAGGGGGTGAACTTCAGCAAATACTTCCAGCTCATCATTGTAAGCCTCCAGCTGAAGCAAAGCCTCACCATGGTTATGTCCGGCATGTTCATCAATCACCTTTGCTTTGCAACCAACCAGCAAAACAGATAGAGCTGCAACGATTAAAATGTTTTTCATATTTCTCTATTTATAAACTATAACCAATCTTACTATTCAAACTGCCAACTTAAGCACTTACCCCCAACCCCCTAAAGGGGGCTTTAATCAACTACGGGTGATTCCGCTTCGCAGCGACCAAGTCCCCCTTTAGGGGGATTTAGGGGGTCATAGAACGAGTTGACAACTTGAGTTTTTATTGCTTCGCTCACAACAAAGGAGCATCGCATATAAATTAGTGTTTATGGTTGTGATCATGATTATGGTCATGATTCCCTTCACATTGATGCTTTGTACTATCTTTTGCGCAATTATGGGTTGAATCGCTAACATCAAATGATTCTTGCTTTGCCGCCGTTCCATGGTCATGAGAACAGCTACCGCCATCAGCATGCGTATGGCTGTGCGTTGCTTCCTGATTTTGCTTTGCCTTGTTGCCGCATGACGCAAATAGTAATCCCGATATAGCGAATATGATTGCTAACTTTTTCATTGTTTATAGTTTTAGCAAGGCAATGCTATGATTGCCCTGAATTGATTATTAGTTAAATGTACTATTGAAGATTCGGCCAAACGCTTAGCCAAAAGGATGGACAGATTTGACCTAACCAAATGCACCCGATAGGATAGAGTGCTCTATCCCTCAAGAATTGTTGGCTAAATCGAAACCGTTAAGAAAAGAATGGGGGTGCTCGTAGGCCGATAGAAGTGCCCACGATAGCTATATAACCGGATAAAACCGGCGGTTTTTGCCTGAACGGCACTCCGCCCAAGCGATCGGGTTCAAAAATTGAATCATGAGGTAATACTGCCTGAAAAAGCGATAAGTCGTCATGTCCAAAGGTTGAACATAGTATATCACCACACTCATGCTTGCTTGTGTTTGGTTCAACAACATCTGCCTTTTCAAGCACACAACATGAATGTTTGCTATGTTCGCATTCATGAGTTCCATCGGGATACAAATCATGGACATCCGTATCGTGCTCACAACAAGACTTGCTAATACAAACCGCAACGTTGCTGTGATGATGATGGGGAATAACGGCATGGGCTAACAACGCCGTGTTGGCCAACAAGAGAAGTAGTATTGCCGTTATCCGTTTCAACACTTAACTATTTGGTTTTTTGCAAATATACAAATTTATCTCACAACTCGCTATACTTCTACTAATTGATAATCCATAGTGCCTAATCCTATTCTCTCGGCATGTTCAAGTCCCGTTTTCCAATCGGTGTGAGGGTGTATGAGCTTAAACTTGTCCTCGCCCTCCAGCCTATGCTCGTTCATGTGGCTATGTAAACAGCTGTCCACGTTAGCCGAAGCCTTCGTAACCATGTCAACACACGCCTTATCCAACGCCACAGGGTCAAAAGAAGCGGCAATACCTAAATCGGGGATAATAGCAACATCATTACCTCCCCAGCAATCACACAGCGGTGATACGTTCATAATGAAGCTGACATGAAAGTGTGGCTTTCCCTGAACTACCGCCTGTGAATATTCGGAAATCTTGCAGTTCATAATATCCGATGAGCTATTCCATACCACCTGGGCTGCATCGAATAGACAAACGGCAATACACTGGCCACAACCTACGCACTTATCATAATCAATCACCGCAACAGTCTTTGTATCTTTCTTTTGCAGCGTTACCGCTCCATGTGCGCAATTCTTAACGCACTGCCTACATGCAGTACAGTTCCTTTCCTCTATGGTTGGTTTTGATGAGGAGTGAAGCTCCAGCTTACCGCCTACGCTGGCCGAACCCATGCCCAAGTTCTTAAGCGCGCCGCCAAATCCGGCTTGCTCGTGCCCCTTAAAGTGATTCAGCGAGATAACGATATCGGCATCGGCTATGGCAGAACCTATCTTGGCTGTTTTGCAATACTGCCCGTTAACAGGGATTTCTCTGTAATCACCGGATTTTAAACCATCGGCAATAACCACGTTGCAACCTACGGCAATGGGGTTAAACCCGTTTTCCATTGCGCTTTGCAGATGGTCAACCGCGTTGGAACGACGACCGGAATACAGGGTATTGCTATCCGTCAAAAACACTTTAGCCCCTTTGTTCTGCAAGAGCTTAACAATGCGTGCCGCGTAGTTAGGACGTAAGTAAGCTAGGTTTCCGGGTTCGCCAAAATGGATTTTTATAGCGGTAAACTTGTCATTAAAATCTATACCATCAATGCCCGCCGCTTTTACCAACGCTTCGGTCTTATCAAGCAAGTTTTTACCCGGCTTAACCCGTAAGTTGGTAAAGTAAACCTTTGATGCAGCCATAATGATTGATAGATAAAAGAACAAGGATTGAAAGAACAAAGATTAAGTAACAAAACAACAACCCCATGTAACCCCCCTTTGGGGTTGGGGGCTTGCCTATATTACCGTTTTAAACTGATCTAAGAAACGCACATCATTTTCAAAGTAAAGCCGAAGGTCTTTTACCTGCCACTTTAGCTGAGAAATACGCTCTACACCCATACCAAAGGCAAATCCGCTATACTTCTTGCTGTCAATACCGCAAGCTTCGAGTACGTTGGGGTCAACCATTCCGCAGCCCATAATTTCCAGCCAGCCTGTTCCCTTGCAAATGTTACAGCCCTTTCCTCCGCATATCTTACATGATACATCCATCTCCGCCGATGGTTCGGTGAACGGAAAGTAGGAGGGACGTAAACGAATTTGAGTTTCCTCGCCAAACATTTCACGAGCAAAGTATAGTAAGGTTTGCTTCATATCGGCAAACGATACATTCTCATCAATGTAAAGCCCTTCCACCTGATGGAATATGCAGTGCGCACGTGCAGAAATGTCCTCGTTACGGAATACGCGTCCCGGACAAATTACACGAATAGGCGGTTTTTGCGTTTCCATAGTGCGTACCTGTACCGAGCTGGTATGTGTACGCAACAAAATAGGGTTATCCGTATCGTTATTAATAAAAAACGTATCCTGCATATCACGAGCAGGATGCTCGGGCGGGAAGTTTAGCGCCGAAAACACGTGCCAATCATCCTCCATTTCAGGACCCTCGGCAACCGTGTAACCTAAACGACTGAATATTTCTACAATTTCATTTTTTACCAACGATATGGGATGGCGCGTACCGACCTCCGCGCGGATACCGGGCATTGTGGTATCTACGCTCAAAGCGCCATCACCGCTTGCCGATTCCAATAGCTCCTTTAGTGCATTTATTTTGTCTTGAGCCTTATTCTTTAGTACGTTTAGTCGCTGTCCTAATTCTTTCTTTTGTTCTGCCGAAACGGTTTTAAAATCTTCGAAAAGTACGGTAAGTACGCCCTTCTTTCCGAGCATTTTTATCCTGAACTCTTCTAGCTTCTGTTGGCTTTCTGCACTAAACGCTTCTACTTCGGCAAGTAACTTTTCTATCTTTTCATTCATCTTAAAATACTTCGCTATTTAAAATCTACTTCTTATCCTCAACAACAACGGCTTTTATAATCTCAACCTTACCAACCGGTTTATCGCCGGGCCCGGTTTGCACCTTACCAAGGGCATCAACAACATCCATTCCGTCTATCACTTCACCAAAAACGGTGTAGCTGCCATCCAAGTGAGGCGCTCCGCCAACCGTTTTATAAGCCTCGCGCTGTTCGGCAGTAAACGTTGTACCTATCCGTTGTTCAATCATATCCAGCTCTTCATCTGTAAAAACACGTCCGGTAACAATGTAAAATTGTGAGCCGGAAGACCTTCTTTCAGGATTAACGTTATCTCCCGTTCTTGCCGCAGCCAAAACCCCTTTCTTATGAAAATGTTGAGGATAAACTATTTCGGCGGCAATGGTATAACCGGGATCATCTCCCTGCATTGTTTCCGCGTTTTTAGCGTTAGGCTGTCCGCCCTGAATCATGAAATCCTTAATTATACGATGGAAAGCCACCCCATCATAGTACTTTTCGTTAACCAGCTTCAAAAAATTTTCACGGTGCTGAGGTGTATCCTTGTACAGCTTTAACGTTATTGTTCCGGCTGTTGTTTGCAGCTCAACAGTAGAGCTGTTTTCTACATTTTGTTTAGTAGCCTTGCTTCCACAAGCGGTAAGCATGCCGACAACGCTAAGCGATAGTAAAATAAGTTTTGCTTTCATGATAAAAACGGCTTAGAATATTGTAAGTTTGCAATCCACAAATGTATGTATAAATCACATTGTTTAAGCACGTTTATCCAAAGAATACAAATTCGGTCTGCTAGAATTTAGACAGTATTAATGTATTCGTACCGGTCTCTTTTTATATAGCAATCTATAAATGAGAAAGTTAAAATACATATTTCTCTTTATGAGTCTTTTCTTTACAGCTACACTCAGCGCACAAAAAGTGGGCTTGGTGCTTAGCGGTGGAGGGGCAAAGGGACTTGCGCACGTTGGAGTTATCAAAGCACTTGAGGAAAACGGTATTCCCATTGATTATATCACAGGAACATCTATGGGTGCTATTGTTGGCGGATTGTATGCCATAGGATACTCTCCGGATGAAATGATTCAGCTATTCTCATCCCCTGAATTTGAGAAATGGTACACCGGATCAAGCGAAGAGGCGTTTACCTACTACTGTCAAAAAACCGATCCGGGGGCCGACATTGTTTCGCTAAAGTTCGATTTTCATAAAGGGCAAATCAAAATGCAGCTGCCTACCAACTTCGTTTCCACTTACCAAATGGATTTGGCTTTTCTGCAAATATTTGCCGCCCCAAGCGCCGCATGCGGGTATAATTTCGATAAGCTGTTTGTTCCCTTTCGTTGCGTATCAACAGATATAAACCATAAAAAAAGCTACGTTGCAAAAGATGGTGATTTAGGCACAGCTATCAGGGCATCTATGACTTTTCCGCTTTACTTCAAACCTGTGGTACTCGACTCGCTACTTCTGTTTGATGGTGGTATGTACAACAACTTTCCTCAGGATGTAATGACAAACGATTTTGCTCCCGATGTCATTATAGGAAGCAAGTGCGCCAACAATGCGCTAAAGGCGGATGAAAATGATGTTTTCCAGCAGCTGGAAAACATGATTATGCAAACTACCGACTACAGTCTATCAGACGGTAGCGGAATTCTTATCGAATCAAAGTTTAACAACGTAAGCCTTCTTGACTTCAAGCGAATAAATGAATTTGTAGATTCGGGCTACCACAATACGCTTAAAAAAATAGATTCCATTAAGCTGAAAGCACCAAGAACAGTATCTGTTGAAGAAATAGAAAAACGGCGTGAATATTACAAAAAAACTCTTCCACCTTTAAAATTCAACTGGCTAAGCGTTAACGGAAAAGTAAACACCGCCCAAGTAGATTACCTAAAACAGATTGTAAGGGGGCGTAGCAAAGAACCGTTCGACTTTGACCGGCTGAAAGATCGCTACTTTAAAATTATTGGCAGCGGCACCGTGTCAACGCTATACCCAACAGCCACCTTAGATACGCTTACCGGATTTTTCAATGCTAACTTCAGGGTTGTTCCCGCTTCCCGCTTTAGGGTATCACTCGGTGGTAACATCTCTTCATCAAATGCTCAGGAAGGCTTTGTAGGCTTAGAATACAGAACATGGAAACGGTTGCTAACCAGCATGAGAGGCAACCTATACTACGGTCGGTTGTACGGCTCCGGCTTAATTGGAATCCGACAAGATATCCCTATACATCCAACCGTATTCTATGAGGCATACGGCATTTACAACCGTTACGACTTCTACTCGGGAAGCCCGGAAATTTTTGTAGCCAAGCTCAAACCCAGCTACTTGAAAGAAAATGATTACCATTTCAGGGCAGGCGTTGGTATTGCGTTGAATAATAACACTCCGTTGAAATTTGTATATACAAACGGTACCAGCATCAGCGAATACTATCAAACATTAAACTTCTCCTCGTCGGATGTTCCCGATGAATCGAAGCTGAGCTACAATACCTTTGCGTTAACAGCTGAGCGTAATACACATAACAGTACGCAGTTTCCTACTAAGGGTTGGCATTGGTATGCCTCTGTGCGCTATATTAGCACGCATGAACGTTACCAACCCGGTACCACTTCGAAATTGACGATGAAAGACAGCTCTTTTTATGGGATTACTGCAGCGCGCCTATTTTGTGAACGCTACCATACGCTCACTAAAAACTTTTCTTTAGGTTACCTTGTTGATGCAGTTTACTCCACCGAAGCAGTCTTTTCAAGCTACTTATCAACCGTACTCATGTCGCCTGCATTTCAACCCACAGTACACAGTAAAACAATTTTCGTTCCCGAATACAGGTCGAATGCCTATCTCGGAACCGGTATTATGCCTATTATATCACTTAACGACAGAATATTTTTGAAGCTTGGAGCATACGCCTTTATGCCTTATAGAGAAATTATTAAAAATGCTGATAACACCGCCTCTTACGGAAAATCGTTAAACAAAGTATTGTGGATGGGAAACGCCTCGGCTGTTTGGGAATCTCCCTTAGGCCCGGTGAGCTTTTCCGTAAACTACTACGATAAACAGGATACTAAATTTTACTTTGTATTCAACTTCGGATTTATACTGTTTAACCACAAGGGAATTGAATATTGATGAATTAAGAATGCTTGACAAAACAACAAAAGCAACGATTATAATCAATAACCAACAATAACAACGAATAACCAATTAGCTATTAATGGCCTTATACCTATTCAATAGCAATAAGTAAGCACTAATATCCTAACACACACCAAAACCACAGCATACTTTGGCATCATTAAAAAGGCTTGCAAGCGAAACCGCTATATACGGTCTAAGCACCATACTTGCTCGGGTAATCAACTTTTTGTTGGTGCCCCTATACACGCGCGAAATATCAACCGCCAGCTACGGTATTTACACGGAACTGTTTGCATACGTTGCGCTGCTGCAGGTTGTGCTTACCTTTGGAATGGAAACCGGATTTTTTCGTTTTGCCAGTAAAGAAAAAGATCCTCAGCTGGTACTCTCCACCTCCCTCAGCTGGGTATCATTACTATCCTTGCTATTTCTTGCATTTACCATTATTTTTTCGCATCCCGTTGCATCATGGTTTGAACGACCGCAAGACTGGATTTTTATCATACTTATAGGCGCTATTCTCTGCTCAGACAGCATTACCGCTATTTTATTTGCTCGCCTTCGGTTAGAACATAAAGCTATAAAATTCAGCATATTTAAAGCCATAAAAATTCTTTCGGAGCTGGGATTCAACTTAATTTTCTTCCTCACGCTTCCTCACTATTTCAGCCACCACCCCGATTCGTTTTTGCTGAACTTCTTGTCTCCAACGCCGGATTACGGGTATATTATTTTCGCTGTTTTTCTGAGTAGCGTTGTTGCCATGTTGCTGTTTATTCCCTCCTTGTTGAAAATTAAGCTTCGCTTTTCATTCCCGCTTTGGAAGCAAATGGTGCTATACTCGTTTCCTTTGGTTATTGCCGGGCTACCGGGTGTTGCCAACGACTTAATTGATAGAATACTATTCCGTCATTTGGTTTCTCAGCCGCCATCTTGGGAATCTCAGCTGGGGATATTCGGCGCTAACGTGAAGCTGGCTGTTATTATGAGCCTTTTTGTACAAATGTTTCGCTACGCCGCTGAACCTTTTTTCTTTGCAAGCTCCAACGAGGCCAACATACGCCAAACGTATGCCCGAGTAATGAAGTATTTTTCGGCATTTTGCATATTCATCTTTTTAGCCATTACGCTAAACCTCGACATTGTAAGCCTTTTACTGGGGCGCGATTTCCGTTCCGGTGCCGATATCGTTCCCGTTATGCTTATGGCCTACGTTTTACTGGGTGTTTCATTCAACCTGTCCATGTGCTTTAAGCTATCCGGAAAAACACAGTATGTAATGTACATTACGTTTACCGGCTTACTGGTTACCTTGCTGGTCAACCTCATATTCATGCCAATATTTGGATACTATGCAGCCGCTTGGGGACATTTATTAAGCTACCTTTCAATGGTTATACTCAGCTGGTGGATAGGACACAAAATCTATCCCATACCTTACGATTGGAAAAATATACTGCTGTACTTTGGGATGGGAATAGCGCTATACTTCGCATTCCGTTTAATAGGCGGCTACTTTGATAATACTATACTTAAGCTAGCATTATCGTTGGTATTTATGGCATTATTTATTGTGTTCTTCTTGAAGAACGAAAAAATCAACCCTGCCGGCCTGCTTCGTATAAAAAGAAAGTAAACCGTCATTGCGAGCGAAGCGAAGCAATCTGTTCTATTGTAGAGAGATTGCTTCGCTTCGCTCGCAATGACGGTATAATATTACTCATCCAGTAATTCTTGAAATAGCTCAAAGAAACGACCCACATGTAAGCCATCTGCAAGCCCGTGATGCGCATGTACAGAAACAGGTATTTTCAGCGTATTTTCTTCACTAAAAAACTTACCGAATGTAATTTTAGGAATGCTATCAGACTTAGAAAAACAACGCTCTTGGCTAAGTGATGTAAACGAAACCCACGGAACGGTTGAGTAGTGTATTACATCCGGTCGTCCGGTATCTTCAT
This sequence comes from Bacteroidales bacterium, assembly GCA_031551125.1. Lineage (GTDB taxonomy): Bacteria > Bacteroidota > Bacteroidia > Bacteroidales > UBA932 > JAIRNF01. The sequence continues at coordinate 59,771 of JAVBOB010000009.1, forward strand.
CTAAACCTAAACCCAATTGTTGCTTGGCTTTATCTACCGCAATTACCGCCTGCCGGTAAAATTTATCGAAGTTATTGCTGAAAGGAAGAAAAGCAAATGAGAACAGCTCATTGCTGTTCATTACCGTTGTTGAGCCATGAATAACATCATAACAAACAGGCATCCCGTTCTCAATACGGTATCTTAACTCTTCAATACCATTAACCGCTTTTAAAGAAGTATATAGGTAGTAAAGAAAAAAGGACAGGTTCTTTTCTTTTGCTATTCTGTAGGCTTTTGTACAATTAACGTTTGCGGTAATACCAAAAAACGGTTCTTCGTACTTTTCGAAAAAACGAAAATGCTCTTTTCGCTTCCAGGTCTCAATGTCTATTATTCGTTTCATATTCAAACTAGAGCATTAAAAGAGAAAACCATTTTCTCCCTGTCTGCTTATACCTAAATGCTTATAGGCTAAATCTGTTACCTCTCGTCCACGAGGTGTACGTTGCAAAAATCCTTCTTTTATTAAAAAGGGTTCATATACTTCTTCTATTGTTCCCGAATCTTCTCCAACCGCAGTTGCAATAGTATTTAAGCCTACAGGACCTCCTTTAAACTTATGGATAATGGTAGTAAGAATCTTATTATCCATTAAATCCAAACCTCGCTTATCTATATTAAGGGCTTCCAATGAAAAGCGGGTAATTTCCAAGTCAATATAACCTTCACCTTTTACCTGAGCAAAATCTCGTACACGTCTTAACAGTGCATTACAGATACGAGGTGTGCCTCTGCTACGTAGAGCTATTTCCTTAGCCGCATCATCGGCAATACCTACTTGAAGAATACTTGCCGAACGCTTTACTATTCTAAGCAGTAGCTGCGCATCATAGTATTCCAAGTGACATTGAATACCAAAACGAGCACGTAATGGACTGGTAAGTAAACCGCTACGCGTGGTAGCGCCTATAAGCGTAAACGGATTAAGTGTTATTTGTACAGAGCGTGCGCTAGGCCCCTTATCCAACATAATATCTATGGAGTAATCTTCCATAGCAGAGTAAAGATATTCTTCAACAACAGGACTTAACCTATGTATTTCATCAATAAACAACACATCACCTTTTTCAAGGTTGGTAAGTAATCCGGCTAAATCACCGGGTTTATCCAATACAGGACCCGATGTAACTTTCATACCCACACCTAACTCCTTGCTTATTATATGCGCTAAAGTAGTTTTACCTAAACCCGGAGGACCATGAAGTAACACATGGTCAAGCGATTCACCCCGCATAAGGGCAGCACGAACAAATATGGTAAGGTTTTCAACTATTTTTTCCTGCCCGCAAAAATCATCAAATTCTTGCGGACGGATAGTACTTTCAAAATCGTTATCGCCGGATTCCCGTTCTTTGTACGGATCGAATTTTTCAGCCATTTTATTTCAACTAGTTTGTGAAGTAACTCACGTTACAAATATAGAAGGATAGAAGGACAATCTACGAACACTTTATCTAAAGATTCCAACACTTCATTTATTTATATTTTTTCTTTTTGAAATCTAAAAAAAAGATATTGATAAAGATTAGCGGTTAGCTTTGTTATCAAAAAAACAGATTTCATTTGCATATATCAATATCAAAAAACAACGAGCATTTATAAACAAACAACGGGACAAATATAGTTTGATTTTTAGAAGCTTGCTAAAGATATCAACGATGCTTATATTTCTAAATGTTGGTAATTGTACCCTGTTGATAACCGAAAAAGAGCTGAAAAAATGCTGATAAGAGAAACAAATATCAAGGTATTTTTTCTTGCATTCTTGAAGAAAATCGCTATACAAAGATGTACTCGAGCAATGCAAAAAAAGATACGGAAATCGCCCCACAAATTATCGACATTGAAGGAATGGCTATCAACATTTTTTAGAAGGTGTAATTTAATAACTTAATACCGTGCTTACAATGAGTGGCTTATAAATCCGTCTATTTTCAGCTGAAATAAAAGGATGCTGGTTGTCATTTAGTTATAAAAATAGGGCAGGGGGTACATACATACATAAATGAAAAAAGGATGTTGAACAATTGCGACATCCTTTTTTGTAAGTAAAGCTTTTACTCAGCTAGAAAAATAGCGTAAATCCGCAGCCAATGCCAAACGTAGCATCATGATTTTTTGCAAAGGGAATAAATACGCCAACTGTTGGTTCAATTGCAACATTGTCGGCCACAAAAATGCTGTAGCCTCCTCTTAAATCAATGGCGAAAGAAGTGTCACTTTCAAGCTTTTCAATGCCGGCATATGCACCGGCAAATAAAGCACCGGAACCCATTTCTAAAAAGTAGTAGCGACCGCCGGCCATAAGAATTACGCTGGTGTTAGATTCTCCATTTTCAGATGTGTAGTTAAGCCCGAAAAGTCCGCCAAAGGCAAACTTATCAAAAAGAAAATACCCTCCCTCGGCAGCAATTCCAAAGTTGGTTCCACTGCCAAAGCTTAATTCGGCACCTGTGGCTCTTGCTCCTATGTAAAAGTCATCCCGATTAATTTTTTGAGCATTCGAGATGCCCGCAGTTAAAACGCACACAAGCGTTAGAAGCACAAGTTTTTTCATAATCATCTGTTTTTAAAGTTTAAGGTGTTAAGTTAAGGTCACCACAGCGTGCTAGTTCTGGAGGATTAGTTACTTTACAAGAGTCATTTCTTTTACCAAGTGTGATGCTCCCGCAAACTTATCAATAATAAACAGGGTATAGCGAATATCTACGTTAATACATCGTTGTAGTTCGGTTTCAAAAATAATATCGCCGCTCATTGCTTCCCAGTTGCCGTCAAAAGCGGTACCAATAATTTCACCCTTAGCATTGAGTACGGGGCTTCCGGAGTTTCCGCCCGTAATATCTCCATTAAATATAAAGGCAAGCGGCATTTGTCCGTTTTTCATTGCGTATTGGCCGAAATCCTTAGCCTTGTATAGTTCTTTCAGCTTAGCGGGAACAACAAATTCCCAACTGTTGGGGTTTTCCTTTTCCATTACTCCGGTAAGCGTAGTATAGTATTCATACTTCACGCCATCGCGGGGCTCGTAGCTCTTTACGGTTCCATAGGTAAGGCGCATGGTACCGTTAGCATCGGGGTATATGGGCTTTCCTTGGTTCATTTCCAGCAATCCGGCAATGTACAAGCGAGCGCCCTTTTCGTACAGCTCATCCATCGGTTTGCTTTCCTTTGTCAGCTTTTCCCGTATTTCGGCAATCGACTTATAGGTTTTGGCGGCCAAATCTTTTTCCATCAAATCTGAACCGGGATTTTGCATAAATGCCTTACACTTCTCCTCATTTGTAAAAATTGACGATGAAAACATCTCAGATACGTACCAGCCAACGCTTCCTTTGTAGTCTGTTTCTATTGTTTTAAAGAAATCAGGCCAGTATTCTTTAGGCACGTTCTTCATAAAAATGGGGAACATTGCCTGAGCGGTTTTTTGGTCAAGTGTGGGATTGTAGTCTTTGTAAGAGCGTAAGAGTGATATTTTAGCATTTTCTCTTCTTTCAGCTGCGCTTTTATCCTCGTTATTAGCGGGAGCACTAAGTGCCATTGTTGCTATTCCGGCAAAACCTACAACTTCGGTTCCCGATAAGCATTCACTCATGTACTGTAAGGCCAGCTGGCGTTGTTGGCGTTCTTTAACTGATTTCTCAATGTAGCTCAACGCTTCACCATACTTTGCAACTCTTTCGGGTTTCTGGTTAACCCAGCTGGTAAACGCTTTTTCATCTTCGGTTCGGCGTTCAACTACTCCCAGCTTCTCGAAGGTTTCGTTCATTCCGATAGATTTTTTCCAGAAGTTGCTTGAGCCTGCGTACTTTGATGAGTACTGAATACGTGTTTTCTGGTCGGCCTGCATATCTTTCATCCAAATGCTTTGGCGTACGCCGCGAACATCAATACGAACGTTGTTTGCTTTTATCATGTTATCAACTTCCCATGACGTCATAAAGCGATAGGTACGTCCGGGGTAGCCCATTACCATTGCGTAATCACCCTCCTGAACACCCTGGAGAGAGATTTTGAAGTAGTTTTTCGGACGCAAAGGAACGTTCTCTGCAGAAGGGTTTGCGGGCTTTCCGTTCTTATCGGCATAAATGCGGAAAAGACAGAAATCTCCGGTATGGCGAGGCCACATCCAGTTGTCGCTGTCGGCTCCAAACTTACCGATTGATGAAGGTGGCGCGCCTACCAAGCGAATGTCGGGGTAAACGGTGTACTTAAAAAGATAATATACGTTTCCTCCATATAGCGGAGTAATGGCATATTTCGTAAACTCGCTTTGAGGATATTTTTTAAGCATATTGTCAATTATCTCCTTTTGCTTGGCGGCACGCTCTGTTTCGCTTGCCGTTTTTTGCAGCTCAGGAAATATTTGGTCGGTTACATCGGCAATGCTGTCAAGGAAAGTAGCCGATGCTCCTTTTTCCGATATCAGCTCCTGTGAGCGATCCATTGCCCAAAAGCCATCACGTAGATAATCGTGGTCAACCGAACTTTGTTGCTGAATAATACCGTATCCGCAGTGGTGGTTGGTAAGTATCAACCCTTCCGATGAGATAACTTCGGCCGTGCAACCGTTGCCGAAACGAACTACGGCATCTTTCAAGCTCGACTTGTTGATGCTGTATATCTGTTCGGCCGTAAGCTTACAGCCCTCCTTATTCATATCTTTAATATTAAACTTTTGTAGAAGGGGCAGAAGCCACATCCCTTCATCAGCACGTAACGACCCTGCGGTTAACAGGGTTGCGCCAACAACCAGCATGAGTAATTTTTTCATGGAATAGTGAGTTATTTAAATAAAAAGTTTGCTTGTAAAAAGGAAATCAAATAGGGCGGCAAGTTAGCAAAAAGAGAAAAGATAGAGCAATCAACGTACAATTTTCAAAATAAACAGCCCTGCTCATCATACCAACGAAAAGATTTACGGTGAAAAGGGGAGGGACCGTTTTGCCTGATTGATTCACGGTGTAGTGCGGTTGCGTACCCTTTGTTCTTTTTCCAACCGTAAATGGGATAGTCAATCGCCAGCTGCTCCATGAATAAATCACGGTTTGTTTTGGCTAAAACCGATGCTGCTGCAATAGATGCGTATATGGAGTCGCCTTTTATTACGCACTTATGCTGTATTTTCTTGTAGGGCTTAAAGCGGTTCCCGTCTATCAGCAACAGCTGAGGTTCAAGGCTTAGCCTCTCAACAGCCTTGTGCATAGCTAAAATAGATGCGTTGAGGATGTTTATCCGGTCTATCTCTTCATTATCAACCTGAGCAACGGCATAAGCTAGTGCGTTTTCTTCTATATACGGCTTGAGCAACATGCGCTGCTTCTCGGTAAGCTGCTTGGAGTCATTTAGAAAGGGGTGGTAAAAATCGGATGGAAGAATAACGGCGGCGGCAAAAACAGGGCCCGCCAAACAGCCTCTTCCGGCCTCGTCACAGCCCGCTTCCAGCAGCTGAGCATCAAAAAATGGTTTTAATTTGGTTGGCTCCATTCCGCGTTATTCGTCCATTACCTTTACAAAAACCTCTTCGCTTTTCCATAGCCCGTGCTTGGTGCAGTAGGCCAAGGCCTGAAGGCGCATGCTTACCTGCGGCACAATATAAAAATCGACCTCAACCTGCATGGGCGAGCTACCAAATGTACCCTGAGCAAAAAAAGCCTCAGCCACCATAGTTTCCAAGTTCCATAGCTGTATATGGGTAAAGTGGTGCTCCTTTGTATTAGGGTGGGATAGGGTTACGCCTACACGAACGTTAACTTTATGCTTCTTGCCACGTAAAGCAGTGGGCGCACAGGTAATAACCGGTGTATGTTTATCAGCGTAGGCTTTTACGGTTGCCGAACCTGTGCTGAACTCGTTATAGCTAAAAGATCTAGGCATGCGTTAGATTTGGTGATAAAAGTACAAAAGAATTTTAGAGCCAAAAATTTGCATACTGATATAATTTGTATTACCTTTGCATCGCAATTCAGTAGAAGGTTCATAGAATCAAACATACATCGCGGAGTGGAGCAGTTGGTAGCTCGTTGGGCTCATAACCCAAAGGTCGTAGGTTCGAGTCCTGCCTCCGCTACTAGTACTAGAAAAAGCAGAGAATTATTCTCTGCTTTTTTTATTTTCAGCTCATTTCGGAGTTGGGTAATTAAACCCTTTTGGTACATTTGTATTTTAACCTAAATATTGCAGAATGAAGAAGGTAACCATCTTGCTATGTGCAGTTCTTTTCTCGGTACTTAGCTTCGCTCAAAGCCCAATATCTTTATCGTATAAGTTGTCGTCTGAAGTTGACCTAAACGTTGCCATGCTAACAAGGTTAATGGATATAAGTACAATGGATGTAGTGCTTAAAGGAGACTTTAAAGGTAAAAAAGCGATAATCACAGAGCATATCGTAAATGGGCCGGAAGTTAAAACTTATATATTGCCTTCCTATTCTCCGGTAAACGATAGCATTACCTCTATCAAAGTAATGTCGAGGGAGACTTCGGATAAAAAAACCAAAATGTTCATAGCGGTTGATGGTTCTTTTATTTTGCTAAAAGAGCTAGACCTTAGTAGTGATGATAGGAGCTATATTCTAATGGAAACCGAGTTAAACGAGGCTATGCACCAAGATATCCCCATTTTTGGATATACGAAAGGTACTGATACACCAGATCGACAATACTGTAACGTGCGAGACTCAAAGATACATCCAAAAGAATGGGGTAAGGAGCTTGGTTTAACGAATTATATCTACTACACTGTAAACTTTACGGATTTCGATTCAAAATAAATGCAGTTATACTTTTAAATCCTCAATAAAATGGGTTGATAATTTGAGGTTTTGTTCTACTAGAAAAGAGAGGGTTCGAACCCTCTCTTTTCTTTATTGTTTGTATGAAGGGCGTAAGCTCTATGTAGCTAACGCTACCATGCTTTAGTCAGACCCAACACTCGAACCCTGTTAAGGCTCACGTGGACAAATTTCAATAATGCAGAATATAGTAATCCTTTCTTACTACTTGCTTTTTTAAAGTACGTTTTTTCTTCTTCATTCTTTTTCCTTGATGAACCGAGCTTGCGAGCTCGCCGAAGGCAAAAAGAACCAAAAAATCAAGATGGGCTTATGCTATACGGTTTTTCATGGGTTGACCTTATCTCTGGAGGAACGCAACCCCGTCACTCGCTCTGGAGCATTTGTTAATTCCAATTAGTTAGGATAGTAAGCCTTATGCAGTGAGACCTAAGAGGTTTTTAACCTGTTAGGCTTTTGATTACAAGTTGAAAATTCTGATATTGTGCGTGTTTATAACGCGCACCGGCAAGTTGAAAATTTCCCGTAGGGAAATAATATCAATAGAAGCATTAGCACCTCTCGTATCATTTATAGCCTTTTCATAAATCATCTCTTTCCGGTATTATATACCTTTTTCCTTGCAAACCGCTGTCCCAATCGAAAAAAATGCTAAATTTGCACCTTGTTTTAGAATGCCCTGAATGTCAATCGAATAATCATACTCAAAAATACCAAAACAATGCAAAGTAAAGGCGCTATTAGGTTTGTTCTTATTCTTCTTTTGCTGGCCAGCTTGTACCAGCTATCATTTACCCTTGCCACTAAGCTTGTTGAACGCAAGGCCAACAGCTATGCCGAAGAGCTTGGTGTAAAAGCCGCACAAAGCGAGGCATACAAGCATTTGGATGCAGACATGCAGCTGTCATACATAGACTCAATAAAAGCTACGGCAGAGGTTAAGTATCTGGATTCCGTATCCGGCCTGTCGGCTTACCCGCTGGGTTTATTTACCTACAAAGAGTGTAAGGAGAAAGAGCTTAACTTGGGTCTCGACCTTAAGGGTGGTATGAACGTTACGCTTGAGGTTTCGGTTGTTGACCTGATTAGGGCTATGGCCGGAGAAAACCATACCGACCCCACTTTTGTGGCTGCAATAGACCTTGCATTAAAAAATCAGGGAGGAAGCGGAAAAGACTTTGTAACCCTTTTTGGCGAAGCATGGAATACGGTTGCTCCCCAAGACCATCTTTCAAGAATTTTTGGAACCTTCGACCTGAAGGATAAGGTTAAGCCTACCTCTACCAATGATGAGGTGCTAAAGGTAATTCGCACCGATGCGGAAAGTGCTATTGCTAACTCGTTTAACGTTTTACGTAACCGTATAGACCGTTTCGGAGTATCATCACCCTCTGTTCAGCGGTTAGGAAATTCTGGTCGTATTCTGGTTGAGCTTCCCGGTGTTAAAGAGCCGGAACGTGTTCGTAAGCTGCTACAAGGAACAGCCAACCTCGAATTTTGGGAAACATACAACAACGCGGCCATTAATAATGACCCCGGCATGTACGAAAGCTTGTATGCTGCCGATCAAAAAATTCGTGAGATTAACGAAGTAATGAGCACATCGGCAGAACCGCAAGCTACTGCTGATACCACGCAAGTTGCCAATGCTGCTGATACAACGAAGGTAGATGATAAGCTGTTGACTCAAATCAGCTCACAAAAAGATAGCCTTCTTCAGCAACAAAACTTTGAAAAGCAGCATCCGCTGTTTACATTGCTCCGCCCATCGGTAGATGAAAAAGGTAATCCTTACCAAACTTCAAGGCTTGGGCTTGCGCATGCCCGTGATACGGCACAAATCAACAAGTGGTTTAGCATGCCTCAGGTTAGAGAGTTTTTCCCGAAAGATTTCAAACCCGTTTGGACAATTAAGGAAGACAAGAGAACAGGTATGTTTGAGCTGGTTGGTCTTAAAACCAGGGATGGAAAGGCTCCTCTTGATGGAGGTGCGGTGGTTGATGCGCATAAAGACTTTAGCACGCAACATGGTAGCCCCGAAGTTTCTATGACAATGAACCCGGAAGGCGCTAAGACGTGGGCGCGCTTAACAGCAGACAATGCCCCCAATCCGGCTGCCGGCAGAACTATGGGAAACTGTATTGCCATTGTTCTTGACGGTTATGTTTACTCTTATCCGGTGGTTAACCAAGAAATTACAGGAGGTCAATCACGTATCAGCGGAGATTTTACGGTTAATGAAGCAGATGACTTGGCTAACGTGCTAAAGTCAGGTAAGCTGCCTGTTCCCGCTCGTATTGTTCAGGAAGCGGTAGTTGGTCCTTCTTTGGGACAAGAATCTATCAACGCCGGTATGTTCTCGTTCTTGTTGGCCTTCTTGTTGGTACTTATTTACATGTGGTTCTACTATAGCGGAGCCGGTATGGTTGCCAACATTGCCTTGCTAACCAACGTTATTTTGCTGTTTGGAACGCTGGTATCATTTGGAGCCGTGCTTACTTTGCCGGGTATTGCGGGTATCGTACTTACGCTGGGTATGGCGGTTGATGCTAACGTACTTATATTTGAGCGTATTAAAGAAGAGTTACGGTCTGGCAAAGGTTTACGCATAGCGGTAACGGAGGGTTATAAGAACGCACTATCCGCAATTATCGACGGTCAGCTGACTACCTTGATTACGGGTATTGTATTGTTCTTGTTTGGTTCAGGTCCGGTTCAAGGTTTTGCTACAACCCTTATCATAGGTATCATTACATCGCTTATTACATCAATTTTCGTTTCCCGCTTAATAATTGAGTGGATACTTGACCGTGGTAATTCAATCAAGTTCTCTATTAAGATTACTGAGAACGTACTACAACATACCAAGGTTGACTTTTTGAAGATGCGTAAGATTGCCTATATTATTTCAATAGCAATAGTTGCCATTGGTATTACTTCAATGGTTACAAAGGGATTCTCTTATGGTGTTGACTTTACCGGAGGTCGTACTTACGTTGTTCGCTTTGACCAAGATGCCAAAACAGATGATATTCGTGCATCATTGTTGAATACGTTTAATGAGGCGTCGGAAGTAAAGCAGTTTGGCCCCAACAATCAGGTAAAAATTACAACAAAATATAAAATTGCCGATCAGGCAGAAGAGATTGATAAGGAGGTAGAGCAAATGCTGTACACCGCCTTACAGTCTTCGTTCAAAAAGCCGATAAGTTTTGAAGAGTTCATATCAACACAAACAAACCCCAACGGTATTATTAGCTCTGAAAAGGTTGGGCCTACCATTGCTGATGACTTGAAGGTGAAGGCGTTGTTTGCCGTATTTTTTGCATTGGTTGCCATATTTGCATACATCGCTATTCGTTTTCGCAAGTGGCAGTGGGGCTTTGGCGGGGTATTATCGTTGGCGCATGATGCTCTTATTGTGATATCGATATTCTCCATCTTCGCCGGAATACTTCCGTTCAGTATGGATATCGACCAAGCCTTTATCGCAGCTATCCTTACCATTATCGGTTATTCAATCAACGATACGGTGGTTATCTTTGACCGTATTCGTGAGTACAAATCGTTGTACCCCAAGCGCAAGCTTTACGATAACATTAACCACGCCATAAACTCAACGCTAATGCGTACCATCAATACGTCAATGACCGTGTTGATTGTGTTATTGGCCATCTTTATCTTTGGAGGCGAAGTTATTCGCGGGTTCTCGTTCGCTCTAATCGTAGGGGTTGTAATGGGTTGTTACTCAACCGTATTTATTGCTATTCCTGCTGCATACGACTGCCTTAAGGGAAAAGAAGCAAAAGAGCTTGATAAAAAATAAGCTATATAGGTTCTTGCTACTAAGAAGGCCACCTCTTTAGAGGTGGCCTTTCTTTTATCCCGACAGCTTCACTATATTTGAAGAATATAAGATGCACCTCAGTGCAAATTTCAAGCAAGCTTGATTTGCCGCTCGGCTTTCACTATATTTGCTAATTAAACCCGAAATGATGATTACTACGTCTGATATAGTCAAGTCATACGACCAGCTACAGGTTCTTAAAGGAATATCGGTTCATATTCGCAAAAGTGAGGTTGTTTCTATTGTGGGGGCAAGCGGTGCCGGAAAAACCACGCTATTACAAATAATCGGAACGCTAGGCAAGCCCGATTCGGGTACGTTGACCGTTAATGGGGTTTCTTTGCTTGATTTAAGGGGAAAACAGCTGGCGGAGTTTCGGAATAAGCATATCGGGTTTGTGTTTCAGTTCCACCACTTACTACCGGAGTTTACGGCGCTTGAAAACGTATGTATTCCCGCCTATATTGCTAAACAAAGCCGCACACAGGCAGAGCGCAAGGCAAAAGAATTGCTTGATTTTTTAGGGCTAAGTGAGCGCCTGGAGCATAAGCCTTCCCAGCTTTCAGGCGGAGAGCAGCAACGGGTTGCGGTTGCCCGTGCGCTGGTTAATAATCCTGATGTTATTTTAGCCGATGAGCCTTCGGGAAACCTTGACTCTCACAGCAAAAATGAGCTGCACAAGCTGTTTTTTACGCTGCGTGACGAGTTTGGACAAACTATAGTTATTGTTACGCATGACAAGGAGCTAGCCGAAATGTCCGACAGAACTTTGGTAATGAGTGATGGGCAAATTATATCGGAGGAAGGAGAGAAGAACGTGTGAGGGTAAAGCAAGTTGTCAAATATATATAAAATAAGCATCTCAATTTGAGATGCTTATTTTATATAGGTATAAACCTTATGGAATTAAGCCAGCTTGTTTACGTATAGAGCTAGCTTAGACTTAAGGTTTGATGCTTTGTTTACATGGATAACGTTAACTTTTGCAAGCTTATCAAGCATTGCAGCAACCTTAGGAAGAAGCGCGGCAGCAGCGGCTTTTTCAGTTGTATTTCTCAAAGCCTTAACAGCGCTACGAGTTGTACGGGCATAGTATTTATTGTGTACGCGGTGCGTTTCACTCTGCCTGATTCTTTTCTCTGATGACTTATGATTTGCCATTTCTACTATATTCTTTTAGTTGTAGTCCGTAGGGGAATCGAACCCCTGTTACAAGGATGAAAACCTTGCGTCCTAACCCCTAGACGAACGGACCTTGATGCCGAAATCCAACTTGGTTTTTGATACCTACCATTGATTTCGGGTTGCAAAGGTAGCTCTTTTTTTATTTCCTCCAAATTTTTCTTCCGGAATCTACTTTTTTTCTTCCGAAGTAGAGGTTTCCGCCGGTTTATCGGGAACAACAGTAAGTAATATCCCAATCATTTGGCGTACATAGTTGCGTTTTTCTGTTTTCGGGGCGTACACGTAACCCTCAACTGTAACAATGTTTCCGTTCACAATTTGGCTGTATGATACAAAAGGACCTCCCATATAATCGTTATGTACTTCCCACAAGCCGCGTAGGCGACCTAAAAACTTACCTTTATAAGTAAGCGGGGTATATTCGGGCGTTTCATACGGGCTGGTTATCATGTATGAGCTGTCTCGTGATGCCGGAACATGCTTCTTAAGAAACTCATCACGTTTTTCCGTTAACACCTTTTGCGAGAACTGTGCTGTATCTTTATAGGGATAGTCGTAAACGAATATACCCAAGCTGGCAAAGTTGGTTTTGTACTCAAACCAAGCAAAGTTGGGCTCATCCTTCATTTTGTCATAACCATCGGGGATAAATAGCGTAATGCCGAACTTCTTTTCAACCAAATCACGCAGCTTGGCATCGGAATATTTACGTGCATTATCCGTTTGGCGATTAATTTCGGCTTGCTCCAAAAGCATCCATATCCGGTTTCTTTCCTTATTTATAAGGGAGGTTACCGAAGCAATATCGGGACCCGAAACTTTAATCACCATTTGGGTCGATGCCCATAAGTCGGTTTGAGATGATAGCTTAGCCTCTTTATTAGCATCACCTATCTCTACAATAACAAGGTTCCGATGGATGCGAAAAGCATCAGAAAAATCATCGGGAGTAATGTTTACCAGCTTAAACGAAGGCTCCGGTTGAGGGAGAAAGGGATAGTCTGCGGTAAGTACAGAGCGAAGCGAGTCGCCTACCTCCGAGTTCCATATCGTTTTAGAGGTTACAATAATAACCTCTCCGGCTTTTCCGCTAACGGCAGAAAGCATTTTCTGCCGATTCTTTGATTTGCTGCATGTACATGACGAAAGCGATGCCAGCGCACCAACAAGGCAAAGCACCGAAATAATTTTAATGTAGGTAGATTTCATAACCTTACTATTTTATTTTCAACAATCTTAGAACATCGTTACCGTTTGCAAAGATTACCAAGGCAATAATTAGCACAAAGCCTATGGTTAATGCGTACTCCATAAACTTTTCGCTGGGTTTGCGTCTGGTTATCAGCTCATACAGTAGGAATAGAATATACCCCCCGTCTAACACGGGAATGGGAAGAATGTTGACTACTGCAAGCATGATGGATATCAATGCACAAAGATTCCAAAAATTGTGCCAATCCCACAAAGACGGGAAAACATTCGCAATCATTATAAAGCCGCCTACATCGTTATACGCCTTATCTTCGGAAGAGAAAACCAGCCGCATATTTTTCAGGTAATTCCCTATTTCTGTGTATCCCTTAGCTATACCGGCTGGAATTGATTCAAAGAACCCGTATGTTATATGGGTTGTTTCTATATCTGTTTCAATTTTTACACCAATCAATCCTTCTTCGGAAACGGTAATCGGCATGGTAAGCAAGGAATCTCTTCGCACAACAGAGAGGTTGATTTGGTTTCCTTTGTTTTCATTTATCATTCTTTTGAAATCGTCATAGTATGACGCATCTGCACCGTTTACGGCTACTATTTTGTCTCCCTCTTTGCATCCGGCATCAAGAGCAGCAGATGTATTTAAAAATCCACTAATGATAATTGGAGCATAAGGAGAAACAAAATCATCAGGTGTTGACCGTCTTAGCTTTATTCGGACAGACGAAGGAATAGGCAATTTTATCAGCTCTCCGTTACGTTCTACAGATATGCTTTTCGCTTGTTCTAACACAATAGTCGGAGCAATCTTATCAAAGTATTCAACTTCCTTATCGTTAATGAACCGAATTTTGTCACCTGTTTTTATTCCAACCGAGTCTCCCAACGGTCCAACAACAACTCCATGCACAACATCCTTATTCATTATATGATGTTCACCCCAAGTGAAAAGCATTCCACAGTAAACAAGCATAGCAAAAAGCACGTTGAACAGCACACCGCCAACCATAACAAGAAACCGCTGTCCTATAGGTCTCGTTCTAAATTCCCAAGGTTGAGGTTCCTGCGCCAGCTGCTCTTTATCCATCGACTCATCAATCATCCCTGCAATTTTGCAGTAGCCGCCAAAAGGCAGCCAGCCGATGCCCCACTCGGTGGTTTCCGGATGCTCGTCCCATGATTTTGGGGTAGATTTTGAAAGCCAAACGGTTTGCCATTTGCCGTTAATCTTTTTTGCTTTAAGCAGTTTAAAGCCCCACGGATGAAAGAAGAGGTAGAATTTATCGACCCGTATTTTAAATAATCGTGCAAAAAAGAAGTGCCCCAGCTCATGTACAAACACAAGTATGCAAAGACAAAGAACTAGCTGTGTTACTTTAACTACAATATCCATTAAAATGTATTTATTAAGTATCTAATTTATGCTGCTAATCGTTTCTTTGGCTATTTGCCGCGCTTCATTATCGGTAGCCAAGTAATCTTCAAATGACGGATGAGCAATATGTTTAACCTTCTGTATTACCGTTGAGAGTATTTGCGGTAGCTGCGCAAATCTAATCTCTTCACGCAAAAATGCTGCCACAGCAACCTCGTTTGCCGCATTGAGAATACAAGGCATGTTTCCGCCTTCCTCCATTGCCTCGTATGCCAAGCGAAGGCACGGAAACTTTTGAACATCAGGCTTCCTGAAATCCATTGCTAAAGCATCTCCGAAAGAAAACCGCTCATCCGGAGATGGCAGTCGTTCAGGAAAGCTGAAGGCGTAACGAATAGGGATTTTCATATCCGCCCTTCCCAGCTGGGCTTTCATTGAGCCGTCTTGAAACTGTACCAGCGAATGTATAATTGACTGTGGATGTACCACTACGTCTATCTGTTCGGGCTTTAAGTCGAACAACCACCTTGCCTCAATTACCTCAAACCCTTTATTCATCATGCTTGCAGAGTCGATGGTGATTTTTTCACCCATCACCCAGCAAGGATGCCTGAGGGCATCGTGCTTGGTTACGTGGACCAACTCCTTTTCGCTGAGGTTGAGAAAAGGCCCTCCGGATGCTGTTAGGTATATTTTTTCAATCGGGCTGTATTCTCCTACTAAACATTGAAATATAGCCGAATGTTCCGAATCAACCGGAAGAATAGGCGCTCTATTCTCTTTCGCCGCTTTTATCATTAAATCTCCGGCTACAACTAAGGCTTCCTTGTTAGCCAGCGCCACCGCTTTGCCGGCTTTAAGCGCATTAAGGGTTGGCTGCATTCCCGCATAGCCTACAATGGCCGCCAACACCATGTCAATATTGCCTTGCTGTACAACCTGAGCAGCGGCTTCGGCTCCGGCATATACCTTAATGGGGTAAGAGGAGAGTGCGTCTGCAACTGTCCGGTACTTTTCTTTGTTGGCAATAACAACGCTATCCGGGTTAAACTCTTTTGCTTGCGCAATAAGTAGTTCTGTGTTGTTGTTTGCTGTTAGGCACTCTACTCCAAAATGGTCTGGATGTGACCGGATTACTTCCAACGCCTGCACTCCGATAGATCCCGTAGATCCAAGTATTGCTATTCGCTTCATGTGAACGTGCAGGGTAGTTATAACGTTATATAAATGGTTGGATTAATTGGCGATCCATTATGCCACAGCTCAAAATGGAGTTCGGCTTGCTCTGTTTTTCCGGTGGGTAAACCGACAAAAGCAATCGCCTCACCCGAAGCAACATGTTCTCCAACTTTTTTTAGTAATCGAGCGGCTTGCTTATAAACTGATATTAAGTTATCGGTATGTTGTACCATTATGGTATAACCGTCGTCAAGCGTCCAGTAGGTTGATATTACGGTTCCATCAAGTGTAGATGTAATTGCCGTGTTTGGCTCAGTGGCAATATCTATCCCGAAGTGGTTGCTGGCCGTACTGAACGGGGTAACGACCGATCCTTTAAGCGGAGGATAAAAAAACAGGTTTTCAAATTGGTTCTTCTTTGGCGCGTTAACAGCAAGGTTGAACTGCTCTTCTTTTTCGACTTGAGCTCTAAAAACAGAATCCTTACTTACCAAAAGCGATGTACGACTTTTTCGACCTAAAGCGGTATCGGGCGGAGCGCTTTGAATCGGATCCGCATCTTTACCGTTTAAAATATTGTTGATGTTGTTGAAATACCTGTCCCATGAAGCAATTACTCTTTCGAGGGAATCGGCCTTAAGTGCGTTGTGCGTTATCTGACGGCGGGTGCTTTCGTTGGGATACCCCGGAATAAACTCGCGGATAGGGGTAAAAGCAATCAATACTACGATAAGCCCTATCAACACCAGCGTAAGGGGAGCAATAACGCTTAGCACGGTTAAGCGCGATATGCGCATAAACCACACCTGTTCGAGCGTGGTATCGTTATAGATGATAAAACGGTATTTGTTTTTAAGCTTGCTAAAAAACCGTCCCTTCTGAGATTTTCCGGACATGGCATGTAATCTGAACCAACAAACTTAGCTATTTCCCGCAAATCACGAAAATAGTGTTATACTATTTAACGGTAAGCCTATTTTTCAACACTCTAACTATGAGCAATATGTGAT
This sequence comes from Bacteroidales bacterium, assembly GCA_031551125.1. Lineage (GTDB taxonomy): Bacteria > Bacteroidota > Bacteroidia > Bacteroidales > UBA932 > JAIRNF01. Next base: position 76,414 of record JAVBOB010000009.1, read on the forward strand.
AATCGCTATATTATTGCTTTAAAATATTTTGCTAGCTTTGGGGTCTGAACTTGAGAGAGGAGCACAAAAAACGATGAATATTTTTCGAATAATACTTACCTCTACAATATTGGTTATACTTTTTGCTTGTGGGGGAGATAGGGATTCTCGCATGGTAAAAGAGGTTGCCGATGACTTTTTGTATGCCTTAGTTTCAGGAGATTTGAGTACGGCAAAGAATCTGTCAACCGCTCAAACGGTTGAACGGTGGAGTGATTCTGCTGTGCTGGATATGTCGGCGGTTACCGAAGATATTTGTTCAGCAATTACCAATGAAAAATTCTTTATTGCAGACAGCATAAAAGTTGTGGAGAATACGGCAGAGCTGACAAGTAGCAGAGCACTTCCCTGTTTGGTTGGAAGCATAACCATTCTTCACTTTGTCAGAGAAAACGGCCGTTGGCTGGTTAATGAGCCGCTTGTGCTGCTAAAAGAAGTTATTTTGAGCGAATCAACGAGTTCTGTACCAGATTCGGTTAAGGTGGGGGAGTAGCGGAAATCTTTTCAACACATAGGCGCATAGGTAACATAGAAACACATAAAATGCTTAATGGCAAAAAGAAAAGGCTGTATTTATTTTCTTTGCCTCCTTTGCGTTTAAAAACCTAAGCCATGAAAAGTATTAGCGGGATGAGAAAACCTATGTATATCTATGTTACCTATATGTTGAAAAGAAGTTTTATACCTTTGCGTAAAATTGTAAATCTCCGATAGTATGAAAGTTGGATTAGCTGCAGACCATGCCGGATTTGAAATGAAAAGTTTTTTAGTTGGCATGTTAGATGCTATGGGCTATGAAGTTACGGATTTCGGAACAAATTCAGCCGATAGCGTTGACTACCCTGATTACGCGCACCCCTTGGCGTTGGCTGTTGAATCAAAAAAAGTGGACTTGGGTATTGCGCTTTGTGGCTCGGGAAATGGCATTAATATAACCGTAAATAAGCATCAAGGGGTAAGAGGAGCGCTTTGCTGGACGGCAGAGATTGCCCGCTTAGCCCGTCAGCACAATGATGCAAATATCTGCTCGCTTCCGGCACGTTTTATAGCTAATGTAGAGGCGTCAGCAATTGTAGAGGCCTTTTTAACCACACACTTTGAAGGTGGTCGCCACCAACGTCGAATTGACAAAATCAGCTGTTAATATACCCTGATGGATCAACCCACATTACTTGATATCAAAAAAATAGAGGAAGAAGGATTTGTGCTGGGCGTTGATAAGCCCTACGGCTGGACATCTTCCGATGTTGTTCGAAAGGTAAAATCACTACTCGGCCATCGTTTTGGAAAAAAGAATATCAAGGTAGGTCATGCCGGAACGCTTGACCCGCTGGCTACCGGTGTTCTTATTGTTTGTATAGGCAAAGCCACAAAACGAGCTGAAGCCTTGCAGGCTGAGGAAAAAGAATATGTTGCCGAAATACGCTTTGGAGCAACCACCCCGTCTTTTGACTTGGAAAAAGAAATAGACGCGGAATATCCCTATGAACACATAACCGAAGAGGCTATTAATGCTGTATTTCCCTTATTTTTAGGGGAGAGGGAGCAAATTCCACCTGTTTTTTCAGCAAAAATGATAGGAGGGAAGCGGGCATATGAGTATGCTCGAAAGGGTGAAGAGGTAGAAATGAAATCGGCGCGTGTAAGCATATTCGAGATGGAAGCCCTGTCGTTTCAATCGCCTATACTCAGGCTTCGTGTTCGTTGCAGTAAGGGAACCTATATTCGGTCCTTAGCTCGTGATCTGGGTCTTGAGCTGCAAAGCGGAGCTCATCTAATAGGTCTTAAACGCACCCAAAGCGGAAAAGCAAGGGTTGAAAACTGTTTGACTATTAGTGAATTAGAATTTATTTTGAAAAATAGTGAAACAAAATAACGCTCTTTACGTATAAAGAGAACCTTATATAGGGTAAGCTTTTTATTTCCAACATTGTTACAATAGTAAAACAATCAAACATATAAAAATGAAACTTTCACAGTTTAACTTCAAGCTTCCAACCGACCTTATCTCAAAGTACCCGGCAGCCGACAGAGATGCTTCTCGCCTGATGGTTGTTGACCGTAAAAAGGGGAAAATTGAGCACAAGGTTTTTAAAGATATCATTAAATACTTTAGCGAAGGAGATGTAATGATATTTAATAATACCAAAGTATTCCCCGCGCGTTTGTATGGTAACAAGGAAAAAACAGGAGCGGAAATAGAAGTATTTCTTCTTCGCGAGTTAAACCGCGAGCAACGGCTTTGGGACGTACTGGTTGACCCCGCTCGGAAAATACGTATTGGAAATAAGCTTTACTTTGGCGAGAACGATATGCTGGTTGCCGAAGTTATTGATAACACTACCTCTCGCGGTCGTACACTTCGCTTTCTGTTCGACGGCTCGTATGAGGAGTTTCGTGAGACCTTATTTAAGCTGGGAGAAGTGCCCCTTCCCCGTTGGGTTCGTAAAAAAGTAGAGCCTGTTGACCAAGAGCGCTACCAAACCATATACGCTAAGCACGAAGGTGCGGTTGCTGCTCCCACAGCAGGGCTACACTTTAGCCGTGAGCTGATGAAGCGGTTGGAGATAAAGGGAGTAAAGCTAACCGAAATAACGCTTCACGTGGGGCTTGGCAACTTCCGCGCGGTTGATGTGGAAGATTTGACAAAGCATAAAATTGACTCCGAAGAAATCCATATTTCCGAGGAAACGGCTCAGATTGTAAACACAGCCAAGGACGCGAAAAAGAAAATTTGTGCTGTTGGAACTACCGTATTAAGAACAGTTGAAAGCTCTGTTACCACACAAGGACACCTGAAACCGTTTGATGGGTGGACAAATAAGTTCATCTTCCCGCCTTACGATTTCAGCGTTCCCGATAAGCTAATCACCAACTTTCACCTACCGCAGTCAACCTTGTTGATGATGGTTGCTGCATTTGCCGGATATGACCTTCTTTTTAAGGCATACGAGGTAGCAATAAAAGAAAAGTATGGGTTCGGAACGTATGGTGATGCTATGTTGATTATCTGATATTTTTTACCACATAGACACACATAGTTTTTTGTATAGTTAGACCTAACAGGTTTCAAAAACCTGATAGGTCTTTTCTTTTATATGCAAGCGGGACAAAATATTTTGGTGGATAGAGTTTCCCGTAGGGAAATAATATCAATAGAACAATTACATATCTCAATCAACCTTAGCCCATAGGGCTTTAATAACACCGCTTCTGTTTATGTCCTACGGACAACTTTCTATTGGACATTTGCTGTTTCTATTGATATGTAAGCCCTCCTTGCCTTATTTCATTTCCATAGCCCTAACAGGTTTTTAAAACCTGTTAGGGCTATATTATTTCTTTGCGCTTAAAATTGCTACTCCTTTCTTAATAGGGTTTTAAACTATGTGTTTTTATGTGACCTATGTATCTATATGGTAAAAAGTCCCCTTTAGGGGGTTGGGGGTAAGGCCTATGGGAATAGCCTTTGCTTTATCAGCTATACTTTTCTACCTTTGCAGAACAACAAATAAAAGCTAATGGGTACTGTTTATAAACGACTTTTACTGAAGTTAAGCGGAGAAGCTTTGCAGGGCGAAGGCAATCAACCGATAGCTGTCGCTATTCTTTCACAATATGCCGATGATATAAAGCGAATAACCGATAAGGGTGTTCAGCTGGGAATAGTTATCGGAGGTGGTAACATATTTCGTGGACTCGGTGGTACACAGCAAGGGTTTGACCGCGTTAAGGGCGACCATATGGGAATGCTGGCAACCGTTATAAATAGCATGGCTATACAGTCTGCGCTTCAAAGTATAGGTGTAAAAGCAAAAGTGCTTACATCCATTCGTATGGAGCCTTTTGGCGAATACTACTCCAGCGAGAAAGCTATTGAATATCTTAACAACGGGTATGTAACCATTATTGCGGGAGGCACTGGAAACCCATTCTTTACCACCGACACGGCATCAGCTTTACGAGGGGTAGAGTTGGGTGTTGATGCGCTGCTGAAAGGAACAAAAGTTGATGGTGTTTACACTGCCGACCCTAAAAAAGATCCCGCTGCAACACGCTTTACCACTATCAGCTTCGATGAAGTGTACAAGCGCAACTTACAGGTAATGGATATGACGGCTTTTACTTTATGTAAAGAAAACAAGCTTCCTATAGTTGTATTTGATATGAACTGCAAGGGAACGCTTGAACGCTTGGTGGCGGGAGAGCCTGTGGGAACAATTGTAAAGAACTAAGGTTCTTCTATTCATAAAGCATATTTAGCAAAAATCTTATCGTATATTTGCATTAACGAGAAAACAATAAAAACAAATACCTATGGATACTACTAAGGCAAAAGAATTGGTAGCAGGCGCAAAAGAAAAAATGGAAAAGGCGGCAGCGCACTTAGAAAATGAGCTGTTAGCGGTAAGAGCCGGTAAGGCCAATCCGTCGATGTTGAACAACGTTACGGTTGATTACTATGGCAGTATGGTTCCCCTTTCACAGGTAGCCAGCGTAACTTCTCCTGATGCTCGAACCATTGTTATTCAGCCATGGGAGAAAAACATGATATCACCTATAGAGAAAGCCATATTGGCTGCAAATATCGGCTTTAACCCTCAAAATAACGGAGAAGTTGTTCGTATTGCCGTACCGCCTCTTACAGAGGAACGTCGCAAAGATTTGGTTAAGCAAACAAAACACGAAGGGGAAACCGCTCGCGTATCTATTCGCAATAGCCGTCGTGATGCAATTGACGCAATAAAGAAGCTTCAAAAAGATGGATTGGGCGAAGACCTTGCAAAGGATTTTGAAGCGGAAGTTCAAAAGCTGACAGATGAGTTCAATAAAAAAGTTGACGTGATTTTAGAGAAGAAAGAAAAGGAGATAATGACTGTCTGATCAGCTCTCTTTTTCAAACGAATCGCTTTATAGTTTAAAATACCCGTCACAGCTTAAAGCGACGGGTATTTTTGCTTAACTGGATGTTCGAAAGCTGATAAACAAAGCGTACATCATGGAATTAAATTTAGCACTACTTCCTGAAGTAGAGAATAAAAGACCGCTGGTAATAGCCGGTCCGTGCAGCGCCGAAACGAAGGAGCAGGTGCTCACCACGGCAAGGCAGCTGCGCTGTGCGGGGATTAAAATTTTTCGTGCCGGCGTATGGAAGCCTCGTACCAAACCCGGAGGATTTGAAGGGGTAGGGGTTAAGGGCTTAACATGGCTACAAGAGGTGCGTAAAGAAACGGGTATGTATGTAGCCACGGAAGTCGCCACCCAGCAGCACGTAGTGGAAGCGTTAAAGCATAACATTGATATGCTCTGGATTGGCGCTAGAACATCGGCAAATCCTTTTGCTGTTCAGGAAATTGCTGATGCCCTGCAAGGAGTAGATATCCCCGTGCTGGTGAAAAATCCCGTGAACCCTGAGCTGGAGCTGTGGATTGGTGCCATTGAACGGCTTTACAATGCCGGAATTCGTAGAATTGCCGCAGTACATCGCGGGTTTAGCACGTATGGCAAGCAGCTGTATCGCAACATGCCGCATTGGCACATTCCTATTGAGCTAAAGCGGAGAATTCCCAAAATTCTTATGCTGTGTGACCCCAGTCACATAGGAGGGAGCCGAGAGCTTATTGCACCGTTGTGTCAGCAGGCAATGGACTTGAGCTACGACGGACTTATGATTGAATCACACTGTTGCCCGGATGATGCATGGAGTGATAAGGAGCAACAGCTTACACCTTCTCAGCTATTTGAGGTTATCAGTCGGTTGGTAATTCGGAATATTAAGCAAACTACCGAAAGCCTTGCTGAGCTGCGCCGCCAAATAGACGAAGTAGATAGCGAGCTGTTTACTATTCTGGCAAAGCGCCTGCGCCTTTCAAAGGAAATAGGCTGTTACAAGAAAGAGCACCAAATGACGGTGCTGCAAACAATTCGCTACGATGAAATTTTAAGCAAACGACTTGCCGATGCTAAAAAAATAGGGATAAGCGAAGAGTTTGTAAAAGCTGTTTTTGAAATTGTACATGAGGAATCCGTGAGAGTTCAGGTAGATATTTTAAATGACGGAAAAACGCCCGAAGGCAAATCATAGTGGGCTTTTCGGGAAATACTATTTGATAATATCGCCGCAGATTTGAAACAAAGGCAGCCCCGAAGCGGGCTGAATGTAAATAACCGTGGGTGTAACCCACGGCAAGAAGCGGCGCAATGTTTCCCCCAAAAAAAGGTTATATCGGCAATTCAGCCTATTTTATACAACCTTATGTAATGCTTGCTTGTTTATCGACTTTAAAGACTCCGGTCTAATCAAAGTTCAGGAAATAAGCAATGAATAAGCAAATAAAACAACATCCCCATATTGTGGTTGTTGGCGGTGGTTTTGCCGGATTAACGCTTGCAAAGCGCCTACATAGAAGCCAATTTAGAGTAACCTTAGTTGATAAAAATAACTACCATCAGTTTGCTCCGCTTTTTTATCAGGTGGCCGCGGCGCAGCTGGAGCCCAGCGCTATTCTGTTCCCGTTTAGGAAGGAGATAAAGCCGTATCCCAAACAAAGCTTTTTAATGGCAACCGTTGAAGGAATAGATTCCGATAACAGGCTGCTGAAAACAAATGTAGGAGATATAAACTACGACTATTTGGTGCTGGCAATGGGTGCAGACACCAGCTACTACGGGCTGGAAAACGTTAAGCGCAATGCTTTTCCCATGAAGTCGGTTTCCGAAGCCTTAGCCATACGCAACCATATTCTTGAAATGTTGGAGCAGGCGGTAGTTTGTACCGATACCGAAGAGCGTAAACGTAAGCTTTGCATAACCATTGTGGGTGGAGGCCCAACGGGTGTTGAGGTTGCCGGAGCTTTAGGCGAAATGAAGCGGTATATTATTCCGCGAGATTATCCTGAAATTAAAGCAGATGAGCTGCGAATTGTGCTGGTAGAAGGAACGGCTCGTTTGCTGTCGGCAATGTCCAATAAGTCTTTTCGCTCATCCCGCCGATACCTTAAGGAGCTGGGAGTAGAAATATTGCTTGAAAAGCAGGTGACAGATTATGATGGTAAAACGGTTATGCTAAATGACGGGACAACGATAGAATCATACACCGTTGTTTGGGGTAGCGGCGTTGGTGCGTGTCGTGTCAGCGGAATTGACGATGCTTCACTGTTAGGGCGTGGTGGTCGCTTAAAGGTTAACGAGCACAACCAAGTACAGGGATACCGTAGCATTTTTGCTATTGGTGATATGTGTTTGCAGGTTGAGGAAAGCTACCCCAGCGGACATCCGCAGGTGGCACAAGTGGCTATTCAGCAGGCGGTATGCTTAGCCAATAACCTTTGCAGGTTAGAAAAGCGTAAAACGCTGAAGCCGTTTCACTATTCAGATAAGGGGAGTTTGGCGATTATAGGGCGGAACAGGGCAGTGGCAGATATATCGGGACTGCATGTTAACGGCTTTGTTGCGTGGTTAATATGGTTGTTTATCCACCTGTTTTCACTCATAGGGTTTAAGAACAAAGTATTCGTTATACTCGACTGGGCATTTTCTTACTTTGCTCACGATGCCTCGTTAAGGCTCATTATTCGGCCTAAGGTTAAGAATAACCAATAAACCCGTTTTTACGCTATATTTGTAGTCTAGCGAAAATAAAAATGGCAACAATTCGACTTACCAAAGAATTCCGTTTCGAGGCCGCGCACGCGCTTGAAGGCTATCACGGAAAATGCAAACATATACATGGGCATTCTTACATTCTGTACGTTACCGTTACAGGAGTTCCCTGCACAGACAAGCAAAGCTCTACCTGCGGAATGGTGATGGATTTTGGGGATCTCAAGCAGCTGGTAAATACTCATATTATTGATAAGCTAGACCATGCGTTAATACTCCGAAAAGACGCGAAGCTGGTTGATGATTTGCAGCATAGCTATGGAAGGCTTGTACTTACAGACTTTCAGCCCACCTGCGAAAACATGCTGGTTGATTTTGCAAAGACGCTACAGCAAAATCTCCCCTCACACGTAAAGCTATACAAGCTGAAGCTGCATGAAACGGCCAGCTCTTTTGCCGAATGGTATGCAAGCGATAACGCTGAATAGGCACCTAGCGCCTGATTCTCTAAATATTTCACCCATTCTCAAATATCGAACCGACACGGAATTGCTATGAAAAAACTTTTTTTGCTCGATGCTTACGCGCTGATATACCGTGCTTACTACGCTTTTATAAATCGTCCTGTTACTACCTCTAAAGGCCTTGAAACATCTGCCATTTTAGGGTTTACCAACTCTCTTATGGAGGTGCTTAAAAAAGAACGCCCCACACATATTGCCGTAGTATTTGATCCGGGCGGAAAAAACTTTCGGCATGAGCTATATCCTGAGTATAAAGCCAACCGGCAGCAAACCCCTGAAGTAATAAAAGCTTCTGTTCCGGTAATAAAAGCCATTATTGAAGCATACAATATTCCGGTTATTAGCGTTAACGGATATGAAGCCGATGATGTGGCTGGAACGCTGGCCAAGCTGGCCGAACAGCATGGTTTTACCACCTACCTTATGACTCCGGATAAGGACTATGCTCAGCTCGTATCACCACAAACGTTTATGTACAAGCCTAAGCGTTCCGGTAACGATGTTGAAATACTTGGCGAAGCGGAGGTTTGTAAGCAGTATGGCATTACATCGCCTAAACAGGTTATTGATATACTTGCGATATGGGGTGATGCTTCCGATAATGTTCCGGGTGTAAAAGGCGTTGGAGAGGTTGGCGCAACCAAGCTGGTTGCCGAATTTGGCAGCGTTGAGGAGATATTGAGTAACTTAGATAAGCTGAAGGGTAAGCAACGTGAAGCCTTTGAAGCGGGTCGTGAGCAGCTACTACTGTCAAAGCAGCTGATTACTATTGACTGCAACGTTCCTGTTGAGTGGAACGAAAAGAGCTTAGAGCGAGAAGAACCGAATGTTGCCGATCTACGCAAGCTGTTTACTGAGCTAGAATTTTCCGTATTGTTGCGCGAGCTGAATGCTAACGCGCTTCAAGCAACAAAGACAGCAGGGGCAGTTGCTAGTCAGCAAAGCTTGTTTGAGCAGGGACAGCTGTTCCCATCAGCAGAGCAGGCGGCTCCTTCAATCCTGTATAAAAGCATAAATGACGTTCCCCATGAATATAAGCTGGCTGCAACGGCTGAGGATGTTAGGGCGTTAGCCGGCTTGCTGGAAAAGCAAAAAGAACTTTGTATTGATACGGAAACGGAAGGACTCAACACGCTTGAGGATATGTTGGTAGGCCTTTCAATATCGATAGAGCCACATACAGGCTACTATATTCCTGTATGTAGTCAGCATGGGGGAGATTTATCATTCTTAGAAATACTGAAGCCCGTACTGGAAAATCCGGCAATAGCTAAGATTGGTCAGAACATAAAGTTTGACTACTTAATACTGAAAAGCCACGGGATAAAATTACAAGGAGCATTTTTTGACACCATGCTGGGCAACTACCTGTTAGACCCCGATAGCAATAGGCATAACATGACCGTACTATCGGAGAAGTTTTTGCAGTATTCTCCGGTAGAAATAGAAACGCTGATAGGCCCCAAAGGGAAAGGGCAGAAAAAAATGTCGCAAGTGTTACTTGAGAATTTGGTAGCATACGCAGCAGAGGATGTTGATGTAACTATTCAGCTGAAGCAGCATATAGAGCCGGAGCTAAAAAAGAACGAGCTGTACGATTTGTTTACCAGCATAGAAGGGCCATTGGTAAGCGTGTTGGCTGATATGGAATACACAGGAGTACGTATAGATGCCGACGGGCTTAAAGAGTACGGCAAAAAGCTAACCGTTCAGCTCACGGCGCTTAACGATGAGATACGTGAAATGGCCGGAGAACCTTCACTCAACGTGTCATCACCCAAGCAGCTGGGAGTGGTGCTGTTTGAGAAGCTAGGGGTTGATAAGAATGTAAAGAAGACAAAAACACAGCAGTATTCAACCAGTGAAGAGGTGCTGATGGGCATACAAAACGCTCATCCCATTATTGGGAAAATACTGGAGTTCCGGTCGCTTAAAAAGTTGCTTTCATCCTATGTGGAGTCATTACCGGAGCTGATTAGCAAGAAAACGGGAAAAATACATACGTCATTCAACCAAGCGGTAGCGGCTACGGGGCGCTTAAGCTCCAACAACCCGAACTTGCAGAATATTCCCATTCGGGATGAGAACGGGCGTGAAATTCGCAAGATGTTTATTGCCTCAGATAACGACCATGTGCTACTTTCCGCCGACTACTCGCAAATAGAGCTTCGCCTGATGGCGCACATGAGCGGAGACGAGAATCTTATAGATGCTTTCCTTGGCAACGAGGATATACATACGGCAACCGCTGCAAAAATATTTCACCTTAAGCCGAGCGAGGTTAGTAAAGACCAGCGGAGCAGGGCGAAAACGGCTAATTTTGGCATTATATATGGCATATCAACGTTTGGTTTGTCCCAGCGCTTAAACATACCGAGAGGTGAGGCAAAAGAGCTTATTGAAGGCTATTTTGCCACCTACCCCAAGGTAAAGGAGTACATGGAGAACGTGAAGCAAACGGCAGCACAAAACGGATATGTATCAACGATATTCGGGCGTAAGCGCTGGTTGCGTGATATAAACTCGGCGAACGCCGTAGTGCGTGGGTTGGCCGAGCGAAACGCTATTAACGCGCCCTTGCAAGGCTCAGCGGCAGATATTATTAAGATAGCCATGATAAACATTCATCGCCGAATGAATGAAGAAAAGTTGCAGTCGAAAATGATTTTGCAGGTGCATGATGAGCTCGTTTTCGATGTGCTGAAACCCGAGCTGGATACGGTAAAAAAAATAGTAGCCCATGAAATGCAACATGCGGCTAAGCTTAAAGTTCCGCTGACGGTTGAAATGGGAGTAGGTGATAGCTGGCTTGATGCGCATTAACGAGAGTTGTACACACAGCCCTGAAGGGGCTGAATATAAATAACCGTGGGTGGAGCCCACGATGAAGAATGCCCCCATTCTACATTACGCGCGGAGCACTGTTCGTTCCATGAAACGAACAGTGCTCCGCGCGTAATTGCATTTGCTTCTTCTACTCCTCGTATTTCATACGGGGTTATTATTATTTAACCCCGTTGGGGTTGTGGGCTGCTATTTATCCGGCTTAATCTTTTTATACATACAAGATGTTATGCCAGATACGCAGATAGCATCCAAAGCGTTTTTTCCTGACCGATGAGGTAATCCGTAAGCATTGATACTGTTCCTTCATCATTTGCTTTTTCCGCCGTAGTAATAATTTTCCGTTCGGTTTGAATAATGGCCGACAAATCTTTGCGGATAGCTTCTACGCATTGTGTTGCATTGCTTATATCCTTTTGCTCTTTAACTGACGAACGCTTCAGGTAATCGCTATAAGCATGTAGCGGTGAGCCTCCGAGTGAAAGAATGCGTTCCGCTATTTCGTCAACTTTGGTTTGAGCTTCGGTATAGTATGCTTCAAATTGGGGGTGTAGCGTAAAAAAGTTTTCACCCTCAACGTTCCAATGAAATCCGCGTAGGTTTTGGTAAAAAACCTGATATTCGGATAAAAGATCATTTAATCCTTCAATTACGGGAAGATCTTTTTTCGGATCGAGCCCGAGAAATTTTGCAGTAGCCTTCATAATTTTTTATTTTATATTGTGTTGTTGTGCACATTATTATAAGATATAAACGCCTCATCAACCAATTTGTTTATGCTGTTTCTGTGTATAAGGAGTTAAATAACAGCTAGGCAGGAGATGCGTGGAAACTACTTAGGGAACTGCAATAAATAGACGCATCATTGCGAGCGAAGCAATCTCCTGTTTAACAGATTGCTTCGCTTCGCTCACAATGACGTGCTATATGTGGCCTGTGTGGATAAAAGAACGGTTGTTTAACGCATCACCAAATGCTTACTCGTACTTGTAGCCCGTAAGCCATTTATCCAGCATATCGTTGTTAAGAAGTTTTCCTACTACACGGTACTTCGAATCATTCAGCGGGTTACGCCCTTTTAGCGGTTCAGACATTACGCCTGTTTGTGCTTGGTAGTAGTTGGCGTGTACAAACTCCGGTACCTTATCGTTTTTAACGATAAACCCTACATGGCAGTCCAGTCCTACAATGTAGAGCCCATTACCTTTGCTGTTAATGTATTCCGTAACCTTCTCAATGGGCGCGTTATGAAAACGCTTTACATCAGTAGTCAGCTTACGGATAACCGTTTCTGATGCCTGTTGCGCCCACTTTACTCGTGGAATATTAAAGCCCGCATCTCTTAGCGTAGTGGTAATAAAGTAACCACAGGCAATAGACCCCTGTACCGGTGTTTCGCTGTGCCCGTGGAATGTCCAAGGTGTTCCGTACCACGCCGGAAGTATATCGTTTATAAGCTTGGCAAACAGAAATTGGTAGGAGGCTTTTACTATCAAGCTACGTTGTGAGCTGTCGGTTGTGCTGTATGTCTTAGCATAGGCGGAGCGCTGGGTAGCAATCTCATCTTTGAGCCGTTTGTAAGAGCTCTCGGCAGGTTGGGAGTTACATTGAAGACCGAGAAATAGTAGGGATAGTGAGAGGAAGGCGTTTTTCATAATGCCTTGATATGATTAATTGGCACACAGATGACGCAAATTTCATGCGCAGATAAACACGGGGCTATAGTATGATAAAAACTGTGCTTATCTGTGTCGTTAGTTGTGTGTTCTGTGTGCCAATAATATAAGCATGTTTACTCCATGCTCATTTCGTCTTCAATGTAAACATCCTCTCCTTCAAATTCAATAGAGGTACCATCGCCGGTAATGATGCTGGCAGAGTAATCACCTTCACCATGTATAATTATCGAAGCGTAATCAATTTCAATTTCAGCATACCATTCGCTAAAATCAATGCCAAAATCTTCAGCAGCTTCGGCGAGTTGCTTCATACACTCTTCGCTGTTTAGCCAGTCAATGTACTTACCAAGACCCTCTACTTCACTTTCCATTTTGAGATCATCGTCCTCAACCTCAATGTCAAGAGCTTCTTCGCCATACTCTTTTCCAATTATTTTGGCAGGCTTAAGGCTGTAGTAGTAATCTCCTTCTTTCTTTAAATCAGATAGTTTAAGCATAAAATATAGTTTTGGGTTATTTAATAGTTGCGTATTTGAAGGCAAAGGTAGAAAAGGAGTTGAAAGATGCAAAGAACATTAAGTGGTACTTGCAATTTATTTAATTGATAGAATTAAAACTTTATGCAAATGCAAATTGCTCAATATTTCGAGCGAAAATACAAATACTGCTAGCAAGGATGAACTAGTTTTGTCATATTAGTCTATCCATTGTATGAAATCTGGATATCGTTCATAAACCCGCCATAAATGTTTGCATAAATTACTATTTCGATTTTTTATTGTAATAACTAACGTATCGATTGCCCTTGTGAGAGGAATTAAAGACCACAGATAAACAAATCTATTTCTTTTTTCTTCAAAAGTTTCTAATGCTAGTTCATTAACTTGCTCATCTTTGAAATTTGTCATCTTATGATGAACGAACTCGTCTAATTCCAAACATACAACAGTCCAACCCTCAAGCCCCCTACAAGAGTCATATTGCAAAAGTCGATGTTGTGTTAATTCAATTGCATATTGCTGTATGCGTAAATCTTTATTTGTTAAATCATGGATGGATATACCCATATTTAAAAAATCGTTTGTAAGACTAAATTTTCTTGTTTCTATATGCTTTTCGTCATATTTTCTATCTACTAGGCTAGGTGGGACTAAAAACATCATTTCATATTCAGAGTTTTGATAATCTTTGCAATACTTAAGTTGTTCGTCATGCAATGCCTTTGTATAGCCTTTGGTTGTAATAATTATTTTCCCGCCGATAAGTTCTGGTTTTGGCTCTATTTCCCATGTGATACCTGTTTGTTTAGCGTATTCATTTACAAAAGAAATCAAATTTGCTTTTTGCCTCAGACCCCTTTTTTCATATGTTTTATTAAAATCAATATTGGGCTTTAGCCCTTGAGTCCAATTACACTTTTTTTGACTTCTAACCAGTTGATCTATTCCATCAGCAACTATTATTTTTTCTTTACCGAAAATAGTGAAAATTATTTTCTTTTCCAAATCACCCCAATCCTGCGCTTCGTCAATTAAAATATAATCCCATGTAATCTTATCCTGTACATTTTTTGTTAACTCTCGATTATTGATAGAATCAATAATATTTTGTAGATATGCAGCATATTTTGTGAAGAAATCAGGAATATGTTTCATCCCTTGTTCTGGGTTTTTAGAATTCAGAACTAATAAAACGAGTTCATGAAAAAAATTGTGCAAAGTGGTTATATTAACAGTATAATTATCAACGCCATCCGGAATTTCGGCTAAAGCCAAGGTTCGCCTAATGTCACTTACTAGAGCATGATTATACGTCAAAATTAAAGACCTTGCTCCTTTATTAATTGCTAAATCACATGCTATCCTTAATAGTTTGACAGTTTTACCTGTTCCAGCTCTTCCTGATATAATGACTAATTTTTCTCCTATTGCCTGTGCGTATTGTTGGGTTGCCAATAATTTATTTGTAATCAACTCTATTTTCTTTCTTGTTAAATTACCTACCCCTTGTTTTACTTTTTCAAAAATATTGAAAATACGATCTATCTCGGGATAGTCGAAGACTTCGTTTTTTTTCAGACAATTAAAGGACACATATCCTTTATAGTTTTTGTTATTATCCTTATAGTTATAAGGAGCATTTTGAACACATGCTAATTGCAATAAAAATGGAAATTTAAAAGTTGCGGGTAAATAGTTATGCTTGGTGTACAAATTCTTGTTATTCTCGAAAAGGATTTTTATAGAGTCCCAATTGACATTTCTAAACCATATAAAATTGCAAATGTAAGGGGTATAATTTAGTGTATCTATGAAGAAATTCTTTAGAGAATATTTTTGATTTTCACTCTGAGTTGTCGCATTTGAATATTTATCATTGTACTTTACAGATAGGTTGAGTCCTTCTAGCCTTATATCTTCTGCACGATGTCTTTTTGTTTCTATAACAAAACAAAAGTTATTTACATATACATGTCGTTCTTCTAATTCTAACTCAATCTCTTTTTCGCCTTCCTTACTACGAGCCTTTGTTTTTATTTTACAGTTATATTTCTCGAGATTTCCAATAACAACTAAATCTATATCTTTTGTTTTCTGGCCAAATAATGTTGCATTTGAAATAATTAGAATTTCTCCGTTTGTTGAATTTATGTCAATAGAAGATTCAAAAAGTTGCTTCAATTGTAAGGCGTCTTGATATTCATTTGTTTCTTTGTTCCCCTTTATTTTGATTTGTATTGGCATATCTTTATATTTTGTTACTAAAACATTTTTAGGACTTCAATCCCCCTGTTTACTTCACTTGCTCAGAAATCTATCAAATTAATTCGCTTGCAGAAATTTATTACAACAGCGGCGAACAAAGCCTTGCCAGTCGTCCTCCAAATCGTTTAGCCCGGCCGCGGTTTGCCCATTCCAGCGGATTTATTTCAACGCTGTCTTCAAGGTCATTTAAAAAAGCATCGCACAGCTGGTTGTTTATTTCACGGCTAAATACAAGGGCGTTAATCTCAAAGTTCAGGTCGAAGCTGCGCATATCCATATTGGCCGAACCCACCACTACAAGCGTATGGTCTGAAACCATAGTTTTGGCGTGTACGAACCCTTTCTGGTAGCGAAATATACGAACACCGGCATTGAGCAGCTTACCGTAGTAGGAGCAGGAGGCGGCATTTACCAGCTTGCTATCCGATATACCCGGAACCAGCAAGCGAACATCGACCCCGCTAAGGGCTGCAAACTTTATGGCATCAACAATTGTTTCGTTCGGTATAAAGTAGGGGGAGGTTATGTACAACCGCTTTTTACTGTTCAGGATAACGCCAAGGCAAGATAGCATAATACCCGAATAGGGGCTATCGGGGCCGCTTGCAGCAATTTGTACCAGCTCGTTAGCGTTAGAATTTTCTTTTTCTTCTATGGCAAAATAGCGGGGTTCTACCTTTACTTTTTGCTCGGCGCAAAAGTTCCAATCGTTCATAAACGTGTACTGCAAGCCCAGCGTAGCCGCTCCTCGTACCATTATGTGCGTATCGCGCCAAAATAAATCGCTACGACCATCGTTAATATACTTGTCTTCTACGTTTATTCCTCCAACAAAGCCTGTTTTTCCGTCAATTACAACTGTTTTGCGGTGGTTGCGGTAGTTCATGCGGTTAGCCAGCGCGTAAAGGTGTATTTTGTAGAATACAGCTACCTCAACACCCCCGTTTTTCAGCTCCTTAAGCATGCGTTTGCGTAGCCCGTGGCTCCCAAAATCGTCAACCATAAAGCGAACGGTTACCCCTTCGGCCGCCTTTCGCAGTAGTATATCCTTTACCCGATTACCAATTACATCATCACAAAAAATGTAGTACTGCATGTGGATGTGGTCTTTTGCCTCTTCCAGCGCGTTGAACAGCTCCTCAAACTTTCGCTCTCCGTTAACCAGCAGCTTCACCTCTTTGGTGGGTGCAAGGGGCGACGTGTAGTCGCTTAGCAGCATACGTACAATCCCTTCTTTGCCGTCTATCAGCTCAGCGTTTTTTTGCAGCAGCTCTTCCGTGCTTGCAACAACGTGGTGGACGATATTATCAAGAACGGTCTGGTCGTTAATCAGCTTTTGCTTGTAGAGCTTCCGCTTGCGATAGTTTTCACCGAGTGAAAAGTAGAGGATTACGCCAATTACCGGAAGAAACATCACCATTAGCAAGTAACCCAACGATTTTGCGGAGTTTTCCGTATCCGAAATAATTCGAATAACGGTAAAGGCAATAAGGATAACGTATGCTACTGTGCCAACAATGAAGAAGAAATTTGAATAGTCCATGAATAGTGCTGTTTTAGACGAAACACACAATTTGAAAGGTAAATATATCAAAAAGAATAGCTTTTTCTTTATTATGTTGTTTATATGGCGTAAGTATTTACCCCTAACCCATTAAAAATTTTCACCACATAGGCGCATAGTTCACATAAAAACACATAGTTATTACATCAACTGGTATTGATAAATGATATTAGATACAGAAAAACCTATGTGCTATGTGTTGAAAAAGTTGGGGTGTAGGAGGGCGGCTCTATAATGAATAAACGTACTATGAAGAGATTGGCTACAATAGGTATTTTTGTTTTTGGAATGTTCTTCTGCGCCTATTTTGTCGGTGCTCAGGAAAACAAAACACTTGGACGGGCAGCGGAAGTATTTCCTTATCCATTTAAGGACTTATACTACATCAGCCCTCGTTTTGACAGACAGAACCTCAAGAACGATCAATACTTCAACAGCTATATACTACGAAGCATCGCTACCATTGGTGGGAGTTACCATTTTCGCTTGGATGTACCCCTAGCCAACAGCAATACATCGGGTAGTGATGTATTCGGCCTATCCGATATCAGCCTTAAGTTTAGCCATGCCGTTGTTTCTCATAACAAGCAGCTGTATTTCGGGTATTCAATTCAATCAGTATTTCCTAGTGCTACCAATGAGTCGCTGGGTGGTGGGAAGTGGCAGCTACGGCCGGGTGTGGGGTTTATGTACTTCAGGGATAAGCTTGCCGGAACCTATTCGTTTGCTGTTGAGTACCGCTTTTCGTTTGCCGGAAGCAGCCAAGCATCCAATGTGCGCGCCTTAGCCATATCTCCTAACGTTGACTGGTGGTTTAAGCGGTGGTATATTGGGTACTATGCCACTTGGCTATATGACTTTGAAAGTAACATACTTGATATTCCGATTGACATAGAAGCGGGATATAGCGTCCTTTCCGGTTTAACCTTATCGGCTGAGTTTATTCAGCCCTTGCTGGAAAAGCGGAGCTACAATAATGAGTTTGCAATAAAGCTACGATATACTATTCAATGAGTATATATTCAGTCATATTGTCAACTATTACCCCCAACCCCCTAAAGGGGGCTTTGAGTTTGTACAAACGATCTCCTTAAGTTCAATTACGCAGTAGCCAAGTCCCCCTTTAGGGGGATTTAGGGGTAGTGGAGCCGCACTAGAATTAAAATACGCTTCATAGGAATAACTAAAAAAGCCGGAACTTATGCTCCGGCTTTTGTTGTGAAATATATGGAAGTGTGATTACAGCACTTTCATTTCGGTAAGCACGTTGTTCATGCTGCGAACGGCTTCTGCACTCTTGTTGAAAGCAGCTTGCTCTTCACTGTTCAGCCTGTAGTCAACAATCTTTTCCCAACCGTTTTTGCCAACTACTACAGGAACGCCCATGCAAATATCCTTTTGTCCGTATTCGCCGTCAAGGTAAACACAGCAGGGGAATTGCTTCTTCTGGTCGCGAACAATTGCTTCAACCAATGCAGCACCAGCAGCACCCGGAGCGTACCATGCAGATGTTCCGAGGAACTTGGTAAGTGTAGCACCGCCAACCATTGTATCGGCAGCAACCTTATCAAGCGCTTCCTTGCTGAGTATGCTTGAGGCAGGAATACCTCTGTAAGCAGCAAAACGGGTAAGAGGAATCATAGTAGTATCACCGTGACCGCCAATAACAACACCTTCAATATCGCTGGCCGGAGCATTAAGCGCTTGGCTTAGGTAGCATTTAAAGCGTGAGCTGTCAAGAATTCCACCCATACCAATGATGCGGTTCTTGGCTAGCTTTGTAGCCTTAAGTGCAAGGTAGGTCATTGTATCCATAGGATTGCTGATGACAACCAGTATAGCGTTAGGCGAGTGCTTAAGAACGTTTTCTGCAACTTCTTTTACAATACCGGCATTTATACCAATAAGCTCTTCGCGGGTCATACCCGGCTTACGGGGAATACCGGAGGTGATAACTACAACATCCGATCCGGCTGTTTTGCTGTAGTCATTTGTACTTCCAATAACACGTGTATCAAACTCCAACAAAGTGGCGGTTTGCATCATATCAAGTGCCTTACCTTCGGCTACACCTTCTTTGATGTCTAGCAATACAATTTCGTCGGCCAGCTCACGTTGAGCCATCACGTTTGCACAAGTAGCACCTACATTTCCGGCGCCAACTACGGTAATTTTTGTTTTATTCATAGCTTATATTTTTGAATTAACCTTTTAGTGAAAAAGATAATTGGCAAAGGTAATCATATACTAATTCTTTTTTTGTGTTTCCGAGCATAAACAGGGGGACTAAAAAAACACGTCATTGCGAGGCGTTTTTTGTCAAAGCAATCTGTTTAGATTGAGGAGATTGGCTTTGCCGAACTCGCAGGCTCGGTTGCTTCGTTTTGCTCAGCAATGACGTGCTCTTATTCCGTTTGTGTATGGTAATTGCGTTAAATCGTATCCGATGTTACCCAAACAAGCGCGTAGCCGTTAAAAAGACGGTAGTGTAGCTCCAGCTCATATTCCTTACCTTTTTGGCTTGTAAATACGGCATCCAGCTCGCCTTCTTCTTCACGGGGGGTAAACTTATCGATTTCAATTTGTTCGGAAAAATCGACCCCGCGTTCACACATTAGCTTATATACCGCCTCTTTCGCACACCATATAATGCCTAGCTGGGTTTGGCGGTATTTATCGGAGATGTAGTCTTTTTCGTTATCCGATAGAATTTTTGTTTCAACGGCAGTAAAATCTCGGTCAAGCACCTCAACATCTACTCCAACATTTTCGTTTTCGTGTACGAATATGCAAGCGTACTCGCCTGAGTGAGATATGCTGATACTACAGTGCGTGTTTTTAAGATAGGGGCTGTTATCCTCCTCGTACCCCAAATACACCTTTTCTTCAAACACCGAGTTCAGCAATGCTCGAATGGCGTAACGCTCCATACGGCGTTTTTCCAGCGGGGAAAGGTTAATGTCATCCTGCTCCTCGTCGGGAACAGCGGCAATGCTTCGTAGCTCGTCTTCCGATTCGGTGATATGCCAAATGGCCAATGTTCCACCGTCTTCAAATTTATCAATACTATGTAAGGGCATATTTATATGCGTTATGTTACTGTTTGGTTTTCCACTCGAAAGTTTCCATCAAGTGCTGAATATCTTTTTTAAAGTAGCTGACTAGCGGAGCAAGAGAATCGCTGTTGGTTGTGGTGTTGAAGTAAAGCGAACCCCGTACAAAATTCTTGGTACTGTCGGTAACGTAAAACTGTATAGCCGACGCAACACCCCCGTCTATTTCTGTAAGTAAGCCGTAAACCCTTGCATCCTCTCGTATAAACACGCTGTTGCCCATAGCATCAGCCTTTATGGTATGCCGGGATGATATTTTATGGTTATCCTCAATAATCTCCGGCAAGTTGTTATTTACATGCTTATAGCTGATGTATATGGTTGCGTTGTATGCCGGAAATTCAAGGTTAAGCCAATACTGTTCGCCTTCCTTTTTTACGGGGTGTATTTTACCGTAAACAGGATACTCAAACGTATAGGGATAAGAAGCAGAGTCAAACGTTTGGTAATTTTTATCCTGAAGTGCAATTCTAAAATATCCGCGGGGTTTTGGGGTATAAACCTCGCGCTTGCATGAGGTGAAGACCATTACACTGCATGCAACCATTAAGCAAAATGCTATGTTAATCTTTTTCATCATTCGGCTATTGATACTTTTACCTTTAGCACTCTGCGACTATCAACTTCCAGAACCTTTAGCATTAGCTGGTCGTAGTTAAACTCTTCCCCTTTTTTCGGGAACCCGCCCTTTAGGCTGAGAGCCAAACCGGCAAGGGTTTCAATATCATCATCAACCTCCGCAAATAATGCGTAGTAGTCAATATTCATTATCCGGCAAAGGTCGCCAAGCGTAGTTTTCCCTTCAAAAATGTAAGACCCGTCTTTTAGTATTACTACCGAGCTTTCATCCGAGTCTGTTTCATCGGATATTTCACCTACAATTTCTTCCAAAATATCTTCTAGCGTAACAATACCGCTTGTTCCACCATATTCATCGACAACAATAGCCATGTGAATGCGCTTTTGCTGAAACTCTCTCAGCAGGTCGTTTACGCGCTTGCTTTCCGGAACAAAGTAGGCCGGACGAATAAGCGATTGCCAAGAAAAGCCAACTTCATTTTTATTGAGGTGGGGGAGAAGGTCTTTAATGTACAGAACGCCTTTTATGTTGTCCAAATCACCTTCAAATACGGGAATACGAGAGTAGCCACAATCAACAACGTAAGCGTACAGCTCGTCAAAGCTTATGCTGATGTCAACTGCCGAAATATCAATGCGAGAGTGCATTACTTCGTTCACATCGGTACTTCCCAGGTCAACAATGCTTCTAAGAAGCTGCTTATCCTCGTCGGAATGGCTTTTTGTTACGTTGATGGCATCCGACAGATCTTCTATAGACATATCGCTCTTGCTCTTTGATAGGCTTGGCTTGCTTATTTTTCCTACGATAGAGATTATCAGCTTGCTGAACGGTTTGGCAATATTCATTCCCAACATTAGCGGGAAGGATGCCATTCGGAGGAAAGGGATCTTACTGTTTGCGGCAACAAACTTTGGGATGGCCTCACCAAATAAAAGCAAAACCAGCGATATTAATACCATGAGGATAAGAAATCCTTCTACTGTATTTCCCGCGCCTCCCAGCTGCGCAACCATGTACGCAGATAAGAGTATGAATGATACGTTTATCAGCGTATTTAGTAGCAAAATGGTGCTAATCAGGTAATCGGGGGTCGATAGTAGGCGAACCACCCGAATGGACGACTTGTCGTTATTCGATTTTAAACGGTTAACATCGTCAGAGGACATGGAATAAAAAGCCGTTTCCGCACCCGATAGCAGGGCAGATAGCAATAGTAAAAGAATTAATACGGAGAAGCCCACCAGATAGGCGGGGGTAAGGAGTTCAGGTAAAGGGTCTATACTACTCGGAGGTTCCAACGTTTAGCGATTTAGTAAAACATGTAAGCCACATAAAGCGATGACTTGGGTTGCAAATGTATTAAAATAATTTGATATGAATGCGGACTGTTAATTTTGCTCTTTACGCTTTGCGGTTGAGAGCATTCCGCAGGCAGCCAAAATATCCATCCCCCGAGAAGCCCGCAACGTAGTAATAAAGCCTTTATTCATTAAGTGTTGCTGAAAGTTCTCTATAACACTAGCTGGTGATGTGCTTAGGTTACTATCAGGAATGGGGTGAAAGCGAATCAAGTTTATTCGGCAATCGAGCCCTTTTAGCAGCTTCGCCAAGCCTTCGGCGTGTCGGGGAGTATCGTTTACCCCTGCAAACATAATGTATTCGAAGCTAACACGGCGTTGGTGGCTGAAATCATAGCGTCTTATCAGGTCAACAACTTCTTCTATGGGGTAAGCCTTTTGCATGGGCATTAGCTCCCGTCGCTCCTCATTAAACGGGTTGTGAAGGCTGATGGCAAGGTGGCATTTGCTTTCTTCTAAAAAACGAACCATTCCCGGAGTAACACCAATGCTGGATACAGTTACCCGTTTCGGGCTCCAGGCGTAACCCCAGTCGGCCGTAATGATTTCCAAACTTTTGAGCACCTCATCGGTATTATCAAAGGGTTCGCCCATGCCCATGAACACTACGTTGGTCAGCTGTTCATGCTCGGGTATGCTGTGCAGCTGGTTTACAATCTCTCCGGCACTCAGGCAGGCTTGGTAACCTTGTCGCGCCGTCATGCAAAACGTACAGCCCATTTTACAGCCAACTTGCGAGGATACGCAAAGCGTAACCCTGTCCTTATCGGGAATCATTACCGCCTCTATAAAGTTACCGGTATCTGTAGGGAAAAGATACTTTTTGGTACCGTCTGCAGATTGCTGAACATCAGTAGGGGCTTGTAAGCCAAGCTCAAATCGGTCTTTTAGCAAGGCAATACCTTTGGCCGAAATGTTGGTCATTTGCTCAATTCCGTCTATACGCTTTTTATACAGCCAGTCTGCCAGCTGCTTACCTGTAAAGGCGGGTAACCCAAGCTGTTTGGCAATATTTGTCAGCTCTGTCAGCGTTTTACCGAAAAGTTTGTCTTTTTGTATCATACGGCGCAAAGGTAAGCTATTGGCTTGAAATAGTAGGTTAAGTAATGATAATGTCGTACTCGGGACGCTTTGCCCTCAAACCCTAAAAGAGAAATTTTCACCACATAAGCGAGATAAGCACACAGACGACGCAAATTTCATCCACAGATAAACTCAGTTTTGTTCCATTCTAACCGCGCTTATCTGTGTCGTTAGCGGTGTGTTCTGTGTTCCAATTTTTAAATCTCCATTTTACTAAGGAGGTTGGGGGTAACGGTGGTAAAAACTCTACATGGTTTAACGTAAGTTTTAAAAGCAAGCTGAAATCCCGCAAATCTGTTATAAAACTATAAGCCGAATTATCTTTTCTTTTCGAAAATGCAAAATAAAGCGTAGCTTAGCTCTATAATTTGAAAGAATAAATCAACAACATAACGATAAATCAAAACTATGGATACGCTAAATTTAGAGTGGGGTAAGCTTCCCTTTGGCTACATGCCTACAGCTTATAATACACGTTGCCGCTACAGCAACGGAAAATGGGGAGAGGTAGAAATTTCCTCGTCCGAATATATTTCTATTCACATCAGCGCTACCTGTTTACATTACGGACAAGAAGCGTTCGAAGGAATGAAGGCTTTCCGTGGTGCAAACGGAAAGATTCGTCTTTTCCGCTGGAAAGACAACTGGGAAAGAATCAACTTCACGTGCAGGGGAATTCTTATGCCTGAAATTCCTGAAGAAAAGTTTAAAGATGCTATCGTAAAAGCCATAAAGCTGAACGAACAATACGTTCCACCACATGGAACGGGTGCATCACTTTATATCCGTCCGCTTATTATTGGTACAGGTGCAAAGATGGGTGTTAGTCCTTCCGACGAGTATATGCTAGTTGTTTTTGTTGCGCCTGTGGGGCCTTATTTTGCACAAGGATTTAAGGCGGTTAATATACAATTAGTACGCGATGTTGACCGCGCTGCACCTCTTGGAACCGGACGTTTCAAAATAGGTGGAAACTACGCTGCATCGTTGTCATCAATTGTTAGGGCCGGACGAGAAGGATACAACACCGCGCTTTACCTTGATGCCAAGGAAAAGAGATATATTGACGAATGCGGTCCCGCAAACTTTTTCGGTATTAAGAAAGGTGTGTACATTACCCCCGATTCTACCTCTATTCTTCGGTCAATAACCAACATGAGCCTTTGTACGTTGGCAGAAGATATGGGAATGAAGGTTGAGCGTCGTAAAATGCCTGTTGAGGAGCTTGCAGAGCTGGAAGAGGCCGGAGCTTGCGGGACAGCGGCAGTCATTACGCCGATTAAGAGCATACAAGACCGTGAAACCGGAAAGGTATATAAGTATGCTGACGAACCGGGACCTTACACAACTAAGCTATACACTCGTTTACAAGCCATTCAGTATGGCGATGACGCCGATAAGTTCGGTTGGGTTGAAGAATTATAGTAGCTGGTTTTAACAGCCAATAAAAAACGCCGGAATTATTAAATCCCGGCGTTTTTGTTTTATATTCAGCAAGCTATCATTAATGTCGTCATTGCGAGCGCAGCTAACCAATCTCCTCAATGTGGCAGAGATTGGTTAGCTGCGCTGCCCTTCGGGTCGGAAAAAAGCGCCTCGCAATGACGCATATTTTAGTGCAGCTCTACCTCATAAGTCATGCGTGCTTTTACGCCTGGTTGCGTTATAGCGTTTAGCAAGTGCTCATAGTTGCTTAGCGTTCTCTTCAGGTCGTTGGCGGTAGCGCTGTTCTTTCCTAGTATTTTTGATGACATGAAGCTACTAAGCAGCTCCTCAAACTTATCCTTTTTCAAAGGCAGCTGTACCACCTTATAGTCTGAAAGGTTAGCCTGATTGGCAGCTAAAGCGATAGCATCTTTTAGTCCTCCGAACGAGTCGATAAGTCCAATATTCATTGCATTAACTCCGCTCCATACACGACCTTGTCCAATGCTATCCACCGCTTCTTTGCTCATTTTACGGCTAAGAGAGACTTTAGTGGTAAACTTGTCGTAAATAGTTTCTATCTGACCCTGTATGTAGTCCTTCTCCGCAGCGTTTAACGGCCTGTAAACTGATAAAAGGTCGGCATTTGTGTTTGTTTTTGCCACGTCAATGGTTAACCCTAAAAGGTCGTTCATTCCTTTTTGAATGTTTGGAACCATGCCGAAAACACCAATAGAACCGGTAAGTGTAGTATGGTTGGACATAATAAGGCTTCCGGGTGTGGATATCCAGTAACCGCCGGAGGCAGCAAGGCTACCCATTGAAACAATTACAGGCTTTTCTTTTGCTGTGAGCTCCAGCTCACGGGCAATAATTTCTGACGCTTGCGCGTCTCCGCCCGGAGAGTTTACGCGGAATACAACCGCTTTAATTGATTCGTCATTACGCGCTTTGCGTATTGCCTGTGAAATATAATCAGATGAAACACCGCTGCTGCCATCGCCCATTACAATTTCACCTGAAGCATACACAACGGCAACCCGGTTTCTCGCTTTGGAAATCTTTTTAGGTGTTTTCATGTAGCCGGAAAGATCTATTACGCTAAGGCTTTTCTCTGAGCTAACGTTCATCAGCTGGCAAAGCTTGGCAATCACTTCATCTTTGTACATTATGCCGGTTACCAGCTGATTGCTCAAAGCACTTTCGGCATCTTTAAGTACCAGCCCGTTGGCTAGCTTATTGAGCTCATCTACGCTCAAGCCTCTGGTTTTGGCAATTTCTTCCATCATAAAGTTCCATATAGAGCCGGCATAGGTCTCTATCTGCTCGCGATTCTCAGGGCTCATCTTATCTGTCATAAACGGCTCTACCGCACTTTTAAACTTGCCGTGGCGGATAATTTGCATATCCACGCCGAGCTTATCAAGCGTTTTTTTGTAGAACATTACTTCAGACGATATTCCTTTTAGCAATGCAGAGCCATAGGGGTTCAAGTAAATTTGGTCGGCAACAGAGGCTAAGTAGTAGGCTGTCTGCGAGTAGTTGTCGGCATAGCAAACAATAAATTTCTCCGATAGCTTAAATACTTCCAGCTGGCGACGAATTTCTTCTGCTGCAGTAATACCTATATTCATCCTTCCCAAATCCATGTATATGCCTGATATGTGGGGATCGGAAGCGGCTTTTTCAATGCTTTCCAATACCTTGTATAGCTCCATGCTCTGTTGAACATTCATGGTTAGCATGTCGAAATTATCAGTAAAGCTACCGCCGGAATAGTCCACAACCGGAATATCGAATGTAAGCTTCAAAACGGTTGGTTCGGAAAGTTTTACCTCCTGTTCACCCATTGAAATCATGGCGCCTATGAATCCGAAAGTAATAATTAATAGTAGAAACGATGCGATAAATACGCCTATGAAGGAGGCGAGTAGCATCTTAAAGAAACTTTTCATGTCAGGCTGTTTAAAATATTAGTCAGATAAAATAAACATCTCCCATTGAGGAGATGTTTACCGGTATAGTATGCTTTAGGTGTTATTAAGCTTCAATTGCCGTTACGCCCGGCAGCTCGGCACCTTCAATATATTCAAGTAGCGCGCCTCCTCCCGTTGACACGTAGCTTACCTTATTGGCCATACCAAACTGGTTAATGGCGGCTACCGAGTCTCCTCCGCCTATCAGCGAATATGCGCCTTTGGCTGTTGCTTCTACTATTAGTTCGGCAACGGCGTGTGTTCCGTGCACAAAGTTCGGCATCTCAAATACGCCAATGGGGCCATTCCAAAGAATAGTTTTAGAACCCATAATAACCTCTTTCCAGCGCTCAATAGTTCCGGCTCCAACATCCAGCCCTTGCCATCCGTCGGGAATTTGGTTAACATGTAGCAGCTGGCGGTTAGCGTTATTATCAAACGCGTCGGCAACAACTGCATCTGTTGCAAGGTATATTTTCACCCCTTTTTTGTCAGCATCATTCATAATTTCCTTTGCCAGCTCAAGATAATCATCCTCACAAAGTGATGAACCTATTTTCCCTCCCAGCGCTTTTACAAAAGTAAAGCTCATAGCGCCGCCAATAATGAGGTTGTCAACCTTACTGAGCAAATTTTTAATGATGGTAATCTTACTTGATACCTTAGAGCCTCCTAGTATTGCTGTGAACGGACGCTCAGGTGCTTCCAGCACTTTTTTAATCGCTTTCAGTTCACCATTCATCACATAGCCAAACATCTTATCGTTCGGAAACTTGGCGGCAATCAACGCTGTTGAGGCATGCGCACGGTGCGCGGTTCCAAAAGCATCGTTAATATAACAGTCGGCATAGCCGGCTAAGCGGTCTATAAATACTTTTTGTTTTTCTTTCAGCGCGCTTTTTGCCGCTTTCTTTTCCTCATCGGTGGCTGTTTCGGGTAAATTTGGCTTACCCTCTTCTTCTTCATAAAAGCGAAGGTTTTCCAACAAAAGAATGTTTCCCGGCTTTAATTCTGCCGATAGCTTTGCCGCCTCATCACCCATACAGTCTGGAGCAAAAATCACTTTTTTACCTATTAGCTTTTCGAGCGTAGGAATAACGTGACGTAATGAGTATTTATCCGTTGGTCCCTTGGGGCGGCCAAAGTGCGACATTAAAATCACAGAGCCACCGCCGGAAAGCACTTTATTTAAGGTTGGTATAGTAGCCCTGATACGAGTATCATCGGTTACTTCAAACTTATCATTTAAGGGAACATTGTAATCAACACGGATAATAGCCCGTTTTTCGCTGAAGCTGTATGTGTCTATATTCTGTTGCATTGTGATATATTTTATAGGTAAAACTATCTATTTAAACGTTGTAACGGCAAAAAGATTATACATAGTTAGCAAATGCCGGATAGCTGTTTTCTTTAATGCTATTTACAAAGATAGCTATTTATTGAATAGCGGTTATGCGAAGGCAAAAAATGTAAATAGCCGGCGCTGTGCAACAATTTTCTGAAAAATCACTGTTGATGGGACAGCTTCACATAGTCATTGTCAGCCGTGCTACCAACGATAGATAGAATTTCTGTCCTCAATACTTCGCGTAAGCGTTGTTTTACGCTCCCTCCGTTACTTATAAGGCTTACTTCTCTGGCCGGAACAGGGGATGCAAATGGGCGCAGGTTTCCTCTGTCAGTAGGAGATAGCGGCAGCGTAGCCAGCTTAGGAATGAACGTGAGTCCGCCGTGCAGGTCAACCATTCGTTTGAGTGTTTCTAAGCTACCAGCCTCGTAATTAAATCGTGCAGAAACAGATCCATTAGGTGCAAGCGAGCAGAAGTTAACTAGCTGGTCGCGTAGGCAATGCCCGTCTTCCAACAGCCAGATGCTGTTGCCCGCCATATCGTCAGCGGTTAACGCAGATTTTTGGTACAGCTCATTTTCCGGTGAAAGGTAAACTTGAAAATCTTCCACGTATAGCAGCTCTTCTTCAAATCCCGTTTCATTTATGGGGGTAGATAGAATCCCTGCGTCAAGCTCGCCGCGACGAATAAGTCGTAGCATGGATCCCGTTTTTACCTCGCTCACCTGTAGCGTTATGGTTGGATATTTCTCAAGAAACGATTTAAGAAAAAGAGGTAGCAGGTAGGGTGCGATACTTGGGATAATGCCTAAGCGTAACTCCCCTTCAAGTGAACCTTTCAATTCTGAGACCAGCTCTCCCAGCCGTTGTGATTCAGCCAAAATCTTGCGTGCCTGTGCAACAATAGCCTTACCCTCTTCTGTACAAGTTACGGGCTTTTTGTTCCGGTCGAATATTTTAAACCCGATTTCGTCCTCCAGCTTTTGTATTTGCATGCTGAGGGTTGGCTGTGTGACGAAACAGCTGTCCGCTGCCGCT
The DNA here is from genome assembly GCA_031551125.1 of Bacteroidales bacterium. Classification (GTDB taxonomy): domain Bacteria; phylum Bacteroidota; class Bacteroidia; order Bacteroidales; family UBA932; genus JAIRNF01. The sequence goes on from JAVBOB010000009.1 coordinate 105,358, forward strand.
TGAAAATGCCTCCAAGTGTCCACCGCCACTATGTATTCCAGCTGTTGTATGCTTGCATTCATACGCGCAAGTTATGAAAAACTTGGGACACTGTGAATAAATCAATGTAATAGATTTCCTCCAATGTCGCCTGATTAAGACGGTTATTCATATTCAGCCCGCTTCGGGGCTATCTTTGCTTCAAATTATTAGAAAGTATTCCCTAAAGAGGTTTACTACATAAGTTGCAAAAACAAAACAGGCCTCTAGGAAAACTTTTCCTAGAGGCCTGTTTTGTTTTTGCATACTATCTTCTACGTTTCCGTTTTCCATTCTGGCTGCTTTCTCTAACCAAGACAAAATCACTGTCATCAGGCTCGGTAACAAGGCTGAAATCGAGGTGCTTCTTCTCCATATCGGCACGTAAAACTTTTACTTTTACTTTGTCGCCAAGAGTGTATTTTCTACGTCCGGTACGGCCAACCATGCTGTACTCTTGCTCATCGAAGTAGTAGTAATCATCTTTCATTTCACGGACAGATACCATTCCCTCAATCATTGTTTCGCCCAGCTCTACGTATATGCCCCATTCGGTAACGCCGGAAATTACACCGTCAAATTCCTGCCCAACCTTATCCTGCATAAACTCTACCATCTTGTACTTGATGGAAGCGCGTTCAGCTTCGGCAGCCTTCATTTCCATTGCGGATGACTGTTTACACATATCTTCGTAATATGCAGCATCAGCCGATTTCCCATTTTTCAGGTAGAGAGCCAGCAAGCGGTGCACCATCATATCCGGATAACGACGAATGGGCGAAGTAAAGTGGGTATAGTAGGGGAATGCTAAACCATAGTGTCCTACATTATCGGTGGAGTAGCGAGCCTTAGCCATTGAGCGAACGGCAAGCGTTTCAATAAGGTTTGCCTCAGGCTTTCCCTTTACCTCCGCCAACAGCTTGTTCAGCTCTTTCGATATATCTTTTTCTTTTTTTGGAGCCAGCTTATAGCCAAAGCGGGTAATAAACTCGCGGAAGCTATTAAACTTATCTTCATTAGGCTGTTCGTGGATACGGTACACAAAGGTTTTAGCCTTTCCGTTTACCTTTTGTTTTCCTATAAGTTCGGCAACCTTTTTGTTCGCTAATAGCATAAATTCCTCTATCAGCTGATTCGACTCCTTAAATTCTTTGAAATATACGCTCAGCGGTTTTCCCTTCTCGTCAATTTCAAAACGGGGCTCTTCCCGTTCAAAGTTTACCGCTCCGTTATCAAAGCGTTTGGAGCGAAGCTTTTGTGCCAGCATGTTCAGCGTAAGTATTTCTTCTTTGCAATCGCCCTCGTTTGTTTCAATTACCTGCTGTGCTTCTTCGTATGTAAAGCGGCGGGTTGACAGGATAACCGTGCGACCAAACCACTCACTTTTAATGCCTGCCTTCTCATCCAGCTCAAATACGGCAGAAAAACATAGCTTCTCTTCATTGGGACGCAACGAGCAAAGGTTATTTGACAAACGCTCCGGAAGCATGGGAACAGTACGGTCAACCAAGTAAACCGATGTAGCACGTTGGGAAGCCTCCTTATCAATTTCCGAGTTAGGTTTTACGTAGTGCGTAACATCGGCAATGTGTACGCCCACCTCCCAAGTAGTATCCGTTAGCTTGCGAATAGATAGCGCATCGTCAAAGTCTTTGGCATCCTTTGGGTCTATGGTAAATGTGGATATGCTACGAAAGTCACGGCGCTCGGCATAATCCTTTTCGCCAATTGCACCATCAATTCCTTCTGCCACTTTATCGAGTGCCACCGGAAAACGGTAGGGTAGCTCAAATTCGGCAAGGATGGAGTGCATTTCCACATCATTATCGCCCGGAGTTCCCAGTACATCAACCACCTCACCGACGGGGTTCTTCATATTTGGAGCCCAATCGACAATCCGACCCACTACCTTTTGTCCGTTTTTAGCTCCGTCCAACGCATCAGCCGGAATAAAAATATCGTAGGGCATTTGACGGTTATCACAGATAAGGAAGCCAAACCGTCCGTTCATCTCAATCTTACCGACAAAGGTTTGCTTTGACCGCTCAACAATTTCGACTACTTCTCCTTCCGGCCTTCCCTTGCGTTTAACGTAGAGGTGTACTTTTACCGTATCGCCATGCAAAGCATGGTTTAGGTTATATTGTGATACGAAAATATCTTCTTCCGACTCACTGGACACGATGTAGGCAAAACCCTGCGAGGTCATATCTACCGTTCCGGTTATCAGCTCTTTATTGGTAGAACCTTTTGCCAGCAAATATTTGCCCCTATCGCCACGTTTCAGCGTAAGCTGGTCGGCTAAATCTTCAAGGGCTATTACTGCGTAAGCCTTGTCCCTGTCACTTGTAATACCAAGCTCTTTTGCCACTTGCTTGCTGTTAAATGGCTGACCGGGGTTAGATGTGAAAAACGCCAAAATGCTGCTGTGCAAATCTGTTGGCTGATGTTGTTTTTTCTTTTTACTCATTGATTTATAAAATGAAGATATTCTGGCAGTTGAGAATTGCTAACGGCCGTTAGCGTAGCGAAAGGTAAGCTCGATGTTTACACCCTAAGCAGCAGCAAAGGTAGGCAAATATTTGCTGTTGCTAGCAAAATTGCCTGCCTTTCGCTTTTTATATATAAAACACCCTTTTGAGGATAAGGTTTAGCCGCTTATTCTTTCTGTTGAATAACGGATTGTCCCCGTAGGGCTCTACCTACTTCCGCAAAAAATGCTTTTAATGCGGCATATTCGGAAGCGGGGTATCTCCCTTTGTTTACAGTGTAGGTGTACTCCGATATGAGTTTACCATCTTCAAGCTTAGTATTGCTTTCAAATGTTCCGAAGGGACTTGCTATTTTTTTAGGCTTAGCAAGAGTTTCAACAACATAACCGGTAGGAATGGTAATTGCCATGGAATCTTTATCTGTAAATGACATTGGGATAACAATATCTCGTTCGCGGGTAGCCGAGCTGAATATTTCTAAGTTGGTATCTCTTTTGAAAATACAGAACGGAATAAACATACGTTTACCAACAGCCGATGCAAAATCTTTTGCTTCAATAGCGTAAAGATGTGTGAGTATGGGAGTACGTCCCTTTTGTTCGTTTTGTTTTAAGTCCTTAATGGATAGTCCCGGAAGCGTTAGCTGCCTTGTGATTACCTCAACCGCTTTTGCCGGAGTTGTCGATGTTAAGTTTACAGCGTCCTCGTATCGGTTAGCCATGTATGCGCTGGCAACGTTTCCGGTAGCACTTCCATCGTTGGATAAGTTGAGCTGGAGTATATTGAAGCGGGAGTTTTGCATTGCTGAAAAAGCGGGAGTGTGTATAATTTCTCCGCCACCTTCTTTAATGGCAAGTACGTCCCTATCCTCAATTCCCGTGTGTAGGTAAGCAAAAGGAAGACTTTGATTAGTGCATTCCAGCCAGAGGGTATCGCTCTTTAGGGGAACCATTAAAATAACATGGTTGGTTTGTGTAACGCTTGAAAAGTCAGGGTATAGGTAGTGCTCTTTCCGGCCTAACCCCACCTCGCAGTAAACGGCATTGATTCCAACCTCTTTAAGCATGGCTTTCATGTAGTTGGATAAGCCCTTGCAATCACCAAACTTTGTTTTACAAACGTTGGCTGCAAAATCCGGCTGAAACCCGCCAATGCCTAGCTGAATACTTACGTAGCGGGTATTGGATTGCAGGTATTCGAAAATCTTTTGTACTTTTTCTACATCCGTACTAGCAGTAGATACAATATTCTGAAGCGTTGCTCGCAGCTCATCGGGAAGTATATCCCGCCCATTTAGCAATTTATTCGCCCATAGTCCGTAGTCGCGCCATGTTGTGAACTTTCCACAAACACCCTCCATACAAAAATCATCAGGAGCAATCATTACAAGTGGAGTAAATTCTGATGTACTTGGCGAAAATGGCTCTTGAACTATTGCCGGAATATTTGATGCTTCCCAGCGATAAGTGGCGCTATTACCATTCTGCTGTCGGTGGTATGTGCTGGGCATATTACACTCTTTAAAGTGGAATGTTTGTTGAGCCGGTAGGGTAAGGGTATAGTAGGCCTTTTCGACCGAAACGTTGTATTCGTTAACAGGGGCAAAAAAAGGGTATGAAATAAAACCGTTGAAAAACTCTTGCTCATAGCTATACTCAACTGTATAAGGATATTGGTTTACATAGCATTCATAAAACATAGTTTTATTGTCTGAAAACAGGGCTGATGACGACATTCCGCTTTCAGAAAGGTCAGCGCGCTTTATTGTTCGTATTTGTTTTCCCTGCTTATCGAAAATTCGACCTTCAAATTTTTTTATTCGGCTAAACTTATCATAGTAAGCCTCAAAGTCCGCATTATGCCGACCTTTTTCATTGAGAACGGTTGTAGCAACAGTGATTTTTTTTAGCGCCGTAGTTGTATTCTGCATAGTAAATGACTCATCATGCAGTCGAATTACAGCCTGAGCATTTTTCAGGAGTTCACTTGGAATATCGGATGCCGAATATTGCGCTATTGCTTTTGTTGACAAGATGCAAAGCAAAAAGAGTAGTGCCGTAATTTTTTTCATTTTTTTTCTCTCTTCAGTACAACCATTTCTTTTTCCTTGGCAACAATCTTCGAAAAGAACTCTTTTAGCATAGCGTATTGACTCGGAATAATAAGTGTGTTATTCAATTCAACCTTATATAGTAGCTGTAATATATTTTCTTTTTGTTGTGTTATGTATGTAACAACAATATCGTTATCTTCAAATGTAAACTTTTCGGATTTTGGGACTTCGTCTGCTTTATATCCCTCCGGTATTACGAAGCTAATCGTATAGTTTGTTTTTCTTGGATAAGGAAAATCTATAGGAAACGTTCTTACTTCCGACTTGAACGGATTTGTTCCAACCTCTCTAAAGACCAACGGAGTTAAATAGATAATATCACTTTGAGTATTAATTTGTTCATTTATGAAGTTTATTTTTTCGGATACGGTATTGCCTGTTTTGTCATAGCCCTCCGCTTTAAAATTGGTAAGCTTTATTCCGTTGTCGTGCTCTATTTTTTCAGTGTACTTGTCTACATTGTCGTACTGCTTATAGTCCTCTTTTTTCTGCGATGCAAGCTGATTGGTTGCCGTTTCTAGAAAAGAACCGGTAAGTATCCCGTCGTCATTAAATGATAAAGTACCTCTTTTTACTGATACATTTGGCACCTCTAATTCTTTCAGGTTAACCCAATCTCCGGTCTTACCATTAAATGCTCTTGCCTTATTAACCAAGCAACGCTCGGGAAGAACGTTTGTATATGAGTTTGGATCTGTTGCATCAAAATACAACTTCTTACCATTGTCATCAACACAAGCAATAACATAGTTAAACTTCGTTATAGAAGGAGAGCTTAGCGGGAGCATACCGTTTGAACGGGTACTCAAAATTACAGGATGAGCATTTAGTCCTCCGTTACGAAATGCCTCCACCAACAGGAGGTTTACGTCGGCAGAGTTTCCGGTCCCCTTTGCATAGGCATCTTTTATTCCGTTGCTATATGACGAGCTTGTGCTATTCCACTTAACGCGCGAGCGAACAAAGTCTAATATTTTTACTGCTTTTACTTCCACACCACCCGTGGTGTCACTGGCAAGCAGCTCTTTGATTTCATTACGAAAGACGCTTTTCCCCAGCTGTCTTCCAAATCCATCGCTTTCCATCAGCTTCTCATCTACCTGAGCCCAAGTAGAAGAGTAATTTTTTATCAAGCTCCCGGGAAAGCTTATATTCATAAGTTCAAATTCAATTTGTGACGCATAATCTTTTATGGTTGTCATAAAAGGTTCGTTCTTTATAGCGGGTAGGTTTGTTCCGGTAAACTCATATAGCGTATTGGTGAACGATGCCGTAAACATATCCCGTCCCGTTCCAACATTTATTGTTTGCCTGTTCTGGTCTTCTTTTAGTACAATGTGCTCGTAGCCTTTTTGGTTTTTATTATAGCGATAGTATTCGGGAATAGACACAGTGTAGCAGCTATACTTTGTAGGGGCAGAGGATTGGAAACGCCAAGAAGGAAGATTATATGCAAACGGAGAGCGAATGGTATATTTATACTCAATAATCACCCCCTCGGTTACATTTGGGAAGGTAAATTTTGTCTGATTATACCCATCTACGGCTTGTTCTTCAAATACATATTTCTTGTCCAGCTTGGTTGTTTCTACCTTACCGTTTACCAGCTTATGGGTACACCCGTTGATTCCATATACCTGCTCCTTTTCGCCGCTTTTGCTCACATAAAAAGGAACGCTGACATTTGCAAAATCGTACCCGTCTTTTGTTAGGATTTTAATTCTGGTAAAGCGGTTAAATACAAGTATAAACCCTTCATGGTTGGTGTATTCGAAGTTGCAACCTCCTTCATCATGAAGAATATAGGCACTTGCTGTGCTATCAGCAGGGCATACGGTCATGAGTAGGTCTGCTTCTTCAACTTTGCCAAATTTAACCTTTGGAGATTGAGCGCTTATGATACCGGATATCAATAGGAAAAAGAAAAGAGTGAATACACTTTTCGCAGTCATGGTTAGGTAGTTTAGGTATATTATTGAGGTGTTTTTACTTGCTAAAAGTAGCAGTTTTATTTATTAATTCAAAACAAAAAATAATTCAAATTACTACTGATTACCCCCCTGCCCCCTGAAGGGGGCAGGGGGGGGTAACCGACTCCCCAAACGTTCAATTTTGCGGTAGTAGGGTTCTCCCTTTAGGGGCTTAGGGGATAAAAGTTATCAGTATGTGGAGTGACAGATTGATTAGTTAGTAGTTAGCAACTTGAATTAACTATGAAATCAGGTTGTTATTGCAGGCAACAGATCGCTTTGCAACTAATCCCGCTTTTTCATTGTTTAAATAAACTAACGATATTCTCTTGGTTTTTTGTTCTCCTTAAAATGGTGTACGTTTGTACAGTATTTATGTTTGATTAGTCTAAAAATATACCATGAATAAGAAAGTATTACTAATGATCCTCGATGGCTGGGGAATAGGAAAAGAAGATAAAAGTAACGCCATATACGAAGCGGGAAGCCCCAACATTGATGCGTTGGAGACAAGGTATCCGCATTCGGAACTGCTAACCTGTGGTGAAAACGTGGGTCTGCCTGATGGACAGATGGGTAACTCTGAGGTGGGACACCTCAACATAGGCGCCGGACGCGTTGTGTACCAAGATTTGGTAAAAATCAATATAGCCTGCCGTACCAATAGCATTATGGATAATTCGGAGGTAAAGGACGCCTATGGCTACGCTAAAAAGAGCGGAAAACAGCTGCACCTTATGGGGTTGGTTTCTAACGGTGGGGTACACAGCTCGCTCGATCACCTGTTTAAGCTATGCGATATAGCCAAGGAGTACGGGATTGACAAGTGCTTTGTTCACTGTTTTATGGACGGTCGCGACACCGACCCTAAAAGCGGGAAAGGCTTTGTAGAGCAGCTGCAAAAGCACATGCAAACATCGGCAGGTAAAATTGCTACCGTTGTTGGCCGTTACTACGCTATGGATAGAGATAAGCGCTGGGAACGTGTAAAGGAAGCTTATGATTTGCTGGTTGAAGGAAAGGGAAAACCCGCCACCGATATGCTGGCTGCCATACAGGCCTCGTATGACGAAGGCGTTACCGATGAGTTTATTAAGCCCATTGTACATGTGGATGATAAGGGCAACCCGCTTACCACTATTCAAGCCGACGATACGATTATCTTCTTTAACTTCCGTAACGACCGCGCCCGCGAGCTAACGCAGGTGCTTACCCAAGAGGATATGCCCGAGCAGGGAATGAAAACGATTCCCCTGCACTACTACTGTATGACCCCCTACGATGCACATTTTAAGGGGTTGCACATTTTGTTTGACAAGGATAACGTAACGAACACGTTGGGAGAGACTGTTGCAAGGGCAGGTAAAAAGCAGCTGCGTATTGCCGAAACGGAAAAGTATGCACATGTAACCTTCTTTTTCTCCGGTGGACGCGAAGATGTGTTTGAAAACGAAAGCCGCATACTTGTTCCATCGCCGAAGGTTGCTACCTATGACCTTAAGCCTGAAATGAGCGCATACGAGGTAAAGGATAAGCTGGTTGAGGCGTTGAATACCAAAACGTTCGATTTTATTGCGCTTAACTTTGCGAACGGAGATATGGTAGGTCACACGGGTGTTTATGAGGCCATTGAAAAGGCGATAAGAGCCGTTGACCAATGCGTACAAGAGGTGGTAGATACAGCCCGGAAAAACGGCTACACGGTGCTTATTACTGCCGACCATGGCAATGCGGACAATGCGGTAAACCCCGATGGTTCGCCGAATACGGCACACTCGCTTAACCCTGTTCCCTTTATTGTGGTTGATAACGATATTAAAACCGTACAATCGGGAATTCTAGCCGATATAGCCCCCACCGTGCTAAAGCTGATGGGCATACCGGCACCAAAAGAAATGACGGGAAAACCGTTGGTATAAAAATAGTATCACGATACACGTATCATGACACACGACACAGTCGTGGATATTATCGTGATACGTGTGTTGTGGATTGTGATACAATAAAATGATAGTAGAGTTAGATAATAAGCTGATTGCAACTTCGCTGTTTGAAGAGTTCTTTGTATGTGATATTGCTACATGCGAAGGGGTATGTTGCGTTCATGGTGATAGCGGAGCTCCCTTGGAGGATGAGGAGAAGGATATTTTGGAGGCGGAGTTGAAAAAAATACTACCTCATTTAAAACCGGAAGGGCGAGTTGCCATTAAAAAGCAAGGCGTATCGGTTATTGATGCCGATGGCGATTTAGTTACACCGCTCATTAACGGGGAGGAGTGCGCGTACTCCTACTATACGGATAACGGGACTTGTTTTTGCGGAATAGAAAAGGCTTACCTCGAAGGGGAGACCATGTTTCGTAAACCTATATCCTGCCATCTGTACCCTATACGGGTAAAAAATATCGGAGAAAACATAGCCCTGAACTATGACCAATGGAGTATTTGCCAGTGTGCAAGAGATAAGGGGAAGCGAGAAAAAATTTCAGTTTATCAGTTTTTAAAAGAGCCAATTATTCGTAAATTTGGAGAACCTTTTTATCATCAGCTGGAAGAGCTGGATAAAGAAATAAAAGCCAACCTGCTTAATGACAAAAAGAAATCGGCAAACGCTAAGAAAAAGCAATAATAACTAAAACATATAAAGCCATGGCAGAACAACAGGGAGTTTATAACGAAACGGATGCTGCGATATTCATTCATCAGAATATTTCGGAATCGCTGCAAAAGAAGTACAGTTTAGATGATATCGGGTTTATTCTCGATCTTATCTACGAGTACTACGAGACTATTGAAGGCGAAGTTGCCGACGGTATAAACGATGCTCACGGCGTAAATGATGTGATTGACGCTCCGAGAATGCTGGCGTTTATAAATAAGTCGGTAGAAGAATCGAAGAAAACGCCGCTTACCGATATTGACCTTGAGGAAATTTTGATGGCCGATAACGACTATATGGATAGCATTGGTATGGAGGATGACGAGCTTTTAAATCTTGATGAGCTGGCGGAAGAGGTTTATGCCGAGCTGCCTGAGGATGTAAAGAAAAAGTATAGCTTTGAGGATGTTTACCTGATGCTTGGCTTTGAGGCTGATTATTTAAGCGAAATTCCCGACGATAAAGAGGTTGATGAGGAAGAGCTGATTGATTATATTATAAAAGCAGCCAAAGAGGAAGAGCTGGAGGTTGACAAAACAATGCTCAAAACAATTCTGGATACGGAGCTTGACCTGATAGGTGAAGAGCTGTAACAACCATTTTTCATATCGTCATTGCAAAACGACAGTCCCGCTTCGCTTGCAATGACGATATGTTTTTGTGCTATTATTGATGAACAGTAAATCTAGGTTGATTTTATCCCCAACCCTCTAAAGGAGGCTTTTTCAACACATAGCTAAAGTCTTCTTTGAAGGGTAATCTTTTCTATTTACATTCTATGTGCTCCTATGTTTCCTACTGTGTCTATGTGTTGAAAAGATTCCCTTTAGGGTAAGAACTGTTGGTGCGAGATGATAAATAGAATTAGTAGCAGCTTGAATTAATAATCAATAACCACATGCCCGACGTTAGCTTATATACCGATGGTGCGGCAAAAGGAAATCCCGGGCCCGGAGGTTACGGTGCTGTATTAATATCAGGTGCTCACAGAAAAGAGTTAGCCGACGGATACCGCCTGACCACCAACAACCGCATGGAATTACTTGCCGTAATTATAGGGCTGGAAGCGTTAAAGGTTGAGGGCTGTAACGTTACGGTTTACAGCGACTCGGAATATGTGGTAAATGCCGTTAGCAAAGGTTGGCTGTTTGGCTGGGAGCAAAAGCGGTTTAAAGACAAGAAAAACCCCGACTTATGGATGCGCTTTCTGAAGATTTATCGCAAGCACAACGTAAAGTTTGTATGGGTAAAGGGGCATGCCGGACATCCGCTCAACGAGCGTTGCGACCAGCTGGCTGTTCAGGCATCAGGGTTTCCGAATTTAAAAGAAGATGAGGGATACCTACAATCGTTACAAAACGAAACAATCATAGGGGGCTAAAGCAATCCTTCCTCTGCAAAGCTATAGTAGCGGTCTCCCGCAATAATTACATGGTCTAGTAACGCAACTCCGAAAAAGTTTAATCCCTCCCTCAGCTTCTTGGTAATGTCTTTGTCGCTATCGCTGGGCGTAAGATTTCCTGAAGGATGGTTGTGAACCACAACTACGCTCGAAGCAAGCGTATCAATAGCCAGCTTAGCAACAATTCGAGGGTCAACAACGGTAGAGGATATTCCTCCCTGTCCAACCCGTCGTTTTTCTACAACCTTATTGGCTCGATTAAGCATCAACACCCAGAACTCTTCATGGCTTATATCCGCTAGCAAGGGGGTAAAAATTTGGGTAACATCAATTGCACCGGTAATGCTATCGGTGCTTTCTACCTTTTCGGCGCTTCTTCGTCTGCCCAACTCCAGCGCGGCCATAATGGTAATAGCCCTTGCGTCTCCTATGCCCTTTACTTTTTTGAAATCGGTAAGCGATTTCTTGCCTAGCTCTTTTAAATCGTTTTTGGTAATGGCTAAAAGCCGTTTGGCGACATCAACAGCGGTTTCCGTTTTGGTTCCCGAGCCTAGCAGTATGGCAATGAGTTCAGCGTTGCTAAGCAGCTGTGCTCCTTTATCACGCAGCTTCTCTCGTGGCCTATCATCGGTATCCCAATCTTTTATTGTCAGCTTCTGTGGTTCGGGCTTGCTGTCCATTATTCTTAGGTAGTTTTATGGCTAAGCAAAAGTAACGTTTATCTGTTAGCTAACGATGGGTGGAAAATAAAAAGCACCTGAACACTCAGGTGCTTTTTGTGGAGCATGTCGGAATCGAACCGACGACCTTTTGCATGCCATGCAAACGCTCTAGCCAACTGAGCTAATACCCCTTTTTCATTTTATCATTGCATCGGGAAACGCAGCAGCAAAGGTACAACAAAAAACGGTTTGCGCAATGCTTGGTCTTCAAAATAGCCACTTGAGCGTTTAGTCAGAGGAACTACCTATTGCGGGCTGGAAGCCCAACTTACTTCAGCCCAATGCAGCGCGTTGGGTTTAAAGGCAATTGCTGGCCGTTGTTTTGCGCGCGAGAATGGTTGTTGTCTCGAAGAGTGTATGGTGCTTCGCGCGCCATGCAGCTATTGCCGCTATGTTACCCCAAGGCGTCGCTACGCTCTGCCGTTGGGCTGAAGTAAGCTGCCACATTGTGGCGTTCTTTCACTTCTATCAAGCGACTTATTCCGGCACTCCAACGCTTTAATCTTTTGGCATGGTTTTTGATTTTGACTGAATATAGATAAGACTCAACATTTTGCACGGCCGGCAGAATTAGGTCTCCACACCTAAAAAACAAACAAATCGCCATGAAAGCAAAAAAAACAAACAAGGCAAGCTTGGAAAACAAGAAAGGTCTATTCGTTGAAATAGGTCTTGTTACCGCCTTAGCGCTTATGCTGGTCGCATTTAGCTGGTCGTCAAAAGAAAGCGGTAAACCGATATTACAGGGTACTACAGTTGACGTACCTGTTGATTGGAACCAGCTGATTGACTTGCCGGAAAATGCTACGCCACCTCCACCGGTTCCGGTTATATCAGATATACTACTTATTACCAGTGACCCTAACCTGCCAAGCACAACACCGAATTTCTTTAATCCGGAAGATACGGGTGATCCAATCGTTTTTGTTCCATATATGGCTCCAAAACGAATTGTTGACACCATTGTTGATGTGGGCGACCCCGACATTACGGTTGTACAGGAAAAGCCAACCTTTATGGGTGGTGACTATACTACTTTCCCCAAATGGGTTCAGCAAAATGTAGTATATCCACAAATTGCTGTAGAGACCGGGCAGGACGGAAAGGTTTTCCTACGGTTCAGAATTGGGAAAGATGGCAAAGTGGGTGATGTTCAGGTGGTAAGAAGCGTATCTCCGGCATTGGATGCTGAAGCTGTTCGGGTTATCCTGTCATCTCCAAAGTGGACCGCAGCAAGACAGAACAATAAGCCTGTAGCCGTATTCTTTACCATGCCGGTAACCTTTAGGTTACAACATTAAAACATTTAAGGAGCAAAACACAATTATTAACGCTTTTTATGGCCGACAGCTTGCTTGTATTATAAAATCCACTATATTTGCCATCTCTATCGTAAGTAAGAGGGTTAGTACAAAGAGTTATAGGCTACAAATCAGTATAGAACCTAACAACATTGAAAATACTCATTGCCTAAATCAAATAATTGCCATGGAAGCAAAAAAAACAAAAAAAGCCGATTTAGAAAACAAAAAAGGTCTATTTATTGAGATCGGTTTAATTGCAGCGCTTGTGCTTATGATTGTTGCGTTCAATTGGTCATCAAGCGGAGAGAAAAAATCTACTCTTGTTGATAATACAGCACAAGCAGGTGAAGAAGAAATTATTCCCATCACTGAGGAAATACAAACACCTCCTCCGGTAGCTGTTGAGGTTCCGGTTGTTTCTGACCAAATGGTGATTGTAGATAACAACTTGGATATTAACTCGGCTAACCTATTCTCATCAGAGGATAACTCAAAGTTTGCTGTGGCAGAAGTTCCTTACGTAGCTGCAAAGCAGGCTGTAGCAGTAGAGGTTGTTGAGGAAGACATTGAATACGCCGTTGTACAAGAAAAGCCCCTATTTATGGGTGGTGATGCCAACGGATTTACCGCATGGGTTAACAAGCAAATTGTTTATCCTCAGGTTGCTCAGGAAAACGGAATTTCAGGAAGAGTTATTCTTCAGTTCAGAATTGCTCCTGATGGTTCGTTAACCAACATTAAGGTGCTTAGAAGTGTTGACCCTGCGTTGGATAAAGAAGCTGTTCGCGTAGTTTCCATGTCTCCGAAGTGGTCTCCCGGAAAGCAACACAATAAAGCCATCGGGGTTGTTTACCGTTTCCCTGTAAACTTCGAGCTTAAGTAAAAAATCACGGGCAGAATGCCTACATATAAAAAAGCCCACCTTGCGTGGGTTTTTTGTTTTATACATAACCACAAAAAGTAATAAGTATGGCAGAACTCATTCAAGCGGTTACCGGTTGGTACATGGCAAATCTTAACTACTTTACCATAACATTGCTAATGGCAGTAGAGAGTTCGTTTATTCCCTTTCCATCCGAAGTGGTAATTCCTCCGGCAGCATGGAAGGCAGCCGAAGGAGATTTGAATATTGTACTGGTTGTTGTTTTTGGAACTATTGGCTCAATAATAGGTGCGCTAATCAACTATTATATAGCGTTGTGGATAGGTAGGCCATTAGTTTACCGCTTTGCCGATAGCCGATTGGGACGTTTATGCCTGCTTGATTCGACCAAGGTTAAAAAGGCCGAAGACTTTTTCATCAGAAACGGAAATGTTTCTACTCTTGTGGGACGGTTAATTCCGGGTGTTCGGCAGCTGATATCTGTTCCCGCCGGATTAGTTCGGATGAATATTAAAAGTTTCCTTATATATACTGCCATTGGTGCGGGAATATGGAACATTGTGCTTGCGGCAATAGGCTACTTTGCACAAGGCCAGTCAGATATAGTTGAGAGATACAATACGGAAATTTCCATTGTAGTTGTTGTACTGGTTGTTCTGTTTATAGCTTACATGGTTTACAGAGGATTTTTCAAAAAGAAAAAGGTAGCCAACATAAATGAGAATAACGAACAGGAATAACCGTACTTATTAAGTAAAATATCGCCAGCAAAGCCGTTTTTAGCGGCTTTGTTTTTTTAAATACCATGTCGGTTTCCCTCAGAAGCTTAACAGAAATGATTTCATTATGTGTTAATTTTTGTGCTTTTAGGGTGTTTTTTGGCTTTCCATAACTTGATATAGCTCTTCTTGTAAAGAAGCTGACTACTAGAACAGAATACTCGTTCGTTAATATTCTGTTGATAAATACGACCAACAAATTAGACTAAGGAATCGTTTATAGTCGTAAACTTGTTTTCACAATTTGAATACTTCTGCCCCCTACCGCAATGATTATATTTCGGTAGGTTTTTTGCCTTAAGTAATGAGTATAGGGTAAGCGGTTGTTACGCTTTGCACTATTCGGAGCACAATTTGAATGAAAACAAAAGTATAATTATATAATCTCTACAAGATAATGAGCCCTAAGGAAGTAAAGCAGGAAAAGGTTGGGAACAACGAAAAAAAAACGTACACTTATGATGAGGCCTTAGCTGCCAGCAAGGATTACTTTAAAGGTGATGAGCTGGCTGCAACGGTATGGCTGAGCAAGTACGCGCTGAAGGATTCGTTTGGTAATATCTACGAATGCACGCCGGACGATATGATTTATCGGTTGGCCAAAGAGTTTGCCCGCATTGAAAGCAAATACCCAAACCCTATTTCAGAGGGTGCGCTGTATGAAGTTCTACGCGACTTTAAGTATATTGTACCTCAGGGTGGCCCAATGACGGGAATAGGCAACAGCTATCAGGTAGCTTCGCTATCAAACTGCTTTGTGATTGGACACCAAAATCCGGCTGATTCTTATGGTGGAATTATGCGGTTGGATGAAGAGCAGGTACAGCTGATGAAGCGCCGCGGCGGTGTGGGGCACGACCTTTCACACATTCGCCCTACCGGAAGTCCGGTAATGAATAGCGCGTTGAACTCTACCGGTATAGTTCCCTTCATGGAAAGGTACTCTAACTCTACCCGTGAGGTTGCAATGGACGGGCGGCGTGGTGCGCTAATGCTTTCCATATCTATTAAGCATCCCGATGCAGAGCGGTTTATCGATGCTAAAATGGAAACCGGGAAAGTAACCGGAGCCAACGTATCGGTAAAAGTTGACGATGATTTTATGCGCTGCGTAGTTAGTGGGAAGCCATACACCCAACAATACCCTATTGATAGCAAAGAGCCCAAGTACCAAATTGAGATAGATGCTCAGCAGCTTTGGAAAAAAATTATACATAACGCATGGAAATCGGCAGAGCCCGGCATCCTATTTTGGGATACGATTATTCGCGAGTCTGTTCCCGATTGCTATGCAGATTTAGGTTATAAAACGGTATCAACTAACCCATGCGGAGAAATACCCCTTTGTCCTTATGACAGCTGTCGGCTTATTGCCATCAACCTATACAGCTATGTTGAAAATCCGTTTGCAAAGAACGCGTCATTTAACATGGAGCTGTTTAAGAAACACGTTGCCATTGCAATGCGCATGATGGATGACCTTATTGACCTTGAGCTGGAAAAAATAGATGCCATTCTTGCTAAAATTATTAACGACCCCGAAGACGAAACGATTAAGCGGGTTGAACGCGAGTTATGGGAAAAAATCAAGGAAAAGGCTATCAATGGTCGTCGTACAGGTTTAGGTATTACGGCAGAAGGAGATATGTTAGCGGCACTGGGCATCCGCTACGGTTCCGATGAAGGAATTGACTTTGCCGTAGAAATACAAAAAACGTTGGCAGTAGAGGCCTATAGGGCATCAACCGTAATGGCTAAGGAGCGTGGTGCGTTCCCTATTTATGATGCCAAGCGTGAAGAGCATAACCCCATGATTATGCGTGTTGCAAAGGAGGATGAAGAGCTATATGAAGATATGGCTCGTTACGGAAGGCGTAACATTTCCATGCTTACCATTGCTCCTACCGGTACTACCAGCATGATGACGCAAACCACATCGGGCATAGAGCCGGTATTTTTACCCTTTTATAAGCGTCGCCGTAAGGTAAACCCCAACGATAAGAATGTAAAGGTTACTTACATTGATGAGGTTGGTGATAAGTGGGAGGAATATTTCCTTTTCCATCACAAGTTTCTTACTTGGTGTGAGGTAAACGGCTATAATCGTGAAGAGGTAATAACCTCTGATGAAAAACAGCTGGAAGATTTGGTAAAGAAATCACCTTACTATAAGGCAACGTCTGACGATGTGGACTGGGTGAGCAAGGTAAAAATGCAGGGAAAAATGCAAAAGTGGGTTGACCACTCCATCAGCGTTACCGTAAACCTGCCGGCCGACATTAGCGAAACAATGGTTGCCGAGGTATATAAAACTGCATGGGAAAGTGGTTGTAAGGGTATTACCGTTTATCGTGATGGTTCTCGTTCCGGCGTTTTGGTATCGAATAAAGAAAAGAAAGAAGGTGATAGTGGCGCAATGCCATCAAAACGCCCCGAAGGCTTAGATGCTGAAGTTATTCGCTTCAAAAACGGTAATGAGCAGTGGATTGCGCTGGTAGGTCTATATAATAATCGACCCTACGAAGTGTTTACCGGTTTGGTTGATGAGGACATTCGCCCTATTCCGCGTACGGTAACCATGGGTAAAATTCTTAAGGTAAAAGAGCCCAACGGTACTACTCGCTACGATTTCCAGTGGATTGATAAGTTTGGCTATACCAATACGCTGGGAGGTATATCTCACATGTTCAACAAAGAGTACTGGAACTACGCCAAGCTTATATCGGGTGTGCTTCGTAACGGTATGCCGATACTTGACGTTGTAAACTTGGTATCGGGTTTGGAACTTGATAGTGAAACGATCAATACATGGAAGAACGGTGTTGAACGGGCGCTTAAACGCTATATTCCCAACGGGACTAAGGGCGAAACGGGGCAAACCTGCGGCAAATGCGGTTCAGATACGCTTGTTTATCAAGAAGGGTGCTTAAATTGCCTAAGCTGCGGCTATTCTCAATGCGGATAAGCTAGCGTAGATAAAATAAAAATAGCGAACGACGGATTAATTAATCCGCCGTTCGCTATTTTTATTGAATGAAATAATCTGCTGTATATTTACTTCAGTGAGAGCTAGTAGGTTGTCAAAACCTGTTAGATCCGCTTTTATAGCTAAGTCAACCAAGCGTTTAAAAATTTGAACGGGTTTATTGCCCGCAGCCACCTCCAGAAGAAACGGGTAAAACACAACGAAGCATAAATTTATTACATATTGTTAAATATAGGGGTGAACAAGGAGCATGTTGCGTTGTTTAACAAAACGATAAAATGCGGGCTAGCCATCCGATTGTACTTTTGACCCTCCTGTTTCACTATTGGGAATGATATATGCGTTTCTTTGTAAAAAAATATTCTTTTCCGGTAATCCTATGTATGCTGTTTGCTTTACTATGGGTGACGGGTTCTGCACAAAATTTTAAAGCGGCAGACAGATATTTTGAAGGGAAAGCTTATTCTCTTGCGCTGACAGCCTACGAGCAGGAGCAGGCTAAAGCAAATACAACGCAGGCTAAAGCTTATGCGCAATATAAAGTAGCTGAGTGTTTACTTGGAATGAACCATCCGGAGCAAAGCATTTCTTTTTTTGAAACAGCACTTCAGTCGGGATATAACCAAGCATCTATTTACTTTTCGTATGGAAAAGCCCTGCAAATACTGGGACACTACAATGAGGCCAAGCAACAGTTTCAACGCTATCAGCAGCAGAACCCTGCCGATAAGCGTACTGCAAATTTGTTGGTATCATGTGATTTTGCCCTTTCCGATACAGAGAGCAATCCCTTGTATGCTCCTCTTCCGCTTAGCGTAACAAACACTTCCGGAAGCGAGTACGGCATTGCTTACTATCAGGGAGGGCTTATATACTCATCAACGGGGGCTGTCGGTTTTTCAAAAGATGTATCTCCCCGTACAGGCTTACCTCATTCGCAAATCTACTTTTCTCAAAAACAGGATACCGGCTACATGAGCGGTAGCTTGATAAACAGCATAGCGAAGGAAAACGTAAATGTCGGAACTTTTTGTTTTGATCCTGTTACCCACAAGCTATACTACTCCAGCTGCGAGGAGGGAGAGAAGAATTGCTACGTTAGCGAGGTAGAGGTAAAAAACGGAAAATATCGTGTACTTGGTAAGCTGAAGATAGGGAATAGCCTATATAGCATAGGGCATCCGTTTATTACAGATAACCGGATATATTTTACCTCCGCAATGAAGGGGGGGTATGGCGGTACAGATATTTGGTTTATTGACCGTAAGAAGGATAACCGCTGGGGTAGCCCGGTAAATACCGGCAGCGAAGTAAACACTCCCGGCAATGAAAGCTTCCCGTTTATTGATGGAGATAAGCTGTTTTTTGCATCAGATGGACAGGTTGGATATGGAGGGCTGGACATTTTCGTTTCGGATATACGTAATGATGGGAAGATTGGAAAGGCGCAAAATATCGGCCGACCATTCAATACATCCTATGATGATTTTAACCTCATTATTGATAGTAACAGGCAAAACGGAATGCTGGTAAGCAATCGAAACAACATGTTGCAAAGTGACGATATATATACTTTTATCAACTTTCCCAGTCAGATTAAAATAAGCGGAATTATTTCATCTCCTTACAGTATACAAGCAGGAAATATTTCCATACAAATAGAATCGAACCGTGGAGAGCTGCAAACCATCAGCGTAGATGGCAATGGTGTCTATGAGGCTTATTTACTGCCTGATCGAGATTATACGATAGGTGTTCCATCCGTTGGCAGTATGGGCTATACAATGCAACGGGTAAGCACACAAGGTATCTGTGTTGAGGATATGCTTAATATAAACCTTGCGGCTTTGCCGGACAGTCAGCCTATACATGTTGCCGGTTTTGCTTATGATAATATGCGAAAAACGGGTATTCCCAATGCTAATATTATGATACAGCTGGATGGTGCCCCGTTTACTACGGTGCAAACCGATTTTTCAGGACGCTATACAGCTGACTTACCGCCAACAACCGGAACTTATACATTTATACAGGATGTACCTGGTTATTTACCGGATGTAAAACAGCTAACATTAACAATGCCTAATTCTTCTAAGCCTAACAGCTACTCCGTTGATTTCAGCCTGGTAGAATTGAAGAAGGGCGCGGAGTTTACAATAAGCGATATTCTATACGACTTTGATAAAGCCATGCTTAGCAAAATAGCCAAACAAAGCTTAAATTATTTGGTACGGCTATTGCATGAGTATCCTGCGATGAAAATATCCATATCATCACATACCGATGCTCGAGGAAATAGTGAGTATAACTTTAAGCTGTCAATGGCTCGTGCACATTCTGTAGAGCAATACCTTTTGGATAATGGAATAGACCCAAGCCGTTTTATATCCAAAGCATACGGTAAAAGCCGGCTGCTATACCCCAATGCTAAAACAAGCGAAGAGCATCACCAAAACCGTCGGACTACCTTTAGCATTATAACGATGGGAGAAGGAGCTGTTGACAATAAAAAAGAATAGCCGCGCTATTATAACGCGGCACACAAATTATATGTATTACAGTATTATACAAAGGGAAAAAGCAATCAGAAGCATTTTTGTGCTTTTGTGTATGGTTTTTGTGGGTGTAAAAGCAAGCGCTCAAACCGATATTCAGCTTAGCCAGCACATGTTTAACCGCACGAGCTATAATCCGGCGGCAACAGGTGCTTCTCAGTATGTTAATATTGATTTGGATGTTCGTCAGCAATGGGTAGGCTGGGAAGGAGCACCAAGAACGCAACGGCTAAACGTACATAACTACTTTGAAAGCCTTCGTTCAGGCCTGGGGTTAGTTGCTATTCATGATAAGTTGGGTTTTGAGAACTGGCTGAATGCGAAGTTGGCCTATGCATTCCATGTTTTTCTCACGGAAAACTCATACCTCTCATTAGGTATGGCGGCAGGGATACAGTATTCTTTCATCAACTTTGATAAGATTAATCCGCAAGACCCGATGCTGCCAGACCCGTTTACATGGGATCTGACAAAGAAATTAAGCCCCGATTTTGATTTTGGCATGGAGTATAATACGGAACGATTTACAGTAGGAGCGTCGGCAACACATATTCAGCGTTCGGAGTCAAATGGACTGAGCCTTGAACCCGGACGGCACTACTACGGATACGTTAAGTACAAGTTCTCTCCAAACCCCAGCTGGGATATTACGCCATCCCTCTTTTTGCAAAATAGCCAAAAATCAACAGAATTTGAGGCTAACGTTCTCGCTATGGTAAACGATAAGTTCTGGCTTGGAGCATCGTTTCGGATGGACGATAAGGCTACTCCCGAATCAGTAGTTGGAATGGTTGGTTTTGCTATTTCAAACTCTTTTCAGATAGGCTACTCCTACGACTATAACCTATCTGCATTGAGAGGAAATACAGGAGGGGCCCATGAGGTTTTAGCAATAATCCGTTTAGCGAAAAGGGAGCATTCTTACAGCCGTACCCCTCGTTTTTTTGAGTAGGCCTCTTCGGGAAATAGCCGTTGACTACCTAACAACAACTTTGGGGTTCACATCAGAAGCGGCTGTGTTTGATTGCGCAGGGAGCACCATCCTTTCTAAGAAAGGATGGTGCTCCCTGCGCAATATTGACTTTTGCCCAGCGTCCCCGCATTACATACGGGGTTATTATTGTTCAACCCCAAAGGGGTTGCCCATAACGGTATGTGGAAGGGGGGATTATAGCCTAACGGTTCTAGGCTCTTGATTTATGCCGTAAAATGCAGCCTCGCCATTTTGCAGGTAGAATACCTCAAAAATGGGGTTATCAGAAGATTTGTACATGTTTGCAAGAGCGGGAGATACCTCAAATGCCTTAACTTTTGCTGTAGAATTTTTATCAAAAACAGCCTTCCCTTTTAATCGTATCCATTGGTAGCCGGCAGAGGTTGCGCTGATTTCAAGTTCAGGGTTTGCTTGCAGCTGACGGTAAATATCTTTTTGGTTGTTGGTGCAGAAGTAAAGCTTGCCTTCAAACTCCATAACAAAGCCAAAAGGACGAACTTTAGGAGTACCGTTTTCAACCGTAGCAATATAGAATAGCTTTGCGTCTGTAAGAAATTGCAATACTTCTTGAATAGGGGCCATAGTTTAGCTCTTTTGTTATCCGATTGTGTAGTCAATTCCCCGATTGTCGAGAAAGTTGAGCATGCTGTTGCTAAGCGTTATTTTTCGTGTTCGAGAGTATAGGTCAAGCGCAATCTTATCTTCCGGGTCAAGAATCTTCAAGCGTAATCTTGCGTTGCCCGGATTTGTGCTGACCTGTTGTTCCATTTCTTGTATAAAGTCCGAGTCAACACTTTTAAGCGGGAGCTTAATTGTAACGTTTTGTATCATCTCTTCCCGAACGTTGGTAAGCAGGTGTACCGATTCAATCCTCACCTCCAGCTCATCTTTTCCGTATCGGGGTTGTACTTTTCCTCGCACAAACAAAAAGTAGCCTTTTACGAAGAACTTCGAGTTATCTACCCAGTCTTTTGAGAATAGCGTTATGCGGAACGTATCAGAGTAGTCTTCCAGCGTAACGTGTCCAAACGGTTTTCCCGCTTTTGAGGTTTGGGGAGATACATCGCTTACCATTCCGGCAAACGTAACCGTTCTACCGCGTAGCGGTTCCAAATCTTTCAGCTCATACAGCGTTGTTTTACAGAACTGCTTTATCTCAAACACGTAGGGGTCGAGCGGATGAGATGACAGGTACATGCCTATCAGCTCCTTTTCTTTGCTTAGCGTTTCTAGAATAGGCCACTCTTCCGTTCGTGGAATTTCCGGTGTTACAATTGAATCGGCAAGTGCTTCGCCAAACAGCGATTGACTACCCACTGCATCGTTTTGTTTTTTATTTCCGTAAGAAAATAAGCTGTCCATAAACAGCTCGCCATTTCTGGTAGTAGCAAAAAATTGATGGCGCTTAATTTCTCCGAAGCCGTCAAATCCACCCGATAGCGCAAGCACTTCGACACTTTTTTTGTTTACGGCCGATAGGTTAGCGCGACATATAAAATCGAAGATATCAGTGAATGGGCCGTTGGCTTCACGCTCTTGAATGATGTTTTCAACAGCGTTTATACCCATGCCCTTTATTGCACCTAGTCCGAAGCGAATATTCCCATCCTTGTTTACGGTAAACGTTTGGTAGCTCTCGTTCACATCGGGGCTAAGCACACGTATGTTCATACGCTTACATTCGTCCATGAACTTCGAAATTTCCTTTATATCGGCGCTGTTGCGGCTAAGTACGGCCGCCATATATTCGGCCGGATAGTTAGCCTTGAGATAAGCCGTTTGGTAGGCCACCCATGAGTAGCAGGTAGCGTGTGATTTGTTGAATGCGTACTGAGCAAACTTTTCCCAGTCTTCCCAAATCTTGTTTACTGTTTTCTCATCATGCCCGTTAGCCTTGCATCCCTCAACAAATTTGACCTTCAGGGCATCCATTTTTTCCTTCATCTTCTTACCCATAGCCTTACGGAGCTCATCCGATTGGCCTCGGGAGAAGTTGGCAAGCAAGCGAGAGAGAAGCATGACCTGCTCCTGATAAACCGTAATTCCGTATGTATCATTAAGGTAGCGCTCCATTACCGGAATATCGTAAACAATGGGTTTACGACCATGTTTACGGTCAATAAAGTCAGGAATGTAGTCCATGGGGCCCGGTCGGTACAGGGCGTTCATGGCTATAAGGTCTTCAAACTGCGTAGGCTTCAGCTCGCGCAGGTATTTTTTCATTCCTTCAGATTCGAACTGGAACGTTCCTGTTGTTTCAGCACGGCTATACAGCTCATACGTTTTTGTATCATCAATAGGAATGGTATTGATATCTATGTCAATACCCTTACTACGCTTAATGTTGCTGATAGCATCCTTGATAATAGATAAGGTTTTCAAGCCAAGGAAGTCCATTTTCAGCATACCTACTTCCTCAATCACCGTTCCCTCGTACTGTGATACGAGCATATCGGTTTTTGTTTCCTTGTCGTAGGCCGTGCTTATGGGAACGTAGTTAATCAAATCGTCTTTCCCGATAATAACGCCGCAGGCATGCACTCCGGTATTACGTACCGTACCTTCGAGCATTTGCGCGTATTTCAGCGTATCACTCATTAGCGGGTCGGTTGACTCGGCCGCTTCACGCATCTGTGGTAGGTTTTCAATAGCATTTTTAATGCTTACCTTATCACGCGGTAGCTCATCAATCAGCTTAGAAAGTCTATCAGCTTCGGCAAGCGGCAGTTTCTGCACTCGGGCAACATCCTTAATGGCCGATTTTGCCGCCATTGTACCGAAGGTAACAATATGGGCAACTTTCCCTTTGCCGTACTTATGCTCTACGTACTCAAGTACGCTGGCGCGTCCGTCATCATCAAAGTCAATATCAATATCGGGCATGGAAATACGGTCGGGATTGAGGAAGCGCTCAAACAGCAAATCGTATTTTAATGGGTCAATATCTGTAATTCCCAAGCAGTAGGCAACTACCGACCCTGCCGCAGACCCACGTCCCGGGCCAACAGCCACACCATTATTCCTTGCCCACGCGATAAAATCCTGCACAATAAGAAAGTAGCCCGGATAGCCCATGCGCTTTATCGTTTCCAACTCAAAGTTTATGCGCTCTATGGCCTCATCCGATAACGTTTCATAGTTTCGTTTAGCCCCTTCGTAGGTAAGATATTTCAGGTAATCATCAGCATCGCTAAACCCTTCCGGCAAAGGAAAGTCAGGCATAATAGGCTTGCTGTTGATATCGTAGAACGATACCTTGTCGGCAATTTCAACCGTATTGCTCAACACCTCGGGAATATCGGCAAATATTTCCGCCATTTCCGCCTGCGTTTTAAACCATTCCTGCTTGGTGTAACGCATACGCGAGGGGTCGTTTACATCGGCATTGGTGCTTATACACAGCAAACGGTCGTGCGCCTCAGCCTCTTCCTCGTTTACAAAGTGAGCGTCATTGGTAGCAATAAGCTTGATATTATGCTTGCGTGCCAGCTCTATCAGCTGAACGTTTACTACCTTTTGGTGTTGATAAACATCACGGGCAGCGTTAGGGTCGTTGGTTTTGTGGCGTTGCAGCTCAAGGTAGTAGTCATCTCCAAAAAGATTTTTAAACCAAAGCACGGCCTCTTCCGCCTTTTCCGGTTGATTTTTCAGGAAGTGTTGAGATATTTCACCTCCCAAGCAAGCAGATGATACGATTAACCCTTCGTGATATTTTTCCAGTATTTCCTTATCAATACGGGGTTTGTAGTAGAACCCTTCAATATACCCTAGCGATACAAGCTTAATGAGGTTGTGGTAGCCTGTTTTATTTTTTGCCAGCAAAATAAGGTGGTCTCCACTGGCATCTTCTTTCCCCCTTTTGTCATATCGTCCGTTGACGGCAACGTAAACTTCACAACCAATAATAGGTTTAAACTTACTTTGCTGGGCAGCGCTTATTTCTTGCTTCAGCTGTTCTATTTGGTTTGCTCGCTCTTCTGTTTGCTCCTGCTTCTCCAGCTCTTGTATTTGTGTTTGGAGAGCCTCTATTTGTTCGTCAAACTTTTTATTTTTTTTAGCAACGTAGTTGAAAAACTCTTTTGTGCCGAACATGTTTCCGTGGTCGGTAATAGCAAGAGCTTTCATTCCATCGGTCAGCGCTTTTTCTACAAGGGCCGGAACTTTAGAAGCCCCGTCGAGCGTGGAGTATTCGGAGTGTACGTGTAGATGTACGAATTGTGACATATGGTGTATGGTGTAACTTTTTTATCGACAGTAAACAGGTATTAATTATTAATGCCCTACGGGCAATATGTGGAGCATTAGCATTTTTGTTTCTATTGTTATTTATGCCCTATGGGCAATTTTATAATGTTGCATGTTGCCCGTTAGGGCATCTATAGCAATAGAACCCAGCAAACGATGACTGTTTGCCCGTAGGGCATTAACTAATATATCGTTCATGCAAATTTACAGATAAAACAGCGTTATATTCGATTTGTTGATAAATCTTGCGAAATTCGCTCAACCTCAATGGCTATTTAATGTGTATAGGAATTTCGTTAGTTCTGATTGTTTATTTTGCAAAATATGCAGCCGATAGTATAGCCAAAATAGAAAAACACCACGAAGTGGTAACTTGTTTCAGCCCAATGGCAAAGCGCAGCGACGCCTTGGGGCTAAAGTAGGTTATTACACAACTATATGCGCGCGAGTACTGTTGCTCTCTTGTAAAACGGACAGCGTTTCGCGCGCAAAGTACTGCTGTTTTCATTAACCCAACGCGATGCGTTGGGCTGAGATGAGTTGGACTTTCAGTCCGAAGAGAAGGAATAGCTTGATGAGCTATATAAAGTAGAAAGATGGCTTAGCAACAATGTGCATCGCATCCTTCACAGCGTGATAACTCTCCGCGTAAACGTTTGCCTACGAGTTCCGCTACACTTTCACGCAGCGGTTCAATGCTTACTTTTTGAACAACTTCATGAGCAAAACCAAATAGCTGCAACAGCTGGGCATCACGTTTGCCAATACCTCTGGCCTGCATGTAGAACAAGGCATCTTCATTTAGCTGCCCTACCGTGGCTCCGTGGCTACACTTTACATCATCAGCGTATATTTCCAGCTGAGGCTTGGTGTAAACACGTGCTTCTCCGGTTAGCAGCAGGTTGTTGCTTGCTTGGAAAGCTTGTGTTTTTTGGGCATCACGACGAACCAGAATGCTACCGTTAAATGCGGCGGTTGACTTGTCATCCAGCACTCCTTTAAATAGCTCATTGCTCATGCAGTTAGGTACGGCATGGTCAACAAATGTATGGTTATCTACATGCTGCTGCCTGTCGGTTAAGAAAAGGCCGTAGCTGTGATTTTCACAATGTTCTCCGGCCAACACTACGTTAATGTTGTTTCTAACCAATCCACCATGTAGTGTGATGGTATTGGATGTAAAGTGGCTTTTTTCTTCCTGCCTAACATAATCAGATGTTATATGCGCCGCCTCGTTATGCTCATTTTGCATACGTACCATTTCTACAACGGCAGAAGCACCCACATGAACCTCCGTTACGCTGTTGGTAAGAAAACGCTTTTGCGATAAGGTATGATCACAAATAACAACCTTTGCGCTCGACGCTTCTTCAAATACAAACAGGTTGCGGTTTTGAACAAATGTATTCTCATCATTCAACAGTATGTTGATAATTTGAATGGGCTTGCTAAACGTGGCCCTCTTTGGCAGGTATATAAAAATACCATCTTGCGCAAAGGCGGTGTTTAGCGCGGTAACACCCTCCGTATTATTATCAGCGTACTGGTTGTAGTGCTTTTCAAATAGCTCAGGGAACTCGCGTGAGGCAGCCGCCAGGCTGCCAAATGCGGCTTCGCCTTCATAGGTAAGCTGTTCTTCTCCGTAGTAAAAACCGTTTAGTAGAAACAGCTTATGGGTATCTAAGTTGGGAACATCACAGCGGAATAGGTCGGCTAAGCTAAAAATATCATGTCTCGGCGTAAAGTATTTTTCATACTCTCCGGCAAATGCTTTTTGCAAGTCTGTGTATTTATACCGCTCTATTTTCTTGTGTGGAAACCCCAGCAGGTTAAAGCTTTCTATAGCATCGCTACGGTGCTTGTTTATCATATCAGACACACCTTCTCTCAGCAAATCAAGATTTGCCAAGTAAAGATCTACGTAGCTGTTTTCTATGGTCATTTTTATTGTTGATTTGTTGATTCGCTTATTTGTTGCATATCACAGCAAATAATAAAACATACAGGTTCTTCTTAAGTAGAGTTTCTATTCACCATTAACTATTCACTACTCACCCATACTTAACCTTTCACTACTTATCGTCTTTCAGCCAGTCGTAGCCCTTCTCTTCAAGCTCCAATGCCAGCTCTTTTCCTGCGGTTTTAATTATACGACCATTGTATAGTACGTGTACCACATCGGGAACAATATAATCCAGCAATCGTTGGTAGTGGGTAATGACTATTGTTGCGCTATCAGGTCGTTTCAATTTGGTTACGCCCGTTGCCACAATGCGAATAGCATCAATATCAAGCCCGCTGTCGGTTTCATCAAGAACAGCCAGCTTAGGTTCAAGCATAGCCATTTGGAAAATCTCGTTACGTTTCTTTTCTCCACCGGAAAACCCTTCGTTTACCGAGCGACCGGTAAGCTTAGAATCAATCTCAACCAGCGCCATTTTTTCGCGCATTAGCTTCAAAAAGTCGGATGCCGATAGGGGAGACAGCCCATTATGCTTGCGATGTTCGTTTACAGCAGCCTTCATGAAGTTAACGTTGCTTACTCCGGGTATCTCTACCGGATATTGAAACCCGAGAAAAATACCTTCGCGGGAACGTATTTCGGGAGCCATTTCAAGCAAATTCTTTCCTTCAAACAGCACTTCGCCTTCGGTTACTTCAAACATTTCTCTTCCGGCCAAAACAGAGGCCAGCGTACTTTTTCCCGAACCGTTGGGGCCCATTATAGCATGTACCTCTCCGGCTTTTACCTCAAGGTTTATTCCTTTTAGAATTTCCTTGCCCTCAATATTAGCATGGAGGTTTTTTATTGTCAGCATATTTTGTGAAGCGTTAAGCGTTAGTCGTTAAGCGAGACAGAAACGTTGATAAAAGATGTTTCTATCTCTTAATTATATGTGGTTTTTATACATTTTTCTCCATTCGTATAGTCCATATACAGCATTTAGTATCAGTATGCCGTATAAAATTGACATAAATACCGCGCCTGTGGCTGCGTATAAAATAGTTGCGATAATATCTACCGCTATCCAAATATACCAGTTCTCAATTTTCTTCTTCGCTATCATAAACTGGGCTACTACGCTGGCTACAAGTATAAACGCGTCGATGTACGGGTAGCGAGCTTCGGCAAACTCGTTTGCCAAAAAGGCGGGAGGATTGCTCATAAACAGCCCCCAAGCCAAGGTTCCTACAATTGTAATAGCGGCAAACAGCCAGTATATATTGCCTGAATAGCGGCTTACCCTCAGCTGATTTTTCTCATTTTCCTCACCTTTTTTCGGTCGGGTCCACTGGTAATAGCCGTACACGTTAAAACCAAAAAATATAACCTGTAGCGCCATTGATGAGTACAGCTGCTTTTGGTAGAAAAAGAAAAACGATAGCGTAGTACAAATTACTCCCAACAAAAATGTTAGTACGTTAGCGCGCGCCGCATATAAAATACATGCTAAGGTTAGCACAACCGTTGTAGCCTCAAGATAGCTCAAATCGTAACCGAATACTTCTACTAGTGTTTTATTCATTTCTTTTCACCACATAGGCATATAGAAACATAGGAGCACATAGACTTTATAAAGCGGGTAAATCTCTATAATGCTTTGTTACCAATGTTTTTTGCCCTTCTTTAAATATGTTTAAACAATTAAATTTTATCAAAATGCCTTTCGGCTTTTCAAGTAATTTCAAATATGTCAATAGTTGTGCTTCGTGTATTGGCAACAAATTTTCTACTGACTTTAATTCTACCACTATAGCATTTTCGACTAGTAAATCTAACCGTAAGTCTGCGTTCAATTCTGTACCACGAAATATAACAGGAACTTTTAATTGGGTTTGAACAGAAAGTCCTTGTTCTTCTAACAAATGAACCAAACATTTTTCATAGATATTTTCCAATAACCCCGGGCCTAACTCTTTATGAATATCTATCGCAGCACCAACAACACAATATGATAGGTCATCTACAATTTTCTTTGTTAGCCTCATTTTTCGTTTTATAAATACTATGTGCTCCTATGTTTCTATATGCCTATGTGGTAAAAGGGTTATCCCACGCTTCCCTCAAGAGAAATTTGCAACAGTTTTTGTGCTTCTACCGCAAACTCCATAGGGAGCTGGTTAATTACTTCTTTTGCATATCCGTTTACAATAAGTCCAACCGCATCTTCGGTCGAAAGCCCACGCTGATTACAGTAGAACAGCTGGTCTTCTCCGATTTTAGAGGTAGTTGCCTCATGCTCTACCACGGCTGTTTGGTTCTCAACCTCCAAGTAGGGGAATGTATGTGCGCCACACTTATCACCTAACAGCAAGCTGTCACACTGTGAAAAGTTACGAGCATTGGCTGCACCTTTCAACACCTTTACCAACCCACGATAACTGTTGTTGCTAAAGCCCGCCGATATACCCTTCGATACAATACGGCTCTTGGTGTTGCGCCCTATGTGAATCATCTTTGTTCCCGTATCGGCTTGCTGGTAGTTGTTGGTAAGCGCTACGGAATAAAATTCACCTACCGAATAATCCCCTTTCAGAATACAGCTGGGATACTTCCATGTAACAGCCGATCCCGTTTCTACCTGCGTCCACGAAAGCTTAGCACGATCACCTTTACATATTCCGCGTTTGGTAACAAAGTTATAGATACCACCCTTGCCGTTTTTATCACCCGGATACCAGTTTTGCACGGTTGAATATTTTACCTCCGCATCCTTCATCACCACAATTTCTACAATGGCGGCATGCAGCTGGTTTTCGTCGCGTTGAGGGGCAGTACAGCCTTCAAGGTAGCTTACGTATGAACCTTCGTCGGCAACAATCAGCGTACGCTCAAACTGTCCGGTATTAGAGGCGTTAATACGGAAGTAGGTGGATAGCTCCATTGGGCAACGCACCCCTTTGGGGATGTAGCAAAACGAACCGTCACTGAATACGGCGGAGTTAAGCGTGGCAAAAAAGTTATCGGAGTAGGGTACTACCGAGCCTAAGTATTCTTTTACCAAATCAGGGTGATCCTTCACCGCTTCGCTAAACGAACAAAATATAATGCCCTTTTCGGCCAACGTATCTCGGAAGGTTGTTTTTACCGATACGCTGTCCATAACCGCATCAACGGCATAGCTGCTCACTCCGGCCAGCACCTTTTGCTCATCAAGCGGAATGCCTAGCTTATCAAATGTTGCCTTCAATTCCGGATCGACATCATCCATGCTTTCCGGCCCAACCTTTTGCTTTGGGGCGGCATAGTAGATAATGTTCTGATAGTCTATTTCGGGTATTTGCAGGTGCGCCCACTTAGGCATAACCATTGTTTGCCAATGACGGAAAGCCTTTAAGCGAAACTCCAGCAACCATTCCGGCTCGCCTTTTTTAGATGAAATGAGTCGAATAACATCTTCATCCAGGCC
The DNA here is from genome assembly GCA_031551125.1 of Bacteroidales bacterium. Classification (GTDB taxonomy): domain Bacteria; phylum Bacteroidota; class Bacteroidia; order Bacteroidales; family UBA932; genus JAIRNF01. Next base: position 135,890 of record JAVBOB010000009.1, read on the forward strand.
CTTACGTATAAGGTCTGTTTCAATATCAGTAGTGAAGCCGTACTTATATTCGTTCGACGTTGCGTCGTTCAATATTTTATCTTGTTCTTCCATTGCTCGTTAAAAATGGTAAACGGATTTGCGATGCAAATCAAAAAGCCTTTATATATCAACGCAAAAAGAGCCTTATCGTTTAGTAATAAGTACAAAGATAGAGATTCTGTAGAATCTTTTCTTGCCAATGGGTAAGATTGAGAAGAAGGCAATGGCGTATTTTGTCTTGTATTACAAATATTTGCGTAAAAGATAGGCTAAAATACCGACTTAAAGATTATCTATGAGGTTATAGATAGCGTGCTGATTTTTGATTCAGCCTATGTAATGGTAGATGATTTTCAACCGAGTATTAATGACAACACGGAGACACAAATTCACAGAGATAGTTTCTATATAATTAACTCAAGTTGCTAGTTATTCTGTTTGTCGCTCCATGCCGACCGTCCTTACCCCCTAGCCCCCTAAAGGGGGAGGTTAGCGCACAATTGGATTGCCAGAAAAGTTTGCACAAGCCAAAAAGCCCCCTTTAGGGGGTTGGGGGTAATAGCTGGTAACTTGAATTAATTAGGATGTCTCTGTGGCTTTGTGCCTCCGTGTTTACATAATATTCATAGTCATTCCTGATGTTTCTCCACCGCTTAAGGCTTGCCCCGGAATGTTCAAAAGAGCATTGGCAAATTTAGGTGTAAGAGCAATTACAGATAACCGTTTTTGCTCCCCGTTGTTGTAGTGTAAAGTAATATGGCCAACGTTTTCAAATACTTCGGTATCTGTATAAGGGTTTGTAACTTATGTTATCCTTTCATCAATCATCAGGCTGAAAAGTATATTGTACTCGCGCTCTTCCATTAATCCCAGCGAGCGACTGTCGGGAACGTACTTACTTCCCTCCTTCCTGTAAAAGTGCATCTCCCTTTTAGGGGCAAAGCAAATCTCAAAAAGCCCTTCGGGTATAGCTCCGAAAGCAAACTTCGGATTTGCCTTCATGTCAATGGTAATGCGGGTAACACCAAGCCCTTTGTATGGCTTTTCGTTGCCGGGTTGGGGGTAATAGCTGGTAACTTAGGTTATTTAGATAAATTTCTTTACCCCTTCTTTAGCTGGTCATATATGGAGCTTACCTTTTCAGATACTTGATGTATAAAACTCTTTGCGGCAGAGCTACTCTTATCAAGAACCTCTTTGTAGTCAACATCTAAGCCAAGTAGGTCGCAAATGTTTTGCACCTTATCACCTTGTGTAGATATAATGTTGAGCTCATCCAGCTGCTTGCGTGCAATAAGTGAGGGCGAATCGATCATTACATCGCGGCCGGAGTTATTTTTAGGGAAGGCAATGTAGTCGCGGATTGAGTCAGCACCTCCGAAGATTGCGCACCAGCGGTCAAAGCCAAAAGCGATACCTCCGTGCGGTGGAGCGCCGTACTTAAATGCGTTGATGATAAAGCCAAACTGTGATTCGGCTTCTTCTTTGCTAAAGCCGAGTATCTCGAACATACGCTGCTGCTGCTCCGAGCTATGAATACGGATAGAACCACCGCCTATCTCAACACCGTTAACAACAAAGTCGTATGCGTTGGCACAAACACTTGCTATGTCCTCCTGCTTTGTGCTGTAGTACAGCTCCAGCTGGTCGGGGTTGGGCGATGTAAAGGGGTGGTGCATGGCGTAGAAGCGTTGCGTTTCCTCATCCCATTCGTATAGCGGAAAGTCCACTACCCATAACGGAGCGAACTTTGTATTATCACGAAGTCCTAAGCGGTTGCCCATCTCTAAGCGTAAATCGCAAAGAGCCGATTGTGTTTGCTTCTTTGCTCCGGCAAGTATCAGTATTAGGTCGCCCTTCTTTGCACCCATTGATTTTGCAATGGCTTCCAGCTCTTCGGGAGAATAGAACTTGTCAACGGACGATTTCATTCCTTCGTTTGTCCAGCGCAAATATACTAAGCCCTTAGCGCCTACCTGCGGGCGTTTTACAAACTCCGTTAGCTCATCCAGCTGCTTGCGGGTATATTCCGCACAAGCCTGTGCGCAAATACCGCCAACATATTCAGCACTATCAAATACAACAAAGTTCTTTCCTTTTACCTTGTCGGTAATTTCCTGTAGCTCCATGCCGAAGCGGATATCGGGCTTATCGCAACCGTAACGGTTCATGGCATCAGCGTATGACATACGCGGAAACTTATCGGCAATAGTAAGGTTGAGCACTGATGAGAACAGGTGCTTAGCTAAGCCTTCAAAAGTATTCAGCACATCCTCACGATCAACGAAAGCCATTTCGCAGTCAATTTGCGTAAACTCCGGCTGACGGTCGGCACGTAAATCCTCATCACGGAAACAGCGTACAATCTGGAAGTAGCGGTCATATCCGGCTACCATCAGCAGCTGCTTAAATGTTTGAGGAGATTGGGGTAACGCATAAAACTCACCCGGATTCATGCGTGAAGGCACAACGAAGTCGCGAGCCCCCTCGGGTGTCGATTTGATGAGGTAAGGCGTTTCTACCTCAATAAAGCGTTGCGAATCCAAATATTTCCGAACTTCCTGTGCCATACGGTGGCGCAGCTCCAGCGCACGCCGCAGCGGGTTACGCCGCAGGTCGAGGTAGCGAAACTTCATACGTAGCTCATCGCCTCCATCGCTCTCATCCTCAATGGTAAAAGGAGGAAGTTCTGACTTATTGAGAATTTTTAAGCAGCTCACTATCACCTCAATATCGCCAGTAGGCATTTTAGGGTTCTTGGAAGAGCGCTCAACAACCTTACCTGTAGCCTGAATAACATACTCACGCCCAAGTTGCTCAACGGTATTTTTTATTGTGCTATCCGAATGTTCGTCAACTACCAGCTGGGTAATACCGTAGCGGTCACGTAAGTCAACGAAGGTCATCCCCCCCAGCTTACGAACGCGCTGTACCCAACCCGCAAGGGTTACTTCTGTATTCGCATCCCCGAGCCTAAGCTCACCACAGGTGTAAGTTCTATACATTTTGCTTATGTGATTATTTGTTGATATGCTTATTTGTAGTGTGCGAAGGTACTAATTTTATGGAAATTCATGTGCTGATACATACCCCCCCCAACCCCCTAAAGGGGGCTTTCTCTCAACACATAGGCACATAGACATATAGAAACATGTAGTTAAAATCTTCTTTGAAAGAAGGTCTAATTTTTTAACCGCAAAGTACGCAAAGGGTTTCGCAAGGGACGCAAAGAAATTTAAATATGTGTAATTTTTCTTTTTCCCTTCCAGATATTCTATGTGCTCCTATGTATCTATTGTGCCTATGTGTTGAAAAGTCCCTGGGGTATCTTTATATGCGGCACTACTCAATAAATCCTCAAAATTTCTCTTATTCCCATTAAACTTTTATCTTCGCAATCTGTCTTACTTGGGTAAACTGCGGAAACATGAAAAAAGGAATCAAACGCTCTGTTATTGCCATACTTATTATTGTTATCGTTGGTATCATTGCATATCCTAAGATAAAACCATTACTGTCGTCCTCCGGTGAAGGAAAAGGAGGCGGTAAAGGGGGGCAGGGCCAAGGCAGGGGGGGCGGCGGACGCTCACTTAACGTAAATGCTGTTGTTATACAGCAACAGGAGCTATCGGACAAGATTATTTCCACCGGAACGCTGATTGCGGAAGATGAGGTTGACCTTACTTTTGAGGCCTCAGGTAAAATTGTACGTATTGATTTTACCGAAGGTAGCCGCGTGCAAAAGGGACAGGTACTTGCCAAGGTAAACGATTTGCAGCTCCAAGCCCAGCTCCAAAAGCTGGATGCCCAAAAGAAGCTGGCAGAAGAACGATTGTTCCGCCAAAAAGCATTATTGGAGAAAGACGCAATTAGCCGTGAAGCGTATGACCAAGCGGCAACAGAAATAGAAACGCTGAACGCCGATATTGCCTTGGTAAAGGCTAAAATTGCTGAAACAGAGCTGAAAGCGCCTTTTGACGGACATATTGGATTACGCTATGTTAGCGAAGGAGCATACGTAACACCTTCGGTAAAGGTTGCCAAGCTTACAAAAATAAACCCCTTGAAGGTTAGCTTTACCGTTCCGGGACGTTACGCTGCCGATATTAAAAAAGGGGCTCCGGTGCGGTTTGATGTTGACGGAAGGGTTTTTAATGCTTCTATATATGCCGTTGAATCAAAGGTAGATATTGGAACAAACACGCTACCTGTTCGTGCAATTTATCCCAATAAGAATGACGAGCTAACGCCGGGCTTGTACGCAAGCGTGGAATTAACACTTTCGACTATTCATAATGCTATTGCTGTTCCTTCTGAGGCTCTTATATCCGAAATGGGTATCAGCAAGGTTTTTTTGTATAAAAACGGGAAGGCCGAATCTACTCCGGTTACAACGGGCATGCGTACCGAATCGCAAGTTCAAATTTTAAAAGGACTGAACGTTGGTGATACGTTGATAGCATCCGGTATTTTGCAGCTACGCAGCGGGATGCCCATAACGCTTGATGTGGTAAAGTAAAATTCTGAATACAAAATAGTTTTATAAACAGCGAGTTGTATCTTTTCGCTGTTTTTTTTATTTTTACAGCTTGTAGAGAAATAAAGAGCAAAGAACAATGACAATAGGATTGTAAGATAAATTCGTATTCAAGTTGCAAGTTAGTACCCCAACCCCCTAAAGGGGGCTTTGGTCTGTGCAAACAACTTTCAAAAGTTCAATTTTGCAGTAGTCGGGTTACCCCTTTAGGGGGTTAGGGGGTAAAGGTTATCGGCATAGGCTGACAAATTGAATAGCTGACAACTTGGGCTCTTTGCTCCTTGTTCTTTACATTTTTGTTCAAGTTAAACACACACTAAACATCAAATTATGAATAATGCCGTTTTTCAATTTAAGCAACCGGCCAACGAGCCCGTTTACAGCTACCTGGAAGGAAGTAAAGAACGCGAACTATTGTTAGATGAAGTAAAACGACAAAGCGGAATACAGATAGAGATACCACTGATTATTGATGGTAAAGAAGTTAAAACCGGAAAAATGGGAACGGTGGTAATGCCCCATAACCATAAGCATGTGCTGGCTACCTACCACATGGTTGGTGAAAAAGAGGTACAAATGGCTATAGATGCGGCGTTGAAGGCAAAAGAAAAGTGGTCGCGCCTTCCGTGGATTGAAAGAGCCTCTATTCTACTAAGGGCAGCCGAGCTGATTTCAAAAAAGTATCGCTATGTGCTGAATGCTGCTACTATGTTGGGACAAGGGAAAAACATTATGCAGGCGGAGATTGATTCGGCTTGTGAGATTATAGACTTCCTACGCTTTAATGCCTACTACGCTTCCGAAATTTATGCCGACCAACCCTCATCAAACACCGATGCTATTAACCGTTTAGAGCACCGTGCGCTTGAAGGCTTTGTTTACACCATCTCTCCCTTTAACTTTACGGCTATTGCAGGTAACCTTAACATGGCTCCTGCGCTTATGGGTAATGTTACAGTATGGAAGCCTGCTACTACAGCTATTCTTTCAAACTACTACCTGATGAAGGTTTTCCAAGAAGCCGGAGTTCCCGATGGCGTAGTAAACTTTATCCCCGGGCAGGGTTCGGTTATCAGCGGTGTGGTGATGAACCATAAGGAGCTGGCCGGTATCCACTTCACGGGCTCTAACGGAACGTTTAACGGGTTGTGGAGACAAATTGGTGAGAACTTGCCTAAGTATCGTTCTTATCCTAGAATTGTTGGAGAAACAGGAGGTAAAGACTTTATTGTGGTTCACCCTTCGGCTGGTGTCGACGAGGTGGCTACGGCTATTGTTCGCGGTGCGTTTGAGTACCAAGGTCAGAAGTGCTCGGCCGCATCACGTGCATACATTCCCCAATCGTTGTGGCCTGCGGTGAAAGAAAAGGTTGTGGCAATGGTTAAGCGCATAAAGATGGGCGATATTACCAACCCGAAAACCTTGGTTGGTGCGGTTATCGACGAAAAATCGTTTGATAACATTATGGGCTACCTTGATGCTGCAAAGAAATCCAACGAGGTGGAAATTATTTGCGGTGGTAACGGAGATAAATCGAAGGGATTCTTTATTGAGCCTACGGTTATCGTTTGCAACAATCCGCACTACGCAACAATGAAGGATGAGCTGTTTGGCCCTGTAATGAGCATTTACGTTTACGAAGATAGCAAGTACGAAGAAACCTTGAAGTTATGCGATACAACGGCTATCTATGCACTTACCGGTTCTATTTTCAGCAACTGTCGTTATGCTGCCATGCAAGCTTTAGACGCTTTGCGTTATGCCGCAGGTAACTTCTACATTAATGATAAGCCTACAGGAGCCGTAGTTGGACAACAGCCTTTCGGCGGTGCAAGAGGCTCAGGAACCAACGATAAAGCGGGCGGTAAACAAAACCTGTTGCGTTGGGTAAGCCCTCGTACAATTAAAGAAACGCTTATTCCTGCTACCGATTTTGAATACCCTTATATGAAGTAGGAAGTAAAAAAACAAAAGTCAACGTAACACCGTCATTGCGAGGCGTTTTTGCCGAAACAATCTGCTTATTCAAGAGATTGCTTCGCTTCGCTCGCAATGACGGTGCTATTTTAAACAGGGCTCCTAGCGGAGCCCAATCCTTGTAGCAGGTGCTTTACTTATATCTTATCACTCCATTTAGGCGCCACTTCAACTCGTTCCCCATCATCTGTTGTATGCTCTTCTAGCGAATCTTTCTTAGATTGCACACAGATGTATACCATTGCCACATCAGAGGTATTGCATAGCCCACGTATCCCTTGAGGTGAAACCCTTATAACGCTCCCTTCCGTTATTGGAAAGCAATCGTTATCTACTTGATAATAGCCGGACCCTTTTAGAATAATATATGTCTCCTCATCTTTATTGTGAAAATGGAAGTAGGGTAACTCTGTTTTTGGGGCTAATGTTGTAAATGAGATTTCTGTACCTGTCGCCTGAGTTGCTTCTTTCAAAAATACTTTTCCTGTTATTTCTTTTCCTGTTTTAGGATGTATAAGAGAATAAAGGGACAATTCATCTAAACAACCGATGTTCACTGCCGTATAGTTCTTGGCTGCCAAAATTTTTTCTATCTGTTTCATGTTCTTATTATTTGTATTCTGTTTAAAAATAATGCCATAAGTAGATTTCCTAAATGTAATGGCACATATCTTTATCTATCTTCCTTCGTTAAAGGATCTCGAATCGGCTCCATTAGGAGCCCAATCCTTGTAGCAAGTGTTCTACTTGTGCTTTATCGCTCCACTAGGAGCAGCATCTTAAATTGTTTGTTTTCTGACCCATTTAAGATGCTGCTCCTAGCGGAGCAGATTGTTTTCGCCCTGTCTTTTCTACAAAGATGTTGCTCCGATGGAGCAAAACATAGCTGTTGTTGGGCTGAAGCCCCAACTCAGGCACAGCCTGAGCCGAACAAAGGGAAATTGAATTGCGTGAGGATCGCCTTCGGCGAACTCGCAAGTTCGGTTGCTTCATGATTCAAAAAGCGAATCACTCGCAATAAAACTACAATGCTGGGGCGTGTTTCCCCTTATTAGACCCATCAGGATGTCGATGACAAGAACCGTTTGTTAGAGAACTGATTAAAGGATATGATGCTCCACAATACTTACAAGTGTATTTGCTTTTTTCACTTCCTTCATACAGTTTATGTTTTCCTTTATTTGACCCGTTTGGGTGACGAGGACATGAACCGTTTGTCAATGACGACACACTTGAATACTTTGCTCCGCAATACTCACAATAAAAATTTGCCATAATATTTCAATTTAAAGGGTTTATTTATACCGCTGTTGGGCAAAGGCCCCTGCCTCAGTCCTCCTACTTATGCAGGCTTAGCCTGTTTTATATAGCCGAATAAAAGAAGTTAGTGTTGGCATTTTGCCTTATGATATGATGTACAATGTATCCTCTTCGATTTCAAGTAAGTTTTTTGTTGTCAAATTGGATTTGTCAATTAAGTGTCGTCCGTTGAGTTTAATTCTTTCACTTTCTACAAGTCCACTATACCAATGGAGTAAGATGCCAAATGTTTTTATAGATGTTGTTTCAAACAGTTTTTTGCAGAAACCTACCCATTCTTGCACCCCACTTTCTGCGGACGATTTACGCGGCTCTAATTTCTTCGCCTTTTGTTCTACTCTTTTATTTTTGTCATTCAGGAAGCGTTGTATTTTTGCCTCACTCCAACCTTTTTGTTTCAGCTTCTCTATTTCCGAATCTTTTACGCCTTCCGCTTGTTTGGCGTTCTTTTGATTTAACATACCTAGCGGCGTTCCGCAATCACAGTATTTGCTGTGTTTCAAAATATAGCTTTCTCCGTATTTCAGCTGCTTTTGCACAAACTCATTCGGGCAAGCTTCAAACTCTAATCCAAACTCTTTTCCAATAGAATTTATTTCAGCTATCGTAGTTTCTCCTGATATGATTCCTGTTATGTAGTGGCACATATTTTTCTTTTTTGTCAGCCTGCCTTTGTTGAAGTATAGCAAATTGGCTCCGTTAGGAGCCCAATCTTTGTAGTAAGCGTTCTAATTGAGCTTTATCGCTCCATTAGGAGCGACATCTTAAATCGTTTGTTTTCTGCCCTTTTAAGATGCTGCTCCTAGCGGAGCAGAGTTTTCTTTCCCCGCCTATTTTCTACAAAGATGTTGCTCCTACGGAGCAAGACCCAACTCTAACGTCATTGCGAACGATTCGTCTTTTGAATCGTGAGGCAATCTACCTATCCGAAGGGATTGGCTCACATTGTTACCCTTTGAGTCGCTTTCTCGAGCCTATTTCCCCTCCTTTGGAGGGGCTAGGGGAGGCCTTAAAAATACAGGCAGTTGTTCCGGTGCAAGCGAGTAAGCCGCAACCTCCTTCACCTCTTTAGCGGCAGAAGGTACGGCAACCGAATGGCTAAAGTGAGAGAGCATGGGAATATCATTTTCGCCGTTACCCACCGTCATCACCTGCTTGTGGTCTATGTTCAGCTTGTCGGATAGGTGAATAATGCCTGCCAGCTTACTTGCCAAAAGGTTGGTTATACCTAATACGCCATCCTCAAAGTGCAGGCAGAGTTGTTTGCCAAGCTTGGTTTGTAATTCCTTGTACACCTCGCTAACCGCATTAGGCGTTCCCGTTACGGCTATTTTATACAGCGTATTTTCTTTCGTATAGCGAAATATGCTAAAATTATTTTTTAGCGGAATAACAACTTCAGGCATGGGAACTACGGTTTGATAGCCTGTGCCAAAATCGCGAATGTCTGCACCGTTGGCAAACACACCACCCGACAGGTAGCTACGAATGCTCTTGCACTTCTGCATGGCGTGTGCAAACGGACGCGCCGTAGCCAAGTATATGCGGTGTTGTTGCGCCAGCTGCTTTAAGGCAAGCGTCGTTGCCGTGCTTATGTTTCCATCTTCGCCGGTTAGTGTGCCGTCTATATCGAAGAAAAGCGTGCTGACGGGAATGCCTTTGGGTACTCTAAAATACTTACCTGTGTGCAAAGCTGCTGCTTCTTTCATGTCGTTACGGTGAACGTAAGCCAGAAAGCAATCACAGGCTCTGGTTTTGCATATAGGATTGTCTAACGGGTCGTTGCTGTAAATGTTACCCATTAGCGTTTTACTGCGATTGCAAGCGTAAGCTTCGCCCGTTGCGGTAACAAAAAGGCTTTCGACACCCGCACAACAATTATCAATATTGGCTTTTGGGTTAGCCAGCTCTGCCGTAAACAGCGGGTCTATGGCGGTGATATGGGCTATTTCATCGGGTGTATATCGTCTGCCCAAGCCCTCCATAGCGTTAACCCACAGGTAGGTGTGCGGTGGAAGAAGCGCTTTCATTTCAGCCAGCTCTTCTACCATTTGCGGCGTACCTACTACGCCAACACATACGGTTAGCTGTGCTTGTAGTGCTTTCACCCGTTCGGCAAAGGCTTCCTTACTCGTCATTTCTGCATGGAAGGTAGCCCACAGGTGCAGCTTAGAGAAGTCTGCTTTTTCACTCGTTAACTGCTCAATAAACGATGCGGGGTTGTGGCTAAGGTTGGTTTGACAAGATATGCCCGTTACCTGCTCCATCCGGCTCATGCGGGCAATTCCTGCCAAGTAGTATGGGTGACCCAACGCCTCACCGTAAGGCACAATCATTACAGATACGGGACTTTTCCTTGTCTCTAACCAACCGATAAATTGGTTTAGCGCCTGCTCGTCCTTCTCCAATTCCGTTTTGTTGACGGGGCGCTTGGCAAAAGGACAGTAGCTGCAACGGTAGTTGCACGATTTCAAAAATCCGCGATAGTATATGTGTTTTAAGCGGTCCACTAGCGTAGCGTGTATTCGGCCATCAAACGGCGCACATCCGGTGAAATAAACATGGGCCCAATACCATCCGATAGAGCAAGTCCCGATTCCGTTAATAGAATGCAGCTGTTCTTTCTGTAAATAAAACCTTCGTCCTCCAATGGTTTTAGGAAAGGAAAGTCATTCCAAGCCGAAGAGTTGAAATGCTGTATGTACTCCTGCTCATCTATTCCCGTGTGGAAAAACAGGTGCTTAATGGCGTAGCGTCGTTTCTGTTCATCGTCGCTCAACAGGCTGCCGTGCGTGGCGTGTAGAAAATCTGTTTGCGCTATGTAGCTATCAATAGTAGCCTTACAGTGCTGCGGACTAACCGCAAAAGGTTCACAAAAGTGCAGGTTAGAAAGGTAGCTCCGTCCGCCGCAGCCTAGCGCCAGCGTGTTGTCGAAACCGCAGCTTGTAGCCTGCTCATTCCCATCGCGCACAAATCGGCGCATGGATGTTTGCGTGTAACCCGCACTCAACAGCTGTTTGCGCACCGCTGCATACATTTCCGCCCGACTGTCCTTGTAATCGGTATGCTTGCGAAACATGCTTGTTCCCGGCTTCAAGTACAGTGGATAAATAAAGATTTCATGCGGGGTGTAGGTCAGCGCCTGCTCTACAGAGTAGCTGAGGCTATCCATTGTTTGGTTGGGGATACCGTATATCAGGTCAATGTTTATCTCGTCAAAACCTGTTGCAGCAATACGTTTCAATGCCTCGCGCGCTTGTTCAACGCTATGTGAACGACCTAAGCATGTCAGCTCATCGGCCACAAAACTTTGTACCCCAAGGCTTATACGGTTTACCCCCGCGTTATGTATCAGCTGCAGCTTACCATTATCACTTTGCGTAGGCGATGTTTCAATCACCGTATAAACATCTTTCACCCTAATAGGAAGGTGTTTTTCTACCATTGCAAACAAACGTTGCAGCTGGCCTTCGCTAAGTACCAGCGGTGTTCCTCCGCCAATAATAAGCGACGAGAAGCGGGCGTTTCTCACCTCGCTTTGTGTAGCATATTGCGTCAGCTGTCGCTCAATGGTACACAGGTAATCGTCTATGTAAGCGGGCTTACTTCCCGCTACCGAAAAAAGGTTGCAAAACCCGCACTTCGACTGGCAAAAGGGAAGGTGTATGTATATATGGTTGGCCTGCGCTCCTAAGTGCCGCAAATAAGGACGTATATCAATATTGTTTAACGGTCGGTAGGCCGTTTTGTGGGGGTAGGCGTACATGTACTGCTCGTAGGGCGCACACATGCAAGAGCTTTGGGTTATTGGCATAACATTAGGTACTTGCCACAAAAATAGCTTTAATTTTGCAATGTTTACTAAAATGAGAAGGAAATGAAAAGGGTGTTGCTTTATACAGCGTTTATATTCAGCGTAGTATCATGTAATCAGTCGGTGTACTACGAGGCAAGGGATTTTACAGCCGAGGGGTTGTTTACCTCCGGTATAGAGGGCCCTTCCACCGATTCTGTTGGAAATATTTACGTGGTGAACTTTGGTGAGAAGGGAACCATAGGTGTGGTTACACCAAAGGGAGAAGCCGGCCTCTTTATTAAGCTGCCCGAGGGAAGTACCGGAAACGGTATTCGCTTTAACAGCAAGGGAGAGATGATGGTTGCCGATTACACGGCGCACAACGTGCTAAAGGTGGATATGAAGACAAAGGAGGTGAGTGTTTTTGCCCACGCGGATGCAATGAACCAGCCGAACGACCTCACCATTACCGCTGATGATTACATTTTTCTTAGCGACCCGAACTGGCGAGATAGCACAGGAAATATTTGGAGGATAACTCCTTCCGGCGATATCAGCCTAATGGAGAGCGGGATGGGAACAACCAACGGCATAGAGGTAAGCCCCGATGGAAAACGCTTGTACGTTAACGAAAGTCGCCAGCGTAACCTGTGGGTGTACGATATTTCTGCTGAAAGAAGCCTTGAAAATAAACGGTTGTTCTACAAGTTCGAAGACTACGGCCTCGATGGTATGCGCTGTGATACTAAGGGAAATCTATACGTAACAAGGCATGAGAAAGGTACGGTAGTAATTCTTTCACCCGAAGGTAAGCTGCTTCGAGAAGTTGCCGTAACAGGTACAAAGCCCTCTAATATTACGTTCTATAAAAATAGTGCATACGTAACCCTGCAAGATAGGGGATGCTTGGCAACGTTTGAAATAGAGCCCTGATAGTATCAAGTATCACGTATCAAGACACACGACAAAGATTATGAGGTATTCGTATTGTAAAACAAATAGCTCATTAAATAACAATTAACCTTTCACTATTCACCATTAACCGTCGATGCCTAACGACTACTTCCAATTCAAGCAATTCACCATCTACCATCACGGTTCTGCTATGAAGGTGGGTACAGATAGCGTATTGCTTGGCGCTTGGGCAGGTATAGGTAGAAGCGAGAATTTACGCGCCTTAGACATTGGCACAGGTAGCGGAATACTTGCTATAATGTTGGCTCAACGTTTTCCTCAGCTGCAAATAGATGCTGTGGAGGTGGATGAGCAAGCATACTTACAGGCAGTAGAAAACGTTGCAAAATGCCCTTGGTCAGATAGAATACGGCTGCACAACGAATCCTTTCAATCCTTTGCAGATAAGCATTCTAACGGCTACGACTTGCTGATTTCCAATCCGCCCTACTTTATTCAGTCCTTGGAATCGCCATGCGAAAAGCGAAGCATGGCAAGACATACCGCCTCGTTAAGTCAGGAAGAGCTGATTGCAGGAGCATTAAAAGCTATGCGCGCAAATGCCGTATTTGCATTGGTATTACCTGTAGCGGAAGGAATCTCATTTATAGAAACCGCAGAAAAGCAAGGGCTGTACTGCAACAAACGCCTAAGCGTAAAACCCGATGCCGCCAAGCCTGTTAAGCGTTGGCTAATGGAGTTTTCGCATACAAAAACAGCAATCGAAGAATCCGAGTTGTGTATAGATTCCGGTGTTCGACATGAGTACAGCGAAGAGTACAAAGCGTTGACAAAGGAGTTTTATTTGAAGTTTTAGGCCACAGCCCCTCCCTAGCCCTCCCCTTCGGGGAGGGAAATATAACCGCCCAAACATATTGCGTCATTGCGAGCGAAGCGTGGCAATCTGCTGAATAAAGAGATTGCCACGCTTCGCTCGCAATGACGTAAGGGGCTGGGTTTTGCTCCGTTAGGAGCAACATCTTTGTAGAAAGCGCCCATAAAAATCAAAGGGGGCCTGCTTCGTTAGGAGCAGCATCTTAAAAGATTCAGAAATCAGGACAAAATAGTAAGATGTCGCTCCTAACGGAGCGATAGTTTTCCACAGAACATTTACTACAAAGATTTGGCTCCATAGGAGCCGAACTACACCAACCCCAAGGAGGGACAAGTATGACAATACTCGCAATTAGTTTAGCATCCACTGGGCAAAACACCCTTCTCCCGGAGGAGAGGGGTTGGTGGTGAGGTGCTTTTTACTACCTTAGCACTACATTTCGACTTTTAAACATTGCATCATGTACAGAAAAATATTCTCTGCCATAGCTTGTTGCTGCTTTGCACTTGCGGCAACAGCACAGCATTATACTAAACAAGCTGACGGTTCGCTTGCGCTTACGCAAGAAGGGGCATCGCACTTTGCCTCGCTGGCGTTGAAGTGTATATCACAGGAGTTTCCGAATAAAACAGGGCATATACAAGCTTCAGAAAAAGACCTTCGCCAACCAAGCGAGTATCACCCCGCATTCTACGGGTGTTATGATTGGCACTCATCCGTTCACGGTCATTGGATGTTGGTAAAGCTGCTAAAAGAGTTTCCCGATATGCCTGAAGCGGCGGCTATTCGACAAGCGATAAGTAAAAATCTTACCACCGAAAATATATCCCAAGAAGTGCGTTACTTCGAACAGAAGGATAACAAATCGTTTGAACGCACTTACGGTTGGGCATGGCTACTTAAGCTGGCGGAAGAGCTGTCTAGCGGCAGCGATATGGAAATGCGCCAATGGTATGAGAACTTACAACCGTTGACAGACCTTATCATTCAGCGATACATGGAGTTCCTTCCCAAGCAAACTTACCCCATCCGTTCAGGGGTGCACCCAAATACAGCATTTGGTATTTCGCTGGCGCTGGATTACGCTATCGCAACTCGTAACAAGGCATTAGAACAGCTACTGAAAGAGCGAAGCATTACCTACTACGGCAATGATGTATCCTGTCCGGGCGACTGGGAGCCAAGCGGAGCAGACTTCATATCGCCCTGCTTAATGGAGGCAGAGCTGATGAGCAAGGTACTCAATAAGCCGATGTACAAGCAGTGGCTGGCAAAGTTCTTCCCCGATTTGGCAAACGGCAAGCCTGAGAACTTATTTAAACCTGCGACAGTCAGCGACCGCACGGACTTACAGCTGGTACACCTCGACGGCCTGAATCTTAGCCGCGCATGGTGCATGATTGCTGTTTCTCGCACAGTGGACAATGCTGAAATCCGTAAAATGCTTGTGCAAGCCGCCAACCATAATATAGAGCTAACATTGCCTACCATTGCTAACGGCAGCTATGCCGGAGAACACTGGCTGGCCAGCTTTGCCGTGTATGCACTATTTATGTAAGAATCCCTCCCCAGCCCTTCCCAAAAGGGAGGGAACAGACTAAGATTGTAAAAATAAAAATGTTTCGTCGCTTTTTTTTGATAATGATTTTAATGGCTATTCTATTTTCCGGAGCAAGCGCACAGAAAAAAGAGAGCTATTTGGTACCTTTCGTTATAGAAAACGGCGATACGTTGTACATGTTTGACATGCCGGAGTCGGCAGTTGTTGCAAAGATGACAAGAAAACAACGACGTGAATGGAAGCAATATACTCGCATGGTGTATAATCTGAAAAAGGTTTATCCCTACTCACAAATAGCCAAACGTAAGCTGGAAGAGATGAACGATCATTTTCTTTCGTTAAGTAACAAAAAAGAGCGCAAAGACTATGTAAAGCAGGTGGAAAAAGAAATGTTTGCCGAGTTTGAAGGGCCACTAAAAAAGCTAAGCTACTCACAGGGCAAAATGCTGATAAAGCTGATAGACCGTGAAACAGGGCAATCTGCATTCGAAGTGGTGAAAGAAATGAAAGGTGGGTTTACCGCCTTCTTTTGGCAAAATGTAGCAAGGATATTTGGGTCTAACCTTAAAGCGCGTTACGACCCTAACGGTGAGGATAAGGTGTTGGAGGAGCTTATACGAATGTGCGAAGATGGTACATTTGACAGGCTTTACTATAGTATGTTCGTAAAATAATGACAAGAGAAAGAGGCGAGTATGCAAAAGAGCTGGTATCGGCATTGGTGCTGTTTGCGCTGAGCTTGTTACTGGCGTGGTATTTTAAGTGGGAGGCAAAAGATGTTATCTGGAGTATATGGCTTTCGAGCCTGCTAACGGGAATTATTACTATGCTGGTAGCGTTTATAAAGCAACCGTTTACAGTCGTTGAAAAAGTTGACTTTAAGAAGAGGTGGCAGCAAAGCAATACTCTGCAAAAAATACTGATTGTTGTTTTAACCATAGTTGTAGGCGGACTTACTATCGGTTTCCCTCTTGCATTTATGCTTTTCCATTTTACCGCCTTCCATATAGGGCATGCAATTTTTCTAAACTATCTATTCCCTTTGTTTGACCCCGATACAACGCCATTTCCTCCCACATGGCCGGAGTTTACCGCCTACTATTTTCCAATGGTAAAAGAGTATCTTCTCTTTGTACCCATTGCTTTGTGGATGAGAAGACGAGCATTTACAGTCGCTAATCCATCTCCTGTAGCGCCTTACAAAAATGTTGTGCTAATGCACCTTTTTATCATTTTCTTCGGGTTTCTTTTTATAGGAGAATTTCTTAGTACCACCGGATTTACCACCTATGTGGTAGTTTACGCCATTTTTGTATTTCCGTGGAGATTGTTGCGTAAACAGAAAGACAACGAGAAGGGCAAGAAGCGGGGACATCTTCAAACTATAAAAAATGGAGATGATAAGCCCTAGTCTGACACAATATATCGCACATCTGTTTGTATAACTAATTTTGTTAATTTAGCGTTTTATTCGGTCATCTTCCTAGCTTGCATTTTTACCGAAAACATACAGTTCACTAATAGAAATTAACCAATAACCTTATGAAAAGAATCTTCATTTTTCAAGATGCGAAATCGCAGAAATTTTGGTCTATCGATGTAGAAGGAACCTCATTCATCGTAGAGTATGGCCGTTTGGGAACTTCAGGACAAACCAGCAGCAAGAGTTTCGATTCGGAAGATAAATGCCAGAAAGAAGCCGAAAAGCTGATTGCCGAAAAAACCAAGAAGGGCTACACGGAAAGCACCGAAGATACGGTAAAGAGTACGAAGGCTGAGGCTAAGAAGTACTTCATTAACTACGACAGTGGCAGCGATGTTGAAGACCTTGCCAACAAGATTCTGAAAGACCCCAAACGTGCCGATTTGAAGCACATTGTGGTAGGTAGTTGGGGCGATGGCGGAGAAGGAGAGGATTGCCAGGCTATTGTGGATATGTTTGTAGAAAACGCCGACAAGTTTAGCCACTTGGAAAGCCTTTTCATTGGTGATATGGACTCGGAAGAGTGCGAGGTATCGTGGATTGCTCAGGCCAACTACAGCAAAATTTTCAAGGCGTTGCCCAGCCTAAAATCGTTTACAATTAAAGGAAGTCAGGGATTGGAGCTTGGAAAAGTTCAGCATCCCGTACTGCAATCGCTCGAAATTATTTGCGGCGGATTGGGTGATGATGTGATTAAGGAAATTGCCGGTGCCGAGCTGCCTAACTTGGAAACGTTAAAGCTGTGGCTTGGTGTAGAGGATTACGGATTTGACAGTGATGTTGAAACCATTGCCAGCCTTGCCAGTAAGAAAACCTTCCCCAAGCTGAAATATCTTGGTTTGATGAATAGCGAAATGGTAGATGATTTTGTTCTTCCCGTTATCAGCAGCGATATTATGCCTCAGCTGGAGGTGCTCGATTTCTCAATGGGTACGCTGACAGACAAGGGTGCTCAAATTATTCTTGATAACGCCGATAAGCTGAAGCACCTGAAGATGCTCGACTTGCACTGGCACTTCTTGAGTGAAGATATGATGGCTAAGCTGAAGAAGCTACCCTGCAAGGTGGATGTAAGTGACGCTCAGGGCGACGATGATGATTACCAATACCCCATGCTAACGGAGTAGTAAATGGCGTGGACGCTGGTAGGTAATGCCGATACTAAGCGAACTGTTTACTTTCTGAAAGCCGCCAATGAGCTTGGCGTTCAGGTTCGTTTCGTAGAGGTAGAGAATTGCAAGGCGGAGGGTTTAGCTGGATGTACTATCAAGCTAGACCCTCCGGTCTATGGCAGCGGCGAACTTGGCCGTTTGCCCGAGCTGACGGGTAGGTACATCAATCTGCTCAAACGGCTGGCGGCAACAGAGGGCTTGCGCTTCCTGAACCATCCCAACGATATTCTTACCTGTCTGGACAAGAAGCAGTGTAAGCAACGGCTAATGCAGGCCGGAATCCCTACCACTCCTTTGCTTGCTGATAACCTCACCGGCTTCGACCAGCTGCTGGATACGATGCGGAGCAAAGAGGTGTATCGTGTATTCATTAAGCCCAACCTAGGTTCAGGGGCTGCGGGCATTATAGCCCTGCACGCCCACCCTAAGGATGATAAGATGACCATGTACACTTCGGCTTACTCTGCCAGCAAAACGTTGGTCAACACCAAACGAATTATACATACAGCCAATGCGGAGACCATTAAGCGTACCGTTAACCAGCTGCTACAGCAAGCTACGGTTGTAGAACGCTGGATTCCTAAGGCTACGCACAACGGCCATTGCTACGACTTACGCGTGCTATGGCAGTTTGGCAAGGTGGCGTTTACAGTTGCAAGAATGTCGCAATCGCCCATTACTAACCTGCACTTAAATAATATGGCGCTGAAATTCGGTGATTTGAATCTATCGGCAGAGACTATTCAAAAAGTGGAGGAGGTATGTAGAAAAACCATGCTGCTGTTCCCCAAGCTAAGCTATGCAGGCATAGATGTGTTGCTGGTAAACGGAAGCCTAGAGCCTATGGTAATAGAGGTAAACGGGCAGGGCGATTTAATTTATCAGGATATATATGCGGAGAATAGCATATACAAACAACAGCTGCAAGAAGGATAGTTAAACACAGAGGCACGGAGACACAGAGAACAGAGAGAGGATATAAAACTCCGTGTCTTTGAGTCTCTGTGTTGAAAACAAACAATAACATCAACACAAGTAATGGCAGAAGCACAAGAAAAGCTGTTTGACGAAGAGGTCCCCGCAGATGCATGGGGAGACCAGGACAAGAACGAGTCGAACATTAACATGAATGAAGTTGTCGGTACACACGATATTTTATTTATATGCCTCGACACACTACGCTATGACGTAGCCGTAGATGAGGAAGCAAGGGGCGGCACGCCCGTTTTAAACCGTTACGGGAAGTGGGAGAAGCGCCATGCGCCGGGTAACTTTACCTACCCCTCGCACATGGCCATGTTTGCCGGGTACCTGCCAAGCCCCGCAAAGCCCACACCGCTTATGGAGCGAGAAAAGCTGTTCTTCCCGAAGAATGTAGGTATGGGTTCAAAAGCCCCCGCTAAATCGTTTGCCTTTAAAGGGGCAACCATTATTGAAGGCTTGGCGCATGTGGATTACGAGACCATCTGCATAGGTGGCGTTGCCTTCTTCAACAAGCGTTCGGAGATTGGACGGGTGATGCCCAACTACTTCAACAAGAGCTACTGGCACCCATCGTTTGGGTGTACGGTGATGAACAGCGCGACCAATCAGGTGGATTTTGCTTTAAAGAAGCTAGGCGAGCTGGAGGACAACAAGCGAGTATTCATGTATATTAACCTGTGTGCTATTCACTACCCCAACTACCACTACGTAGAAGGTAAAAAAGCAGACGATGTTGAAACTCATGCAGCGGCTTTACGCTATGTAGATTCAGAGCTGGAGCGATTATTTGAAGGATTCAAAAAGCGCAATAAAACCTTTGTTATAGCCTGCTCCGACCATGGAACTTGCTATGGCGAAGACGGCTACCAGTTTCACTGCCTATCGCATGAGATAGTTTATACTGTACCGTATAAGCATTTCTTTTTGTAGAGAGCCTCACCCCTAGCCCCTCTCCAAAGGAGAGGGGAAAAGGCTTCGAAGACATACGGCTCATAACGCGTCATTGCGAGCGAAGCGAAGCAATCTACCCAAATTGAGGAGATTGGTTAGCTGCGCTGCCCTTCGGGTCGCTTCGCTCGCAATGACGTATCTATAGAGCTATATACTTTCTTTCAGCTTTTCTACATCAACGTTACGGATAAAAGAAATGATGTTACTGTAAACCTTATGGTATCCGTATCCTCCATTTTTCAGCTCATCAATGGCTTCGTCTTTTGTCCAGTTCTGGAAAACTAGGCGATATAGCGCAATGATTAATCCGGTTCGGTCTGAACCGTGCATACAGTGAATGGCAATAGCTCCTTGACGATTCTTTATAATACTTAGCGCTTTTACGGCTTCATCCCAATCGGAGTCGCTAGCTTTCATCTTCACTTGGTATAAGATAAGCGATGTAGCGGAGGCCTCTTCTTTATCGTCATGAAAGCTGCGAAGGTTAAGCACTTCTTTTACCCCCATACCTTCTAGCTCTTTAAATGCAGATGTATTCGGCTGTCCGCAACGGTACACCCCATCATCAACCTTATAAAGATTTTCCACATTAGAGGATGAGATTGGAGCTGCCCATTCGCTGTTTCGCTGTGCAAATAAGGTAGTAGAGCATACGATACATAATAGTAAGAGTAAGGTCTTTTTCATGGTCGCAAAAAATATAGTATTTCGAAAAGGTTACACAGTCAATATAGTGAAAATTATACTTAGTTCAGGTTGCTTGCCGGTACTGTTGTTGAGCCGATCGTCATTGCGAGTGAAACGAAGCAATCTCTTGAATAGAACAGATTGCTTCGTTTTACTCGCAATGACGTGTTTAATTACGGTTAGCACAAAAAAAAGGTACATATAAAAACACCCATAACAGCGCTATAATAACCGTTATGGGTATTTATTTGTACAAAGTGATGCTAATCTTTTATTTGCTTGAGCATCTCCTTAATTAAGCTTGTCATTTTTACTTCGGCTTTTGCGCCTTCCTTCTGCACTTCTTCATGAGATACTTCTACAATCTTACCTTCTACGCCCATATCGGTAACAATAGAAAGGGCAAAAACAGGTATGCCTGCATGGCGAGCAACAATTACTTCCGGTACGGTTGACATACCAACGGCATCACCGCCAATAATGCGGAAGTACTTGTATTCGGCAGGAGTTTCAAACGTAGGCCCTGTTGTCCCCACGTACACTCCTTTTTGCAGCGTAATGCCTAAACGTAGCGCGGTAGCCTCAGCCAATCTGATGTAGCTTCGGCAGTAAGCCTCGCTCATATCAGGAAAGCGGGTTCCTAGAGAGTTTTCGTTTTTACCAAGCAGCGGGTTAGGCATAAGGTTAATGTGGTCGGTAATAATCATCAAATCACCAACAGCAAATTCGGGATTAAGACCGCCGCTGGCATTTGATACAAACAGCAGCTTAACTCCAAGCTCCTTCATAACGCGAACAGGAAATGTAACCTGTTGCATGTCATACCCTTCATAGTGGTGAAAGCGGCCTTGCATTGCCACTACTTTTTTATCACCCAGTATCCCGAAAATCAAGCGTCCGCTATGACCTTCAACCGTTGAAAGTGGAAAGTTGGGAATATCAGAATAGTTTATTACTTCCGGCTTTTCAATATGGTTTACCAATCCTCCCAATCCCGTTCCGAGAATAATTCCTACTTCGGGGACAATCTTTGTCTTAGCTTGAATGAAGGATGTTGTTTCTTTTATTTTTTCTAACATAGTCAATGATATATTTTGTGAACTTTTCTTTTCCGTTAATAAAATCAACTTCTATCGGAATGTAAAACAGCTTTTGTTTCAGCTCATCCGATAGCCCCACCTCTTTTAAACGCATAACATCTTTTTCTGTTGTCAACACCACCTCTTTTTTTTGTGCCGCCTCTGTAATTCGCTCAATATCTTTCTTTTTAAATGCGTGGTGGTCAGGGAACCTCAATGAATCCAGCCGTTCTGTTTTTTTAGAAAGATATTCGATAAAGGGAGTAGGGTTTGCTATTCCCGTTACCGCTAAAACAGAAGGCCATTGTTCGGGAAAAACTATTCCATCTTCAGGAAAAGCCGGTTGTGGTTTTCCGTATATAAACGTACTGAGGTAAAAACGTTGGTAGGGATAGAGATCCATATCCTTTTCCAGTAAACGAATATCGAGCGGGTTCAGGTTATCGGGACACTTGGTGACAATAACAATATCGGCTCTTTTCAGTTGGGAAGGCGTATCGCGCAGGTTGCCCCATGGAAGCGTTTTATCTCCGCGAACAGGTCGGTAGTAGTCAATAAGGACGATGGAGAGAGAGGGTTTCAACCTACGGTGCTGAAAGGCGTCATCCAACAGCACAACTTCTATCTCTTTATCCATATCCAGCAGGTTCCTTATGCCTTCCACCCTGTTGGCATCAACGGCAACCGTAACATCGGGGAAATGTTGTTTTATTTGTAACGGTTCGTCGCCAACCTCTTTTGCTGTACTAGTCGCCTTAACGTAGTGAAATCCTTTGGTTTCTCGGCGATACCCGCGTGAGAGAATGGCTGTTTTAAACTCTTTTTGCAGAACAGCCGCTAACCATTCCGTATGAGGTGTTTTTCCCGTTCCTCCAACCGTTATGTTGCCCAATACAATTATCGGAAGCTGAAATTCGGTTGAACGTAGTATTTTCCAATCATACAGCTTATTTCGTACGCATACTGCCAGCCAGTAAATTGCTGCTATTACTATTTTTAAAAGTTTGAGCATAGGGTTTGGGCTGCCTAAAATTTGCCGAAAGATAGGAAAAGATGGTAAGTATTTCAAACTATCCGGTTTTGCAAAAATAAGATAAATAGTAAAGGAATACAGAACAATCTATGAGCTAAATGGTTGTACTATATGGTTGGCCCCGACAGCCATAGCAGCAGAGGGGAAAACGAGTCGTGATTTGGTAAGCCTTGGTGTTTTGCTAAAATACTGTATTATGCTAACTTTGTAGTGCTAAACTTGATATTATGCTTAACATTCTTGGAGAGAAAAGTTCCATATTCAACCAGTTCATGTTAGAGTTGCGGGATGTGCGGATTCAAAAAGACCGCATGCGCTTTCGTACTAACCTTGAGAGAATTGGCTCTGTTTTTGCGTATGAGCTGAGTAAGGAGCTTGCTTCTGAAAAAGTATCGGTAGAAACGCCTCTTGGAATAGCAGATGTTGAGGTCCCCCGACAACCGTTGGTGCTGGCAACCATCCTGCGCGCGGGGGTGCCGCTTCATCAAGGGTTGCTGAACTTTTTTGATGGAGCCGAGAGCGCGTTTATTTCTGCCTATCGCAAGTATAGCAAGGACAACTCTTTCCACATAGAAATAGAATACTTATCCTGCCCCTCGCTGGACGAAAAGGTATTGATACTATCTGACCCCATGATGGCTACTGGTGCGTCTATGTATTTGGCGTATCGGGCGTTGTTGGAAAAAGGCTCTCCGGCGCACACTCATATTGTTGCGCCTATTGCCAGTAAAGATGCTATTGATTATGTGGTTAAACATTTCCCTAAAAAAACAACTACCATTTGGGTAGGTGCCATCGATGCAGAGCTTACCGTAAAATCATACATTGTACCGGGCTTGGGCGATGCGGGTGATTTAGCCTATGGGAAAAAGTTGTAATGTAGCATAGCGGCTTAAACCGATAATGAGACCTGGCAGTTTTCAAAACCTGTTAGGTTTTTGAATTGGAATAGGGCAAAGAAGGTAGCCCATAGGGCTTACATATCAATAAAAACAGCAAATGCCCAATAGAAAGTTGTCCGTAGGACATAAACAGTAGCTGTGCGATTAAAGCCCTACGGGCTACGGTTGGTTTGAGGCATTAGCCTTTTCTATTGATATTATATTCCCTACGGGAAACCCTCTTCGCCAAAATGTTTTGCCCGGCTTGCATATACAGAACAGTCCACTTTACGAGCCCTACCGGTTTTAAAACCTGCTAGGGCTTTTCGCTTTTTAAAGCCAACTACTCCGGGTTCACAGACTAGGGCTCGTGACGATTGGCGGATTATTGAGATGTAGATAACGCGAACTTCATACACAGATAAACGTAACGTTGTTTTACCTAAACCGCGTTTATCAGCGTTGTTAGCTGCGTATTCTGTGTGCCAATTTTGTCGGTCTTTTTAATCGATAAGCCTGCCTATTCTCTTTTTTTGTACCTTTACAAGTTGAATCTCCTTAACAGGCGCATCTTTACTGCCGTTTTGGGGAGTTACATCAAGAGCTGATTTATGATTGAAAAGAAAGATATACTATACCGAACAAGAGGTTGTAAGGTTCGGACAAACGAGCAAGGAGAGCAGCAGGCAACAACTTCGGAAAGCTGCCAAAAGTTAGCTGTTTTCAACTGGCTGAGCAACATACCACCGGATGCTCCCTATGATATTTACGAAATACGCTTTAAGAACACGCGGAAGGGGTATTTTAAAAATGTCAACAATCTCAACCTAAAAGTTGGAGATATTGTGGCGGTAGAAGCCTCACCGGGCCATGATACGGGTATTATTTCTCTCGAAGGACCGCTGGTTAGCCTGCAAATGAAGCGACATGGCATAGACATGTCTCGCTACGAATTCCGTCGGATTTACCGTAAAGCAAAATCGGTTGATATTGAAAAGTGGCAGGAGGCTGTGGCTCTTGAGCATAGCGCTATGATTCGTACTCGCCAAATTGTACAACGGTTAAAGCTGAACATGAAGATTGGCGATGTGGAGTATCAGGGTGATAAAACCAAGGCTATTTTCTACTACATCGCCGATGAGCGTGTTGACTTTCGAGAGCTGATAAAGATACTGGCCGAAGAGTTTCGCATACGGGTAGAAATGCGCCAAATTGGGGCAAGGCAGGAGGCCGGACTGATTGGCGGAATAGGTTCCTGTGGACGTGAGCTATGCTGTGCACAGTGGATGTGCAACTTCGTATCGGTTACTACAAGTGCGGCGCGCTATCAGGATATATCGCTTAATCCGCAGAAGCTTGCCGGACAATGTAGCAAGCTCAAGTGTTGCCTAAACTACGAACTCGACACATACTTGGATGCTATGAAGAGCATTCCTCGTATCACCATGCCGCTTGATACGGTGAACGGATTGGCCTACCTGATGAAAACAGACGTGCTGAAACGTTTAATGTGGTTCAGCTACGATAAAGATTCAGCTGTAAACGTTACTATTGTTCCTGTTGATAGGGTGCTAGAGCTGATACGGCTTAACAAGAAAAACATTAAAATAGAGAGCTTGCTTCCTGTAGGAGAGCAGGCGGTTAAAGCCACTCCCGACTTTAAAAGTGCTGTTGGTGAGGATAGCATTACCCGTTTTGATGAGAAGCGAAACGGGGGCAATAAGAAGAAACGTCGTAAACCACGGAATGGAGAAAAAAACGGTAACGGCGAAAGCTCTTCAAGCAATGGGAATGGTGTAAAAGAAAACACCCAGCCAAAGAAACAGCCGGCTTCTCCACAAGCTAACGGCAACGGAGAAGGGAAAAAGAACGGTTCATCACACGGAAAAAGACGTCATGGGGGCAAGCAACGAGATAGCAAGAGAAAAGAGAATGGAGATGCGGCTAAGTAAGCTGGCTATATTTTTGGTTTCGCTTTTATTGCTGTCATGCGTAAACAGCAATCCGATGTTTGAGCAAAACCACTCCATTGCTAATGAAAGGTGGGATAAAAACGAGCTAGTGCGGATGGACGTTCCTGTTACCGATACGCTCGGGTTTTATGACATATTTATCAACGTTCGGAATGTAAACAGCTACCCTTACAGCAACCTTTTTCTTTTTGTAAGCGTCAACGCACCTAACGGAGCAACTGTAACCGATACGGTTGAGTATAACCTTGCGGATGAGTACGGAAAGTGGTTGGGCGAAAGCGCGTCGCGAATGTGGAGCTGCAAGCTGCCGTTTCGTACTATGGTTAGATTTGCGCAGGCCGGAACTTATACGTTCAGCATACAACAAGGCATGCGCGATGATGAGCTGGAAGGTATAAGCGATGTGGGATTGTACGTGGAGCCTATAACCGACCAACCTTCTCGTTAACCTTAATTCTAAATCTATACAACATAATACCTGCGTGGGAAAAGATAAACTACGACGATTTGCGGAGAATGAAACGTTTGCATTAATGCACCAACCCGCATTTGAAGAAACATTCAATAAAGACTTTCATTTAAAGGGGAATTGGCACAAAAATTTTTTTCATAATGAAAATCCTATTGTTCTTGAGCTAGGCTGCGGTAAAGGAGAATATACCGTTGCGCTGGCAAGAATGTTTCCCGAAAAGAACTTCATTGGCATTGATGTAAAAGGCGCTCGCATGTGGAGGGGTGCAAAGACGGCAACAGAAGAACAGCTGCCTAACGTTGCCTTTCTTAGAACACGCATAGAATTTATTACATCAATGTTTGGTAAGGATGAGGTGAGCGAGATATGGATTACCTTTCCTGACCCGCAAATGAAAAATAACCGTCGTAAAAAACGCCTTACCGCGGCAGGATTTTTAAACAGCTATCGTAAGTTTTTACGTGCTGATGGTATAGTTCATCTTAAAACAGACAGCCTGTTTTTACATGAGTTTACCAAGTGCATTATTGCCGATAACGGCCTTAAGCTGAATTGTGCATGTAACGATATTTACGGAACCGCGTTTGCCGATGAGCTGTTATCTATAAAAACGGCCTACGAAAAGTCTTTTCTTAGCCAAGGTATGGCTATAACCTACTTAAAGTTCAACATTGATGGACCAAAGCCCATCGAAGACCCCGAGTCCTTCGACCCTGAACTTTTTCGAACAGGTGTATGAAGTTGTTAAGCTGATTCCTCACGGGCGGGTTACCAGCTACGGAGCCATTGCCCGGGCGCTGGGTTCTGCCCAATCGTCGCGCATGGTTGGCTGGGCTATGAATGCTTGCCACAGCTACGATAAGCGTATTCCTGCCCACCGTGTGGTAAACCATAGCGGTTTGCTTACCGGAAAGTTTCACTTTAAAACTCCCGATACCATGCGTAAGCTGCTGGAAAAAGAGGGGGTAAAGGTGGTAAACGACAAGGTAAAGGATTTTAAGAAGCTATTCTGGGATCCTTGTGAAGAGCTATTGAAGGAACTCTAGCCCTTATCTCACAGATATTTCTTTTTTCGTCTTTCTTTCCTTCTTGGTTAACACTGGTAGGTAGGGTATTTTTCACCCTCTTTTGAACTCTCTTTGTACATATTCGTTTATAAGTATAGCCATTCCCGAAAAGCCTTTTTGGGGAAAATATAATTTAAACAAGCATACCATGTATAAACGATTAATTTTACTCGCATGCCTTGCAGCAACGGCTTTATCTGCCTCTGCACAACACACTCGCATTGATACAACTGCGGTGTATATCTTGCAGCATACCAGCGCAACTCTTCAAGCAATTAGCGCCTGCTCCTTTAATACTACTGTTAATTACGATGTTTGGAGCGATGAACTTGGTTTGGTAAAGCATAGTACAAGTGAGGGAATAGCTATAAAACAGCCTAACAAGCTAAGAATTACCTCTATCGGAGACAAAGGACATCGTAAGCTACAGTACAACGGGACAAATGTTTTCTACTATTCGTATGACAAGAACCAGTATGCGGAGGCTGCAGGCTCAGAATCTGTTATTCAAACCATTGATACGATAAGCAAAAAGTATGGTATTGAATTTCCGGCAGCGGACTTTTTCTATCCCACTTTTGTTGAGGACGTGATTAATACGGGAGGTAACCTTATTTACCTTGGGGTAACGGAGCTGAACGGGCAGAAGTGTTTTCACATTGCCGGTAAGGATGCCAATACCGGATTCCAATTTTGGATTGCCGATGATGGCTTTTTCCTTCCTCTAAAAATTGTTATGACCTACTACAGTGAGAAGGGAAGCCCTCAATATGAGGAGTGTTATTCCAACTGGGTAATTAACCCCGATCTTCCCGATTCAATGTTCGAGTTCTCCACTCCTCCTAAAGCCGGTAAAGTTGAACTGTCGCCTAAAAAGAATAGCTAGGCTTACAAGGGTTCATTACTATAAACCATACACATGTACAAAAATGCAAAACGTGTGGATTACAATTACAAAAATACTCAGCTATGAAACGACTATATAAACAAGCTACATTAGGCCTTACAGTATTAACGTTGCTGGTTTTTGTCCAGCCGAATATTGCTTTAGCTCAACGGTACTATCATCCAACTCCACGTTATTACCCACCGGCATCGCGTCCGGTACCTGTGCGCCCTGTACCTGTGCGTCCGGTACGCCCTGTACCGGTACCTGTTCCACGTCCTGTACCTGTGCCCGTACCACGTCCTGTACCGGTACCTGTGTACCATTACCCGTATTTCTATCACCCATATACGCCTTACTATTGGGGGCCGGCATGGCATCCGATAGGATTTTTTGTGGCAGCTGTGGCAACTACGGCTATTATTGTTTCAGTAGCAGACCACCAGTACCACTATGATAATGGTGTTTACTATGAAGAACAAAGTTCAGGC
Organism: Bacteroidales bacterium; assembly: GCA_031551125.1. GTDB lineage: Bacteria > Bacteroidota > Bacteroidia > Bacteroidales > UBA932 > JAIRNF01. Next base: position 164,050 of record JAVBOB010000009.1, read on the forward strand.
GGATATAAGGTTGTTCCGGCGCCCGTAGGCGTAACCGTTAGCAGTATTCCTAGTGGATATACAACGATTAATGTGGATGGTACTGAATACTATTATTATGGGGGAGCGTTCTACACAAAGGTGAGTAAATCATATACCGTTGTGGCGCCTCCGGTAGGTGCAACAGTAACTAAGCTGCCCGAAGGTGCAACAGAGAAAACGGTAGATGGACAGAAGTATATGGTGTACGATAATACCTACTACCAGCCTACTTCTGAAAATGGACAGGATGCCTACGTTGTAACGGATAAAAAGTAATTTAAGAGCGTCATTGCGAGCGAAGCGTGGCAATCTGTTGAATAAAGAGATTGCCACAAGTTTGAGCACAATGCCATTTAGCAACGAACTCCGGAGGAGTCAAATCTTTGTAGTGAAGATAAACACTAATCACTTACCCGCTCCGTTAGGAGCAGAACAGCTTCGATTAATCATTTCTACAAAGATGTTGCTCCTAGCGGAGCAATAAAAAGCACCGCGCAACCGCGCTCATCGAAGCCAATGATGACCTTAAGTGAAATGCGCTAAATAGATTTATCGCCAACAAAAAATCCCCGCTGATTACTTCGGCGGGGATTTTTTGTTGGGGTATTCTATGGCTTAGTCTTTCAGCTTGGCACACAAAAAATCACGATTTAGACGGGCAATGTGAGTAATGGAAATACCTTTAGGGCACTCCATTTCACATGCTTGGGTATTGGTACAACCACCAAAGCCCAACTCATCCATTTTGGCAACCATTGCTTTTGCACGACGTGAGGCTTCAATCTTACCTTGAGGTAGCAAAGCTAATGATGATACGCGTGCACCCACAAATAGCATTGCCGAACCATTCTTACAAGTTGCTACGCAGGCCCCGCAACCTATACATGATGCTGCATCCATTGATTCATCAGCTTTTTCCTTAGCAATAGGAATAGCGTTGCCATCAGGAACTCCACCAGTATTAACGGAAACAAATCCGCCTGCCTGAAGAATTTTGTCGAAAGCGCTGCGGTCAACTACCAAATCCTTAATCACAGGAAAAGCAGCTGAACGCCACGGTTCAATGGTAATAGTTTCACCATTTTTAAACTTGCGCATGTGCAGCTGGCAGGTAGTAATATCGTCATCCGGACCGTGTGCGCGACCGTTTACATACAACGAGCACATGCCGCAAATACCCTCACGGCAATCGTGGTCAAACGCTACGGGTTCTTTGCCTTCACGAATTAGCTGGTCATTCAAAATGTCCAACATTTCAAGGAACGAAGTATCGGGCGATATATTTGTAACATTATATGTTTCAAAACGCCCCTTGTCCTTGGCGTTCTTCTGACGCCATATTTTTAGTTTGAGATTTAATCCTTGGCTTGACATGATTTTTATTTTTTATTGATTATTTTTTATTGATTATTGCCCCGTAGTTGCTGTCTTTCTTGATGCGATAAAAATAGCGGTTAATTCTTTTGCTTCTTGTAATAATAAACCCACTTTAACTTCGGATATTAACACTTCATCTATTGCAAATTCTATCCAAAAGCAAGATTCATCGACTTCTTCTATCACAATGGCCAACTTAGCAGAAAATGCTTGTTTTGATTGTGCCAAACATGCAGCTCTATAGTTAGCAGCAACAGAGGTTGAACATCGAATAAGCTGGTTTCTGATATGACGACCAAGTGTATTTTCAGGCAAGTTAACTGCAAATTTTACGCAACGATGTGCAAATTCATTAGTTCGCTTTTTCAGCTCTTGCTCGGTCATTTAATCACAATATTCGATATTCAATAATCAATCATCAATCTTTATAGTTTCTAGTTGACGGATGAACGAATTCGAAGTTCAAGTCTTCCTTATGAAGCACGGGTTCAACGTTGTCACCCTTGTACTCCCAAGTAGATACGTACATAAACTTTTCATCGTCGCGCAGCGTTTCGCCGTCTTCGGTTTGCATTTCTTCACGGAAGTGTCCGCCGCAAGACTCTTTACGATTCAAAGCATCCATTGCCATTAGCTCGCCTATTTCGAGGAAGTCGGCTAAACGAACCGCTTTTTCCAGCTCTTGGTTAAACTCGTTGTTTTCACCCGGAACACGAACATCTGCCCAGAAATCTTTCTTCAACGCGCGAATTTGCTCAATAGCTTTCTTCAAACCGGCTTCGTTACGAGCCATACCAACGTACTCCCACATAATGTGACCAAGCGCCTTGTGCAGCTCATCAACGGGACGTTTCCCCTTTATGTTGAATATCTTGTTGATTTTGTCTGTAATCGCTTTTTCTGCCTCATCAAATGCGGCGTTCTTGGTGTCTGTTTTTGCTGTTTGAATTTCGCTAGCCAAGTAATCACCAATGGTGTAAGGAAGAACAAAGTAACCGTCAGCCAAACCCTGCATCAATGCCGAAGCACCTAGGCGGTTTCCTCCGTGGTCGCTAAAGTTAGCCTCGCCAATAGCGTATAAGCCCGGTACGGTTGTCATCAAGTTGTAGTCAACCCATAGCCCGCCCATGGTATAGTGAATAGCGGGATATATCATCATAGGCTCTTCGTAAGGATTAACGTCAACAATCTTTTCGTACATCTGGAAAAGGTTGCCGTAGCGCTCTTCAATTACATGCTTGCCTAAACGCTTAATAGCGGTTGAGAAATCAAGGAATACGGCCAAACCTGTTTCGTTTACGCCGAAACCTGCATCACAGCGCTCTTTAGCCGCGCGAGAGGCAACGTCACGGGGAACAAGGTTTCCGAATGCCGGATAACGGCGCTCCAAGTAGTAATCTCTATCTTCTTCGGGAATTTGTGAAGCCTTCATTTGTTTCTTGCGAAGCTTCTCAACATCTTCCTTCTTTTTAGGCACCCAAATACGGCCATCGTTACGCAAAGACTCTGACATTAACGTAAGCTTCGACTGTTGGTCGCCGTGTACGGGAATACAAGTCGGGTGAATTTGTGCAAAGCAAGGGTTTCCAAAGTAAGCGCCCTTCTTGTAGCATTGCCAAGCAGCAGAACCGTTGCTGTTCATTGCGTTGGTTGAAAGGAAGAATACGTTACCGTAACCTCCGGTAGCAACTACAACGGCATGAGCGCCGAAACGTTCAACTTTTCCGGTAGTAAGGTCGCGGGCAATAATACCTTTAGCCTTTCCGTCAACCAGTACAACATCCAGCATTTCATAGCGAGGGTATGACTTAACAGAACCCTTTGCAATTTGGCGGTTAAGCGCAGCGTAGGCGCCCAACAACAGCTGTTGTCCGGTTTGTCCGCGTGCGTAGAACGTACGTGATACCTGAGCACCACCAAAAGAGCGGTTGTCCAGCAGTCCGCCATAATCACGGGCAAAAGGAACACCTTGAGCAACACACTGGTCAATAATCAGGTTGCTGACTTCGGCAAGACGATATACGTTTGCTTCACGAGCGCGGTAGTCCCCACCCTTAATAGTGTCGTAAAACAAGCGCCAAATCGAGTCGTTGTCGTTTTGGTAGTTCTTTGCGGCGTTAATACCTCCCTGTGCAGCAATAGAGTGCGCACGACGGGGGCTGTCGGAGATACAGAATATTTTTACGTTGTAGCCCAGCTCCCCAAGTGAGGCCGCTGCCGCTGCTCCACCTAGTCCGGTTCCTACAACAATAACTTCCAGCTTGCGTTTGTTAGCGGGGCTAACTACGCGAATGTTTGCCTTGTGACGAGTCCACTTTTCAGCCAACGGACCCTCAGGCGTTTTTGATATGAGCTTGCTATCTGACATAGTGCAAAGTTTTTCGGAATGAATAAAATTATGCCATCATTGATTTAATGACAAAGTAAAGTGGGATAATGGTGAAGCCAACAGCCACAATAGTTGCGTATATTTTTGATATACACTGCCAACGTTTTAGCCACTTTTGGTTATTAAAGCCAGCTGTCTGTAGCGCACTCCAAAAACCGTGGCAAAGGTGGAACCATAACGCCCAAATCCAAATAAGGTAAAGAGCGGCATAGAGCGGCTGAGCGAATAGGCTGGCGACTAATGTATAGGGGTCGCTGTGACCTTCTCCGGTAACCCAGTGTGCCCACTGCATCTTATACCAAAACTGGGCAAGGTGCATGATGATAAAACCGAATACAATGATTCCCAACACATACATATTACGCGATGCCCATGTTGAAGCCTTACCTTCGTTGCTCACGGCATATTTTACCGGACGAGCTTTAAGGTTGCGAAGCGTAATAATTGTAGCGTAAAGAATGTGGATAAAAAATCCTGCCGCCAAAACCGGAACCATAATCTGGATGAGAATATTGGTGTCCATGAAGTGGGCAGCCGCATTGTAAGCGTCTTGTGAAATCAGCAATGCTGAATTCACTCCCAAATGTACAAGTAGAAAGACGACCAAGAACAGGCCGCTAATACTCATAATTAGCTTTTTACCAATTGAAGAGCTGAAAATATTAGCCATAGATTGTCATGTTAGGGATTTATGGATTCTAAAATTGCCACAAAAGTAGCCTTTTATTTTGTTGTTAACCAGCTTGTGCTATATAGCATTGTTAGAAAAGAAAGATTTAAGACAATGCTCTATTAGCCAGTACATTGGCTATTCGTGGTTGATTTATGGGCTAGAACCCTCGTTGGCGCATGGCCTCAAAGGTAAGTATAGCGGTTGATACCGACACGTTTAGCGAGTCGATTTTCCCCCGCATGGGGATTTTTATTCGAGCATTTGCGTTTGTTATCCAAAAATCGGTTAAGCCATCGGCTTCTGTACCCATAACAATGGCCGATGGCTTTTTCAAATCAACCTTGCAGTAATGCTGAGAAGCGGTAAGCTCGGCAGCGTAAGCGGTAATATTGTTTTCCTGTAACCATTTCAGACACTCGTTAGATGTGGTGACAGCTACCTGTTGAGTAAACAAACAGCCCAAACCGGAACGAATAACGTTTGGATTATAGATATCGCTAAGCGGGTTGCATACCACAACGGCGTCAACCTGTGCGGCATCGGCGGTACGAAGAATAGCACCCAGGTTACCGGGCTTTTCTACAGATTCCAGCACAATAATAAACGGGTTTTCCGGAAGTTTTATTGATCCTAAATCGGTGGATTTTGGAATGACTAACGCTATTAACCCGTCTGAGTTTTCACGGTAGGCCAGCTTATCAAATACCGGTTTACTAATGTCATATAGCTGTGCCGATTTGGGTAGCAGTACGGAGAGGCTTTGGGAAAGCGGGCGTAGCTCACTACAAACAAAAAGCGTGTTAATAGCATAACCACCCCCAAGCGCAAGGGTAATCTCTCGCTCGCCCTCCACTACAAACAGGTTTTGTCGCTTGCGTTCACGCGATTTTTCTTGTAGTAGAAGAGTGTTCTTTACTTTTTGATTTTGAAGAGAAGTTATGCTTTCCATGCTGCAATATTACGAAAAAGCAAGTATTTTTATCTTAACTCGTCCGCACATTCAGCGATTTATTAATTTTGACGGCGTAACTAAACTTAAGCTGATGAGAATACTGATAGTTGACGATGAGCGAAGCATTCGCAACACGATGAAAGAAATACTGGAATACGAAGGTCATGAGGTTGTTTTGGCCGAAGATGGCGTTAAAGGCGTTGAGGCATTTACTAAGGGTAATGGCTTCGATGTTGTATTTTGCGACATCAAGATGCCTAACATGGACGGGATTGAGGCGCTGGAGAAAATGCAGGAACACCAGTCCGATACGCCAATAGTAATGATTTCAGGGCATGGAAATATTGATACGGCGGTGGAATGTATCAAAAAAGGGGCATACGATTTTGTTGAAAAGCCGCTTGACCTGAACCGTATTCTCATTACGCTTCGTAACGCTACCGATAAGTCCAGCTTGGTAAAAGAGACCAAGAAGCTGCAAAAGAAGATTTCAAAGGTGGCCGAAATTGTGGGAGAATCAGAGGCTATTACTAAGGTAAAAACCATGATTGACCGTGTGGCTACTACAGATGCCCGTGTACTGGTTACCGGATCAAACGGTACGGGAAAAGAGCTGGTTGCCCGATGGCTGCACGAGAAAAGCCCGCGTGCCGCAGCACCCTTCATTGAGGTTAACTGTGCCGCTATTCCATCGGAGCTGATAGAAAGCGAGCTGTTTGGGCATGAGAAAGGCTCGTTTACCTCAGCTATAAAGCAACATAAGGGTAAGTTTGAGCAGGCGGAGGGCGGTACGCTATTCCTTGACGAGATAGGAGATATGAGTGCAGCCGCTCAGGCTAAGGTGCTGCGCGTACTTCAGGAAAACAAGCTAACGCGGGTAGGAAGTGATAAAGACATTTCTGTTAACGTTAGGGTAATTGCTGCAACAAATAAGAACCTGAAAGATGAAATTGCAAGCGGGTTATTCCGTGAAGACCTTTACCACCGCTTGAGCGTTATTGTTATTCATGTTCCACCGTTAAGCGAACGTTTAGAAGATATTCCGTTATTGGCAAAGCATTTCATAGAACAAATTTGTGCTGAATACGGTGTGCCTAGCAAAGAAATCAGCCCTAAAGCAATCTCAGAATTGCAGGCATTAAGCTGGACAGGTAATATACGTGAGTTCCGTAACACCATTGAGCGGCTTATTATCCTTAGTGATAAAGTTATCAGCGAAAAGGATGTGAAGGCATACGCAACACCGTTGTTCTAGTGTTAGCAATTAGCACACAGAAAACGCAGACAAGCGCAGATAAACACGATAAATGAACTGTGAAAATCTGTACTTGTCTGCGTTTTCTGTGTGCCAATATTTTACACGCCTAGATTTAAGCTGTAATGGCCTTACTTACATCGCTACCGGAAACGTTTTGGTAAACCCTTAAATCGAAATGGGGAAGAACGCCCAGTAGGTATTCAAAAATATCTGCCTGCACTTTTTCGTAGGGCTCCCATGAGGTTGTTTGCGTAAAGCAGTATATCTGTAAAGGTATTCCGTTATCAGTTGGCGCCAGCTGGCGTATCATTAACGTTAACTCCTGATTTATATCGGGGTGGTTACGCAGGTAAGCGGTCAAGTAAGCACGAAATATACCCAAGTTAGTTTGTCTTATGCCATTACCGGATACAGACATATCGAAGCTGTGCGACTTGTTATACTCGTTCAAGCTATCTTGTACGTTGTTCACGTAATCCTCAATGTAGGCTATCTTTTTAAACCGCTCAAGCATTTCGTCTGTGCAGAACTGAACGCTACGCATATCAATATTTATAGAGCGGGCAATACGCCTTCCGCCTGCAGCCGTCATACCCTTCCAGTTAACAACAGTATCACTGATAAGAGCATAGGTTGGTACAGTGGATATGGTTTTATCCCAGTTTTGCACCTTTACGGTGGTAAGCGTAATATCAAGTACGTCCCCATCAATACCATATTTCGGAATAGTAATCCAATCGCCAATATTTACCATGTTGTTGGTGGAGAGCTGTACGCTGGCTACTAAGCCTAAAATACTATCTTTAAAAATAAGCATTAGCACAGCTGACATTGCGCCCAATCCTCCAATGAGTGCTGCCGGAGGTTTACCGAAGAATACAGATATGATAATGATAATGCTGATGAAGTAAATAATCATTTGCGCAAACTGCACAAGGCTCTTTATCGGCTTCTGTCTTCCGCTGTCAGTATATTGGTTCAGGTTAATAATAGTATGCGCTATTGCATTCATGGTTGATATGAAAACAACCACAAACATAATACCCACAATACGGTCAAGCAGCTTCACCAATTTAGGGAAATCACTCCATACAGCGGCAATATTCATGCTGATAATGGCTAACGGAATAAAATAGCAGAGCCGCTTGAAAAATTTGCTTGCCACAAGCGTTTTTCCTATACGGCTGAAAGTCTTTTCTCCAACTTTTACGGTAATTTTCAGCGCAATGAAATATACAATCCAAGCTAGTAATAGTAGCAGGAAAAACCAGCATAAATCAGCAAATATAATTGCCCAACCTTTAGTTACACCTGCGCTTTCAAGCCAATCTTTCAGCGATTGGTCCCACTCGGAAATTTCAAGTATTCGCATTAATGCAAAGCTATTGGACGATAGGATATTCATGGTATATGGGTTTGTTATGCCTTGCTTTTTCTAAATAGTTCGGTAGCTCTGTCAAAAATTCCTTGCGTGTAGGCTATAGCCATACCGTAGTTAGTTACCGGAATGCCGGCATCAATAAACGGTTGTAGGTTATTGGCCAGCTGCCTGCGCGTTACCATACATCCGCCGCACTGTATAACCAGCGCATAATCGCTAACGGGTCTTTTCATTTCATTGTGCCCGCCTACCATTTCAAACTCCAGCTGCTTACCCGTGAATTTTTTCAGCCAGTTGGGAATTTTTACCCGTCCAATATCTTCACAAGAAGTCTGGTGGGAGCATGATTCCAGCAATAGTACACGGTCGTTATCTTTAAGCGTAGAAATGGCCGGAGCGCTAGCTAAGTATGCCTCAAAGTTGCCTTTTTGACGAGCAAGTATAATGCTGAACGACGTTAGCGGAATGCTGTGCGGAATAAGCATATCGGCTTGCTTAAACAGCTGGCTGTCTGCAATTACCAAGTTAGGCTTAATGCCTGAATGGTTAAGAAAGTGAGCGACTTCGTTTTCTTTCATCACAAGGGCAACCGCTTCGTTATCTAAAATATCACGAATGGTGTTGACTTGCGGCAGAATAAGCCGCCCCTCAGGCGCTTCGCTGTCAATAGGCGTAATAAGTAGCACAATATCTCCGCTATGCACCACATCCCCTAGCAATGATGGTTTTTTCTCCTTTTTTGATGCAAGTTCAGCGAGTTGGGCTAACAACTTTTCAACTCCTTCTCCCGTTTTTGCATTCAGTTCAACAGCTGAATATGGTTCGGCTTGCAGCGTCTGTGGTATTATGTATCCGTTGTGCGTGTTGTAAACAAGTATATGCGGTATGCCTAATCGGCTAAATTCATCCAGCAGCTGTTGCTCATGCAGCTGAATGTTAACCTGAGGAGATGTAAGAACTAAAATGGCAAGGTCAATTTGTCGCAGGCTATTAAGCGTTTTTTGTACCCGCTTTGTACCTAGCTCATCCTTATCATCAATACCTGCCGTGTCAATAAAAACCACGGAACCAACGCCCAGTAGCTCAAATGAGCGTTTTACAGGGTCGGTAGTTGTTCCCGCAACAGGTGAAACAATGGCAACCTCTTGTCCGGTTATGGCGTTAATCAGCGTGCTTTTACCTACGTTGCGCCTGCCGTATATGCCTATATGAAGAGAGTTTGACTTTCCCATTGTACTTGCCGCTTCTTACATTTGTTGCCTGTCATAACAAATGAACGAAAATGGATACTCAAATGTTTCCCCACGTTCAAAATCTTGTCGCGCTGTTTCTTTCCATTCACTACCAATTTCAGGAAAGAACGTATCACCTTCATAGTGATGGTAAACCTTTGTCAGATATAGCTTATCGGCAAGCGGGAGCGCTTCGCGGTAAATCGAGCCTCCGCCGATAATAAAATTTTCCTCGTTAGGATTTAGCAGCTCTAATGCTTTCTCCAACGAAGAAACTACGGTACACCCCGCAGGCTTAAAATCGGGATTACGTGATATGACAATATTTGTACGGTTTGGCAGCGGTTTTCCTATTGACTCAAATGTTTTCCGTCCCATAATTACCGGATGGCCGGATGTTGTACGCTTGAAATACTTTAAATCTTCAGATATATGCCAAATCAGGCTATTTTCATGCCCAATTACGTTATTCTCAGCAACAGCAACAATTATTGATAGCATTGTTCTTGGTTATTTAATTGCATTTTATTTAAGTTTACCCCCAACCCCCTGAAGGGGGGCTTATTGAACACGAGAAAAACTATGTGTTTCTCTGTGACCTATGTACCTATGTGGTAAAAATCATGTATCATTAGGAGAGATTGCTTCGCTTCGCTCGCAATGGCTCCTTAATTTTTGATTTTATGTTACACCGCAATAGGTGCTTTAATTCCCGGATATGGGTCGTAGCCCGTTAGCGTAAAATCCTCATAGTTGAACCCGAAAATATCGGTAACGGCTGGGTTAATTGCTATCGCAGGAAGTGAACGGGGCTCCCGCTCCAGCTGGGTTTTAACCTGTTCAATATGGTTTTTGTAAATATGCGTATCGCCCAGCGTATGGATAAATTCTCCGGCTTGCAAGCCGGTTACCTGCGCTACCATCATGGTGAGTAGCGCGTAAGAGGCTATGTTGAACGGAACACCTAAAAACACATCGGCGCTACGCTGGTACAGCTGGCAAGAAAGCTTACCATCGGCAACGTAAAACTGAAACAGCGCGTGACATGGGGGCAAAGCCATATTATGTAAATCGCCCACGTTCCAGGCGCTCACAATATGACGACGTGAATCGGGATTATTTTTTATTGATTTTATCAGCTCCATAATTTGGTCAACATGCTTACCGTCAGGCGTAGGCCATGAGCGCCACTGGTAACCGTAAATATGTCCGAGGCTTCCGTCTTCGTTAGCCCACTCATCCCAAATGCTAACTCCATGCTCGTTGAGGTACTTAACGTTGGTATCCCCATTCAGAAACCAAAGCAATTCGTAAACGATTGATTTTAAGTGTAGTTTCTTTGTAGTTAGCAGCGGAAACCCTTCGGAAAGGTCAAACCTCATTTGGTGACCGAATATGCTGATTGTTCCCGTTCCTGTTCGGTCGGTTTTTTCAGCGCCCTTTTCCAGTATGGTTTCCAGAAGGGAAAGATATTGTTTCATAGAGAGTCAAATTCTGTATTAGTTGGCTTACCCCCAACCCCCTAAAGGGGGCTCTTTCAACACATAATCAAAGCCTTTCTTAAGGCAACCTAATTTTTTAACCGCAAAGAACGCAAAGGGTTTCGCAAGGGACGCAAAGAAATAGGCATGTGAATTTCTTATTCTCGTCTCAGATATTCTATGTGCCCCTATGTACCTATTGTGCCTATGTGTTGAAAAGCCCCCTTTAGGGGGTTGGGGGTAAATGATATTGCTGTACAAAACTACGTTTTTTTTGAGAATAGCCTGTTTTATCAGCTTAAGTTAAACATCATTTGGACGAGCTATGTTCTGATTCCCGATTTCTGGCGTCTAAAAAATCCCTATCTTTGTCGGCTCTAATTATTTCAAAGAATCTCTGCTGAGTAGATGAACAACATTCGGAATTTTTGCATTATCGCCCATATCGACCACGGTAAAAGTACGCTTGCCGACCGCTTACTACAAGCCACAAAAACCTTATCGGAACGGGATTTTCAAGATCAGGTGCTGGATAGCATGGACTTGGAGCGGGAGAAGGGTATTACTATTAAAAGTCATGCAATACAGATGGACTATGAGCAGGATGGGCAGAAGTATGTGCTTAACCTGATTGATACTCCGGGCCACGTTGACTTTTCGTATGAGGTGTCACGCGCTATTGCTTCTTGCGAAGGCGCGTTGCTGATTGTTGACTCTACGCAGGGAATACAGGCGCAAACCATATCCAACCTTTACCTGGCGTTGGAACATGACCTTGAAATTATTCCCATACTCAACAAGATTGATATGGATGCGGCCATGATTGAAGAAGGCAAAGACCAAATTGTGGATTTACTGGGCTGTAAGCGGGATGATATTATTTTGGCCAGCGGTAAAACCGGACAAGGCGTTGACGATATTTTAAAGGCGATTATTGAACGTATTCCTTCTCCAAAGGGCGATGTAAGCGCACCTCTGCAAGCGTTGATTTTCGACTCGGTATTTAACTCTTTCCGTGGAATCATTGCCTACTTTAAGGTACAGAATGGGGTTATTCGGAAAGCTGATAAGGTTAAGTTCTTTGCTACCGGAAAGGAGTATGAGGCTGATGAAGTAGGTGTGCTAAAGCTAGCCCTTCATCCGCAAAAGGAGGTTTGTGCGGGCGATGTAGGCTATATTATATCGGGGATAAAAACGGCAACCGAGGTAAAGGTTGGTGATACGATTACACATGTTGAGAAGCCCTGTAAGGAAGCAATATCCGGCTTTGAAGATGTGAAGCCGATGGTATTTGCGGGTATTTACCCTGTATCAACAGATGAGTACGAAGATTTGCGTGCTTCGATGGAGAAGCTGCAGCTAAACGATGCTTCACTTACGTTTGAGCCGGAATCGTCGTTGGCATTGGGCTTTGGCTTCCGTTGCGGGTTCTTGGGTCTGCTCCACATGGAAATTATTCAGGAGCGCCTGTACCGCGAGTTTGATATGGATGTTATTACAACCGTACCCAACGTGTCATTTAATGTTTACACCAATAAGGGTGAAGAGATAACGGTGCATAACCCGTCAGGCTTACCCGCTCCAACGCTTGTTGATAGGATAGAGGAGCCTTATATAAGCTCACAGGTAATCACAAAAACCGAGTATTTGGGGGCTGTTATGAAGCTATGCCTTGACCGTAGAGGTACGCTTAAAACCCAAACGTTTTTAACTACCGACCGTGTAGAGCTTACGTTTGATATGCCGCTATCGGAAATTGTTTTTGACTTTTACGATAAATTAAAAAGTATATCGAAAGGCTACGCTTCTTTTGACTACTCGCTAACCGATTACCGGCCTGCCGACTTGGTGAAGCTTGATATTCTACTAAACAGCGAGCAGGTGGATGCGCTTTCCAGCCTTATTCACCGCGACCACTCATACGATTTCGGACGTAAGATGTGTGAGAAGCTGAAGGAACTTATACCCCGTCAACAGTTTGATATTGCCATACAGGCCGCCATTGGAGCAAAGATTATTGCCCGCGAAACGGTAAAGGCCGTGCGTAAAGACGTTACAGCGAAGTGTTACGGTGGTGATATATCTCGTAAGCGTAAGCTGCTGGAAAAACAGAAGAAGGGTAAGAAGCGTATGCGCCAGGTAGGTAATGTGGAGGTTCCACAAGAAGCTTTCCTTGCCGTACTTAAGATGGATTAATACTTCTCAGCATAGCACGTCATTGCGAGCGAAGCGTGGCAGCCTACTCAATTAGAGAGAGATTGCCACGCTTCGCTCGCAATGACGCTTTAATTTAACCGGCTTGCAATAATGGTAAAATAAAAGGAGCTACGATAAAATTTATCATAGCCCTTTCTTGTTTTAATAGTTTGCTTTCTATCCTAAAACGCAACATTGCGTGAGCACGGTACGGCATTTCGATTAGGGTTATATTCTTCAAGGTAGTTGTATCCTTTTATTTTCTTTGAAGGGCTGTTGTTGCAGCCCAGCCTAAGGTTTAATCCGAATTGGAAGGTGGCGTAGTTTGCGTCAAACGGCTTGAATAAGCCTATAATATTATCGGTAGTAAAATGAACTCCCACAACACCCAAATGCGCGCCAATGCCAATACCAACGTTAAAGTAGGAGTAGGGTGTTACAGTGTACGATAACCCTAAATCAAACGTTTGAAGATTGCTACTAAATGCGGTTGCCGTTATAGCCCAAGGTAAGGTTTTAGTTTGCACCTCTACCATACCTGTCAATCCTACCTTTATGTACTCATTTAAGGGGCGGTTTGCACCCACCATAACAACCGGAGTAAGCATTTGGGTAAATTTCTCTTCGGTATAATCTAAACGGGCAAATGATTTTATCTCATCAATCAACGCATCATACTCGTTAACGGGAGCATAGGGGCCGGTAAAGTTGAGGGTGCCGCTTTGGCTAAACTTACGAACGTTCTTGCTCCAAGTGATAACGCCTACATTCAGTAGGCTGGCTGACAGCTCCCAATCGTTATCGAATTGTTTGATAATTCCTAAATCAACTCCAGCACCAAAGTTTGAGAAGCTGAACATGAACTTGTTAAGGTTAATGTTCGGCTCAAAATCGCTAACTTTTCCGGTTACCGGATCCATGGTTACTGTACCGGGTACGCTCATTCTGGCCAGTATGTTAGAGGTCAACCGCAAGTCGTAAGACATGGGGTCTGTATAAAAGTCGGCCGTATTGTTGGTGCTTTTAATCCCCAGTCTACCAAAAAGTAGCTTGGGGCGTACACCAATCCATAAGCTGGGGTCTATTTCTCGGGCGTAGTTAAATGCAAACTCACGGTAGTAAACGGCATCGGCCAATGGTTCTCCGCTAACAGTTTGTCCTATATATCCGGCGTTTCCCTTCAGCAGCATTTCTATCGGGTCTTTTGAAATGCTCGTTATTCCACTTACTCGTTCATTAATGGTAAGCTGGTAGTATGACCTTTCCTTACGGTAACCTACTGTAATAAGGTTTAGCGAACCTTGTACGGCAAGCACATTTTTATTATGCAGGTTAGAGATAACATCATTAACCGGCAATACATCCTGTCCTGCACCAAGCGAGTTGTAAGACATGGGAGCATAAGCTCCGGCCGAAATATTACCAACAACGGGAATACCGATAATCCATCCGCAGGGAATAGCCACAGCCGGATTAAGATTGTTGGACTGTGGGATATCGTGCATTTGGTACAGCGTCATATTCTGCTGAGCACGAAGAGTTAGCGCAGAAAGTAGTATTAGTACGAGGAGAAGGTTATTTTTCATGGGTGGTTTTGGGTCTTAGAGTGAGAACCCCGCTCGCAAACCGGCTTTTAATCCTAACTTCAAGCCAAGCGAACCTTCCAAAAGTTCAGCATTTGTTATTCCGCTTTCTTTTGCCGTTAGCGTTATGTTGACATATACAATTCCTACTTGGCTTATAGGAATGGTTCCACTACTCTCAAGACGAACCACTTGCAGCTGGCTATTTTCTCCTTGGGGCAACGTTTGGTTTGCGAGAAGAAGATGTGTTGCTCCACTTTTTGTTCTGGCATAGTAGCTGAACGAAACATCTATTTTATTGGTAAACGCGTTGTTCGTGAATATTTTTGGTTCAATCCAGGCAATGGTGTAACCTTTGCCTGTAAGATCAACAAGATATGTAGGAAATTCAACGGTAAGAATTACGGGGGTTGCAGGAGAAATAGTTATTGATGTAATAGGCCTAGCATCAGTACGGAAAAAATCTGCAAGTCGAAATGCTGTATCGGTTAAAGGAAATGCAACTTCATAGTCGTTGATTATATGCTTTGGAAGCGATTCTGCCTTATAGTCACAAGCGTTTAGGCTGAGTAATGAAATTGCTCCAACAAGAAATACTTTAAATAATCGCATGGTAAAAAAATTAATGTATAGATTTATAGATGGAAAAAGCAGCTATTGTTTTTTCTTATAACATTTTACCCATTCAATGCTGAGATTTTTGGGTAAATGATGTTCGCTGATGTTATCCGTAATACCGGATGAGAAGCCTAGGTATAGAGGAACGCCAATATTTGCAGGTATTTTATATACGGTTTTTCCGTTAATCAGCCAGCTAATACTTTTTTCATTCCACTCCAGCTCAAATATATAAAACTGGTCATGCAGGTGAGCCAGCTTCTTTCTTTCCAGCCTCTTACTATCAGTATAAATACCTGATGTTACATATCCGTCTATAAGCTTACAAACGGTAATATGCGGAAGCATTTTATCACTGCCCAGCCAAAAAGCATGGTACAGGTGCTTGGTATCAGACATTTTTATTTTTGCCACAAAGCGACCGTACTGTTGGCGGAAGCTGCCGGAGGTATTAAGCATGCCGGATGTGTAGCTAAACGTTTTGGGGATGAAGCCCAGCTTAGCATCCCAGGCCAGCCCATTTGCTGTTTCTTTGCGGGTAACAATGCTGAGAGTACCATCGGTAAGGGCTAAATTTTTTCCATCGGTAGGCAGCTGCAGCTCGCTGGCTTGTGCGTAGGTTTGGTTGAGCAGTACTTCGCCCCAAAAGGGTTTGGTTGACCAGTGCTCTTTTATAGGAAGCACCCCCATTTTATCTTCAAACGCACACTCCCAGCTACAGAATTCGGCAAAAGTTTTTTCATTCTGCTTTTTCAGCTTATCTCGTCGTGTAACAGTATCCGATTTGCTTAGCTGCTTATGCTCTTCAAACAGCTTGTACTCTTCAGTTTCTTTATGTCTATTCTTATTTTGCAAGAATTGCTTACGCGCTATAAAGCTATCGCTATTTATCTCCTCTTCAATTCGTAAGAATTCGGCTACGGCCGGAGAGTCTGTTTGTTCGTTCGTTTTCAGATAAGCATGTACTTCCTTGCTCTTTTTCAGCTTAAGGTAACGTCGTTCGGCCATTGCCTCGGGGCTATTCTTGTATGATAGCCTTTTAATCTCGTTCAGCTTACGAGCGTGACCAGGTAGTGCAACGTATTCCTTTAGCGCAAGGTAGCGCAGGTATTCTTCGGAGCTATCCAGCTGGGTAAAGCGAGCATACGCCTCCTCCACTTTGTTAAGCTGGGCTTCATACTTATGGGTGGATGGAATTCCACCACCGAACAGTGATCTGAGAAAGTTTAGCATAGGCATAAAAACTAAAACCGTGAAGCGAAAAACGCAACTTCACGGTAAAAGTATAAATATTTGTCGAAACTACAGCATTTTAAGCTGATATAAGCTTAAAGCCCTTGCCTCTTACATTAATAATTTGGATGGTTGGATCCTCCTTCATGTACTTACGAAGCTTGGTAATGTAAACGTCCATACTTCTGGCGTTGAAGTAGCTATCATCGTTCCAAATGGTACGTAGTGCAAAATTTCTATCCAAAATGCCATTGCGGTTAAAGCACAAGTATTTTAACAGCTCCGACTCCTTAGCGGTGAGCTTTTGCTCATGATCACCGGATGTAAGCGTTTGCTTTGTTGCGTTGAAGGTGTAAATACCAACGGTAAATACATCTTGGTTGCTAACGTTGTCACCACGGGTACGACGCAAAACGGCCTCAACACGCAGTAGCAGCTCTTCAATGCTGAAGGGCTTGGTCATGTAATCATCCGCACCAGATGAGAAACCCTCAACAATATCTTCCTTCATAGACTTTGCTGTAAGGAAAATAACCGGAATAGAGGAGTTCAGCTGGCGTATTTCTTTTGCTAGCGTAAACCCATCTTTCTTAGGCATCATAACATCAAGAATACAGATATCGTAGGTCTTGCTTTGAAATCCCTTGAAGGCGGCATCCCCATCAGGGAACAGGTCAGTTTCGTATCCCTTCGCTTTAAGGTATTCTCTGAGTAAAACTCCCAAGTTCTCGTCATCTTCTGCTAAGAGAACATTTGCTTTAATTGATGCATCCATAGCTAGCTTATCTTTAGTTTTTTGTATTGTTATCAATATTTTCTTTGAGTAGGGGAAGGTATATACTAAACGTACTTCCCTGCCCTTGTTCGCTTTGCAGCCAAATTTGGCCGTCGTGCATTTCGGCAATTTTCTTTACGTAGCTGAGTCCTAACCCGAATCCTTTCACAGAATGTACATTTCCTGTGGGTACTCTGAAAAACTGGTCGAATATTCGTTTTTGGTACTCTTTGCTTACGCCTATTCCATTGTCTTTCACAGAAACAACTATTCCGTCGTTCTTGTTCAGCGTAGTAATGCCAATTGTTGGAGAATCTGTTGAATACTTAATAGCGTTGTCAATAAGATTTGAGATGATATTGGTGATATGCACCTCATCTCCAAAAATGGTCGATTCGCTTGCGTTGAACTCACAGGTAACCTTTACATGCTTTGCCTGAAACTGTAACGAATAGTTCTCTATAGTTTTCCGGATAATGCTGTGCACATCCAGCGACTTCCGCTTCAGCTTGAATGTTCCACGGTCAAAGATAGCCATTTGTAGCACTTTTTCAACCAGCATTCCTAAACGACGGCTTTCTTCCCTAACCATTTTTGACAAGTGGTCAACGTTCTTCAGCGATACGGGTATATTTTTATCCTCCAGCATTTGTGCTGCCAATGAGATGGTTGCGATAGGAGTCTTCAGCTCATGTGTCATGTTGCTTACAAAATCACTTCGTATCTCTGCCAGCCGTTTTTGGCGAAAAATAATGGAGAGCGTGGCAATAAACAGCACAACAATTATTAAAATAAGCACAATCGAGGCCAAAAACATAATACCCATTGACCGAATGATTACAATCCCTTGCTTAGGGATGTATACTTGCAAATAGTACTTTGGCGCTGATTCGGGGTCGTATGGAAATAGCTTTTGCTGGTATATACTCCCTCCTTTGTTCTCATCAAAGCCTTCATCCCGAAGAAGGTAGCTTCCTTCGCTATTTGTAATAGCCAGCTTATGGCTTGCTGAAAATCCTCGTTGTTCGAACTCTTTCGTTATCAGTGAGTCAAGCTCTTTTAGCGATGTTCGTTGCTCCAACGGCAGGTCTAAGCCTATTACCTTTTCAGTGATACTTTCAACATAAATTCTTTGTGTTAGGCTCGATAAGCCAAATTCATCCTTTTTATATTTACCCTGCGATGATAAAACCTTATCAGTAAATAGCCTATATTTTGTACTGTCACCTACGGCAGAGCGTAGGTTATTCATGAAATTTGTTGTGTCAATGGTGGGAATAGTGATAATGTCGGTGGTTTTTTCTAGTAAGCGCCCTCCGCTGGTGGTAAACGTTCCTTGTGAGGTATAGCTGCTTTTATTGTATCCCCGAGTGGCACCAAGAGGTGTTCCGCTTAGCGTAACAGTTTCAGTATGGCCGGATTCATGAACAACTTCGGTAAGAATACTTGACATTTGCTGACGCAGCTGGCTCTGTTTGGCTTTCGAAGCAACGCTGATCCAGCGCGCCTGAATGGTAACCAGTCCAACCATAGAGATGGCAATTATTCCTGCAATAAGCCAAATAAATTTCTTACTCATATAATTAATGGGGAAAGACCGCTAACGTGTAGAATACGTTACACGTGTTACAAAAGTAATCCTAACGAAAAACAACGATGCGAATTTAACACTAATTATTGTATCAAAAAAACGTATTAAAGCTCATTAAAAAAGGTTTTTAACGCACTTGGTATCGGCATTACGGCAATACAGGCTACAATTTCCGGGAGCATACGAATTTTTGATAGGGTAACAGCATGAAATTCATTAGTTAAAGTCCCTGAAATTTTGAGTAGGTAATCTACGTTTTTAAGCTGGGGCAGTAAATAGCTTCCAACAGTTCGGTTCGATACAAGCGCATAAGTTAAGCCGCTTACCTCGTCGGAAAATAAGAATGCGGGAAATGCCTGTTCAGATGAGGGAGATAAATGTTCATCTCGGGCAAGCTTAATGCCCAAACTTTCATTGAGTAGCCATGCCAGCCGGTAGTCATCCTCTGAAGAGTTGATGGCCAATATGGAGAACGGTTCGTTACTTTTTACGCTATGTTTTACTTTGCTCATACGCTATACCTATGGCAAAGGTAGCATTCTAAGTAAAAGTCTGTTGATTTTAAGGTGAAAAACTTCCTAATGGATAGATAACTCAAGCTGCTAGCTATTGCGGGCCGGAAGCCTAACTTCCTTTAGCCCAATGCAACGCGTTGGGTTTGTGGGCATTTGCTGATCGTTGCGTTGCGCGCGAGAATGGTTGTTGCCCCGATGAGAGTAGGGTGCTTCGCGCGCTATGCTGCTGTTGCCGGTATGCTCACCCAAGGTGTCGCTACGCTTTGCCATTGGGCTGAACCGAGTTTACGAGTTCACCGAAGGTAAGTAAGCTGCCACGTTGTGGCGTTTTTGCTTTCAGACCAGCTTGAAGTGAAATAGAACACAGTAAAATAGTGTATAGCTAGCAACTTGGGTTAGATAAGATATAGTCCCAAGCGGCATGAGAAGCATCTTGTTCTGCTTCTTTCTTAGATGTGCCGGAGCCTTTTGCTATCACCTCATCATCGAGTGTAATTGTGGCAATAAAGCCTTTCGGAAAATCAGGATTGTCCGTAGTTTCCGTACAGCTGATGCTGATAGGTTGTTTTTGCTTTTGCCCCCATTCAATAAGGCGACTTTTGTAGTCAACCTCTTCTGATTCCAAGCGGTCAAGGTCAACATGCTTCATCAGCAAATTCTCTATAAATACTTTTTTGGCGTAGCAGTAGCCTTTATCCAAGAACACCGCTCCAATAAGCGCCTCAATGGTATTGCCGAATAAGTTTTTATTTCCGGAAATGTTTACACCCTGCCGTGTTACGATATGCTTTTCTACACCTATTGCTTGGGCAATGATGTTCAACGTTTTGCGGCTCACAATTCTAGAGCGCATTTGAGAAAGAAAGCCTTCTTGTTTATGGGGGTAGAGCTTAAATAGGTATTCGGCAACAGCGGCGCTAATAATAGCATCACCAAGGTACTCCAGTCGTTCGTTGTTATCCGGTGCACCACGTAGGAGGCTTCGGGAAACGGAACGGTGAATTAAGGCAGTTTGGTAGAAGCGAATGTTTTTAGGACGTATGCCCAACATTTCTCTCAGCTCTTTTTGGAGCTGTTTATTACCCGGTTTCGCCTTAAAAAAAGAGAACAATCCTACTCTACCTTTTTGAGGATAATAGAGGCATTGTGTCCTCCAAACCCAAAGGTGTTGCTCAACGCGTACTTAACATCGTGCTTCTCGCTCTTGTTAAGCGTAAGGTTTAGCGAATAGTCAATATCCGGGTCGGGATGTTCAAAGTTGATGGTTGGAGGAATAGCACCCTTTTGCATTGCACAGATACAAGCCAACGCTTCAACGGCTCCGGCAGCACCAAGCAAGTGTCCGGTCATTGATTTGGTTGAGCTGATGTACAGCTTATGGGCATGCTCGCCAAATACTGCTTGTACGGCTTTTAATTCGGCAACATCACCTATAGGGGTAGATGTTCCATGTACGTTTACGTAGTCAATGGTTCCGGCATCAATGCCGGCATCCTTAAGCGCAGCCTTCATTACATTCTTAGCTCCCAATCCTTCGGGGTGGGGTGCTGTAAGATGGTACGCATCAGCCGTCATACCGCCGCCTACTACTTCGGCGTAAATTTTTGCTCCGCGAGCTTTTGCATGCTCATACTCTTCGAGTACAAGGCCTGCTCCACCTTCTCCCATTACAAAACCATCACGGGTTTTATCAAACGGGCGCGACGCGCTAAGGTAGTTTTCGTTGTTGGTTGATAGTGCTTGTGCTGCATTGAACCCGCCGATTCCGGCTTCGTTAATAGCCGACTCTGAACCTCCGGCAACAATAATTGCCGCTTTTCCTAAACGGATGAGGTTAAATCCGTCGATTAACGCGTGGGTTGATGAGGCACATGCGGATACGGTTGCGTAGTTAGGCCCACGGAAACCGTACTTCATGGAAATTTGTCCGGCACAAATGTCGGCAATCATTTTAGGCACAAAGAAGGGGTTATATCGGGGAATGGAGCCTCCCTCAACATAACCCTTTACTTCATCAAAGAAGGTACGAATACCCCCAATGCCCGATGCCCAAATTACTCCTATCTCGTCAAGGTCAACCTTTTCAACATCAATACCGGCATCGGCAATAGCCTGATCGGCTGCCACTATACCGAACTGTGAGTACAGATCGTTTTTCTTTACCTCTTTACGGTCAAAGAAGTTGTTGGCATCATAATTTTTGACTTCGCAAGCAAACTTTGTTTTATAGCTTGTGGTATCAAAGTATGTTATGAGGTTGGCCCCACTTACGCCCTTCATTAGGTTGTCAAAGTATTCTCCAACCGTGTTTCCTAAAGGATTAATAGTTCCAAGTCCTGTTACAACTACTCTTTTCAGCTCCATATATAAACAAATTGCTTGTTAAACGTCTCAGGTATTACTCTGCTTTTTTCTTTTCAATGTACGATACGGCGTCACCTACAGTACCGATTTTTTCTGCGTCTTCATCAGGAATCTGAATACCGAATTCCTTTTCAAATTCCATGATTAGCTCAACCGTGTCAAGCGAATCGGCACCTAGATCATTGGTAAAGCTAGCGGTAGTGGTTACTTCGTTCTCATCAACGCCAAGCTTGTCAACAATGATTGCTTTTACCTTAGATGCAATTTCTGCCATAACTTTTAATTTTAGTTAGTAAATAGATTTTGGTTAATTTGGGTTCTACTTAATTTTACTTGCATTTCCACACAGGAAAACCTTAGTAAGGCTATGATATCTCAAAAATTTGCCCCACTTTTGGCGCTGCAAATATATACTTTTTGTTTTACATCGTGTTTGTTAAACAAACAAACAGAAAAACAATAACTTATGTTCAATATAGCCATCTTTGCCTCTGGTTCTGGGAGCAATGCGGAAAACATTACTACTTACTTCCGAAAGGATAAGGCAGCAAAGATACAACTTTTTTTGACAAACAAACCGGATGCTCCGGTAGTTGATCGAGCTAAACGGCTGGGAATCCCCTGTGTTACTTTTACTAAGGGGGATTTTTATGAGTCGGAAAAAATTTTGAATACCCTCAAAGATTATGATATTGACCTTATTGTACTTGCCGGGTTTTTATGGCTGGTTCCCGGTAATTTAGTTGCTGCTTACCCTCGTAAAATTATTAATATTCATCCGGCATTGCTACCTAAATATGGCGGGAAGGGAATGTTTGGCGATAATGTGCATCGGGCGGTGATTGAAAATGGTGAAACGGAATCGGGGATAACCATTCACTACGTTACGGCAGAGTACGATAAAGGTGATATTATTTTTCAGGCCAAGTGTCCGGTTACGCCAGCTGATACGCCTGAAACGCTGGCAGCAAAAGTGCATGAGCTGGAGTACCGTTACTTTCCGGTAGTGATAGCGGAGCTGTTAAGGGGCAAATAGCTAGTGATAAAATTGCATTGAGCGGAAGCATACGCTCGCAATGACGCGCTTTTTAACTGTACTTGTGTTTAAAAAAGAACCTCAGATTAACTTTTCTGAGGTTCTTTTTATTTCTTGTGTAGCAGCGATTGCTTACCTTTCTACAACTCGTTCTATATATCTCGCCAAGCGATATACATCTTTTCTCATCCCTTCAAACACTATGGGGTTGTCGGTATAGTCAAGTACTATAGTATCTTCGTAAAGCCGCATGGCACGGTAAAGCTTGCTTTTGGGGCGGAAGTACAGCTTGCCGGGCTCTTCTTTTACCAGCTGGTATTTGGCTCCGGCAAATATATCCTCAATAGATTTTCTGTCTTTCTCAAACTCATGGTTAAGGTAAACCTTCTTCTTAGTGTATGCAAACATGGGATAAAATAGTGCTATAAATCCTAAAAAATATAGCATGTTTATAGCCCCTTTGCTGGTAAGCAGCTTGCCATAATCACGAGAGTCGCGGCTTGTTAGGTATATAATAAGCAGCATAAGCCCGATGATAATTATGAACTGTAGAAGGGTTTTAAGTATGCGTCGAATGTATTGTTTTACCATAGCTGTTATAGTGTATTGTTTTCATTATGCCTTGTTCAGCTCATCCCATGCAAGGGCTGCGGCTCCCAGTACGGCAATATTTTTGTCCTGTAGTTCGGATAGCAGCAGCTTTACCTTATTTCCTTTCCAAAACACCAGCATATTTTCTTCCATTGCTTTTTTGGTGGGTTCCAGAATCAAATCTCCTGATTTTGCCAATCCGCCAAATAAGAAAATAGCCTCCGGCGCTGTTATGGTAACAGCGTTAGCCAGCGCAAGCCCAAGTATTTTTCCTGTATATTCATACGCCTCCAACGCTAGCTTATCACCTTCCAAAGCCGCCTTTGTTATGTCTTTTGATTCAAATTCATTGAATCGCTTGTTTTTAAAAACGCCGTCGTAGCTATTTCCTGCGTTAGCAATTAGTTCAAATATTGTACGGCAAATGCCTTTTGCTGAGGCATATGTTTCCAAACAACCCTTCCTTCCGCAACCGCATTGGCGGCCGTTGGGTTCAACAATAACATGTCCTAACTCTCCGGCAAAGCTATCATGCCCGTAAATCATTTTACCGTTGGCTACAAATCCGCTGCCTACGCCGGTTCCAAGTGTAACCATGATGAAGTCTTTCATTCCCCGCGCACCGCCGTAAATCATTTCACCAATGGTAGCCGCGTTCGCATCGTTGGTAAGTACAACGGGTGTACTAGGGAAGTATTCTTTAAGCGTTTTTACAAACTCTATTTTATCTCCCCAGTCTAAGTTTGACGGGGATACAATATTACCCGTATAGTAGTTACCGCTGGGAGCGCCCACGCCTATACCTACCAGCTCAACATCGGCAATGCCTTTTCTCATTTGCTCAATAACGCTGCTTACATCCTTAATAAAGGAGTTGAACTTTCCTTTATAATCTCCCGTGCTCAACGTACGTTCGCTGTAAATATTTCCCTCGCTATCAACAAGGCCGATTACCGTATTAATTCCACCAATGTCTATTCCGGCTACAACTTTTCTTATACTCATGGTTATTTTTCAGTTTTAGGAGTTAGCTTTCCCTTTTGTTCTGCCTCTTCTTTCTTACTTTTGTTGCTGGCATACTGCAACGCAAAGATAAATGTAATTAGCAACAGCATGGAAAGAATGCATAGAAACGGGAGCGTGGGCGATTTGTGAGCAACCACAAATTCTATACAGAAAATAATGCTCATTCCAATAAATATTGAGGCGATAATGATAAGCGCAAGACGGGAAATTTTGATATACATAGCTGGCAACATTAAAATTTAGGGGACATTATACTTCTGCCAAAAGTAGTAAATTCAAGAAGCAAAACAATGATCAAAATTGAATTAAAAAGCAGCTTCTCAAATTATCTTTGGAAAGCTTGAGTTTTACCCTGTTTTGCCATTTTTCGACTAAAAGTTATTCGATTTTGATGTTTACCGGGATAATATTTGCACTATTTAGGTATTAAAGGCAAATTTATATCAAGCAAATGGTTTATTTTGCATATCGGTAGTGTTGTACCAAACAGGAATTTTACGGGATGGCTATTCAAATTGACGCTATAACAAAAAAATACGGTGAGCAGGTTGTGCTTAACAGCGTTTCCTTTGAGGTTAACCGTGGTGAGATTCTTGGTTTTTTGGGGCCTAACGGAGCCGGAAAGTCAACCCTTATGAAAATCATTACGGGTTTTATTCCTGCCCATGAGGGGCGAGTTACCGTAAATGGAATTGATGTAGCTGCCAACCCGATGGAAACAAAACGGCAAATTGGTTACCTCCCTGAACATAATCCGTTATATTTGGATATGTATGTAAAGGAGTATCTGCGTTTTTCGGGTCGCAGCTATGGTTTGGGTTCCCGCCTATCAAAACGTGTGGACGAGGTGGTAGAGCAAACAGGCATTGCCCCCGAACGGCATAAAAAGTTGGGACAGCTGTCAAAGGGCTTCCGCCAACGGGTAGGTTTGGCTCAGGCAATTTTACATGACCCCGATGTGTTGATTCTTGATGAGCCTACAACGGGGCTTGACCCTAACCAGCTGGTGGACATTCGACAGCTGATTGTTGAGATAGGCCGCGAAAAAACAGTTTTGCTCTCTACCCATATTATGCAGGAGGTAGAGGCCATGTGTAAGCGGGTGGCCATTATCAACAAAGGTCAGCTGGTAGCTGATGAAACAACGGACTTGATTAGGGGTCAACAAAAGGGAGGACAGCAAATATTAGTAGAATTTTTAGAAGAAGTAGATGCTGATGTATTGAAGAATTTAGACTATATAAGTGAGATAACCCCGTTGTCTCCTAAACTTTTTTTATTGCAAAACGTTAATTCTATAGATATCCGACCGTTAATATTTAAATTTGCAGCAAGCAATGGGTTTACCATTGTTGGTATGCAGCTGAAAGAACAACGGCTGGAAGAAATATTCAGGCAGTTAACCTCTTCTACTCAATAAAATGAAACTAAACTAAACTTTACATGTATGGCAGACAGTAATTCAACCGCAAAAACATTAAAAATTGTAATTGCGATTCTCGCGCTTGTAATCGTTGGGATGATTGTATGGTTTTATACCGCCAACAGACAGCAGGAACAAACTATAACAACCATATCTACAGAAAAGGTAGAGCTGCAAAAAAGTTTAGACAACTTGCAGGAAACCTACGCAAGCTTAAAAACCGATAATGATACGCTCAATGCTCAGCTTGACCAAGAACGGGAAAAGGTAGAGCTGTTGATTGAGAAGGTGAAGAAAACGGAAGGAAGCAACAAAGCCCAGCTGAAGAAATATGAAGCCGAGCTGGGTACGCTCCGTTCTATTATGCAAAACTATATCCGCCAAATTGACTCGCTGAATACGATAAACCAAACGTTGGTGGCAGAAAATAGGCAGGTTAAAGAAGTAGCCGAAGAATCACAACGCAAGGTGAGCGAGCTTACCGAAAAATCGGATGCATTGGCTTCTAAGGTAGAGCAGGGAGCGATACTTAAGGCTCGCAGCATTGTTGGAACCGGGCTTCTTGCAAACGGTAAGGAAAATACCCGTGCCAGCAGAGTGCAAAAGCTCCGCGTATGCTTTACGCTGATAGAAAACGCCATAGCGGAAAAAGGCCCACGTAACGTGTACTTACGTGTTAAGGGCCCCGATGGCGTAGTGTTGGCTCAATCAGAGGATAACCTGTTTAGCTATCAGGGTAACCAGCTGGTTTACTCTGCCGTTCGTGAAGTGGACTATCAGGGAGAAGACATTGAAATGTGTATTTTCTACGATTTCCAAGGCGCAGACCCCGGCAAGGGAACTTATTCGGTAGCGCTATTCTCCGGCGGAGGCCAAATTGGTAGCGGAGAAATTGTACTGAAATAGTTAGGTTGGGAAGAAATTGAAAAAGGAGCGTTGAACTTAACTGTTCAACGCTCCTTGTCCTTATTATAATAACCAATAACCCTTGGACTAAGTACACAGCTCCGAAGTGGGCTGAATATGAATAGCCGTGGGTTTTACCCACGGCTGCTGAGATTGAAACTCAGTTGCGTGCGAAGCACCTTCCTTCTTTAGAAAGAAGGAAGGTGCTTCGCACGCAACTTTCATATTTGCTCTACTTTCCCCCGCATTTCATAAGGGGTTATTCATATTCAACCCCTACGGGACTGCTCACTACATTTGTTAGGGCTTACACTATTAATTAACAATCAAATGTCTTCCAAAGAAGTCTATAGCCCCTTTTTACTTTGAGCTAACCGATTGATTAATGGTAATAAATCCGGACGATATTGCTTTGCCGGCAACCATTACCGTAGGTTTAACGCGAATAGCCACCTTTGAGCTTGAAGAATTATCTCCGGCATTAGCAAGGTTTAATGCAAGGTTTAGCATATCGTTAAGTGAGTTGCCTTGGCTAACTTTTAGCAAGTCCAGCTGTAGGGTAAACGGAATAGTTGTAGTACCACCATTAGCCGGTACGCTAATGCGTTGATTTACCACGCCTTGTAACAGCTCTTTGTTTTCTAAATCAATAGCCCACTCCAGCTTTTCAATTTGGGCAAGGGTTGCGCCCGGGTTGCTAGCCTTTACATTTACCGTAGCCGACAGGGGGAGAGAGCCTTGAGCAAGGGCAGCGGTCAGCCTAATCATGCTTGTAGCGTTAATTTGGCTGAGGTTGGTAATATTACTCAGCGATATTCCGCCAACCGCCGGATTGGCTACGCCACCCAGCTCATACTTGCAGTTTACAAAACCAAGTGCTTGTTGTACTGTATCGCACGAAGTTATGCTTAGTAGTCCAATAAAAGTTGTTAGAAGAAAGATTTTTGTTTTCATGTTGTAAATTCAATGGGTAAAGCACAAAAGTAACATCGTTTTTTTACATTTTTGCAGTTTCGTAACATTTTGGACATAATGAAACTTCCTGAACAGTTTATCAATCAAATAAATAATATGTTTGGTAGCGAGGTAGATGCATTTATCAGTGCGTTAGCTCAACCTTCTCCGATAAGTATTCGGCTTAACCCCTCAAAAGCGAGTGGTATAGCTGCTGATTGCTATAAGGAGCTTAACCATGTACCTTGGGCTTCCAACGCGTTTTACCTTGCGGAGCGACCGGTATTTACGCTTGACCCTTTATTTCATGCCGGGACATACTACGTGCAGGAAGCGGCATCTATGTTTGTAGAGCAAGCTGTGGAACAACATCTAAAAAGCAGAAAAGGCTTAAATGTGCTTGACCTTTGTGCTGCCCCGGGTGGTAAGTTTACCCATTTACTATCACTTTTTTCTGAGGATTGCTTGCTGGTGGCCAACGAGGCTATACGCGGGCGGGCGGGTATTTTACATGAGAACGTTTGCAAGTGGGGCTACCCCAATGTTGTGGTAACAAATAATGCTGCGAAGGATTTTGCCCGGCTCCCCAACTTTTTTGATGTAATGCTGGTTGATGCGCCTTGCTCCGGAGAGGGAATGTTTCGTAAAGATGCTACGGCAGTTGAAGAATGGTCAGAGGCTAATGTTGCGTTGTGTGCCGAGCGTCAGCAAAAAATCTTAGCCGACGCTTGGCCTGCGCTAAAAAGCGGGGGGCTTCTTATATATAGCACCTGTACATATAACCGGAAAGAGAACGAGGAAAATGTAAAATGGCTGGTTGATACCTTTGGAGCACAATCATTACCTCTGCACCAGAAAGGCAACTGGGGTATTGTTGAAAGCAAAGAGGGCGATTGCCATGGCTACCATTTTTACCCTCATCGTACTAAAAGCGAGGGGCTGTTTATTGCGGTGCTGCGAAAGGGTGCTGGCGAAAATGATATTTCAACTTCAAGGGTTAAATCAAAACCACCGGTTCGCTTGACAAAAGAGCTGGAACCGTTTTGTAAGCTGGTGAATGAGAGTAAGGCATGGGGGTTTACGCAGTATGGCAGTATGATGAAGGCAATTCCTGCGGATAAGCTTTCCGCTGTTATGCTTGTTGAGCAAAACCTGCATATTGTAAGCTCCGGTTTGGCGCTGGGAGAGTTAAAAGGTAGAGATTTTATTCCGTCTGCGGCCTTGGCTTTGAGCGTTGACCTTGCCTCTGATAGCTTTCCAAGCATAGAGGTTGATTTAAATACGGCCTTACACTACCTTCGTCGGGAACCTATCGATGCCAAAGATGCGGAGAAAGGCTTTGTGCTGGTGACGTACAAAGGTGTTCCCCTCGGCTGGATAAAAAATATAGGCAGTCGTAGTAATAACTTATATCCTAGCGAATGGCGGATTAGGATGGAGATAAAGAAGTAACGGCACGCAGATGACGCAGAAAGCATAGGTGAACGTTGATTTCATATTTGAGTTCTTCGGGAAATGAAATGTCGGTTATTGGGCTTTAGCCAAATGTTCATTGCAAACATTTTCTGAAGAGGCTTATTCTTTTTACAGTGTTCACCTGTGCTTTCCGCATCATTTGCTTGCCATGTATGGTGGACACAAGTTCTATGCTGAACAACAAGCTTAATAAATTTCAACTTATATTTTACTTCAGGCTGTCAAATTCCACAAATTCATATTCCGGCGAACTTTCTAGCAGCTGTCGCAGAATTGAAGCATGTCCGTTTCCGATTAAGACTAAAATTCTATCGTTCGCATTATCCGTCATCTTTTGAATGTTCCTGAAAATCCGAAGATTTCGGCTATACCACCAAATAGATAGAATATCGGCACCCCTGTGGTCGTCCAGTTTAAAGTCGCCGACAAGATACGCGCCATAACCGTACTCGTGATATTCCCGCGAATTGATGAGCTTGAAATAATCCAACAGGTTCATTTTTGAAGGCAGCCCATCGTCGTTGCTGTACCATTCGTCATACCGCTTGCTGAAGGGGTCGTTGCTGTTAAAATCAAAATCTTCAAACAGCTGATTGCAGTGGGCGGAATCCAGTTGTTCCAAATCTTCGGCAAATGAGGCTGCATCTATCGAGTAGATTGTATCAAGCTTCAGCTCGTCGGCAATTCTGAATGCAAGCTGGAACCGTTCATCTCTCTTGTCCCTGTATTCGCCTTGCTTGTATTTTTTCAGCTTCTCAACAGCGTCCCAATCTAGAGTTGCTTCAATGGCGATTTTATTCGGTTTGAATTTTTTTATGTAGCTTACAAGCGCTGTGATTTCGGACTTCTTGGGCTCTTTTAAGACATCAACTTTGTCGGTTTCATCCGCTTTATGAGCGTCTAATCCGGGGTAGGCAAAATGGAATGTGTCAACTACTAAAACGTTGGCTTTCTCTTCTGGAAAGAAGGCTGATGGCAGTTTAACTTGTCCAAAGACCGAGTAACTAGTGAATAGTAAGCCTACAAATAAAAGTTTATGTATAAATTTTATTGATTTCATAATCATTTTTTATAGCGTTCATCTGTGTGCCATTATACTTTAAAGCGTAACCGATAGTCCGGCGGAGTAAGGGTACAGCTTCGGCCCCTTATCCTTTTCAAACATGGGCGACATTTGGTAGTTTACAAACAGCCCAATACCTCTATACCCTGCACGGAGCGTGAGGTCATAGCGAAGCAGGTTGAGGTTAAACGAGTCGTGGTCTTTTTCCTTAGAACCACCGTTTTCATACTTAATTTTGGTATGCGAACCCAGCTTAAGTCCGCCGATTACGCCTGCACTGAGGTAGAAGTTGTTACGAAAGCTTCCTCCTATGGGTATGTTGAACTTAAGCATAAGCGGAATGTTCATGTACACCGTAACCAGCTTGGTTTTTGATAAGTCTTCGGTTATTTGGTAGGGTACGGTTTGCCCATTTACGTTGGCTATTGTCCAGCTATCCTCGAAACGGTAGTTGCCCCAGTCAATACCCAAGCCGGTTTGCAAGTTAAGCCAAGGGCTATAGGTGAGGCGGAAGGTGCCCGCAAAGGGGTAAACCGCTACGTTTACCGATTTTGAGGTGTTGAGGTTTAAGAACGAGTCATCACCTTCGCTTCCTGTAATAAAGTTACGGTCAGAATATGAGTTGAACCCTATATCGAACAGAATGTTGTAGGTGAACAACGTTCGCTTTTTGCTATTACTACGCCCAAGTATTGTAATTTCTCTGGTTTTTCCGTTTTCGTCACGTTCAATTATGACCACCTTTCCCAATCCGCGCACTTTTATAGATGCGTTATTGGAGGATGCTTTAACCAACGTGTCGGCTTGTGTTATGATAAGCGTATCAGCCGTTTGTGCTTGTATAGCCCCGGCAAATAGTAGTATAAATGCTGCAAGAAGAATGTGTTTAGGTTGCATGGTATGGTTATTAGTTGTGTTTTATATGTTATAAAAATCCGCGGGTTATTATTCGTAAGACTTATGAAAGTTGATAGTGTTTGATTGGACGGCAAATAGCGTAAGTGCCCCTGTATTATCATACTCTTTAACTACTACCGTTTTTTTATTTAGCAATCGGTTTATGCCAACAATACCCTTTTCGGCTAAACGATCAAGTAAGCGGGGGCTATCGGGCTTATCCGTGTTTTGAGCAATCCCTCCCACGCGTTGAGCAATAGTACGTAGTAGTGATACGTCTTCTTCATCAGTCTCATTAGCTATTAAGTCTCGGTTGGCTATGTCAACCGTTGGTTTTTCAGCATCCAAGGCATACGCAAGTATAACAGGTTGAGATGCCCGCTCAATGCCTGCTAGCTGAATGGGTTGCCGTTGTGTGGGTTGGCTTATCGTATTTGCTTTGTTGTTCTCTTCCGTTCTGGTGTTAACGCCTGAGCTTTTCGCAGCTTGTTGGTGTTGTTTTAGTTGTGTTTTGCTGGAAACAGGAGCTGTGTCTATCACTGTGTTTTGTGCTGTACGGCTGCTATCTTTTATGCCCGCTACTACATTGGTATTCTGTTGTTGTGCTGGCGAGGAGCTTGCTACCGTTTGTTGCCCGTTCTGTACAGGTGGAACCGATTTATCCGCGATAATGCTTGGCAACGTTAGTAGAATGACAATAGCTGCCGCCACGCCTACCCATAATCCTATCCGCTTAGGTTGTTGCTTTAACGAATCCGTATTAGTAAACACAATCAATTTATCGGCAGTGAGCTTTAATGCACTGTACTCTTCTGTCTGTTTACCAAACTCTTCATCCGTTAACAAGCTGCTGTGTGAAGAAGTAATCTCGCCTGCTCCCTTTTCCGCTGCGGTTAGGCATAGCTCATCCCACAGGCTGATGTCCAAGCCTTCGATTTCTGAACGTTTTAACCTTTCTGTGTGTGAAAAATGCTCCTGCTCCGGTTTCAGCCTCAGCTCGTTATCTTCTATATTATGTAGTAAATCTTCCATTTGTTGTTTTGGTTTCAAATAACCTTTTCCATAGATCCAATGTACTCTCTCAAAAACATCCGGGCACGGTAAATATAAACCTTAACCTGTGATTCGCCTAAACCTGTGATCTCACCTATTTCAGCGTAGCTGTAGCCTTCGTAATCTCTAAGTAGCACTACTAAGCGTTGGGTATGGGGCAGCTGCTCTATGGCTTTGTGAAGCACTTCATTTAAGTCTGAGTATTGCTGCGTGTGGTAAAGTGTATTGCTATTAATATCATCTATTCCGCATAAATGCTTTTCCTTTCTAATCAGGTCTATCATAGCATGGTAGGCTATTGTGAAAAGATAGGCTTTTGCCTTTTCTCCATCTACCTCCGTATGCTTTAGCCAAAGCCTCTCAAACGCATCCTGTACCAAATCTTTCGCCTTCTCGTCATTGCCAATACCTTTGAGCATAAAGCGGTATAGCCCGTCGGCATGGCAATCAACGCAAGTATTGTACTCTTTCCTGTTCATTCAGCTGGTAAGGGTGGTTGTTTTCTTATGAAACGGGAAGGTAGGAGAAAAAGTTACAGGAAGACGAAATTTTTTTTACTCAACTCTTCAAAAGG
Organism: Bacteroidales bacterium; assembly: GCA_031551125.1. Taxonomy (GTDB): domain Bacteria; phylum Bacteroidota; class Bacteroidia; order Bacteroidales; family UBA932; genus JAIRNF01. The sequence goes on from JAVBOB010000009.1 coordinate 196,688, forward strand.
TGTTTTACCACATAGGGACATAGTGCGCAATGGATACACATAGATTCTTCAAAATGAGCCCTAACAGTTAGGGTTACAATCAACGGCAAGTGTAGCAACAACCCCGAAGGGGGGTGAATATGCATAACCCCGTATGAAATGCGGGGTAAGTCGGTGGTGGAGTGAAGATTGCTCGGGGAGTACCGCCGCTTTACTAGTAGAGCGGCGGTACTCCCCGAGCACAGTTATGTTCCCCATTAACTACCGTGGACTTCACCCACGGTTATTGGCTTCGCCGAACATCGTTTCACATTCACCCCCCCCTCGGGGTTGTTGCTACTCCGAACCTTACCGGAGAGTGTTACAAACGCGCGCCATATCAGCACAATCGAAACACAACAGGTTTTATTAAAACCGGTTAGGTCTGTATGGGTCAGATAACACAAATTCTATGTATAATTAAGACAAAGTTGTGTTTATCTGCGGCGTTAGGCGTATTATTCGCATACTTAACCCAAGTTGCCAGCTATTGCGGGCTGGAAGCTGCCACGTTGTGGCGTTTTTGCTTTCAGGCCGGCTTGAAGTGAAATAAGGCACAGTAAATAGTGTATAGCTAACAACTTGGGTTATTTATTTGGCTGGAATTTATATGTTATAAAGCATAATTTGATAAGTTAAATAGTCAAAAAATATAGAGCTTGGGTCTAGCTGTTTCTACGTTTTAGACCTGTCGAAGCCCCTAGAATGCTGATTTTACCTTATCCGCACGCGAAAAAATGTTGATAACCTGTTTGTAAATCAGAAAACTTAGGCTACCTTTGCAACCCATTTTGTCAAAAAACTATACGTAAAACAAAGAAGAAGAATTCTTTATGCCAACAATTCAACAGCTAGTAAGAAAGGGACGCGAGTTGACCACTTACAACAGCAAGGCCCCCGCGTTGGACTCATGTCCTCAACGCCGTGGCGTTTGCGTTCGCGTTTACACCACTACGCCTAAGAAGCCAAACTCGGCTATGCGTAAGGTGGCCCGTGTTCGCCTAACGAACCAAAAAGAAATAAACGCCTACATACCGGGCGAAGGACACAACCTGCAGGAGCACTCCATTGTGCTTGTTCGCGGTGGTCGTGTAAAAGACCTTCCCGGTGTTCGTTACCACCTTGTGCGTGGAGCATTGGATGCTTCGGGAGTAGAAGGTCGTAACCAACGTCGTTCAAAATACGGGACTAAGCGTCCTAAGGCTGGCGCCGCTGCAAAGGGTGCTCCCGCAAAGAAAAAATAATTGTACCTTAATAATATAGTATATCAAATAACAAATGAGAAAATCGAAGCCTAAAAAGAGGATTCTGCTTCCTGACTCCAAGTACAACGATGTGCTTGTTACGAGGTTTGTAAATAACCTTATGTATGATGGAAAGAAGAGTATTGCCTACGGCATTTTTTATGATGCCCTTACATTAGTAGGTGAGAAGATGAAAGATTCAGAACAGGCTCCATTGGAAATTTGGAAAAAAGCGATTGAAAACATTACGCCTCAGGTTGAAGTAAAGAGCCGGCGTATTGGTGGCGCTAACTTTCAGGTTCCAATTGAAGTGAGACCCGAACGGAAGATTTCTATCAGTATGAAGAATATGGTGCTGTTTGCACGCAAACGCTCGGGACGCTCAATGGCAGAAAAGCTGTGCGGCGAAATTATCGCGGCTTACAATGGCGAAGGCGCAGCGTTTAAGCGTAAAGAAGACATGCACAAAATGGCAGAAGCAAACAAGGCGTTTGCTCACTTTAGGTTCTAATGGTTACGTGTAAGGAGTAAAAAAGTTAATGGCAAGAGATTTAAAGTACACGAGAAACATTGGAATTATGGCGCATATCGATGCCGGTAAGACTACCACATCGGAGCGCATTTTATTCTACACAGGAAAAACCCACCGCCTAGGTGAGGTACATGACGGTGCTGCTACAATGGACTGGATGGTGCAGGAGCAAGAGCGTGGTATTACCATTACCTCTGCTGCAACTACCACATTCTGGAACTATGATAAGCAAACCTACCATGTCAATATTATTGATACTCCGGGTCACGTTGACTTTACCGTTGAGGTAGAGCGTTCACTACGTGTGTTAGACGGCGCTATTGCTACCTTCTGTGCAGTAGGTGGTGTTGAGCCTCAGTCGGAGACGGTATGGCGTCAGGCCGATAAGTATAAAGTTCCACGTATTGGCTACGTTAACAAGATGGACCGCGTAGGTGCGGATTTTCTTGGCGTAGTTCAGGAGATTAAGGATAAGCTGGGAGCAAATGCTATCCCCATTGCCCTCCCTATCGGAAGCGAAGATAACTTCAAGGGTATTGTTGACCTTGTGGCAAACAAGGCTATTATATACTTTGATGATAAGAACGTTCGCGATAACTTTACCATTGAAGAGGTTCCTGCCAATATGAAGGCAGAAGTGGAAGAGTGGCGCGGTAAGCTTATTGAAGCAATTGCAGAGCATAACGATGTTTTGCTTGAAAAATTCTTCGATAATCCCGATGCTATTTCGGAACAGGAAATTATTGAAACCCTTCGTAAGGCTACCATTGCAATGACGGTAATTCCCGTTACTTGTGGTTCGTCTTTCAAGAACAAGGGTATTCAATACCTGCTTGATGCGGTTGCCCGTTTCCTTCCAAGCCCTCTTGATATAGATGAAATTGTAGGAGTAAACCCCAATACTGATAAGGAAGAAAGTCGTAAACCCGATGTTAAAGAGCCTTTCTGTGCGTTGGTGTTTAAGATTGCTACCGACCCGTTTGTGGGACGGTTGGCATTTATACGTGCCTACTCCGGTAAGCTCGATGCCGGTTCGTATGTGCTAAACACTCGTTCAGACAAGAAAGAGCGTGTATCGCGCTTGTTCCAAATGCACTCTAACAAGCAAAATCCGATTGAGTTTGTTGAGGCAGGTGATATTTGCGCATGCGTAGGGTTTAAAGACCTTCGCACCGGTGATACCATTTGTGAAGAGAAGTACCCAATGGTATTGGAGTCAATGACCTTCCCCGATCCGGTTATCGGTTTGGCAATTGAGCCCAAAACTCAAAAGGATTTGGACAAGCTAGGTGTTGCGCTTAATAAGCTATCTGAAGAAGATCCTACGTTCACCGTAAAATCAGATGAAGATAGCGGACAGACTATTATCAGCGGTATGGGTGAGCTTCACCTTGAAATTATTGTTGACCGCTTAAAGCGCGAGTTTGGTGTTGAAATTAGCCAAGGTGCTCCGCAGGTTAACTACAAGGAAGCGCTACGCGGTACCATTCAGCATCGCGAAGTGTTCAAGAAGCAAACCGGTGGTCGTGGTAAGTTTGCCGACATTATCGTTGAAATCGGTCCTGTTGACAACAAAGAAACGCAAGGCCTGCAATTTGTTGATGAAGTAAAGGGAGGAAACATTCCTCGCGAATATATTCCACCGGTTGAAAAAGGCTTCAAGGCGGCAATGGCAAATGGTCCGTTAGCCGGATTTGAAGTAGAAAGCATGAAGGTTACGCTGAAGGACGGTTCGTTCCATGCAGTTGACTCAGACTCCCTATCATTTGAAATTTGTGCCCGCGCTGCATTTCGTCATGCGGCTGCTAAAGCCAACCCGGTGATTATGGAGCCCATCATGTCGCTTGAAGTAGTTACCCCTGAAGAATACATGGGTGACGTTATTGGTGACTTAAATAAGCGTCGTGGACAAATTACCGGAATGGAAAGCAAGGCTAACGCTCGCGTGGTGAAAGCTAAGGTTCCGCTTTCCGAGCAATTTGGTTACGTAACCGTACTCCGTACGCTTACCTCCGGTCGTGCAACAAGCACTATGGAGTTCTCGCATTACGATGAAGTTCCTGCAAACATTGCGAAGGAAATCATCGAAAAGTCGAGCGGTAAGAAAGTAAAAGATGATGAAGAGTAAAAATATTCAGCCATGAGTCAAAAAATCAGAATTAAACTAAAATCCTATGATCACTCGTTGGTTGACAAGTCAGCCGAGAAGATCGTAAAAACGGTAAAAGCAACCGGTGCAGTGGTAAGCGGACCTATTCCCCTTCCTTCGCAAAAGAAAATCTTTACCGTAAACCGCTCGACTTTCGTAAACAAAAAGTCACGCGAACAGTTCCAGCTCTGCACATTTAAGCGTTTGCTCGACATTTACAGCTCAACTCCTAAAACGGTTGACGCGCTGATGAAGCTCGAGCTACCCAGCGGAGTAGAAGTAGAAATCAAAGTTTGATAAACGGTGTCGATGACCGAAATGGTTAAGCACTAGTATTAATAAGTAACAATAAAACGAAACATGCCAGGAATTATTGGAAAAAAGATCGGAATGACTTCCGTGTTCGGTGAAGATGGGAAAAATATCCCCTGCACCGTTATTGAGGCTGGTCCATGTGTTGTCACGCAAGTACGCTCGGAAGAGGTGGATGGTTACGTAGCCATTCAGCTTGCCTATGACGATAAAAAAGAAAAACAAACCAGCGGTGCTCTTGTTGGGCACTTTAAGAAGGCAGGCACCACTCCCAAGTACAAGGTGGCTGAAACAATTATGGATTGGGAGAGGGAGCTAAAGCTAGGTGATGTTGTAACAGTAGCCGATTTCAAGGAAAACGATTGGGTTGACGTTGCAGGCATCTCTAAAGGAAAGGGATTTCAGGGTGTAGTTAAACGCCATGGTTTTGCCGGTGTGGGTGGACAAACTCACGGTCAGCACAACCGCTTGCGTGCTCCCGGTTCAATGGGTGCTTCATCATATCCTTCACGCGTATTTAAGGGAAAGAAGCTTCCCGGACGTACAGGTGGAACAAGGGTGAAGATTCTTAACCTCAGAGTGCTTAAGGTTATTCCCGAAAGCAACTTAATGCTGGTAAAAGGGTCAATCCCCGGAGCCAAAGGGTCGTACTTAATTATTGAGGATTAGTAAGATGGAAGTAGCAGTATATAAAAAAGACGGCAGCAAATCAGCGAAGACAGTTACGCTGAACGATGCCATTTTCGGGATTGAGCCCAACGATCACGCTATTTACCTTGATGTAAAGCAGTACTTGGCTAACCAACGCCAAGGGACGCACAAGACCAAGGAAAAGTGGGAAGTTGCATACAGCACGAAAAAAATTATCCGTCAAAAGGGTACAGGTGGAGCACGTCACGGTAGCATTAAGTCCAACATCTACGTTGGCGGAGGTCGTGTATTTGGTCCTAAACCTCGCGACTATAGCTTTAAGCTGAATAAGAAGCTGAAACAGCTGGCACGTAAGAGCGCTCTTACCTACAAGCTTAAGAACGATGCGTTAACAGTACTTGAAACGCTTCAGCTAGATACTCCGAAGACCAAAGAGATTGTAAATATCAGCAAGAATTTGAAGCTAGCTGATAAAAAATTACTTATGGTGCTTCCGGAAGCAAATAAAAACGTATATTTGTCGTCCCGAAATTTACCGAATGTTAAAATGGTAACTGTTTCGGAATTAACTACCTACGACATAATGAACGCGTCAAACCTTATCTTACTTGAAGGTACGGTTGAGGTTTTGAACGGAACATTTGGACTAGAGTAAACCGTTTGAGAGATGAATGTGATAATTAAGCCTATAGTAACCGAAAAAATGACGATTCAGGGCGAGAAGTTGAATCGTTACGGTTTTATTGTTGACCTTAGGGCTAACAAGCTGGAGATAAAGAAGGCGGTTGAGCAGCTATACAACGTAACGGTTGAAAGCGTAAATACGGCTAGCTATGCAGGTAAGGCAAAATCACGCTTTACCAAGGCAGGTTTGCTTAGCGGCAGAACCAACCACTACAAAAAAGCTTTCATTACCCTGAAAGGAAAAGATACAATTGATTTTTATAGCAACATCTAAGAGCCATGGGAGTAAGGAAGTTTAAACCGGTAACACCCGGTACACGACATAAGATTATAGGTACATTCGAAGATATTACTTCGAGCAAGCCTGAGAAATCGTTGCTAACCCCCCTTAAAAAGTCCGGTGGACGTAATAAGGATGGGAAGATGACCATGCGCTATCTTGGTGGCGGACATAAGAGAAAGTACCGCATTGTTGATTTTAAGAGAGATAAGGATAATGTGACGGCTTGTGTGAAGACTATTGAGTACGATCCGAACCGTAGCGCCCGTATAGCGCTTGTTGCCTACCTTGATGGAGAAAAACGTTACATCGTTGCTCCTCACGGGTTAAAGGTTGGACAAGTAGTTGCATCAGGTGCAGGCGTTGCTCCTGAATTGGGCAACACCCTTTTCCTTTCCGAAATTCCTTTGGGAACAGTTATCCACAATATCGAGCTACATCCGGGACAAGGTGCTGTTATGGCACGTAGCGCCGGAGCATACGCACAGCTGTTGGCACGTGAGGGCAAGTTCGCCATTATTAAGCTGCCTTCAGGTGAAACGCGTATGGTGTTAACGACATGTAAGGCTACTATAGGTTCAGTATCTAACCCCGACCATATCCTTGAGTCACATGGAAAGGCCGGTCGGAAACGTTGGTTGGGTCGCAGACCTAGGAACAGAGGCGTAGCAATGAACCCCGTAGATCACCCAATGGGTGGTGGTGAAGGACGTGCGTCCGGAGGACACCCGCGTTCACGCAAGGGTATCCCTGCTAAGGGTTATAAGACTCGTGATCCGAAGAAGAACTCAAAGAAGTTCATCATCGAAAGAAGAAAAAAGTAATTGATTAAAGAGAAATTGCTATGAGTCGTTCATTAAAGAAAGGTCCATATATAGAACCTAAGCTAGAAAAGAAAGTTGCTGTCTTGAATGCCGGCAGCAAGAAGGCTGTGATTAAGACCTGGTCGAGGGCAAGCATGATTTCCCCCGACTTCGTAGGCCATACCATTGCAGTACACAATGGTAATAAGTTTATTCCCGTGTACGTAACCGAGAACATGGTGGGACACAAGCTGGGAGAATTTGCTCCTACCCGCACGTTCAAGGGTCATAGCGGTAATAAGAAATAGTCGTAACACCGAAATATCTCGAATATAATGGGTGCAAGAAAAACAGAAATGGCCAATAGGCTGAAAGAAGAAAGGGCTCAAAAAGCATTTGCCGTGCTTAGAGATTGCCCTACCTCTCCTCGCAAGATGCGCTTAATGGCTGACTTGATAAGAGGAATGGAAGTAAACCACGCACTAGATGTGCTTCGGTATAGCAAAAAAGAATCGTCAATTCGCCTTGAAAAATTGCTGAAGTCGGCAATTGCTAACTGGGAAGTGAAGAATGAAGGTGAAAAGAAAGAGCTGGAAAGCGGCAACGTTCGTATTACAGAAATATTTGTAAACGAGGGTCGTAGCCTTAAGCGTATTCAGCCCGCTCCGCAAGGACGCGCGCACAGAATAAAAAAGCGCTCTAACCATGTGACGATTGTTGTAGGTGCAAAAAAAGAAAACGTAGCGAAGGAGAATTAGTATTATGGGACAAAAAGTTAACCCGATAGGAAACAGACTAGGTATTATTCGCGGATGGGATTCAAACTGGTATGGCGGAAAAGATTTTGCCGGAAAGATTGTTGAAGACGCGAAAATCCGTGAGTACCTCAACGCACGTTTAGCTAAGGCCAGTATCTCGAAAATTATTATCGAAAGAACGCTGAAGCTCATCACCGTAACGATTAACACTGCACGTCCGGGTATCATTATTGGTAAGGGCGGGCAGGAAGTAGATAAGCTGAAGGAAGAGTTGAAGAAAATTACCAGCAAGGAAGTTCAAATCAACATCTTCGAAGTAAAGCGTCCCGAGTTGGATGCCGTAATTGTTGCTAACAACATTGCACGTCAGGTAGAAGGTCGTATCTCATACCGCAGGGCTATTAAGACCAGCATCGCATCAACCATGCGTATGGGTGCTGAAGGTATTAAGGTACAAATTTCAGGACGTTTAGGCGGTGCCGAAATGGCCCGTAACGAAACGCTGAAGGACGGCCGTATTCCTCTGCATACCTTCCGTGCCGATATTGACTACGCGTTGGGCGAAGCGCTTACTAAGGTAGGTTTGCTTGGTATAAAGGTGTGGATTTGCAACGGTTTGGTGTATGGTAAGCGTGACTTGACTCCCAATGTTGGTGTTGCAGCCCTTAGTGGTCCTACAGGTGGCTCATCAGAAAGAGGAAGCGAGCGTGGAGAACGCGGTGACCGCGACAGACGCCCTCGCAACAACAACGCTAAGAAAGGAAAAAAGTAGAGTAGCATCGATTAAAGACTAAGAAAATGTTACAACCGAAAAGAACAAAATATAGAAGGCAGCAAAAGGGCAAAATGAAAGGTAATGCCCAACGGGGAAACCAGCTGGCATTTGGTTCTTATGGCATTAAAGCCATGGAAGAGTGCTGGATGACCGGACAACAAATAGAGGCTGCACGTCAAGCAATTGTACGTTATATGAAACGTGAAGGGCAGCTTTGGATTAGAGTATTCCCCGATAAGCCCATCACCAAGAAGCCGGCGGAAGTACGTATGGGTAAGGGTAAGGGAGCTCCGGAAGGATTCGTTGCCATTATCAACCCCGGTCGCATAATTATGGAAGCGGAAGGCGTTCCTTTTGAAGTAGCGAAAGAAGCACTTCGCCTTGGAGCACAGAAGCTACCTATTTTAACAAAGTTCATTGTTAGAAGGGACTTTGATGAACAGCAATCAATCTAATCTGGCATAGCACAATGAAAGCAACAGAAATACGTGAACTTTCAACAAAGGATTTGATTGAAAGAATAGATGCGGAAAAGGCAAACCTTGCCCGTATGAAAATGAACCACGCCATCTCACCTATAGAGAAAACCTCTCAGCTGGGTAAGGTGCGTAAGGATATCGCTCGCATGCTTACCGTATTGCGCGAAAAGGAAATTAACGATAAAAAGAAGTAATCGTTCATGGAAACCAGGAACCTAAGAAAAGAAAGAGTAGGGGTTGTAGTGAGCAACAAGATGGAAAAATCTATTGTAGTTGCCGTGAAGCGTAAAGTAAAGCACCCTATGTACGGTAAGTTCGTAAACAAAACGACTAGATTTGTGGCTCATGACGATAAGAATGAGTGCAGCGAAGGCGATACCGTAAAAATAATGGAAACTCGGCCGCTTAGCAAGACTAAGCGTTGGAGGTTAGTTGAAATTGTAGAAAAAGTGAAGTAGCCATGATACAACAAGAAAGTAGATTACAAGTGGCTGATAACAGCGGTGCAAAGGAAGTGCTTTGTATCCGTGTGCTTGGCGGTACAAAAAGACGCTACGCATCAGTGGGTGACAAGATTGTGGTTAGCATCAAGAGTGCTATCCCCGGTGGCGACGCAAAGAAGGGAACCGTATCAAAAGCGATAATCGTTCGTACGAAGAAAGAAATCCGTCGTGCAGATGGTTCATACATTCGTTTTGACGATAACGCATGCGTGCTACTTAACGCTCAAGGCGAAATTCGTGGAACACGTATCTTTGGCCCTGTTGCCAGAGAGCTTCGTGATGGTTACATGAAAATCGTGTCGTTAGCTCCGGAAGTATTATAACCGTAAAACTTAAGCGAGATGAAGCTACACATAAAGAAGGGCGATATCGTATATGTTAACACCGGAGAGGACCGCGGTAAAACCGGAAAGGTTCTTGAAGTGCTGGTAGCAGAACAGCGAGCCATTGTTGAAGGCCTTAACATGGTAACCAAGCATACAAAGCCCAATGCAAAAAACACGCAAGGCGGAAGAATTAAGCAAGAAGCTCCCATTCATATTTCAAACCTACAGCTGGTTGAGAACGGCAAGCCTGTTCGCATTGGTCGTAAGTTGAACGATAAGGGTAAGCTGGTACGTTTTTCAAAAAAATCCGGAGAGGAGATTAAATAATGGCTAAGAAAGCAGAAGGAGTTAAGGATGCTGCTAAAGCACCGGCAGCAGTTCCTCAGGGATACATTCCTGCTCTACGTAAAAAGTATAACGAAGAAATTGTACCTACCCTGATGAAGGAGTTTGGCTACAAGAGTATTATGCAAGTTCCCCGTTTGGAAAAAATAGTGGTGAACGAAGGTGTTGGTAGCGCTGTTGCTGACAAGAAGCTGATAGAGGTTGCTCAAAACGAGCTTACCACTATTACCGGTCAACGTGCTATGCAAACATTCTCAAAGAAGGATATTTCAAACTTCAAGCTGAGAAAAGCAATGCCCATTGGCGTTAAGGTAACCCTTCGCCGTGATAATATGTACGAATTTTTAGAGCGCTTGGTGGCTATTGCGCTGCCTCGTCTCCGCGACTTCCAAGGTATCAACGATAAGATGGACGGACGTGGAAACTACAACCTCGGTATTCGTGAGCAGATTATCTTCCCCGAAATTGATATTGATAAAATATCAAAAATCTTGGGTATGGAGATAACCTTTGTTACTTCGACCGAGAAAGACGAGGAAGCATACGCGCTGCTCCGTGCTTTTGGGTTACCGTTTAAAAACGCAAAAAAGAACGCATAAGTTATGGCAAAAGAGTCAATGAAAGCACGCGAAGTAAAGCGTGCAAAGCTGGTAGCAAAGTATGCTGAAAAGCGTAAGGCGCTGAAAGAAGCCGGTGATTATGCAGGATTAGCGAAGCTTCCTAAAAATTCAAGCCCTGTTCGCCTGCACAACCGTTGCTCGCTTACGGGTCGTCCTAAGGGATACATTCGCATCTTCGGTATCAGCCGTATTCAGTTTAGGGAAATGGCCTCAAATGGTCTTATCCCCGGCGTTACCAAGGCTAGCTGGTAACAGATAGTACAGCGATATTAGTACTGCGTATAGCGATTTTTATGATCGCATATCTCACATCTCATATCGCAATACTATTAAATAAAATAAATAACCATTGGATATCGGTTGCATCTACCTGAGTAGTGTATCGATTAAAACTAAAAATTAAAAGCGTAATGACTGATCCAATTGCAGACTTCCTTACCCGAATAAGGAATGCGGTAAGTGTAGGACATAAGACGGTAGAAATTCCCGCTTCGAAAATGAAAAAGGAAATTACCCGCATCCTGCATGAAAAAGGTTACATCCTCAGCTACAAGTTTATGGAGGATGGACCTCAGGGTACTATCAAAATAGCCCTGAAATACCACCCCGAAAGTAAGAAACCCGCTATTAAAAACCTTACACGTATTAGCTCTCCCGGTTTGCGCCAGTATGCCGGTGTTGACACAATGCCACGCGTACTTAACGGTTTGGGTGTAGCTATCGTATCAACCTCAAGAGGCGTGATGACCGATAAGGAAGCACGTGAACAGAACGTTGGTGGCGAAGTGCTTTGCTTTGTTTACTAGTACGTGGAAAGACTAATAATAACTCACTAAGATACATTTAAAAGAATGTCACGAATAGGAAAATTACCTGTAAACCTGCCCAAAGGAGTAACCATTACGGTTGGCTCTGACAATGTGGTCAAGGTTAAAGGACCTCTCGGAGAGCTGTCACAGGCAGTTCATCCTGATATAAAAGTTTCCGTAGAGGGTACCGAACTTAAGGTTGAGCGTCCAACCAACCAACCGCGCCACCGTTCACTGCACGGTTTATACCGCGCGTTGATTAACAACATGGTGGTAGGAGTTTCAACCGGCTACACCATTCAGCAGGAGCTGGTGGGTGTTGGATTTAAGGTTGAGGCTAAGGGACAAATGCTAGAGTTTAGCCTTGGCTACTCACATGATATCCACTTTGAGCTACCAAAAGAAATTACGGCTACGGCTGTTACCGAAAAGAAGGGTAACCCTAAGCTAACGTTAACCAGCCATGATAAGCAGCTTCTAGGACAAGTAGCCGCTAAGATTCGCTCGCTTCGCAAGCCTGAACCGTACAAAGGAAAGGGTATTAAGTTTGTTGGTGAAGTGCTTCGCAGAAAGGCCGGTAAATCTGCTAATGCAAAATAATAGGAGGTTGAGACAATGGCACTATCAAAAATTGAAAGAAGACAACGTATTAAATACCGTGTTGCTAAAGTGGTTAGCGGTACGGCTGAGAGACCTCGCATGTCGGTTTTTAGAAGCAATAAGCAGATTTACGTTCAGTTTATTGACGATATAGCCGGAACAACGCTAGCAACAGCATCATCACGTGATAAATCACTGGTTGAAGGGCTGAAAGGAAAACCCGGAATAGAGGTGGCAAAAGCGGTAGGAAAGCTTGCCGCAGAACGCGCACAAGCAAAAGGAATCAGCACGGTTGTATTTGACCGTAACGGTTACCTGTACCACGGAAGAGTAAAAAGTTTAGCAGAATCCGCCAGAGAAGGTGGGCTTAAATTCTAATTGAGTATATGGCAGCAAATACAAATACACGTAAAGTGAAGACTACGGATCTGGAGCTTAAAGACAGACTTGTAGCAATTCAGCGCGTTACCAAGGTTACCAAGGGGGGCCGCCACTTCAGCTTTGCCGCAATTGTTGTAGTAGGCAACGAGAGCGGTATAGTAGGATATGGACTGGGTAAGGCCAGCGAAGTAACCTCAGCCATCTCAAAAGGAATTGAGGACGCAAAGAAAAACTTGGTTAAGGTTCCCATTTATAAGGGTACCATTCCTCACGAGCAGGTTGCTAAGTTTGGAGGAGCAAACGTATTTATGAAACCTGCAGCACCCGGTTCCGGAGTAAAGGCCGGAGGTGCTATGCGTGCAGTACTTGAGAGCGTTGGTATTACCGATGTGTTGGCTAAGTCTAAGGGTTCATCAAACCCTCACAACTTGGTGAAGGCTACGGTAGCCGCCCTACTGGAGCTGAGAGATGCATACACCGTTGCTGATGTTCGCGGAGTATCAATGACCAAAGTGTTTAAAGGATAGGAGATTTTACAATGGCAACATATAAGATTACACAAGTAAAGAGTAAAATCGGATCAACCCAGCGTCAACGTGATAACTTGACTTCTTTGGGTCTTCGCAGAATTAACCACAGCGTGGTACGCGAGGGAACACCTATTGTGCTAGGAATGCTAGATAAGGTTAGGCACTTGGTGAAAGTTGAAGAAGTAAAGTAGTAACCCGAAACTAAACACAACAACCATGCAGCTAAGTAACTTGAAACCCGCTAAGGGTTCAACACATAAGGACAAACGAATTGGTCGCGGACAAGGTTCCGGACGCGGAGGTACCTCAACGAAGGGGCATAAAGGTGCTCAATCACGTTCAGGCTACTCGCACAAGGCCGGATTTGAAGGCGGACAGATGCCTTTGCAACGCCGCTTGCCCAAATTCGGATTTACCAATATGAGCCGTAAGGAGTACAAGGCTATCAATATTTCAACGCTACAAGATTTGGCTGAAAAGCTGAATGTGGCCGAGATATCAGTTGATATGCTGGTACAAGTAGGCTTGGTATCAAAAAAAGATTTAATAAAAATTCTTGGCAACGGAGCGTTGTCTATTAAGTTAGACGTAACTGCTCACGCCTTTTCGAAATCGGCGGTAGCCGCAATTGAAGCACAGCAAGGTAAAGCAATAAAACTTTAGCCTATGAGACGGTTCATAGATACGATAAAGAATATTTTCAAGATAGAGGAGCTGCGCAAGAGGATTATCTACACCTTCTTGCTGCTGCTTATCTATCGTATCGGAAGTTTTGTTGTGCTACCGGGTATTAATCCCGAAAAGCTTACCGACTTGGGAAAACAGGCATCAGAAGGGTTGATTGGCTTGTTGAACATGTTCTCAGGAGGTGCGTTTGGTAACGCTTCCATATTTGCGTTGGGTATTATGCCCTACATTTCGGCATCTATCGTTATCCAGCTGTTAGGAATTATGGTTCCCTACTTCCAACGTTTACAACGTGAAGGTGAAAGCGGACGCCGTAAAATTAACCAGCTGACACGCTACTTGACAATAGGTATTCTTTTACTACAAGGGCCAGCTTACTTAACGAACTTGCACGCGCAAATTCCGGCAGATGCATTCCTTGTTAGTGGAACGTTGTTCAACGTTACATCAACCATTATTCTTATTGCAGGAACAATGTTTGTAATGTGGCTGGGAGAACGTATTACCGATAGAGGGTTGGGTAACGGTATATCGCTTATCATTATGGTAGGTATTATTGCCCGCTTACCATTCTCGCTGATAGCCGAAGCCGGATCACGCTTTAAAGAAGTATCAGGTGGAGTGCTGATGTTTATTATAGAGATGGTTGTCCTCTTTATAGTATTTGCCTTGACTATTGCACTTGTACAAGGTGTAAGAAAGATACCCGTACAGTATGCCAAGCGTATTGTTGGAAACAAGCAGTATGGTGGCGTTCGCCAGTACATACCCTTGAAGCTTAACTCTGCAGGCGTAATGCCTATCATCTTCGCTCAGGCGCTGATGTTTATTCCCATGTTGCTTTCAAGGTTTGAGGCAACCAGCGGAGTTGCCGTAACGTTTAGCAACTTTACCGGATTTTGGTATAACTTTACGTTTGCAATGATGGTTATCATCTTTACCTACTTCTACACGGCTGTTACGGTTAACCCCACAAACATGGCCGATGATATGAAGAAAAACGGTGGTTTTATTCCCGGTGTAAAGCCCGGCAAAAAAACAGCTGAATACCTTGATACCATCATGTCTAGAATTACGCTACCCGGCTCTATTTTCTTGGCGCTGGTAGCTATACTACCTGCCTTAGCACAGAAATTTTTAGGCGTTAACCCGCAGTTCTCTCATTTTTATGGCGGAACATCTTTGCTAATTTTGGTGGGTGTTATTCTTGATACGTTACAACAAATAGAAAGTCACCTATTGCTACGTCACTACGACGGCTTAATGAAGACCGGACGAATGAAAGGTCGCTCAGGCACGTAGTAACAGCGCAGTATAAGGTTCTTTATTTAATGATACATTTGAAAACGGATGCGGAAGTGGAGCTGATGAGGGAAAATGCCCTTTTGGTTTCAAAGACGCTGGCAGAGGTTGCAAAACATGTTAAGGTTGGAGTTTCTACGCTGGAGCTCGATAAAGTGGCAGAAGAGTTTATTCGCGACCACGGAGCCGAGCCCGGATTTTTAGGATACAACGGCTTTCCCAACACCCTCTGTACCTCCGTTAACAATGTTGTTGTGCATGGTATTCCTTCCGACTACCGCTTGATGGAGGGAGATATCGTGTCGGTTGACTGTGGTACTCGCATGAAAGGCTTTTACGGCGACTCGGCTTACACCTTCGCGGTTGGGGAGATTGCTCCCGAAGCAGCAATGCTTCTTGAAGTAACTAAGACGAGCTTGTTTAAAGGCATTGAGCAGGTGATGGCAGGTAACCGGATTGGCGACGTTGCAAATGCCGTACAGTCATATGCCGAAGCAAACGGTTTCTCGGTTGTTCGTGAAATGATAGGCCATGGAATTGGTCATAACATGCACGAGCGTCCGGATGTTCCGAACTACGGTAAGCGAGGACAGGGCCCGAAGTTAACCAACGGAATGGTTTTCTGTATTGAACCGATGATAAACGCGGGACGAAAGGAAATTACGATGGAGAGAGACGGATGGACGGTACGTACTACCGATAAGAAATTATCGGCGCATTTTGAGCTAACGGTTGCCGTAAGGGATGGTAAAGCCGATGTGCTTTCCACCTTTGAATACATCGAACAGGTGTTGCAAACAAAAACGTTAAAGTAGTAGTGAATGGCAAAACAATCAGCCATAGAGAAAGATGGAGTTATTACCGAAGCATTATCAAACGCTATGTTTCGTGTAGAGTTGGATAATGGGCATACCATCATTGCGCATATTTCCGGTAAAATGAGAATGCACTACATTAAAATTTTACCCGGTGATAGAGTAAAGGTGGAAATGTCTCCCTACGACTTAACGAAAGGAAGAATCACCTTTAGGTATAAATAGATTTGTTTAAACGTTTAGTCGTTTAAGTGTTGATTGTCAATAGCAACAATGCTGAGCAGTAAAGCGATTAAACAGCTAAACAGTTAAACGATTAAACAATTAAATTTCAGAAGAAATGAAAGTAAGAGCATCAATCAAGAAGCGCAGCGAAGATTGCAAGATCGTAAAACGTAAGGGACGCTTGTATGTAATATGCAAGAAGAACCCCAAGTTTAAAATGCGCCAAGGATAATAAGAAACAACAACTAAAATAATAATATGGCACGTATTGCTGGTGTTGATTTACCAAAGAATAAGAGAGGCGAGGTAGGGCTCACGTACATCTACGGGATAGGTGTAAGCTCATCTCGTTCCATCCTTAGCCAGGCAGGTATTGATGTAAATATCAAGGTTAAGGACTGGACTGACGACCAAATAGCGGCTATCCGTAGTATCATTGGTCAAGGGTATAAAATTGAAGGCGAGTTGCGCTCAATGGTTCAGTTAAACATTAAACGTTTGATGGATATTGGTTGCTACCGCGGAGTTCGTCACCGCCTCGGCTTGCCCGTACGTGGACAGAGCACCAAGAACAATGCTCGTACCCGTAAGGGAAAGAAGAAGACTGTAGCAAATAAGAAGAAAGCAACTAAATAGTAAGTAGCAATGGCAAAGAAACCGGGAACATCAAAAAAGAAGGTTGTAAAAGTTGAAGCCACAGGTCAAGCACACGTTTCTTCAACGTTCAACAACATAATTATTTCTTTGACTAACAACGACGGTCAAGTTATCAGCTGGTCATCAGCCGGTAAAATGGGCTTCAGAGGGTCAAAGAAGAATACCCCCTACGCTGCACAAATGGCAGCCGGCGATTGCGCTAAGGTGGCTCACGATTTAGGTCTTCGTAAGGTAAAAGTATATGTAAAGGGTCCTGGAGCAGGCAGAGAGTCTGCTATCCGTACAATCCATTCAGCCGGAATCGAGGTTACCGAGATAGTTGACGTTACTCCGCTTCCTCATAACGGTTGCCGTCCTAAAGGAAGGAGAAGAGTATAGTTTACGTAATCATTCAAATTAAGAGAAATGGCAAGATATATAGGACCAACAACCAGAATTGCCCGTAAGTTTGGCGAGCCCATCTACGGACCTGATAAGCACTTTGAAAAAAAGAATTACCCTCCGGGACAACACGGTTTGGCAAAAAAGCGTAAAAAAACGTCGGAGTACGGTATCCAGCTGCAAGAAAAACAAAAGGTAAAGTACACCTACGGTTTACTGGAGCGTCAGTTCCGTACACTTTTTGAAAGAGCATCACGCATGAAAGGTCGTAAGGGTGAAAACCTTATTATCCTTCTTGAAAGCCGCTTGGATAACCTTGTGTATCGTTTAGGTGTTGCACCTACCAGAGCCGCTGCTCGTCAGCTGGTAAGCCACCGTCATATCGTGGTTAACGGTGAAGTGTGCAATATTCCTTCGTACAGCGTTAAGCCCGGTGATGTTATCGGCGTTCGCGAGAGGTCAAAGTCACTTGAGGTGATTCAGGATTCAGTAGGAAAAGGCTCAACCAGCCGCTACTCATGGTTAGAGTGGGATGGAAGCACGTTGGTAGGCAAGCTTATCAACCGTCCGGAAAGAACGGAAGTTCCTGAAGTTATCCACGAGCATCTTATCGTAGAACTTTACTCTAAGTAGTAGGTTTTTGGCGTAGCAGGGCTTGTTTCTGTTGCGGTATATGAAGGAAGATAACCGAAGTATTCAATTAATATAACAACTATGGCAATACTAGCATTCCAAAAACCTGACAAGGTGATAATGCTCGAATCAAACGACTCGTTTGGTCGTTTTGAGTTCCGCCCGTTGGAGCCCGGCTACGGTATTACCGTTGGGAACGCGCTGAGACGTATCTTGCTTTCCTCCTTGGAAGGTTATGCGATTACCTCGGTAAAAATTACAGGCGTTGATCATGAATTTTCCACCATTCCTGGTGTGATGGAAAATATGGTTGATATTATTCTCAACCTAAAGCAAATCAGACTTAAGAAGGTAGTAGAAGGCGTTGACTCGGAAAAAGTAACCGTAAACATCTCCGGACAAACGGAGCTGAAAGCCGGTTACCTTTCAGGCTCACTTTCGGTATTTAAGGTGCTTAATCCCGACTTGGTGATTTGTCACATGGAGCCCGGCGTGAAGCTGCAAATGCAGCTTACCATCGGTAAGGGTAGGGGTTACGTTCCTGCCGAAGAAAATAAACCGGCTGATGCTGAGTTTGGGCTTATTCCGATTGACTCAATACATACTCCCGTTAAAAACGTAAAGTTTACGGTAGATAACTATCGCGTTGAACAAAAAACCGACTACGAGAAGTTAACGCTGGAGATTACTACTGATAGCTCTATTCATCCGAAAGATGCGCTTAAAGAGGCGGCTAAGATTCTTATCTACCACTTTATGCTCTTCTCTGACGATAAGATTACTATTGATACCGAAGAGGCAGTAGTTAGCGATGAGTTTGATGAAGAAGCATTGCACATGCGCCAGCTGCTTAAACAAAAGTTGGTTGACCTTGACCTGTCGGTAAGAGCGCTGAACTGCTTAAAAGCCGCAGAGGTAGAGACCTTAGGAGATTTGGTAAAGTTTAGCAAGAACGACTTGTTGAAGTTCCGTAACTTCGGCAAGAAGTCGCTTTCTGAGCTGGATGACTTGCTTGAGGCGCACAACCTTTCGTTCGGTATGGACGTACTAAAGTATAAATTAGACAAAGACTAGCATAGGCTATGAGACACAATAATACAGGAAACCATTTAGGAAGACAATCGGGACACCGCAAGGCTATGTTGGCCAACATGGCTACTTCGCTCATTATGCACAAGCGCATTGAGACTACCTTGGCAAAGGCAAAGGCGTTGAGAATGTATGTTGAACCGTTGATTACA
Source organism: Bacteroidales bacterium (assembly GCA_031551125.1). Classification (GTDB taxonomy): domain Bacteria; phylum Bacteroidota; class Bacteroidia; order Bacteroidales; family UBA932; genus JAIRNF01. Next base: position 215,428 of record JAVBOB010000009.1, read on the forward strand.
AAGTCAAAAGACGACTCAACTCACTCTCGCCGTATGGTATTCAGCTACCTGAAAAATAAGGAAAGCGTAACGGAATTATTCCGTACCATAGCACCTAAAATTGCTGATCGCCCGGGAGGATACACTCGTGTGCTAAAAATTGGCTTCCGCCAAGGTGATGCTGCTGAAATGGCAATGATTGAGCTGGTTGATTTCAATGAAGCAATCTTAGGCTCATCGGCAGCTTCTGCTACTAAGAAGGAGGTTAAGAAAACTACCCGTCGTAGCAAGGCAAAGAAAACGGATGAAGGTGGAGAAGGCGCTACCGCAGAGAAGGCTGCAAAGCCTGCTGCTCCGAAGAAGGCCGCTGCACCTAAGCCAAAGGCCGCACCCAAGGCAAAAGCTGCGCCTAAAGCACCTAAGGTTGCTGCCACTAAGACTAGAAAGGCCGGCGATAAGTAAAAGTTACTGCAATGAGATTATAAAAGCGCAAAGGAGAGGCATTGCTTCTCCTTTGCGCTTTTGCTGGTATGTGTTACAAACACATACCGGCATTGCCTGGCGCCATTGTGGGGCACTTTTTCCCAACCCGATGGGAGAAGAAGTCAATTAATCTCTCTCAATTGGTAGGTTGCCTCACAATTCAAAAAGCGGTTTAATACGCAATGACAATACATGATAACTTTCTTCCATTTCCCGAATGGGTCTAGTGATTTGAGAATAGGTATCATAGAATTTACTACTTTTGTCGTAAGAAAAAGCTGTGCAACTTTTTTGCTCTTCCACAGTAACAAAACTAAATCAACAAATAAACATAGAAAATTATGTCACAGATTATTAATGTTCATGCCCGTCAAATCCTTGACTCAAGAGGTAACCCTACCGTAGAAGTAGATATTCTTACCGATGAAGGTGTTGTAGGCCGTGCTGCTGTTCCTTCAGGAGCGTCAACCGGTATTCATGAGGCTGTTGAGCTTCGAGATGGTGATAAGGGTACATATTTGGGCAAAGGTGTGCTAAAAGCCGTTGAAAACGTAAATAATGCCATACATAACGAAATTCTTGGCATGGATGTACTCGACCAACGCGGTATTGATGCTACCATGATAGCCCTTGACGGTACGGAAAATAAGGGGAACTTGGGTGCTAATGCTATTCTTGGCGTATCGCTGGCATGTGCAAAAGCGGCTGCTCAGGTTACGGGACAAAATCTATACCGCTACGTAGGTGGTGTAAACGCTAAGACCCTTCCTATTCCATTGATGAACATTCTTAACGGAGGTTCACATGCCGATAACTCAATCGACTTTCAAGAGTTTATGATTATGCCTGTTGGTGCAGAAACCTTTAGCCAAGCATTACGTATGGGTGCAGAGGTATTCCATAGCCTTAAATCGGTGCTTAAAAAGCAGGGTTACTCAACCAACGTAGGTGATGAAGGCGGATTTGCTCCCAACCTCAAGTCAAACGAGGAAGCCATTACCGTTATTCTTAAAGCAATTGAAAGCGCCGGCTATCGTCCTGGTGAGGATATTTATTTAGCGCTCGACCCTGCCTCATCAGAATACTACCTAGCCGAAGAAAAGGTTTACCACCTGCATAAGTCAACCGGCGATAAGCTTACTTCTGCCCAAATGGTTGACTACTGGAAGACGTGGGTTGACAAATATCCTATTCTTTCTATTGAAGACGGTATGGCCGAAGATGATTGGGATGGCTGGAAGCTGATTACCGATACCATTGGTAACCGTTGCCAGCTGGTAGGTGACGATTTGTTTGTTACCAACGTAAAGCGCCTGCAAATGGGTATTGACCGCAAAACGGCCAACTCTATCCTTGTAAAGGTTAACCAGATCGGTTCGTTGAGTGAAACTATTGACGCTGTTACGTTAGCATACAACAACTCTTATACCGCTATTATGAGCCACCGCTCAGGCGAAACGGAGGATACCACTATTGCTGACCTTGCCGTTGCGTTGAATACAGGCTTAATTAAAACAGGTTCTGCTTCACGTTCAGACAGGATTGCAAAGTACAACCAGCTGCTGCGTATTGAAGAGCAGCTGGGGAGCCAAGCATACTACCCCGGAAAGAACTTTAAGTATGCAAAGAAGTAGTAGTACGGTTATGTAAGTTTAAAAGGGCGAGACTATCTCGCCCTTTTTGTTTATGATAGGGTAAATAAAAAGAGGAGGGTTTCCCTCCTCTTTTTTATCATGCAGAACTATGTGAACTCTTAATGGGTAACAGCCGGAGCTGATACTCTTGCAGAGTACATAATCTTTAGCGCGTTACATCTTCTTAACTCCTGCTTTACGTCGGTAACAACACCCATACGAGCGTTTGAGTCAACTTTCAAAGCAATAGTCATATACTGACGGTCTACTTCGCTTAGCTGTTCACGCTGAGAAGCAACGAAGTCACGAATGTCATCAACTGTTTTGAACGAATCATTCAGCTGAATACGAGCATCTGTTCCATACTTGGCTTGCTCTGAACGAACAGGAGTACCAATGTAAATGTAGCTGGTCAAGTCCTTTCTCTCAAGCTTGGCAGCCTCGCTGGCTTCAGGTAGCTTCGTCATAACTTTTACCTCATGCTGACGCATGCTGGTGGTAACCATAAAGAAGAATAAAAGCATGAACACGATGTCCGACATCGAAGCTGTGGTAATTCCGGGAAGTTTTCTTTTCCCTTCTTCTCTAAACTTTGACATTGCTTTACCTCCTTCTATTAGTGGTTGTTGCAGGCGCAGCCTTCTTACCTCCTGAAATGTCCTTAGGTTCGGCTTCAGATATACGTTGAGGATATACCTCCCTTATCGCCTCCTGTTGAGATTCATCCAGCTGGTCATATCCTTTTCCGAAAGTAGCGAAAGAATACTCATTTCTCAACTCGTTATAAGCAGCAACAAGCTCATTTTGCACTTTAATGTATATTTCGTAGCTTGTTCCTCTATCGTTTTGAAGTGAAATTACGGCTTTAGATACCATAACTTTTCCAATACCCGGAACATTTACTTCTTCCTTTTCAGGCTTATCTTCGGTATTGCCAGCATTAACGATAAAGTCCTTAACCTCCTGACGTAATGTACTTACGTCTGTTGGCCTTCCACCAGCGAACAAGGCATCCCATTGGTTAATCTTAACCTGGTAAACGTTACGGGCCTTAACCTTGTTATCATCGTTTGGCGTTACTGGTTTATCAGTATCTGGCATAGGAGGTAAGCGTCGTTGCAATCCTGATGTTTGGTCCATGTTAGACGTCATCAGGAAGAACGATAGTAGCAGGAATGAGATATCGGCCATTGAGCCGGCTCCCACTTCCGGGGTTTCTCTTTTTGCTCTTCTTCTTCCCATGTTCTGTTTCTTTTTAGGCTAAACCCTGTTACTTGTTAGGAGAAATTATACCCCTTACTCCAGAGTATACAACAGCCAGAATAGCGGCAACAGCCATGACATATATCGAAATGATATTCAAGTCTGCTAAACGTGAATACTCATTTTTACTTGCTGCATTTTCAATAAAGGGAAGTGGTGCATCTGAAGAAAGCAAGAATGCTAGCAAAACCAATACTCCCATTGCAACAATTCCGATACCGAGCTTCTTTGTTCCGGCTGGGTTCTTAATTAGATAGGGAATAGGCAGAATAATCAGGGCAGCAATTGCCACAATAAGCAGGATGTACATCCAATCGAACATAGGTTCGATAACTCCTAGCATCTCTTGCTTATCAGCTATGGCATCTAGCGAGTTACAGCGAACAAAGGTATAAATACCAATGACTGCTGATAACACCATTAAGATGATAGCTATAAGATTTAATGTTTTTCTAGACATCTTTCGTTACTTTTTAACGTTGTACTTTACCAAAAGGTCAATCAAAGAAATTGAAGCGTCTTCCATTGAGTTAACGATGCTTTCAATCTTAGAGGTAAGGTAGTTGAAGAAGATTTGAAGGATAATAGCTACGATCAAACCAGCTACGGTTGTAATAAGAGCCACCTTCATACCTCCTGCTACAACGTTCGGAGAAATATCACCGGCCTTTTGAATATCGTCAAACGCGATAACCATCCCGATAACCGTTCCCAAGAAACCTAACATAGGTGCAATGGCAATGAAAAGACCAATCCAAGACATGTTGCTTTCCAACAAGCCCATTTGAACTGAGCCGTATGAAACAATTGATTTTTCAACCATTTCAATACCTTCATCGTAACGATCGAGCCCTTGGTAAAAAATGCTGGCAACAGGACCACGAGTATTGCGGCAAACATCTTTTGCTGCTTCAGGGCCGCCATTAGCAAGAGCCTCTTCTATTTGGCGGAGAAGTTTTTTGTTGTTGGTAGATGCTAGGTTGAGGTAAATTACGCGCTCAATAACCAATGCCAAACCAAGTATAAGACAAAGTACGATAGAGGTCATGAATTCAGGGCCCCCATCAATAAACTGCATCTTCAGCTGTTGGTGAAGAGGAACTACTTGATCAGCGGTAGCAGCAGTCGTAGTTTGCTCGGTCTGCGGAGCTGCACTAGTTTGATCTTGCGCAATTACATTGTTTGCAGATATGGCCAATACACCAAGTACTGCTAAAAACATAAAAAGTTTTTTCATGGCTTGTTTGGAATTTTAATTAAATGGTTTAACGGATTCTCTATTTAGTTTGATTTCTAATTGGATTTTATCGCTTAAGTATTTCCTTCTCTTTTCAGTAAAAATATAAATATTGTGTGCGGAGAAAAAGGGATTCGAACCCTTGATACCCTTTTGAGGTATACACACTTTCCAGGCGTGCGCCTTCGACCACTCGGCCATTTCTCCCTATTTATTTAGCGCCTACCTGTATTGATTTAAGGGCGCAAATTAGTAATTCTTTTTTGATAATAGGCTATTTAGAGTGAAATTTCTCCATTTAATGAGCTATCTAATATTTTTTTTGCCTGATCCACATGCTTATAGCGACCAAGTAAGTACATTAACTTTGTGAGAGCTGCTTCTACTGTTGAATCGTAACCACTCTGCACACCGGCTTTTTTTAAACGCGTTCCGGTTTCGTAAACATCCATTTCTACCTTTCCGGCATGGCATTGCGTAACGTTTAAGACAATAAGTCCTTTATCTACCGCCGCTTTTATACGATCTAGAAACCAAGAAGCAGTAGGTGCATTACCGGAGCCAAACGTTTCAAGCACTACTGCTTTAAGCCCCTTAATATTAAGTATTCCGTCAATAACATGGGGTTGAATGCCCGGGAATAGCTTAAGTATAGCAATGTTTGTATCTAATTCGGTATGTACTATAAGCTTATCCTTACCGGTATTCTTAACGGGAAAATTATACTTAATGGTTATGCCCGCTTCTGCTAGTGGAGGAAAATTTTCAGAGCGAAAAGCATCAAAGTTTTCCGCGTTATGCTTTGTAGTGCGGTTGCCTCGGAACAGCTGGTCTTGGAAAAAAATACAAACCTCTTGTATGGCCGGTACCCCGTTAAAATTTGCTGCTGCAATTTCAATAGCCGAAACCATATTTTCTTTACCATCTGTTCTGATAACTCCAATAGGCAGCTGGCTACCGGTTAGTATGACCGGTTTTGCAAGATTTTCAAGCATGAAGCTAAGTGCCGATGCGGTAAATGACATGGTATCTGTTCCATGCAAAACTACAAAACCGTTATACCTCTCGTAGTTTTTCTGAATAAGCAAAGCAAGCTTAACCCAAAAATCAGGTTGAATATCCGATGAGTCAACTAACGGATTGAACGAAATAGTGTCGAGCTTAAATCCGAATTTTTTTAATTCGGGAACCTCATCTTCAATCTGCTCAAAATTAAATGGAATAAGCGCTCCTGTTTCAGGGTGCTGCTTCATTCCAATGGTACCACCGGTGTATATAATGAGGATTGATTTTTCCATCACTTGTTGTTACGTTCTGTAATTTGAAATGGGATGCTAAAGTACAGAAAAAATGAAAGATACGTACTTATTGAGCTGTTTTTGCAATGTATTAAGTTAAAAGGCTAAATATCTAACTCAAGCTGTTAGCTATTGCGGGCTGGAAGCCCAGCTTACCTCAGCCCAATGCAACGCGTTGGGTTTGTGGGTATTTGCTGACCGTTGCTTTGCGCGCGAGAATGGTTGTTACCCCGATGAGGGTGGGGTGCTTCGCGCGCCATGCTGCTGTTACCGGTATGCTCACCCAGGGTGTCGCTACGCTTTTCCATTGGGCTGAACCGAGCTTACGAGCTCACCGAAGGTAAGTAAGCGGCCACTTTGTGGCGTTTTGCTTTCAGGCCAGCTTGAAGTGAAATAGGACACAGTAGGTAGAGCGTGTAGCCGGCAACTTGGGGCTATCTACTTAGGTAGGATGTTAGGTAGGATGCTCAATAGAGAAGACTACAGAATAAAAACTTCTTTTGCATTATTGGTTGTTATTTCCGCCACTTCATCAATTGTTATTCCCTTTACTTCGGCAAGTTTTTGTGCAATAAGCGGAATGTAGGCGCTCTCGTTGCGCTTGCCCCTATATGGAGCGGGGGTTAAGTAGGGAGCGTCGGTTTCCAGCACAATATCGGCTATGTCAATATCTTTTACCAGCTTTGCTAGCTGCGCATTTTTGAAGGTGAGCACTCCACCTATACCCAACTTAAAACCTGTAAAGCGGTTAATAGTTAAGTAGTCGCTTATGGTTCCGGAAAAGCCGTGAAAAATACCTTTCAGCCCTTTGCCTTCAAAGTCTTGAAGTATGGCAAATATTTCATCAAACGACTCACGGGCATGAATAATAACGGGGAGCTTATGTTTAACGGCCATGCTCAGCTGCTCACGAAAAACGTAACGTTGCTGCTCAATGTGTTCCATAGACCAGTAGCAGTCAATCCCTATTTCCCCAATTGCTACGAAGGGGTATGAAGATATTTTGCTTTTTACAAATGCCAGCTCTTCTTCGTAGTTGTCTTTTACCGATGTGGGATGCAGCCCGATGGTAGGAAAACAGCTTGTCGGGAATTTTTCCGCCAATAGCATCATTGCTTCAAATGTACTGCTATCAATGGCCGGAAGAATAAGCTGTTGTACTCCGGCTTTTTGGGCGTTTGTAATAACAGCGTCAATATCGGCGTTGAACTCTTCGGAGAAAAGGTGAGTATGTGTATCTATAAAGTATGATTGCATGAATTAACCGGTAAATGTACTTGTGACAAAAGTAAAACTTCTTTTGAAAATGATAGGATATTAGTAGCATAGTAGATTAGACCTCTTTGGAAAATGATATGCCAAACAATAGAAAAATGTTGGGCTAAAGCCCTGTTTGTTTGACCCCATTAATCCGTTGACTAAAGTCAACGGCAATGAAAAAGTTCATTGCCGTCTGCTTTAGCTGACGGACACAAAAGAATACGGCTATTGGGCTAAAGCCCAACTACTCGCTAAGTAGCACTATAGCTATTTTCCGAAGAAGTCCATTATCACATTCCTAAACAGTCAAATAAAAAACCTCGCACAGCTGCACGAGGTTTTCTTACTTTATCTAAAAATACTACTCTATCACTAAAGCAAGTATCTCTCCTTTACTAACATTTTCGCCTTGTTTTGCGAAAGTAAGAGCAATCTTTCCGCTGAACGGAGCCTTTACTGCTTCCAGTCCGTAGTAGGCCTGAACGAAGCAAACGTTATCTCCTTCCTTAACAGGTGTTCCTTCTGCCGGAGGTGTAGCGGTATCAACCACATCATACTCCCAAATTACCTGACCCTTTGCCGGAGCATGTATAGGCTTGGCGTTGGGATATTGTTGCATAGCCTTTTCGAGATCGAACTTCGGCATTTCAACTATCGGGCGGGTAACAATGATAGGCGCACCGGCTTTTTCCTTCGCTTGTTCCAGCTCTTGGTTGAAGCGTTGCTTAGCTACACCTGAACGGTAATCGCGGTATTGACGATCGTGCATTGCCAATTCAAACAGCTCTTCGTCGTCTTTTCCGAAATCCCACTTGTTCTCTTTCATTTCAGCACGGAACTTATCCAATTCATCAGGGAATGCCTCCTGTGGGTCACCATTGTAGAACTCTAAGCCGTTCTTTTTGGCCAGTTCAATAATTTCAGGAGCCAAAGTACCGGGCAGCTTACCGGTCTTACCAAGAATCATGTTCCAGCTGTCCTTGTCAATGTTAGAGAAGCGGGGTTCGCCCTTAGCCATTGCAAAGATGTTCATTAACGCAATATTCTTAACATACTGGCTGAACGGAGTAACCAATGGAGGATAACCCAGCTTAGGCCATACGTACTCTACTTCTTGGAATAGCTGTACCACAAGGTTATTAAGTGTAACCTCTTTCTTACCTTGCTGACGGAGCGCCATATTAATAGCGCCATGCATGCCCTTAAGGTCAGACATCATAGAGCCCATCATACCACCGGGCAAGCCGCAGCCTACCAGCAGTGAGGTCATAACCTTATTGCTGGGGTCAATGAAATATCCGAGGAAGTCGTCAATAAACGTTTGAGTAAGGCGACGAGCCTCCATGTATGCGTCCATGTTAATGTCGGCTACCTTAAATCCGGCATCCTTCAACATGGCTTGGACGGTAATTACGTCTGGGTGAACCATACCCCATGCCAGCGGTTCCATTGCCACGTCGATAATATCAACACCGTTCTTGGCAACTTCGAGCATAGATGCAACCGAGAAGCCGGGGCCACTATGTCCGTGGTACTGAATGGTGATATTGGGATTTTTATCCTTAATACCCTTTACAATTTGGCCAAGGCTATAAGGACGACCGATACCGGCCATATCTTTTAAACAAATTTCCTGTGCACCCGCGTCAATTAGCTGTTGAGCCAGCTTTACGTAGTATTCAACCGTGTGAATAGGAGAGTGGGTGATACAAAGAGCTGCTTGCGGAATCATTCCGCCTGCTTTGGCGTATTGTATAGAAGGAATAATATTACGGGGGTCGTTAAGACCGCAGAAAATACGTGTAATGTCAACTCCTTGTGCGTGCTTAACCTTGTACATTAGCTTACGTACATCGGATGGAACGGGGAACATACGTAATCCGTTCAATCCACGATCAAGCATGTGGGTTTGAATACCCACTTTATTAAAGGGTTTGGTGAATTCGCGAACAGCTACATTCGGGTTTTCTCCATACAGTAGGTTAACCTGTTCGAAGGCTCCACCATTTGTTTCTACGCGAGCAAAGCAGCCCATGTCAATAATTACGGGGGCTATTTGCTTTAGCTGGTCAACACGGGGTTGATATTTCCCCGATGATTGCCACATGTCGCGGTACAATAAGCTGAATTTAATTTCTTTTGCCATAGTTATAAAAATAATTAAGTTGCTAAGGGTTTTGCTATTTCCGGAGCGCCAAAGATAAGGGGCATGCTAGCTAATTAGTGCAATTTTAAAGCAATAACTGTTCTAAAATAGTTCTACATTCAATTTCTTCAATTATCTTTGTATCTGTTATTTTTTTCCGTTAAATTGCCGTAGAAGTTGATTTTGTTTGTAGTATAAACGGTGTACCTTTCTTCCTTGCCTTTATAGTTTTCTGTTATCCTCTATTGTAAACAACATTCCACTGTATTAGTTTAGAATGGTTTTGCAGACTTTGGCAGAAATCCCAAATAGCTTAACTTTGTTTGCTTTGGACGAACCTGTGTAACGTATGCAACCCGTTGATTTAAAGTATCAAATAGCTATTGAAATGATTCCCATGGTTGGGAGTATTACCGCAAAAAAACTGATAGCATTTTGTGGTGGAGCCGAGGCTGTTTTTCGTGAAAGTAAGTCAGCGTTGAGAAAAATACAAGGCATAGGAGAACGTATTGCAAATGCTGTTACCGAGCAACAGGTGTTGGAACTTGCCGAAAAGGAGCTGGAGTACATTGAGAAAAACAACATTCGAGCACTCTCATACACCGATAACAACTACCCTCATCGGCTGAAAAATTGTGAAGACAGTCCGGTTGTACTTTTTGTAAAAGGAGACATCAATTTAAATGCCGAGCGAATACTAAGCATTGTTGGAACTAGAAGCGCTACAAGCTATGGGGTAGATCAGTGCACCCGTTTGGTTGAAGAGCTTGCTCAACGCGGACACAATCCGGTTATTGCGAGTGGCTTGGCGTACGGAATAGATATTTGCGCCCATAAGGCAGCGCTTAAATATGGTTTACCTACCGTAGCGGTTGTGGCTACAGGTCTTAATACGGTTTATCCGGCGCAGCATAAAAACGTTGCAAAGCAAATTGTGGAGCAAGGGGGAGCAATGGTTTCCGATTTTACCACACATGCAAAGTTTGACAGAAATAATTTTTTACGCAGAAATCGTATTATTGCAGGTTTAGCCGATGCTACAATAGTTGTTGAGTCGGGCGAAAAGGGTGGGGCGTTGGTTACAGCCGACATTAGCATGTCATACAATCGGGATGTAATGGCTTTCCCCGGCAGGGTTGGCGATGCGTATTCATGTGGCTGCAACAGGCTGATACGAAATAATAAAGCAGCGCTTATTGAAGGCGTTGCTGATGTTGAGTACGTACTGGGTTGGGATAAGAGGGTTGAGCCGAAGGTAAAACAGCTACCTCTTTTCGGAGAACGTAGCGAACCCGAAAAGAAAGTATTGGATGCCTTGTCTAAAGTAGAAGTTGAAACAATTGATAACCTTTGTAGGCAGCTGGATATGCCCGTTTCTCAGCTTGCATCGGTACTACTTACGCTTGAATTTTCAGGCTGTGTTCGCAGCCATCCGGGTAAGGCGTATAGTCTTTGCAGAGGCTGATTGATACGTCATTGCGAGCGAAGCGACCCGAAGGGCAGCGGAGCTAACCAACCTGTTCTATTCGAGAGATTGCTTCGCTTCGCTCGCAATGACGGCCATATATAAATGGCAGCTTGAAATTATCTGTTTTCCTCCATCAGCTGTAGGCAGCGATGTAAGCGGCGCATACTGTTGAATGACACCATGGGCTCTGTTTTTTCTCGTATGGATTCGACGAAGTTCTCCAATTCCGTTAGTTCAATAAACGGAACTTCTTCCATGCTAACCAGCTCTTTTTGCAGCTCCTTATTCGCCCCCTTAACCAGTCTGTGATGCTCACGCTTCCGGAGATCGAGCATAGCGATAGCCTTATCAGTAATAAGGCGCAACTCCTGCCTGTCGGCAAATCCGCAGGGGTTGGATGATATGCTGGCCGTTACCCCGTTTGTAAAATCAAGGCGTGCCTCTACCTGTTCTACTTTTTTGTATAGCAACGGAATGTTTTGGTTGTGAGCGCGCAGTACATCCTCATTCACGAGTTTCAGAATTGCCATTAGCTCAGGAATGTAGTCGGCTTGAAAACGGTTGTTGGTATGAACTTGTTCTTTGATAAACTGAATGTGACGAACGTTTTTGTAAGATTGGGTAATCTCCGAAATGTTCCAGTAGTACATTTTAGGCATGGAGACCTGAGCAACAACCCGAGCTTCTTCTACCAATCTTTGAGCACCTTCAATATCACCAAATATTATTGCGCTGTAATCATCAACAAAAACATGCTTTAGCGAACGGATAGCATCGTTTATCAACTTTTTGCGAACTTTTTCTCCAAGAAAAATAACAGCATCAACAGCACCAATAAGTTCTGTGAACGATTCAAAGACTCCTCCGTCGTATTCCGGTTTTTGGTCTTCGGTATCACACCATATCCCTTCAAGACTAGCATTTTCCAGTCGCTCCAGCGCACGGGTATAGCTGTCAAAAATATCAGTATAACCAACAATCCCTACTTTCAGTGTAGATTCCATATAGTATATTCAAGTTCAACTTTCTGATTGTTCAAAGTTAACTCTTATTGAGCAAAACACAAGTTTTTGCAAAATAAAATAGCAATAGCTTAAAGATAAATAGAACAAAGAATAAAGACATTGATATATTAATAGAAAAATCTTTGCTCGTTGTTTTATAAGTCTTTGTTCGATAAAGAGCTATTTTAACAACAAGGATTTATAAGATTTGTTTTATGCAGGCCGCTTTGGCCTGTCTTGGAATAGCTATCTTTGCAACCTTATGAATGATTCTTTTCAACATAAAGGGCTGCGAAGTAAGCTGGTAGCAAAGCTAAAAGAAAAAGGAATTTCTGATGAGTATGTTTTAGCAGCCATCGGGAAAGTGCCCCGCCATCTTTTTATGGATAGCAGCTTGGTTAACCATGCCTATGAGGATAAACCGTTTTCGATAGGTGCCGGACAAACTATATCACAACCTTATACCGTTGCTTTTCAAACTCAGCTGTTGAATTTGCAAAAGTGGGATAAGGTGTTGGAAATAGGAACCGGATCGGGCTATCAAACAGCGGTGCTGTTGGAGTTAGACGCGAAAGTATATACTATTGAGCGTCAACGAACGTTGTTTGTCAAGGCGCAACGGCTACTACATGAGATGAAGTACTACCCTAACTGTTTTTATGGCGACGGTTATGAGGGAAAGCCTGCCTTTGCCCCCTTTAATAGAATACTCGTTACGGCCGGGGCACCCAATATTCCCCAAGCTCTGCTCAACCAGCTGGCAGTTGGTGGTCGTATGGTTATACCGGTAGGTGGTGATAACCAACAGAAAATGATAGTGGTTGACCGTCTTTCGGAGAATGAGTATAAGCAGCAGGAGTTTGGTCTGTTCTCCTTTGTGCCGTTGTTAAAGGGAGTAAACGGTTAAATTGTATAATTGAAGCAAAGACTTATAGAACAAGGAGCAAGGATTTTGCCATATCTTAATGGTGATAATTCAAAGGTCTTTGTTCTTTGCTCTATATATCTTTTATCCATTTAAAATTATCTTACCGTAAAAAGCGGTAGTTTTCGGGTAAACTTTACCTTTGTAAGTCGTAGAATGACGAATCAAATAGGTTGAGCGTGAAAAAATCGATAGTTTTTTGGCTTTTCGTAGCAGTGGTAGGGCTTATCTTCCCACGCTGTTCAAATACATCTATGGGGCCTTCAGGTGGTCCTAAGGATAGCCTTGCCCCTGTTGTATTGAAGGTTGAGCCTAAAAATGGGCAAACAGGCTTTAATGGCAAGTTGGTACAGGTTTTTTGTAACGAGTACCTTAAGCTGAAGGATAAGCAAAAGAACTTCAGCGTATCTCCGCCAATGGAAAAAAGCCCGATATATAGAACGAAGGGTAAGTCTGTTAGGGTTGAGTTTGAAGACACTTTAAAACCCAATACCACGTATATTATAGACTTCGGCAATTCCATAACCGATAATAATGAAGGTAACGTGTTGGAAGATTATCGCGTAGTATTTTCAACCGGAGGCAATATTGATATGGGTAGAATAAAAGGGCGTGTGGCCGATGCATTTACTCTTGACCCGGTTGAGGGAGCATCTGTGTTTTTATATGAGAATAATGTGGACTCATTGCCATTGAAACAAATACCTGATGCTATTGCAAAGGTTAGTCCCAGGGGATTTTTTATTGCAGACGGGTTAAAAGAGGGGAAATCGTATAAGCTGATGGCTGTTGAGGATAAAAATAGCAACAATAAATACGACCCCGATGTTGAGAAGGCGGCCTTTCTGACTGAGCCGATTATTGCGCAAAGCATGATTCACGATTCAACATCTATCCTTACCTACGAAAAGGACAGCCTATCGAACTTCGATGATATGATGCAGCTACGGCTCTTTAATGAAAATACGCAAAAACAATTCCTTAGCACCTACAAGCGTGTGGCAGAGCGTAAGGTGGAGCTGTGCTTTGTTCGGCATTATCCGGAAATTTTATCGTTGAAATTTGACGGGATTGACTCTACTCAGCTTATGCGTGAGCAGAATTTCTGGAAAGATACGTTATCCTATTGGCTCACTGCTGACAGTATTCCTGCTGGCTTAGTTGCTAATATCACCTATATGAGGCCTGACACAACAGGTGTTATTGCTCCCTTTGATGCAACGCTTAAGTTTGAAGAATGGAAGGATAAGGCTTCCGCCAGAACAGGAAGACGGGCTAAAGAAAGTGAAGAAAAGGAGCCCACTCCAGCTATAAAGGCTGAGATTCTTACCAATGGCGACTTGGTTACCCAAGAAGGACTTACCTTAAAATTACCCGCTCCGCTAAAGTCGTTTGATAGTACAAAGGTTTGCATGTATAAGTATCGGGATACAAGAGATACGGTGAAAACACGAATTCCGTGCAGCGTTACCCCCGACCCGAAAGGCTTGTGCTACTACCGCATACAGGCTAAATTTGAAACCTCAGAGGCTTATGAAGTGGTTATAGATTCATTGGCAATGCTCGATATTTACGGTTTGCACAATGCTCATATCTCCAAAAGAATAGAAACCCCAAATGAAGCCAAGTTTGGTATTTTCATTTTTGAAATGAGCAACGTTTCGGGTAGCTACATCATGCAGCTGATAAAAGACAAGAAGGTTGTGCGAGAAAAGGTGTTTAATTCCAATGGAGCACAAACCTTCTCGTTTCTCACTCCCGGCGACTATCGTGTACGTTTTATTAATGATGAAAACGGTAATGAGCATTGGGATACCGGTATATATTTGGAGCACCAACAGCCGGAACCTGTGGTTTTCTTAAAGCATGAAGGGAAGGGAACCATAAGCTTAAAGCCAAACTGGGATGTGAAGCTGAAGGTTGATATGCGCTTGCTCTTCGAACCGTTTGCTGAAGTTAGCTCTCAACCTGAAAATAGCAATTAGCAATGAAAAAATTCGGCATACTCATTCTTTTTATAGTAGGCACATGCCCTTTATTTGCACAACAGTATTTTGGGGTAAGGGGTGGCTACGCTATATCAGGTGTTAACTTTAATCCATACAGGCAGGAAACAACCATAAGCGGGGTAGATTTTGGCTTGGCCTGCAAGCTGTACACCGGAAGGTATATGGGTATGCAAGCGGAGCTAAACATGGTACAAAAAGGCTATGAGGCAAGAGATACAACGTACGCCGCTTCTGCAATAGAGCTACCCGCAATGGCTCAGGGACATTTAAAGTTTGGAGCATTCAGAGCGTTTATTAATGCAGGCTTTTACATGTCTTATCTTTTGAAGGAGGATACTAAGTATGAAAATAGTAGTGGCATATCCGTTACTGAGTCATACACGTTTCAGGATAGAGACAACCGTTTTGAATACGGAGTAATTGGCGGAGGTGGCTTGGGACTTGAGTTCAGCAGGTTTGAGTTGCAAGGAGAGTTCAGGTACCAGTATGGAATGAACTTTTGGATAAAGCCCCGTTACCAAGATGAACAAACGGTTTTTTCTAATAGTACCCACATGGTTTTCTCGCTTAGCTTGTTTTACAGAATAGGTTCTGCAAAACAACCTGCCCCTATTTCGCAAAATTAAGTTGCGAATTTACCCCCAACCCCCTAAAGGGGGCTTTGGTCTGTGCAAATGGCTTCAAAAAAATAATTTTGCAGTGGCGAGTTCCCCCTTTAGGGGGCTAGGGGGTAAAATTGTTAGCATGGAGCAATAATTGAATAACCAGAAACTCTGTGAAACCCTTCAAAATATGTTTTGTTCCGATTTAAGTAAATATATCCGGCGAAAAACGCTAGAAGTAAATATTGGCGGTATTGCAATGGGGGCTAATCACTCTATTCGCATACAGTCAATGACAAATACTAACACGCTTGATGTTGAGGCTACCGTTGAGCAGTGCATGCGTATTGCCGATGCCGGAGCCGACTATGTTCGTTGTACGGTACAAGGTTTGCGCGAGGCGGATGCGATGAAAGAAATCAAGCAGCATTTACGTGGCAAGGGCTATAACATTCCGCTGATTGCCGATGTTCACTTTAGCGCTCAGGTTGCCGAAGCGGTTGCCGCTTATGTGGATAAGGTACGCATTAATCCGGGCAACTTTATTGATAAGCGTGCTGATTTTTCCCGGCAGGAGTTGAGTGACGAAGAATATGCTCAGGAGTTGAAACGATTGGAGGAGGCCGTTTGTAGCTTGCTGAACATTTGTAAGAAGCATGGAACAGCAATACGAATAGGAGTAAACCATGGGTCGCTATCCGACCGGATTATGAGCCGATACGGTGATACGCCTGCCGGAATGGTTGAATCGGGAATGGAGTTTCTGCGTGTATGCAAGCAGCAAAAGTTTGACAATGTGGTGTTGTCTATGAAGTCGAGCAACACCCGCGTAATGGTACAAGCCTACCGCTTGCTGGTTGATGCGATGAACAAGGAAGGCATGAGCTACCCTTTGCATCTCGGCGTAACCGAAGCGGGAGAAGGTGAGGACGGACGCATTAAATCGGCTGTAGGCATAGGAACCTTGTTAGCGGATGGTATAGGAGATACCATTCGAGTATCGTTAACCGAAGCGCCGGAAAACGAAATACCTGTTGCCAGACAGCTGGTAAGCTATTTTGAAAACCGCACAAAACATAAGCCAATAGTAAAACCTGATGCTACATACTATTCTCCATATGAATATCAAAAGTGTGAGACGGGAGAAGTAAACGGAATAGGTGGAGCTAACCCGACCGTAGTAGTGGCTGACCTTTCGGAATATAATCCTGTTTATCAAAAAGATATTGAAGCACTCGGGTTCACGCTTTATAACGGACGTTGGGTTGGCGGTAGGCAAAGCCCTGATGCAATTTACATCGGGTCTTCCATGTTTAGTACAGAAGAGGGAGGGCTACGTATTATTTCTGATGAAACGGAAGGGCTCTTTCGTTGTACTACTGATATGTTGAATGCTGAGCTGCTGGCGTGGCTTAAAGGTAATCCGCAAGTTCTTCTAGCTGTTGAAACGCATAACGATAATGCACCGGCTGATTTACGGGCATTCTTCCTTCGTTTGCTGGAGTATGGTGTAAAAAACCCGGTTATTATTCAACGTACGTATAATGATACGAGTTTGGATGAGCTGCAAATTAAAGCGGCTTGCGACTTAGGGTTGTTGCTGATTGATGGTTTTGGTGATGGCGTGATGCTTAATGCGCCTAATTTAGCCGTTCCTCAGAAAGATAGGGCTTTAATTCAGCTGACTTTTTCTATACTGCAAGCCTCACGAGTTCGCTTTAGTAAAACGGAATACATAGCTTGCCCCAGCTGCGGTCGTACACTGTTTGACTTGCAAACAACCTTAGCCCAAGTAAAAGCGGCAACAGTACACCTCAGCAAGCTGAAAATTGCTGTAATGGGGTGCATTGTGAACGGTCCGGGAGAAATGGCTGATGCCGATTACGGTTATGTTGGAGCAGGCCCCGGAAAAGTATCACTATATAAAGGAAAAGTTCAGGTAAAGAAAAATATTCCTCAGGAAAAAGCTGTTGAGGAATTAATAACACTGATTAAGGAAAACGGAGATTGGGAGGAATAGTTTTATTTACAGCCCGATAGGGGCTGAATATAAATAACCGTTGGTGTAAACCTACGGTTATTTTGTTGTGTTCGATTGCGCAGGGAGTACTATCCTTTTTCTGGGGAAAGACGGTGATCCCTGCGCACTTCTAGTAGCTGCCTGAGCCTCCGTATAGCATACGGGGTTATTATTATTCAATCCCTATCGGAATTATTTTCTATACTCAGCACAATCTAATTCAAAATTTAGACAGCATTTATCTCAAAATGCAAAAAAATCTGGCATAGTATTTGCTTTACTGTTTATTGTCAATAACAGAATGTGCTAGTTTTGGATTATTGATTGTTTAAAGGGA
This sequence comes from Bacteroidales bacterium, assembly GCA_031551125.1. Lineage (GTDB taxonomy): Bacteria > Bacteroidota > Bacteroidia > Bacteroidales > UBA932 > JAIRNF01. Next base: position 233,093 of record JAVBOB010000009.1, read on the forward strand.
GATTAACGCCGTCTGAAAGTTCAGGCGGCGTTGGTTTTTATAAACGTTTGGGTAATACGGATATTTAATCCGTTATAGAAATATTTGAAAATCTACCGTAGAATTTGCCCCAAAAATCTACGCTGAAATATCAGCAGGTAAATTATAGCTACGCTAATAGATGCATCGGCAAGGTTGAATATGGGGCGGAAAAATACAACGTGGTCGCCACCCCAGAATGGAACCCAATCGGGGAGTGTTCCGTCAACAATTGGGAAGTAGAACATGTCCACTACGCTACCATGTAGGAAGGATGCGTAACCATTGCTAGAGAAGTCGGCTATTCCGGAGTATCCGATAGCCATATTCATTTCAGGAGAAAAAACGGTTCCTTTATCGAATATTAGCCCATAAAACGCACAGTCTATAATATTCCCGGCGGCTCCGGCTAGCAACATGGCCACCCCTACAATTACACCCATAGATGCCTTACGTTTTACTAAGCGGCACAGCCCCCAACCAATAAAAGCTACAGCCCCTATACGGAAAACGCTTAGTATCAGCTTACCGAAGTTACCTCCCAGCGACCAGCCGAATGCAAATCCGGTATTTTCGGTAAAGGCTATTTGCCCCCAGCTGCCAAGCATGTTAATGCTATCGCCAAGGCCCATGTGCGTTTTTACCCATATTTTAATCAGCTGATCGGCTATCAGAATTAATGCTATAATGAGAACTGCTTTTTTTCCTAGTGACATTCTTTGCAAGGTGTTTGTGCATGTGCTGTAGCGACAAAAGTATAAAAAAACAGAGAGACATTGCTATGTCTCTCTGCTAGTTCTTGTGTTTTCCCTATTAATCGCGACTGTTCTTTGCCTCTATGCTCAATGTGGCATGTGGCACGGCCAAAAGCCGCTCCTTGGGTATAAGCTTACCTGTTTCACGGCAAATACCGTAACTCTTGTTTTCAATCCGAACGAGTGCTGCCTCGAGGTGCAGGATGAACTTTTGCTGACGTTGCGCTAGCTTACCCGATTCTTCTTTTGAAAGGGTTGACGCGCCTTCTTCCAGCACCTTAAAGGTTGGAGATGTATCTTCGGTATCGTTACTTTCGCTATGTGTAATGGCGGCCTTCAATATCTCGTAATCTTTACGTGCTTTTTCAAGCTTCTGTAGTATAAGTTCCTTGAACTCGAGTAGTTCTTCGTCCGAGTATCTCATTTTTTCTTTTTTCTCGGCCATAACGTTTAGTTTTTATTTTATGCGAAGTTAAACTTTTTATTGAGATATACTCAACTTTTCTTTTTAAAGAATGCCTTTTCTAGTATTAAGAGATAGCGATAAGTATTAACAATAATCATGCCGTTTTGTTTGATAATTACGGATTGAATACAAGTTACTCGCTGTGTGAATTTTGATAAATTGTTCTTTACCTTGAGGTTATACCCACCGATTATTTTTGTTGTTCACTACCGGTAAGCGGCTTATACACATAGGTGGGGATTATTTCCACATTTGTGCAAATAACCCCGCATTTCATACGGGATTATTCATATTCAACCCCTTCGGGGCTGCTTTGCTATATTGTGTTGCAAGTTAGGGTGTCAGCTATCGTATTTTTCCAAAGAACCCTGATATGTTATTTTAACTTGCAAGCCAAAGCTCTAAGTCGCTTATACTTTTGCTACGCTCAGCTTAACCTTCAAATCATCGTCCAATTCCAGCTCTGTACCGTTGGGGGTAGGAGCGAGAGTGATATCGGTTGCCAGCGTTTGTGATGCGATATAGTCCTTAAAATCGGTAATAGCAGCATTTATTTCATCGTTCGCTTCTATTTGTACGCGTACCTTATCGGTAACGTCGAAATTACTTTCTTTACGAATATTCTGAATGCGGTTTACCAGCTCGCGGGCAATACCTTCACGGCGCAAAGGTTCGGTAATGGTAATATCAAGCGCAACGGTAAGGCGACCTTCGGTTGCAACCAGCCATCCCGGTATATCCTCTGAGGTAATTTCCACATCTTCCATGCCTACTGATACTACTCCCGAAGCAAGGTTGAGCGTATATCCGCCTTCGCGCTCCAGCTTAGCAATATCCTGTTGGCTGAAAGCGGCAATAGCGGCTGATATTTCTTTCATTTGCTTGCTATACTTAGGGCCAAGCGTTTTGAAGTTGGCCTTAATTTTCTTTACCAGCACACCTTCTGTTTCGGTTAAGAATTCCAGCTCTTTTACGTTAACTTCACTCAACAATAACGGAGTAACGGCCTCCAGCGATTTACGCATGGCTGCATCCAACACCGGAATCATTATTTTGGTAAGCGGTTGGCGTACTTTAATGTTTACCTTACGGCGTAGTGCCAGCACCATTGACGAGGCTTGTTGTGCAAGGCTCATTTGTTCTTCCAGCGCTTTGTCTATCAGCTTTTCGTCATGACCGGGAAAATCGACAAGGTGAACGGAGTTTGCGTCAAAGTTCTTGCCTACGCTATTTAAATCACAGAATAGGCTGTCGCTGTAAAACGGTGCAATAGGTGCAGCAAGTCGGGCAACTACCTCTAAACAGCTGTACAGCGTTTGGTAGGCAGCCAGCTTGTCTTTCGACATTTCTCCGCCCCAAAAACGTTTACGGTTAAGGCGTACATACCAGTTGCTGAGGTTATCGCCCACAAAATCCTGAATCAAGCGTCCGGCACGGGTTGGCTCGTAGTCAGCGTAAGCTGCGTCAACCTCTTTTACCAGCGTGTTAAGTAGCGAAATAATCCAACGGTCAATTTCAGGACGCTCTGCTACGGGTACTTGCGGCTCGCTGTTGGTAAACCCGTCAACGTTGGCGTAAAGCGCAAAGAACGAGTAGGTGTTGTAAAGTGTTCCGAAAAACTTACGTTTCACTTCGTCAACACCGCCAATATCAAACTTGAGGTTATCCCAAGGCTGAGCGTTGGTAATCATATACCAACGCAAGGGGTCGGAACCGTACTTTTCAATAGCCTCGAAGGGGTCAACGGCATTACCCAAACGCTTCGACATTTTATTGCCTTCTTTATCAAGCACCAACCCGTTTGATACAACGGTTTTGAATGAAACGCTGTCGAATACCATTGTAGCAATAGCGTGCAAGGTAAAGAACCATCCGCGTGTTTGGTCAACACCTTCAGCGATAAAGTCGGCCGGATACACCCCTTCCAGCGATTTTCCGGCAAAAGGATAGTGTATTTGTGCGTAAGGCATAGCGCCGCTGTCAAACCAAACATCAATCAAGTCCAGCTCGCGCTTCATCGGTTTTCCGCTATCGGAAACCAGCGTAATGTTGTCCACAAAAGGACGGTGTAAATCTATATTCTCTACCGCATAGTTCTCTGCCGAGTAATCACCTACCTTGAAATTCTTGTAGGGATTTTCTTTCATTACTCCGGCTTTAACCGCCTTCTCAATTTCATTATAGAGCTCTTCAACAGAGCCTATGCACTTCTTCTCGCTACCATCATCGGTACACCAGATGGGTAGGGGTGTACCCCAGTAGCGGCTACGTGACAGGTTCCAGTCCTGAAGGTTTTCAAGCCACTTTCCGAATCGTCCTGTTCCGGTTGATTGTGGTTTCCACTGTATAGTTTCGTTCAGCTCAATCATGCGCTCACGACAGGCGGTTGAACGAATAAACCAGCTATCAAGCGGATAGTAGAGTACAGGCTTATCCGTACGCCAGCAGTGCGGGTAGCTGTGTACGTACTTTTCAATTTTAAACGCTCTGTTTTGTTGTTTAAGCATTACGCTCAAATCAACATCAAGCGTTGCATCCTTATCGGTCAGCTTAGGGTCGTAATCATTCTTTACAAAGCGTCCGGCGTATTCTTTGTACAGCTCAACGTTTACGTTGTTCTTCACAAAGTCGGCATCCAGCTCATCAATCAGGTAGAACTTGCCCTTCAGGTCAACCATAGGGCGCAGGTTGCCTTCCTTGTCGGTAAGCAACATGGGGGCAATACCGTTGGCCTTTGCAACGCGGTCGTCATCGGCACCAAACGTAGGAGCAATGTGTACAATACCCGTACCGTCTTCAGTGGTTACAAAATCTCCGGTAATAACACGGAAAGCATCACCATCGGGTTTCATCCACGGCATCAGCTGTTCGTAGTATATTCCCGCAAGGTCTTTTCCCTTACACTCGGCCACAACCTTAAACGGAATCAGCTTATCACCTTGCTTGTAATCTTCCGGCGCAATTTCAGCCGCCTTGGGACTGAAGTGAGCGTTAAGCAAATCCTTAGCAAGAATATACGTGCAAGGAATTCCGGTATATGGGTTATATGACTGTACAACAAGGTATGGAATTTCAGGACCAACACATAACGCGGTATTTGAAGGGAGTGTCCAAGGTGTGGTTGTCCATGCCAAGAAGTAAGCCCCTCCCCAATCCTCCCCGAAGGGGAGAGAGTTTGGTGCTATGCCGAAAGCTTTTGCAAAAAGTTCATCGTTACGGTTAACCTTCTCCGTGTCTATTCCTCTTCCTTTGGAGGGGGCTAGGGGGAGGCGGAACTGCGCAACGCAAGTTGTATCCTTCACATCACGATAGCAACCGGGTTGGTTCAGTTCATGTGTGCTAAGCCCTGTTCCGGCAGCAGGCGAGTAGGGCTGTATGGTGTATCCTTTATACAGCAGGTCTTTGTTGTATAGCTCTTTAAGCAGCCACCATAGCGATTCAATGTAGCGGTTATCGTAGGTGATATAGGGGTCGTCCATATCAACCCAGTAACCCATGCGGTTGGTAAGCTCTTCCCACTCGCGGGTGTACTTCATTACCTCACGACGGCAAGCGGCATTGTATTCTTCTACCGATATTTTTTTACCAATATCTTCTTTTGTTATCCCAAGACTTTTTTCAACGCCCAGCTCAACGGGAAGCCCATGCGTATCCCATCCGGCCTTACGTTTAACGAGAAAGCCTTTCATGGTTTTATAACGGCAGAAAATATCCTTAATAGCGCGAGCCATTACGTGGTGGATACCCGGCATTCCGTTTGCCGATGGCGGGCCTTCGTAGAATACGAAGGTAGGATGCCCCTCGCGAATTTCGGTACTCTTCTTAAAGGTTAAGTTGTCATTCCAGCGTTGTAAAACGTCCTTGTTGACTTTGGAAAGGTCTAATCCTTTGTGTTCAGTAAAGCTCATAGTTCTATATGGTAGTATTTGGTTATGCTCAACAGCTATTGTGCAAAAAGGTTGTAAATATACAACTTATGGATTAAAGTTGGTGCGAGTTGAGGGTATAAATGGCAAAGAATAAAGACTTTGTGGGTTATCCTGTTGAATTAGCACGTCAATTGCTAGCAAAGCGAAGCAACCGAGCCTGCGAGTTCGGCGAAGCCAATCTCCTGATTCAACAGATTGCTTCGCTACGCTCGCAATGACGTGTTTTTATTGTAATAAGCAACTTGGGGAACCATTACTAATGCCACTCTCAACCCATTGAAGTGGGCTAAAACAGCCCTAACAGGTTTTTAAAACCGTTAGGTCTCATCGATACTTAAGCGAATTAAAGACAGAAAAGCAACGAGCATTTATTCTTTGTTCCTTCCATCTTTGTTCTGACTTAATACGAAAAACTGCTTCCTCCAATAAACTCACGTATAACAGATGTGGGCGGAATTTTTTGTTCATCCTTCAAATCAATGGGCTCAAAGTAGTTGAGAAACTTTAGTAACCTTGTTGCTTCGGCATATTCGGGTTCAATGGGTGGAACTTTACGGAGCAACGGTTCTGCATAGTTGCGTAGTATGCTCAGCTCAAACAGAAGAGCCGAGTTGAACATAACATCAGCATTTTCTTGGAAGGGAAATATATTTCTCTCCTCACCACGGCGCACGCTAGGCCAGCGTCTAAGCGTTTCGAGTGCACTGTAGCCGCGGAACTTGGCATCGCGAACCATACGGCGAATAAGTCGGTTATCGGTAGTTGGTATGCGGTTATTCTCATCTATCGAAACAGATGTTAGCGCCGAAGCGTAGATGCGGAACTTAACCTTATCCGGCACAGACTTAGTCAGCTCAGGGTTTAGGGCGTGTATGCCCTCCATTACCAAAATATCATCTTCGCCCAGCTTCAGCTTAGTGTTATCGAAGTAGCGTTTACCTTCGGCAAAATCGAACTTGGGCACCAATACCTCTTCTCCGGCCAGCAAGGCGTTCAGCTGTTCGTTGAAGAAATCAATATCAAGCGCATGGAGTGATTCGAAGTCGTAGTCCCCGTTCTCATCATGGGGAGTCTTTTCCCTATCCACAAAATAGTTGTCCAGCTCCAACACCACAGGATTCAGCTTTGCTACCTTCAGCTGTATGGCAAGCCGTTTTGAGGTAGTTGTTTTTCCGCTTGACGAAGGCCCGGCAATCAGCACAACCTTTATCATATCGCGGTGTTCGTAAATACGGTCAGCTATAATGGCGTATTTCTTTTCGTGCAGAGCCTCGGCTATTTTTATCAGCTCACCGGCCCTTTCATTTTGAATGGTAGTATTGATAGAGCCCAGTCCGCTTACACCGAGTATGTTTCCCCACTCCTTATATTCTTTGAAAATTTCGAACATTTTATCCTGTTCCACAAAATCTTGCAGCTCATTCATGTTGTCCGGCTTCGGAAACATTAGCAAAACACCCGAAAAGTAGCGGCATAAACCGAACTTGGTAAGATATCCGCTTGAGGGAACCAATGGGCCATAGAAGTGGTCGGGGTATCCGTCAAAGTAGTAAACGGAAGTATAGAACTGCGAGCGGGTTTTTAGTAGCAACGCTTTTTCGTGATGGTCTTCCTTGCAGAATATTTCAATAGCATCGTCCGTTGGCGTTTTCTTTCGCGAGAAAGGACGGTCAAGCTCTACCAGCTCACGCATACGCGCCAATACGCCATCAATATTGTCGGGGGTCAACGTTTTTCCGTTACTGATTTCACAGTATAGCCCGTTCGATACGGAATGCTTTACCCTCAACTTTTTTTCAGGTAAAATATCTCTTACAGCCTTTTGAAGTAGAAATACCAACGACCGTTGGTAGGTACGCATCCCGTCCGGATGTGTAATATCTATAAACTTAACGGTTTTAGGGTTATACAGGCGGTATGAAAGCGATTTCAGCTGGTTGTTTACCATAACTGCCAGTATGCGCGATTTCAGCTGAATATTTTGGTCTATAGAAACTTCTAACAACGATGTTCCTACATCATAGCCTTTCACTGTTCCGTTATTCTCACAAAGTACCTGAACTTGTTCCATTCTTTTAATATTTTCTATGCTCTTTATAAACAATGATGTTGCGGATGTGGATTTGTTGCTTAAAAGAATACTGCTAAAACCTCGTTTGCTGTGGCGCCGCGAATATAATCCTCTATGTTTAGCGTATTTAAGTGTTGCAACACCTCATCTTTTTCATGACGTATTCCTTTGATTTTTTCTTCAAGTTCTGTAAGCTCCTTGTAGAAAAAGAAATCGCCATACAGCTTAATATCGCTTATATAACCATTTTCTACGTTGAGGTGGGCTTCCAGATTGCCACCGCCTGTACGTACCAGCTTTGAGAACGCATAGCGGGGCGAGCGACCGAAGTTCCAATCCCATGTGGAATATTTTTCATCCCGCAGCTTCTCAATTTCGCGAACATCACGTTCGTTGTACTCGTACATTACACAGTGAGGGTCGCTTTTAACGATATGCTCCATTACCAAATCGCGAAAATCCAGAACGCTCATTTGTCGAGGAAGGTGTTCGCTGATGTTGGTAACCCGACTACGCACGGACTTTACCGCTTTGTCTTCAAATTTCAGCGGATTTACTTGTAGCGCAGCCGATAGGTCGGCCATAATGGCGGAAAATAGCACTGTGCCGTGATGTAACGTGCGGTTACGGTAAATACATTGTGCGTTGCCCGAAAACTTTTTCCCATCGATAGTCAAATCGTTACGTCCTTCAAAGCGAGCATCAACACCCATTTGTTGCAGTATATCAAGAATCGGTTCGGTGAATTTCCGAAAATCACCTGTGCTACTGTTCTCAATAAACGTAAAGTTGAGGTTACCCAAGTCATGAAACACCGCACCACCACCGGTAAGACGACGTACAACTTTTATGTCGTTTTGTTTTACAAAATCGTAGTTTATTTCAGCCAGCGTGTTTTGAAACTTTCCTACAATAATAGATGGCTCATTGCGCCAAAGCATGAACAGGTTGTCGGAAATATTTTTCAATACGTACTCTTCTGCCGCCAAGTTAAAATAGGGGTCAGTGTGTTGGTCTTTAATACAAAGCATTTTATTCCAAGTTTATAATAGACGGCTAAGATAACATTTTTGTGACGTTGAGCCTAAATGGAGGGCTCAACAATCAATGATATAGTAATGACAGCCCCGAAGCGGGCTGAATATGCATAACCCCGTATGAAATGCGGGGTAAGTCTGAACCGAAGTGAAGATTGCGCGGGGAGCACCACCACTCTTCCAGAAGAGGGTAGTGCTCCCCGCGCAATTAAACGCTACCGTTAACTACCGTGGGCTTCACCCACAGTTATTCACATTCAGCCCCTTTAGGGCTGTCACTACTCCAAACCTTGTGGGTGAATATTACAAACATGCGCCATATCAGATCAATCGAAATTCTAATTAGGTTTCGAAAACCTGTTAGGTCTATGTGTTTCAGCTTTATTTCAATAGTGTTTATCTGTGCCGTTAGTTGTGTGCTAACGCTAGCTATTCAGCTCTTTCCAAAGCAAATCTTTCAGCTTATCTATGCCAGTTCCGAGAATGGATGAAATAAAAACGTAAGGCACGTTTGGAGGTAAACTTTTCTCTATTTCACGCGTTAGCTCGCTGTCAAGCATGTCGGATTTTGAGATAGCCAAAGCCCGCTTCTTGTCTAAAAGTTCAGGGTTATACTCGCTAAGCTCGTTGAGCAATATTTTATACTCGGCGGCAATATCTTTACTGTCTGCGGGTATTAGAAAAAGTAGCATGGAGTTACGCTCAATGTGGCGCAGGAAACGAAGACCTAACCCTCGTCCCTCATGGGCGCCCTCAATAATGCCCGGAATATCGGCCATTACAAACGATTTATCGTCATGGTAAGATACGATACCGAGGTTGGGCTCAAGCGTAGTGAAAGCGTAATCGGCAATCTTAGGCTTTGCGGCCGATACTACTGATAGTAAGGTTGACTTTCCTGCATTGGGAAAACCAACAAGTCCCACATCGGCCAGTAGCTTTAACTCCAAGATATACCAATTTTCAATACCGGGCTCTCCGGGTTGTGCATAGCGGGGAGTTTGGTTGGTAGCCGATTTAAAGTGAGCGTTGCCCAAACCGCCACGACCACCATGTAGGAAAATTTGTTCACCTTCTTGAACTACTTCGCAGAGTACCTCGAAGGTTTCGGCATCTTTCACCACTGTTCCAAGCGGAACGTCTAGAATAATATCCTTACCGTTGGCTCCGGTGGAGAGCGAACCGCTGCCGGAGTGGCCATGCTCCGCATGGATGTGTTTACGGTACTTAAGGTGTATGAGTGTCCAATGTTGAGGGTTTCCACGCAGGATAATGTGCCCGCCGCGTCCTCCGTCACCGCCGTCCGGTCCTCCTTTGGGTACAAACTTTTCCCGGTGCAAGTGCATAGAGCCTGCCCCTCCGTTACCCGAACGGAGAAATAGCTTAACGTAATCTACAAAGTTTGATGATGCCATAGGGCGACAAAGGTAACAATTTAGTTGGAGAACATCGAACCCGTTTATGATGCTGATGGCATTAGGTTTCTTTGGGAAGCAGCGGTAATATTGTTTAGCGAGTTATTGGCTAAAGCCCAATAGCAAAGTTATTTTGCAGCTATCAGCTGAAGTTGACGGTGATGAAGCATTTCATTGCCGTTGACTAAAGTCAACGGGTTAAAGAGGTTCAAACAGTTGTTACTTTATTGTTGGTATATCATTTTTCAAAAAGCCCATTGATGAAAATAAATATAGGGCAAAGAACAATCGGTTCTTTGCCCTATACCAGGATTAATCCGGTTTATCTACTTTGAGGCGGAAAGTTTTTTAAAAAATCGTAGTATTCATTTTTTGAGCCAAGGAAGGTAAATACCTCCCCAATTGTGTAGAGGTTGTTTGGGTCAAGTACTCTTGGAGCTAACCTTTTAGCCCAGCTTAACCTTTTATCGTCAGAAGAAAAAGGGCGTAGTAGCTGTTTAACCTGCTCGGTATAGTAAAAGCAGTATTCCGCTGAGGCGTTCATAATTTGATCTTTTTCGCTATCAAAGTTAGCTCTTGTCAACGCTGTTATCATTCTGTTTAGGTCGGCCTGGCTTATGGCTTCAGGCATTGGTTGCCTTCCGTAATGTTGTGGTGCTGTTCTTCCGTTGTAGCTGTAATCTCGTCCGGCTGCAATAAGCAATATGCTGTTTCTATCTATTGTAGCATGGCTTGTAAAGCGGCCACGGTCATCAATATCACAGCATAGCCGTTGTTCCTGATCAATGCAAACAACTTGTTGGTTAACGGGAACAGCACGACCTCGTCGTTGAGAACTCTTTAATATTAACGAGTATTCTCCGGGAAGGAGATTGCTGAATATAACGCTCCCTGTAAATGTTTCTTCAAATGTTTGAGGACCTCTTAGCTCTACCGTAAGCACTTTCCCCCCAAAAGTGTTAATCTGAAGGCTACCCGATTTAACGGCTACCTGAGCAAAGCTGTTGGTTGAGCAGAATACTAATAATCCGCTAAGTAAAGAGATTAAGAAAAACGTTCTTATTTTCATAGGGGTAGTGTTTTATGTTATGATTAGGGTATAACAATAAGCATGCCATTCACAAAATCTAATTTTGGGAGTAAAAGTAAAAAGGCGATGTTGGGAGCTTGCATTCTTCCTTATACGGAATATCCATTTGGCATGCAGCTAACGCTAATGTTTCTCTTTTTGGAAAGCCTCAAGAATGCTGACGATTTCATTAAAAGTGCCGTCAATGGTATTTACTCCATTAATGGCTTTGTGTTTCTTCCTGCCTTTATAATGATTTTCTACAATGGCGGTTTGCCGATTGTAGGTGTCTATTCGGTTACGAATAATCTCTTCGCTTTGGTCGTCGGTTCTTCCCGATATTTCTCCACGCTTCAGAATACGCTCTATAATTACTTGGTCATTTACTACAAGAGAAATCATTACGTCAATATCCACCCCAAGCTGCTGAAGCATTTCGTCCAGCTTTTGAGCTTGAACGGTAGTGCGTGGAAACCCGTCAAAAATAAATCCGTTGCCGTTAGCGTTATTTTTTATTTTCTCACGAATTATTTCAATAACCACCTCGTCAGGAACCAATTCTCCCTTATCAATAAGGGCTTTAGCTTCTATTCCTATCGGCGTTTTACGGGCAATTTCGTCTCGTAACAAATCTCCGGTTGATAGATGTACCAATCCGTACTTTTCAATCAGCTTTTCGGCTTGTGTGCCTTTTCCTGCGCCCGGAGGTCCAAATAGAATTATGTTTAACATACCGCTCAGAATTTATTCGGGTTCAACAAGGGTATAAATGTCCTTGAGGTTGCGTCCCAACTCGTTATAATCAAGACCATAGCCAACAATAAAATCGTTAGGGATAGCTATTCCGTAGTAATCAATCGTTAAATCTTTCTTGTAGGCGTCGGGTTTATAAAGTAAAGTTGCGACTTTTACTGTTGCCGGATTTTTTTCCTTAAGTAGCTTTACCAACACTTCAAGCGTATTCCCGGAATCTACAATATCTTCTACTACAATTACCGTTCTCCCTTCAATACTTCCGTTAAGACCTATCAGCTGGCGTACATTCCCACTCGTACAAACACCGTCATACGATGAAAGTTTAATGAACGAAACTTCGCAGGTAAAATTTACATTCTTGAGTAAATCGGAAGTAAACATAAATGAACCGTTAAGGACACTTAGAAACAAAGGCTTATCAATGCCCTTCATGTCTTCATTCAGCCGTTCCGATACCTGTTCTACCGCGTGTAGAATTCTTTCTTCGGGTATGGAAATTCTGAAAACTTTATCGTGTAGCTTAACTTGTGCCATTTGGTTATTTATTTTGCGAGGGCTCAATAAAAAAACGAAAATAGCATTATTTTTGTTTTGTTATTGTTTTTGACGTAATATTATTGCAGAAATGGCTGTAAAACAAAAGAACTTTATTATGGAACATTCTAATAAACAAAATGTAACATGCAAGCACAGGTAAGTATTATTATGGGCAGTACTTCCGACCTTCCGGTGATGGAGGAAGCCGCAAAGTTTTTAGACGAAATGCAGATCCCGTTTGAGATAAACGCTCTTTCGGCTCATCGTGTCCCCGAAATGGTGATGAACTTTGCAAAAAGTGCACACGATAGGGGAATAAAGGTAATTATTGCAGGAGCAGGAGGGGCTGCTCACTTACCCGGGGTAATTGCTGCATTTACACCTATTCCTGTTATTGGAGTGCCCATTAAGTCATCAAACTCTATTGACGGATGGGATTCCATTCTGTCTATTCTGCAAATGCCTGCGGGAATCCCGGTTGCTACCGTGGCGCTTGATGGTGCTCGTAATGCGGCTATACTTGCCGCCCAAATGCTGGCAACGGGTAACGATGAGCTATTTAAAAAGCTGGTTGCCTTTAAAGCCGATTTGGCAAAGAAGATAGCAAAGGCAAACGAAGATTTGAATAAGGTGTCTTATAAGTTTAAGGTTTAATTTCTCGGGCTATCAAAAAGGTACGTCATTGCTAGCGAAGCAATCTGTTCTATTTAGATATATTTCTGCTTATTAATGAATGAATAGATAGTCCGCGAAGCGGGCAAATATGCATAACCCCGTATGAAATGCGGGGAGTTAGAGAAGTAGATGCTATTACGCGCGGAGCACCATTCGTTTTTCATCGAACGAATGGTGCTCCGCGCGTAATGTAGATGGGCATAGTCGCTTCTGTGTGTTTGCTCACGGTTATTCATATTTAGTCCCTTCGGGACATTCTGACTAGCACATGTTTGTAGCACGTACTCTGAGCTGTTTTAACTACTTACCCGTAAAATCCCTTAGAGGGTGGGGCAGATAAAGAATAATATAGATATTCAAACCCTTATAATTCTTTCTAACACCTTCCGCATTTTTTCTTTGATTTCGGCGGTACACAGATTACCTATACTTCCTTCATGCGTATGGTTTAGCTCCTTGTTGGGCTTATAAGTCCCCTGTTGTACTTGTTCTCCTATTTGCTTATAGGCATCTCGAAAAGGTACTCCCGATAAAACAAGCCGATTTACATCCTCAACCGTGAAGAGGTAATCATACCGCTCATCATCCAGTATATGTTCGTTAACCCTAATGTGTTGTAGCATGAAAGTCGTCATTTGCAGGCAGTCTTTCAGCTCATCGATAGCAGGGAAAACAAGCTCCTTTAGCAGCTGAAAATCGCGATGGTAACCTGTTGGAAGGTTGGTTGTCAGCAGCATTAGCTCATTTGGTAACCCTTGTAGCTTATTACATTTAGCTCGAATCAGCTCACATACATCAGGGTTTTTCTTGTGCGGCATAATACTTGAACCGGTTGTCAGCTCATCTGGAAAAGAGATAAAGCCAAAATTTTGCCCCATATATAAGCAGCAGTCCATAGCCAAACGGGCAACGGTTGAAGCGACAGCGCTTATGGCAAAGCTAAGCGAGCGCTCTGTTTTACCTCGTGAGAGCTGAGCTGCAACGGAGTTATGGTGCATGGTCTCAAATCCTAACAGCCGGGTGGTTATGTTGCGGTTAAGCGGGAAAGATGAGCCATAGCCTGCAGCCGAACCCAGCGGGTTTTGGTTTGCCAAATGATAGGCGGCTTCCATGAGCAGCATATCATCTGCCAACGACTCGGCATAAGCGCCAAACCATAGCCCAAAGGACGATGGCATGGCTACCTGCATGTGCGTATAGCCGGGCATAAGTACTTGTTTATAGCGTTCGCTAAGAGTTATTAATTGTTCAAACAGCCCATTCACATGTTGAGAAATTTCCTGAAGTTCTGCACGAAAGTATAGCTTCAGGTCAACCAGCACTTGGTCGTTGCGAGAGCGTCCGGCGTGTATTTTTTTTCCCACATCGCCTAGCTTACGGGTAAGCAGTAGCTCAACCTGAGAGTGTACATCCTCCACCCCGTCTTCTATTATAAACTTTCCGGAGCAAATGTCTTCGGTTATTTCGTTAAGCCCGGCAACCAACAAGTTCAGCTCATTCCTATTTAGTAGGCCTATACTTTCCAGCATGCGGATATGTGCTATTGAACCTTCAACATCATGTTTGGCTAGCCGAATATCCAGCTCCCTATCACGACCTACGGTAAACCGTTCAACGGTTTTGTCGGCATCGTATCCCTTACTCCAAAGTTTCATATTCTATAGTTTGTTGTGTTGCAAATCCCAAAATTAATTTGTCATTGCGAACAAAGCGAAGCAATGACGGTTATATTTTATTTGTATTCAATGTTTTTAAGAAACGAACGTATCCGTCAATTCCCTGCTTTATTTCATCAATATATACGTACTCATCAGCGGTGTGTGAGCGGGCGGAATCGCCGGGACCCATTTTTAATGAGGGAACAGGTATGCGTGTAATATCCGAGCTGGTAGGCGACACGTAGCAAGCTATGTTCAACTGCTGCGCCGTTTTTACCAATGGATGAGATTCTGCTATTGATGATGCTCTTAAATGTGTTGAGCGTGCTGTAACTTCACAACCAACATGTTCTTGAATAACCTGTAAAATTTCCTCATTCCGGTAACAATCTGTTGGACGAACATCTACTACAAATCGGCATTCTGAGGGTATTACGTTATGCTGTGTACCGGCCTGTACCTGTGTTACAGTCATCTTTACATCACCCATTAGCGCTGATTTCTTGGGAAAACAAAATGCGCGAAACCATTGCATATCATCCATTGCGTGATGAATAGCATTATCTCCCTCGCTGCGTGCTGCATGTCCCGATACTCCTTTTGCAATACAGTCAAGCACCATTAACCCACGCTCGGCAACGGCGGCTTGCATTTTTGTGGGTTCACCAACAATGGCAAAATCTATCTTTGGCAGCTCATTCCATAGTGCAGCTATTCCGTTAGTGCTCACTCGTTCTTCTTCTGCCGTTATAGCGAGCACCATATTGAAAGGAAGTTGTTCTTTTGATAAAATGGCAAAAGCATGTGTCAGTGAAACTACCGATGCTCCGGCATCATTACTTCCCAGCCCATACAGCTTCCCATCTTCAACCGTTGGTTCAAATGGATTGCGTGTATAGTCGGGTGATGGGGAAACCGTATCATGGTGAGAGTTTAACAGCAATGTAGGCTTAGCCTTGTCAAAGCCTTCTGTTTGCGCCCATACGTTGTTTTTATATCGTTTAGGCTTTAGCCCAAGCTGCTGCATGTGGTCAAAAATCAGCTCTGCCGTTTTATCCTCTTCTGTTGATAAAGATGGCGTGCTGATTAGCGTCTTCAATAAGTCTAAGGCTTGTGAGTATATGTTGCTCATTATAGTAAGATGTTATTTCAATGCTTTAACTCAAGTTGCTGTTTATTACCCCCAACCCCTGAAGGGGGCTTTAGTCTCTGCAAATGACTTCTAAGAGTTCAACTTTGCAGTAGTCGGGTTCCCCCTTTAGGGGGTTAGGGGGCCTACCTTCGTTCCAACATCATTACCCAAATTTTGAGCATGCTTGATTACTACCTCCGATACGCCTGCATCAATTGCTTTAAACGCGCTATCCAGCTTCGGTATCATACCTTTTGAAATAGTTCCTTGCTGCTTCATTTCTTGGCAGCTTACCGGATTGATAGTTTTGATATACGAGCTATCATCGTTAGGGTCGGACAACACTCCGTTCTTCTCGAAGCAAAACACTAAACGTGTAGGCTGAATGGAGGCTAAAGCAACAGCTAAAGATGAGGCTATACCATCCGCATTACTATTTAGAAGCGTTCCTTCCCCGTCATGCGTAATAGAGCAAAATACGGGTGTGAGCCCTCCTTCCAGCAAACGTTGTATGGTTGTACTTGGTATTTGATTGGAAGAAACATCACCAACAAAACCAAAATTAACAGGCTTAGGTGAACGACGAACGGATGGAATAAGGTTAGCATCGGCCCCTGATAATCCTATGGCGTTGCAGCCTATGGCTTGTAGCTGTGCTACAATTGTTTTGTTTATCCATCCGGCGTAAACCATAGTGGTAACTTGTAGGGTTTCGGTATCGGTTACGCGCCGTCCGTCAATCATTTGAGTGGGTATGCCCAACTTTTCCGAAAGGCGAGTGGCAAGCTTACCTCCACCATGTACAAGTATTTTGGGTTCATTAATCGCAGCGAAGTTTTTTAAAAATGAGATTAGCTCCTTCTCATTATCAATCACGTTGCCACCTATTTTTATTACGTTTAGCATAGCAAATGTTTATTTTTCGTCATTGCGAGCGGAGCAGTCTATAAAAAAGTAGAGATTGCTTCGGCAAAAAACGCCTCGCAATGACGCGTAATTAGATGTTTTCCAACATCCGTTTCAATACGGTTTGTGCTGATACCACGCGATTAGCAGCCTCCGGAATAACAATAGATTGGGGGCTTTCAATAACATCATCCGTTACTATCATGTTGCGCCGAACGGGGAGGCAGTGCATAAAGTAGGCGTTGTTAGTCAGCTTCATTTTTTCCTCATCAACTGTCCAAGCCCTATCTGTACTCAGTATTTTTCCATAGTTGGAGTCTTGATAAGCCGACCAGTTTTTAGCGTAAATAAAATCGGCTCCTTCAAAAGCTTTTTGCTGGTTGTACTCTACCCTTGCGTTGCCCACAAATTGCTTGTTCAGCTCGTAACCTTCGGGATGAGTGATGACAAATTCGTAGTCAGTAGCATTCATCCATTCGGCAAACGAGTTGGGTACAGCCTGAGGTAGTGATTTTGGGTGAGGAGCCCACGTAAGCACCACTTTCGGGCGTTGAATTTTTTTATATTCTTCAATGGTTATTAAGTCGGCAAAGCTCTGTAATGGGTGGCGTGTTGCCGCCTCCATGCTGAACACAGGTTTTCCCGATAGCTTAATGAAGCTGTTTAATACCTCTTCGCCATAGTCAGCCTGTTTGCTTACAAAATCTGCAAAAGAGCGTACGCCGATAATGTCGCAGTAGCAACCCATTACCGGAATAGCCTCTAAAATATGTTCGGGTTTATCACCGTCCATTATCACGCCTCGTTCAGTTTCCAGCTTCCATGCACCTTGGTTTACATCGAGTACAATAACGTTCATGCCAAGATTCATGGCCGCTTTCTGCGTGCTTAGCCTTGTGCGAAGGCTGGAGTTAAAGAACACCATCAGCAAGGTCTTATTTTTACCCAGTTCGGTGTAGCTAAATGGATTTTTCTTTAGCTCAAAAGCCTCGTTGAGCGCACTGTTTAATGCCCCAATATCATGTACAGAAGTAAAATGTTTCATGGTTTAAGGTTTTATATTTTCAATTAAAGTTATTTAATTACCTCAACTCCCTAAAAGGTTTTTTTTCAACACATAGATACATAGTACATATAGGTACACATAGTTTTCTCCTTTCTACACATGTAAATACATATATTTGGAGTTGAAGCATTATAAATAATTACCTATGTGCTTCTTTGTGTTCTATGTGCCTATGTGGTAAAAAGAGATTTAAGAATGATTTGCTAAGCAATGTTTAAACGCATCTAAAAATAGCTCTGTTTCCTTCATGCTAATACATAACGGTGGCAGCAACCGTATAGTATGTTTTCCTGATGAGCCTGTAAAAATGCGATGTTCAAATAGCAGCTTATCTCGCAATTCAGCTGTAGGATATTGCATTTCTACTCCAAGCATTAAACCGCGTCCTCTTACTTCCTGAACGCCCGGTAAGGTTTCCAATTCGTCTTTCAGAAAATCGCCAACTTGTTTAGCATTTTTGATAAGTTCTTCCTGTTCCATCACTTCAGCAACGGCAATACCTGCGGCACAAGCCAAATGGTTTCCGCCAAAGGTTGTTCCCAGCCTATTTTTTACAGGTTTTATTTTTTCATCAATCAGTACGGCGGCCATAGGGAACCCGTTACCAATGCCTTTTGCGGTAGTAATAATATCGGGGTGAATGCCGGAGCTTTGGTAGGCAAAATACGTTCCGGTACGTCCGCAGCCTGATTGTATTTCGTCGAGTATAAGTATCACGCCATGTTCTGTACATAGTCTTCGTAACTCTTGCATGAAGTTCTTATTAGTTTCCCGTATTCCTCCAACACCTTGTATTCCCTCAATAATTACAGCAGCGTATTTGCCCTTTTCCAGCTCCGATTTGCATGCTTTAATATCGTTTAGTGAAACGAAACAAACGTTATCTGTTTGGTTAAAAGGTGCGCTGTAGCTTGGAATATCGGTTACGGCAAGCGCACCTGATGTACGTCCGTGAAAGGAGGCATGAAAAGTCAAGACTTTTTTCTTTCCGGTTTGGAAAGATGCCAGCTTCAACGCATTTTCATTGGCCTCTGCTCCCGAGTTGCATAGAAAAAGTTGGTAATCGTTGCAGCCGGAAAGTTCTCCAAATTTTTTTGCAAACTCTTTTTGTAAGCCGTTGTGTACGGCATTTGAGTAAAATCCTATCCTATCCAGCTGCTTATACAATTTTTCCACATAGTGGGGGTGGCTGTGCCCGATAGAAATGACGGCATGCCCTCCATAAAAGTCAAGGTACTGCTTTCCATCACTGTCATAAAGAGTACACCCCCTAGCCCATATAGGTTCTATACCATAGGTGTTATATACGTCAAATAGTTTCATAGATATAGATGGTTATTATTTGTTTAAGTGTTATTGTTTGTTTTGATAATTCGAACTATTCCTTGTGAACTTTGCTTCGTTACCCCCAACCCCCTGAAGGGGGCTTTGGAGATTGTACTAATTTGTGCCTACTCTTAGTATTTTGCAGATACCCAAGCCCCCTTTAGGGGGTTGGGGGGGGGTAAGCTAGCAGTTAAAATCCTGATGGTTTCAGCATAAGCCCGCAAATTTCATCAAAGCCAAACATCAGGTTCATGTTTTGTACTGCCTGTCCCGATGCGCCTTTCAGCAGATTGTCCATTACCGAAGTAACAAAGAGCTTATTGCCATACTTTTTGATGTTGAGTAGGCACTTATTTGTGTTTACAGCATCTTTCAGGCAAATCTCCCGTTCACTTACATGTGTGAATGGATGGCTGATGTAGTATGATTGATACAAATCAATAGCCTCCGCTTCGTTCAGCTCACAGGTAGTATAAACAGTTGCTAGTATGCCCCGCGTAAAATTTCCTCGCTGCGGAACAAAGTAAAGTTCGGGAAGCGATGTTTGTTGTAGGCTTTGCAGGCTCTGCTTAATCTCACCTAAGTGTTGATGCGAGAATACCTTGTAAGTTGACAGGTTATTATCACGATAGCTAAAGTGAACCGATTCAGCCAACGAACGACCTGCTCCCGTAGAGCCGGTAGTTGCGTTGATATGCACTTCATCTTTCAGTATTTTTTTTCCTGCTAATGGCAACAAGGCAAGCTGAATGGCGGTTGCAAAACATCCCGGGTTAGCAATGTTTTGCGCCTGTGCTATTCTCTCTTTATCCAACTCGGGCAATCCGTAAACAAAATTTCTTGTGAATCCCTCATCTTCAAATGATGGTGATAGCCGAAAGTCGTTGCCAAGGTCAATCACTTTTGTTTTTGCATTGAAATGATGTTCCTTCAAAAACGATTGGGAAACGCCATGTCCTAAGCAAAGAAATAAAACATCAACAGGACAAACCGTATCGCTGAACAGCAAATCGGTATCGCCTTCCAAATCGGTGTGTACAATACTTATCGGCTTACCGGCGGTGCTGGTGCTATATACAAACGCTACTTCCACGTGGGGGTGGTTTAGTAGTATTCTTAGCAGCTCTCCGGCGGTATAACCTGTTCCGCCAACAATACCGACTTTTATTTTTTGTATGCTCATAATGTTTTGATGTTAGTATTGAGATATGCGTACAGCGATAACCGCATTATTCTCTAAAATCTTTATACGCAAATCTCATATCCATTTTCTTATTATATCTCCCCGTTTACCGCATGGTAAATTTTCAGCTGGTTGGATAGTATTTTGGTAAAGCCTTGTACATCTTCTCCGGTAAACGCTTTGTTAACCTCGCCATAATCTCCAAACGTAGAACTCATCAAATCATGTGGTGATGAGCATCCCAGCAGGTTGAAGTGATAGGGTTGCAGTCCAACGCTTACCGTTCCGCTTACGTTACGTTGAGACAATTCTAGGTAGGTTTCAATATCGCGCATAACGGGATCTAGGTACTGTGCCTCATGCATCATCATGCCGTACCAGCTGCCCAGCTGGTCTTTCCAGTACTGTTGCCATTTGGTGAGCACGTGTTTTTCAAGCAAATGGTGAGCCTTGATAAGAATGAGCGCTGCCGCTGCTTCAAAGCCAACGCGTCCTTTGATTCCTATAATCGTATCGCCTACATGAATGTCGCGACCAATACCATAGGGCGCGGCTATTTTTTGCAGCGAACGAATAAGCTCAACGGGGGACATCGCTTCCCCATTAAGTGCACATGGCTGACCTTTTTCGAAGCCGATACTTATACGTTCATATCCGGTTTTTTCAACCTGAATGGGGTATGCCGATTCGGGCAGCTCTCCCACGGCCGTTAGCGTTTCTACGCCACCCACGCTTGTTCCCCACAACCCTTGGTTAATGGAGTACTTGGCTTTCTCCCACTTATACTCATAGCCATGCTTGCCCAAGTAGTCAATTTCTTCTTGGCGAGATAGCTTCAGCTGGCGAATAGGAGTAATGATTTCCATTTCGGGAGCCATTACCTGAAATACTAAATCGAATCGCACTTGGTCGTTTCCTGCGCCTGTACTACCATGTGCAATAGCCGATGCGCCTATTTCCTTCGCATAGTCGGCAATAGCCAACGCCTGAAAAACACGTTCGGAGCTAACCGATAGCGGGTAGGTATTTTGTCGAAGCGTATTACCGTATATCATGTAGCGAATACCCTTTTGGTAAAATTCTTCTACCCGGTTAATGGTAATGTGCTTTTTTGCACCAAGCGTTAAGGCTTTACGCTCCATGTCGGCAAGCTCATCAGCCGAAAAACCACCCGTATTTACAAAGGCGGTGTACACCTCCAGCTGCCGCTCAATGCTTAGATATTTTACGCAGAATGAGGTGTCGAGACCTCCGCTGAATGCCAGTACTACTCTACGGTTGTTCATTTTAGTCGATAGGTTATTTATGGTTATTAGTTATTTTGTTTGTCCTCACTATTACTCCCAACCCCCTAAAGGGGTCTTTTTCACCACATAGGTACATAGCTTACATAGGAGCACATAGTTTTTAAACTTTCATTTGTTGACATAGCACCTTCAAAGCGTACTGTGCCAACCCTTTTTGCGGCAACCAAAGCCCCCTTTAGGGGGTTTGGGGGTTAATCCGCTTCAATTATTTCCCCTTATATGCCCAACGAAAAATTCGTTGTGGTTCGAATGCACGTAGCAGTAGTCGAAGTATAGGTTTTGTTTCTTCCTGACTTTTGACTGTCGGTTTCTTGCCGGGGTCGTAAAGCATGCCGGTACATAGGCACATTTTACGGTTGTTGCGCATAAGAATATCGTAGTTGCGACATCCTTCACAGCCTTTCCAGAACTCGCCATCGTCTGTGAGCTCAGAGAAGGGTACGGGAAGGTAGCCCAGCTCAGAATTCAGCTTCATAACAGCCAATCCGGTGGTAATACTGAAAATTTTCGCATTGGGGTAGCGTTCGCGTGATAAATCAAATATTCTTTTCTTTATCAGCCGGGCAAGCCCGGTATTTCTATACTCGGGTGCAACAATAAGTCCTGAGTTTGCAACAAAGTTGCTGTGCCCCCACGATTCGATATAGGAAAATCCGGCTAACTCTCCTTTATCAAAAGCAATTATAGCCTTGCCCTCACTTAGCTTAGCGGCAATGTATTCAGAACTACGTCCGGCAATACCTGTTCCGCGTTGGAGGGCAGATTCATGGATAAGCTTGCAAATGGCTTCGGCATACACTACATGCTTGCCGGAAGCAACTTCTATAATCATTAGCAGAAATTGGGTTAAGCGATTAAACACTCCCTGTGCTTACAGGAATGAATACTACTTGAAAAATTACATGTGGAAGTGCAGAGACCGTAGCTCTGCAATAAGAATATGATAGACCGCTAGGGTCGTGAGAATCGTCGAACGCTAACGCGACCGGTGCTGAGCAGCATCGGGAACAATAAAGTATATGTAGCGTTCTGTTTCATGATCGGGTCAAAAGTAGAAATGTTTTTTTGAAATCAGCAATACCTAATCGATATTTTTTGAATAATAATTGATAGTCAGTCGTTTAATTTTAGCGCTATGTTGAGCTATTTTGTGTTTTTCTGGTATTGGCCAAAATCAAAACG
This sequence comes from Bacteroidales bacterium, assembly GCA_031551125.1. Lineage (GTDB taxonomy): Bacteria > Bacteroidota > Bacteroidia > Bacteroidales > UBA932 > JAIRNF01. The sequence goes on from JAVBOB010000009.1 coordinate 255,581, forward strand.
ACCGGACAATATCCGGTCGTGTTGTTTTAAACTATAAAATGGATATTGTTTTTAGTGTTCCTCATCAAAATAATCGTCAAATTATTTATCGTGATCAAAGTAGTCTTAGACAGACTCCTTTTAGTCCACCAACA
>JAVBOB010000028.1:0-5112 GCA_031551125.1 Bacteroidales bacterium
CCACTTAGATGAAAATGTTTGGTTTGATAGCGTGGAGAAGTACGAGGAGTACTTGCACAAAAATAATTTCTACATAAATGGCGGTGCTAAAGTTGCCATTGTCGGCGGTTTAAACGACCCGTTTAGCGGGAACCGTGAAAACATCGACAGCCTGATTGTGAGCTTTACCCGCGCGGGTATGAATGTTTACCCCGTGGCTTCTGCGGCTAAACGGCTGGATTTCTTACGTTCTATTAATCCTGATGCGGTTATTTACTTCCCGCACGGACGTTTGGCAATGGGGCAAGCGGATGTGGCTGTGGACTGGTTGAAAGAACGCAATATCCCCATTTTTGCTCCGCTAAGCATTATTAAAAGTCGAGCAGAGTGGGAGAATGATCCGATGGGTATGTTTGGCGGGTTTCTATCACAAAGTGTGGTAATGCCCGAGTTGGATGGCGCTATATACCCATACGTAGTTAACGCTCAGGAAATAGATGATGATGGTATTTACCTGTTCAAAGCTATTCCTGACAGGTTGCGAAAGTTCACCCAAATAGTCAACCATTTTGTTTCGCTAAAACATAAGCCGAATGCTGAAAAGAAGGTAGCCATATACTTCTTTAAGGGAGCGGGGCAAGAATCGCTTACCGCTCAAGGTTTGGAAACTGTTCCATCGCTTTACAACTTGTTGAAGCGGATGAAGACCGAAGGTTATAAAGTTGATAACCTGCCCGCGACGGAAAAAGAATTTGAGAAGTTGCTAATGGCGCAGGGTTCTGTACTAAGCACTTATGCTGAAGGTGCTTTTGATAATTTCTTGAAAAACGGAAATCCTGCGTTAGTTGAAAAATCGGAATACGAATCATGGATAAAACAATCCATGGCCGATACTTTATATGCACGTGTAACCGGCATTTACGGCGAAGCGCCCGGTTCATATATGAGCGTTGAAAATAACGGACAGCAATACCTTGCCGTTGCCCGCGTTCAGCTGGGTAATATCGCCCTGCTGCCTCAACCTATGGCCGGACTGGGTGGTGATGCCTTTGCCATTGTGCACGGGGCTAAAACAGCGCCTCCACACACGTATATTGGGGCTTACCTTTGGTCTCAGTATGCTTTCAAGGCTGATGCTATGCTACATTTCGGAACGCACGGTAGCCTTGAGTTTACGCCACAAAAGCAAGTTGCTCTCAGCAGTAGCGATTGGCCGGATATTTTGGTTGGAACCGTTCCGCACTTCTACTACTACACCATCGGTAACATAGGTGAGAGTATGATGGCAAAACGCCGCGCGTATGCTACAACCCTTTCGTACCTTACACCGCCGTTTATGGAGAGCAATACTCGCTCACAGTTTAAAGAGCTGATGGAGCGCATTAACAGCTACTATAAGGCAGATGAAGCGGCACAGGGCAAAGCGTCGTTAAAGGTAAAAGAGCTTACTGTTGCAATAGGAATACATCGTGAGCTGCGGCTGGATAGCGTACTGACAAAGCCTTATACGGCTGAGGATATTGAACGCATTGAAAACTTTGCTGAAGAAATTGCCAACGAAAAGATGACGGGACGACTTTATACGACGGGCGTTCCGTATGAGGCGGATAAAATTCGGTCATCGGTAATGGCTATGACGGTTGATCCGATTGCATACAGTATTGCTGCTCTCGACAGGCAAAAGGGCAAGGTAACGGAACAACAGCTGAACAGAAAAACGTTCTTTACAGAGCATTATATCAACCCAGCAAAGAATGTGGTAAGCCAGATTTTGGGCGGAAAGCAGGTTGATGATGCCTTTATATGCAAATTAGCCAACATATCAGAGAAAGAGTTGGAAGAATCGAAAACCATACTGGCACCTCCTCGTAGAGGAATGGGAGCAATGATGGCCGGAAGCGCAATGCCTTCTGCGGCTGGTGGTACTACAGGTCGTCCGGCAGGTATGCCATCAATGGGTGGGCATCCGGCGGGAGTACCAAAGACCGGCGCAGGTACGGCAAGCACTACTAAATCACAGGGAGGAAAACCGTCAATGCCGGAAGCGTCAACCTACACGAAGGAACAAAAGGAACAAGCCCGTGCTATTGCAGAAATTGAGCGTACCGTAAGCAACGTATTGGCTTACAAAGCAGCATTGGAGCAGAGTCCGGAAATGGAGCTGAAAGCCGTGCTGAACGCTTTGTCGGGCGGATACATTGCGCCTTCATCCGGTGGTGATGCTGTTGCTAATCCCGTCGCCGTTCCTACAGGTCGAAACCTCTACGCCATCAACGCTGAAGCTACTCCTTCAGAAACGGCTTGGAATAAAGGGGTAGATTTGGTTAACGCTACATTGGAGCAGTACAAAAAGCAACACGACAGCTATCCGCGTAAAGTGAGCTACACGTTTTGGAGTAGCGAATTTATTGAAACAGAAGGGGCTACCATTGCTCAAGCGTTGTACATGCTGGGGGTAGAACCCGTACGTGACGCATTTGGACGTGTATCGGACTTGCGTTTAATTCCTTCTGAAACGCTGGGAAGACCGCGTGTTGATGTGGTTGTTCAAACATCGGGTCAGTTCCGTGATTTGGCGGCTTCCCGCCTTTCGTTGATTTCTCGCGCCGTAGAAATGGCTTCGGCTGCCAAAGACGATAAGTTTGATAACTACGTAAATAATAGTACGGTGGAAACAGAACGCCAGCTGGTAGAGCAAGGCGTTTCGCCCAAGGCTGCCCGTGAAATGTCAACCATGCGCGTATTTGGTGGTGTAAACGGCATGTACGGAACAGGTATTCAGGGCATGGTAACATCAGGTGATAAGTGGGAGAGCGAAAAGGAAATTGCTGAAACCTACCTGAATAACATGGGAGCTGCGTATGGTAGTGATAAGTCGTGGGGAGAGTTTAACGAGGGCTTACTTCGTGCGGTGCTTCATAATACCGATGTGGTGGTACAACCTCGCCAAAGCAACACGTGGGGAGCGCTGAGCCTTGACCACGTGTACGAGTTTATGGGTGGTATGAATTTGGCAGTACGTAACGTTACGGGTAAAGACCCCGATGCGTACTTTGCCGATTATAGAAACCGTAATCGGGTAAAAATGCAGGAGCTGAAAGAGGCTATCGGTGTGGAATCGCGCACAACAGTTTTCAACCCCGAATACATTAAAGAGGTGATGGAGGGAGGCGCAACGAGCGCTTCACAAATTACCGAGGTGGTTACCAATACCTATGGTTGGAATGTGATGAAGCCCGATGTGATTGACAATGAAATGTGGAATAAGCTGTACGATGTGTATGTAAAGGACTCGTACAAGCTGGGCGTTCAGGATTTTTTTAAAAGGCAAAACCCCGCAGCCATGCAGGAGATTACCGCTGTGATGATGGAAACTGCCCGTAAAGGCATGTGGAAGGCATCAGACGAGCAGCTGAATACTATTGCCCAGCTGCATACTGATTTAGTGAAAGAATTTGGAGCGAGCGGTTCCGGCTTTTCCGGCTCAAATACGAAGTTACAAGATTTTATTGCACAAAAAGTAAATCCACAAAATGCTGCCCAATATAAACAGCAACTCCAGCAAATGAAGCAGGCAAACATATCTCCTGATGCAAATAACAACGGAATGGTGTTGAAGAAGGAAGAGGTTTCCAATGGCCGGCAAGGCGAGAAAAGTTCGTTGAACGGAGTGCTGATAGTTTCATTGGTGTTGGCTGCTTTTGTAGTGCTGTTGGTAGTGTTACGTAAGAAAAGGAAAGCTTAAATAATGGAGAATGGAGATTTGCTTTATGTGATTCGTTCTCAATTCTCCATTCTCAACTCTCAATTAAATAAATGGAGCTGATTATACAGATACTTATGCTATTCATTGCGGTGAATACCTTACTGAAGCTTAGCTTTTGGAAGTGGTGGCAGTCAGCATTGTTTGGGTTGGTTTGCGCTGTTTTCGTTATTGTTTCATGCCAATGGGCAATACAACAGTCAAAAACACAGCTGGCAGACTACCTTTCCAATCCGCATGTTTTACAAAACATGGCTGTGCTTATAACCATAGAGTCTATGCTTTGTTTTGCATATTGCTTTGCCGCCTTTCAATCTATAGATGTAAGCAAGCGCAAGCGGGTAGCGCTAAAGCTGCTGCATTGGTATTCCGGATTGCTGTTGTTCCCGGTGCTGTTTTACCTGTTTACGCAAAGCATCTATTCGTTTCCGGGTACTGATTTTACGTACATTTCTTACATTTTGGCCGCGACAGCTTTTGCTGCTATACCGTTGTTAAGCTACGCGGTAAAACGTTTTTATCCCGAAACTGCGCTAAGGTTGGAAGTACATTTCTTGGTAGGCCTGTTTGTTTGCATCATCGGGTTGATTACTACGGTTAACGGTAACGTGACTTATGCAGCGTCAGAAGAAGCATTTAGCCTAAGGGCTATTCTGCTTTCTGCAGGTTTATTCATACTGATGTTCTTGCTGGGAATATTTTGGAATAAGGTAAAATGGCGAATAAAATTAAAAGGAAGAAGGGAGAATTGAGAATTACTTTTCAACTCTCAACTCTCAATTAAAAATCCCCACTCAATTAAAAAGACATGGAAGTAATTTCGAAAGCACTATTTTGGGTAGCCAACAGCTTGCTAATACCCGACATCATCATTCTTCTTATCCTGTTTGGACGTTCGCTATTGCTCACCGGAAGTTTCTATAACCAGATGGTAGTAAAACGCAGGAATGACAAGCTATTTAGCAATAAAATAAAAAGCTTGACCAGCAATGATATTAACGAGTTGAAATCAATGCTGCCGGAAAAAGACAGCTCGCTATTCATAAAGTACTTGCGTGATATGTTGAATAGCACGCCAAGCGAAGCTTATGCCGAATACCTGATATCTAACTTCGAGAATGAAGCGGATAAAGATTTATCGTTATCTAAAATGCTGGCCAAGATGGGTCCCGTACTGGGACTTATTGGTACATTAATTGCCATGAGTCCCGCATTGGTCGGACTTTCAGCCGGAGATATTTCGGGAATGGCCTATAACATGCAGGTAGTGTTTGCTACAACGGTTGTAGGGTTGGTAGTTAGTGCAATTGGCTTGGTTACCTTGCAATTTAAGCAACGCTGGTATGCTAAGGATATTTACAACTTAGAGT
>JAVBOB010000016.1:0-31439 GCA_031551125.1 Bacteroidales bacterium
TTGGCACGGTCGTTGCGGAAGTTGAAGAAAATAATGGCATCGCCCTCCTGTATAGTAGCAACCGGTTTTCCACCTTCGGTACACACAATGGGTTTAACAAATTCATCGGTTACTCCCGCTTCATATGATTGTTGCATGCCCTGAGCGGCATCGCCAACAGGAGTCCCTACGCCTTTTACCAACAAGTCGTAAGCTGCTTTTACGCGCTCCCAGCGTTTATCGCGGTCCATCGCATAGTAGCGTCCCACTACACTGGCAATTTTTCCCGTAGAAACTTTCAGATGTTTTTGCAATTGCTCAATAAACCCTTTGCCGCTGCGTGGATCGGTGTCGCGGCCATCCATAAAGCAATGCACGAATAATTTGTCGATACCATATTCTTTTCCCACATCGCACAATTTGAACAAATGCTCTAACGAACTGTGCACACCACCGTCGGATACAAGACCCATTAAGTGCAATTGCTTGTTATTTTGCTTGACATACGAATACACCTTTTTTACTTCCTCGTTTTGCAAAATCGAGTTGTCACGGCACGCACGGTTTATTTTCACCAAATCCTGATACACGATACGCCCTGCGCCAATATTGAGGTGTCCCACTTCGGAGTTTCCCATTTGCCCATCGGGCAGCCCCACGTTTTCGCCCGAAGCCTGCAATTGGGAGTGTGGATATATTGCTTTCAATGCAGCAATATTTGGTTCCCCTTGTGTAAATATAGCGTTGGAACGATCAGGTGCGCCTTCGCCCCAACCGTCTAAAATCATTAAAAATACTTTCTTTTCCATAACTAATTATTTTTATGAATGTAACTTACAAAGATACAAAATAGAAAAGGAATTATCAAAGCGCCAAACTTTTATTGTATCTTTGTAAATTCAGGTTTACAAGGAATTAATTTTAAGATGACAAAAAATAAACGAACAAAACAACCGCCGAAAGATTTGCGCACAGCAGTACGTGAATGGGTGCTATCCCACCAGGAACGTTTTACACTCCGGCAGTTGTCGCACGAGTTGCAGATACAAAGAAAAGACCGTCCTCTGGTAGTGGAATACATAGATGAACTGATTGTCGAAAATGTAATTGCCGAACGGCAGGGAAAATACCGCCCGAAAGGACATCACGACCCTCACTACAAGGTAGCGACAGGCACGGTATTTATGTCGCGCGAAGGATATGGGTTTGTAAAAGTGGAAGGTGAAGCGGAAGACATATTTGTAGCTTCGCGCAAGTTGAAAGGAGCCTTGCATGGAGACAAAGTGCAGGTAGTATATACCCTCAATAAAGAGCGGAAAAACAAACGTACCGAAGGTGAAGTAGAAGAAATCATCGAACGCTCGAAACGTCCGTATATCGGGATACTGCAGAAGATGAAACACAACTCGTATGTGATCACCGATCATCGCAACATGCCCTACGATATCAAGGTTTTCTTTGATGAATTACAGAATGCCGAAACCGGCCAGAAAGTAGCGGTATTGGTTACCGACTGGGACGCCAAAAACCGCGAGCCCATTGGAAATATTGTAGATGTGCTGGGTGCACCCGGCGAGAATACAACCGAAATGCACGCCATCCTTGCGGAATTCGGTTTGCCTTATAAATTTGAGGATGCTGTAGAGCGCGAAGCGGAAAATATTCCGGTTGAAATCCCGGCACCGGAAATAAAGGAGCGGCGAGACTTCCGCGAGGTTTGTACATTTACCATTGATCCGGCCGATGCAAAAGATTTTGATGACGCACTGTCGTTCCGCCAAGTGAAAAAAGGGTTGTACGAAATTGGTGTTCACATTGCCGACGTGACGCACTACGTACGGCCCGGCATGCTGGTCGAGAAAGAAGCAGCCCATCGCGCTACATCGGTATACCTCGTAGACCGCACGATTTCGATGCTGCCCGAAAAATTATCGAACAACTTGTGTTCTTTGCGCCCCAACGAAGACAAGCTGTGCTTCTCGGCGGTATTCGAAATAAACGACAAAGCCGAAATTAAAAAACAATGGTTCGGCCGCACGGTGATTCGCTCCAACCAACGCTTCAATTACGACGAGGTGCAAAAAATAATTGAAACCGGCAAAGGCACGCTAAGCAACGAAATACTGACGGTTCACAAAATTGCACAAGTCATGCGGCAAGCGCGCTTCGACCACGGCTCAGTGCTGTTCGAGCGCCCCGAAGCAAAGGTAGAAGTAGATGCCAACGGCAAACCGCTGCGCGTATATTTTAAGGAGCAAAAAGAGGCAAATTTCCTGATTGAAGAATTTATGTTGTTGGCCAATCGAAGCGTAGCTGCCTTGATTGGGAATACCAAAAAACCGAAGACTTTCGTATACCGGATACATGCCGAGCCGGCAATAGACAAACTGAACGCATTCCGCGAATTTCTCAAACACTTTGGCTATAAATTCAAACAAACGAAAACACCGCTCGAAACGGCCCGTGAATTAAACAACTTGTTAAAAAAAGTAGACGGCAAGCCCGAGGGAAATGCGATTACCACCATGGCTTTGCGATCCATGGCACGCGCGACATACTCAACCGATAACATCGGGCACTTCGGGTTGGCATTTGAATTCTATACCCATTTCACGTCGCCTATCCGCCGCTACCCCGACATGATGGTGCATCGCCTGTTGGCAAAATACCTAGCGAAAGGAGAGTCGGAAAATAAAGTGCAGGTCGAAGACAAGTGTAAATACTCATCGGCACGCGAGCAAGTGGCGTCGGATGCCGAACGTGCCAGCATCAAATACAAGATGGTGGAATTTATGCAGGACAAGGAAGGGCAGGAATTCGACGGGGTTATTTCCGGCCTTACCGAATGGGGCCTTTATGTAGAGCTTACCGAAAGCCATATCGAAGGAATGGTAAGCACTCGCTCGCTGCGCGACGATTACTACGAGTTCGATGAAAAACGCTATGCCCTCATCGGACAACGTAGCGGTCGCAAATACCAATTCGGAGATCCGGTACGTATCCGTGTAAAACGCGCCAATCTGGAGCAGAAACAATTGGATTTTGTGTTAGTAGGAAAATAATTGATTTTTACCGCAAGAATCGTTTATCCAACTCCTCGTTGGTAACCATTTGCAACGTAGGCTTTCCTTCGGGCGATAGCGACGGTTCCTTGCAGGCAAACAGGGCATCGACCAGCGTTTGCACTTCAAAATTATTTAATGTCTCCGTGGAACTACGAACTGCTGCTTTGGCCAATGATAGCGCAAGTTTCTCTTGTCGTTGCGTTTTTAAATCGTTAGCGTTTTCGTGTAATAAATACAGCAATTCATCGAGCAATTCTTTTGCATTCATCTTGGGAGCCGAAGCCGGCTGGCCGTTTACAACTACTGTATTGTTACCGAACGGGCGAATGTCGTACCCGATTTGCGCCAATTCGGGCAATACACTTTCGAGCAAAGTATAGTCTACCGGCGCGAGTTCTACGGTTTGCGGAAAAATATCCTGTTGCGTTTCGTGCAAGTGGTTGTTTAGGTTTTCCAAAAACTGTTCGTACAGAATCCGTTGTTTGGCGCGGCGGATATCAATAATCATCAAGCCCGATTTCACAGGCGTGAAAATATATTTCCCCTTGAATTGAAAGAACGAACGTTCTTTTACTTCCGTTGGTATTGTTTGCTGTTCGGCATTCTCTTCCGTGATAGATTGTTTCGTCGTTCCTCCTCGCAATGACGTGCTATGTTGCTCGCCACTTAATTTGTACTCCATGCCGGTACTATTACCCCCTAACCCCCTAAAGGGGGAACTCGACTACTGCAAAATTGAACTCTAGAAAGTCGTTTTCACAGACCAAAGCCCCCTTCAGGGGGTTGGGGGTATAGCAGGCTGCTTGAACTAACTATTTCAGTAAATCCTTCACGCTAGCCGGAAGATAAAACGCATCATTACGGGTTACATACACAATAACTGTACTTAACGAAGTGTTTTTGCCGTTCTTATCCTTTGCGTTATTGGCTACAGCTACCTTATTCTCGAATGCTTTTGCGGTAAGCACCTTTTTAGTTGCCTTTGAGGTAACGGTAAGCGTTGGTGCAGCTTGAGACTTATCCCATGTCAGCGTGTATTCACTTTCAGGGAATACTGTTTTATGGCTTACAAAATATTTCTTTGTAGAGTCTGATAGGTTACCTACGCCAAGCAGCTCACACATGTAGCGGTTAATATCTGTATTAAGCACTACTCCGTGCAATTCCTGTTGTTGGGGATGGTAGCATCCTAAGAATACATCCTCTCCGGTATGTCCTCCGGTAGTGAAACCTATGAACGTGCGCGCATTTACTATCTTAACCACCGCTTTGGTAATATCGCCTTCTTTCTTTCCGTTCATGGGGCTTTTCAACGTTTGTAGCTCCGGCAATGTAATATCGTTAAAACCCATTTGTTGTGCAAATTGCTCTCTTACAAAATTTTCATCATACCGACCCTTAGCTACCAGCTTCTTGGCAAAGCCTTCGCAGGTAAGCTTACAGCCCATAAGCGGACCAAAAAGGTCTTTCTTTGAAAGCCTGTTATAGCCTGATGTTGATGATTGGTTACCAATGCTAACCGCACTATTACCATGATCGGGACAAATAACAATTGCCGTGTTACCATCTTTCTTAGCAAACTCCAACGCTTCTTTTACTGCCTTGTCAAAAGCCAAAAACTCACTGATAATACCTACGGGGTCATTACCATGTGCAGCAAAGTCCACCTTGCTGCCTTCAACCATTAGGAAAAATCCCTTATCATTCTTAGAAAGAATATTCAGCGCTTTCTTTGTCATTTGTCCAAGTGAAGGAACAGCATTGGGGTCACGGTCAAAATCGTAAGGAACGTCCTCCGGAGCAAACAAGGCCCACGCCTTTTTACCATCAAATGACATAAACTTATTATAGTCATAGAATATAGTATCCCATCCGTTTTGCGCAAGATACTTACGTTGTTCGGGTAGTAAATACTTTTCTCCACCACCAAATACTACGTCAATATTATTATATACCATTTGCGGAGCAATTACCGCATAATCGCTACGGTTGGGCGTATGTGCAGAAAAGTCGGCCGGTGTGGCATGAGGGAACTCACAAGTAACAACCAAGCCGGTAGCCATTCCCTTCTGTTTTGCAGCCTCAAGAATAGTAAATGCAGGAGAATTTGTCAGCGAAGCGTCAACCGGAACAATATCGTTTGGTGTTTTTTCAGGATAGGTAGATACGCAGCCTGCCTGAGCTACAACACCCGAAGCGTAAGTACTTCCGGTTGGTGCAGAGTCACCAATAGGAGCATCGGACGAATGTGTTTTTACCAATCCACAAACCACACCATCAACGTATAACCACTTAAAATCGTTGCTATTATAGCTATTATACCAACGAGCAAGAGAAAGTACGGAGGTACTTGTCCCATCGGGAATCATCATTATTACATTTTTTACCTGCTTAAGGTCTGCCGGAATTGTACCCGATGTTTGTGCAAAACCTTTTGATGCGGGAAGGAGTGCTACTGTGAACAACCCCCAAATAGCCAACGTTGATTTTTTCATGATTATATAGTTTTATGTTATGGGTCTATAATGTTCTTATTGCGAGCGAAACTAACCAATCTTTTGAATTAAATAGATTGCTTCGGCAAAAACGCCTCGCAATGACGTGCTTTTATAGCTGGCTGCAAGTAACGTACTTCTTACTTTCCAAGCTGCTCCAACACCTTCCGCATGTTCACCTTATCGTCCATAATGGCACGAAGGTTTGCGATGGGAACGCGCTCCTGCTCCATGCTATCGCGATAGCGAATGGTAACCGTGTTGTCCTCTAAGCTCTGATGGTCAACGGTAACACAGAAAGGAGTACCTATTGCATCCTGACGGCGGTAACGCTTACCTATCGAATCCTTCTCGTCATACTGACAGTTGAAATCGAATTTCAGCTCATTCATTATTTCTCTTGCCTTTTCAGGAAGCCCGTCTTTTTTTACTAATGGTAACACAGCTAGCTTAACAGGCGATAAAATGGGAGGAATGCGTAGCACTACACGTTCTTCTCCATCTGCCAGCTTTTCCTCATCATAAGCCGCCGATAAAACCAATAGCACCATACGGTCAACACCAATAGATGTTTCAACTACATACGGAACATAATTTTCGTTGGTTTCGGGGTCAAAGTATTGCAGCTTCTTACCGGAGAATTTTTGGTGACTGCCAAGATCGAAATCAGTACGAGAGTGAATACCTTCTACCTCCTTAAATCCGAAGGGGAACTGGAATTCAACATCGGCAGCGGCATTGGCGTAATGTGCCAGCTTATCATGGTTATGGAAACGGTACTTGTTTTCACCAAAGCCCAGCATTTGATGCCAGCGCATACGTTGTTCCTTCCAATGCTCATACCACTTCAGCTCCTCACCCGGACGAACAAAGAACTGCATTTCCATTTGCTCAAACTCGCGCATACGGAATATAAACTGACGAGCCACTATCTCGTTTCGGAACGCCTTACCTATTTGCGCTATACCGAAAGGTATTTTCATACGTCCGGTTTTTTGCACGTTCAGGAAGTTTACAAAGATACCCTGAGCTGTTTCCGGACGAAGGTATATGGCGCTTGCATCCTCACTTACCGAGCCCATTTGAGTAGAGAACATCAGGTTGAACTGCCTAACATCCGTCCAGTTACGTGTACCGGAGATAGGGCAAACAATCTCACAATCAACAATCAGCTGCTTAATACCTGCCAAATCGTTAGTAGCTAATGTATCAACCATTCGCTTTCTAACCTCATCAATCTTTGATTGACTGCGTAATACGTTGGGGTTAGTAGCACGGAACTGTGCCTCATCAAAAGTATCGGCAAACTTTTTCTTACCTTTTTCTACTTCTTTTTCTACCTTTTCTTCCAGCTTGGCAATGTAGTCTTCCAGAAGAACATCGGCACGGTAGCGTTTCTTCGAGTCCTTATTATCAATCAACGGGTCGTTGAACGCACCTACGTGTCCCGAAGCTTCCCAAATGCGCGGATGCATAAAGATGGCTGAATCAATACCTACGATATTCTCGTTAAGCTTTACCATAGAATCCCACCAGTAACGCTTAATGTTATTCTTCAGCTCAACACCATACTGACCGTAGTCATACACAGCGCTAAGACCATCATAAATTTCACTTGAGGGAAAAATGTATCCGTACTCCTTACTATGCGCGATTAATTTTTTGAAAAGCTCTTCTTGTGTCATATTTTATTGAATTATTATATATCTAATTTAGGTATGGCAGTTAAATAGCTGAGATTCGCACTTACATCAATTCTGCAATGTACTTTTAAACCTTAAGGCTTTCTCCCGGTCAAAGTATAACGTATTTATAACTCGACTCGGTTTGAGATGCAAAAGTACTGTTTTTTCACCATTTGAGCCTATTTTGTTGCAGTTTCAAAATACACGTTAAATACAAAATTTGCTCATGGTTTGAAAGAAAATACATACATTTGCCTTCTTAATTAGCGATAGGTATTGTTACATCAAAAATTAAAACCCGTTATGCCTGCAAAAAAATCTTTTTTACTCTCTCTGCTACTAATGCTGTTGGCGGTACCCGGATTTTCTCAATCCAATACCACTTGGAAGTACAGCGCAAAAAAAGTGGCTGCTGCCGAAGTTGAGCTGACGTTTACCGTTCAGGTTGCTCCGGAATTTCACCTATACTCAATGGATGTAGTGCCTGATGGGCCAATGCCGTTAGAGTTCAGCTTTACACCTTCTGCTGATTACCAGCTGATGGGCAAAATGGTTTCAAAAAATGCCCCAAAGCAAGAGTATGATGAAATGTTTGAAACGAATGTAAAGTACTATTCAGGTACAGCAACCTTCGTTCAACGGGTAAAAATAAAATCGACCAAGCCCTTTGCTATAAAGGGTGAAATGACCTTCCAAACATGCGGTGAAGGTACTTGTATTCCCGGTGATGAAACGTTCTCGTTCAACATTTCCGGCGATATGCTTGCTAGCGCTACCGAAGCTGCTGCTCCGGCAACAACAACAACTCCGGCTGCAACTACTGCTGATGCTGCTGCCACATCTGCTACGGCGGCAACACCTGAAGCAAACACCACTTCAACAGATACTGCTACGGCTGACAACGTTCAGCCTGCCGCTACGGCGGGCGAAACCGCTCAGGCTCCGGCGGATAACACATCAAACAATACCGACCAGAAAAATGAGTCGGTATTGTTTTTCGTACTTATGGCTATAGCCGCAGGTTTAGGTGCAATCCTAACACCTTGCGTATTCCCTATGATACCTATGACGGTTAGCTTCTTTATGCAGGGCTCCAACAACCGCATGCAAACGGTTACGAAAGCTATTGTTTTCTTCCTTTCTGTAGGACTTGTTTACGGATTAATCGGTGCTATTGTTGCTATATTTAAAAACCCGGCCATTGCTCAGGTTATCAGCTCAAGCTGGTATATGAACCTTATTTTTGCATTGATGTTCCTTATCTTTGCAGCATCATTCTTCGGAATGTTCGAAATCGTTCTTCCATCAGGCTTTGCCAACAAGGCCGACAAGCAAGTTGATAAGGGCGGATATGTGGGTTCTTTCTTTATGGCATTGGTACTTGCTATTGTTTCCTTCTCATGTACCGGCCCCTTTGTAGGTAGCTTGCTTCCTGAAGCAGCATCAGGCACATCAATAGTTAAGCCTATACTTGGTCTTACCTGCTTTGGATTGGCCATGGCTTCACCTTTCCTTATTGTTGCCATATTCCCCGTACTAATGGATAAGCTGAAATCAGGCAGCTGGCTAAACTCTGTAAAGGTTGTTTTTGCCTTCGTTATGCTAGGCTTCTGTGTGAAGTTTCTCAACCAGGTTGACATTGACGCTAACCTAAATATTATCAGCCGCGAAGTTGCTATCGGATTCTGGATTGTACTGGCTATTCTGCTTGGTCTTTACCTGTTGGGCAAGCTCAAATTCTCACATGATAGCGATGTGAAGTATGTAAGCGTTCCCCGCCTTGGTATGGCTATCATTGCTTTTGTGTTTGCCATTTACCTAATCCCCGGCCTATTTGGCGCTAATTTGGACGCCGTATCAAGCTTCTTACCTACAAAGGATAAGCAATCGTTTGACTTAACGACCATGTCCGCTTCAAGTGGAAGCGCTGCTGTTCACGCACCGCTACAATCACCCTGCGGCACAACGCCTAAATACTCCGATACCAAGATGCACCTGCCCGCAGGCATCAAGGGATATTTTGACCTAACGGAGGCTAAGGAATGTGCTAAGCAGCTGAATAAGCCCCTACTAATTGATATCAAAGGTTTTGGTTGCACCAACTGTAAGAAGATGGAAGCATCTACCTTTAAAGACCAACGTGTAATTGATAAGATTAACAACGACTTTGTTTTGGTTGCACTGTACTATGATGATAAAACACCTATCAGTGCAGATGAACAATACATTGCGGGTTCAACAGCTACTACAATAGGTAAGCGGACTACCGAATACCAACAAAAGAAGTTTGAAGCAATCGGAGGTCCCTACTTTGCCGTTATTGATGCTAACGAAAACATACTGGAAAAAGGGCTGGGAATGTCTAGCGCTGACGAGCTGATTGAGTTTCTGGATAAAGGATTGGCAAAATTCAATGCCGCAAAGTAATCCATATATCATATTGCTAATAAAACGACCCGCAGAAAGCTGTGGGTCGTTTTGCTAAACACTAAGGCATGAAACAGCTAGCTGTAATAATTACCACATGCACGCTCCTACTTTCTGCCATAGGGTGCAAAGCCCAAACCGAAAGTAAAGGAGATAAAAATGGAACTCGGCAGGAAGTGAGTGAAGAACGTTTCTCGAAAGAAGCGCCCTGCGGAGGGCAGCCCAAGTACGCCGAAACGAAAATGCGTACACCAAAAAGCATTAAAGGGTACTTTGATATTAGCGAAGCTACTGCTTGCGCTAAACAGCAAAACAAACCCATCCTTTTAGAATTCAAGGGTCATGGCTGCGCTAACTGCAAAAAAATGGACATGACTGTGTTAAAAGACCAGCACATAATAACCGCAATTAATAGCGAATTTGTTTTTGTTGTTCTTTACATAGATGAAAGAACAGAATTGCCCGATAGTAATGGAATTATCACAGCTCAAGGGAGGTTAACCACAACCTTGGGAAAAATAAACAGGGAGTACCAGCATGCAAAAATTGGCTCTAGCTATAGCCCATGTTTTGTTATTATGGATGTGAATGAAAAAATACTGACAAAGCTGCAAGATTACACAAGCGACCCTGATACATTTCTTTCCTTCTTAGACACCGGATTGAAAACATTTAAGAAAGTCAACTAGCATAGCCGCTTTTCATACAATTTACTACTCCACACTAACAACCCTACCTCCAAGCCTTCTAAAAGGGAAACTCTACTACCATAGGACTAGCAACTCTTCTTCACAGAGTGCTAATAAAAAAGAGCAAGGAGTTATTCCTTGCTCTTTTTTATTGTACTATTATCAATGATTATAGAGTAGTAATTACCACATTGCTACTTGGCGTTGAATTACAAGTACCAACTTTTGCCACTACATGGTATGTTCCGGCAACAGCTACTGTACGAGTTGCACCTGTACCAGATATCGTACCTCCATCCTTATACCATATATAAGTTGCTCCCGAAACCACAAAATTTGCTGTAAGAGTTACAGTTCCACCTCCTGCTGTTAAGCTTGTTGCTGATGCGCTAAGCGTAGGTTGAGCACCTGCCGGCATTGCTAAGGTAATAACCTTCAGATCGCTTGCTATAGTGGTGCAAGCGCCCATTGTTGCTTTTACCGTATATTCTCCGGCTTGAGTTGCTGAATAACTTGTACCCGTTCCACGGCTTACTTCTACTCCGTCCTTATACCATACATAGGTTACACCTGTACCGCCTCCTGTATAGTTTACCGTAAGGGTAATGCTTCCACCGCTACAAAGTTGTGTTGATGTAGAAGTAATGGTAGGCTTAATATCTGTAGGAATACCAGCTCCAACTACGGAAGGATCGCTGGTTAATGAAGAGCAAGAACCGACATTGGTCTTCACCGTATATGAACCGGGTAACGCTATAGTGCGTGTTCCTTCAGCTGTAGTACCTAGTACTGCTCCATCCTTATACCATGTATAGGTAGCACCTGCTATTGCAGGAGTATTTGTAGCAGTAAGGGTTACGCTGCTACCACCGCAAAGTGTTGCAGCTGACGAACCAAGTAAGGGCTTTGCAGTTGCCGGAATAACGGGAGCAATTACCAGCTCAGCGCTAGGTTCCGAAATACAATCACCTATTTTAGCCGCTACTGTATATGATCCGTCTTGAGTAATGGTATAATTAACGCTTGTAGTGTGACCTACTTCTACTCCACCCTTATACCAAATGTAGCTTGCTCCGGGCATTGAGAATGCGGCGGTAAGCATAAGGCTACCACAAACAGTGGTGGCGGGAGCCGTAAGTGTAGGTTTTGTACCTGCAGGAATACCTGCTATAAGGGAAATTTTCTCGCTAGCCAATGAGCTGCAAAGTCCTTCTTTTGCAACAACCCAATATGTGCCGGCGGCTGTAGCCAAATATGTAGCACTAGTAGCTCCATCTATTGCTGTACCGTCTTTATACCATACGTATGTTACACCTGCTATTTCAAAATGGGCGGTAAGCGTTATACCAACACCCCTGCAAATTGTTGTACCTGCTGCTGACGTAACTGTTGGCTTGGCAGTGGGAATAAACTGTGTAATTGCTACAACATCGCTTACTCTTGACAGCGCATCACCTACCTTAATAACTACCGAATAGCTACCTACTCGAGTTGCTGTGTAGGTTGGTTTTGCTGTGCCACTTATTTCAACACCATCTTTATACCATTTATATGTTGCACCTTCCGGATGCGGATTAACGGTAAGTATTACATTTCCTCCATCGCAAAGGCTCTCTGCCGAAGCTGTAATAACAGGCACTATAACATGATCATCGTTATCGGTCAGCTGAGCTTGCTTAACAGATACCGTATAGGTTTCCGTTGTTCCGTCTTCAGCAGTTACCGTATAAACGATAGGAGACGAAAAGTCCTGCGGAACGTCCGACTCCGGACTTATCGTTGCTTTTTCTGAAATAGCAATACGAGGAGTAAGTGAAGTAATGTTCGCTTCTCCGGGTACTTCCATTGCAATGGTTTTATTTTCCTCAGAAATTTTTCCAACTACCTTTAAGGCAGGAATTGTGAATGAGCTTAACGCTTTTGCAGAACTTTTAGGCGTTGTGTAATCCTTTGTGCAGGCAGCCCATACTAAAACTAGTGCGGGAACAAAAAGGAGTAATGCAATTTTTTTCATCTTTATTGAATTTGAATTTAAAGTCAATTAACGTGTAAATATATAGTAAACAGGAATAGACAAGATTTACTTAGCTTAATTTAACCCTGATAGGTGTTTTGTAAAAATGCTCTATTTCTAGAAGCATGCTCTATTTGTGCACCCTTACTGTACAAAAACTGTATGAATAAATGCATGTAGAAAAACAGCAGAGGGCACAAAATTTAATATTATGTCCTCTGCATCTTCTTTTATGGTTAAATAAAGAATATATTATTAACTATTCTTTAGGTATTTATCAAACCACCCGAAAAACTCCCGTTGCCAAACAACAGCATTTTGGGGCTTCAATATCCAGTGGTTTTCGTATGGGAAAACAACCAGCTTGCTGGGTACGCCAAGTAGCTGAGCTGCATTGTAAGCAGCCATTCCTTGCGAGTAAGGAACACGGAAATCCTTTCCGCCGTGAACTATCATAATGGGGGTATCCCATTTTTTTACAAAGTTGATGGGCGACTGCGCAAATACTCTCGCTACCTCTTTGTTTGTACCTATATCCCAAGGAGCACCACCCTTTTCCCAGTTTTCAAAAAACATTTCTTCGGTGGTTGTGTACATTGCCTGAAAATCAAATATACCTGCATGAGCAAGTAGTGCCTTAAAGCGGTGGTTGTGCGTTCCGGCCATGTGGAATATGGAAAATCCTCCGAAGCTGGCGCCTGCTGCACCCATACGGTTAGCATCAACCCAAGGTTCTTGGGCTATATCATCAGCGGCTGCAAACAAATCACGCTCTTCCTGCTCACCATGATGCTTAGAAATAGCGTCAGTCCATGCTTGCCCGCTACCGGATACACCACGTCTTGCCGGATATATTACAACATAACCCTGAGAAGCCATTAACGCATAGTTCCAGCGATAGCTGTATGATTGGCTTACCGGTCCCTGAGGCCCTCCGGTGCACATCATAATAACCGGATATTTCTGTGACTTATCAAAGCTAGGAGGTAACACCACCCATGTAATCATTTCTTTTCCATCAGTAGTTTTAACCATACGTTGCTCAATGGTAGGAAGCGTTAGCTGGTCAAGTAAAGCCTTATTGATTTCAGAAATATTGCTACCTTCTCCTGTTGCAAGGTCTAGCTTGTAAATTTCTGCCGGGTGCGTCATATCCGTGCGTGATGCTAGCATGGTTGTCCCATCTACCGGGCACGGATGCTGGTAGTCAAAAAATCCATCTTTTGACACTTGCGTAATACTGTGTCCATCTAAATCTAAACGGTAAACACGATACGTTTGGTTTACACAAGCAACAAAGTAAATCGACTTTCCATCGGGTGTCCATTGTAAAGACTCTGCACTGGCATCAAACCCGGTAGAGTAATCTTCCTTTGTACCCTTCTCGAAATCATAGATAAATAGGCGTTCTTTATCAGCCTCGTAGCCTTCACGCTCCATACTTACCCATGCCAACTTCTTGCCATCAGGAGAGAATAAGGGTTGCTTATCGTAGCCCATCATTCCTTCTGTAAGCAGCTTGGTTTCCTTGCTATCCGTATTATACAGGTAAATTTCAGAGTTAGTGGTTAACGCGTATGCTTTCCCTTTTAGCTTTTTGCAGGTGTATGCAATTGTTTTGCCATCGGGGCTCCAGCAAATCTCCTCCATTCCGCCAAACGGCTTCATTGGTGAATCATAAGGCTCGTTAGCCATAATATCAACGGGAGCCTCAACTTTAGATTCCTTATAGCCGGCAACGTAAATGTGGCTAACGTTTCCGTCCGCCCACGAATCCCAGTGACGGTACATAAGGTCTTCGTACACGTAAACTTCCGACTTTGGCATATCGGGGAAAATGTCTGCCCCCGTTACGTTTTCCATCTTCGTATCAATAGCGTACAGCACCTTATCCATAGTAGGCGCGTAGATGAAACCGTTAATGCCGGCTTCAACATTTGAAAGCTGTTGCTGGTTACTGCCGTCGGGGTTCATTTCCCATAGCTGTCCATCGCGTAAAAAGCCAAGAACTTTACCATCAGGGCGCCATTGAAGGTTTGCCTCACGTGCAGCCGTTTGCGTAAGCTGTTTCTTGTTTTCACCGTTCACATCCATCATGTAAATGTCGGTGTTGCTTTTATTCTCCTCCAAATCGTACCATGTTACAAGGTAGGCGACTTGCTTTCCATCAGGCGATACAACCATATCACCCAAACGACCGAACAGCCACAGGGTTTCGGGCTGCATAAGCTTGTTGGTTAACGTAACATCTTTTTTACCGATCACCTTTTCTTCATTTGTTTTCTTTTCGCCTCCGCCGCACGCCGCCAACATAGTTGCTGCGGTTAGGCATAGGGTTAACTTCTTTATCATTGTTGAGCTATTTAAAGAATGATTATTCGCTTGCCTTTGCCAGCTTCTCTCTGATTTTTGCTTCCAACTCATCCGCCAGTTCCGGATTATCGTAGAGTAGCTGCTTTACCGCATCACGTCCTTGTCCAAGCTTGGTATCACCGTAGCTGAACCACGAACCGCTCTTCTTAATAATTTCCATTTCAACACCAAGGTCAATAATTTCGCCAACCTTAGAAATACCTTCACCGAACATAATATCAAATTCAGCCTTACGGAAAGGAGGAGCTACCTTATTCTTCACCACCCTTACCCTTGTACGGTTTCCGGTTACCTCTTCACCTTCCTTCATCTGCGTTACACGGCGAACATCTAAACGAATAGATGCGTAGAACTTAAGCGCATTACCACCCGTAGTGGTTTCAGGATTACCAAACATTACGCCAATTTTTTCACGCAGCTGGTTGATGAAAATACAGCATGTGTTCGTTTTGCTAATGTTAGCCGTTAGCTTACGTAGCGCTTGAGACATAAGGCGCGCATGTAAACCCATCTTCGAGTCGCCCATTTCACCTTCAATTTCAGCCTTTGGGGTAAGCGCCGCAACCGAGTCAATCACAACAATATCAACAGCTCCTGAGCGAATCAGGTGGTCGGCAATTTCTAACGCCTGCTCACCGTTATCAGGTTGTGAGATTAGTAGGGTATCTACATTTACACCTAACTTTTCTGCGTAGGTACGGTCAAAAGCATGCTCCGCATCAATAATCGCTGCAATGCCTCCAACCTTTTGGGCTTCGGCAACAGCATGAATAGCCAACGTAGTTTTACCTGACGATTCGGGGCCATAAATTTCAATAACCCTTCCACGGGGGTAACCGCCAATGCCCAACGCCACATCAAGTCCAACAGAGCCGGACGATATAACCGATACTTCGACAATAGGTTTGTCACCCATCTTCATAATAGTACCCTTACCAAAATCTTTTTCAATCTTGTCAAGCGTTGCTTGTAGGGCTTTCAACTTCTCCTTACTTACCTCCGGAACGTTCTTTTTCACTCCTTTTGCTTCAACTTTCTCTTCTTTCGCCATAATCTTGTGTGGTTTTAGTATTTATTATTTTCTATATGATTACTTATTCAATATCTGCTCCGCATGGTTCATTGTCTTCACCTTCTCAATGATGTTTTCTATCACGCCGTTTTCGTCAATTATAAAAGTAGTGCGGCTTATACCCATATACTTTTTACCCATAAAACTTTTTTGGCCCCACACTCCGTAGGCGTTCACAACCACCTTATCGGTATCGGCAAGTAAGCGGAAGGGAAGGTTGTGTTTATCAATAAACTTACGATGCGACATCTCACTGTCAACGCTAACACCCAACACCTCGTACCCTTTCTCTCGTAAATCTTCGTAGCCGTCACGCAGGCTGCATGCCTCTGCTGTACAACCGGGCGTACTATCTTTAGGGTAAAAGTACAGCACTAGCTTCTTTCCTTCATAATCGGCTAGAGAAACTTCTTTTCCGTTTTGGTCAACTCCCTTAAAGTCGGGAGCCTTATCTCCTATCTTTAACTTTTCCATATTCTATGTAATATCTTTGTGGGCTATTGTAACTTCGCTATTCAACTCATTTAGTCCACAATGCGTCCACCTGAAGAGGTAGATTTAGCAAGTAAAAGTAGTAAAATTAACCGACTTGTATTCCGTTATCATCAGCTATCATTCTAACTTTTTATATAAAACCAACAGCCCCTGCGAAATTACGTTTTGTCCTATACGATAATTTTGTAACTTTACTGTCTATCACGCATTTTGCAATCAAAATGAAACGAGCATCTTACATATCTATTCCTGTTTTATTTGTCGTTCTGGTTTTTCCCTTTTTTGCTTTTGCGCAGGGGAAAGCGGCAATTACCCCTGCCGATTCCTTGTTTCTTAAAAGGCAATACGCTAAGGCACTACCCCAATATTTGGAACAGCAAAAGCAATCCACTCTTTCAGATGAGCAAACATTCCGAATGGCAGCATGTATGGTTGAAGCGTCTCCATCACGGCAGCTGCAAGCAGCTGATATATTGACTCGTATCAGCGAGCTGCCTAATGCGCCTGTAGATGTGTGGTTTTACTTAGGTGAAGCCAACCGACACCTTTACCGATTTGAGAAGGCTATCGAACATTTCAATACCTTTCTGAGCAAAGCCGTAAATGACAATAGCCTAATAGAACCGGCCGAACTTTACATTAGCAGCTGTGAAAACGGGCTGACCTTGCTGGGCTTTGCCGGCAAGCTGTCTGCCTCAGGAGAAAAAACCGTTCCGCTGAAAGACTTTTATAGCATTTACGATACATTTTCGGCAGGCTATCCGGCTGTAAAACCCAAGTCTATGAAAATGGCCGTTGATACAATAGAAAAGAAAGGCTATGATGATGTTGTATTTTTTCCGGAACAAGGGTCGGCTAGAAATGCCGGTGTAATTTACTTCCCTTCCTATGGAGAAGACGGTACATCCGGGCTTGATATTTACTGTATCCGTAAGCTGAATGACAGCACATGGAGTGAGCCCATAACCCTTGGCGCTCCTATCAATACTCCATTTGATGAAGATTTTCCATACATAACTCCTGATGGAAAAACGTTGTACTTTGCATCAAAAGGTCATTATGGAATGGGTGGATATGATATTTACCGAAGTGAATACAATCTTACGCTTCGTACATGGTCAACGCCGGAAAATTTGGGATTTCCCATATCATCTCCCTATGACGACTTTTTCTTTGTTCCCGATGCTGCAAACCGTTACGCCTGCTTTGCCACAAACCGTTCGGCAGAAGGTGATAGCGTAACCGTATATAAGATAGAATTGGGGGTTAACCCTGACGCCATTGAGCTGAGCGATGAGAATGAGATTTTCAGGATGGCCGCCTTTGATGCTGAGCCTTCCATAGCGGCTCCTACGCCAAACGTTCAACCTGTCAGCGTTCCTATTAAAGCGCTTTCCGACAACGAAGACTACCTGACGTTGCTTAAGGGGGCCAAGCTGTTTTCTGATAAGCTATTAGCCCAACAACAGCTGCTTAACGGGCTACGACAACGGCTGCAAGCCGCTTCTCCTCAAGAACAGGATACGCTAGCCCAACAAATTACCACAGGTGAACAGGAAATGGAGCATCTGCGTGTTACGCTTGAAGACTTCCAAGCAACGCTTAGCAATGCCGAATACGATTTTATTACCAACGGTGTAAAACCAAGCATTCCGGCACGATTAAAATCACAAGTTCCAACAACTCCCGTTAACGCTGAACCTTCCAAAAAAGCGACACAGCCTAAGAAGGTGTCTTCTTTTGGGAAAACAATAGTAGCTAAACGACAGGCTCCTGCTATAAATATGGAACGACCTACCATAAAAGAAGCCGATAAATATAAGTTCCGCACAACGGGTAAAAGCGTTATACTGTTTGATGATCCGCTACCAATAGGTATTGTGTATAAAATCAGAATCGGGGTTTTTACAAAAGATCCGGCAGAAGCGCAGCTAAAAAATCTAAGTCCTATTACTACCGAAAAGCGAGGTACGGCAAAACGTTACTATGCGGGGCTCTTTCATACCTACGATGAAGCAATAAAAGCACTTGGAGAAGTAAAGAAAAAAGGCTTTAAAGATGCAGTAATTGATGCGTGGGTTAACGGACGGGTTGAGCAAACAGCTAAAGCAAGAGCTGCTGAAAAACGGACACAGCAAACAACTAGTAAGAGTAGCGCTACAAAAAAGAGTTCGGCCGGCAAACCCTCAACATCATACCGTATAGCTGTAACGGTTTCACCTACCACATCGGCAAACGTTCCGGCTATACTCAACTCGTTGTCGGGCGGAAGGGATATTACAAAGAAAACCAACAGCAACGGAACCATAACCTACTCCATGGGCTTATACCCTAAGCTTGATGAGGTAAACAACATAAAAGACCAGCTAGTAGGAAAAGGTCTTACCAATGTTGAGGTCCAAACAGTAGAGCTAAACAATTAAACTCAGCCATGCCAACAAAAGAAAAGTTGTTTGCGAGTGAAGATACAGAAAGTAAAGTTATGCATCGCTTAATTCTGTTTAATGACGAGGTAAACACATTCGACCACGTTGTTGATTCTCTCATGGAAATATGCCGCCATAGCGCCGAACAGGCTGAGCAATGCGCCATGATTACCCATTATAAAGGCAAGTGTGCTGTGATGAACGGGGAGTATCGAGAAATGGAAGCTGCAAAAAACGGGTTGGATGCTAAAGGGCTTTCAACAGAAATTCATTGAACGTAAAGCACTCGAGCACAAAGTTTATTTTTCCCTTTTTATTTATTATCAGAGATTTAATCACATAAAAGCTGCCATTCAAGGGGGTATTATTGCCATTCTCTTTGAATGTTGACAAAGATTGTTATATATTTGCAATCCCTTTTGGGAACAGCCACACAATCCGGTGAGGTGGGTGAGTGGCTGAAACCAGCAGTTTGCTAAACTGCCGTACGGGTAACTGTACCGGGGGTTCGAATCCCCCCCTCACCGCAAAGCCTGCAAGACAAATTGTCTTGCAGGCTTTTTGTCAATAGGGCTGCTTATTCATTATTTATCCAACCTACAATAATTAAGTCGATACATTGCTCCCTCGACCTAACTCCACATAACCAATAAAACAGCTTAGCAGTATGCCTATTTCAAGAAAATATATATTGCGTTTTTTTGACCTACGGAATCTTTTTTAACCATCATGCTGCGAATACTATCGGTAGAAAGGGTATTTAACTCTACCGGCTTAACCTTCCTACCATCAATATACACTTCCAAATCAGTATCATCCGAAAAATGTATGCGGTTTGGACTATCCACAGATATAACCCTGTCAGAAGCAATCATCTTTGCAGAAGTATTTGATTTATGATTGGGATCCTGCTGATTAACGTAAATTTGTACTACTCCGTTTTTCCCTTTTTCTCCGAACTCTTTGGCAGAACCTTCACCTTTAAGCACATTTATTGATTGTATCGTTGAGACATCCAAATCTTTTAATTCAGAATCCGTTACCTCTTTTCCGTCTATAAGAAACAACGGTTGGTTTTCAGGGTCACTTGTATTTACAGACCTAACAAGTACCCGAGCAGGCTTCGATTTATCCTGATTATCCGATAGGCTTACCACAGCCGTACTTTTACCCTTCCCATCGGTACTGATAATAACTACTTCTTTTTTTGTAGTATCAGCATCGTTGTCAACTTTGGCCATGACCTCCTCTATCGCGGTAGGAGATGCAATCGCTTTTTCGCTGCTGAGGCTAAACACTAACAGCACAACAGTAGCCACAGGGACTAACAGCAACCACTTCATCTTATGGAATGGGTGCGTTTGTTTCTTGTTCATCATTTTGATACGCTTTTTCAGGTTTGACAAATTAAAATGGTTTGCAATACTATTTGAATAAGCCAGCCGGCTAATATGCAACAGGTGGTACTGGTAATACTTGCGGTCAAATCCTTGCTTCAACATTTCCTTATCCACAATATATTCCAGGTTATTGCGCATAGCGCCAACAAGCAACCACGTTGCGGGATTCCACCAAAATAAACACTTATTGAGTAGCCCGAGAATAATATCAATACTGTGTTGCTGGCTCACATGCACCAGCTCATGCTCAATAATTTCTTCCAGCTCGTGCTCGTTGTACTGTTGAGGATTAAGGTAAATACGATTGCCGAACGAAAAAGGCTTTATGCTACCCTCAACCGAACGAACGGAATAACCATTAACCTCTCTAAAATGATTTGTACGCAGCTTTTTCAGTGCAACACATTGCAAAATAAAACGCACTAACATAAACGCTATACCAATAGCTATTGCCAGCATCATATAATCACTAAACGTATAAGAAAATGAGGGCAATACCTCTTGCGATAAATCATTGCCATTTATCAGTATAATTACTGTAGTCAACGCATCTGAGACGTTTGCCGTTTCCAACGAACCAACATTGACGTGAATAAACGGGATAATAAATGAGAGTATCAGCCCCCCTATAAAATACCAGCGAGCCATGCTGAAGAATGTATCCCGTCTCAGTAACGCCCAATAGCAAATCAGTAAAATGATTTGTATCGCTGCTACTTTCAACAAGTATATGAGTATTGCGCTCATAGCTTCTACTTTTTGCGTTTACCTTCAATCAGATCTATTATTTCTTTCAGCTCGGCTGCCGATATCTGCTTTTCCTCTGCAAAGAACGAAACCAGCTCCTTATACGAGTTAGAAAAATGATTCTTTACCACTGCTGTCAAGAATTGTTTTTTGTACTCGGCTTCCTCTACTAAAGGGTAATATTCATTTACATTACCCACAACCCTATGTGAAACGTAAGCCTTCTTTTCCAAGTTCTTTATGGTTGAAACCAACGTATTATAATGTGGTGCGGGCTCAGTATGTTTTTCCAAAAAATCGCGAACAACACCACGCCCAACTTTCCAAATGGCAAGCATGGCTTCTTCTTCCTGCTTGGTAAGCTTTTCTAAATTCTGTCTCATAACCCAACTACGATTTATTCGCAAATCTACGAAAATTTCGTAGATAAAAATGCGCAATCGGCGAATTAACTATTTTAACATGAGTAAGGGTGGCAGAGAATATTAAGGTGTATGCCTTTCTACTGTATTGCAGGTTCGTATGTAAGGCAGGAAAGCCTAGCAGAAACAAGATTGCTACTAGGCCTTTGACACTTATTCGGCGGATGTCTCGACTTCGCTCAACATGACGGGCACCCCTCTTTGCATCCCAAAAGAGAAAAGCCCCATACTTTTAAAAGTATGGGGCCTTATTTTGATCAAGCTGCCGATTTATTCCTCTTCCAGATTTACGCCCTTAATAATGCCACGCTTTGATGAACGGATAAACTGAAGAATGGTATCGCGTTCTGCCGATTGAGGGACTTCTTCTTCAACCTTTGCGCAAGCATCGGTAATGTTTAGGTTACTTTGGTAGATAATACGGTAAACATCATGAATTCCGTTAATAACCTCATTAGAAAAGCCTCTACGACGCAGGCCGATACGATTTACCCCGCCATAAGAAAGCGGTAAGTGTCCGGCAATCATATACGGAGGAATATCTTTCCCTACCAGTGAGCCTCCGGAGACCATAACGTGAGCACCAATACGAGTAAACTGGTGAGTTCCCGTTTTTCCGCCTATTATTGCCCAGTCCTGCACTTCAACTTCTCCGGCCAAACCGGTGTAGCTGGCCAATATAACGTTGCTGCCTATCACACAATCATGCGCTATGTGCACATAGGACATTAAGAGGCAGCTATTGCCTACTATTGTTTTGTACTTACCACTGGCAGCAGTTCCTCTGTTAATGGTTACGCACTCTCTGATAATAACGTTATCTCCTATTTCAACGTGGGTTTCTTCGCCCTGAAATTTCAAATCCTGAGGTACCGCACCAATAACCGCCCCGGGGAATATTTGACAGTTTTTGCCAATCTTTACATTCTCCATAATGGTTACATTCGGGCCTATCCACGTACCCTCACCTATTTCAACGTTTTTAGCGATGGTTGTAAATGGTTCCACTACAACGCCAGCTGCCAGCCTTGCATCGGGATGTATTTTTGTAAGCTCCATAAAATCCTACTGCTTGTTTTTTGCTATTTGGGCCATTAACTCTGCCTCTGTTACCATAGTATCGCCAACAAATGCCTTCCCTGACATTAATACAATTCCACGGCGGATGGGTTCAATCAAATCAAGCTTAAAAATAAGCGTATCACCCGGAACAACCTTCCGTTTAAAGCGTACCTTATCAATTTTCAAAAAATAGGTTGAATAGTTTTCGGGGTCAGGAACTGAACCCAACGCCAACAATCCGCCTACCTGTGCCATTGCCTCTACCATTAGCACGCCCGGCATTACAGGCTCATCTGGAAAATGGCCTACAAAGAACGGTTCATTCATGGTAACATTCTTTACTCCGGTAACAGAAGTTTCCGTGCGGTCAATAATCTTATCAACCAGCAAGAATGGAGGACGGTGAGGAAGAATTTTTTTTATCCCGTTAATATCAATCAACGGTTCTCGGTTAGGGTCGTATTCGGGAGCCTCCGGCTTCATAAACGCCTTCTTTGCCACTTTGCGTAGAACCTTAGCGAGCTCTGTATTAGCAAAATGTCCCGGCTTACTTGCAATTACTTTTCCTTTAATAGGGAAGCCAACCAACGATAAATCTCCAATTATATCAAGGAGCTTATGACGGGCAGGCTCATTAGGGAAACGAAGCTCCAAGTTGTTTAGATAACCTTCGGGAACACGCTCTATGCTATGCTTATTAAAAAGGCTGGCCAAGCGGTTAAGCTCATCTTGCGGAATCTCATGTTCCACAACAACAATCGCATTTTCTAAATCTCCGCCTTTAATGAGGTTGTTCTTGAAAAGCATCTCAACCTCATGTAAAAATACAAATGTACGACAGGGAGCAATGCCATCGGCAAACTCCTCAACTGATGATAGACGGGCATACTGGTTGCCGAGTACTTTAGAGCTGAAGTCAATCATTGCTTCCACGCTAAAGTGATCGTCGGGCAGTAC
Source organism: Bacteroidales bacterium (assembly GCA_031551125.1). Taxonomy (GTDB): domain Bacteria; phylum Bacteroidota; class Bacteroidia; order Bacteroidales; family UBA932; genus JAIRNF01. The sequence goes on from JAVBOB010000016.1 coordinate 23,309, forward strand.
CACTATTTCCTTGCCACTTGTCTCATCTTTATATACAATCTTTTCTTTTACTTCGAAATACCAACGGTCCGCGCTTTGTTCTTCCACGCCAACCTTACGTATAGCATCTACGTATGACCTAGCGCTTCCGTCCATAATGGGAACTTCCGGCGCGTTGATTTTAATAAGCACATTGTCAATTCCCATCCCTGTCATTGAAGCCATAACATGCTCAAGTGTGCTTATCTTCACCTCGTTATGTTCCAACGTTGTGCCCCTTGATGTGGCAGTAACATAATCGGCTATAGCATCAATAGTTGGTTGGCCATCAATATCAACTCGTTGAAATTTGATTCCGTGATTGATAGGTGCAGGGCATAATGTCATTTCTACCTCAAGACCGGTATGAAGCCCTTTCCCCGTAAACGTAATTTGTTCTTTAAGGGTTTGCTGTTTTACCTGCATTACAACAAGTTATAAGTTTTTATTTTTGAGAGCACAAACATACGAAAAAAAGCGAAATTAACGTAATGTAACAGTTGTCTATACGCTTATACGTACAACACAAACCACCCTGTACTCTTTTGGCGTTATCTTATAAACATCTAAAAATAAAGAACAAGGACAGCAAGGAACAAGGAATACCACATTGCTGTTATTAATCTTTGCTCTTTATGTCTTTTATCCTTCTTCTTACCGCTTATTAAACATATAAATTCGTCTTATTCCTTTTTGTTCAATTCGCTCAACTTTTTCTTTAGCTCCAGAACCTCACTTCTCAGCTCCGGCAAGTTTTTAAACACAGCATAGCACCGCTGGTACTTTGAAAACTCAAATGCAGGAGAACCACGATAGTTTCCGGCCTCGGTTATGCTGGTTACTATACCTGATTGGGCTCCTACCATCACCTTATCGGCAATGGTGATATGCCCGCCAAAACCCACCTGTCCGCCTATAACGCAACCTTTTCCAACTTTAGTTGAGCCTGAAATTCCTGCCTGGGCAGCAATTACCGTATTCTGATCTATTTCTACGTTATGCGCCAGCATAACCAAGTTGTCAACCTTTACCCCTTGCCTAATCACCGTTGAACCCATAGTGGCACGGTCGATAGTGGTATTTGCCCCTACCTCTACAAAATCTTCAAGCACAACGTTTCCGGTTTGCTGAATTTTCTTGTAGCTGCCATCGGCGGTAGGTGCAAAACCGAAACCATCAGCTCCAATAACGGCTCCCGCATGTACTATGCAGTTCGCTCCTACTTGGCAATCCTGATAAATTTTTGCTCCGGCATATATAATTGTATTATCCCCAATGGTTACGTTATCGCCTATATAAACGTGAGGGTATAGCTTCACATTATTACCTATAAGAGCCTTTTTTCCAACGTATGCAAACGGACCGATGTATGCCTTCCTTCCAACCTTTGCACTCCATGCAATGCTGGCTCTCCAAGAACGTCCTTTCTTTTCTCTTGACCTCATTGACTGGTATAAGTCAAGTAATGCGGCAATACCTTCATAGGCATTCTCTACTCGCACAAGCGTACAGGCTACAGGTTCTTTAAGCACAAACGACTTATTGATAAGCACGATAGATGCTTTCGTAGTATATAAGTACTTCTCGTATTTCGGATTGGCTAAAAAGCAAAGCGCTCCGGGTTTTCCCTGTTCAATACGCGCTACTGTTTGAACTGTTATATCAGCATTACCTTCTACTTCTCCCTTTAGATATTCTGCAATGGTACTAGCTGTAAGCTCCATAAAAATTTGTTTAGGAAACAAAGGTAACGAAAAAGCATACAGCGACAAGAGACAGCTACTAAAGTTATTAAATGTAAGATTTTTGCCAACTTTATATTGAACTTTTTTTATGAAATACCCTGAAAATATATCAATAACAAGCATAATATCCCTATTTACCTAACTATTGCCAGAACAAAATCATTATCTTTGTTTACATATCCTAATTACATATCCCTATGGCTCGGTTAATCACACTATCTGAATTTATTCTTCAACGTCAAGCAGAATTTCCCTATGCAAAAGGCGAACTGACAAGGTTATTACACCACTTGGGTGTTGCCGCCAAATTTGTACACAAAAAGGTAAGCAAAGCCGGACTTGTTGATATACTTGGGTCCGTAGGTAACGTAAACGTTCAAGGAGAAGACCAAAAGAAGCTTGATGTATTTGCACACCTTGAGTTTACGGAAATGATGTTGGCCAGCGAAGAATGCTGCGGTATTGCTTCCGAAGAAAGTGATGCTATTATTTGTTCGGATAACCCCCAAGCCAAAGGTGGCGGATATGTGCTTTGTATGGATCCGCTGGATGGTTCATCAAACATTGATGTGAATGTTTCCGTAGGAACAATTTTTTCCATTTACCGCCGCATAAGCCCACGTGGACAAGACCCTGCTGTTGAAGATTTTTTACAGGCAGGCGTACAGCAAGTTGCAGCCGGATATATTATTTACGGCTCATCAACTATGCTTGTTTACACAACAGGTGCAGGTGTTTACGGTTTTACGCTTGACCCGTCAATCGGAGAATTCTGTCTTTCGAACCTCAACATGCGCATGCCTTCTACCGGAACCATATACTCCATTAACCAAGGTAACTTTAGCCAATTCCCCACAGGCATTAAAGAGTATATTAAATATTGTGAGGGGAATGACTGTCCATCGGGAAAGCCGCATAGCCTGCGTTACATTGGCAGCTTAGTAGCCGACTTCCACCGAAATATGCTTAAAGGAGGTATATACCTCTACCCTTCTACCGTAAGTAGTCCCTATGGGAAACTACGCTTGCTGTACGAATGTAACCCCATTGCCTTTTTAGCGGAACAGTCGGGTGGAAAAGCCTCAACGGGCTACGAACGTATAATGTCTATTAAGCCTACTGAAATACACCAACGCGTTCCTTTTGTTGTAGGCTCAAGTGAAATGGTTACCAAGGTGGAAGAGTTTTTGAAACAATACCCTGAAAATAACAGCAGCGACAATACCCTTGAGTAAAGAACTTATAGTAAAAAATATTGGGGCAAACATTTTTTGTCAGAGGTAAGACCAACAACTTTTGCCCTCCTAACACAACAAACACAAAGCGCGCCGGCTAAACATTTAGCCGGCGCGCTTTGCAATACAAGAACCGTTAATCCAAATTACTCCTTCTTCGCCGCCTTTCTTAGCTCCGCTTTTTCAAAGAAGTATGCTACAACAAGCCCTAAGCCGCCGAATAAGAGAACTGAAGCCATTGTTGCAACACCAAGCATTTCACGCATGCGGTAGTAAAGGTCTGTTCCGTGTCCAACCATTTCCATTTGAGGAAAAATAACACATTGGGCAATAAAAATACTGATTATAAGACCCAAGCCGGCTCCTAACAGTAAGCAGCCGATGGTTAGCGTTGAAAAAGTTCCTCTGCGAACGTAAGTTTCCGACAGCTTCTTTATGTTTTGGTCGTCCACATTACCTGCAATCTTTTCAATAAGCATTATCCGTTCCCTCCTTTGCACAATAAGCTTAATAACTCCGTAAACAGCGGCAAAAACAATTAGTGATATAAAAATTCCTTCCATGACATTTATGTTTTGTTGGTTTGTTTGCCCATTTGACGCAAGCCCGCATAAAAGGTTACAAAAAGAATTCATCTTATTGAAAAACAGCTATTTTTGCAATACGTTGTAACCAAACCGAGCTGTTAGCGTCAAATGCTTGTATGAATAATGATGCAGAAGTAATACGGCAAACGCTGAACGGAAATACTGCCGCCTACGCCCAGCTGGTTGAACGCTATAAGCAAATGGTGTTTAGCCTAATTGGGAAAGTGGTTGGCAACCGTGAGCAAGCCGAGGAGCTCGCTCAGGATACGTTCTTAAAGGCATATAAAAGTTTAGCCGGCTTCAGAAGTACCTCACAGTTTTCTACTTGGCTCTATCGTATTGCTTACAACACGGCCATATCACACAGCCGAAAAAAACAACAATACTTTGTACCGCTGAACGAGCAGGTAGAAAAGTCGGCTGATGATGAGGCTGACGAACAGGAGAAAGACAGCCACGATACCCAGCTGGCACGCTTACTACAGCTGGTTGATGAGCTGCCTGTTGACGAAGCAGCTTTACTACGCTTGTTTTACTGGGCATCAAAATCGGTAAAAGAAGTGGCCGAGATAACAGGTAACTCGGAAGCCAACGTAAAGGTGAAGCTGCACCGTATTAGAACAAAGCTGGGCGCGGGTATAGCGCAACATACAAAACAATGAAAGAGACAATGGACGACAAAAACAACATACAATCGTTACTTGATGAGGCATTTGATACCCCATCCGGCAAAGAACTTCAACCTAACTTTACGTTAACCGTAATGCAGCTGGTTGAAGTAGAAGAACTGAAGCGCTTACAAAGGCTCCAAATACAAAAAAAGGGGTGGATTAGCGTTGCTATTACATGCGGAATAGCCGCTGCCATTACTGCGGTAGTTATGTGGAATAGTATTGTAAGCTACCTTCAGCCCGTTATGCAACCGCTGAGTGAAGGCGCGCATAGCGTAAAAAACAGCTTCAGTCAATCCTCAAGCCTTAGTATATCCGAGCTTTTTTTAGCCGGGCTGGCTGGAGTGCTCCTGTTACTTTGGCTTAATATTGCGCTGGAAAAGAAGCTGCAAAAGAAATACATGTAAGTTAAACACAAAACAAATAAAAGAGGTTGTCTAAAAAGTCGTTTATTGGTTCACGAGAATCGAATATTTGATTTCAACCTCAGATAGGGATATAAAGAAAAGAGGGTGCCAAATGCTTTTTGGACACCCTCTTTTAAATCAGCTCAAAATAAGCTACTGTTTGTCTTTCTTGCTGTACTCGGAGAACTCACATCCAAATGTTTCGTTGAGGTAATTATCCAAATCGTCAGCTTTTGCAGCCAAATCGGTAATGTTTTTCTTTATCTTATCTGCTTCATCTGAGAATACATCCGACATGTGTACACGGTATGAAACAAAGATATCGTTGTTACGAACACCTAGTATAAACGGCTTAATATCTGCCGAAAGCAGGAATCTCAACAGCGGCTCCAAATCTTTGGTAGGAAGCACGTTTATGGGAGAGGTAGCAAACAGGTAGCTACGCTCATACACAAATATACGGATTTCCGAACTGCCCTTATGGAATGTCCATGATTCGTTACCAACACGAGCCAGCACAGGGTTAACACCCATATTGTTGATGGCCTCTTCACAGAATATAGCCAAATCAGTCAGCGTGCGTTGGTTGAACAGCTTATCATCTATCTTATTTCCACATGAGGGGCAATACTGCGTTTGGTTAGCAATAACCGACCCGCAAGTGCTACACTCAACCGCAAACTTTGCTCTGTCAAGAGAAGGTGCATGCTCCAGCATTTTGTTAAGCACTCCTACCGGAATACCGAAACCCATATTATCGGCATCGTTGAACTTTGCTACCGTAATACCAACTACTTGGTCATCTTGGTTAAACATTGGCCCACCGCTGTTTCCGGGGTTTACTGCCGCATCTGTTTGAATGTAGGTTCGGCCGTTCATCAGCTGTTTGGGAGATGAAACGGTTCCATCCGTTACTGTGTAAGGCATTCCGAAGGGATAACCTACTACATTAATACGCTCCCCTATCTTCAGCTCTTTTTCAAGGCTCAGGCTTAACTCAGGAAGCTGTCCAAAGTTTTCCTCTGTAGCAAGGAATGCCAAATCGGCAACTGGGTTAATCAGCACAACTTTAGCCAAGAACCTATCCTTATCCGTATTTTCTATCGAAACTTCTTGAAACCCTTCAACAACATGAAAGTTAGTCACAAAAAGGTTGTGTTGTTTTAAGTAGAAGCAGCTACCCGACCCTCCGGCATGGTTTACCTTAAAAACTACTTTTGAGATTATATCGTTTTGCATATCGTTTGCTATAAAAAGTTCTACACTAAAAATACATTGAACTACTTTCCGAATAGGCGAGAAAAAAGTCCACCTTTCTTCCCCGAACCGGCAAGATTACCGTTCATAATCTTGTCAAGCGCGCCGAACAGCGCGTTAGCGGCAACATCCCAAGTTTTTCCTGAGGCTTTTTCCATAGCATCGGCTACCACTTGACTCACATCTTCCTGCAAATCATTGTAGTAGTACATGTTATAGAAGTTAAACAGAATATCTAACGAAAGACCCATGTATGCCTTGTTAGCCATTCCTTCTCTCGACCTGTCATATACCTTTTCAAGGTTCTCCTGAATATTTTGTAGCGTTGAACGGCGTTTGCTTGAAATGAAGAACTCAACTTCATACAAATCTTCCATAATTGTTGCCTTATCTGTATCCAGCAGCTTTTGCATGTATGTTTTTGCCCGAGTTACAGTTTCCGGAAGAGAGATTGATTCATCGTACATATCACTAATTGCTTGCGACAAATCATTTATCAGCTGTCCTTGCGGGTGTGCATAATAATCAAGCTTACGCAGGCTGGCTCCGGCCATATCCCATGCCATAGAGTACCAACGTTTCGATTCAAAGTAGCTAATGTATTCTAATGCCTCCTTAAGAAACTCTTGAATAACCTGATAGGCGCGTTCGGCTTTATCCGGAGAGAAAGGCTTAACAATAGGTTCATATACTCTCTTAGCACCGAACTTTGTTACAAACTCATCATCGTACTTATCACCCGTCATACAAATTTCTTTCAACAGGTAGTACATTTTATAGGGGTTAAGCTCATTTAGCTTACATGAGTATTCAAAATCCAACCGATTATCTCTCAAGTAAATTTGAGCCAAATCCATATTGTTGAAGTTGAGCGTACAAATCTGACGCAACAAAGGAACAACGCTGCTTTGGTTTACCTCTAAAAAAGGAGCCTTAACGCTAAATGAATCTCCTTCTATTTCGAGGTTCAATACAATAGAACCATGAGGAATTTTAAATGATGTTCCGGCTGCGTTTCCGTACTTAGGACGTAATTCAGCGTTAGCGTAGTCCATCAGTAAGTGAAAACTTTTCAGATACTCCTTTTTATCAAAAGTATCTAGGCATTCATCCCACAGTTCTACCTGAACCTTACTTGCAGTAGAACCGGCTAATGACCTGTAAAAAACTGGACAATTATTCATGGCAAAGGGTCTCTAATAATTTTTTTAAATTTGGATTCCTGCAAAGGTAGAAAAATTAACAACTCAAATCAGGAACATTTGCCATCATCTCTAACATCCCCAACATTTAATTTATGCAAAATATTACTTATCAATGCATTATATCCCGATGCTAATGCAAGAGATTAGCGTTATTTAACAACGAAGTGCAATAACCTAACTTATAGCTCTATCCATTTGTCATAGCCTTGCCTTACATTAAAAGGATTTTCAATTAACTTTTACCGACACTCAAACCTGCATATACAAAGGTTCTGAACTGTTCGATAGAATTTAAATCAAATTTTTTTTCTCCATTACAAGAACACCATAAAACATTTTGATAATCACAATGTTTACTATTAAAATCTTTCAAATATTCTTTCGTTATGAAGAAAAAAAATTGCATAGTAGCACTACGTAAAAGAAAAAGTAGTAAAATTGCGCTAATGAAACTGATTACTAACCAAATAAAAATCGACTAAAATCTCTATTTTACACCGTAATGAAAGCAAAGAATGACCTTCGCAGAGGTGGCTCTAGTGCCTATGGCGAGCAAGACGTAAAGGGAAAAAAACTTGTACCTGAAAAAAAAATTAAGAATGCAAAAAAAGCCCTTTTTGATGAGATAGAAGAAGACGAAGATATTGATTTGTTCGTGGAAGAAAAGGAGTCTGTTGAAGACTACTTTGATGACGAGAACGAATTTGACGAAGATTTTGATGAGGAAGAAGAATAACAATATACATTCTATAGTTTAAATCAAAACGACCGGATATTGTCCGGTCGTTTTGATTTTTGCCAATACCAGAAAAAAACAAAAAATCTCAACATAGCGCTAAAAATAAAAGAATGACTATCAAATATTATTCAAAAAAAATAGAATAGGTATTTCTGATTTAAATAAATCATTTCTTCTTTTGTCCCGATCATTAAACAGAACGCTACATATACTTTATTGTTACCGATGCTGCTCAGAACCGGTCGCGTTAGCGTTCGACGATTCTCA
>JAVBOB010000018.1:0-59995 GCA_031551125.1 Bacteroidales bacterium
CCGCAATGTGGACAACGTAATTTGCGCATAAAATAGAAGTTAGATGAAACTTGTTTCATCTAACTTCTATTTTATCACGGTAAATACCAAACTTATTGACGGTTACAATTTACTCCACCAACTGTTTTTGGCATCATTATCTCTTTTTTGTGTAAAAGAAATAAATCTTTATTCCTTATATCGCTTCTTTATTAGCCTTTCACTTCAAAAGTTACACCCAAAGCTTAGCTGGGTACTCTCCCTTTTTAATCAGGTTATTTATGCTGAATATAGCTGAGTTTCTGTCATCTTGGTAGGTTACACCAAACCATTTTGCCGTTGTTTGCAGCACTTCGACTTCTGCTTTTTTACCTTCTATCAGCTCATTTACTGCATAAGGAATATAAAACTCAGATGTTGGATTTTGTCCATTTTTATGCAGGAACTCGGTAAACATGTTTCGAAGATGTTCAAAAATGTCGGGAGTAAAACCCCAACAGTTCATTGATACCAGCTCGCTTTCGGAAATGTCAATTTTTGATGTGTTATCTTTATAAAAAACCACTCCTCCGGAACGTTCTATTTGCGTGCGTTCCACAACGGATTGCAAAATACCGTTTTGTACGCTGCAAACCCCTCTGGATACTGGGCCTGATTCCGATAATGTGTTTCCCAACCGATAGGCAACCATTGCATAACGGTTAACCGTTTGCACGGTGCTCAGAAACTGGGATAACACCTTAAAAGCATCGGCGCCGTAAAAGTCGTCTGCATTAATTACGGCAAATGGTTCACGAATGGCTGAAGCACCCATAAGTACAGCATGCCCTGTCCCCCAAGGTTTTGTGCGTTCTTGGTGGTAAGAGCAGCCATCGGGTACGTAATCCAATTCCTGTAGAACAAAATCGACCTCTATATTTCCTTTAAATCGGCTCTGAAAAATCTCCTTAAACTCTTTTTCAAAGTTCTTACGTATAACAAATACAACTTTTCCAAATCCGGCACGAGCAGCATCAAACACAGAGTAGTCCATAATAGTTTCCCCATTAGGACCTAATCCGTCCATTTGTTTAAGACCTCCATAGCGGCTGCCCATTCCGGCAGCTAGAACTAGTAGTGTAGGCTTCATCAGCGTTTAAATAGCTTAGTTTGGTTGTGATAAATAAAATACTAAAAATAATACTTCCCCTTCGTTTACTGGTCGTTATGCCGGTAAGCATGCTGGTCAAAAGCGGTGCAAAATTACGATATAAAGCGGCATTCCCATATATAGTCCATCTTTTAACACAAAGAGCAGCTGTTATAACGAAGTCAATTCGGCATGCGTTCAGAGAAATATAGGCTTAGAGTTATTTCTCCTTATCTTCCATTTAATACTTGAAGATAGAAAAAAATCGCGACTAAACCGGAAAATAGTATAAAGAATTCAAGATAAACCATAAAGTCATTGGTAACAAGTTAACTAGCTTATTCTTAGCCCGTGCTTTTCAGCAAGTATATTTTACAACGTTAGCTTGTGGTTCGTTCACATTTTTTAGGATGTTTTTTACCTACCTTTGCGGCCAAACAATACTTACCCATGTTTAGAATAGCACAAAAACGCCTGTTGGCACCGAATATTTACTTAATGGACATTGAAGCGCCACGTGTAGCACGTTCGGCACAACCCGGACAGTTTGTAATTATACGGGTGCACGAGAAAGGCGAACGTATTCCGCTTACCATTTGCGATTATAACGCTGAAAAAGGAACGGTAACTATTGTTACCCAAGTGGTAGGCGCATCCAGCCGGTTGATTTGTGCAAAAGAAGAAGGAGACAGCTTCCTTGACTTTGTAGGCCCGCTCGGTCGTCCGTCCGATTTCATATACGAACCCGTTGACGAGCTGAAGAAGAAAAAGCTACTCTTCATTGCGGGAGGGGTGGGTACAGCTCCCGTTTATCCACAGCTAAAGTGGTTACATGAGCGCGGTATTGAAGCCGACTTAATTGTTGGTGCAAAGACAAAAGATATGCTCATTCTTCAGGATGAGATGAAAAAGGTATCCGCAAACCTGTATGTTGCAACCGATGATGGTACTGAAGGATTTAAAGGGCTGGTGACTGATTTATTTAAGCAGCTGATGAGCGAAGGCAAACAGTATGACGAAGTTATTGCCATAGGGCCTATGATAATGATGAAGTTTGTATGCCTTGTAACAAAAGAGTATAATATAAAAACTATTGTAAGCCTTAACACGCTTATGGTTGATGGAACGGGTATGTGTGGAGCCTGTCGTGTAAGCGTTGGTGGAAAAACTATGTTTACTTGTGTTGACGGGCCTGAATTTGACGGTCATCTCGTTAACTTTGACGAAGCCATGCGCCGACAAGCCATGTATCGTGATATTGAAAAGGAAGCCGACTGCCAATGTTTGGCTGATTTAGACAACAAAAAATAAAACTTGAGCAGAGATGAAGGAACAAAGACAATAGACACAAAATGCCCTCTTCTTGTCTTTGTTTTTTTGTCCTTGCTCTTTCATCCCTCTTTTAAATAACCTCTATCTGCAATGGCTAACAATATTTCCCGAGTACCTGTAAGAGAGCAAGACCCGAAAGAAAGAGCAACCAACTTTGAAGAAGTATGCTACGGATATAACGCTGATGAAGCGGCGCTTGAAGCAACACGTTGCCTTATGTGTAAAAATCCGCGTTGTGTTGGAGCATGCCCCGTAAGCATAAAAATACCGCAGTTTATTGCTCGCGTTCGTGAAGGAAAATTTGCCGATGCGGCTAAAATTATTGCTGAAGATAGCAGCCTGCCTGCCGTATGTGGACGCGTATGCCCTCAGGAATCGCAATGTGAAGGCGCTTGTATTTTGGGAATAAAGAAAGAACCCGTTGCCATTGGTAAGCTTGAGCGCTTTGTAGCAGACTGGTCGAAAGACAACAACGTTGACCTTTCCAAACGTGAGCCGCTAAACGGACACAAGGTGGCGGTTATTGGCAGCGGTCCTGCCGGATTATCATGCGCCAACGACCTTGCTCGCATGGGATATGAAGTAAAAATATTTGAAGCGCTACACAAGGCCGGAGGTGTGCTGGAGTACGGTATTCCCGAATTCCGCTTGCCTAAAGAACGTGTGGTGAAACATGAGGTAGATAACCTACGCAAGCTGGGTGTAAGTATTGAAACCGATGTGGTAGTTGGGCGTACCATTACCATTGACCAGCTGATGGATGATGAGGGTTTCGATGCCGTATTCATTGGTTCCGGTGCAGGACTTCCTAAGTTTATGAATATACCCGGCGAGAACCTTAACGGTGTAGTTTCTGCCAACGAGTTTCTTACCCGTACCAACCTGATGAAGGCTTACGATAAGGCTTACGATACCCCCATATACGTTGGTAAACGGGTAGCGGTTGTAGGTGGCGGAAACGTTGCTATGGATGCCGCACGCACGGCTTTGCGACTAGGGGCTAAGGTTACCATAGTGTACCGCCGTACAGAAAAGGAGTTGCCGGCACGTGTAGAAGAGGTACACCATGCGAAGGAAGAGGGTCTCGAATTCCAAATGCTTACCAATCCTATTGCCATACTTGGCAACGAGAAGGGATGGGTAAAAGGTATGACCTGTATTCGTATGGAGTTGGGTGAACCGGATGCTTCGGGTCGTCGTAGCCCTGTGCCTATGCCTAATTCAGACTTTATTATAGAAACGGATGTGGTGATAATGTCGTTGGGAACATCACCCAACCCGCTTATTTCGTCCACTACTCCGGGACTTGATATTAATAAGTGGCAGTGTATTGTGGCCGATGATAACGGTAAAACTACCCGCGAAGGTGTATTTGCCGGAGGCGATGCGGTTACCGGAGCAGCTACCGTAATTCTTGCAATGGGTGCAGGGCGTAAGGCCGCCGCCGCCATTGATGAGTATGTAAAAGGGAAAGCGAAGTAGGCAGCTGTAACTGACAGTATAAACGAACCGTTCAAAATATCCGTCATTGCGAGCGAAGCGTGGCAATCTGTTCCATTCAACAGATTGCCACGCTTCGCTCGCAATGACGCATTAGGTTTTTGTTATTTCAAGTTCTTCTTATATCTCGTCACCATCAGCAAATCTTTCAGCTTTTTACTTCCGTCAATATCTATAATTAGCGGAAGTAAACGTCCAATGGGCTTTGCTTGAGCGAATGCCTCCTTTATCTTCTCATCAATTGCCAAAGTCGCAATATCTTCAAGGTTCTTCTCGGTAAAGAAGAATGTTGTTTTGAAAAATCCGTTCCAAGCCGATAGCCAGAAAATCGTTTTCTTCTTATGAACCACCTTACATAGCCACGATTTCCCGTCCTTGTAGTAGTTCCACTCCACAGTAAAACCATATTCAGGACTAGCTATGCTAGCCATAAGCTCTTCAAACGCAGCATAGCTCTTTCCAAGCACTTGTTGTAAAACCTCGTTTGTCGGAAATATTGATTGGTCTCTTAGCTGTTGTGTTTCCATGAGGTATTTGGTTTGCCTAACTTGTGTTTGGTTTTTTGTATTCTGTTTTTTACACAATTACAAATTGTGAGGTGCTCGAAGCGGCATTGCAAATACCGCTTAACCTAAAACTATCAACATCTATCGCTAATGAGTCCTATCGTAGTATGCTTGGTCTTCGGCTATTTGTCCCAATATATCATTTACCATTCTTTCAAAGTCGGGTAAATTGTAGTAATTGTTTTTCTGAATTTCTTTTAGCAGTTTCTCATTGCTTACAAATTCATTACGTAACAAACTTCCCGGTTTCCAGTTGGGCTCATTTCCTGTTACTCCGTTATTCTGGCGAGCAAGTTCAACATAGTAGCCTATGTGGGCTACTATACTTAGTCTTTCTGAATCTGTAAGCCCTTTATATAAGCTGGCATTTTCCCCCCTCAGTTAAGCGGCATTTGCAATGCCGCTTGGAATACATCCGAATTTGTAATTCGGAATCTTAGCCATACGTTTTCCATTTCAAATCAACTTGAATAATAGCTAAATAGCTATCTTTTTCAGCATAGTTTCGTGCGCTTGAATACAGATATTCTTCCGGATGTTCCACTATTCCCGAACGCACCGGATTGTTATGTATATACTCTACCTTTTGTGAAATAAATTCCGTAGAGAACATCACTTCCGCATGGTTTTCATGTGTCCATAGCTGGTATTCGCCTTGCTTGTTCTGTCGCTTAGCGGCATGTGCAAATAGACGTAGCATCCATTCTTTACGGCTTTCTTGTCCGGTTTCTATTGCTTCAATAAGCGCTTTACTGGTAAATTTCTTGAAATCGCGTATGGTTCCGCTTAAATCTTCACAACCGCTGCGAACCAGCAAGTGAATATGATTGGACATGATTACATAAGCGTATATTTCCAGCGCTTTGTGTTGCTGACAGTACCGCAAACTTTCTATTACGATATCCCGATAGGTTTTTCGCGTAAACACATCCACCCAGTACACTACCTGAAAGGTAAGATAGTACGCTTGTGTTTGATCTTTTATTTGATATCCTGTCGGCATATTTTGTTTTTTACACAATTACAAATTGTGTGGTGTTCCAAGCGGCATTGCAAATGCCGCTTAACATTGGGCTTGACTATAGTTATAGTTAGGATAATCTGTTTCATATTTTTCAGCTGCAAACCCGTACTTAAGTTGCTTTCCCAAAACATCTGCTATTAAAGCCGAATCTTTATACGTACAATGATATATGTTGCTTCCCTCTTTATTTTTACAGCTTTGAATGCTTACAGCGAGAACAATGGCAAGAGTCAGGTATAATATTTTTCCATCGGAATTAGCAAATTTACACAGATAATGGTTTATTTTGTTTAGTTCTGCTAGGCGGCATTGCAAATGCCGCTTAACCTGCGCAGGATTTAACTATGCCTCTCCCCACCTTTCCGTAATATAGCCGAGTGTACGGTACAGCTCATCTATATCGGTAGAGGTAACCAGCGTCATGCGGGTTTCTTTGAAGTTGGGTAAGGCTTTAAAGTAGCATGAGAAATGCCTGCGCATTTCAAGTACACCTACCTTCTCGCCTTTTACCTCAATAGATTTGGCAAGGTGCATTTTTGCCAGCTCTACCCGCTCAACAACGTTTGGCTCAGGTAATAGTTTCCCCGTTTGCAGGTAGTGCTTAATCTCCTTAAATATCCATGGGCGGCCGTAGGTAGCGCGTCCAACCATTATGCCATCTACCCCGTACCGGTCAAACATTTCTTTGGCTTTCACCGCACCGTCAATATCGCCGTTACCTATTATCGGAATTTTCATGCGCGGGTTACGCTTAACCTCTCCTATTAACGTCCAATCGGCTTCGCCTTTATATAGCTGCGCCCGTGTGCGCCCATGAATGGTAAGGGCTGCAATACCCGTATCCTGTAAGCGTTCGGCCAGCTCAACAATAATCTTGCTATCCTCGTCCCAGCCCAAACGTGTTTTTACGGTTACCGGAAGCTTCACGGCATTTACAATCTGGCGGGTCATCTCCACCATCTTGTCGGGTTCGCGCATCATACCCGAACCGGCACCACGATTGGCTATTTTCTTTACCGGACAACCAAAGTTAATGTCAATAAGGTCGGGCTTAGCGCTTTCGGCAATGCGCGCCGACTCTACCATTGCCTCTATAATGTGCCCGTACAGCTGAATTCCTACAGGTCGTTCGTAGTCGTATATGGTTAGCTTATTCAGACTTTTTTGTGCATCACGAATAAGCCCGTCCGACGAAACAAACTCCGTGTACACCATATCTGCTCCAAACTGTTTACAGATATAGCGGAATGACGGGTCGGTAACATCCTCCATTGGGGCAAGAAACACGGGTTGTTCGCCTAAATTTATGTGTGCAATTTTCATAACCGCAAAGGTAGCTATGTCTATGGAATATGCAGGATTTTAAATTTGAATTGAGCGCTCTATTAGAATTCTTCGGAATATACTATCACTTTCTACGTACTATCGGAAGCAACCCCCTATGGGGGTTGAACTTTTTACCGTGGGCTACACCCACGGTTATTTACATTCAGCCCGCTTCGGGCTGTGGCGTGCTTATTATGTTTGGTGGCTTATGCTATTCTGTAACATATATATGTTGCTCAATTTATGAGGATTGCTTTGCAAAATTGACTATATTTGTCCCTATCCGGTATTACGCTAACCAATCAAAATTATCATGAAATCACGAATATTAAGCTTTGCTGCCCTTTTTATGGCCTGCACAATTCCTGCAATAGCTCAGGATATGAGCTACAAATTGCCCCCAAAAGAAATAGCCGATTTAATATTGGCGAAACCAACACCCGGTGTTAGCATTAGCAACAACGGGCAATGGATATTGCTGGTAGAGTATGAAGCGCTTGTTCCTGTAGAAGAGCTGGCACAGCCGGAACTCGGTTTGGCCGGGATGCGTATTAACCCGCGTACCTTTGGCCCTAGCCGTGAAAGGTATTCAACCTCTATTCGCCTTAAAGACCTTAGTACGCTTACGGAATACGATATCACCGGTATGCCTGCCAATGCTAAAATTAGCAAGATTAGCTGGTCTCCCGAAGGTAGGTACATTGCCTTTCTTAATACTACCGATAAAGGCATAGAGCTTTGGAGGGTTACTATTGCTGAAAAGAAAGCTGCGAAAATAAGCAACCGCCAAATTAACGACGTAATGGGCGGGGCTTTTCTTTTTGTAACGGACGAGCAAATGATATTAATGACCGTTCCCGAGAACATTGGTAAAATGCCTCAACAGCCCCTTGCTCCAACAGGTGTAACCGCACAAGACAGCAAAGGCGTTGCTGCCCCTGTAATGACCTTTCAGGATTTGCTAAAGAACCCGTATGATGAAGAGCTGTTTGCCTACTTTGCCACTTCTCAGCCCATTCTTTGGTCATCCGGAGAAGAAAAATTTTTAGGTAAGGCTGACCTATACATGGATATTACCCCATCACCCAACGATGCTTATCTACTGGTGGAAACCGTACAGCGTCCGTTCTCATATATCGTTCCCTTATATCGTTTTGCACAGAAGGTAGAGGTATGGGATATGACAGGAAAAGCGGTTAAGCAAATAGCCAACAACCCGCTTGACGAAACTCGTCCTACAGGTTATGATGTTACTTCTGCAAGCCCCCGCTACTTCTCGTGGAGAAGTGATGTTCCTGCAACGCTTTACTGGGTTGAAGCCTTAGACGGAGGAAACGGCAACGTTAAGGTTCCTTTCCGTGACGCTGTTTATACGCTTGCTGCTCCCTTTACCGGAGAAAAACAGCTGTTTACGAAAACCGAGCTGCGCTTTGGCGGTATTGCTTGGGGTAACGATAAGCTGGCGATGTTCAGCGACGGCTCCGGTGCTACCCGTAAGCTTCGTACATATCGTATAGACCCTTCTGATTTGAACAAAGCTCCTGAGCTGCTTTTTGAGCGTTCGGCTAACGACGGGTATTCCGACCCGGGTAGTCCTTACCTTATGTACAACAGCTTTAACCAATATGTGCTTTATACCGGAAAGGGGAACAACGAACTACTGTTTACGGGAAAAGGGGCATCACCCGAAGGAGATATGCCTTTCCTTAACCGCTTTGACCTGAAAACCAAGAAAACCACTACGCTTTGGCGTTGCAAGGCTCCTTACTACGAATCGGTATCAAGAGTTATTGACCCTGAAAAGCGGATATTTATTACCAGCAAGCAATCGGTTGAAGAGCCCGCGAATTACTACCTGAACGACTTGAGTAAGAAAAAAGTAACCAAGCTAACCAGCTTCGACAACCCTTACCCGCAAATGGCAGGCGTACAAAAACAACAGGTAACGTATAAGCGTAAAGACGGGGTTGAGCTATCAGCTGTAATCTACACTCCTAAAGGCTATGATCCGCAACGCGATGGTAAGCTACCTGTGCTAATGTGGGCTTACCCGCTTGAGTACAAGTCGAAGGCAGATGCCGGACAGGTACGCGGCTCAAAATATACCTTTACCCGTATGAGTTATGGTTCTCCGGTGCTCTGGCTTACGCAAGGTTTTGCCATTATGGATAATGCGGAAATGCCCATTGTAGGAGAAGGCGACAAGGAACCTAACGACACTTTCCTCGAACAGCTGACAATGAATGCCGAAGCCGCCATCAACAAGATTGAAGAAATGGGAATAGGCGACCGTAACCGTGTAGCCGTTGGCGGACACTCATACGGCGCATTTATGACAGCCAACCTGTTGGCTCATACCAACCTGTTTAAGGCCGGCATTGCCCGTAGCGGGGCGTACAACCGTACGCTAACGCCTTTCGGATTTCAGGGAGAAACACGTACCTACTGGCAGGCAGAAGATGTGTACAACACCATGTCGCCTTTTATGTTTGCAGATAAGCTGAAAACGCCCATACTGTTGATACACGGTTTAGCCGATAATAATACAGGTACATTCACCATGCAGAGCGAACGGTTCTTTGCCGCATTGAAGGGTAACGGAGGTATTGCCCGTTTGGTACTGCTACCTTACGAAAGTCATGGATATTCGGCCAAAGAAAATATTTTGCACATGCTTTACGAAACCGATACTTGGTTGAAAAAGTATGTAAAGGGAGAATAGCTAATTTATTTGCTATTTATACAATTTTACCCCCAACCCCCTGAAGGGGGCTTTGGCTTATGCAAACGACTTTGGTAAGTTCAATTTTGCAGTAGCGGGTTCCCCCTTTAGGGGGCTAGGGGGTAAGTTAGCAGCTGGCAATAGATAATAAACTAACCAACCCAAATAGAATAAAAAATGAAAAAAACTCTCATGATTGTAGCACTAGGGATGCTGGCGGTTTCATGCGGAAATAACAAAACCGTATCCGAAAACCCTTTCTTTAACGAGTGGGATACACCCTACGGTGTTCCACCTTTTGACCTTATTCAAAACGAACACTACTTACCCGCTTATGAAGAAGCGTTGAAGCAACATGACCAAGAGGTTGAAGCCATCATCAAAAATACGGAGGTTCCTACGTTTGAGAACACAATAGTTGCTCTTGATAAGTCCGGCCGTATGCTAAGTAAGGTTAGCGCTGTGTTTGGTGCCATAAACGGAGCAAATACCAACGACGAGATGCAGGAGTTGGCAAAGAAGATTACGCCGATGACTACGAAGCACTACGATAACATTCGTATGAATGCCGATCTTTTTGCTAAAGTAAAGAAGGTGTATGACGAACGTGCTTCGCTTAAGCTTGCTCCCGACCAGCTACGATTGGTAGAAGAATCATACAAGGATTTTGTGCGTGGTGGTATAAACCTTTCTGCAGAAGATCAGCAAACGTTACGTAAGCTGAACGAGCGTATAAGCGAGCTACAGCTAACCTTTGGACAAAACCTGCTGGCTGAAACCAAAGCATATAAGCTGGTTATTGACAAGAAGGAAGACCTTGCCGGAATTTCTGAAGATGCTATTGCCGCCGCTGCTGAAGCCGCAAAGAGAGACAGCTTAGAAGGTAAGTGGGTATTCACGCTGGATAACCCTAGTGTAATGCCATTCCTTCAAGGTGCAGACAACCGCGAATTACGTAAGCAAATTTTCGAAGCATATGTTAACCGCGCAAATAATAATAACGATAAGGACAACAAGGCTGTTATTGCCGAACTGGTAGGTCTTCGTGCAAAGAAGGCGCAGCTTATGGGCTACAATACTTTTGCTGATTTTGCGTTGGAAGATCGCATGGCTAAGACGCCCGAAAACGTATTTAACCTGTTAGATCAAATCTGGGCTCCCGCGCTAGCTGTTGCAAAGCAAGAGCGTACAGATATGGAAGCGCTGATGAAGAAGGAAACAGGTAAAACCGATTTTCAAGGCTACGACTGGCGTTACTATAGCGAAAAGGTGAAGAAAGAACGCTATGCGCTGAGCGATGATGATATTCGCCCGTACTTTAAGATTGACAATGTACGAGATGGTATTTTCTATGTGGCAAACCAACTCTACGGCATTACTTTTAACGAAGTAAAGGATGTTCCCAAATACCATAAGGATGTTGAGTTCTTTGAAGTAAAAGATGTCGATGGCAGCTTGTTGGCTGTTATTTACCTTGACTACTACGCTCGTCCGGGTGCAAAGCGCGGTGGTGCATGGTGCGGAAGGCTTCGCTCACAAGGATATGATGAGCAAGCTAAGCGTATTATCCCTATCGTTACTATTGTATGCAACTTCCCCGCTCCGACAGGCGACAAACCTTCGCTGCTTAATGCTGATGAAACTGAAACATTCTTCCACGAGTTCGGACATGCACTACACGGCTTCTTTACCGATGTTCGCTACTATGGTATAAGCAGTACACCTCGTGATTTTGTTGAACTCCCGTCACAAATTAATGAGCATTGGGCGTTCCAACCTAAGGTGTTGGCTCAGTATGCTAAGCATTACCAAACAGGTGAAGTTATTCCTCAAGAGCTGGTAGATAAGCTGGAGAAGAGCGGTAAGTATGGACAAGGCTTTGCGACTGTTGAGTACCTTGCCGCCTCATACCTTGATATGGATTACCATGTGCTGAAAGATGTTCCCGCTAACCTTGATGTATTGAAGTTTGAAGCCGATGAAATGAATAAAATCGGGTTGTTGCCTCAAATACCTCCACGTTACCGTAGCACTTACTTCCAGCACACCATGACCGGAGGTTATACTGCCGGATACTACAGCTACATTTGGGCAGAAGTGCTTGATGCTGATGCGTTCGATGCATTCCTTGAAACAGGTGACATTTTCAATAAGGAGGTTGCCGCTAAGTTCCGTAAGGAAGTGCTTTCACGCGGAGGTAGTGAAGATGCTATGAAGATGTACGTTAACTTCCGCGGTGCTGAACCTAAAATTGATGCGCTACTGAAGAATAGAGGGTTGAAGTAAATCGTACTTTTTATGAATAACAAAAAGAGCGGGACTTTTTAGTTTCGCTCTTTTTTCATTTGGAAGACAGAAGTCAGAAAGCAGAGGATTTAAAAAAATACCAAAGTGTATGTTTCAACTGTAAGCAAGCCCAAAGGGGTTGAACAATAATAACCCCGTATGCAATGCGGGGTAGCCAAGCAGAAGCTAATGTTACGCAGGGAGCACCGCCTTTCCTTAGAAAGAAGACAGCGCTCCCTGCGCAATCAAATACTACCCCTTTTTGCTGTGGGCTTCACCCACGGTTATGCATCTTCCGCCCGCTTTGGGGCTGTTTCCATTGCCGTTGACTTTGGTCAACGGATTAAGGAAACCCAAACAACGGTGCTTTAGCCTAAACATGTGCTAGCGGTGCAACCTTAATAGAATCACATACAATAGTGATAGGAAAAGTTCGTCTTGGTATTTTCCGGAAAAGCGTTCTTGTGAGGTGCTTTCCTCTGATCCGAAGAACATCTAAGTTATTCAATGTGCTGATATTACGCAGATTGCCTCACAATTCTAAAGGCGAATTGTTCGCAATGAAGTTTCTTTTGAACTTTCTGATTTCTGTCTCCCAACTTCTATCTTTTGCTATCTTTGCAGCTTTGCAAATCACTACTATAAGTGGACTATATTACCCTGCTACTCATTTCAATCGGATTGTGTTTTGATACTTTTGCCGCATCCATATCCTGTGGCTTAATGGTAAAAGAAATACAATTTACAGGAGCATTCCGTATAGCTCTTATTTTTGCCTGCGTTCAAGCCGTAATGCCCGCCATAGGTTGGGGCTTGGGCTATTCTGTTGCTCCGCTCATCAGCAATTACGACCATTGGGTTGCATTTTTTCTACTCCTTCTTATTGGCGGTAAAATGGTTTTTGAAAGTTTAAAAAAAGACAAAGAAGAGCAAACTTTGCAGTTGACAATGAGCACCCGAACAACCTTTATAATGGCCATTGCCACAAGTATTGATGCGTTAATTATAGGTGTGAGCTTTGCACTTATGAGAATGAACGGTACGAAGCTGTTAATTACCATGCTTATGTTGGCCTTTGTTACCGGAACGGCAGCCATGCTTGGAATGTTAATAGGCAAACATTCCGGTAGCCATTTTGAGAAAAAGGCGGAGCTGGCAGGCGGAATTCTTCTTATACTTATTGGAGTAAAAGTTTTGTTGGAACATACGGTTTGGGCATAACAAACATAGATGACAAATGCTTATTTCTATACGTAATAGGTTCTTATTAACCCTACTTCTTTTACTTACAGTAAACCTGCAAAGTTTTGCTGACGGAGGAGAGGGCAATACCCCCGTTGAATTTCACGATTGGCGTATAGCGGCTAATGTATATACCGGTTTTGTGATGAACCACCACAACAACATGCGTATTCTCAGCGAACAGCATTCGTTTGCCGGAGAGCTGTCCATTCTTAAGCGAACGAAAGGTGACGAGGGCTGGCATGCTTTTTTCAACTATCCGGAGTACGGTCTTTCCTTTATGATGATGGATTTAGGCAGCCCAACCTATATTGGGAAGGCTTACGGGTTATACCCGTTCATAAACTTCTATCTTTTTAATAATGCATCAAGACTTAACCTTGCGGTTAAAGCCGGAGGCGGAGCAGCGTACATAGAGAAAATTTTCGACCGCCACACCAACTATAAAAACGTAGCAATAGGAAGCCATATTAACGCGTTTCTCAACCTTCAGCTTAACGGGTCGTTGCGAGTTAGTGATAGAATTTCAGCATCGGCCGGGGTTGGGCTGTCACACTTTTCTAATGGGACATTTAAAAAACCCAATGCAGGTGTTAACGCCATAACCTTTAACGCCGGAGGCAGCTACTCATTTGGAAACAAAGGGTCGCTCAAACCCAAAGAAGCTCCGGCAGCACTTTTTCCAAATAGCTGGAGCTATCGGTTATACTTATCGGGAGGGGTAAAAGAAATATCACCCATAGGAGGGGATAAATATCTTGCAACGGGTTTATCTTTGGAAGTTTCTAAGCGACATCTTCCCTTTACCCGTTTTGGCGGAACGCTTGATGTTTTTTACGACTTTTCGGATTACCAGTCCTTGCAAAACGCAGGGGAAGACGTTAACCGCCTCCAAATGCTGAAAACAGGAGTAACCGCCGGATATGAGCTGGTTTTTGGAAAGGTATCAGCAAACTTACAGGCAGGAGTTTACCTTTACACCAGAAATAAAGAGTACGGCTCTCTATACCAGCGATTAGCTTTACGCTATGCGGTGAGTGAAAAAATAAATATTCACTTCGGATTAAAAAGCCTGCAAGGGCAGGCGGATTATATTGAAGTTGGTTGCGGATATAAGCTACGATGAAAACACTGTTGAAATATACGGCTATCCTGCTCACTGTTTTTACTTCATCATGTAATAGTGAGGATGCTTTGGATATCTTTAAAACACGGGGGGCGCCAAAAACCGAGGCGCGTCAGCTAAACGCGTTTCATGAGCTGAAAGTGGGCAATGGCATAAACGTAGTGCTTATAAGCGGCAGCACTAATTCCGCCATGCTCGATGGTTGGGAAAATCTACTGCCAAAAGTTAAGCTTGCCGTCAACAATAGCGGGTTGCTTACTATCGAAGACACTAATAATTTCAACATTGTGCGCGATTTAAGCAATACCACCACTGTTTACCTTACCTATGACGGAGAAATTAATGCTATCTACATGAATGGTGACGGGCTGATAAGCACAAACGGTGAGTTGAAAAGCACTAACCTGACAATACTCAGTGAAGATGCCTCCGGCAGCATAAAGCTCACTATTAACGCAAATAGTATGGGTATTGGCACAAACCACCGCAACACGGCGGATATAGCTATTGATGGCAGCTGTTACTATATGGGTATAACCAACTGGGGAAATGCACCTATGGACTTTAGCAAGTTGGTTGTACAAATGGCAGATATCACTCATCGGGGGGCATGCGATTTATATGTAAATGTTGTTCAGCAATTTACAGCCGCACTTTATGGCATTGGAGATATTTACTATACCGGAAATCCGACGCTTGCTGTTGAACGAAGGGGGAAGGGAAACGTTTACCGAAAGTAACTATCATATATTCAAATATTTCGACTATCCTTCGATAAGCAAAAAGAAATTTCATCAAAATAGAAAAAAAGCTTACTTTTGCAGTTCGTAAAAAATCACAGTAAGATGTCAAAGAACCACAACCCCGAAAAGCATAACATTAGCGTAGGCGAAGTTGTAGAAAAAACGGAAGATTTTGTAACCAAGTACCAAAAGCCCCTGATTATTGGTATCAGTGCTGTTGTTGTGCTGGTTTTAGCCTTCTTTGCTTACAAGAAGCTATACAAAGAACCTCGTGAAGAGCAGGCTAGAGAACAAATATACATGGCCGAACAACGGTTTTTGATAGACTCTTTCCGTTTAGCGCTTAACGGTGAGCCCGGTAGCTACGATGGCTTTGTACAAGTAATTGACAGCTACGGTTCAACCAAGACCGGAAATTTGGCACACTACTATGCCGGTATATGCCAGCTGCAGATGGGGAACTTTAAAGAGGCCATTGACTATTTGAAAAAATATAGTGGCAACGACGAAATAGTAAAAGGTAAAGCACTTTGCGCAATAGGCGATTGCTACGTTGAGTTGAACGACTATAAGGAAGCGGCCGGCTACTTTATGAAAGCAGCAGACCATCGCAATAACAGCTATGCAGCAGGCTACCTTATGAAAGCCGCTCTTGCATACGAGGCTGTTAACCAATACAGCGATGCACTTAAAGCATACGAACGGGTTGAATTGAACTATCCTAACACACCTGAAGCTTATGAGGCAGTGAAGGAAGTTGTACGTGTAAAAATTCTTTCCGAAAAGAAGTAAGCTAAACCCTAACAGTAGGAGCCAAGAACAAAATGTTCTTGGTTTCTTTGTTTAATAGAATATACAATTATATAGCAGTAGTAATAAAATGGCCAGCTCTTTAAAAAATTTATCGGTAGTAGAAGGTGAAGTACCTTCAGGTGAAAAAATGCGTATCGGTATAGTTGTATCGGTATGGAATAATACGGTTACGGAAGCATTGCTGAAAGGTACCGTTGAAGAACTTTGCAAGTACGGTGTTAATGAAGAAAACATTGTTGTAAAAACCGTTCCGGGAGCATTTGAGCTCACGTTAGGCGCTCAGCTACTGGCAGAAAACACTAATGTTGATGCCATAATATGCCTTGGTTGCGTAATTCGTGGCGAAACGGCACACTTCGACTATATCTGCCAAAGTGTTACACAGGGAATTACCCAGCTGAATATTACCTACAGTAAACCTGTGGTATTCGGTGTGCTGACTACCGAAACGCTTGAACAGGCAGAAGACCGCGCAGGTGGCCGATACGGGAATAAAGGTTGTGAAGCAGCCGTAACCGCTATCCGTATGGTTGCACTTCAACGGGAAATGGAAAAAATGCAGTAGGATAAACATATCGACTATAAAAGTAAACCTTATGGGAAGAGCATTTGAATATCGGAAAGCAACCAAAATGAAACGCTGGGGCAACATGTCGCGCGTGTTTACCAAGTTAGGCAAGCAAATAACCATAGCCGCCAAATCGGGTACCGACCCTGAGGCCAACCCCCGCCTACGCGCGCTAATCCAAACGGCAAAGTCTGAGAACATGCCTAAGGATAACGTTGAACGTGCTATTAAGCGCGCAGCAGAAAAAGATCTATCTGATTATAAGGAGATGGTATATGAAGGTTACGGCCCTTACGGCATAGCCTTTTTGGTAGAAACGGCTACCGACAACCCTACCAGAACGGTTGCCAATGTTCGCAGCTACTTTAATAAGTATAATGGCTCACTTGGAACATCGGGTAGCGTTGAGTTTATGTTTGAACACAAATGTATGTTCAACGTAAAGATGAAGGAAGGTCTTAACCTCGAAGAGCTGGAGTTTGAGCTTATTGATGTGGGTGGAGAGGAAGTTTTTGAACAGGAAGATAATACCATTATGATATATGGTGCATTTGAATCCTATGGTTCTATCCAAAAATATATTGAGGAGCACCATTTTGAGCTGATTAGCGGAGGCTTTGAGCGAATTCCTACCGGAGAGCTAAAGGAGCTAAGCCCCGAACAAAAAGTAGAAATTGAAAAGCTTATCGAAAAGTTTGAAGAGGATGACGATGTACAAAACGTTTACCATACAATGAAGTAAATACGTTCAAAATGGAGAACAAAAAGCCCGATAATACTTGTTATCGGGTTTTTTTATTAAACAGAGAGTGCTTTTATCATAATACAGAAGCGCTTGGCTACTACTCTTGCTTTGCTTCATCGGGCGTTGCCCCGATGCTAATGCTAACGCCCCTTTGGAGCTATGCTTGCGTCAAAACAGCTGTTATATTGCTAAAAGGTACTTTCCAAAAAAATCCGTTCATTCCCAAATGCTCTTTGTAGGAACCCATCCCTCAACTGCTGCAAAACATACTAATTATTTTTCTTTAATGCCTGCACAACACAAAAACAATTCTTTAATAAAGAGTACCTTTGCAACTCGAATTACTTTATTTACCATCAAGTAGTTACCGTTGCCCTCACCAGTGAGGGCGATTTGTTCATTTTAAATAATTGAAAATCAAATAAATATCGTCAGTATGAAAATATCACACATTGAGCATATCGGTATTGCCGTTAAATCGCTCGAACAAGCTATTCCTTACTATGAAAACATTCTTGGCCTAAAGTGCTACAGCGTTGAAGAGGTTGCCGATCAAAAGGTAAAAACAGCTTTCTTCATGGTAGGTCAAACTAAAATAGAGCTGCTGGAGTCAACTGACCCCGAAGGCCCCATTGGAAAGTTTATTGAAAAAAAGGGAGAAGGCGTACACCACCTTGCTTTTGCTGTTGATGGCGTTCAAACCGCTCTTGATGAAATGGCAGAAAAGGGTGTTCAGCTTATTGATAAAGCACCTCGCAAGGGCGCTGAAGGCTTGAATATCGCATTTCTTCACCCAAAGTCAACCGTTGGTGTGCTAACCGAACTTTGCGAAGACCCTAACAAGAAGTGCTGCTAATTCTTTTTTGTACAGCGATACCAGATACGCGATATGTGAAAATCGCAATTGCCTTCGGCGAGCTCGCAGGCTCGGTTCGCAAATCGAACATCGCATATTTCCTTACATAGAACAAAACATTAAAACAGTATAAAGCAATGAGCAACCAGCAAGAAAAAGTAAAAGAGTTGATTCAGCTGCGCGAAAAAGCCAGACTTGGCGGCGGTCAGAAAAGAATTGACTCACAACACCAAAAAGGGAAATACACGGCTCGCGAACGTATTGCCATGCTATTGGATGAAGGTTCATTCGAAGAGTTCGATATGTTCGTTCAGCACCGTTGCACCAACTTCGGTCTTGAGAAAGAAACCTACCTTGGTGATGGTGTAGTTACCGGATACGGTACTATGGACGGCCGTTTGGTGTACGTTTACGCGCAAGATTTCACCGTATTTGGAGGTTCGCTATCCGAAAGCCTTGCCATGAAGATTTGCAAGGTAATGGATCAGTCTATGAAAATGGGCGCCCCTGTTATTGGTATTAACGACTCAGGTGGAGCGCGTATTCAGGAAGGTGTTAACGCTCTTGCCGGTTATGCTGAAATTTTTCAACGCAATATCTTAGCATCAGGAGTTGTTCCTCAGATATCGGCTATTTTCGGTCCTTGTGCCGGAGGTGCAGTTTACTCTCCTGCTCTTACCGACTTTACCATTATGACCAAGGGAACCAGCTACATGTTCCTTACCGGTCCTAAGGTGGTGAAAACCGTTACCGGAGAAGATGTAACCCAAGAACAGCTTGGTGGTGCCAGTATCCACACATCGAAATCGGGTGTTGCTCATTTTGCCGTTGAAAACGAAGAAGAAGGAATTAGCCTTATCAAGAGCTTGCTTAGCTTCCTTCCGCAAAATAACTTGGAGGAAACTCCTATCGTTCCTTGTGATGACCCTATTGACCGGCTTGAAAACTCGCTCAACGAAATTATTCCTGATAGCCCCAACAAACCTTACGATATGTACGAGGTAATTGGTGCTATTGTTGACAACGGAGAGTTCCTAGATGTTCAACGTGATTTTGCCGCTAACATTATTACCGGATTTGCACGCTTCAACGGCGTATCAGTAGGTATTGTGGCCAACCAGCCTAAGGTGTTGGCAGGCGTACTTGACATTAACGCCTCACGTAAGGCTGCTCGATTTGTACGCTTCTGCGATGCGTTCAACATTCCGTTGGTAACGCTGGTTGACGTACCCGGTTTCTTACCCGGTACAGGACAAGAGTATGGCGCTGTTATTCTTCATGGTGCGAAGCTACTTTACGCATACGGCGAAGCAACTGTTCCAAAAGTTACCGTTACGCTTCGTAAATCATACGGTGGCGCATACTGCGTGATGAGCTCTAAGCACCTGCGTGGTGATATTAACTACGCATGGCCTACTGCTGAAATTGCTGTTATGGGACCCTCAGGCGCTATCGAAGTACTGTTCAGCAAGGAAGTTGCTGCTGCGGAAGACCCCAAAGCAATGGCCGCACAAAAAGAAAAAGAATACCGCGATGCGTTTGCCAACCCTTACAATGCTGCTAAGTATGGCTACATTGACGATGTAATTGAACCGCGCAATACCCGTTTCCGTATTATCCGTGCCCTTCAGTCACTAGCTACCAAGAAGTTGAGTAACCCGCCTAAAAAGCATGATAACTTACCGCTATAACCGCTATGAAGATGAAGAAACTAGTTAACCTTTTCATAGTAGTAGGGCTCCTTTTGGTATCCAAAGTCGGTTTTTCTCAAGCGGCATCATCCTTCAGAATAAACGAAGTATTGGTTACCAATACGGATGATTACCAAGATGATTTTGGGAAGCACCACGCTTGGGTTGAGCTCTTTAACTCGTCATATGGTACAGCCGACTTGGGAGGCTGCTACCTGACGGATGACATGAATAACCCCAAGAAGTATTTCATCCCCAAGGGTGATGTACTTACGAAAATCAAGCCTCGCCAGCACGTTATTTTTTGGATTGACAACATGCCCGTTCGTGGAACGTTCCACGTTAACTTTTCATTTGATTCAACCAAATCAAACTTTATAGCGCTATTTGATGCAAATGGTCGTACGTTGATTGACAGTATGACCATACCTGCATTAAAAGCCAACGAATCATTCGGCTTACCAGAAGATGGTGTTCGGTTTGTTACGGAAAATAAGGCACTCAAGGATAAGGCTTGTGTTCTCGAAAAAACAACCCCCAGCACTAACAACTTTTTGAGAAACCAAGGAGAAGCAAATGATCGGCTGACTCAGAATGACCCCACAGGTGTAGGTATGACCATTACTGCCATGTCTGTTGTATTTATTGCGCTAGTATTGTTATATGTCGTGTTTAGACTTATTGGTCGCTATTCTGTAAGGAGAAGCAGAAGAAATGCGCTAATTGCACAAGGGCTTCCGGTAGATAAGGCTAGCGAAAAAATTGCTGTTCCGGGAGAAGCATCCGGAGAAGTGTATGCCGCTATTGCCATGGCGCTTTACCTTTACCAAAAGGAAAGTGGCGTTCATGATGTTGAAAGTACGATCTTAACTATCGACAGAGTAACCCGTAACTACTCGCCCTGGAGTTCAAAAATTTATACCTTACGTCAAACCCCAACCGTGAATAAAAAATAAGCAAAGCAATGAAGGAATTTAAAATCAAAATAAACGGCAACGAATACAGTATTAACATTGAAAACGTAGAAGGAAATGTTGCCCAAGTTGAGGTTAACGGTGCACCCTACAGCGTAGAAGTGGAAGGAATGACTGCAAGTAAGCCTGTTGCGCGTCCTGTAGGTAAACCGACATCTGTACCACAAAGCCAAACAGGGTCAACAGTTGCCAAACCAACAACTCCTGTTGCTGTTTCTAAGCCCACTGCCAGCGCAGCCGGTACAGGTGGAGCGGTAAAATCACCCCTACCCGGTGTTATTATTGAGGTAAACGTAAAAGTTGGCGACGAGGTAAAGGTTGGCCAAAAGATTTTGATGCTTGAAGCCATGAAAATGGAAAACAACATCAACTCCGACCGTGAAGGAAAGGTTATTGAAGTGAAAGTAAACAAAGGTGACTCCGTTCTTGAAGGAGCAGATCTTGTTATAATAGGATAAGGCGATGGAAGGAAGCGGATTTTTTACATTTTTGGGTGAGAACCTAAGCAAGTTCTTTTCATACACGGCCTTTGCAAACATGACGGTGGGACACTTTGTCATGGTTTGCGTAGGATTATTCTTTATCTACTTGGCAATTAAGAAAGAATACGAACCATTGTTGCTTATTCCCATCGGTTTTGGTATTCTTATCGGAAACATTCCTTTGGTTGAGGGGATGCAGGTTGGAATATATGAAGAGGGCTCTGTGCTGAATATACTCTACGGAGGTGTGCGACAAGGATGGTATCCACCACTCATTTTCTTGGGTATTGGAGCTATGACAGACTTTTCTGCGCTTATTTCCAATCCTAAGCTTATGCTGATTGGTGCGGCTGCTCAGTTTGGTATTTTTGCCGCTTATGTTATAGCGTTGGGGGTTGGCTTCGCTCCAAATGAAGCCGGTGCTATTGGTATTATCGGTGGTGCTGACGGACCTACGGCTATTTTCCTATCATCGAAGCTTGCTCCGGATTTGTTGGGCGCTATCGCCATATCGGCATACTCATACATGGCGTTGGTTCCGGTAATTCAGCCCCCTATCATGAAGTTGCTGACAACCAAAAAGGAGCGAGTTATTCGCATGAAACCTCCTCGCGCAGTATCTCATACGGAAAAGGTGCTATTTTCAATAATAGGATTGCTGCTCACCACATTTATTGTGCCAACAGGGCTTCCGTTGTTGGGTATGCTATTCTTTGGTAACCTTCTGAAAGAAAGCGGTGTTACTAAACGCTTAGCTGAAACAGCACGCGGGCCGCTTATTGATACTATTACTATTTTGTTGGGCCTTACGGTTGGAGCATCTACTCAAGCAACAACCTTCCTTACGGCAAAATCGGTAGGTATTTTCGGCCTTGGTGCACTTTCATTCATTGTTGCAACTGCAGCCGGAGTTACATTCGTGAAGATATTCAATATTTTTCTTAAGAAGGATAATAAAATTAATCCGCTTATTGGAAATTCCGGAGTATCGGCTGTTCCAGACTCGGCTCGAATTTCTCAGCATGTAGGGTTGCAGTACGATAATTCCAACCATTTACTAATGCACGCAATGGGTCCTAACGTAGCGGGAGTTATCGGAAGTGCGGTTGCCGCAGGTATTTTATTAGGATTTTTATCATAACTGTTTTTTGTTGAAGAGAAATATTATACTTTTGTACCCAAAATAAATAACAACTTAAAAATCAAACAAGACTATGAAATCATTAAAGTTTATCGTTCTTTCGTTATCTGCTGCTTTGTTTATGACTGCTTGCGGCGGTGGTAGTACTCCTGAAAAAGTGGTTGAAGGCTTTTACTCAGCTTTAAAGGCTTATGACTATGACAAGGCTAAGAGCTTCTGTACTGAAGCATCTGCTCCTGCTATTGACGCAATGAAGAAGCAAATGGAACAAATTCCTGAAGAGTACAAGAAAATAGCTGAAGAAGCTGCAAAGACTACTACTTACGAATATGGTGTTCCCTCCATCAGCGAAGACAAGCAATCAGCTACTGTTAACGTAAAGATTAACATGAATGGCCAAACTTTTGATGCTCCTGTTACTTTGAAGATGGAAAATGGTTCATGGAAGGTTGATTATGGTGTTGCAGCACCTGCACAAGAAGAGCCCGTACAACCCGAACCCGCACAAGATTCTACTGTACAAGATTCTACTCAAGTTCAGCAATAATTGGGTTAGTTAAGTTCTATATTGAATATAGAATTAACCAATATACGTTCCTGCTCACTTAACGTGGGTAGGAACGTTTGTTTTATACCCCCTTGTTCTAAGGCGGGCTCTTTTGGCAGTCATGGTCGGAAAATTTTCATATGGTAGTTTTTAAGTGTTTGAAGAGCCTTCTATCGTCCTGAAGGGACAGCTTATACGGCTACATCCTTAAACTGCCCTTTCAGGGCGCAGTAAGCCGAGGGTGCCGTTATTTTTCCCAAGGCGTTGCCATTGGGCTTAAATAAGCTGGTCTTTCAGACCGATATTTAAACGTAGTAAATACATCATTAACAACTTGAAATCTTCTGACCATGACTGGCTCTTTTGGCCTCCTTTTTGTATATTTGTATAGAACTACTCTAAAAACGCCTCAGCTATGAAACTATTACGCCTAGCTCTCTTATGCATTACCTTTCTTTGCTCGTCCAAGCTTATTGGGCAAATTCAGTCGTTTCGTTTCGCTTTTTTTACCGATTTGCATGTGGGTACGCCAACGGGAGCAGAAGACCTTAGCTGTGCTATACGTGATGTAAACGCTCGTAAAGACCTTGATTTTGTTTGGGTAAACGGAGATATTACCGAGTTGGGGACAAATACCCAGCTGGATGAGGCAAAGCGAATACTTGATAGCCTAACCGTACCCTACTATGTTGTGGAAGGTAACCATGAAACCAAATGGAGTGAGTCGGGAAATACCTATTTTTCGTATCTATTTGGAAGTAATAAGCAAACATTTGAATATAAGGGTGTTCGATTTATTGGACTTTCGTCAGGCCCCGTGCTACGTATGGGAGATGGCCATGTTTCACCTTTTGATATTAGTTGGCTACAGCAAACACTAGAGGGGCTGAAAGATAAAAACGTTCCGATTATTTTTTGTACTCACTACCCGTTAAATAGCGAGCTGGACAACTCTCAGAAGCTATTGGATATTATCCGTCCTTATAACGTTATGCTCACTCTCTGCGGACATGGGCATGCTAATAAAATAATGTCAGCTGAAGGAATACCCAACATTATGTGCCGTTCACTACTCAGAGCAAAAGCGCCAAAGGGTGGCTATACTATTATTGATGTATCGCCGGAAACCATCCGCTTTTATGAGAAACAAATAGGCGCACAGCCTATGGAGTGGTATAATGTGCCAACAGCAAAAGCTACCAATAGTCAAGAACCGGCTAAATCCGGAAGAAAGAGCCCTGACATCAATACAAAATATCCAAATGTAACCGAACGGTGGGCATTCAAAACCGATGGTATGGTGATTTCTTCTGCCGCTCAGGGTGAGCAGAAAGTAGTAGTCGGAGATGAAACCGGCAAAGTTTACTGTTTGGACTTGAACAACGGGAGACCGCTATGGACATTTTACGCTCGTAACGCCGTTTATTCTACTCCTGCAATAGCTAATGGTAAAGTAGTATTTGGCTCATGCGATGGTAGCATATACTGCCTTCAGCTACACGATGGAAAGAAGCTATGGGAGTACAAAACCAACCACACCGTAATGGGAACACCACTTATAAATAATAACACGGTTTATATAGGCGGAACAGATGGTTGCTACCGGTCGTTGAATTTGACTACGGGGAAATTAAACTGGCAATTTTGTGAGCTGAAAGGCTATGTAGAAAGTAGCCCTATTCTGTATAACGGTAAGCTGATATTCGGCGCGTGGGATACCTACCTTTATGCACTCAACTCTGCTAACGGCAAGCTGGTTTGGAAATGGACAAACGGAGCTAGCATGCACATGTCTCCGGCTGCATGTAAGCCGGTTGCTGCAAACGGCAAGGTGTTTGTTGTTGCTCCAGATAGGTACATGACGGCATTGAGTGTAGAAACAGGCGAGATTGTATGGCGTAGTAGTAAGCATCGTGTGCGCGAGAGTATTGGTATATCAGGTAACGGAGAAAGCGTTTACGCTCGCTGTTTTGTTGACACGCTTTTTGCCGTATCGTCCAAGCCCGATATGTACAACGAGCGTTGGGTTACGCTTTGCGGATACGATTACGATATTAATCCGTCGATGATAGTAGAATGTGCCGGACGACTGTATTTCGCCACCAAGAACGGAGTATTCATTGCGATAGATGCTACTACCGGTAAGCTGCTTTGGCAGCATAAGTATGGCAATACCATGGTAAGTACACTTGTCCCCATACGTGAGGGTAAAAAGCCTGTTCAGCTGGTATTTACCACACATGATGGAGTGGTTGGCGTATTGGAAGATAAGCTGTAAGAATACGTCATTGCGAGCGAAGCGAAGCAATCTGCTCTATTCGAGAGATTGGCTGGCTTCGCTGCCGTTACCTTCGGTGAACCCTTCGGGTTTCGGGTCGCTACGCTCGCAATGACGATAGTAAAACAAAAGCCCTGCAATTACTGCAGGGCTTTTGCTATTTACTATTCATTACTCGTCATTCACTACAAGTAGCTTTCAATCGGGTCGCAGGTACAAACTAAGTGGCGATCACCGTAGCCACCATCAACTTTTCCAACCCAAGGCCAGAACTTATTTTCGCGTACCCACACAAGTGGGAAAGCAGCATCTTCACGGCTGTAAGCGTGTTTCCATTCGTTACCACATACTTCAGCGGCTGTGTGGGGAGCCATCTTTAGAAGGTTGTCTTCCTTATCGGCTTTACCGCTTTTAATAGCTTCGCACTCTTCCTTTATCTTAATCAACGTTTCAATAAAGCGGTCAAGCTCAGCCATTGATTCGCTTTCAGTAGGCTCAACCATCAAGGTTTCATGCACAGGGAATGACAGGGTAGGAGCATGGAAACCGTAGTCCATCATACGACGGGCAATATCTCCGGCCTCAACACCATAGTCGCGACGGAAGTTTTGGCAATCCAAAATACACTCGTGTGCAACACGTCCGGTCTCACCCGTGTACAAGGTATTGTAGTGCGCGCGCAATGCGGTTGATAGGTAGTTGGCGTTTAGTATAGCTATTTTGGTTGCTTCCGTAAGCCCTTCCGCGCCCAACATCTTAATATATCCGTATGTAATAGGCAGTACCATCGCGCTACCGTAAGGAGCGGCAGAAACAGCGTGTATAGCCTTATCTCCTCCTGTTTTCACAACGGGGTGTGAGGGAAGGAAGGGGGTAAGGTGTTTTGCCACACCAATAGGGCCTACACCGGGGCCACCGCCACCGTGAGGAATAGCAAAGGTTTTATGAAGGTTTAGGTGACAAACATCAGCACCAATGTAGCCGGGGCTGGTAAGTCCAACTTGGGCGTTCATGTTTGCGCCATCCATGTAAACCTGTCCGCCATACTGGTGAATAATGTCCACCATTTCCTTAATACGCTTTTCGAACACGCCATGCGTTGATGGGTAGGTAATCATTATGCATGATAATGTATCCTTGTACTGCTCGGCCTTTGCGCGTAAATCGTCAACGTTGATATTTCCTTTTTCGTCGCAAGCAACAATTGCAATATCCATACCGGCCATAGCCGCGCTGGCAGGGTTGGTTCCGTGTGCCGATGCGGGTATAAGCGCCATGTTACGGTGCCCTTCACCACGGTTAATGTGGTACTGGCGGATAACCATTAATCCGGCATACTCTCCGCTGGCGCCTGAGTTAGGCTGTAGCGAAACGCTGTCAAATCCGGTAATAACGGCTAAATCTTTGCAAAGGTCAGCAATCAGCTCATGGTAACCTTGCGCTTGGTCAGCCGGAACAAAGGGGTGAATGTTGCAGAACTCGCCCCAGCTGAGTGGTAGCATTTCAGTTGCCGCATTCAGCTTCATAGTACATGAACCCAATGAAATCATGCTATGGTTTAGTGCAATATCTCTACGCTCCAGCTTCTTGATGTAGCGCATCATCTCTGTTTCCGAACGATACTTGTTGAATACGCTTTCGGTAAGAATTGCGCTTTGGCGAACTAAGGACTTATCGAAACCGATACCGTCAGCGGCACAGCTGCCACACTCGGGCTTTGCAGCCTTAAATACGTCAAGAATGTTAGCGATATCTTTGCATTCAACCGTTTCGTCGAAGCTAATGCGAACGGTATTTGCATCGGGGTAGAAGAAGTTAAGCTTCTTTGCCAGTGCTGCCGTTTGAATATCCTTAGCGTTAACACCCGTTACTTCTATTGTGTCAAAGAAATTTTTAGAGCTTAGCTTATGACCTGCCTTTTCAAGTGCAGCCGCTACCTTACAAGCCGACTGGTGCGCATGTAAAGCAATGCGCTTTAGCCCCTCTGCGCCGTGGTAAACGGCATACATACCTGCCATAGTAGCCAGTAGCGCCTGAGCGGTACAAATGTTCGATGTTGCTTTTTCACGTTTAATATGTTGTTCGCGTGTTTGCAGAGCCATACGTAGCGCCTTGTTTCCATGACGGTCAACCGTAACACCGATAATACGACCGGGCATGTTGCGTTTAAAATCGTCTCTTACGGCCATGTATCCGGCAGCCGGACCACCAAATCCAAGAGGAATACCGAAACGTTGCGTGCTACCAACAGCAATATCTGCACCCCACTCACCCGGAGCCTTTAGCAGTACAAGTGAAAGAATATCTGCACAAGCGGTTACCGAAATTTCTTTTTCGTGTGCCTTACGGCAGAAATCGGTATAGTCAAACAGCTCACCGTTAGCGGCAGGATACTGAACAATGGCACCAAAAACTTTATCGCTTAGTTCCGTTTTGCTGAAATCGGCTACCTGTACCTCAACACCTAGCGGTTGAGAGCGGGTAACGATTACGTCTAACGTTTGAGGAAATACATTTTTATCTACGAATAGTACATTGCGCCCCTCCTTTACTGCGTTGCGCGAGCGTTGGTTGAACATTACGTGCATTGCTTCGGCAGCGGCAGTAGCCTCGTCAAGTAGCGAACAGTTAGAAACAGGAAGACCTGTAAGGCTTATCACCATTGTTTGGTAGTTGATAAGCGCCTCCAAGCGGCCTTGTGATATTTCTGCCTGATATGGGGTATAAGACGTGTACCAGCCTGCGTTTTCAAATATATTACGAAGAATTACAGAAGGCGTGCAGGTTCCGTAGTATCCCATCCCAATAAACGAACGGTAAACTTTGTTTTTGCCTGCCAACTCCTTAATCTTATTCAGGTATTGGTCTTCACTGATTGCGGGTTCAAGCTTCAACGGCTCTTTAAGACGAATGCTGTCGGGAACGGTTTGGTTAATCAGCTCATCTAATGATGAGACACCAACTACCTTAAGCATTTTTTCAATCTCTTGCCCACGTGGGCCATTGTGACGGGTTACAAATTTTTCTCTTGCCATGTTTATTTATTATTATTTGCTATTTCTGGAAACCTATCTAGCTCCGAACTTAAACAGCTTGTGGCTGTTTCGGAAAAAGTCTTCAAAGATAGCAAGTTTTTTATCGCTATGCTTTTCTTTTAAACATATACTATATAATATAATCATAATCAAATTATTACCATCATATTTTAGCTTTCTTTGACACAAAAATTTTTGTATTTAAAATCAAGTTCGTATCCTTGTAAGTTTTTACGTTCGGAGAGAACGTTCCTTTAAACGCTAATTTAAAACTATTGCTATGTCAATAATGAAACAAAAGATTCAGGAGCTGCGAGAACGTAAGCTGCAAGCATCAAAAGGTGGTGGCGATCAGGCCATAGAAAAGCAACATGCTTCCGGTAAGCTTACAGCACGAGAGCGTATAGCAATGCTACTGGATGAAGATTCGTTTCACGAATATGATTTGTTTGTTGAGCATGAGGCTCGCGAGTTCGGGATGCAAGGAAAGGTAATGCACGGTGATGGCGTTATTATTGGTACAGGTGCCGTTGAAGGTCACCCGATTGCCGTTTTTGCGCAGGATTTTACCGTTACCGGAGGTTCGTTAGGCCTAATGCACGCAAAGAAGATTTGCAAGATAATGGACTACGCTATGAACATGCGAATACCGTTGGTTGGAATTAATGACTCAGGCGGAGCGCGTATTCAGGAAGGGGTAAACGCATTGGCCGGATACGGTGAGATTTTCTACCGCAATACAATGGCCAGCGGTGTCATCCCTCAGCTATCGGTTATACTGGGTCCTTGTGCCGGAGGAGCGGTTTACTCTCCTGCCCTTACCGACTTTGTATTTGTAGTTGAAGGTGTATCGAAGATGTTTATTACCGGACCGGAGGTTATTAAATCGGTGCTGGGTGAGGAAATTTCACAAGAGGATTTGGGCGGTGCACGCGTACACAGCGAAATTACCGGAAACGCTCATTTTTACGCCAAAAGTGAAGAGGAGTGTTTTGCTCAAATACGCTCGTTGCTTGCACTTATTCCTTGGAATAATAAGCAGAAGGCTGAATGCCTTGTGCCTAAAACGCCTTCAAAAAAGTACGATATTGAAAAAATTGTGCCTGAAGACCCCACTAAACCTTACGATGTACGTGATGTTATCCGTGCTGTTGTTGACGATTCGGATTTCTTGGAAATTCAGGAGTTGTGGGCGGCAAACATCGTTATCGGCTTTGGCCGTATGGCAGGAAAGACTGTTGGGTTTGTTGCCAACCAACCTATGGTGCTGGCAGGTGTACTTGACTGTGACTCATCCGATAAAGCCGCTCGCTTTATTCGCTACTGCGATGCGTTCAACATCCCTATCATTACATTTGAAGATCTTCCGGGTTATCTTCCGGGTGTTGATCAGGAGCATGCAGGCGTTATCCGTCACGGCGCAAAGGTGCTTTACGCATACAGCGAAGCAACAGTTCCACGTATCACGGTAATTTTGCGCAAGGCGTATGGTGGTGGTTACATTGCCATGAACTCACGTCACCTTAAAGCCGACTTTGTATTTGCTTGGCCAATGGCAGAAATTGCCGTTATGGGGCCTGAAGGTGCGGCAAACATTATATTCCGTAAAGAAATTGCCGAATCGGCTAATCCTGATGAAACGCGTAAGCTGAAGGTAGAGGAATACAAGAGCAAGTTTGCTAACCCTTACGTTGCTGCCGGAAAAGGATATGTAGATGCGATTATTGAACCGGAGCAAACGCGCGATTATCTGCTTCATGCGCTTGATATAACGGTTGACAAGGTAGCGAACGTGCCTACCAAGAAGCATGGAATTCCACCGTTCTAAGCCTTGTATGTCAAGGAGTGTGTTTCGCAGTCCTGTTTTTGATCAAGGTTTATTAATAACTAATACAAGAACGTATGAACGATAAGAATTCCGAAAAACAATTGCAGTCATTAGTCATAGATGATACCGGCTACAGCACCTTACATACTAAGAAGTATGAAAAGCGTAAAAATTGGTCTTTACCTAATGAGCAAGAAATAAGAACATTTATTCCCGGTACAGTAGTCGTGCTAAACGTTAAAGAAGGCAGTGTGGTAAAAAAAGGCGACACGTTAATGACGTATGAGGCGATGAAGATGAACAACCTTGTTAAAGCGCCTCACGCCGGAAAGGTAGTAAACTTGAAGGTGAAAGAAGGGGATAAGCTGCCTAAAAATTTTGTTATGCTGGAAATAGCTGAATAACGAAATAGACGTTGGAAATAAGAAATCAGGAGTCAGAATATGGCTCCTGTTTTTTATATGCCTAGCCTACCAACAAAGGTGAAGTAGCCTTCAAATTGATTGCCAATATCGGGCTTCTGTTCAAATATTCCGAATACGCTTGACCCGCTTCCTGACATGGAGGCATAAATAGCACCACTTTGATATAAGCAGTCTTTTACATCGGCAATTTCAGGATACTGCTTAAAAATAGCTTCTTCAAAATCGTTCTTTAAGCAGCCCTTCCATTGCCGTACCGGAGTGTTGGCCAAACCGGCTAATGACATGTTTGCCTTATGCGGAACAATCCCGCTATAGGCTTGCGCGGTGCTTACCGCTGCATTCGGCTTTACAAGGGCAATAAAATAGCCGGTTAAGTCAAGAGGTATTTCTTCCAACACTTCCCCTCTTCCTGTACCCAACATCGGTTTATTTTCTATAAAAAAGGCACAATCGCTACCCAGCTCCAGCGCGTAACGTTTCAGCTCTTCATTGTTGAGTCCTATAGCGAACAAGGTGTTTAGCATTAGGAGAGTTTGGGCAGCATCGGCAGAACCGCCGCCAAGCCCTGCGCCAAAGGGTATTTGTTTGTGCAAGTATATATCAACCGAAGGAATGTTGTACGCCTTATGCATCAACTCCCATGCTTTAACGCAAAGGTTTGAAGAAGTCGGAGCATCTACTGCCAAACCGGTATTGGTAAACGCAGGTTGTGTTGCTTTTGACGGAAGTATCTCAAGTATATCACATAGCCCTTTTACCGGATAGAATACGGTTTCAATGTTATGGTAACCATCTTGTCGTTTTTCGACAACATGGAGGCCCAAGTTTATTTTTGCGTTAGGGTAGGTGAGCATTGATTTATTCCTGCAAGTTCTTTCTTACTACTGCTTTATTCTCATTGTTTTAATGCAAAGTTCAATCTCTTCGGCATCGCCGGTATGCTTGCCCGCTACGTCGGAGAGTTTTACGGTGGGTAAAAATACGCTACTTCCTTTTGGCTTGCATTCAAACAGCTTAATTACCATATTTAACGGGGTAACACCAACATCGTTGGTAAGGTAGGTGCCTACACCGTAAACATCGTGAATACGTCCGTTTACAAAGTCTTTAATTTTCTTTACATCATCGGCTTTTAGCCCATCGCTGTAAACAATGGTTTTGGTGCGCGGATCAATGCGATTTTTATGGTAGTGCTCTAATGCTTTTTCAGTAAATTCAAGAGGGTCTCCGCTATCCCAACGTAAGCCGTCAAACAGCTTAGCGTATTTGGTGGTAAAGCTGGCAAAAAAGTTATCGGTAGTGTAGGTATCGGTAAGCGCAATACCAAGATAACCGTCGTACACGTCTATCCAGTTTGCTATAGCTTGCGTGTTAGCCGCGTGGTAACCGTAGTGCGCACCGTGGTACATAGTCCACTCGTGTGGATGTGTTCCGATAGGAGTGAGGTTGTGTTTTAGGCACAGGTAAACGTTGCTGGTTCCGTTGAATAGTGTACCCATGTGTTGTTTGAGGATACCGATAACACTGTCTTGCACATCAAATGAAAACCGGCGACGTGTTCCAAAATCGGATAGCTCTGCCCCGATGTTGGCAAATGCTTTGGCCTTGGCAATGGCACGTTCTTCCATGCCTTGAGCGACCTGTCCTGTTATTTTAAAGTAAAGTTCGGAGATAATGGACATTATGGGAACTTCCCATAAAACCGTGCGGTACCAAAGGCCTTTAATGTCAATAGCCAGATTGCCTCCCTTTTGGTCAATATGTACTTCTGAAGGGTCAAAACGGAAACCTTTAAGCAAATCGAAGAAAACAGGGTCAAAGTAGTAACACTTGCGCCGCATAAACTGTTCCGCCTCGTCTGATAGCGACAGGTTTTTCATTTGGTCAACCTCTGCTCGCACAGCATTGGCAAAACCTTCTGGGAAAACGGTGTCGCCCCTGTTCACAAAGCGGTATATAACCTCTGCTTCTGGAAATTTCTTCTGGATAGCGTTCATGGTGGTGAACTTGTAGAGGTCGTTATCGGTAAAATCGCGAATTATCATTTTGCGTCGGGTTATATGCTATAGTTTATCAGACGTTGTAAGTCGGGCACCCAGCTGTTGTGCCTGTTCAAATATGGGTTTAGCAATGTTTTCAAAGCCCGGAATATTACTCATGCAGTCTTCAAGAATAACCAATTTCTTAACGATATCGGGGTATTCAAACAGCTGCTTTATGGTGTTGGCTACACAGTGAGTCCGAGCCTCTCCGGCAATCCAAATTTGCTCATAGTTGTTAAGCGTTTGTATCAGCGTAATGTTAAGCTGAGTTTCGGGGACGTTGTTAATGGGAATGTTAGCGCGGAATGCTCCGAAATGTTCAGTAAGCGGGTAGCTGCCTTTACTTACTATTTCAAAGTAATGCCCTTGTCTTGCCCAAGCTGCAAGTTCTTTCATAAATGGGGATACTATGGCTGCTCCTTCGCTGCCCCAAATACAATGCTCAGGCCATATTGTATGGCTGTATTCGCCTTGAGCCTCCAGCTGTTGCAGGTAGCTAAGCGCTGTGGATTTATCACA
Organism: Bacteroidales bacterium; assembly: GCA_031551125.1. GTDB lineage: Bacteria > Bacteroidota > Bacteroidia > Bacteroidales > UBA932 > JAIRNF01. The sequence continues at coordinate 32,920 of JAVBOB010000018.1, forward strand.
AAACGGAATCCACTTATCTTGCTCAACATCGTTTGCGCTAATGGATGTGAAGGGCTTAGGGTGCTCTCCTTGTGCATCGTGCCAAAAGGCGGGATGGGCAATATCTACCAGCTGGTGGTTATCTTGCGTAAGAATAATACCGGTAATTACAGCGTGTTTCTTTTGCAGCAGGTTACATAAACGGGTAACATCGGCTTCTGCTCCCGGTACGTATAAACTTCCGTTAGGCAAGCAAAAGTCGTTTTGCATATCAATAACAAACAAAAGCGTTTTCATGGCGATGAATAAAAGAGGATGCAAGTTACAAATTTTTGCCACATAGACACAGTAGATACATATGGGGGAGCATAGAATAATAGTTTTAGCGAAACCTCACAGGTATTGCAACGTCATTGCGAGCGGAGCGAAGCAATCTGTTCTATTCAATAGATTGCTTCACACATAAGCGAGCTTACGAGTTCGATGAATCCAATGACAGACTTGTTTTTCTATGTTGCATCAACTTTAGACCTAACAGGTTTTTGAAACCTGTTAGGTCTATTTTACTGAACTCAAGTCAATAAATAATAGTGAAAGAGATGTAGTGAAATGATTAATAAGAGTTAGCCCCCTTTAGTGGGTTGGGGGGTAAAATAGCAGTTTGGACTACTTGTTGCTTTCAAGTATCAGCTGCTTGAGATTTTGCAGGTTCTTGCGAATAAAATCTTTAGCAACATCATCAATAAGCTGTCCCTTTTCGTTAAACTTATTTTGCGCAGAGGCTATCATTATCTCCGGCTTGTACACAGGTTTCATGTTCATGTATTGGAATAGCGGGTGAAAAGCTAGCTGCATGCGCAATGTTCCCCAAGCACCCATAGTTGCGCCCATAAGCGATACGGGTTTATGAAGTAGGGGAGAGTCTTTGCCGCGCGAAGCCCAGTCGAAGGCATTTTTAAATCCGCCCGGTATGGAGTAGTTATATTCCGGCAATGCAAAAATGTAGCCTGAGCCTTTTGCCAGCTCCTCTCTGAATATTTCTACTTCTTTCGGTCGTCTTTCAACCGTTGGTATATCTATATCTTCGTTATATATGGGGAGGTCTGCAAAAGAAACGATATGTAGCTCCATATCTTCCGGCATCAGTTCTTTTAAGGCGTGTAGTAGCTTTGTGTTGTACGACTCTTTTCTCAGGCTGCCGGAAATACCGACAATGGTTAGCTTGTTTGACATAACAGTGTATTGTTTATGGTTTTTAATACAACAAGGCTACACGGAATATGTTTAACAAAGCTTCACGTAAAATAAAAACAGTCTATCAATACATTGATAGACTGTAGTGTAAATAAGAGAATTTATACTCTCAATTCTTACTTCTTGTAGAACGGTAGCTTAACAACTTTTACCTTCAACAGCTTCTCGCGAATATTTATACAAATTTCCGTTCCAACTTTAGCGAACTCGGGCTTTACGTATGCCAAGCCAATACCCACTTTTAGCATGGGCGACATGGTTCCTGAGGTTACTTCACCAATTTCGTTTCCGGCAGCATCGCACATCTTGTAGTGCTGACGGGGAATGCCTCTATCAACCATTTCGAAGCCTACCAACTTACGGGTAACGCCTTCGGTTTTTTGCTTTTGGAATAAGGCCTTATCAATAAAGTCTTTTTGGTCGGTAAATTTGGTAATCCAGCCTAGTCCGGCCTCAATGGGCGATGTTGTATCGTCAATGTCATTTCCGTAGAGGCAGAAACCCATTTCCAAACGTAGCGTATCACGAGCGCCAAGCCCGATAGGCTTGATTCCGAATTCTGCTCCGGCTTCAAATACGGCCTTCCATAGCTTCGGGCCATCTTCGTTAGCGCAGTATATTTCGCATCCGCCCGCTCCGGTATATCCGGTGATGGAGAAAATTACATTTTTAATTCCTGCAAAATCAACCTTCTTGAAGGTATAGTATTCCATATCTTCAACTTTTTCCGAAGTCAGCTTTTGCATAGCCTTTAATGCCAGAGGGCCTTGGATAGCCAGCTGGCAAATCTCATCAGAAGCGTTGTACAGCTCTTTTCCCGGAGTGAGGTTAAACTTTGGGGCATGTTGACAAAGGAAGTTCCAGTCCTTTTCAATGTTTGCCGCGTTAACTACCAGCAGGTAGGTTTTATCGTCAATGCAGTAAACCAGCAAGTCATCAACAATCCCGCCCTTTCCGTTCGGAAAGCATGAGTATTGTATCTTACCCGGAGTAAGTACCGATGCGTCATTCGACGTAACGTATTGTACGAAGTTAAGTGCGTTGGGGCCTTTTACCCATATTTCGCCCATGTGGCTTACGTCAAACACGCCAACTTTCTCACGAACGGTAATGTGTTCTTCATTAATTCCAACATACTCAATAGGCATATTGTAGCCTGCAAAGGGAACCATCTTAGCGCCCAAATCAATGTGATACTGTGTAAATGCTGTAGTTTTCATTTTATTTATAATATTTATTTTAATACGGTTGAAAAGTGTACAAACATACAAAAAAAGCCTTGTGCTGCCAACTAATGTTTGAAAGCGCTAAGCTGGGTATAGAAATTCCGCCTGATGTTAGGCTACAGCTATAAAAAGTACGTCATTGCGAGCGAAGCGAAGCAATCTCTATTTGTATTTGAACAGATTGCTTTGCTTTACTCGCAATGACGTGTTAAATCAGCAATTTTTGTTTTCAGTACTACATTGGGTTAACTGATGAATGGATGTCATTAAGCCTAATTTCTTGATAAAGATAACCTATGTTAGCCGACAAAACAGTACCTTTGCTCTTTAGGCTAAAGAGCATTTACTATGGGAAAATTATACAATAAGCTGGCGGAAGACTTTCGTTTTCAGGAGGGAATGAATGCTTGTATGAACTGTGGTACATGCACGGCGATTTGTCCTGCGGCGGAATTTTATCACTACGACCCGCGACGTGTGGTAGATACCGTTCAAAGTCGCGATGACGAAGCTATTGAAGCGCTATTAAAAAGCGAAACCATTTGGTATTGCGGCGAGTGTATGTCATGTGTTACTCGCTGTCCGCGTAAAAATGCAGTTGGACTTATTATTGTTGCATTGCGCTCACTATCACAAGATCTGGGCTACTTTACCGAATCTGAAAAGGGACGGCAGCAGCTGGTACTGAAGCGAACGGTTGGTACATGGATTTTGGAACATGGTTACTGCATTTATCCGCGCAAGGTAACGTTTGAAGACCATCCGGAAGCCGGACCTATTTGGAAGTGGGAGCAAGAAAATTTAGATGCTGTTCATAAACGCTTGGGTTCAAATCTTGATGGTGAAGGCAATGGCGGTTTGCGTAAAATTCCGCAAGAATCGCTGGACGAGCTGCAGCGTATTTTTGATGTAACAGGAGGAACAGAACGCTATGAGCTGCTGGAAACTTGCTCGAAGAAAAAGGCTGAAGAGATGGGCGTGACTGATGAAGAGTATTTTAAAATTGCCTACACAAAAAATAATGGACTACACGTTCGAGATGAGTAGCGGTGAGGATGGAGAGATTTATGGACTTGAAAAATATTAAGACCATTATTTTTGATTTTGGCGGCGTTGTTGTCGATATTAATAGAGATAGTGCTGTAAAGCGGTTTAAAGAAGTTGGTGTTGATGAGGCTGACAGCTTGCTGGATACCTACCGTCAGGAGGGTATATTTTTAGCGCTGGAAGAAGGTAAGCTTAGCCGGCATGAGTTCTATGACGAGCTGCGTAAGCTGGCAGGAAAGCAAATTGCTAACGAGCGTATTGACTACGCATGGAAGGGATTTTTCTTACATGTGGATCAAGGGCGATTGGATTTTCTTACGGAGTTGAGAAAGAATTATCGTGTATGCTTGCTAAGCAATACTAATCCCATTGTGATGGCATGGGCTCGCTCTTCACAGTTTTCTCCGGCAGGGAAGCCGTTGGATGATTATTTTGATAAGCTATATCTTTCCTATCAAATGGGTGTTGCCAAGCCGCATAGAGAGATATTTGAACAGGTAATACAATCAGAAAATTTGGCGCCTTCGCAAATGTTGTTTATTGATGATGGTGCGGCGAATATAGAAATGGCTACATCATTAGGTTTTCAAACAGCTATGCCTAAACACGGCGAGGATTTTAGAATATATTTTTAGGGTGAAAAGTGAATAGTTAATGGTGAAAAGAAACCACCGGGACTTGCTCAGCTATTGTATTCATTGCCGTCAGCTTTAGCTGACGGATAGGAAGCCGGAAAAGAAAGAGGCTTTAGCCCAAACGAAGCAATTGTGATGCAGGTTAGAGCCTAAAGCTATGCGTTTCTATGCGGCTTATATGCCTATGTGGTGAAAAGAAAGTCCCCTTTAGGGGATTAGGGGTAATGATAAATAAGAATAAGTTATGGGAATGCTGGCGGCATATATGATGGTTGACGATAAAACGCTCAACGATTTGTTGAGGTTGGGGGGCGAAGATTTATCGGAAGCTATTTTTGACTTAGAGGAAGAAGGTGAGCTTGACGCTACTGAAATTGATAAAAGTTGGGATGGTTTACATTTCATTCTCACAGGGCAGTCGGCGACAGAACCTATTGAAGGAAATAGGTTGAGTGAAGCGGTAGTTGGTGTCCAGCTATTTTCTGGCGATGGCGATTCGGATTTTATATCCTATACCGAACGTAGTGTGCTGGGTGAAATTGTTGCTGCGCTTGAAGCGGTTGATGTGGAGAAGTTAAAACAAAACTTTAATCCGTCAGCGCTGGCCAAGGCTGATTTGTATCCGGACATTTGGGAACAGGAGGAGAAAGGTGAATTGTTTGATTACTTGGAAGACGGCTATAAATCACTGCTTGTATTCTACAAAGAAGCATTGGCAAGTAATATGAACGTTGTTGTAAGTATTCTGTAAGGCTGAATTTAAATATTGCAAGATGAAAATTGAAGGAAAAAAACGTCTTTGGGCTGAATACCAGAAAGAGATACCGGATGATAAGTATTTCTACGTACGTAGCTGCATACGGCAAAACTTTTTTCCGGCGTCAGAACCTACTTTTCTTCGCATACTTAGGGATGAACTGAAGAAGGATATTTACGAAACGCCTTTTCATACAACCTGTAGCGGCATAGGCTACCACTCGGATGTGGTTCCTGTTGAAACAACCATGACGGTAGTTGCCCGTCAGTTTGCGTTGATGACTGAGGCCGGTTACGAAAACTACGCCGCATCATGCATTACATCTTTTGGTTTGTACTCTGAGATTATTGAAACGTGGAAGCATTTCCCTGAAGTGGAGGCAAAAGTTCGTCGCTACTTAAAGGAGGCTACGGGCCGAGAGTTCAACGTTCCGAAAACGCTTGCTCACGCAAGTGATATTATATACAAACAACGCCATGCAATAGCCGCCAAGGCTAAGTATAAGCTGGTAAACAAGCATACCGGGAAGCCATTGAAGGTAGTTGAGCATATTGGCTGCCACTACTCAAAAATGTTTCCCAGTAAGGGGGTAGGAGGGGCAGAGTATCCCTATGTACTGGTTGGCATGGTTGATGCTTGGGGTGGAGAGGTGGTTGACTATCCTGAGCGCCGTCATTGCTGCGGATTTGGTTTTCGCCAGTATTTGGTAAAGGCTAACAGGGGTTACTCCATTGCCAACACCAAAAAGAAGTTTGATTCAATGGAGCCCTTCAAGCCCGACATGATTATTACCAACTGTCCGGGTTGTCCGTACTTCCTTGATCGTTGGCAGTATGCTATTGCCGAGATGGAAGGTAAAACATACGGAGAAAACGGAGGAGGTATTCCTGTATTTACATACGAAGAGGTAGCCGGAATGATACTGGGTTACAACCCTTGGGATTTGGGATTACAGGTGCATCAGGTAGCCGTAGAACCATTGTTGGATAAGATAGGCATACCTTATGACCCCGCTACAAAATATAAGGGATTAAACGGGGAAGACTTGGGTAAGCCAGAAATACCGATGAATATCAGGTGTTGCTAGAATATAAGCAAACCCGTCATTGCGAGGCGTTTTTTGCCGAAGCAATCTGTTTAATTCGAGAGATTGGTTAGCTACGCTCGCAATGACGTGTTTACTGTTTGTTTTTGTTTTTAAATCAATAGAATTTAAATATGCAGCAAGTAGCCATTATAGGGGCAGGAATAGCCGGACTGCAAGCCGCTGAGGTACTAGCCGATAGAGGTTATAACGTTACGGTTGTGGAACAGAAGAAAGTTGTGGGTGGAAATGTTCGCAATTGGGACAGGCTTTTTCCAAATCAACGCAAGGCATACGAGGTTGTGGAGCCGCTGACTAAAAATGTTGGTAAGCGTTTCAGGCTGGTTGATGATACATCGGTAACATCATCTGAACGCGATGGCGGAGCTCATCGTCTTACGCTTAGCAACGGAGAGGTCTTGAAGGCCGATGCTGTGCTTATCAGCACAGGTTTTCGGGTGTTCGACGCACATCGTAAGGAAGAGTATGGTTATGGTATTTACGATAACGTAATAACTTCTGCTGACTTTGAAAAAATGTTGGCCGATACGAAATCCATTAAAACGTCGAAAGAACAGCCCCCGAAGCGTGTGGCCTTTGTTCACTGTGTGGGTTCTCGTGATGAGAAAGTAGGGAATGCCTACTGTTCTAAAGTGTGTTGCGTTACAGCGGTAAAACAGGCAATTGAGGTTAAGGAGTTATACCCTTCGGCCGAAGTATTTTGCCTGTATATGGACTTGCGTATGTACGACCGCTATTTTGAGGACATGTATCGACGCGCTCAGGAAGAGTTTGGCGTAACCTTTATTCGTGGTCGCCTATCTGAAGCGGCAGAAGATTTTGATGGACGCCTACAAATTAAAACAGAAGATACGCTTGCGGGAAGACCTATAAAATTCAACGTTGACCTATTGGTACTGATGACAGGCATGGAGCCGAGCGAGCAAGCCTCGGAGTTGTCAGCTATCTTCAATATACATAAAGGAAGCGACGGATTCTTTACACCTGAAGATGAACATATCGACTTTAATCAATCAAGAGAGAAAGGTGTTTTTTTGGCGGGAGCATGCAAGGGCCCGAAAAATATTTCGGAAACAATTGCCGATGCGCGTTCGGCCGCTGATGCCATAGTACGTTATCTTAAATCGAACTAAGAGATGCATAATATTACTGAAGATGTGAGAAAATCGGTTGAACGACTTATTGAAAGTTGTACATCAGCTGTTCTTACCACCATTGATGAGAATGGATTTCCGCATACCCGCGCCATGTTGCCTCCGCGGAAGAAAGAAGGCTTGGAGTGCTACTACTTTACAACCAATACGTCATCTCAAAAGGTGGCTCATTTGAGAAAGAACCATAAGGCATGTATCTACTTTTATAATGCTGAAACCTTTGTTGGCGCTATGTTCATTGGTACAATGGAGGTGCTGGAGGATGCGGCAAGTAAACAAATAATTTGGCGGATAGGAGATGAAATGTATTACTCTAAAGGCGTTACCGACCCCGATTACTGTGTTGTAAAGTTCACGGCGCTTAGCCTTAGGTATTACAGCAATTTCAATCCTGTATCTTTTATGCTTGGCGATAAATAGGTTTGGTAGATGGTCGATTTCGGATATACAATAAATAAGCAACGGGTAATAAGCCTTGATAAAAACGGCGGTGATATAGCACGCTCTGTGCGACGAATGGAGCCTTCGTTTGATTTATGTATAGGTTGCGGTACGTGTACGGCAACCTGTTCGGCTAACAGCTTTACGGAGTTCAACCTCCGTAAGCTAATGTTGCTGATACAACGGGGCGAAACGGATAAAACCACTACGGAAGTTGAAAAATGTATGCTTTGCGGAAAATGTATGTTGCTTTGTCCGAGAGGAGTTAATACCCGAAATGTGCTGTTGAGTATCAGCCGTGCAGTTGCGGAAAATTGTAAAACCAATAAGCAGTAGGCATGAGAGAACGACTTAGCTTCGACCCTTTTGTGCTTCCCTTCACCATAGGGTTGGTATATATCATAGTATTTCTTACGGCAGCAACCGTTCGTGTTATAAAAGGTTTGCCGGCAGAAGACAGACAACGATTGTTGAAAGGTTTCTTCGGTCCCAAGTTTTTCGTTTCGGTAAAAGAGGTTTTTCTTGAATGTCTTATTCATAAGAAAATTTTTAAGCGTAACTCGTGGTTGGGCTACATGCACATGAGTATAGCCTTTGGCTGGTTTATGCTTATTTTATTGGGACATATTGAGGTGAAGTTCTATGCGCCTCACCGGTTTAACCTTCCTTATTTTCCTATATTTTTCCGCTACTTTATGATGGCAACGGAAACAACATTGAAAGGCGCGCTTTTCTTCTTTTTAATGGACTTCTTCTTGTTGCTAACCTTATCCGGTGTGTTTTTGGCCATTCTCAAGCGGGTCAGGAAAAAGCGGTTTGGAATGCGCCGTACAACACGCCTTAAAATTGGTGATACCTTTGCTATGTATGCGCTGTGGGCTATCTTTCCCTTACGCTTGCTGGCAGAAAGTTTTACTTCCAATGTAGGAGGGGGTAGCTTTCTTACCCGTGGTTTCGGGCTGATTTTTGAAAACTTTGTATCCAATCCAAACAACACGCTGCCCATTTGGTGGGCTTACTCCATTGCGCTTGGCGTATTTTTTGTCGCACTTCCTCACTCGCGCTACATGCATATTCCCAGCGAGATATTGCTCATCTTTATGCGCAATTCGGGTATAAAAATCAATACTGATAAGCAGGTATCCGGATATGCTAAGGTTAGCATCTACTCATGTTCTCGCTGCGGTATTTGCATAGACCCTTGCCAAATGATGTCGGCGGCGCGAATGAACAAGCGTGCATCGGTTTACTTTTTAAGACAGGTGCGGCATAAGGAAAAGGAAACTGAAAATAGCGCTTTCAGCTGTTTAATGTGTGGTCGCTGTGTTGATGCCTGCCCCGTTGGCATTGACTCCTGCTCCATTAAGCAAAGCGTTCGTAATAAATCTCTCCCTATCGGAACTAGTAACCAGTACAGCTACTTGCCCGCTGAGAGTGTCCCTGCAAATAGTCCCGACGTGCTTTACTTTGCGGGTTGTATGACGCATCTTACTCCGGCTATTAAAGGAGCTATGCAGTCCATTTTAAACCATGCATCGGTAAGCTACAGGTTTATGGATGAGAACGGGAGTATCTGTTGTGGTCGTCCATTGTTGTTGGCCGGACAAACTGAGGCTGCCCAACGGTTGATGGATGCGAATAAAAAAATCATAGAAAATTCCGGTGCAAAAACCTTGGTTACCTCTTGCCCTATTTGCTACAGGGCATTCAACGAAACTTACGGTTTAAAAGTTGAAGTATTGCATCATACGCAGTACATATATCGCTTGATGGAAGAGGGAAAGCTGAAGGTTTCCAAGAGCGATAAATCAATGGTGTTCCACGACTCTTGCGAGCTGGGACGATACTCATCAATATATGATGAGCCTAGAAGCGTATTAAACCAACTGGCAACGCTTGTTCCTACATCTCATGATGGGAAAGAAGGACTTTGCTGCGGAGGAAGTATAGGTACTACCCGAATGAATGCTACTCAACGGAAGAAAATAGCGGTTGATGCTGCCGATAAGCTAACCGTGGCCAAACCCGATTGTTTGGTAACCTCATGTCCGCTATGTAAAAAAACCTTTGCAAACGCAACAAGCTATCCGGTAAAAGATATTGCTCAGGTGGTAGAGGAGGCGTTGGTGTAGGCAGGCTGAAAGCCTAACTTAATTCAGCCCAACGGCAACGCCTTGGGGTAAGAGAAAGAAGGAGTTCTAATTGTATTGCGCCCCGAAGGGGCAACTTAACCATTAAGTTGCCCCTTCGGGGCGCATAGTGTTTATGTGTGTCTTCAAATCCCCCAACGCGTCACGTTGTTTGCGTTGGGCTGAGTTAATTTGGACTTTCAGTCCGAGAAAATTTAGCCTGAAACTTGTACCGTATAGCCTAAACCACGTGCGCGGTTAGCAATAACTTCCAACTCTTCTACGGGTACTTTTTTTAAATCGGGCGCGGGAGTTTCTCGGTCAATGGTGTAAATCATCACCTCGTTGGGGTGTATTTCCTGCAATACTTCCAACCATTTGTTTACTTCGCGTTCCGTTGTGTTGTCAACGTCTTTACCTTCGTAAACTCCTCGCAAAAACATGGTTTGCAGTACCATTTGTCCGTTAAAGGCTTTCATTCTTTCTACCGTTTTGGCTACGGAGTATTCTCCCTGAGGGTTATCAATAAGCCTTACCGTTTCGTCAAAACCCGAGTCAAGCTTTAGAATTGCCCTGTCAACTTTGAGGAGCGCATCAAAAACATCTTTACGTCCAATCATGGTAGCGTTTGAGAGTACGCTTACTTTTGCTGATGGGGCGTACTTATTTCGTAGAGCGATAGTATCATCAATAATGTTGGCAAAGTCGGGGTGCATGGTAGGCTCTCCGTTACCGGAAAAGGTGATAGCATCCGGCAGCGTACCGGATGATGCCATTTCACTCAGCTTCTTTTCCAGCTCTGTCCTTACTACCTCGCGAGAGTTGAACTCCTTTTTTTCTCCTTTTTCTCCGGTTCTGTTCCATCCGCACTCACAGTATATGCAGTTGAAGTTGCAAAGCTTGCTGTGAGTAGGGAGTAAGTTTATTCCTAATGATATGCCTAACCTGCGACTTTTGATAGGACCGAATACTACTTCGTTGAATAGAATGGTTGCCATTACTGTTGTATGTAGGGGTGTTAAAATAACCCGTCATTGCGAGCGTAGCGAAGCAATCTGTTTAATTTGAGGAGATTGCTTCACTTCGTTCGCAATGACGGCTTTGGTGTGTGATTGATGCTACTGTGCTTTGTTTTCCTCAACTTCTTGAGGGTCTAAATGCAATTTTTCCAGCGCTTTTTTCAGCTTCGCCTTGTCTGTTTTTTTTGCGTCGTAAGCAATGGTAACCTCTTTGGTTTCGAGGTTTACGCTTACATCTTTAACGCCCTTTTCAAAAGGAACGTTTTTCTCAACTTTGTTTACGCAGTTGTTGCAAACAACGTTTGTTTTGAATACCGCCGTTTCGGTATTTGATTTTTGTTGAGCAAATGATGTTGTGCTTATTCCTATGCCTAGTAGGAGTATCACAAGAAGTTTAGCTGCTTTCATTTCGTTAAGCGAATATTAGTTGTGGTGTTAAAAGTAAGAGCAAATGTACAAAGATGTTTAGAATTATCCCCTAAGGGGGGCTTTACCATATAGGTACATAGAAAACATAGCTGCGCATAGGTCTAATTTATATGGTCTTTATAATTGCAAAGAACGCAAAGAGATGAAGATGATAATTATCCTTAACGCTATTTTGTATTCTATGTGTTTCTATGATACCTATTGTATCTATGTGGTAAAAATCCTCTATAATATTTCTCCGAACTTTAACCGTAAACCTATGTAAAACTTACGCCCCATTAGCGGACCCCAGATGATAGATGCATCAAAATCCTTGCCAAAGGGGTTTCCCGAATCAATAATCGGATCGTCTTGCATAAAATTCCCGATATTTTCACATCCTGCATACAGGTCAAGCCGACGGAATTTTTTAGTTACCTGAGCGAAAAACATGGGGTAAACCTCAGAGTAGGTGGAGTGGGCTATATCACCATCAAGCGTTGGTATGCGGCTTTCACCGTTTAGCTGGGCGGTAAAGTCGAACTTCCATTTTTCAAACTTTGTAGCATAGGAGAGGTTTATTAAGCCTTTGTAGCGGTCGGTTAACGGTTTTTCTACCGTTCCGTGGCTCATCGTAATTTTTGAGTCGGTATAGCGAAAGGTGGTAAGTATGGTGAACCGTTGTACAGGCTCAATGGTAAAGTCAACCTGAAAGCTGTTGGCGTATGAATTGCCGTTGAGGTTATGGACGTATATGCCCGATGCATCAACCTCTCTATCCACTACTACCTGCTTGCTAAAGTCGCTGCGAAATGCGTCAATGCTGAGGCTGGCTTGCCGGTTACCGGTCATTGGAAAGGTTTGGGTAAAGCTTATTCCGTATGTCCAAGCCTCTTCAATATCCAAGTCTTTAGGGTCAACAGATAACGTTCGTGAGTTTGCCAGAATACCCATATTATCGGGGATAAGGTAAGCCGACCGGTACCCGCGACCTATGGCTGCACGCAAGCTGGAATGTTCAAGAAAATTGTATTTCAGGTGAGCGCGGGGTGTAAATAGCACACCGTAAATGTTGTTGTAGTCCAGCCTTGCTCCGGCAATAATGCTGAGGTGCTCACCCGGACTGTAAGTATATTCGGCAAAAGCTCCGGTAGTAGCTTCGTCATGACCAAAATCAATGGCCTGTCCGGCATTATATAGCTGGAGGTTATCAGTATATAAAGCGGTGAGCTGGTCGTAGCGGAAGCCGGCTCCCAAAGAGTATTTATGTTGTTTTTGCGCTCCGAATGAAGATTGAAAAATAAGGTTGGTAAAGAGGTTATTCTCGTTACCACCAAACGCTTTTCCTTTTCCGCCCTGCATTTGTTCGCCGTAAACGGCATTTTCATCGTGGTAGCTGTAGCTTACAATAATACCAAGGCTGGTTTCATCCCTGTTGAAAGGGATGCCTATTTTGGTATAAGCATTAAAGTGTTGGTTATCTATGGCCGTTTGGTAGAGCGGCATGGCAGATGCGGAGCCGTGGTTTACCTGTCCGCCATCTCTCGTTTCGTTTAAGTAGCCTATGCCAAAGCGGAGCTGAACATTATCGCCTTTATATAACCAGCGGTTGCCAACGTTTATTTGCCTTGATTTGGGCATATCGGCAAAACCGTCGTTGTTTTCATCGTGCAGCTTCGTGTCGGCTGAACCGTGCACGAATACAATGGTGCTTAACCTGTCGTTTAATTTCACTGCTGATGTAATATTGCCTTCATAACGCTCGTCGCTCGATGCAAAAAGGTTTACGTAAAGCGGTTCGCTGCGGTCGGGCTTTTTATGCTCCATGTTGATTTGTCCGGCAATAGACTCATAACCGTTGATAACCGAAGTTGGGCCTTTAGAAATTTGAATGCTTTCCAACCAAGGACCCGGAATGTTACTTAACCCATAGGTAGATGCAAGACCTATGGATGTTGGGATATTCTCATCGAGCATTTGCGTGTATATTCCGGCCAGCCCCAACATGCGTATTTGTCGCGCTCCCGAAACTGCATCGCTATATCCTACCGAAACGGTGGCGGTATTTTCAAAGCTTTCGGCAAGGGTACAGCAAGCCATTTTGCTTAGCCCTTCAACGGTAATAACTTCCATCTTTACAGGCGTTAGCTTGGATATGAAGCTACCCTGTTGCCGTGCTTGTATGCTTGCTCCTTCCAGCATTTCCCCTTCGGTAAGTACAAAGGTTACCTCTTCTGCATTTTGCCCAACGCTTAACGTATCGCTGTTATATCCGGTGAAGGATGCTATCAGCTTATGCGTACCGTTGCCTGAGGGTCGTTCAATGGTGAACTGCCCTTTGGCATCAGTCATAACCGGTTTGCCGGATGCTGCCCAAAAAACGCCGGCAAACTCCAGCAGCTCTTGCTTTCCTGTTGAGCTAAGACCGTAAACGCTACCTTTTAATGAAGGGGCTTTGGCTTGCCCGTTGTGAAAAGGATATAGCGTGAGTAGCGTAAGAGCTATATAGAGAAAAAGTTGATTTTTCATTATCCGTCTTTATTCTTAGAGGTGATATAACTTATTATCGGCGGATTTTATAAACGCATGCTGCCGTGTGCAAATTATGGTTTAAACTATCTGTATGTTTATTACGGCAGCCACCGTAATATAGCCCCGGTTTATAGGGTAACATTCACTGCCATACTAAGTTTGCACAAAGATAGGTTTATTTACTTTTTTAACCGCAGTGCTAATTAACGTTGATGTGAAAAATTGCAGCTGTGATTTAAAATGGTTGCATTTTTAAGCCGCGGTGTTAAATAGTTCTGCGTTAACGTTATCTGGGCGAACATTTCGAAAAAGATATCGTTTAAAAGAAACATTGATATAAATATTCTTAGTTCTTTAAATCTGATTAGCAGTGAAAACGAAAGATATTATTCAGTACGAAAAAGCAAACATAAATACTATTTTGCTACACACCAATAAATCTGTATGTAGAGTTTATGAGGTTTCTGCCTACTGGTTATCGTCTCACACGCCGGTAGATAAGTTTCACAGAAAACATTGTCGTGGTCATAATACCCATTTGTTGTATGTATGGTTTCACGCAAGCAAGTTAGGGCAGATACTTAAGAATTTACATAGCCAAGGTTTTCGGGCGGTGAGCACTCAAAATGACCATATTATTCTCCAGAATGATAGTCGTCAAACAGAAAACTATCACGGATGGAGAGAAAAAATAATCGGCGAGCTAGAAGCTGTTATTCCCGAGTCTGAAGGCAATCAGTTGGTTAGTTGATTCTTGTTGTGCTTAACGGAAAAGAGCCGACATCTATAGATGTCGGCTCTTTTATTTACTCACGGGCTGAAAGCCCAATTTATTTCAGCCCAATGCAGCGCGTTGGGTTTATGGGGCAATGAAATGTTGCGCGCGGAGTACCAGCTGTTTTCAGAGAAGGCCTGCATTCCGCGCGCCATGTTGTTGTGGTCTGTTTCTACCCAAGGCGTTGCTGCGCTTTGCTATTGGGCTGAAATAAGTTGCCACTTCATGGCGATTAGTATGGCCAAAGTTAGGTTTTTTTATTATGCCTTGAAGCTTTCCACTCCCTTGCAAAACGTTTGCACTACGCGGAAATCCTTATCGAGTAAATTAATATCAGCATCTTTACCAACAGCAATAGAACCTTTACGGTCGTCAACTCTCATCATCTTTGCAGGGTTGGTGCTGGCCATTTTTATCGCATCGAGTACAGGTAGCTTTACGTTGAGTATCAGCTTACGTACCATTTCATCTAATGGTGTGATGGATGATGCCAGCGAGGTTCTTTGGCTGTTGAGCGCAACACCGTTTTCTATGTAAAATACCTGCCCGCAGGTATGTATTAAACCATCGCCGCATCCGGAGGCACGGTTGGCATCGGAGCAAATGAATATTTTATCGGATGGTTTGCAGCGATGAGCAATTTGAATCATCGGGTCGGGCAGGTGGAAGCCGTCGGCTATCAGCTCTGCATACAGGTCGTCAATGTTGAGCCCGGCTTCAGCCATTCCGCAAACCCTAAAAGGGCCTTCTTTGTGTGTTTGCGACATGGCGTTGTGTAGATGCGTAATACCCCTCATACCTTTGGTTACCGCCTGCTCTACCTGAGCGTAAGTAGCGTTGCTATGGCCTCCGGTAATTACTATACCCATTTCACATATTGCAGGAAAGAAAGACAAGTTCTCGGCTACTTCGGGGGCAATGGTTATGCGCTTTATAACATCCTTATACTTTTCGAGAATAGCTAAATGCTTTTCTTCACAAGGAATAATGTTTTCTTCAACCTGACTTCCTTTGTACAGCTTATTCATAAAAGGGCCTTCAAGATGAGTTCCCAGCACTTCGGGCTTTCCGGAATGGTTGGTCTTCATGGCCGCCCGTACAGATTCGAAGCCTGCAATCAGCATATCCATCTTATCCGCCGCTAATGAAGGGTAGTAGGAGGTTATGCCGTGGCGACCATAAAATGCCGTCATCCCTTCTACAGATTCAAGCGTTCCATCGTTGCAATCAAAGCCATCGCCTCCGTGACAGTGCGTGTCAATATATCCGGGGACGGCTGTTAAGCCGCTACCGTCAATTGTAGTGTCGTTGCCTTTTGCATCAGCCGGTTTACGGTGTATTTCTGTTATTTTTTCGTTTTCAATAGTAATTGTACCGTTTTCTATAAGCTCGTTTTCAAGTGCTATTCGAATATTTTTTATGTATGTTTTCATTTGTATTTATTTTATATGTATTGGCTTTTATGGTTTATTAGGTGTTGGCCTAAAAGCTTAGGATAAAGGATACCAAAAATGGCACCAGCAATGTAAGTATGGTTCCATGAAAAACAGCTAGCAAGGCGTATTGTTTACCTACCGAGTGGGTAATAATAGGTAGGCAGGTGTCCATAGAGGTTGCTCCGGCGCTACTGATAGGCGCGAACTTACCAAAGTATCTAGCAATAGTGGGAATGAGCAAAAGGCTTACCAGCTCCCGGATTAGATTGGCAATAAGCGCAATAGCCCCCAGCGTTTCTCCTCTCAGCTGGGTGATGTAAATGCTCGACAGGCTGTAGTATCCCATGCCTGAACCTACCGCTAGTGAATCTTGCACCTTGAACGAGGGAACAAATAGCGAGAACAGGCATACACCCAGCAAGGTTCCGAGAACGGTAGTGAAAGGTACGAGCAGTATTTTCAGGTGCATGGTTCTAATCATTGTCAGCGAGTGGCGCAGCTCACTACCCATGCTTATGCCTACCAGCAGCATAAGGGCATACAACGCATACATGCTGAAATCGACTTTTAAGAGTAGCTCGGGTAGCCATCCGGTATGTCCCAGCACCATTCCCAAAATAAAGAAGCAGAATATGTACAGGCTATTTTTCATTGTGCTTGTCCATGTGTTTTGATAGCTTGCGGAATAGTAATGCGCTGAGTAGAATACTGCCTATAATACCCAGTAGGCTTAGAGCGAGAGAATAGCCGCCTACCATGGGCAGCTTTTCCAGCAGCTCCTCCTGCTTGCCCAACGAAACACCCAGCAAAAACAGCAAACAGTATATGGCAATGCCGGTAAGCCGACCGTTTATTTTTAGTACGGCCGGCTTATTTCTCAGTAGGTAACCGGCTACCATTCCGGTAGCAAGGAGGAGTAAAATTTCCAGCATAGCTTATAGTATTTGATAGTTAAAGTAGGGCAAAGTATATATGAACGTTGGGACAGATTAATGTTAACTTAAGTTTCTAGTTGTGCTTTTCTTGTGATTAGATAAATGTCTGTGTGCGTTTGCCCAACAGATATTTTCAATTGCGCTACTTTATCCTACATGCCAGTCAATTTCCTTCAATCCCTTGCCTTTAAGGAAAGCGTTGGCTTGTGAGTATGGTTTGCTACCAAAGAACCCTGTTGAGGCCGATAGTGGCGAGGGATGCGGCGATTTAATAATGCAGTGTGATTTACTTGTGATAAATTTTTCTTTAGCCTGCGCAGGTTTGCCCCAAAGCATAAACACAATGGGTTGTTCGCTTGCGCCGAGGTAGGCAAATACGGCATCGGTAAACTTCTCCCAGCCTTTTTTTGCGTGCGAGTTCGATTTTCCTGCTTCTACCGTTAGCACGGTGTTGAGCATTAGTACACCTTGCTCTGCCCATTTTATCAGGTGTCCGCTTTTGGATACAGGAATGCCCAAATCGCTTTCCAACTCCTTGTACATATTTTTTAGTGAGGGCGGCGGCGTTACACCCGGAAGTACCGAAAGGGCAAAGCCGTGTGCCTGTCCTTCGTTGATATACGGGTCTTGACCAAGGATAACTACTCTCACCTTATCGGGTGCGGTAAATTTCAGCGTGTTGAATATGTCCTCACGCTTAGGGTATATGGTTTTGCTGCTATACTCTTCGTCTAAGAAAGTTTGCAGCTTCTTAAAGTAGTCTGCCTCAAATTCTTTCTTTAGAATGCCGTCCCAAGCGTTGCCAATAGCGCAACTAGCACCGTTTGTTGCTTTGCCTGCTACCGGGTTAGCGCTTTTCTCGATTTTCGGCGTGCCCGCTTTTTCCTTTTGCCACTTTAAAAAATCATCACTCTTTTTGATGTCCTGAAAATCTCCAAAGTTGGGAAACTCGTTCAATACCTTGTTTACAATAGCGTACGCCTCTTCTTTACGTTTCAGGGCAAGGAGAATGCGCACTTTGGTATCGTAAATGTAGTAGTAGGCGCTGTTGCCGTTGATATACTTTTCGGCAAGCTCAACAGCCTGTAGAGCCTCAGGTAAATTTTCACCTCTTGCATAGGAGTACCAAGCAAATAGGTTGCCGGGTACGCGGTGCATATCTTCATAAGCCGGAATTTGTAGCTCATACTCGGGCTTCGCAGGCAGGTTTTGAAGCATTTTTTTGGCTTCGTCGAGAATCAGCTCAGTGCACCTCTTAGCTTCCTTTCCTTTTAAAAATTCCAGCGCGTTGCGCAGGTTACACACATAGTAGTACTGCAGGTAGGCGCGGTCAAAATCGGCACGGGCAATGGCCTCGGCGTATGTCTTAAGCCCTTCTTCAAACTTTCCGGTTGTCATTTGGGAGCCGCCAAGCTGGGTGTATCCTTCTATGTAACCGTTGATGTTAGCCAACTCTCTCAGCTTATCCTTATCGCTTTTTTTGTTGCTCTTTTTGTCATCCTTTTCCTTCTCATCCTCATCGTCCTCGTCATTATCATCGTCATCATCCTCATCGTCCTCATCGTCCTCATCGTCCTCATCATCTACTTCCTCGTCCTCATCTTCTTCATCGCGATACTCTTCAATTTCTTCTTTGGTAACTTCAATTTGTGTCAAATCGTCATCGTTGATAAGGTCTGAGGCTTGAAAGCTTTTGTTGTCCAGCGAGGCATCCAGCCAACCCTCGTACCATTCGGTAAAGGTCATAGAGGTTCCTTCGTTAAGCTGGCTTTCTATGGAGAATAAGCCCGACTCGTTACCAAAGTCGGTAAACCAAATAGCACCCTTTTCTTTTCCTTTCAGCACCAGCATAATTTCCATGCCGCAGCCTTCGGTGCAAATTTCTATGGTGCTTTGCTGCGATTTTTCACGCACAATGCTTTCTCTTACCGACCATTCATCATTTTCTTCGTCTTCATAGTCGGCATCTTCTTCATTCTGAACAATGGAAAACATTTGACCGTAAACAAAGGGGTACTCATCATCAGACTCCGGGTCAGACAGCTCGTATAAGCCATACTGGGGGCCGGCTCCACCGTTACCAATATTCAATAAAAACCAGCGGTAGTCTTCGGGTAGCGTAAGCTCGTTCTTTTCTTCGTATGCTTGAATTTCCTCTTCGGTCAGTACCGGATTCATTTTGTACTTATGGCTGTCCGAGCCGAACGTTCTGAATTTTTTATCTTGCTCTCTAAGCTTGTTCAGCTTGTCGAGAATGCGCTGCATGTGTTCCATAGAGCTAGCTTTTGGTTCTGTTATTGTAGTAGTTTTTGTTTCAGTAGGTTGAGCGTCTTCCAGCGCGTTACAAATGATTAGGTCATCTACATTGTAAGTTGAGTCTATATATGCTTTAACCCCTCTTTTCTTACCTTCAGCTATAAAGGCATCCCAATCAATATTGTCGCAACAGTTGATGTATATATTCTGCAAGGTGGGAATATCCCACAGGGCTTCGAGGTTTACAAATTTCTTGCACCAATGTATTATCACGCATTTTAGATTGGGCAATTGGGTAAACGCTTTGCCATCAATTTTGGCAAAGTTGTTTATTTCAACTACCTCAAGTGTTGTCAGTCTTCTTATTCTCGATAAATCGAAATTACCCTTAGATGCTGACAAATACAAGCCTTTTAATGGAGCCGAAATATATCCGAATACCTCATCGTTGTGGCCTACAAAGTTTAACCTTAAGTATTCTGCACTTTTGATTTTCGTCAACGATTCGGGGTCAAAGTTCTTGCTGACATCAACACAAGCTGCTTTGTATAAGAGGCCGCTATATTCATCTCTGGCTGCTATAATTCCGGTTTTTTTATCGATATAGCTAGGCAATTTAGTCCAACCTTCTTCAAGCACCGGCCTTACAAAATCTTTACGGGTAGCAACGGGTTCCGCATTTTCTTCCGTATCCTCTTTATAGCTCTTTGCTTCATAGCAGAAGTAGTCCTCATCTTCGCCTTCCTCATCATCCACATCTTCGTAAAAATCGTCCCATTGCCCATCAATGCAGAAGCTGGTAAACGCTTCCTCGTCATCCTCATCACAGTCTTCAGCAATAACGGTTACCGAAAGCTTTTCCATTTTCTCAACCATCTTCTCGCTAACCGCGTTTTCGGTAAGGTCAACCGTTTTCAGCTTGCCAAAGGATGGCGCGGACATTAGCACCTTAGCCAGCTTATCGTAAATGTTGCTAAAGGCAAAATCTAAGGTTTCCAAGCTGTCTGAAAATTCGATGGCAGCAATGGCCTTCATAATTTTGGGGCTAAACATACAGTTCTTGATGCCCAAGTATTTAAGCTTAGGAAATTTCTCTCCGGTAAAAAGCGATTGTATTTGTTTTGGAGTGTAAGAGTCATCTAATCCGTACTCGGTTTCCCATAGTTCCAAATGTTCAAGGTTGGGTAGGTTGGCCTTCAACGCATCATCAGTAACGGGTTCCGCATGAGTCATCACAACCAGTTTTTTTAGGTACGATGATGTGATGGGTTCGCTGAAACGTAGCTTGTATGAGCCGTTTAGCACCAAACTCTCCAGCTTTGGAAAAGCTTTAAGAAAGGGGGTAAGGTCACAATGTTTTACCCATTCTTCACCTTCATACTCCTCGGGGCCTACTTGCAGGTGCTTTAGGTTAGGCAGCTTGTCCTTATGCTCAATCAAGTTTTTTAGAATGGTGCGGTAGTAAAAGCTATCGGCCAGCTCGTCGCCTATGTAGATGTGGGTGGTTTCCCCACAATTTTTTTCGGCAAAAAAGCTATCCATCAGCACTTGCTGGGTAATGCCTTTATCAAATTCCTCCTCGCTAATGGAAAACCGTTTTACCACCTTAGGGATACTATCGTTTGTAGCGTCCTGTGGTTTTACCTTTGCAATAAGCTTTGCCGCCAGTTTTTGTACTTTTTTCGATTTATCGGTCAGGCAGCTTTCTAAAAAGGCAGGGTTAAGGTTGGGGTTATGCTTAAACAGCGTTTCCAGCAAGTTTAGCAGCATTATGCGGTTAGAGGCTTTGTAGAGCTTGGCCGCGCCGCCCGCATACTTTTCTAAGTAAGTATTCAGGTAGGCGTAAAATTGCTTGTCTGTCCACCCGTGCAGGAATGAGAAGTACCACTGCCATGTACCCACAATATTTTCGTTGTTGCTAATGGATTGCGGAATGGCCTTTTCAGCCAAATCAGACACATCGTACATTAGGCATACGGTTTTGCAGTAGTGAGATGGTACGGTACCGCTGTTGTACAGACCGCTTTTCAGAATTTCGTTCAAGTCTTTGAAAACCTTCGTATCAAACTCCTTATAGCAGTACCTTCCCGGTAGCGTAATATAGGTAGCCAGCTGTTCTTCTACCGTTTTTACCTGCTCTTTGGCTTCTCCCTTGTTCCACTGCCGACGAAGCAGCCAAGCGGATACTAAGGGATTGCCCAAGGCTACTGTTTTTTGCACAACATCAGGGTATGCGGCGAGCAGCATTTCGTAAACGGGCGTTGGGTCAATACCACGCTCTATCATACGCTCAATAGCGGTAACGGCAAAGTACTCGCAAGGCAAGCCGCTTTGAATGTAGTAGGGGGTAATGGCCTTAAACCGTTTCTGCAGCTTTTGGTTGTAGTCTTCGCTATCGCCCTCGTAGTGGGTATTGCTTGAGGCATCGTAAATGCTGTTGTTGCCGTAGTGGCTGTATGATGGCCCGTAGTAGCTCATCAGGTCGATGCACAGCCAGCGCATCATCCATTGGTAGTTGGTTTTCAGCGCGCATTTATACACCGTCATCAACGGCTCGCACTTAAAATCCAAAATCATAAGGGCAAGGTGGGCAAAGTGCGAGCGTTCTCGTTCGTAAAAATCATACTCCAGCTGCTTGTAGGTATCCAAATCTTTGAAGTGGTCTTTAGACATTTCGAGGGTTTCGCTATCAAATTCGCCTGCTAAGCCTCTCAACCACGCCTTTACCTCGTTTGACAGGTTGCTCTCCTGAATGTACCTATTCATGGTTTGGCAAAACGGGTGGCGGTCGCCTTTCCCCGGTGTTACAAATGAGGCGTAGATAAAGAAGGTGGCGTAGTAAACGGCATCTTCCCAATATTCAGGGTACTTCTCGGGCTCATGCTTGTACAGCAGCATGCGGGCAACCAGCCATTGCGATATATATCCTTGTTGCGCTACATCGCGCAGCACATCAGGTGTTTTTTCGTACACCACCTCCAGCAGCTCTTGCTGGTTTTTACGTTGGCTGTGTACATGGTCGCCCATTATATTTAAGAAAAACTGAGCCGGATTATACTGATGGTCAACATAAAATATTTCATCCATCACCCATTCGCTTTTTTGGTTGATGAGGTTATACGAGTCGCTTTCGATACCGGGGCTGATAATGTGCAGCAGCTTTAGAAAGCGAATGGCCATGGGTATCAGGCTATGGTCATTGTTGACTTCTTTTGCCACTGCCCATTTGGTTGAGTTGGCCGGATGAATCCACGCGTCTTTTAGCGGGTAAAGGTAGGTAAGCACCCCAAGGTCGCATTCGCCGTTGAGATAGGCTACGGTTTGCTCTTCCTGTTCGGGGGTAAGCAAAAATTTGAATACGCCTTCAGGTATCTTTTCATCCACATAAGAACCAAATATGTTATGCCCGTGACCGGTTGTTTGAATGTCTTTGATTAATTGAATCATGTTTTTCATAATACTGTATATCTATTTATGTTTTCGTTGATTCTGTTAAATTATTTGTTCCACCTGCCAATCAATTTTCGTAAGCTTTTGTTCAGCGGGATTATAAGCACCTTACTTTTCTTTAAAGTTGACCAAGTACAGCTTCTCGGTTGCTCTTGTAAAGGCTGTATAAAGCCAGCGTAAATCTTCAATTTGTACTTCGCCATCCTTAAAAAACAGCTGGTCAAGAAATACTGTTTTCCATTGCCCTCCCTGCGCCTTATGGCAGGTTACGGCATACGCGTATTTTACTTGCAGGGCGTTGTAGTAGGGGTCTTCCTTTATGGCTTTGTAACGCTTGCGCTTATCGCCGATATGCGCATAATCCTCAGCAATTGACATAAACAGCTCACGGCCTTTTTCGGCTCCCAGTGAAGGGCTTTCGCTGGAGAGCGTGTCGAGAAGAATTTTACTTTCCACCTCCAAGTCGTTATAGTCCGGAAAACGGAGAAGCACGTTGGCAAAGCGTAAGCCGTAGCGTTCTTCGTACTTACGTATCCGAACTACCTCAGTTACATCGCCGTTTGCAACAAAATCGAAGGTTTCGTTTTTTTCGAGCAGCTGGTAACAGTTCTTCACCACCATCAGGCGATCGCCCGGAACCAGCTCCTCGTCACGACCAAAGGTATATGCCCGTATTCCCAGATTATAACGGTTTGCCCGCTTATTAGAGTAGCATACTACAATGGCGTTTTCCTGTCCGTACTTATCATAGGTGGATGTTATCAGCTCCTGAACATCAACGCTGCTTATCCGCTCAATATCGTTAAACCCGTTAAAGGTGAACGAAGGCAGCTGAGCGCATTTCTCATCAATGTTTTTACGTAGCATGTTGGCGTTAAGCAGTATGCCCGAGTTGGCGGCCTGCCGCACCACATCGTTCAGCTCTACCCGTAAGCAATCTCCATAACCGGACAGTACGCCCGAATCAAGCGCCGGACTTACTGAAAAGCCGACAGGAGGCAGCTGTGCCCTATCACCTATTAGAATAAGTCGGCAGCGTGTTCCGGATTGGACATAGTGCACCAAATCGTCAAGTAGCCTTCCTGTGCCAAAAACGGCTTGTTCCATTGATGCGTTGCCCACCATAGAGGCTTCATCAACAATGAAAAGGGTGTCGGTATGCAAATTTCTGTCTATACCAAACCGGCCTATGCCATCATCTTGAGATTTTTGCCGGTATATTTTTTTATGGATGGTAAAAGCAGGCGATTTGGAGTAGGCGGACAGCACTTTAGCCGCCCTTCCGGTGGGGGCTAGTAGTACCGTTTTTTGCTTCATTTCGTTTAAAACGCTCACCAACGAGCTGATAGCGGATGTTTTTCCTGTTCCGGCAAAGCCGCTTATGAGAAAGATGCGGTTGTCGGTAAAGTTCGTAACAAACGCAGCCAGCTCGTTAAACAGTTCGGTTTGCCCTTTGGTGGGTTCAAAACCTAAACCACATATCAGCTTATCTAGCAAGTATTTTTCCAGCATTTGAATAATATGATGTCAATATTGCTGTATATGAGTAGAATATATTGTTATTTTGTATCTTTGTCAAGATTTATGGCACAAAAATATGCATAAACCTGCAAGCTCTATTGTTTTATTTTATAAGTTTGCACTCAAACTTAATTTAAAATCACCGAGTAATGAAAAGAATAGTCCAACTCCTGCTGCTTGTTGTTATAGTTTTCCTTGGTTATTTTCTAGCCGATTCTATTTTGAGACCAATCAGATTTGATAGAGAATATAAAAAGAGAAAAGATGTTGTGGTAGATAAGCTAAAGGACATCCGTACGCTGCAAGTTGCTTATAAAGTGGCAAACGGAAAGTTTACCAACAGCTTCGATGCTTTGAAGGATTTCTATAATAATGGAAAAATCAAGGTGCTTCGTCAAATCGGGTCAATGGATGACTCCATTGCTGTGGCTAAGGGGCTTGTAAAACGTGATACGATTATTGTTGCAGTGAAGGATACTATCTTACATAGCAAGAAGAATTTTAATATCAACGAGCTTGGCATGGTTCCTTATGCTAACGTTCCTTTTGAAATAGATACAATTACATTCATTACTCCTTCAAAAATTGCCGTTCCCTTGTTTGAAGTGAGGGTTGCAAATAGTGTATTTCTTACAGGCTTGGATGCACAAGAAATTGCTAACCTAAACGATAAGCAAAAGAAAATGGACAAGTATCCGGGTTTGAAAGTTGGCGATGTTAAGCAGCCTAACAATAACACCGGTAACTGGGAGTAATAAAACTGAACTTGCCATGCTGAACTTTATCGACAAAAGTTTTAGCGCTAGGAAAACAACACAGTATAGATTATCCATTCAAGTTGACTTGGATGGATTTTCTTTTTCTGTGTACGACCTTGTCCAGCAGAAGCACGTTGTTTTAAAACAATTTGCTGATGACTTTAGTATAGAGTGTGACTTGGTTGTAGAAAAGATTCGGCATATCTACAAGAAAGTGGAGTGGCTTAATAAAGATTTTTCTCGTTGTTTATGCATATTTACTTCTCCAAAGAATACCCTTATCCCAATTTCCTACTTTTCACAGGAAAGGTTACGTAGCTTTCTCAACTTTGTTTCTCCGCTTGATGAGCTGGACGAGATTCACTATAAAACACTCGATAAGGTGGATGTTGCCGCTGTGTTTGCTATACCTAACCCTATTGCGGCAGAGCTAAACATGAGGCATAAGCGTATTACATTTTACAACCAAAGCGTTCCGCTTATACACCATTTACTAAAAAAGAAAGATGGTGAACACCTGTGTATTAATGTAAACGGAAGCATTGCCGACCTTGCAATTATGCGTGATGGCGGCTTACTTTACCATAACTCGTTTGAAATAAAAGCGGCTTACGATTTACTATATTACGTTTCATTTGTACTACAGCAGCTAGGCATTGAGCCTACTCGCTTGGCGGCTTCGTTTAGCGGAAAGCTTAATGCTGAAATGCAGCAGCAGCTGGGGGCTTACTTGCCCAAGCTGGGGGCGGAGAAGGGGGCGGTTTTACCCATTGCAAGCGAAAACATGGTTATCTATCACCAGCTACTTACGTTGCACGAATGCGAATCATAAGCGGAAAATACAGGGGTAAGGTAATTATGCCGCCAAGCGGTTTTAATGCTCGCCCTACTACCGATTTTGCCAAAGTTGCGCTCTTTAATATTATAGCCACTAACTTTGATATTGAACGTATTGAGGTCTTAGACCTGTTTGCCGGTACGGGGAGCATTAGCTTCGAGTTTGCCTCGCGGGGTTGTCCGAAAATTGATTTGGTGGAGCTAAATGCTAAGCATCATGCGTTTATTGCAAAAACAGCCGATACCTTAAAGTTCAGCCAAATACATGCAATAAAGAACAATGCCTTTACCTTCTTAACCTTCTGCAAGGCTAGCTACGACATTATATTTGCTGACCCGCCTTATGAAATAAAGGGTATAGAGCAAATTCCCGAAGAGGTGTTTGTGCGAAATTTGCTTAAACCCGATGGCTGGCTTATTGTTGAACATTCAAAAGATACAGACCTTTCTGCCCACCCACATTTTGTGGAAAACAGGCATTACGGTAGCGTAAACTTCAGCTTCTTCAAATAATTTTGGTTATGCTATTGCGGAATTCAAAAAAATATCCTACTTTTGCACCACTAAAATAAAACGGTTCGGTAGTTCAGTTGGTTAGAATACGTGCCTGTCACGCACGGGGTCGCGGGTTCGAGTCCCGTCCGGACCGCCAGAAAGCCTGATACAAAAGGCGCAAAGTCTATAATGTTTATTCATTATAGACTTTTTTATTGGTCAATAGTGGACAGAAAACCGTTACCGAAGCGTACTAAATGACTATTTGTTCACAATTCGTCTAGCACCGGGTCGTACAGGCGGGCGTTCATGTTTATTAACCCGAACCACGGCAAATGCTCATGCCCCGTATAACCACGTCCAAGCAACAATTCGGACTGCATATCGGCCGCGTAAGGCTCCAGCGTGTATAGCTGCCACAGGCGTCCCCACGCATCCCCACGCATCGTAGCTGGTGTACTGTACTTGTTGGTTACGAAGCGGATTACCTCAAAGACCGTTAAGTAGATTGGTTTTACTGCTTCACCAGCGTTTTGCTCACAATCTTATCGCCAATGGTTACCCGCACGATGTAGTAGCCGGGCATGGCACCGCGAATGTTGAATGATTGCAGGGGTTGGCTAACTTTTTGCTGCACTAGCGTATGCCCAATAATGCTGTAAATAATTAGATTCCCTTGCTCGCCTGCTTTCAGCTCAGGCAATTCCAGCGTAAACGTTCCGGTTGTGGGGTTGGGGTACAGCAGCAGCTTAAACGCATCTTGATTCAGGCTGTCTTGTATAGGTGCCAGCGTTTCCGTTTCCATTGTTTTGAGCATTTCTGCGGTTTGAACGGTTTGTTCCGTTAGCGGGTTTTGCCCGTTTTGCAACGCCATGGTTTGTGGTATTTCGCGCTTGATACGGTTGCCGGAAGCATCGTAAGTATAAA
>JAVBOB010000023.1:0-88656 GCA_031551125.1 Bacteroidales bacterium
ACCGCTGGTACGGCAAGACGCAGTCCGGCGTGCTGAGCACGGCTACAACGTACACGACGACGGTAAGCGACAAGTACTGGGTAATCGCGGTGGATAACGCTACGGGCTGTACCTCAACGGTAGGGGCAGCGGATACGGTTAACGTGACGGTGCCTGCGGGCGGCGGCGCGGGAACGAACCCGGCTAAGCCGATAGTGGCTGTACACGCTAGTGGTGCTACATGCGTAAATGGTAGTACGACGTTAAGTATCAGTAACCCTGCAGTTAACGTAACTTACCACTGGTATGGTAAAACACAACAGGGTATATTGAGTACGGCGACTTCGTACAATACTACGATAAGTGATAAATATTGGGTAGTGGCTGTAGATAACAGCACAGGCTGTCAGTCTATAATCACTGCAACAGATACGGTAACTGTTACCATTGTTAACGGAGGAGGAACACCTGTGACGAAACCTACATTTACGATAAGTCCGGCTAGTAGCCAGGTATGCGTGGGTGGTAGCGCTACAATTGCGGTTAGCAATCCGGAAGCTGGTGTAACCTATGAATGGTACAGAAAGACTAAACATGGTATATTAAGTACTGCTATATCGTTTACTGCAACAGAATCAGATAACTACTGGGTAGTTGCACGTCGTGGCACTTGTACATCACCTGCCAGCGATACAGCTAGAATAGCAATTAGTGGTAACGTAACTTCTATGGTTAAACCTCAAGTACATGTTAGTAATGGTGGTCAGCTATGCGTAAACGGTAGTGCAACGCTATCAGTTGCCAATATGGATGATTACCCGACAGGTGTAACCTACGAATGGTATGCTAAGGCACAACAAGGTATTAGAGGCACTAATGCTACACTTAATGTGGAAGCAGCCGATAAATACTGGGTTGTAGTTAGGGATGCTTTATGCTCATCAGTACAGAGTGATACGGCAACCGTAACTCAAAGTGCTAATACAAATAGTTTAGGTAAGCCGGTAGTTAATATACCGAATAGCGGACAGCTATGTAACGGTGGTACTATCTTGTTAAGTGTTACGAATGTTGCTTCGGGTGTAACGTATGAGTGGTATGCTAACGGTAAATCGGGCATACTTGGTACAACCAGCACCCTATTGGTAACAGATGCAGATACTTACTGGGTTGTTGCTAAGGATGGCAGCTGTTCTTCTCAGAGAAGCCTTGATGCAACAGTTACGCCGAGTGTTAACACTGCTCCATCAACTGTACCTACACTGACGGGTTCATCTGCAACTATTTGTATAGGTGGCTCGGTTGAGTTAAATGTAGATAGAGTTGCCGCTGATGTTGATGACTACTACTGGTTTAGAGATGATGTATATGTGGCTACTACAATTACAGGTACATACTCTGCAACTGTAGCAGGAGTTTACACGGTGGTAGAACATACAATAAGTGGATGTAACTCATCGGTAAGCAACCCGATAACAATCGGATCGAGTACTAATAATGCTCCTGCTAAGCCCGAAATAACATCAGCATCAACAGTAGTTTGTGCTAATGTGGGTGTTATCTTAACGGCTACAAGTACTACAACGGGTATAACTGAGTACAAGTGGTACAAGAACGGAGCCTTGGTAGCAACAACAACTGTTAATACTTACTCGGTAGGTACAGCAGGTAGCTACACGGTATCAGCTGAAGTAACCGGTTGTACATCTCTAATGAGTGATCCCAAGGTTATTACGTTTGATGGAACAGTATCATGTGACCAAGGACGTATTAAGCTGGAGGTAGAAAAAACCACTATGAATGAAGGCGAAACTATATGGGTTAAGGCTGCATTTGCAGATGGTTACTACGCTATAAACAATGTACAGGTTGACCTTACAACTGGTGGAAATGCTATCTTGGGTGCTGCTTGTGGTACAACAAATGTGGATTACACGTTACCTGCAAGTATTACAATACAAGGCGGTACAACCAATAGTACAGTTAACTTGGCTACATGTCTTGATAATCTGTTTGAAGGAGATGAAACAATAGTTGTTACGCCTAGCTATAAGGGTGTTACGGTTGATACTCCGAAGACAATTATCCTTAAGGATATGGATGCTAACGAAGATGGTACGTTGAACCTGAAGTTAACGTTTAACCCTGAAATAGTTAAGAAGGGCCAAACGTCAACACTTACGGTAACGGCAGTAGCTCGTGATGGTGTAACTCCGGTTACGGTTCAAGTTGCCCATCCGTTTGACTTGACCTATGTAGGAAGTACGGCACATAGCGGAACGCACTATACAGCTCCGCTTGCAGGTACAATTCTTGCCGGAACTTCACAGGTTGAAATGACAGTTACTACGGTTAACGATGGTATTATGGAAGGTGCTCTGCAAGTTGCGGCAAACATTGTAGCCTCGGCGCTACATGGTGCACCTGCAGCAGCGGAAAACCTAACCATTATGTCAGGTAACCTTAAGGGCGGCTTTGATGTGGTAATGGCTATCGTACCGAGTGTAATAGAAGGTCAGTCGTTCATCTTAACAGCAACAGTTGATGGTGGCTTCCCTGCCACAAGAGATGTTGTGATTAACCTGAACCAGTCAACAACCAGTGTTGCTGTAAATGGTGTGGATTATACGCTACCTGCTAGCATAACCATCCCTGCAGGAGAAACTTCTGCATCACTTGGAATAGCAACAACGGATAATACCTTGTTTGATGGTAATCGTAGAATGGACGTTGTAGCAACAGCAGTTGATGTAACCGACTCGGTAGTTATTGCAACACGTACGGTAAGCGGTATGATTATCGATAACGATAAGCCTTGTGTTACAATATCAGCTGATAAGAAGGGTATTGATGACCATGACCGTGTAGTAACGTTTACGGTTAGCATTAATAACTTAACGGCTACAGCTGGTTCTGTTACGCTGCAGCTTAGCAATATCGGTACCGGATACAGCTATACAACAGATATGCCTTCGGCATTTACTTTCACATCTGATGCTCCAACGAAGACGTTCAAGGTAACTTCAAGCTTGGTTGCTCCGAGCGCTAGTAGAGGTGCATTCGATATCAAAACATATGTTCCGACTTATGAGCACATAATGTTTACGATAAGCAACATTAACCAAACGGTTGGATATGATTGCTTCGAATTGGTGAAGGTGCTGAACAGCGATGACTTTGATATGGATGGATTACCCAACTTTATTGAGCGCAAAGATCCGACTTGTGATTTGGATAATGGCGATAGCAATAACAACGGTATTCCGAACGAATGGGATCCTTATGATCCGGATGCTGACGATGATGGTGATGGTATCTTGAATAAGGATGAGGATACGAATAAGGATGGTAACCCCTACAACGATTTTGCTCGTGATGCAAATGGCAACAAGTTAACCTGTTTGGCTAACTTTGCAAACAACGATGCAGACGGTGACGGTGTTACGGATGATGTAGAAAAGTGGACAGATAGAGAGTACGATGATAATGGCGGAGATATCCGTGTGCATCCGGCTCTATCATTCAACAACGATGGAATGGGTAACGACTACTTGTACATTGAGAACATCAACAAGTATCCTGATAACAAGGTAACTGTGATTGACCGTCAAGGTATCATAGTATTCGAAATGGAGCACTACACCAACGACAGAAGCACTGCATTCAGCGGTGTGCCGAATAAGGGTAGAAAAATTGGTAAGGTTCCGCTGGGTACGTACTTCGTGATTGTTGAGTATGTTAAGGAAGATCCGACAACTCATAGTAAACAAAAGAAATTCTATAATAAGTACGTAGAGGTAAGATACTAAAAACGATTGAACGGGAGGTTTCTCCGAGCAGGAGAAACTTCCCTAATAAATCAATCAAGAAATTAATCTGAAGAAAAATGAAAAAGATACAATTAATAACATTTGTCTTATTGGTTCTTGTAGGATCGACCTCTTTACAAGCTCAGCAACGGAGCATATACTCGCAGTATATGTTCAACGGGTTGGCAATCAATCCGGCATATTCGGCAATTGAGGATGTGGCCAATATTTCACTTCACTACCGCCAACAGTGGGTAGGAATGGATGGTGCTCCTAAAACAGGAACGCTATCGTTTTACACTCCTACAAACGTTTCAACCTTATCTATAGGTGCTATGGCAACGGCAGATAAGATTGGTATTAATACACAGGGAGGACTAAATTTCTCGGCTGCTATTAAGGCACAGCTGAGCGATGAGATATACCTTGCTGCAGGTTTGAACTTGGGTGTAGAATATCTTTATAGTGATTTACCCTCACTTCCTACAACTTGGGATCCTTTGTTTGCCGGCGCAGAAAAGGACCTTAACGGTGTAGTTGGTGCCGGACTTATGCTGTTCAGCAAAGACTTTTACTTGGGTGTTTCTGCTCCACAGCTGCAAAACCTCAGCTTTAAAGAAGAAAACAACGGTAATACTGAAAGTAAGTTCTTGAGACACTACTATGTTTCCGGAGGTTACCTATTCGGTATTAGCCCTAACTTTAAGCTGAAGCCAAACTTCTTATTGCGTTTTTCTGATAGGTCAAACTTCCAGTATGATGTTAACTTGAGCGCATACTTGTTCAACAGGTTTTGGTTAGGAGCGTCATGGAGAACGCAAGAGTCTATCAATGCGTTGGTTAAGTTTGAAATTACCCCGCAGTTTGAGCTAGCCTACTCGTATGATATCTTAACGGCAGCAAGTAGTAAGGTTGCCAGCGGATCACATGAAATTATGCTTAGCTACCGCTTCATGGTACAGCGTCAACGCGTTATGCCTGTTAAGTCTTGGATCTAATCTAAGTAATCTTACATAGAAAAGCAAAAGGACATCCATTGGATGTCCTTTTGCTTTTCTACTATTGTTTGGCGTAATACACCAAAGGATAAAGTAGGGTATTTTCAGGTGATTAGGCGCTGTACTTTTGTTTTTAATACTGTGACACTTGCGGATAGAGGATGATTGGAAAATAGACCTGTTTATGACCTGATATTTTTTGTATGTGCCTTTGTTTTATTTTATCTCTTCTATTATCGCGTTAAAATATTTATCAATTCCATTACGCCATAAATAATTTGGATGATAAGTTCTAAATCCGGTTGGGATATCTGGACATTCTATTTTGCAAAGTTGTCTTTCAGAGAATGAACCCATTCTTTCAGTAGTATAATCTCCAAATATCTTGCTTAGTTCATTATCATAACGAGGTCCTGATAAGAAAATCAATATATCAGGTTCTGTGATTTGTATTTCTTCCTTAATCACGTTGAAGTATTGATTTGTGATATGATTTATCTTATAGGGAAATCCAGAAACACGTTGTCCAATTTTCACAACATTGTTCCATAAAAATCCGATTTTTTTATTAGGAATATCTTGTTGCAGCATTGTCTTTAGTCGTTTTACCCCATTCCAGAATTGCCCACCATATGTAAAACAGCGGTCATTGGTATAAAAGTCATC
This sequence comes from Bacteroidales bacterium, assembly GCA_031551125.1. GTDB lineage: Bacteria > Bacteroidota > Bacteroidia > Bacteroidales > UBA932 > JAIRNF01. The sequence continues at coordinate 5,453 of JAVBOB010000023.1, forward strand.
ATAGAGATCTATTACAGGTTGAATTTCTCCTAAGAAAGCCCCATCATTACGCTCTCCTAGCCAACAATTTGTTTCTTGGCCAAAAAGCATTATCTTTAAATCTGCACTTATATAATGCTCATTTACTTTTAGAAGCAAAGGGTTTGTCGCTTGTTTACTTTCATCTTCTATTTCTTTATTGATGGCTATTAATTCTTTTGCTAGATGTTTGTAATTAATTTCGTATAGATTTTTTAAATCTTTGTTTATTTGTTCCACTGTTTTCATTTTTATATGTTTTTATTAAATTAATGTACGAAAATAGGTAGAAAATTTTAGATATGTTGTGCAGCCTTTTGGCACAACCTTATCATAGTTTTACAGCCAACTAATTGCTAAAAAATCAAGAACTATGAGAAAGAATTATCTTTTCCTTTTTTGCTTTCTACTCTCTACGCTTTTTACAAAAGCCCACGCTCAAACCGCTTCTGATGAGGATGCGATTGATAAAACTCCGGTAAAACAGTATAGTGGTGTGTATGTAATGACAAATAACCCGCAGTGCGTTGCTACGGGTAATGGTATTAAGATGAGCGGGAATGCCAGCTACCAGTATAAAGAGGTTGGTGATGAGCGCGTTCTTCATGGTAAATTTCAGTTTACGGCCAATGACAGAACAAAGAGCTATATAAAAAATGATAGCTATCCGTTTATGTCCTTTACAATATCAGGTTCATACCAAAAGGGACGAAGGGATGGCAAATGGAGTATAACCTTTAAAGCATCAGAAAAAAGTTGTGATAAGAGCGTTATTTTAGGAAGCTATAGTAATGGCTTTATGGATGGTTTATGGACATATACTGATTATGGTACAAAGAATCCTGAAAGGTGGAAGGTGAACTATGATAAGGGTAAGTTCTCCGGCAAGTTTAGTTATGAAAAAGTTGGAGAGAACCGTATTCGCGTATCTGGTGATTTTGACGAGAACGGGTTTTGTGATGGGCAGTGGTTTGCCGATATTATATCAAATAGTGGTACACCAATGAAAATCGTATATGAGTTTAGCCATGGTTTTATGTTTTCGTACAAAACTATAGACCAAACTACAGGGAAGGTTGTTAACACTATATTTGAAAAGTTACAAGTTATGTGTGATTCTGCCGTTTGGCAGAATGGCATGTGTGTATTTAATGGAAGGAAATACTACTTATCACATGTTAGAGATAATTCATTATCTAGATATCCCTACTACTTTGTTACAGATAGCTGTTTATATGGTTGGGGACCGCTTTTAATGCCTGCTTTGCTGGTTGGTAGCGGATTTGACGAAAATAAGCCTTGTACCTACTTCATAGACCCGCATCCTGATGGTTATCCAACATGGTAATACTTAAAGAGTGCCTGCCTTTTGGCAGGTATTTTTTGACATTTTTATTGTAGTGCCATATTTTGGCAGATCATTGCTGGATATTTGTACCAATAAACAGTTAAGTAAAAAAGTATGAATACCATTTTAAACATTGATCCGTTTACTAGAGGAGATCTAAGTCCTTATGCGCTCTACTGTTCACTATTTGGGATTTATCCGAATACATTAGATGATAGACATTACTATAAGAAGGAAGTTATAGATGCTATTATAAGCTACTATCAATCACGTCCTCATTTTAATCAGCTACAAAAGTTTGAATTTGAGGAGGAAGATGTTGTTCCATGTGAACGTTCTTACTTAATTTGGGCGCAGAATATACTGGTGCAGATATACCGGCTGGATAACGGCTACTCAGTTGAGTTTATGTATAGTGATGATAAGAATGTACTGGATGATTTTTTAGCGCTTATTTGCCCATTTCGTATAATCGCTAATGATAAGCCACGCTTCTATATGGTGGTGAATAGATCACGCTGTTTAGATTTAGAGGAGTTTGATATACGTTCCGCTAATATAGATGTGTCTAAATATTATAATGATGATTTTCAACTTGTACACATGGAAATAGAGTCATTTCTGAACGAGAGTAGGAGCGGACTGGTTGTACTGCATGGTAAACAAGGAACAGGAAAGACTTCATATATCCGTAGGCTAATATATAATTGTGATAAAGAAAAAGAGGTTATATTCATGAATGGAGAAATGGTTCACATAATGGCTTCGCCACAGTTTATACCATTTATTTTAGAGCATAAGGATAGCATTATAGTTATAGAAGATTGTGAAGAGTTGTTGGCTGCTCGTACCGGAAACAGTTCTGTAAATGCAGGACTTATTAATATTCTTAATATAAGCGATGGATTGCTTAGCGATGCCTTGCGAATAAAGTTTATATGTACCTTTAATGCACCGCTTAAGGACATAGACAAGGCTTTACTTCGGAAAGGACGCCTTGTTGCAAGGTATGAGTTTGGAGATCTTGAACCTAAGAAGGCTAATGCAATTATTACTGAACAAGGACTGAATATACCTATGCAAACAGTACCAATAACTTTGGCTGATTTATTTAACTATGAAAAGCCAACGTTTGAACAACAACGTAAGTCAATGGGTTTTTAAAAAAATTGATGTAGCGTATGGCAATGGCAAAAGATCTTTTCAATCGATATGTTTGGCTGGTGGATACAATCTATCGGTTGGGTAAAATTACTTTTGAAGAAATAAATGTAAGATGGTTGAGAACCCAAATGAGTGAAGATAAAGAAATTCCTTTGCGAACATTTCATAATCATCGAAAGGCTATTGAAGACCTTTTTGATATTAATATAGAGTGTGATAAAGCAGGTGGCTATAAGTATTATATTGAAAATATTGATGATATCGAACGTGGAGGAGTTCGTTCTTGGTTATTGAATACCTTTGCTGTGAATAATTTAATCAATGAAAGCCATAAATTAAAATCTCGTATACTATTTGAGCATATTCCTTCCGGACAAATTTTTCTTGTTCCTATCATCGAAGCAATGCGAGATAGCAAAACAATAGAGATAACCTATCAAAGCTATTGGCGAGATAAGTCAAATACATTTGAATTGCAGCCATACTGTGTAAAGGTGTTTCGTCAAAGGTGGTATGTGCTAGCAAAAAGCATATACTATGATAAAATTATGATATACGCCCTGGATAGGGTTAGCAATGTTGTTATCACAGAGTCGAACTTTATCATTCCTAAAGCATTTGATCCGGCTGGTTACTTTTTCAATTGTTTTGGAATAATCAATGAGGAGAATATAGAACCGGAGGTGGTTAAGGTAAAAGTATTAAACCGTGAGCATAAAGATCGGTATTTTCATGCACTCCCATTGCATCACTCTCAACAAGAGGTGGAAATAACGGCCGATTACTCAGTTTTTAGTTATTATATTAAGCCGACTTACGATTTTAGACAGGAGTTACTTTCTCATGGTTCAGAAGTCGAGGTGTTGACCCCTGAGTGGTTTAGGGATAGCTATATAAGTGCAAAATAAACTTAGACAGAGTTTTGAATAAGTGGATCTAACCTTTTTACCCAAACAAGTTTTTATATAGCAGGTAGCTGGCAAATATCAAAATTACTACAGCTAATGACCAGCGTATAAAGTTAGCACCCCAGCTAATGGCTACTTTTGTGGCAATAACGGCGCCCGTTACGTTGCCAATGGCGTAAATGGCGGCAATGCCCCAGTGAACCTGTCCGTGAATGGCAAATACCAGCATAGCCAATGGAGAGTATAGTAGTACGGCATACTGTTTTACCGCGTTGGCTCGCTGTAACCCGTATCCTACCAAAAAAACGGAAGCTATAAGTATAAATATTCCTACACCTATGTGAGTAAATCCTCCGTAGAATCCTATAAACAAAAAGGCAATCCAAACTTTCCAGCTGATTTTCTTTGACAGCTTTTCCGGATGCTCGTATAGGAACTTGTTGGCATCATAGAACATCAGTACCAGCATAATAAGCAAGGCAAAAGCTAGGCTGACTTCGAACGCGCGCACGTTAATGGATGATGCAACCTGTGCGCCTCCAATAGAACCTAATGCCACAGGAATACCTATTGTAGTGGCTTTTTTCAGGTCTAAATATCCTTTCTTGTTGTATATGATGGATGAAACTAGAAACTGGAGTGTAACGCCCAAACGGGTAGTGCCATTGGCCTCATTGGCAGGTAAGCCCATACCCATAAATAGCATATACGAAATTGCCGTTGCTCCTCCGGCTACCGTGTTTACAAAGCCTACAAATAAACCTACACCTATAAGTATCGCTATCATTAATGGCGAAAAGGTGTTGGCGGTTTGCAAGTACTCGCTTATAAAATCCATTTAGTAGGGGATAGGGATAGCAATTTTAATCGACGGCAAAGTTATATAGATTATGCTACATTGTATTAGCGTTATTCCTGCAGTTCTTTTATTATTTCGTATGCTAATTGCTCCAGTAGTTTTGCCGCATTACTCATGGAATCGTCTATAGATGAAGCTTTGTCTGATATAGCATAGGCGGCCTTTAGTCCCATATCATATAGCGGTTGTAAATCTCCGCTTTTTCTTCCGCATAGGGCAATTACCGGAACGTTATATTCTTTTGCTATTTTGATAACACCGGATGGAACTTTTCCGTTAACGGTTTGTACATCAAGGCTACCTTCTCCGGTTATAACGAGTGTTGCGTTGGCTATGGCTTGAGGCAGGCCAACAGCACAGCTTACCAGCTCTACACCCGATTGTAGTTGCGCTTTACAGAAGGCTAACAGCGCAAAGCCAAGTCCTCCTGCTGCACCTGCTCCGGGATAGGTGGAAAAGTTTTTTCCCAAAAGCGAGGTTGATAGGTTTGCGAGATTTTCTAATGCCGCATCAAGTCGAGGCAAATCCGTTGCAGCGGCTCCTTTTTGTGGAGCAAAAACGTAGGTGGCTCCGTTTTCGCCGCATAGCGGATTGCTTACATCACAGGCTACGGTAATTTGAACACCTTGGAGTATCTTTTTAAGGACTGTGGTATCAACAGTTCTAAGGGCTAGGAGAGAGGCTCCGCCGGGAGGTACATCTTTTCCCGAAACATCCAACAACCGACATCCGAGGGCTTGCAACATACCTGCACCACCATCGTTGGTAGCGCTTCCGCCAATACACACAAGTATTTTTTTGTATCCGTGATGGATAATCTTTTTTAGCAGGTGGCCTACACCATAGGTGGTAGTGTATAGCGGATTTCGTTCTTCGGGTTTCAGCAGCTCAAGCCCGGCGGCGGAAGCCATTTCTACTACGGCCGTTTCGTTATCGCCTAGTACGCCGTATCTTGCGGTTATTGGACGCATTAGCGCATCGTAGGTTTTGTAGTGCGCTATTTTTCCTTTAGTTGCCTCGACTAATACGCCCATTGTGCCTTCTCCTCCATCTGCCATTGGAAATTTTTGAGTAATGGCAGATGGAGTAGCATGTTTAATACCTCGTTCAATGGCTTGGGCTACTTCGCTTGCCGACAGGCTACCCTTGAATTTATCGGGGGCAATTACGATGACAGATTTTGTGCCAGTACCATTCTTTTCCATGACGAATATGAGTTAGACTTCTTCAAAATAGTTGTTGGGAGCAGGGCTCGTATTTGGGCTAAAGCTCAACAATCGGTATCTTTTGCACCCGTCAGCTAAAGCAGACGGCAATGAACCCTTTCATTTCATTGCCGTTGACTTTAGTCAACGGATTAAAGAGGTTTAAGCAATTGGGCTTTAGCCCAAATCTTTTTGTTATTAATCTTTTCTATTTTGTATATCATTTTTACAAAAGGTTTACTGAGAGCGGCTCGCTAAGCAAACGGTTGTAGCAACGTCAGCATGCTTTCTGCCAGCTTCGATTTTCGTTCAATGTGGTTATGCAGCTCTACAACAAATGGGTTGTTTTCCAGCTCACCGCGCACTTGTGCGAAATCAATTTTCCTATCATCATCACAACCATCTGTGCCAAAACTGGTTTGGTAGTCGAGTGAAAATTCTTTTTGAGCATCGCTGTATAAACGCCAATCCAAATCAACTACCGCATCTTTCCATTGCTTTACCATATCGGCAAGGTTGGCTATCGTGAGCTGTTCGTTGAGCTTTCCGCTAAGAAACGGCAGCTTATCAAATGCCCATGTCCATTCGTATGTGTAGTAGCTTTCGTGGATGTGCTCAAAGTGTTCGTGCAGCTGTTGTGTATCAGCTATCGTTCCGTTTTCAATATCATCAAGCAATTTTTCAATTTCACTTTGAGGGGCAATCATTCCGCCAACATCAATCCAACGACCAAGACCAACAGGTGTATCGGGGATAAGACGCTTTAACACCTCGTCAGCGTTAGCGTACCGGTTATTCTCAAGACGGCTGATTAGCGAGTTGCCCAAAAATTTTGTTATCGCAATTTTATACAGCTCTACACCTTTTTCCAGTGATGATTTTCGGATTATGGTATTGTTGTATGAGTAGGTTTCTGATGTTTTCCCGGCAATGGTTTGCAGCGTGTGCAGTATGTCTATGCCGCACATCATTTTGTCGATGGTGTAGGGGCTAAGCAGGTTGTAGTTCACAAAATCCAACCGGTTGTTTTTAGACCGCTTATCGCGCTTCGGAAATTTTTGTGCATCGCGAATAGTACCTACGCTGCGAAGGCTTACACCCGGCACAAGTACGCTTTGGTCGTTTTGCTCTATGAGGTAGGAGAATGGAAGACATGAGGTATCGGAGTGTTTGTAGTGCCTGCCCATAACGGTGGTGAATGCGCCAACCTTTGCAGGCCAAAGGATGTAAGAATCGCTGGATGTTTTTGCACCACGCTCCATAATACCTTGGTGAATAGGCCCCAGCTTATACATGTGGTTGCTTTGGTTAGAGCCGCTTCCGGCGTTCATAAACGAAACCATTCCGGCAATAAGCAGCGTTGACTTGTGGTGGGTAACGGTAAACGGTCCTGCAAATATGGAGCATGCCTCGCCGTGATATCCGGCACAGTTGGCAAAGAATAACGAGTTTTCTGCCGAATACTGTTTGGCCAGCTCACACCCTTGCCCTACAAAGCAATGGTGTAGTACGGTTCCGTCGTCAACGCGTGAACCGCTGGAGATGATGAAATCTTCGGCCACCACGCCCGAGCCTACTTCCGTGGGGGTTTCGCTGCAGCTGTTGATAGTTCCGTTGCATAGTCGGTACACCCCTTGTACGCGTGCATGGTTGCCTATACAAACATTCTTTATGCTGCGGCACCCGGTTACCTGTGCCGATTTTCCTACTCGTCCCATGGTTGATGATATGCTTTCGGCATACGTTTCCACCATACTAAGCAAGCGTTTTATCACATCAACTCTGTGTCGGTACAGCGTCATAATGTAGGCCATTTGCGCTGATAGACGGTCAAAAATGGGAACTTCCCTTCCACCTGTTTCGCTAAGTACAGCAACCTTTACACCATTACCAAAACGGCTACAGCCATCTACAGCCATAATATCTACGTTATCAATCAGCGCATCGTCTTCTATAACGTAGTTGGCAATGTAGTTGCGTACCTGTCCTATATAAACGTTGTTACCTATAACGCAGTTGTGAATAGTTGCATTAGCAATACCCGACGGGCGTTTAACGCCTCCGAAAAGTGTGAACTCTTTCTGGAATACCCCTAAACGTATGTGTCCCGAAAAGTTAACGTTACGAATGTTATTAGGAGAAAAGCCGGGTGCTACTTCAATCAAATCCCAATTTTCACAACGACAGTCGCGTTGTTCAAGCAGCTTAATCTCTTCGTTTGTAAGATGACGGTATGTGCCAGACTCTTGCATAGGCTTGAATTGATTAATGAAATTAATAAACGGCATGAAAAGAAAGTTTTCATGCGAAATGGGAAGCAAGTTATAAAGAATGAGAAGTTATAGCGTTGATAATGAGTTAAAATATAACGTTGTAAATTTTATTAACGGATGGAAAGCGCAAAAAATAACGCCATTGCGAGTTAAGCAACGGCGTTATTTTGTTCTGTTTATTTTTCATGTTCTTTATGGCTAGCTTGAGTTACTAGTAGTTGCGGGCTGAAAGCCCGGCTTATTTTAGCCCAACGCATCGCGTTGGGTTATGGTTGGTACCTTGACTTTTGCGCGCGAGTTATAGTTATTGTTTCGAAGAGTTTGTGGTGCTTCGCGCGCCATGAAACTATCGCCCATTTGTCCCAAGGCGTCGCTACGCTTTGCCGTTGGGCTGAAGTAAGCTGCCACTTTGTGGCGTTTTTTAATTTTGGATTAACGCTACCATTTTTCAACGGCCTTTTCTATCATCTCCGTAATGGTATCATAAGTTTGAGAGAGTATTCCGCTATAGCGGTCATCATTTTTCGGAAGTTTCATCTTTTTCATCTTGTCTAAATAAGCATTCAACAGCTGAGCTGTTTTCGATTTGGGGTACTTATTTAGAAGCCTGTTGTATGCATCGGTTTCGTAGAAAATAACTTTCCCGTTTTCAAAGTCAAAATCAAATGGTCGGGTATTGTCCGATCCTAGTAAGTAGCTTTGTATGTACCAGCTGTATAGCTCCTTTGCAGCGTTCGTATAACCGCCGTTCGGGTATTTGTCAACGTACTTTTCCCACTCCATTGTCCACTCGCCGAGGTCGTCCCACGAAATACAAATTCCCGCATCGGCCATAAATAGCGTAGTATCTTGGTCTGCCTGTATTTTCAGGTAATCGTGCAGCTCATTGGTAACGCGACTTTTAAAGATATTGTAGAAATAGTAAGGCTTAAACTTAATTTCATAGTAACCTTCACCAATGCCTTGAACTTCCATATCGGCTTTTTCGACTGTGGCAACAATAACTTCGTAACGAGCAGTGTACATGGGCTCGTATAGCCATTCGGCATTAAGGCTGTTCAGGTAATCGCAGCTGGCTTTTTGTGCTTCTTTAAATCTGGCGTAACAGCTGTCGGCATCGGCGGTAGATGACAACTTTTTCAACTCCCGCTCCACTTGCTGCTTCCGCATGTTAATACTATCAACACAATGCTTGGTTTGGTTAAACAGGTATTCGAGCCGTTCGTTGCTTATCGTGTCGCCTTCATACTGCTCTTCCGGAATATCGTAATCTTCCGGATCGTCATGCACAACATCCATTGTTGTGGTATCTCCGGTATCGGGATTATCTGTTGTGTTGCTCGATTTGCTTTTACAGCCAGCAAGGGTTATTGTAGCGGCAACAAGTAGGATGAAGAATTTGCGGGTCATATTTTTGGGATAAAGGATTTAACGAACAAAGAACATAGACCTTGAAATGCAAATGAGTATTGATGTCTTTGTTCCTTGCTCGTTAATCCTTGTTCAACTTATTTTTTAGATGAAAGACAAAAGAACATAGAGCATAGATGTTCAATATATGGGTCTTTATGTCTTTGCTCCTTGTTCTTTAATCTTTATTTATAAATTTTGTGCAGAAAAAGTATCCCCTTCCGCTATATTTCCGGTTTGGTAGCCTTTAAAAAACCAGCGTTGGCGTTGCGCCGATGTTCCATGCGTAAAGGCATCAGGTACCACATGACCTTGGGCTTCTTGTTGCAGGCGGTCATCACCAACAGCGGCTGCTGCGTTAAGGGCTTCACGTATATCTTCATCGGTGAGTTCAAACATGTCTCGAACATGGTTAGCCCACATTCCGGCGTAGAAATCGGCCTGCAACTCAATGCGTACCGATATGGCATTGGCCTCTGTTTGCGATGCCCGTGCCCGCATGGCATTTTCCTTATCCAGCGTGCCGAGTAGGTGTTGCACATGGTGACCTATCTCATGCGCAATAACGTAAGCAAAGGCAAAATCTCCGGCGGCTTTGTAGCGTGATGCCAGCTCATCATAGAACGATACATCGATATATACCTTCTGGTCTGCCGGACAGTAAAACGGACCTGTAGCCGATGACGCGCTACCACATGCCGATGATATGGAGCCGTTGAATACAACCAGCTTTGGTGCTACGTACGTTCTACCCAGCTTATTGAACGTTTCAGTCCATACTTCTTCGGTAGAGGCCAGCACAACGGATATGAACTCTACCGTTTCATTGTCATGTTCTGTTGGCTGATAGTTACCGGCGGTTTCAAACGGCGTGCCATTGGAGCCTGAACCAAGCAGTTCTAACGGATTTTTTCCCGATAGCAACGCCAGCAGTATAACAACAATAATTCCGCCGCCTCCGAGTGCTATACCTTTTCCGCCCGACATTCCGCGACGGTCTTCTAAGTTGCTACTTCCTCTTTTTCCTTGCCAGCGCATAATTAAGTAGTTTAAAGTTTAGGGTTTACAGTTTAATTGTTGCCACAATGGTTCTATTCTTCCAAACCATACGCTTGTTTCATGAGATCAATCAACAGTTTTTGATGCTGGGCAATATCTTTTTTATCAATTCGAATACGATACCGTTTAATTCTTTTACTATATTCAATAATATCTAATTTTGCATTATCAAGTTTTTCTTGAATATCAGGAGAATATTCCATTCGGATTTCTACTGTTGACGAATTCTTTCGTGGCCTGAAAATCACAAAATTATGTGACTGTCCATTTTCCGAAAGCCCGATATAGTCTTTGGTATATTTAAGTTCTACTTCGGGAACAAAAGTGCGTATTAATTTCAAAAGTTCATCTACTATCTCAACTGTTTGTTTTGTTCCCCTTATAGATTCCCAATAATTTCTATCAGTTACTACTTTTGCTTCTTCTTCTTCTTCTTCAATAGCCCAACTAAGTTCATCAAGAACAGTTGTGAAAACTAAGGAAACCTGATCAAGTGAGTATTGAAATGCAGACATTTGAATAGCAATAAGCGGAATAGAGCGATTGAATAAACTAACCACGTTTAAAAATCGACTAGTCATATCTTCTGCAACGATTACTGCACAATGATCGTATTGGGGTCGGCGTTTTCTCTCTATATCCCAATATTCAATGGTACGTATAATATGGCTCTCATCCAGTTTTCCTAACTGAACTTCTACCTCGTAATAGCGTTCATTGTCCACATCTTGCAGTAGTAAGTCTAATCGTCCCGCTCTAGGCTGTATTTTTTCCTTATACTTTAATTCAAGATTTCCAAGACCTAAAATTCTAGGGTCTTCCGCTATTACTTGTTGTACCCATTGTTCTCTTAATACCTTATGTTCTTTTAAACTTATTTTTTCAGGTTTTATTAATTTTATGTTTGTCATATTATTCAAACTTTTTTTGGTAGAGAAGCCATAAGTTTAATGTAATAAGGCATTCTTTAAGAAGACTTAGTCCCCCTTTGGGGGATTTAGGGGGCTTCTACCTTTCAATCCTAATTCTAGCATCCACAGCCACCACCTTTTCAGCCGTTCCAAGTAGCGGGTTTAGGTCCATTTCGAAAATCTCGGGAGCAACGTTTACCAACGCTGATACGCGTACAACAACATCAACCAGTATATCTTCGTTTACTGGCTCTTGTCCGCGTACACCCTGAATAATCTTATAGCTGCGCAGGCGATGAATCATATCACGTGCTTCGCTTGGTGAGAGCGGGGCTAATCCGGCGTTTACATCCTTAAGCACCTCAATAAATATACCTCCCAAACCGCATAGTACCATGTGTCCGAACTTGTCTTCTTTCTTAGCGCCCACAAACAGCTGTGTACCGCTAAGCATGGGTTGCAGCATAATAGCGGTAGTATCCTTAATCTTTATCATGCGCTCAAACTCACGGTGTACCGTTTCGTCATCCTTTACGTTGAGTACTACGCCGCCTACATCCGACTTATGCACGGGGCCTACCACCTTCATTACAACAGGGTAGCCAAGCGCTTTTGCCGAGCTAACCGCATCGTTCGCGGTAGTAACAACAGCCTCGCCTGCACGTGGAATTCCGGCGGCATCAAGCAACGCCTGTACCTTGTCGGGAGCAAGGTAGCCGTTAGCGGCAGCGTCAACTATGCTGCGTATTTTTTTGCTGTCAACGGCAGGTAGCTTCACTTCTGCCGCCATGGGCTTGGGTGTATGGTACACCTTAGCCAGCGCGTTACCAAATATTACCTCATCGGGGAAGTTGATACGTCCCTTAGCAATAAAGTGAGCAATCTCATCCTTCACGTTGATGATAGAGGTAAGTATGGGGTATATAGGTTTTTTGCAGGTCTTCATTTTTTCGTCGAGCAGGTCGTACACATCGTACACGGGAAAAAGACCCGGACTGCCGAAGATAACGGCCATAGCGTCGATATTATCGAAATCGTTTTCGCAAGCATCAATAATGAAGCCCAGCTGTTCAGCCGTTCCGGTAGCCAAAAAGTCGATAGGGTTGGCAACCGATGAGCCTCCAAACAGCTTATCGAGCAAGGCTTTTGCCTTTGGCCCTTCAATATGCGGAACGTTAAGCCCGTTGTTGGATAGCGCATCGGTAAGCATTACGGCAGGACCGCCCGCGTGGGTGATTACCGCAACGTTCTTACCCTTCAGCTCAGGGTGCATAAAAATGGAGGCAACGGTAACCAGTTCCTCACGTCCGTAGCAACGAACAATACCCGCTTTACGGAACAGCGCGTCAACTGCTACATCGGGGCTGGCCAATGCTCCGGTATGTGATGATGCCGCGCGGCTTCCGGCCTCAGAGCATCCCGACTTGATAGCGGCAATTTTACATCCCTTACGAATAAGTGATGAAGCGTGTTTCAACAACATTTCCGGCTTGTTGATGCTCTCCATGTACAGCAGCTTTACCTGAGAACTCTTTCCCGGTACGTAGCTTTCGTCCAAGTATTTCAGAACATCTTCAACACCCATTTGCGCACTGTTGCCGACAGAGTAAACGCTTGAGAAAGTGAGCCCTTTGGTGATACCCGTTTCTAAAATAAATACGGCAGTAGCGCCGGAAGCGGTAATGAAATCAATACCTGAATCGCTAAACTTTGGAATGGGACGGGTGAAAACACCTACATAGTTCGAATTCATCACGCCAATACAGTTCGGGCCAATAAGGCAGCCGCCTGTTTCGTTAATGGTCTTTACGATTTGCTCTTCAAGGCGGGCACCTTCTTCTCCTTCCTCATGGAATCCGGCGGAAAGAATGATGAATGCCTTGGTGTTCTTTTGACGAGCCAAAATATCTACTGTTTGAGGACAGAACTTGGCGGCTATGGCCAAAATGGCAAGGTCAACCTGAGGAAGCTCGCCTACATCACGGTATGACTTTACACCCTGCACCTCGTCCAGCTTGGGGTTTACTACGTATAGATTTCCGGCAAACTTATTTTCAATAAGGTTTTGCAGTACGCGTCCGCCCGGTTTAAACACATCATCAGAACCGCCTATAACGGCAATAGATTTTGGAGATAGAAGCTGTTGAGTAACCATAAAGTATAATGTTTTTTGTATGTTTATATGTCAGATATAAAGTTTTGGAGCCAATTAAGCTGAAAAGTGTGCTTAAAACGAATGGTAAAAATAGTAAGATTTTTTGGAGGTTGAACCAAAACGCTTATAAAGCGAAAAATACTTGTATTTCCGGGCAGAAAAGCCTAAATTTGCAAATGGCAATTGTAAACATTGATTGCTGTTTTGGTGTTTATTGAATTAATTACAGTTAACTGATCTGATGGAATTAATAAATAGCATAGTGCAACTTTGCTCGGGATATCACCGATGGAGTCGACATACATCTGCGTTTGACATGGACGGTTATTGTTATGCGAAAATTTTTATGTCGGATTCAAATGTGCACGGTATTTCAAAAAGGGAGTAGTCGCTTAGCTATGAATAAGTATAGAGAAGCCCTGCCCTTGTAAAATGGCGGGGCTTTTTTGTGGCTGAAAAGAGAGTAGTGGATAGAAAAGTTAGATGAGAGATGGAAGTTATAGTAGAAGGTAAGGTAGCTAAAGCGTTCATAGAGTTGGATGCTTGTTTTAGCGATTTCAGCGCTAAAGACCGGACAATGGTTAAACATGCGTTTGATATAGCCTGTTCGGCGCTTGACGGGAAGTTTCGCGAGAACGGTGACCCGTTTGTTTTTCATGCTATTAATGTGGCTCGAATTGTGGTGGAAGAGGTAGGTCTTTTAGCACAATCGGCTGCGGCTGTTTTTTTGCACGAGGCTATGCGAACAAGCGAGCAGAGCGAAGCGGCTATTGTAAAGGCGTTTGGTCGTGAGGTTTTCGGTATTGTAAGCGGCCTCGACAAAATATCACATATAGATATTAAGGCAACCAGCCTTCAGGCGGAAAACTTTCGTAAGCTAATCGTTTCGCTTTCCAGCGACCCGAGGGTTACCATTATTAAGCTGGCTGACCGTTTGGAGGTAATGCGTTCGTTGAACTTTTTCTCCCCCTTAAAGCAGCAGAAAAAGTCAACGGAAACTTTGTTGCTGTACGCTCCTATTGCTCACCAGTTGGGATTGTACAAGTTAAAGTCGGAATTGGAGGATTTGTCGTTACGCTACACCAATCCCGAAGCGTACCGACTTATAACCAATAAGCTGAAAAGTACGGCTGATGACCGTAACAAGCTAATCAAAGAGTTTTTGCAACCAATTGAGAAGGAGCTAAAGCGACAAAAAATGCAGTACGAGGTAAAAAGTCGAACCAAATCCGTTTACTCTATTTGGACAAAGATGCAAAAGCAAAAGGTAGATTTCGAAGGAGTATTCGATGTTTTTGCTATTCGTATTATTCTTGATGTTTCGCTAGAAGAAGAAAAAGCCGAATGCTGGAAGGTATATTCTATTGTTACCTCCTTCTACGAACCACATACGGAGCGGTTGCGTGACTGGATTACCATGCCCAAAGCCAGCGGTTACGAGTCGTTACACACAACGGTTGCAACCCCTGATGACAAGACGGTAGAAGTACAGATTCGTACTATCCGTATGGACGAAGTGGCGGAGAAAGGAGCTGCAGCACACTGGAGGTATAAGGGGATTCGGCAATCGCAAGGCGTTCAGCAATGGCTTGACAAGGTGAGAGAGCTACTTGAGTCTCCGGGTGGTGTTGACAGAGATAGCTTTTTGAACTTCACCCCAAATGAAATATTTGTGTTTACGCCCAACGGCGACCTTAGGCGTTTACCTGTAGGTGCCACCGTTCTTGATTTTGCATTCGATATACACAGCGGAATTGGAGCAAAGTGTATAGGTGCAAAGGTGAACGGGCGTAATGTTCCTATAAAAGAGACGCTGAAAACGGGTGATTCGGTAGAGGTAACAACGGCAAAAAACCAGCAACCAAAGGCTGACTGGTTGAACTATGTGGTAAGCTCAAAAGCTCGTGCCAGAATAAAATCAGCGCTTCGCGAAGAGGAGCTGAAGGTTGCCGATGTGGGCAAGGAGCTACTGGAGCGCAGGTTGAAAAACTGGAAGATAGCTTCGCTGGATTCGGCTTTAGCCGTGTTGATGAAACACTATAAGCTGAAAACAATAACGGAACTATACTCTCAGCTGGCTACCGATAAAATAAATATGCAGGAGGCAAAGGATGTGCTTACCGGCACATTTGTGGCCGAGCAACCGGATACTGAACAGCAACCTGCACCTACTGTAAAAAAGGTAAAAGAAGGTAAGGTTATTGATGATTGCCTATTGATAGATGAAAAATTGAACAGCTTGAGCTATAAGCTGGCTAAATGTTGTAATCCCATTCGTGGTGATGATATTTTCGGCTTTGTTACCATTAACGACGGGATAAAGATACACCGCTTCAGCTGTCCGAACGCTTCGCGCTTGCTTGATAAGTACGATTACCGTGTGGTAAAAGCCAAGTGGAGAGAAACGGATGCGAATATTTTCCAAGCCTCCATTAAAGTAGTTGGCTATGACGAATTGGGTTTGGTTGGTAACATTACAGAGGTGTTATCATCACTTTCGGTAGCGGTTCGCAGCATGAACGTAAATGCCAGGAAAGGACATAGTGAGGTAAAGCTGCAAGTTATGGTATCAGGTACTAAACTGTTGGATATGTTGTTGTATAGGTTGCAATCAATTAAGGGAGTAGAGAAAGTTGTAAGGGTTTCGCAGTAATCGTTTGCAGATATTTAACAGTGACGGCGAAACTTTCACATTGTGAATTTTTTATTGCCAAATCTTTCATCCTGAAACAAAATATCGGTTTGGACTTCCAGCCTGTTCGAACTATTGAAAGAGTGGCGTAAAACAGGTATATGTTTTTAGGTTACTAGCGTAAAAAAAATTAAATTTGCGGGCGTTGTTGAAAAAGCTTTACCAAAAATCTTCAAATAGACTGCAAACTTATGAGCAAATTCATTTCGGCTGATGAAGCCATTTCAAAGATAAAGGACGGAATGTCCATCATGATTGGAGGTTTTTTGGCCAACGGTACGCCCGAAACTTTGATAGATGCGCTGGTTCGTTCGGGGGTTAAGAATTTAACCATCATAGGTAATGATACCGGATTCCCTGATAGGGGAATTGGAAAGTTGGTTGTAAACAAGCAGGTAAAGCGTGTTGTAACCTCACATGTAGGTACGAACCCTGTTACCGGCGACCAGATGAATGCCGGAGAGCTGGAGGTAACCTTTGTTCCGCAAGGTACGCTGGCAGAGCAGGTACGTGCAGGCGGAGCAGGCTTAGGCGGTTTTCTTACCCCTACAGGCTTAGGTACTGTTATTGCTGAAGGAAAGCAGGTAGTTACCGTTGATGGAAAAGAATACTTGCTGGAAAAACCTATTCGTGCAGATGTTGCGCTACTTAAAGCTAGCGTTTGTGATAAAAAAGGTAATTTGGTGTACAAGGGTACTACCCAAAACTTCAACCCGCTGATGGCTGCTGCTGCCGACCTTGTAATTGCGGAGGTTGAAGAGGTGGTAGAAACCGGAGAAATACCAATGGAAGAGGTGAAAACTCCTTTCATTTTTGTGGACTATTTAGTACAACCTAAATAGACGTCGTCATTGCGAGCGTAAGCGTGGCAATCTGTTGAATATAGTCGTGTAACTAACCTTATAAACATATACTTATGGCAAAATCAATAATTAGATTAAGAATGAGCTGTCATGATGCTCACTATGGTGGCGGACTGATTGATGGAGCAAAAATGCTTCAGCTATTTGGCGACGTTGCTACCGAGCTGCTCATACAGCATGATGGCGATGAAGGCTTATTCAAGGCTTATGATAGCATAGAATTTATGGCTCCTGTTTACGCAGGTGATTATATAGAAGCAGTTGGCGAAATTGTAAGCGCAGGCAACAGCTCACGTAAAATGGTATTTGAGGCTCGCAAGGTAATTGTTCCTCGTCCTGACATTTCGGCTTCGGCAGCCGATGTACTGGCTGAACCTATTGTGGTTTGCCGTGCAAGTGGAACATGTGTTGTACCGAAAGAGTGTCAGAGGAAAAAGTAGAATAGTAATAGCGTTATAGAAAAATAATGTACTAGAATATCTATGTATCGCATAAAATTTTTCATTCTTTTTGTAGCTGGTATATTTTGCCTAGCTTCTTGCAGCAAAGATAATGGTGGAGATGGCTTAAGTTCCCAATTGAAAGAGTGCATTGCTACTTGTACGCTTGAGGTGGTGGAGGTTTCTTATAACTCGGTAATATTGAAAGTTAATAATATTGATAAGTTGAAACAGTTAGGGTATTCTGTATATGCGTATGTCAATCTATCCTCAAATTATACTTGCACGTTGAGCGAAGATGAAAACGGGATGTTTCCTTGTAATGGGCTGAGCAAAAACACCTCATATACAGCACAAATGCAGATATACAATAACAATGAATATGCGGAAGGAAACAAAGTTTCATTTTCAACAAAAGGGTACAATATAGATCTTGCGCACTTTTACAGCTACTTGCCTTCAAATGCTTACAATCTCGGCAATATGATTGTTGCTATAGAGGGGGCAGAGTTTCATGTGTTTGCTTCGGGCTTTAGTACATCAAATAGCAAGGTTGAGATGGTAAGTAGAAATGAGCCAAAGAGTAGGACTCTTCTTTCATCAACCGTTATTAGCCCAAGTGAAATTACATTTAAAATCCCGAATGATATTCTTTCAAATGACATTAATACTTATGAATATTATCGGGATTTTAGCATAGAGGTTAACGGGCATCCTATATTTTCGTATGGTAATATGATTAATGAAAGGTTTGAAGAACCGGCCTATTTCCATGTATATAACGATACTCCGTTGATTAATAGCGTGTCTAAAAGCTCCGGAACGGTAACTTTTGGCGGTTATTTGTATAACCTTTCATTTATTGATGCTACTCCAAGTTTTATGGGTATTCCTATTTTACCTCAATCATATACGTTGATTGTAAAGTCTGGAGGGATGGAAGTTGGAAGATATACAAAAAGTTCGATGAATTTGTTTGCTAATGGGAGTAGGGTTGGCTACAAGTTTTCTTTGCATCATTGCTCGGGCTTTGATGTAAATTCGTCTTTATTTCCCAGTAGGGGCGTTTTTAGTGTTTGTGTTGAATTAACAATGAGCAATGGTAGCGTATTACGAACAAACGAATTTGAATTTACATATTAATCAGTTGTTGTTTACTGTATAACCTATTTGCATGTTATGGAAAAACTAATTATAACGGCTGCTATTTGCGGCGCAGAAGTACTGAAAGAGCATAACCCTGCCGTTCCTTATACGGTTGAGGAGTGTGTGCGTGAGGCTAAGTCGGCATACGATGCTGGTGCAAGCATCATTCACCTACACGTGCGTTATGACGATGGCAAGCCTACGCAAGATAAGGCTCGCTTTAAGATGGTAATGGATGCTATTAAAGCTGTAATTCCCGATGTGATTATTCAACCTTCAACAGGAGGTGCTGTAGGAATGACCAACGATGAACGCTTGCAACCTACCGAACTTAAGCCGGAAATGGCAACGCTTGACTGCGGAACGCTGAATTTTGGTGGCGACGAAGTTTTTGAAAATACCGAAAATACGATCATATACTTTGGTAAGCGAATGATTGAGCTGGGCATTAAACCCGAGCTCGAAGTGTTCGATAAAAGTATGATTGATATGGCGCTACGCTTACAGAAGAAAGGTTATATCAAAACACCTATGCACTTTGACTTTGTGATGGGTGTAAACGGAGGTATATCCGGTGAGTTGCGTGATTTTGTTTTTATGCGCGGCAGTATTCCTGCTGGTTCAACTTATACCGTTGCGGGTGTTGGCCGTTATGAATTTCCGCTTGCGATGGCCGCTATTATTGACGGTGGACACGTTCGCGTGGGCTTTGAAGACAACGTTTACCTTGCAAAGGGAGTGTTGGCAAAATCTAACGGTGAGCTGGTAGCAAAAGTAGTACGTATGGCTAAGGAGTTAGGACGTGAAGTTGCCACTCCTGCCGAAGCAAGAAAAATATTAGGTCTTGCATAGTAAAAGAAAAAGAGGATGGGAAGTTTTCAGATAAAAATACAGGAACGAGTTCGTTGGCGCGAGGTATTCGATTTGTAGCCAACCACTGTTTAATGTGTATTGTTACTGTACTCTGTTACAGTAACCGCTAAACTTAATTACTCATTTTCAAATTCTTATTACAATGCAAAAACAAGGAAATAAGTACGGACTTCACCGTGTAATTGAACCTAAGGGTGTGTTGCCTCAACCGGCTAACAAGATTGACAACAATATGGATGAAATTTATGACAATGAAATCCTTATTGATGTAAAAACCCTGAACGTTGATTCGGCCAGCTTTACGCAAATTAAAGAACAAGCCGGCGGTGACGAAAAGAAGATTGCTGAAATTATGCTGGGCATTGTTGCCAAGCAAGGTAAGCACCGTAATCCGGTAACCGGATCAGGCGGAATGCTTTTAGGTGTAGTTGAAAAAATAGGTGATGCGCTTAAGGGTAAAATTGACCTTAAGGAAGGTGATAAAATTGCAACTCTTGTATCGCTATCGCTTACCCCGCTGCGTATTGATAAAATTAAAGCTATCCGCAAAGATATAGACCAAGTTGACATTGACGGAAAGGCTATTCTATTTGAAAGCGGTATCTACGCTAAAATTCCTTCGGATATTCCTGAAAACCTTGCTCTTTCTGCGCTAGACGTGGCCGGAGCACCTGCGCAAACCGCAAAGCTGGTTAAGCCCGGTGATACGGTTCTTATTATCGGCGCCGGTGGAAAATCGGGTATGCTTTGCTGCTATGAGGCTAAGAAAAGAGCCGGAGTTACCGGAAAGGTAATAGGCCTTTGCCACAGCCAAAAGAGCACCGACCGTTTGAAAGCGCTTGGTTTCTGTGACCATGTATTCTCAGCCGATGCTACGCAGCCTGTTTCCATTTTGGAAAAAATTAGCGAGCTTACCAACGGACAAATGTGTGACGTAACCATTAACAATGTAAACATTACCGATACTGAAATGACCAGCATTCTTTGTACAAAGGATACGGGTGTTGTTTACTTCTTCTCTATGGCAACCAGCTTTACTAAAGCTGCATTGGGAGCAGAAGGTGTAGGTAGCGATGTTACCATGATTGTTGGAAACGGTTATACTCGCGGACATGCTGAAATTACCCTCCAGCTGTTGAGAGAAAGTCCTGAACTTCGTAAAATATTTACTGAACTTTACGCGTAAACTCAGGTAGAGTGGTAGTATAAGTAGTGTGGTGGTGTGAAGGTGTAAAAATTGCACCTTCACCTTCCTATACTACTCATGCTGCTTATGCTACCACGCTACTTTTTTATACTTTAACTACGATGAAGAAAGGTTGCCGATACGGAACCCATAGAGTTATCGAGCCGCTGGGAACATTACCTCAACCGGCGGGGAAGCTTGATAATACTATGTCGATCTATGATAATGAAGTGCTGATTGATGTTGAGACGCTAAACATCGATTCGGCCAGCTACACCCAAATAAAGCATGCTTGCAGCGGTGATGCGCTAATGATGGAAAAAATGATTCTGTCAATAGTAGAAGAACGCGGCAAGATGCAAAATCCTGTAACCGGATCCGGCGGAATGCTTATTGGAACGGTGAAGGAGATAGGTTCTGCATTTCACAATAAATCGTTGAAGGTAGGAGATAAAATAGCAACACTGGTTTCGCTATCCCTCACACCCTTAAAAATCAAAAAAATCAAGCGCCTTAGTCCCATGTCAGATCAAGTGGATGTTGAGGCGCAAGCTATTTTGTTTGATAGCGGCTTGTTTGCTATACTACCCAACGATATTCCCGAACGTTTGGCGCTTGCAGCCCTTGATGTGGCCGGAGCTCCGGCACAGGTTGCCCGTTTGGTGGAAGAAGGTGATACCGTTTGTATCATCGGTGGTGGAGGAAAATCGGGTGTACTATGCTGTTACCAAGCTATGAAGGATGTTGGTCCTTACGGAAAGGTAATAGTGGTTGAGTATTCGCCTGAAAATGCTAAGCGTATTGAGCAAATGGGATTGGCAACGCATATCGTTATTGCCGATGCTACTAACGTAATGGATGTGTACAACAAGGTATTTGCCATTACGGGTGAGCGCGGTTGCGATGTTACCATTAACAACGTAAATGTACCTTCTACCGAAATGACCTCTATCCTTATTACTAAGGGGCAAGGTTCGGTTTACTTCTTCTCCATGGCTACCTCGTTCTCTAAGGCAGCTTTGGGTGCGGAAGGGGTAGGGAAGGATATTAACCTGATAGTTGGTAACGGATATGCCAAAGGTCATGCCGATCTTACGCTGAATATTATTCGCGAATCAAAAGAAATACGAGAGTTGTTTGAAAAGTTGTATGTATAATGTAAGTATCATGTAGCACGTATCACGACGCACGACAAAGAATTGAGAATATTCGTGTATCGTGATACTTGATACGTGATACCAGAATTGAATAATCAAATCAATATAGAAATGGCCGAAAGCAGAAGAAAACAGCTATTCCCCGACGTTACAGATGAGCAGTGGAACGATTGGAAATGGCAGGTAAAAAACCGTATAGAAACGCTCGATCAGCTGAAGAAGTATATTTCACTTACTCCCGCTGAGGAGGAAGGTGTGACGGAGTCGCTTAAAACGCTTCGTATGGCTATTACGCCGTACTACCTCAGCTTGATTGATCCGGATAACCCGTATTGTCCGGTACGTAAGCAGTCAATACCTACGGCAGCAGAGCTTCATCAGTCGGATGCCGACTTACTAGACCCGCTGCACGAGGATGAAGACTCACCCGTTCCGGGTTTAACACACCGTTATCCCGACCGCGTGTTGTTGCTTATTACGGATATGTGCTCAATGTACTGTCGCCACTGTACACGCCGTCGTTTTGCAGGTCAAAAAGATGGAGAATCATCTAGCGATCGTATCAATAGGGCGATAGAATACATTGCTCGCACACCTCAGGTTCGTGATGTAGTGCTATCCGGTGGCGATGCGTTGCTGGTAAGCGATAAGATGTTAGAATCAATTATTGAGCGTCTGCGCGCTATTCCTCACGTAGAAATTATTCGTCTCGGTTCACGCGTTCCTGTGGTATGTCCTCAACGTATTACCGACGATTTGGTGAATATGCTGAAAAAGTATCACCCCATTTGGCTGAATACTCACTTCAACCACCCTCAGGAAATTACAGCCGAAGCAATTGAAGCTTGCGCGAAGCTGGCTAATGTGGGAATCCCGTTGGGCAACCAATCGGTATTGCTACGTGGCGTTAACGATTGCCCTTCGGTAATGAAGAAGCTCGTACATGGCTTGGTGAAGATGCGTGTGCGTCCTTACTACATTTACCAATGCGACTTGTCAATGGGATTGGAACACTTTAGAACACCCGTATCTAAAGGCATTGAGATTATAGAAAGCTTACGTGGACACACCTCCGGTTACGCCGTACCTACATTTGTGGTAGATGCTCCGGGTGGTGGCGGAAAAACTCCGGTAATGCCTACCTACATTATATCACAGAGTCCGCGTCGTGTGGTGTTGCGTAACTTTGAAGGTGTTATTACCACCTATACCGAACCCGAAAGCTACAAAGATGAATGTCATTGCGCTGATTGTGAAAAGCTGCAAACCGAAGGTGTTGCATCTCTACTGCAAGGCGACCGTATGACGATAGAGCCGGAAGTACTGGTGAGAAAACAGAGAGGTAAATTGAATAAATAAATTATTAGAAGTCAGGAGGCAGAAGCCAGAAATCAGAATTTATTCGTTGCACGTCATTGCGAGGCGCTTTTTGCCGAAGCAATCTGTTTATTAAAGAGATTGCTTCGCTTCGCTCGCAATGACGGCAATAATTTGATAGTTGAGGATGCCCTTTATTAACGAGATATGGAACTACAAGAGTCTGTCAATTGTTGGGTTGGAAAAGAACACAGGAAAGACAGAGTGCTTGAACTATATCTTGAGCCGAATAAAAGATGACGGCAGAAGGGTAGCATTAACCTCTATAGGCATTGATGGGGAAGGGATAGATCAGGTAACCAATACTCACAAGCCCGAAATAGAGCTGTATGAAAATATGCTTTTTGTAACCTCCGAAAAGCATTATGGAGAAAAGCGGCTAACGGCGGAGGTACTAAATGTAAGTCGTAACAGAACATCCCTTGGAAGGTTGGTTACGGCGCGGGTGAAAGTGGCGGGTAAGGTGTTGATATCAGGCCCTGCCGATACCGCTTGGCTTCAATCGTTGATTGATGAAATGAACGGTTATTCGGTAGATTTGACGCTGGTTGACGGCGCGTTATCGCGATTAAGCCTCGCATCTCCGGCGGTAACACAGGCAATGATTTTGACTACGGGAGCGGCATTGTCTGCTAACATGTCAGAGCTGGTAAGAAAGACAGCTTTTGCTTACACGCTGATTGATTTACCTGAAGTAAATGCAGACCTACGGCGTAAGCTGAGACATATTGATAAAGGCGTTTGGGCGCTTGATGATGAAGGAGGAGGGTTGCATGATTTAAACATTCCTTCTGCACTTAGCATTAACAGCGAAACGGTTAACTTGCTTGCCAGCGGTACAACGCTTTTTGCGGCAGGTGCTGTTGGGGATAAGCTACTAAACTCGCTGCGAATACAAAAGCAGGTAGAGGGAACGGTATTGGTGATAAAAGATTTTTCACGGGCTTTTTTTACACCCGAAGCGTACAATGCTTTTACCCGTAAAGGTGGAAAAGTTTTAGTGTTGAACCGTGCGAAATTGTTGGCTGTTTGTGTAAATCCGGTATCGCCCAGCGGTTATAAGCTAAAGTCGGCGGAGCTGGTGAGCGCAATGCAGGCGAATATCCCGATTCCGGTGTACGATATTAGGCAGTTAGAATAATTTTATATTTTTTATTGATGATTGTATATTGCATGGACGAAAGACATAAGAGCAAAGAACAAAGACAAAGAATAAGTAAAATACTTTATCTAACCATATAAAAATATCTTTGTTCCTTGTTCTTTAAATCCTTATTCCACCAATATACAATCATCAATAAACAATAAACAATAAACTCGGTGCTTCTACGTGATGCTATAAAAACAGTTCATGGGCTCGGCTATATGGTTGAGCGGCTCGACATACAGTCGAGCATAGGGCGCCGTATGCTACTTGATAGCGAGCTGGTTACTGAAAAAAAATCGTTAGAACATATACTTGGTGAGGTTGAGTGGCTATGTGCTGTGCTGCAAAAACCGCAAGTTGCCGATATTATCGATACGCTTAAAATAAAATTATCACAGGTTCGAGATGTTAGCGGAACCATTGCAAAACTATCAGGTTCGCTAACACTTGATGATGTGGAGCTATTCGAGATAAAGCATCTTTGTATATTATCGGCCGATATTGCAAAGGTGCTTACATCGGCAAATATTGCTACAATACAGCTGCCATCGCTTGAGCAGGCTATTCAGATACTGGATCCGGAAGGGCAGCGAGTACCGCACTTTTACATATATGATGCCTACTCAAAAGAGCTTGCGGAGCTGAGGCGACAGCTGGCTTCGGTAAAAACAAAGCTGAGTAGGGTAGAGGAACAAAATAACAACGAGCAAACAACGAGAGCGGAGGAGCTATACTACCGCTCCGTTGAGCTGGAAGATGGTATCCGTGCAGCATTATCAGAACAGCTGCAGCCTTATGCAAAGCTCATGGATGAGGCTTTGAACGGTATTGCTCGTTTAGATATAATACTGGCAAAGGCAGTACAAGCCTTGGTTATGGGGCTGGTAAAACCGTTGGTAGCTACAAGTAAAACCGTACTTAACGGACTATTTAACCCACAGGTGAAGGAGGCGTTGGAAAACAACGCAAAGCATTTCCAGCCTGTGGATATTGCAATAGAGCAATCGCCAATTTTAATAACCGGAGCAAACATGTCCGGCAAAACGGTGCTGCTTAAAACTATATGTTTAGCACAGCATCTGTTTCAGTTCGGGTTTTATGTTCCGGCAAAGAAGGCTGAGCTCAACATTGTTGAGGCTATTATGATTTCGCTTGATGATGGGCAGGAGGAGCTAAAAGGCTTGTCGTCTTTTGCCTCGGAGATGCTTGATCTGAACGAAATGTTGCGTGAGGTAAAGCAGGGTAAACAGCTGCTTTTACTTATTGATGAGTTGGCGCGTACAACTAACCCAACGGAGGGCAAGGCGATTGTAAACGCAACGCTTGATATGCTTTTTGAGCATGGCGTGCAAAGTATTATTACCACGCACTACAGCGGTATTGTTTCATCTTGTAGAAAGTTGCGGGTAAAAGGGTTTGTAGAAGATAGAGTAAAGGGCAGCTTGTCTAAAAAAAATATAGAGGAGTATATTGACTACTCACTTATTGAAGATAAGGAAGCAGACGTTCCTATGGAAGCAATTCGTGTGGCACGAATGCTTGGTGTAGATGATGAGCTTTTGGATAAGGCGAAATGGCACGCAGAGCACACAATATAGCACGTAACTAACAGAATAGCTTTGTGTGCGGATTATAACAAAAATAGTTTTTATAGCAGTAAAGATGCCGCTCCGAATGGAGCGGGTGTTTAGGCCGCTGTTTTACTACAAAGATTTGGCGCCTAACGGAGCCTTGGGCGAAAACAGCTTAATGAGCATAAGAAGTATTTAATCTTGCTCCGGAGGAGCAGTATCTTTGTAGGAAAGATGGGATGTCGCTATGTTCTGCTCTACTAGGAGCAGCATTTTAAAAATGTAACATAGTTTATGCAGGTGTATGTGAAATCAGCGTCATCAGCGTGCCAAAAAAGCAAACATTATAAAACCGAAATAACGTGTATAAAAGTAAGCTAGGACTTGATTTTAAAAAGGTTGACCATGCACGGAGTATGGCTAAGTCAATCGCCGAGGATGTTCAAAAATTTGCCGATCGCTACACTACCGTTGCAGTAGAGCGTACCCTGTGCCGCTTGCTAGGCATAGATGGCGTTGATGCTAATAATGTTCCGCTACCCAACGTGGTGGTTGATAGCATTAAGGAGCAAGGAACATTAGGACAAGGTGTAGTATTTTACATTGGTAACGCTATTGCTCGAACGGGACAAACGCCTCAGGAAATTGCAGAAGCTATTGCTGCAGGAAATTTAGATATTACCCGCTTGCCGCTTCACTCTCATGAGGAAATACAGGCGGCGGTGAAGCCTTATATGGATAAAACGATTGAGCGTATTAGTAATAATCGTGCTCAACGTGAGCGTTATTTGGCTACTATTGGCGAGGGTAGCCGTCCGTATTTGTACGTAATTGTTGCTACGGGTAACATTTATGAAGATGTTATTCAGGCTACAGCTGCAGCAAGGCAGGGAGCCGATATTATTGCTGTAATTCGTACTACCGGACAAAGCTTACTCGACTATGTTCCTTACGGAGCAACTACTGAAGGGTTTGGCGGTACATTCGCTACGCAGGAGAACTTCCGTATTATGCGTGAAGCGTTAGATGAGGTTAGCGAAGAAGTAGGACGCTACATTCGTTTATGCAACTACTGCTCGGGTTTGTGTATGCCGGAAATTGCGGCAATGGGCGCATTGGAGGGTCTTGATGTAATGCTTAACGATGCGCTATACGGTATTCTATTTCGTGATATCAACATGCAGCGTACGTTGGTTGACCAATACTTTTCACGCGTAATCAACGGTTTTGCCGGCGTAATTATTAATACGGGTGAGGACAACTACTTAACTACAGCTGATGCTGTTGAGGAAGCACATACTGTTTTGGCTTCTGATTTCATTAATGAGCAGCTGGCTTTGCAAGCAGGTCTTCCTGAAGAGCAAATGGGACTTGGGCATGCTTTTGAAATGAACCCCGATTTGGAAAACGGTTTCTTACTGGAGCTGGCTCAGGCACAAATGACACGCGAAATATTCCCTAAAGCACCGCTTAAGTACATGCCGCCTACCAAATTTATGACCGGGAATATTTTTAAAGGGCATATACAGAACGCTCTCTTCAATGCGGTTTCTATTTGGACAGGTCAAGGTTTGCAGCTGTTAGGCATGCTTACGGAAGCCGTACATACACCACTGATGAGTGATCGTTACCTCTCCATAGAAAATGCTAAGTACATCTTCAATAATATGAAGAGCATAGGTAGCGAAGTAGAGTTCAAGGAAGGTGGAATGATTCAGAAACGCGCGCAAGAGGTGCTTGATAAGGCTATTGAACTACTGGTAAAGGTTCAAAAAGAAGGCTTATTCACCGCTCTTGAGAAGGGTATTTTTGCCGATGTAAAGCGCCCGAAGGGCGGAGGTAAAGGACTTAACGGTGTGGCTGAGAAAGCGGATGGATATATGAATCCGTTTGTTGTGGCGATGAAAGGAAAGTAGAAGATAACAAAAGCACAATAATGATATGAGCAGCGGACTATATTCAACAGACGCAAAAGATTTTGATAAGACTTTAGATCTGAAAAAGGTAAAACCATACGGTGATACTATGAACGATGGTAAAACCCAGCTTAGCTTTACCTTGCCTGTTCCTGTTGGTGATGAAGCCATTGAAGCGGCCAAGCAGCTAATGCGAAAAATGGGTTTTGATAATCCTCAGGTGGTGTTTTATAAAGAGCTTACCGAAGGGTTTACCTTCTTCAGCTGTTACGGTAACTGTACGCATACGGTTGATTATACCACCATACACGTTCCTAAAGTTGAATCAACTAAGTGGGACATGCACGAAACGGATGCCTTCGTTAAGGAAAATATTGGTCGTCCGATTGTGGTGGTGGGCGCAAGTACCGGGACAGATGCTCATACCGTGGGTATTGACGCCATCATGAACATGAAGGGCTATGCCGGACACTACGGATTGGAGCGTTACGAAATGTTTGAAGCCTACAACTTGGGTAGCCAGGTTGCTAACGAAGATTTTATAGCAAAGGCTATAGAGCTAAAAGCTGATGCTTTGCTCGTTTCACAGACTGTAACGCAAAAGGATGTACACATTAAAAACCTTGTAGAGCTTGTAGAGCTACTGGAAGCAGAGGGCTTGCGCAGTAAAATAATTCTTGCTTGCGGTGGTCCGCGTATTACCCACGAGCTGGCAAAAGAGCTAGGCTACGATGCGGGTTTTGGTATGAATACCTATGCTGATGATGTGGCATCGTTTATAGCACAGGAAGTAAATCGTAGAAAAAACGGATAGCTACTAGAAGATAGAAGTCAGAAATCAGAAGCCGGAAGAAAGAAAAACTAAGAGTTAAGAATAAGGAATTAAGAATGAAAAGACGCGCGAATTTGTGATGAAGTGATATATTGGTAGTAATATCGCATTGCTTCGCACATCGCAATACTAATATCGCACATCTTTTTTATTCTGACTTCTTAAAAAAGAAAATCTATGGATAAGAACCAAGTTAGAGAAGTAATAGCCAAGCGTGCAGCCCTTGAGCTGCAAGACGGCTACGTAGTGAACCTTGGCATAGGATTGCCTACGTTTATACCCAACTATATTCCAAAGGGAATAAATGTTACTTTACAATCTGAGAACGGTATGCTGGGTATGGGCCCATCACCTGAGGCGGGAAAGGAAGATAAGAACCTGACTAATGCAGGCGGCGGATATATTACAGCCTTACCCGGTGCTTGTAGCTTTGATAGCTCTATGTCATTCAGTATTATTCGTGGCGGACATGTGGATGTAACTATTCTCGGAGCCTTACAGGTGGATGAGAAGGGTAACTTGGCCAACTGGATTATTCCCGGAAAGAAAGTACCTGGAATGGGTGGTGCTATGGATTTGATTGTGGGGGCAAAAAAGGTAATACTGGCCATGGAGCATACCGCAGGCGAAAGCAAAAAAATTCTGAAGCAATGTACGCTTCCGCTTACTGCCGCCGGACAGGTAGATATGATTATTACCGAGATGGGCGTAATGGAAATTACCGACAAGGGTATTGTACTGAAAGAAATTCACCCTGAATTTACCATCGAACAAGTACAGGCCGCCACTGAAGCCCAGCTGCTGATTCCGGAACCGCCAAAGCCAATAAGACAGTAAATTTAGTATTGAGATATGAGATATGCGATTTTAGAAAGCCCCATATCTCACATCGCATATCGAAAAAATATGTTTGTAGAAAAATCACTGGGACAGGTCATTGGTAGCAAGGTTCTGTGGTATGACGAGTTGGACTCCACCAACAACAAAGTAGCCGAGCTATTCGCCGAAAACTGTCCTGATGGAACGGTTGTTATGTCTGATTTTCAGACAAAGGGTAGGGGACAACAAAATAACGGATGGGAAAGTGAAAGAGGTAAGAACCTTACCTTTTCTATCGGCTTTTATCCGGCATTTATAAAAGTAGAGGAGCAATTTTTACTATCTAAGGCTGTTTCACTTGGTGTTACCGATTTTCTTATACAGCTGGGGCTTGATGCTCGTATTAAGTGGCCTAACGATATTTACATAGGAGATAAAAAGGTAACGGGAATACTAATTGAACACAGCGTTACCGGAGCTTTGATAGATAGCTCTATTGTAGGTATAGGGCTTAACCTGAACCAAACAACGTTTGTATCGAATGCTCCTAACCCGAGTTCGGTTGCGATTGAGCTAGGGCAAGAATTTGATCGAGAAAAAGCGCTTGTTGACTTAATGGTATGTTTGGAAAAGCGTTACTTGTCGCTAAAGTTGGCAGATAAGACAATGCTTGAGCATAGCTACTTTAATAGGCTGTATCGCCTAAACGGATTTTTCCCTTACGAAAGTAATGGTCAACGTTTCAATGCCCGCATTGTTGGCATTAAGAATACCGGAGAGCTTGTGCTGGAAGACGAGAAAAAGAAGCAGCGACAGTTTGCGTTTAAAGAAGTCAGCTTCATTCTGCCGTAAATAGTAGGATATACAGTTCTGTTTAATACTCCTGAATTACGTTGTACACCGAGTCGCGTTCAATAGGTATAAATCCGGCATTACGTATCATATCCACCATTTCGTTAGAAGTTAAGGCCGGGTTGGCTTCCTCGGCTCCTGCCATTGAATAAATTTTGGTGGTGTCGTCAATCGTTCCGTCTAAGTCGTCTGCCCCGAAAGAAAGCGCGATAGTGGCCAAATCCTTACCCAGCATAGGCCAGTACGATTTTATATGCGGAATATTATCAAGCATTACACGGCTAACGGCAAAATTCTTCAGTACCTCTACTATGCTTACCTCTCCAATTTGCTGCATGGAGTTATGGTACTTCTTATACTTCAACGGTATAAAGGCGTTGAAACCTCCCGTGCAGTCTTGCAGTTCGCGTAAACGGTTGAGGTGGTCTATGCGGTGAGCGTAGGTTTCAATATGCCCGTATAGTATGGTAGCGTTGGATGGTATTCCCAGCTTATGTGCTGTTTCATGTATGCCCAGCCATGTTGCCGATTGCGATTTTTGATGGCATATTTCAGCCCGTATTTTCTCGTCGAATATTTCTGCACCGCCACCCGGTATAGAGTCCAGCCCGGCTTCCTTCAGTCGTTTTAGTCCCTCCGGCCACTCAAGTCCGGACTGGGTTATCATATAGTCCAGCTCAACGGCGGTGAAGGCTTTTACATGTGCTTCGGGTAGCACCTTCTTTACTTCACGTATAAGCGTGCAGTAAAAATCTAGGTTATGGTCGGGGTGTACGCCACCTACAATATGAACCTCAGTGATGCCTTTTCCAACATACTTTCTACAAATATTCAGCATATCATCAATGCTGTAATCCCAAGCACCATCTTCATTCTTTCTGCGGCGATACGAGCAAAACTTACAGCTGTGAATGCAAATATTGGTAGGTTCTATATGAAAGTTACGGTTAAAGTAAACCTTGCGCCCGTTTACCTGCTTACGCTTCATAGTCGCTAACAATCCAAGCACCGGGAGGTTATTGCTCTCGTATAACGCAAGCCCCTCTTCAGCGCTAATTCGTATATTAGAATTGATTTTTTTCGCTACTGTTTTAAATAGCTCATCAGTTGTCAGCTGCTCAAATATGTTGGTTTCCATTGTAGCTTGTTTAATGTGGCTTGTAAGTAAATATGCCCGTTATTGCGAACGCTCCACTCACAATGACGGAGTTCATATTAAAACACTTCTTTGCAAATAGCAATAACATTGTCCGGTTTTCCCATAGTATAAAAATGGAGTACGGGGACATTCATTTTTTTTAACTCCCTACATTGGCTTACAGCCCACTCAATACCTACTTGTTTTACTTCGGCATCGGTAGTGCATTGGCTTACAGCCTTGCGCAGCTCTTCGGGAATGGAAATATCAAACGTTTTGGGGAGTAGCTCCAGCTGACGTTTTACCGATATTGGTTTTATGCCCGGAATAATGGGAGCGCTTATACCTATTGCACGGCAACGCTCTACAAAACGAATGAATGCGTTGTTGTCAAAAAACATTTGGGTAACAATGTAGTCGGCTCCGGCATCAACCTTTTGCTTTAGGTAAGCAAGGTCGCTTTCCATATCGGTTGCTTCGCTGTGCTTTTCAGGGTAGCCCGCCACCCCTGCCGAAAAATCGGTAGGTACAGCGTTAGTAATTTCGGGGTGAAGGTATTCTCCCTGATTCATGCGTTTCATTTGTTTCAACAAATCAACCGCATGTGAGTGCCCCCCATCTTCGGCAGTAAATACCTCATCACCCTTTCGCTTATCGCCACGTAGAGCGAGTATATTTTGTATGGAAAGAAAGTTTAGATCTATTAGTGCATCTTCTGTTTCTTCTTTGGTAAAACCTCCGCAAATAAGGTGGGGTACGGCCTCTATACCATACTTATACTTTATGGCTGCGGCAATACTAACCGTTCCGGGGCGTTTTTTGGTAATATGCTTTTCCGTTTCTCCTTTCCCATTTTTGCTAACCACCACGTCGGCACGATGGTAGGTAATATTTACGTAGGCAGGTTTAAACTCAAGGAGCGGTTTTATGGTTGCTTCAATCTCGTCAAAATGACTTCCTTTTACAGGCGGCAGTAGTTCAAACGTAAAGAGCGTTTTACTGGATTGCCGGATAATTTGGGGAACTTTCATTGCTTAGTTTGCATTACGTGGCAAAGTTAGCGGTTTTTATTTCATTCGAGTGAAGTTATGTAGCTAGTAAGCTTCTTGGAGTTAAAATCAGCTCTGTATTATGCGTAAAAAACCTTCGAATCCAGCTAAAAATAGCAAAGGTTTGCTTCTGTGTTTCAAATAATTATCTGTATGTATAAATTATTAGAAAGGTGAAACTTTTCACCAGCGAACATGTTCCTAATGCTCACCAATTGAAATAATGGTTGGTGGTAAAAAAATAAGTTATGAAAAGGTTGGCTTATATTTCAAGATTATTGGTAGCAAGCTTAACGGTTCTCCTTTTCGGAATGCTCACATCATGTAATGATGATGATAGTAGCACCCCTCCCGTTGGCGGAGGTAATATTTGGACATACATTCCGTTAAGCACACACTATCAAGTTCCTCAGGTACCCGGTCGTCAAGAGTCGGGTTTACTTAAAATGAGAGTTTCCGGTGATACGTTGTATTATGAAATTTTCGTAAACGGACTATCCGGAGACGACGAATTAACTATGGCACACTTCCATACAGGTGATGTGCTAACTAATGGCCCTATTGTTTTTGATTTTGAACCGGCATTTAGCGGTGGTACAGCAGTAGGTTTTATTCCTATCCGACATTCGTTGGCTGATAGCCTAAAGAACGGAAGCGAGATTTACTTTAATGTACACTCTACACAAGCTGCAACCGGTTTGGTTAGAGGACAAGTTAATACAAGTATTGCGTTGGCCGCCGATGTTGTGTTGACAGGAGAAGAACAAGTTCCGGCTGTAACAACTACTGCAACAGGTACAGCAATACTAAGGGTGACATCTGATGGCAGGCTTTTCTCAAATGTAACGGTAAATAATTTGGAAGGGAGTGATGCGCTAAGCATGGCACACATACATTTGGGAGATATGGGTGATAACGGCGATATTATTGTGATGCTTTGTGAAACGGCTGCTGATTTTGGTGTTGTCAAATCGCAGTTTATTGACAATGAAACCCTCATTACGCTATTATCAAACCCTATTTACGTTAATGTTCACTCTACAACATATCCTGATGGTGTTATACGAGGACAGGTGATAGCATTGATAGACCCAAACTTTGTACCTAATCCAGATCCCGGAACAGAAGAACCGGGAACAGACCCCGCTCCCGGTGACCCCGGTTACTAATAATAATGTAATTACTGTAAATGCTAATGCGGAGTATTAATGCTGGTAAATAAATAGTTCAGGTCTTTCGATTAATTCGGGAGACCTGATTTTTTATGCCAATCGCTACCGTTTTCGTACCTTTGTTTACCAATTCGATATGTCCCTTTTAAATTAAGCCCTGATGAGTAGTTCAAAACGAACACCTGTAGCCGAGCTGGGAGAGTTTGGCTTAATAGACCATCTTACAAAAGATGTAAAGGTTCAGAATACGTCAACTTGTAAAGGTGTTGGCGATGACGCTGCTGTGCTTGAGTATGGTAGCAAGCAAACAGTGGTTACCACAGACCTTTTGTTAGAGGGTATTCACTTTGACCTTACCTACACGCCGCTTAAACATTTAGGATATAAAGCTGCGGTAGTGAACTTTTCCGATGTTTATGCGATGAACGCTTTTCCTAAACAGCTATTGGTTTCTATCGGACTATCAAAGCGGTTTTGTGTAGAAGATTTGGATGAGCTGTACGAAGGAATAAAGCTGGCCTGCGAACGATATGGTGTTGACCTTGTGGGTGGCGACACATCAGCATCGATGACCGGACTGATGTTAAGCTTGACGGCCATTGGGGAAGCAGAAAAAGATGCTGTTTGCTACCGAAGCGGGGCTAAGCCAAAAGAGCTAATTTGCCTTACAGGCAGCTTAGGCGCTGCATACATGGGCTTACAGCTACTGGAGAGGGAAAAAAAGGTATTTGAGGGAAATGATAGGGTACAGCCCCAGCTGGAAGGTTATGACTACCTGCTGCAACGCCAGCTAAAACCGGAGGCGCGTAAAGATACGATTGAGCTGCTGAAGGAAAATGGTATTGTTCCCACTTCAATGATTGATATTTCCGATGGCTTATCTTCTGAGGTATTGCATATCTGCAAGCAGTCAAAGGTAGGCGCGCGTATATACCTCAATAAAATTCCTATTGCTGCCGAAACATTTAAGCTGGCAGAGGAAATGGGAATAGATGCGGTAACAGCCGCGCTTAATGGTGGGGAGGATTATGAGCTGTTATTTACGCTTCCTCTTGAGCTGCATGACCGCATAAAGGAGCTGGGAGGAATTGATGTGATAGGACATACGGAGGATGAAAGCAAGGGTGCCTGCCTTATTACCCCCGATGGCGAAGAAATTTTACTTAGAGCGCAAGGCTGGGCAATGCAATAAAGATGTAAAGCAGGGTAATTGTTTGAGTGTTTGCTCTGTTAGGAGCCTTTATAAGAGTAACGACAAACAAATGGAGTTCAATATTTTTGAACGAACTTGATATACTGTCATTGTGGAGAAATGGAGATTGAAAGGAGAAGGATAGATGGACAACAAATTGTGGACAACAGATTTTATTTTAGCATGTTTGGCAAACTTTTTAATGTCGTTTGCATTTTACTTACTTATACCTATTCTGCCGCTATACTTAACTTCTACCTTGAAGTTAGCCGAATCTAGCATGGGTGTTGTGCTTGCTTCCTATACCTTGTCATCGCTTGTTTCCCGGTTATTTTCCGGCTATTTGGTTGACCGTTTTTCTCGAAAAAAGCTACTGCTTTTAGGCCTGCTGCTTTTTACCGCTTCGTTTTTCGGGTATATTATTGTAGTTAGCATTGCTGCATTTATTCTACTTCGTATTATTCATGGTATTACATGGGGTATTACCTCCGTATCGGCAAGTACGGTTGCTATTGATATTATTCCGTCAGAGAAACGTGGAAAAGGTATCGGGTTTTACGGCCTGAACGTTAACTTGGCAATGGCGCTTGCTCCTTGGGTGGCAATGGCTATTTACAACGGGCATGGTTATACGGCGCTTATTGTTTGCTGTTTGCTGGTAGGCTGTTTAGCACTTGTTGTTTCATACTTGATAAAGATTAAGTCACGACCTACTAAAATTGATAAAAGCCCTGTTTCTCTTGATCGTTTTATTCTCCTTCCGGCGCTGCCAATCAGCTTTAACCTTGTGCTTTGTGCGGTAGCCTACGGTATGATAGTTTCATACGGGGTATTGTATGGAGAAGAGGCCGGAGTTAAGAATGCCGGCTCGCTCTTTTTATTCATGGGCTTGGGGATAGGCGCATCACGCGTAATATCAGGTCGCTACGTTGATAGAGGTTATATTCATCATGCGGGTATGCTTTCATTATCTTTGCTTACCGTTGCTTTGATTATATTCTCACGGTTTCATAATGAGGCCATATTTTACAGCGTAGCTTTTCTGTGTGGCGTAAGCTTCGGGACTATGATGCCGGTGTTTCAAACCCTGTTTGTAAATATGGCGCACCACAACCAGCGAGGAACAGCCAATTCTACTTACCTTACATCGTTTGACTTGGGTATTGGAGGAGGGATGTTGCTGGGCGGGTTTGTTGCTCAGCACGCAAATCTTTCCACTGCATTTTTAATCAGTGCGGGGCTTGCTCTTATTGCTATACCCTACTACTACTATATATCTATGCCGTTGTATGAGAGAAAAAGGATGGAATAAGCTTGATTGAATGTTTTGACTACAGTCTGCAGTAAAAATCCCAAAGCACCACACCTATACTAACCGATACGTTGAGGGAATGCTTGGTTCCTTCCTGGGGAATTTCAATATAGCCATCGCATAAGTCTACGGCTTCCTGAGTAATACCTTTTACCTCATTGCCAAATACCAGCGCGTATTTTTTGCCTTTTTCGGAAGTAAATTTGTTTAGCATAACACCTCCCTCTACCTGTTCAATCCCTAGTACGGTGTAGCCTTTTTCTTTTAGCTGTGTTATGGCATCGGTGGTGTGCCGGAAGTGCTGCCAGCTTACCGTATCTTCGGCTCCCAGCGCCGATTTATGAATTTCTGCACTTGGAGGTGTGGCACAAATGCCGCACAGGTATATCT
Organism: Bacteroidales bacterium; assembly: GCA_031551125.1. Classification (GTDB taxonomy): domain Bacteria; phylum Bacteroidota; class Bacteroidia; order Bacteroidales; family UBA932; genus JAIRNF01. The sequence goes on from JAVBOB010000023.1 coordinate 41,887, forward strand.
TTTCAATACAGAACGCGTCGGCGGTACGAAAGGCAGCGCCAATATTATGCTGACTTCTAACGTTATCAAGTACCAGTACAATCGGTCGTTTTTCTGTTTGTTTAAACTCATCAACGGTTAGCCGTTGCAGCTCGCTGTTTTCAATTTTTTTGGCCATTTTCTTGGTGTTAAACGTTAGGCGTTAAGGGTTAAGCGGGAAAAATGGATTTTGCGATATGCGTATTGAGATATGAGATTTCTTACTGCGTTCCATCTCGCTTTTCAGAGCCTCCGGGAAGCCTATAGGGTATTTTTCACATATCTCAATACGCACATCGCATATCTACCAATTTACCATTAACAACGAGGACAAAAATAATAATTTAGCATACACCAGCTGTTCTATTGCATAAAACGTGATTTATTTCTACTTTTGCTTGGCTTGCACTTAAGTCTAAATCCTGAAAATTACTATATCCTATGAAAAACCAAATCTTCCTATTGGCGTTGAGCCTTTTTGTATTCTCGTCATGCTGCGGACAAGGCAGCAGGGGTGAAAAAGCAAACCAACCTTATCCGGCCATACAAGCATTGGCTGACAGCGTGCAAAAGAAATATGTACCCGATAGACGGGTTGATGTATTCGATGTTGAGGTTGCCGACCTCAACGGAACTCCCATATTGAAAGGCTTTACCAGCGTTGATGCTGCTAAACAGGAGCTATTAGAGCTGGCTAGAAAAGAAAACGCAGCAGTAGTTGATAGCCTTACCTTACTTCCCGATGCCGGATTTGAAGGAAAAACCTATGGCGTAATAACGCTTTCGGTTGCAACATTGCAAACAAAAGCTTCTTACTCGGCCGAAATGGCAACACAGGCCCTTATGGGGATGCCTGTACAAGTATTGCAAAAGGAAGGCTGGTGGCGTATTCGTACTGCCGATGGGTACATTGGATGGACACCTTCCGGTTCTTTCCAGCAAATGACTAAAGACGAGTTCAACGCGTGGACCAGCGCTAAAAAGATAGTATTCACCAGTCTTTACGGTATGTCATATCAAGATGCTAACGAAAACAGCCCTATGGTGTCTGACCTTGTAGCCGGAGATATGATGAAGCTGGAAGGTGATACCGGACGTTTCTACAAAGTGTCATATCCCGATGGTCGTATAGCGTATGTGTTGAAGCAGCAAAGCAAACCAATGGGAGAGTGGCTGGCATCGCTTCAGCTGACCGAAGAAAATATTATTAAGAAGGCCCGTACAATGTTGGGCGTTCCTTACATTTGGGGCGCAACGTCAACAAAAGCGGTTGATTGCAGCGGCTTTACCAAAACAATTTTCTTCCTGAACGGAGTAATCCTTTCTCGTGATGCATCTCAGCAAGCCTATACCGGTATTCCTGTTGATATTAGCAACGGGTACAGCAACCTTCGTCCCGGTGATTTGATGTTCTTTGGACAAAAGGCCGAAAACGGAAAGAAAGAGCGTGTTGGACACGTTGCGATTTACATAGGCAATAATGAGTTTATACACTCCGCCGGACGGGTGAAGATAAATAGCCTCGATTCTACAAAAACCAACTACGATAAGGCTAATACTAACCGCTTTATTCGTGCGGCACGTGTTATCGGTGCAGTTGATACGAAAGGTATCTGGTCTATCCAAAAGAATCCTATGTACCAAGTACAAGAATAATTGTAAATTGATTATTGAATATTTTCCATTGAAGTAATTTTCAATAATCAATAAAAAATATTCAATCAAAAGAATAACCTAACACAACATAACCATGTCACAGAGCAGACGTAACTTTTTAAAAAGCGCAGCCTTAGCTGCTGTTGGTACAGGCTTAGCCGCAAGCACTCCTTTTAGCAGCGTTTTTGCACAAACCAGCAAAAAAAAATCGCAGCTGGGAAGCGGTAAAATGAAGCTTACTTGGAAAAAGTATGATTTAGAGTTAAGACATGTATTTACCATTGCTAACTACTCGCGTACCTCAACACCCGATGTGCTTGTTGAAATTGAGTACGATGGCGTGGTTGGCTACGGCGAAGCATCGTTGCCACCATACCTTGGCGAAACACCTGAATCGGTGATGGCTTTTCTTCAAAAGGTAGACTTGGGGCAATTCAGGAGTCCGTTTGAGATGGATGATATCCTTACCTATGTTGACAATATTACTGCATATAATACAGCTGCTAAAGCTTCTGTCGATATCGCACTGCATGACTTGGTAGGTAAGCTAATAGGTGCTCCGTGGTTTAGAATGTGGGGTCTTGATAAGGAAAAAACTCCGTCAACAACTTTCACCATTGGTATTGATACCGACGAGGTGGTGAAGCAAAAAACGCGTGAGGTTGTTGATGATTTCAATATTCTTAAAGTAAAGTTAGGGCGCCCGGCTACAGATAAGCAAATGATTACCGCTATTCGTACCGTAACCGATAAGCCTATTGCTGTTGATGCCAACCAAGGCTGGAAAGATAAACATCAGGCGCTTGAGATGATAAACTGGTTGAACGAGCGTAATATAGTTATGATTGAACAGCCTATGCCTAAGTGGAATCTTGATGATACGGCTTGGTTGTTGGAACGTAGCCCGCTTCCTATTTATGCCGATGAGTCGTTCCAACGTCTTCCCGATGTGCTGAAGTTTAAGGGGGTATTCTCGGGTGTAAACATTAAGCTGATGAAGTGTACCGGTTTGCGCGAAGCGTGGAAAATTGTAACCGTTGCCCGTGCGCTTAACATGAACGTGATGATTGGCTGTATGACCGAAACGTCATGCGCTATTTCGGCTGCTACGCAGCTATCACCTGTTGTTGACTTTGCCGATTTGGATGGCGCGTTGCTTATTAAGAACGATTGCTTTAAGGGTGCAACCGTAGTAAACGGGAAAATGGTATTGCCCGAAACACCCGGTATTGGCGTTGAAAAGTTAGCGTAGTATTTCATAAAGCACGTCATTGCGAGCGAAGCGAAGCAATCCGTTGAAATTAGACAGATTACTTTGGCAAACGCCTCGCAATGACGTGTTTTGCCAGCGAGTACCCCCAACCCCCTAATGGGGACTTTGGCTTGTGCAAATGATTTGCTGAAACTTCTTGTGGTAACCCAAGTCCCCTTTAGGGGATTTAGGGGTTGATTAAAACGGAAGCGCGCAAGTTGAAATAGCAAGCGAATTAAAATATAGTATTCCAACCTAACCTAATACTTACCATGAAAAAGCTACTCTTCCCTTTTATATTAGCCTGTGCTTTTGCATGTAATAGTGGAACCGAGAAGGTTACGCCTGCACAAATTGATGGAGCAAAGCTTGCGGGCAACTTTACGGAAGCCAAGCATCTGATTGATGTATATCTTGCTCAGGATTCTATTATTCCTTCTCAACTTTACGATTTGTATGCCCAAAAGGATACAATGAACAGAATTGCTATTGACTTTCGAAAAACGAAGGAAAATGTGCTGGAATACATAAAGAAATACTATCCGGAGGTAACTGATGATATGCTGGCGAAATGGGAGGAAGCAAAGGAGCTGGAATCAATGATTATTGATGGACAGAAGCGTTACTTCAACTCTGCCGCCCGCAATCTTTTCCGTCTGAATAAAGAGGCAAAAGAAAAGAAGATTACGGTAGATGGTGGAGCTGCAACGGATAACGTGGAGGAGGTTCTGAAAGCTCATCTTCCGGAAGTGGTGGCTGCGCTTTCAAAAAATGGAAAAACACAGGATAAACCTGTGAAAATGAAGGTACGCTATAAGGTTACGCTTGAGGCTAACGCCATACCCGCGGGAGAAGTGGTACGTTGCTGGTTGCCCTATCCGCGTGAGGATAACCGCCGCCAAACCAACGTAAAGCTGCTTGCCGTAAATAGCGATAGCTATACCATTGCTCCGTCAACCTATCCGCAACGCACGCTGTACATGCAGAAAGCTACGGAGAAGGATAAGCCACTGGAGTTTTCGCTGGAGTTTACCTACGATTCCGCACCCGAATGGTTCAACCTGTCGGCCGATAAGATAAAGCCTTACAACACCGAAAGCGAGCTGTATAAAACATATACTGCTGAGCGTAATACTCATATCATATTTACCGATAAGATAAAAGAAGTATCTGCACAGGTGGTGGGCGATGAACCCAACCCTTACCTTAAGGTGAAGAAGATTTTTAATTGGATAAACGATAGCTTCCCATGGGCTAGCGCTCGCGAGTACTCTACCATACCTAATATTCCCGAGTACGTGCTGGAAAATAAGCATGGCGATTGCGGGCAGGTAAGCCTTTTATTTATTACGCTGGCACGTTATAACGGCATTCCGGCTAAGTGGCAAAGCGGTTTTATGATGCACCCTAAAGGTCTGAATTTGCATGATTGGGCTGAGGTTTACTTTGAAGGTATTGGCTGGGTTCCGGTTGACCAGTCGTTTGGGCGCAAGGATTTCAGCACGGATGAGAATGTGAAAAACTTTTTCTCAAACGGCATTGATGCCTACCGCTGGATTGTAAATGATGATTATTCTCAGCCCCTATATCCCGCAAAAACATATCTGCGCAGCGAAACAGTCGATTTCCAACGCGGCGAGCTGGAGTGGCGTGGCGGAAACATTTACTTCAACAAGTGGGATTGGCACATTGATGTGGAATACTTGTAGAAGTTGATATGCGTATTAAGACATGAGATAATAGAAAGAGCGACATAGCTGAAATGTCGCTCTTTCTGTATAAGTAAAAGTTATCTCAAGTCGCATATCGCAATACTCACATCTATCTCAAATCATCTCTTTTCCATTACCACTTCTTGCACTTCTCCTTCGTCGTTTCTAATGGTTAGCGTAACCTTTTCTTTGTCTTTCGGTATTCGGGGTTTACTTAGTAGATCGCATATAGGAGTGTTTTCACAGCTCACACCATCAACAGCAATAATATAATCACCGGGTTTTACATTTTTCATGGAGCCATCCCAAACAATACCTACGGACATTTTTCCGTTTCTCAGGCTGGGGTTGAGTGGCCAATACTTTTCGTAAGCGTTGGTTTGTTGTGAGTAAGGGTCAAGGTAGAATTTTTTGTTTTTGTAGTCAATGGTTACAACGCCATACTTAAACAGCTGTGTCCCCATTCGGGAGTTGCTACCGTTACCTGTGTCGGAGACAACGTTGGAAAGTGTGGTATTGCCAACCTTCATTTCAGGGATAAGTAGCTTATATATTATTGTGTTATCGGCAGTACCGAACATTCCCATTGTTATACTGCCGTGAGAATCATGCAATAGCTGAAACGGGTTATCCTTCTGTAGCTTGTTGAATTGTTCGTTACATACAGTATAAAATCCGTTATCCCCCGAGTCAAATAGCGCATAACCCTTTGCCTTTCCTTTATATTTAACTTCAACAAGGGGATTGCTTTGTTTGTCCAACTTCAGCTTAGTAGCGTATTTTTTATTTAAGTTCAGCTTACTTTTATCGTCGGTAATGATAATAGTACTATCGGCTGTTGAGAATTGCACAATGGAGTTTCGAAGCATGTTACTCCCAATTAGTCCATCGACATTAAAACATGCGAAAATGAAAAAGCTGTTATCGAATACCAACGCCGGAACGTTGTCGAATGTTACGTCTTTCAGCTTCAGCCCGGATACGGAGGCAACAATCGTAGAATCTTGTTTCCCGCTTTGGTCGTTGACCAATACTTTTGACAGCGTGCTAATATTGCACTCATCAGCAAGAGGTTTGCTGAGGCAAAGCGGAGCGCCCGTGTCAAATATAAACCGTCGGAGTTTGCCACCCAGCTCTACCTTCACTATTAGCATGTTGTTGTGGTCTTCGTAAGGTAGCTTAATGAAGTAACCTGCTTGATTGGCACCACCTTGGTTGAAGCTAAGCTCCTGTGCAAAACAGCTACTTGCAATAAGAATAGAAACGATAAGTGCGAGATACTTTTTCATGGCTCAACATTTTGGTATCATGATACACGACACATGAATCACGAAATGAAACTATTGTGTGTTTTCAAAAATGGTAATATGTGCAAATTAAGCAATCTGCCCAAATTAGGGATGTTGGTTTCGCTGCTCTACGAGTCGTTTCGCTCGCAATTACAATTCTTTCTATGCTCCGGTGAGCACAGCATGTCGTGTGTCATAATACGTGCATCGTGATTCAAGAAAAATCTACCCGATCTCCCACTCAAAGCCGTCTTTAGTATCTTTTACCACAACGCCTAGCCTTGTCAGCTCATTACGAATACGGTCGGATGTATCAAAATCCTTGTTTGCTTTGGCCTGCTTGCGCAGGTTTAGGATGAAGTCAATCAAGTCAGCGGTCAGCTGGTTGTTTCCGCTTTCCGTTTTCTCGTTGCAAATCCCCAGAATATCGAATACTACCGAATGGTACAGCAATTTCATTCGCTCTAAATCGGCGGCAGAAATTTGTTCTTTTCCTTCGTTAACGGAGTTAATGGCGCGTACACCGTCAAACAGTACCGATATGGCTATGGGGCTGTTTAAATCATCATTTAGCGCATCAAAACAGGCCTTTTCCAGCTCGGCAACATTGATAGTTGATTTATCCGACGGTTTCAGCTTATCAAGCGTTTCTACGGCTTTTAGTAAGCGTTGCATTCCTTTTTCTGCAGCCTGTAACGCCTCATTTGAAAAATCGAGCGTGCTGCGGTAGTGCGCTTGCAGAATAAAGAAGCGAATAGTCATTGGGCTGTATGCCTGTTGCAGCAGCTGGTGCGAGCCGGTAAACAGTTGTTCAAGCGTAATGAAGTTGCCCAACGATTTTCCCATCTTTTGCCCGTTGATGGTAATCATGTTGTTGTGCATCCAGTAGCGCACCGCTTCTTTCCCATCGGCAGCAACGTTTTGAGCAATTTCACATTCGTGGTGAGGGAACATTAAATCCATTCCTCCACCGTGAATATCGAACGTTTCACCGAGGTACTTTGTACTCATGGCTGAGCATTCTAAGTGCCAGCCTGGAAAGCCAAGTGAAGTGAAACTTCTTTTTTTTGCCTGGCCATTTTTATATTTCTCGCCACTTTTGTAACTAATATGCGCTTTCCAACGCATAATATGTTCGGGTGCTGCTTTTTTCCACAAAGCAAAGTCAAATGGGTTGCGCTTGTCGCTTTGCCCGTCAAGGTTGCGGGTGTTGGCCTGCAAGTCATCGAGTACGCGTCCAGACAGCTTACCGTATTGGTATTTCTTGCTGTACGCTTCAACGTCAAAATATACCGAGCCGTTTACCACGTATGCGTAGCCATGCTCAAGTATTTTTTTTATCAGCTCAATTTGCTCAATAATATGTCCGGAGGCACGAGGTTCTATACTGGGTGGTTGAACATTGAGGCTATCCATAGCCCGCTGGTAGCGTAATGTGTAGTATTGCACTATCTCCATTGGCTCCAGCTCGTCAAGCCGTGCTTTTTTAGCAATCTTATCATCTCCCTCGTCAGCATCGTTTTCCAAGTGGCCTACATCGGTTATGTTGCGCACATAACGTACTTTGTAACCGAGATGCTTTAGGTAGCGGAACAGCAAATCAAACGTAATGGCCGGACGGGCGTGTCCCAAGTGTGGGTCGCCGTACACCGTAGGACCGCACACGTAAAGTCCTACATGCGGAGGATGTATGGGGTTAAACTCCTCTTTCTTACGGCTAAGCGTATTGTGTATGGTGAGCTTCTGTTCGGTCATGCGAAAAAACGTTAGTTCTACAAATATAGGGAACAAGGATAAGTTAGACAAAAGAACAAGAACAAAAAGATACGGATTGAAGTAGCTCCTATATTTTTTCTTTGTTCTATAAATCCTTGCTCTTTGTTCTTAGCGATAAATCCTGTTTTTGTTAAGCGCTGCTTGGTAGGCCTGTGCGTTTTGGTTATGCTGTGCCAACGTTTTGGCAAAAGCGTGGTAGCCGGAAAAATCCGACTTAGCGCAAAAGTAGTAGTAATCATGCTTTTCGGCGTTCAGAACGGCATCAATAGCCGCTGTTGACGGAATACAAATAGGACCCGGAGGTAAGCCTGCGTATTTGTACGTGTTGTATGGCGAGTCAACAGCAGTATGCCTGTCCAACACGCGCTTTATGGTAAAGTCGTTTACAGCATACTTTACTGTAGGGTCGGCTTGCAGCAGCATTCCGCTTTTCAAACGATTGATATACACCCCTGCAATTTTCGGCATCTCATCAGTCTTTATGGTTTCTTCGGCAACAATAGATGCTATCGTTATAATTTCCATTCGAGACCACGAGGTTTGCTGCCGTTTTGCCTCACGATCGGCATTCCAAAATCGGTTAGACTCCTTGACCATGCGTTCAATAAAACCTTTCGGTGAGGTATTCCAGTAAAACTCGTAGGTGTCAAGAATGCAAATACCAAGTACGTTATTGGCATTTAACCCGTATTCAGCCAGCTGATCGTTGTTGTAGAAGAAAGCGCATAGCTCAACGGAATCGCATTCAAGGTAGTTGGAAACAATGCCTGCCAGCTTCTCTTTTGTACGGATATTGCCTGCCAACGTAAGGCGAACAGGGGCTTGGTCGCCAATAGAAAATATACGGATTAGCTTACCGTTGCTCATTCCCGATTTCAGCTTATAGCGACCGGGACGAACGTTGGTGAAGTTTTTTTGCTTGGCAGCCTTAATAAAGCGGTCTTTGCTTATCAGAACCTTTGCTGTGCTCAGCGAGTCAACCAGCGCATTAAAATCAGAACCGGTGGGGATGTAAAGGTAGCGTGCCGATTTTTCATCAACTTTAACGTTACTCCGGTATAGCAGCTGGTAGTAGCTATATCCGAAGTAGGCAACAGGTAATGTAATTATCAGTATGGCAACAAGCAGGATATTACGTGTTTTCTTTTTCATAGTAAATGAGCTTTTGAGCTTGCCACAAAAGTAATGCTATTTTTTTACCTTTGCACGATGTTAATTGTGAGCAAAACTGATGATTAACGGTAGCCGATTGACTTAACCCGTTGAAAAATCGGTGGCCGACATAAAAACTAACGCACATGACTGATATTTCAACCCTGATATGGATGGTTGCTCCGGCTTTGCTGGTTGCCCTTACAGCCTATATGCTGATTAAAAAAATGCTTGAGAGCGAGATTAACCGACGAAATGCGGAGCTGGTTATGAAATCACGCGAGCTAACCTTGACCATGCGCTTACAGGCTTATGAACGGCTGGTGCTGTTGCTGGAGCGTATTACGCTTGAGTCGTTGGTGCTGAGGGTGCGTAAGCCCGATATGCGTAATCAGGAGCTGCAGCTTGCTTTACTTTCTACCATTCGGGAAGAGTTTGAGCATAACCTTTCGCAGCAGCTGTACGTGAGCCCTACTGTATGGGAAGCCGTAAAAGTTGCGAAAGAAAGTATTGTTGCTCTGGTGAATGAGGCGGCCATGAAAGTTAAACCTGACGACCCGTCTATTATAATAGCCCGTACGTTGCTTGAGCAGGCTACAAGTACCAACATGCAAGAGCATACGGAAGCATTGCGATTGTTGAAAAGCGAAGCCAAGAAGTTGTTTTAAAAATGCAGAACAAAGATGGAAGGAACAAAGAGCATAGACTTTTTAGATGAGTAAATTCTAATAATCTTTGTTCTTGTGATCTTTAATCTAAAAATAAACTGAGGAACAAAGATGAAAATAACATAGAATATAGGTTTTGGATAAAAACCAATAATCCTTGTTCTTTGCTCTTGTAATCTTTAATCTAAAAATAAACCTTAACCAATAAATAAAAACAATAAGAGTATGAAATTTTTTATTGATACAGCCAACCTGCAACAAATTAAGGAAGCACATGACCTAGGTGTACTCGACGGAGTTACTACCAACCCTTCACTAATGGCAAAAGAAGGTATAAAGGGCGAAGCCAACGTTAAGAAACATTACCTTGATATTTGCGAAATAGTTGATGGCGATGTTAGCGCCGAAGTTATTGCTACCGATTATGAGGGTATGGTGAAAGAGGGAGAAGAGCTGGCGGCTCTACATCCGCAAATTACGGTGAAGCTGCCTTGTACCAAAGAAGGAATAAAGGCAGTAAGATACTTTAGCGAAAAGGGTATCAAGACCAACTGTACGCTTGTATTTTCACTGGGGCAAGCGTTACTGGCGGCAAAAGCCGGAGCAACCTACGTTTCTCCCTTTGTTGGTCGCCTTGATGATATTGCCAGCGATGGCGTGGCGCTTATCAAAAAAATTGTGGACGTATATAACTACTATGGCTACGAAACACAGGTGCTGGCAGCATCTATACGCCATACGCAGCATATTATACAGTGCTTGGAGGTAGGAGCCGATGTTGCTACCTGTCCGCTAAGCGCTATTGTAGGATTACTAAAGCACCCGTTGACCGATAGCGGATTGGCAACGTTCTTGGCCGACCATAAGAAGGTGAACGGATAGGCAAATAGTATAAAAGACTAAGCACGCTTTACCCCCAACCCCCTAAAGGGGGCGTTGTTCAACACATAGATACATAGAAGACTTAGATGCACATAGTTTTCCTTTACACAAATTACTTGAGGGAATGCTGATAAATACAAATGATATAATAGACTATGTGTTTCTCTGTGCCCTCTGTACCTATGTGGTAAAAAGTAAGTCCTCTTTAGGGGAACCGAGTTTACGAGCTCGCCGAAGGCATTTAGGGGTGAAGGTGAGTTAATGGTTAGTCGCTAGAGTTGCAATAGTCAATATTCAATAAACAATAAGCAATAGCCAATGCTCCTAAAGCTTTACCCCGAAAACGTAAACCAGCGCGAGCTGACGAGGGTTGTTTCCTGTTTGGAAAACGACGGGGTAATTGTTTATCCTACCGACTCGGTTTACGCCATAGGCTGCGCTATGACAAGCAAGAAAGCGTTTGAGCGCATACTTCGCATTAAGGGGATAAAGGAGAAGGAAGCAAACTTTTCGCTTATCTGTTCAGATTTTAGCCATTTGTCCGATTACGCAAAGGTTGACAATGCAACCTTTAAGCTGTTGAAGAAGAACCTTCCCGGTCCTTTTACGTTTATTCTTCCCGCATCGGGTAAAGTTCCCGATAAGGTGTTAAGTAAAAAGCGAACGATAGGTATTCGTATTCCCAACAACAATATTCCGATAGAAATTGTTAAGCAGCTGGCCTGCCCTCTGTTTAGCACCTCGCTCAAAAGCGATGACGAAATTTTGGAGTACATTACCGACCCTGAGCTGATTCACGAAAAGTACGAGGATTTGGTAGATATGGTGATTGACGGCGGGTATGGAGATAACCATCCTACAACGGTGGTGGACTGTACGGGAGAAGAAACAGAGATTGTGCGTGAGGGCAAGGGTGAGTTACGATTATAGAAGTAAATGAAAATAGCAATAGGATTATCGGGTGGTGTTGATTCAAGTGTGGCGGCATACTTGCTGAAAAAGCAGGGACATGAATTGGTGGCTATGTTTATGCAAAATTGGCATGATACCACAGGTACACTTCATGGCGACTGTCCGTGGAAGGACGATTTGGCCATAGCTGAGCTGGTAGCCAAAAAGTTAGACATCCCTTTTCACTACGTAGACCTGAGCGCAGACTACAGCAAGAAGGTGGTAGATTACATGTTCTCGGAATACGAACAGGGCCGCACACCCAATCCCGATGTAATGTGTAACCGTGAAATTAAGTTCGACGCTTTTCTGAAAGCAGCGGTGGACTTAGGTGTTGATTATGTTGCTACGGGGCACTACTGTCGTAAGGGCGAAGCGCAGCGTGATGGCAAAACCTACTATCAGCTGCTTGCCGGCGTTGACGGGAATAAAGACCAAAGCTACTTTCTTTGTCAGCTATCACAAGAGCAGCTGGCAAAGGCACTTTTCCCGATTGGCGATTTGCTGAAACCCGAGGTGAGGCGTATAGCCCATGAGCAAGGATTACCAACGGCCGATAAAAAAGACTCGCAAGGTATTTGCTTTGTGGGAAAAATAGATCTTCCCGTTTTTCTTCAGCAAAAGCTGGCGGCAAAAGAGGGAAATATAGTTGAAATCAAGAGTGGTATATACGAAAAGCTGGCTAAGCCGGAATCGAACGATTTGGAAGGGTTAAGCACTCCTTACCGTTACTACCCGAATAACGGGAAAAAAGTAGGAACACATAACGGAGCACACTTTTATACCATAGGTCAGCGTAAAGGTATAGGTGTTGGCGGACATATTGAGCCGCTGTTTGTTATTGCTACCGATATTGCTACCAATACGGTGTATGTGGGCGAAGGGCACGACCATCCGGGGCTTAACCGTAAGGGCTTGTTTATAAAGAGTACGGAGATACATTGGGTGCGCCCCGACCGTGCCATGATGGTAGGAGAGGAGCGTAGTTATTTGGTTAGGGTGCGCTATCGGCAAGCCTTGCAAGAGGCTAAGCTATACATGCGAGAGGAAGGGCTGTATATTATTTTTGAGGAGCTGCAACGGGGTATTACAGCCGGTCAGTTTGCGGCTTGGTATGATGGAGAGGAGCTGTTAGGCTCCGGTGTAATTGCCCGATAGGCGGAGAATGTAAACTATAAATGGTGAAAATGTAAAGCCATGTTCAAAAAAATAAAGGAATTCAATAAAACGGCTACCCGCTTTATTACCCATGATATTTGGCACTTGGGTAGCGAAAAGTTAAGCCGCCGTGATGCTTTTCTGGTGCGTACGCTGAAGGTTATTATTATCTGCGTTCGTTCGTTTTGGGAAGACAAGATAGCCATTCGCGCATCGGCGCTTACGCTATACACTATGATGTCTATTGTACCTATAGCCGCCTTGATATTTGCCGTAGCTAAGGGATTTAATATCGATGCCCAGCTGCAAACTGTGATAATGAACAGCTTTCCCGACCAGCAGGAGGTTGCTCAGTGGGTAATGAGCTTTGCCGATTCGGCCATTCGGAACGCCAAGGGAGGGGTAATAGCCGGGGCAGGTATTGTTATGTTGCTTTGGGCGGTAATAAGTATGCTTAACAACGTTGAGAAAGCCTTTAACCATATTTGGAACGTGAATAAGCAGCGTGCTATGGTGCGTAAGTTTGCCAACTACCTTTCCATAATGATTATCGTTCCCATTTTCTTTGTTTCGGCAAGCAGTATTTCTATTTCGTTGAAGTATGCGGTTGACTCGTTAGCCGAGGCATCGCCTTTCTTTTCGCACCTTGGCGGGCTGGTGAGGTTTTTGCTGGGCCTTATTCCTTACGTTCTTATTTGGCTTATGTTTAGCATGCTGTACACGGTAATGCCAAACACGCGGGTTAAGTTTAAGTATGCTTTTTTAGCCGGAGTAGTAGCGGGTACGGTGTTTGTACTTATGCAAAGCCTGTACGTTTACTCACAGGTATCTATATCAAAGTATAGCGCCATATATGGTAGCTTTGCCGCTATCCCTTTATTCATTCTTTGGGCTAAGTTTAGCTGGATGATAATACTCTTTGGAGCCGAGCTGTCCTTTGCCTATCAGAATGTGGATAGCTACCAGCACGAGAAAGATTCCGATACGATGAGCATGCACCAGCATAAGCTACTTGCGCTGGTTATTACCCGAATGCTGGCTAAAAACTTTGCTGAGGGAGAAAAGGCGTTTACCGCAGAAGAAATATCGGTAAAGTCTGAAATACCTTTACGTACTGTGCATACAATAGTCAACAGCTTGGTGGAAGCGGGAGTTGTGTCGGAAATAGTGGGTAGAAATGATAAAGAGCTAGCCTATCAACCGGCCGTTGATATTCATCGTATTACGGTTAGCTATGTAGTTAGTCGCATAGAGGTGCTGAACAGCAAGCCAAATATTGTTCCTCCCGATGTTAACTCCGACCGTATGACCTTTGTTTTCGATGCTGAGGCTGTTCGCTTCCAAACATCACCGGATAATAAGCTGCTGATAGAGCTATAGGTCTCCGCCTATAAAATATAATCAAAAAGCCATCATTGTTTTGTTGCAATGATGGCTTTTGCAGTTATGAGATAATACTTTTAATGCCTTACGATAATAGTTTGCCTATCAACTACCTTGTTATCCTTAATAATATTGAGAAAGTACGTTCCGTTTGCTAAACCGGAGGTATTAATGCTAGCCTGATTCGTTCCGTTTCCAATGGTCTGGCTGCGTACCAGCTGCTGCTGGCTGTTGTACAGCTTCAGCGCTACTTCACCTATACCTTTGCGTGATTGAGATTGTGTGCTGTTTAGCGTTGTGGTACTCATTGTTTTTGCTTGCATGGTATTTTGGTTGGCTTCTTCTTTAATCTCAACAGTTAGCTGGTCGTTGGTGGGGTTGGGGTATGAGTAGTAATGCCAGCCGCCGCACATTCCCCAAAAATCTGTACCTGTTTCAACTCCTCCTACTATAACTCTAAAATTATACATTCCGCAAGGCCAATCGTATGAGTGAATGCTGGGCTCGGAAGTAACTGCGAATAAATTGCTGTCAAAATACCAGTAGTATTCGGCATAACCGGGGAATGGTTCTACTAAACTTGCGTAAAAAGGTTCTCCACTCATGGGATTGAGATAAGATGCTCCATTGTCAATTTGGGGTTGCCAAGTTTGAAAATAAGTTACTTTCCAAGGTGTATAACAACCATTTGCTTGTGCGCGAACCTCTATGCCGTTGTTGTAACCGTATGACAACCGTTCGATAATTGTACTTGCTTGATTGCTGCAGGTAATAGTTCCATTACCAAGCTGGCTGGTAAGGTTAGAACTTATTTTCCAATCATAGCATTGTGCGTAGGGGTGTTCTAAGTATGCTTCCATTGACGTTAGTCCGGGATATACGCTGAGGTTACCGTTGTTTATTTGAATGGTTTTGGTAAAGGTTTGGTTTACTGTTCCGGATAAAGTTGCCGTTAGGGTTGCTGTTGAACCACCACAAAATAACACAGCCACAGTTGTTCCTGTTTGCCCGTTATGAAATTGTACGTTACTACTGCCACTCCAGTTGATGGATATTCCTGATTCAAAGCACCCAAGATGATAGTCAACCTGTTGAAAACTATAAGGGTTGTTAGGCCCAGAAATTAAATATTGATGTGGGTTTCCTATCCCCACGGCATACCATGCATTTGTAGTTTGAACAACTTCATTAGAGCCTGCTCCAAAAAGATCTTCAGCAGCTTTAATAGTATACAAACGAGCATCGGAATAGTTGGAGTTTGGAGTCAAGTAATAGGCAAGAGTTCTATAAGAAATTTTGGCAGCTTTTTCTATTCCGATACCCATAACACTATACCCATTACCTATATCATTAGTTCCATTCCCTCCTGATGATAATAGATAAAACCAATAGTTTAAAATACCACTATTGGTATGGACTCCACAGTAATCATTATTGCTGTTTGGAGAACAGTTTTGGCCATACCAATAGATGCCACCATAGGTATTGGGTTGCCATTTTTGTTTCGGATAATTCATATAGCGTAATGCTCCAGAATATGAAGCAATATCTTCACCTATCAACCATATATTATCATTTTTTTCTGGTCGAGCATAATACTCAACACATGCACCCCAAATATCGCTAAACCCTTCGTTTAGTGCTCCGGACTCTTTGTTGTAAGCTAGATTTGCCGTTGATTGACAAATCCCATGCCCTATTTCATGAGCAATGACATCAATTGAAGTTAAGACGTCAAATTGTATTCCTCCATCTCCATAAACCATCCGCTCCCCATCCCAAAATGCATTGTCATAGGCTGTTGAATAATGCACGTAGTTTTTTAAAATAGTCCCCTTGTTATCAAAACTGTTTCTATTATGTTTGTTTTTGAAATAGTCATATGTCATAGCACTTCCCCAGTGGGCATCAAGTGCTGCATCATCTTTTTTTGCATTATGCCACTCTGCTTGAGTCCAATTATTGTCTATATCAGTAAAATCAGTGGCTGAAGAAAAATTTGTGGAATTGCGAAGATTGTATGTTTCTATCCCTTTTCCGCGAGTGTAATCTCTTAATCTATATGTTCCATTAATATAATCTGTATTAACGTTTCGCTGTCCATTGTAGCGGGTTTGAGCGGTTCCAGTTGCTCCAATATTTTTGATGATTGGTTCGCAGCCTTCTATTTGTCCATTTTGAGCATTAACATATATGTAATCGCGACGTAGCGGGATATGAGCGTATATATTGAACTTGTACGTTAATGTGGTACATCCTTTGCCATTTGTATAAATAACACGTTCTGCTTTTGGGTAAAATGAAGCATTTTTATCATTCCGTTCCTTTTTTATCCAAACTTCGTTTTCAGAATTATCCCACATATATTCTTGGGCATTTACATATTCTAGTGCTTTTTCTAGTGCTTGTTGTTCAGTGATCTGTATGTTGAGGTTTATATTTTTTATTTTTCTAAAATCACCGTTCATTGACTCAATGTCATTTTTTTTATAGTGAACATTGTATTGACTACCTTCAATCTTAACCCCTTTGTATGATTGGAAAAATCGCAGATGAGCGTTCCCTTGCTCATCAACTAAACTATCTTGGAATATTGGCGCCTCATTTGCAGGTAAATTAAGATGAGATATCATTACTTCTTTCGCGTGATTTTGCTTAGAGGTTCTTGTAGTTTTAGAAAATTGATTTGTATTTTTCTCAAATTGTATAAGAGTTGGTATGCTATCTTTGCTGTATAATTTAATAGGCTGAGTGTTACCTGCTATTGGGAGTAAAGTCCATACAAGACAAGAGGTTGCAATTATGGTTATTAGATAAGTTTTCATGGCGTTTTATTTTTTAATCAGGGAATACATGTATCCATCGTAGTTCCCATCACTTATAAGCAATGTATCGTTAACTACACTATACATAAATGTATTTATTCCCAGTTCTTTTATATCCGCAACGTATGTCGAAAGCCCTAATACATTCCCTTGCTTCCAATTCAAATTCGCTTTTGTTGATGAATTGTTGGATATCCATGTATAAAAATTGTTTTCAAATTTGATATATGTGTTTTCGTATTCAGCATAGCTGTTCCCTCCAATGCCTCCATTGCGGCTAACTAATTTCCAACTTCCATTAATGTGTTGTTTTATAGTGTTTAGAGGCTTGTCGTAAAGCGTCATGTCCTGCTTTTCATCGTTCTTGCTACACCCGCTTATTAAGGGTAGAATGCAGAAGCAAATCAATAGTAAATAGAGGTTTATTGTTTTCATTTGGTCAACGTTTTGGTTAACAATATTGATGATTAAAACATACAACTCAAAATTAATAAATTTATCTTTGTAATGCGAGTATTTAACACCGCAAATTAGTAGTGTAACAATATATGCTTAAAATATTTAGAAAGAAGGACGATTAGTTGATTTTACAATAATTTCATGTGATTGGAGCTGTAAAAATTTCTTTAAGTTGTCCAATCAGTAAGGGCGGTGAAAAAATACCATTGCCTCATAATTAAGACAACGGTATTTAAACGGGTTAAGGCAGCTTACAGCTGCACCACAACCCCAAACTTACAGATACCAACGGTTCCAATACCAAGGTTGCAGAATAACCCGCAAGACTTATACTTGAGGCGCAAGCCTGAAAGGTAAAAGTTAGATTTGTTTATTGTGCTTCGCCAGCTATATCCGCCGCTTTGAAAACCTCACGAACAGATGCAAATGCGCATTGGAGTTGATTAGAGAGTTTTGATAGTGGTACCCACTCCGCTTTTTCAATTCCTTCTTCGAGTTGAGGTATGGGTTGCTGCTCTTTGCTACAGGATAGCTTAAACCAATGAGTACACTTTAGTATAGGAGCGTTGTTCTGATAGTAGGTATGGTAGGTTGTTGTCAGAGCAGATGGAGAGCTTAAGCCGGATATGCCGCATTCTTCCTCAACTTCGCGTATGGCTGCTGTTTTCGCGTTTTCGCCGGGTTCTATCCATCCTTTGGGGAGGTCCCAATGCTGAAAGCGAAAAATCATTAGCACCTCGTTATTCTTGTTCTGAACAAGCCCTCCGGCTGCCTCTATCAGCTTAAAGGCGGCGCAGAATCGGCTGAATACGGACTCTTCCCGCTCATCTCCGGTGTATAACCACAGCTCTTTAAGGTTTTGGTTGGCTTCAAAGTAGCGGATAAATTTTTCGATGTTGGTATTTGGTTGTAGCGTATGCACTATTGCTGTAGGAGAGGAAAAGCACTCTTCATATACGGAAGAAATGGCAATATAACGATCGTTGAAAAATATCTTATACATCTTGACTTGTTGTCTAGTCTCTATTGGGTTTTATTTGCGTATTGTTTTGCGGTAGTTTGGCTACCGGTTTTTTAACCCTCTGAAATTTGCTACCTTTGTGCTTATTAAAATCATACTAATGGAAGAAACTGCAAAACAGATAGCGCTGGAGCTGCTGCAAATTAACGCAATTAAGCTGAGCCCCGCAAATCCTTTTACATGGGCTTCGGGCTGGTACTCTCCCATATATTGCGATAACCGTAAAACGCTTTCCTACCCGCAGGTACGTAAAACGATATGCGAATCGTTTTGTTCTCTTATTCAGGATAAGTTTCCTGATGTAGAGGTGATTGCCGGAGTTGCTACAGGAGCTATCGCTCATGGCGCGCTTGTTGCCGAACGAATGGGAAAACCCTTTGTGTATGTTCGCTCAACACCCAAGCAGCATGGTTTGGAAAACCTTATTGAAGGCGAGCTGCCAAAAGGCAAGCGGGTTGTGGTGGTTGAAGATTTGATTTCAACAGGCGGAAGCAGCCTTGCTGCCGTGCAAGCCATACGTAAGGCCGATTGTGATGTGCTTGGCATGGTTGCTATTTTTACATATGGCTTTAGCATTGCTCGTAAACAAATGGAGGATAATGGTTGTGTATTATATACGCTAAGTGATTACAGTACGCTGATTGAACAGGCTACGGCTATGGGTTATGTGAAGCCGGAAGATTTGCAGACGTTGAAAGAATGGCGTGAATCGCCCAATACGTGGAGGAAGTAGCTAATGGATGAGTATGTAAGCAAGGTAGTGAAGGTAAACCGCATGGCTAGCGATTTGTATGCTATTTTCTCTGACCTAAGCATGCTTTCGCAGCTTGTTCCACCCAATGCGGAAATAGAAAACTTCCAATCTTCAACGGATGAGTGTACTTTTAAGGTTAAAGGGGTAGAGGTAGGTTTGTGTATTATTGATCGTGAACCGGATAAAACGGTAAAATATACCGGAAATGGTAAGCTGCCCTTCGATTTCTTTTTCTGGGTACAGCTAAAAGAGGTTGCCCCCTACGATACGAGAGTACGGTTAGTGCTACACACCAAAATGAATATGATGATGAAGCTCATGCTGAAAGGCAAGCTTCAAAAAGGGATTGATACCTTTGCTGAGCAAATGGCTGCAGCGTTTAACGGGCAGCAACCGCCACAAGCAAATTTCTCTTCATAAACCTTAAACATTGCTAAAGAAAATTTGCTAAAACGCTTGAGGCTTGCAGGATTAGTTGCAAACACTTACTTTTGTCCATCTAGGGATAACAGAAAAACTATGACCAAAATATTTAGACTTTTTACCATTAGCATAATTGCTCTTTCTCTTTTTTCCTCTTGTGCAAAGGAGAAGGAAATGAGCAACAGGGAAATGCAGAACGAACTGTTGGATGCTTATATGGTTGTAACCTACAGCGCAGATAAGACTACTTGGCCGGCCTTTGCTCCGTTGGGCTACTACTATGTGCCAATAAAAGTTGGGACAGGTGCTACTCCGGTTGAGGAAAATTGGGTAAAGTATGATATTATTCCTCGCTTTCAGGATGGAACAATTACACCTAGCTTAGCTACCTTGGGCAGCACGGCAAAGCAGCTGGGAACGTTTTATGATACGGTTCACTACGTTCCTACCTATACCATGCTTTACAAGGATAACACATATATTCCTTCCGGCATTCAGGATGCAATGAGAACCGTGATGAAGGAAGGTGACTCCATTCGTTTGGTGTTGGTTTCGGATTTAGCAGGCAGCTATAGAAGTGGTGATTGGACTCCTGCTATTATAGATGTGATACTACGCAAGGTTATTCCCGATCCGGTAAAATTTGAGCAGAATGAAGTGGTGGTTTTTCGTAATACGTATTACCCGGGATTGGATACGCTTAAGGCTAATATTTATTTGAAACAGCTAGTGCCTCCTACCGGAACCGAAGGTTTAGTTAAAGACGATACTGCTAAGTTCTTTTATGTTGCTCGTTATCTTGATGGTTTTGTATTTGACACAAATGTTCTTGATACTGCCAAGAAATATAAATTTAGCACAAAAACTGCTTCAAAGTTTGATACATTGAACTTTGTTTTGGGAGCGACAGCACCAATAAATTCACTTTCTACTACTAAGATTCCATCTCTGGCTTTTAATGAGGTGCTAAAGAATGTAAAAGATGGGGAAAGAATTGTTACATTTTTTACTTCGGAATATGGCTACGGAGCCACAGGAAATACACCTATTCAATCATATACTCCCCTGCAATTTGAAATATGGATGACAGGAGTGGGAAAGAAGAAAAGCGAGTAATTTGCGAAGTGGGAAAATAATACTAGCCCTGCATAATAAATATGCAGGGTTTTTTATTGATATCATCAGGCCTATGCTTTTTCCACGCGCTAATATGTTGCGTTTTTATCCATTCGTCAGGAAGGGTAAGGTTCATGGCTAGGCAAAGCGAAGTACTTTCATTGCAGGCCGATAAAAAGGCATCAAACAGCTTAACGTTGCGGTAAGGTGCTTCAATAAAAACCTGTGCTTGCTGTTCTTGTATGGAGCGTTTCTCGAGTTGCTTTATACGTTGTGCACGTTCTTGCTCTTTTACCGGAAGGTAGCCGCCAAAAGCAAAGTTTTGTCCGCTAAGCCCTGACGCCATTAAGGCCAACAGAATGGATGACGGACCAACAAGGGGAACAACCTGTATTCCTTTTTGATGAGCCAATCTAACTAAGTTTGTTCCGGGGTCGGCAATGGCAGGTAGTCCGGCTTCCGACATTAGTCCCACATTATTGCCGGATAGGAGAGGTTGTAAGAGCTGTCCTAGCGCTTCTTCCGGCGTATGCTCGTTCAGCTCGTAAAAAGTCAGCTCGTCAATGGCTACGGGCATACGTAGCTTTGAAAGGTAACGACGAGCGCTACGAACATCTTCTACTATAAAATGACGAAGCGTTTTGGTTAGCTCAAGCGTATATAGAGGAATTGAATCAGCAGCGGGAACATCTCCTAATGTTGTAGGGATGAGGTATAGGGTAGGCATAGGGCTTCGTTTATTATTTCTGCAAAGGTAAGTAAAACTGAACTTTATAAAACCACGTCATTGGCTTCGCCGAACTCGTAAACTCGGTCGCTTTGCTCGCAATGACGGCTACAATGATTAAGCGTACTAAATGAAAAAGGGGCTATAGCCCCTTTTTCATTTAATATATTATCTCTTATTTTTTCTTCTTCTTAGCCTTCTTCTGCGCTGCCGGAACACCTAGCACATCCATTGCGCAGCGGAATCCGATATCAACTGCCGAACGGTCTTGGTCAAGGTAGCGTCTTGTTCCCGGGCTGAGCCAGTATGCACGGTCGAGGAACGAACCACCTTTATATACGCGAGACTTATCGCTGATAAGCGTAGTCATACCTTTTCCGCTATTGCCTGCACCCGGGTCGTACATGCGGTTTGAGTTGGCTATGTTCTTAGCAATAGTATCACTTATATTTGCATCAACAGCTGAAAGAACGTCACCATCTCGGTAGTTACGGTTATCCCCTATTTGATAGTTGTAACGATCGGCAACATATCCAATTGTATCACGAGGTATTCGTCCCAACTCATTTTTAGGAACTATATTTCCCTCAGCATCACGCTCCGGATCGGTATAAACGTTACCTCTGAACGGGCTATATTCGTTAAACTCCAAAGATGATAGCGGACGATATACATCCATTACCCATTCGTTTACGTTACCGGCCATGTTGTATAGCCCAAAATCGTTAGGAGGGAATGAACGAACAGGTGCTGTAGCAGCGTAACCGTCATTCAAATATCCTGCAACACCGGTAAAGTCACCCTTACCACGTTGGAAGTTGGCCATAAATTTACCCCTCTCCTTCTTTTTAGGGTTACGGGTAGTATTACCAGACCAAGGATATAATTTGTGTTCAACTATACGTTCATCGTATGTGCTTTCCAATTGGGCAACGGCAGCATATTCCCATTCGGCTTCTGTTGGGAGGCGATACTTGGGTTGCAGAATACCATCGTCAAAAGAAACTCTACGGGTAGCATTTTTATCCGGACTGCTTAGGTCGCGCATGCCTTTATTGATAGTTCCTTCGTATTGTCCGGCAAGGTACGCATCGGTATTAAAGTTGTTCTCATCCTTTTGACTTTCGTTGTCAAGCTTAAGAACGCCTTGTTTTACCATGTTAAGCTCGTTTACACGGTCTGTTCTCCACAAGCAATAATCATTAGCCTGTAGCCAGTTTACTCCTACTACCGGATACTCGTTAAAAGCGGGGTGACGTAGGTACGATTCTACATAGGGCTCATTAAATGATAGGGGGCTACGCCATACCAACGTATCGGGAAGAGCGTTTTTGTATGCATAAGGATATGATACATATACTCTTTTTAACCAGTGCAGGTATTCTCTATAATCTACATTTCGCACTTCCGTTTCGTCAATAAAGAACGATGCTACGGTAATTCTGCGAGGGTTATTGTTCCATGCAAAATCAAGGTCTTGGTCAACCCTCCCCATAAGGAATAATCCTCCTTCTACAAACACAAGGTTCGGACCGGTGGGTTGCGCGTATGCTTTTTTTACTTCAAATCCGCCATATTTGGGGTCATTATACTTCCATCCGGTTGTTTGCGAAGTGTCGCTACCACCGTCTTTCTTCCCTCCTCCGACAAGAGAACAGCCCGATAAAAGAGCTGCACCTAGCAAGGCAAGTATTGAAAACCTAAGCTTCATAAACCGTTATGTCTATTAGGGTAAATATTGATTTAAACATACAAAGATAGCAATAAATCAATAGCGGTATGCTATATTTTCTAAAAATAGCGAAAAAAGCCTTTTTGTAAAATGGCTTGTTGAACGTAAAAGAAGCTTAATTTAGATTTGCGTATTGCAATTATATTGCATGCTGCCAATCTATTACGTTTAAATTAGTAGGGGCAGCGATAGCGTTTTGTTTTTTTACCTTTTGATTCGTCGTAACCGTCTTGTAAAGTTCCTTTTAACATTCGGTGTGATGAACCTTTCCCTTCTCTGTACCCGCTACTCGCTTCATTTTCCCATAGCTTGATAGACAAGCTTACTTCATACGCAGATAGCAACATTCCACCGGATGGGTTTCCTAGCTGCGCCATGTCCCCACTTACAGCAATAGTGAATCTGTCGATATTTACTCCTGCTGCCAACGAAAATATTGTTGATTTGAAAGACATATCCTGTCTCATGTTGAGACCCGCAAATATTATATCGGCATCGAAGTATGCGCCAATGCTTAGCTGTTGAATACCATACTGTTGCATATACTGTATGTTTGGGCTAATGGTCATATTTGCCGGGTCAAATAAGCCCCCGCTCCCATTGCCTTCTTTGGCTAGCGGAATGTCATAGCTTGCATATACGTTAACTCTTAATGGGTTAGGTAGCTCAACTCCGTTTTGGCTATTTTGACTTTTTCCGTTCAGGTTAAATGCCGCTGCTCCAACTTTTAAGTTTTTCACCAATAAAGCAAGACCTGCTCCTACGTTAAACCACTTGCTATTTAGCGTCATGTAGGGAGAGGGGTTGGGAATAACGCCTCCGTTTATGTCAACCATATCAGGAAAGGTAAGGTTGTTGGGGTTGCTTTGTTGCAGGCAGTAGGTGGCTTCTAATCCGCCTCGCAAAAATATTCCATCAGCCAGCTTCGTATTGTATGAATAGCCAGCCCCTATGGTTGTTTGTTTGTACACACCGTTACCTGTTTGGTCTCTAAGCGCTATGATGCCAATACCGCTATTTATGGAATGGAGGTAGGTATCAAATGATGCGGCATAGCTTTGAAATGCGTTATACGAGGGGTTTTGGTTGCGATAGCCGATGCTAAGCCTGCTAAAATCTGTATTACCCACATGGGCAGGATTAAAGTTTAGCGGGTTAGTTTGAAAAAGACTGAAAACAGGGTCTTGAGAATGTCCTTTTGATGGAAAACATAAAAGAACAGCCATTAAGCAAATGGCATAATAGCAATAAATCGTAGCGCTTTGCTTGCGATACGGATTTACAGCAATTGGTTTGGATATGATATTACATTGCATTAGGGTACAAAAGTAGTGTAAAAGCGAAACGTTAAAAATTTTACGCCACAAATTTACGCAATTCAACCTTAAAAATAGTTAAAAATAACTAATTCGGACTATTTGTCTATTTATTTAGATGGCTAATCATGTGCGAAAGGCTGCAAAGCAGCTATATCTTTTTACCTTTGCTTTCCACCAAACTTCAGATGGCAAAACATACATTAATAATTCTTTTTACGTTATTCTCCGGTTTGTTAAGCGCGCAAACCATCAACGTTTCACTTAGTGGGCAGCTCAAGAGTGGCCTTAACGGTGAAGCAGTTCCCGATGGTACAATTGTGGTGAAGGAGCTGAATAAGGTTGTTCATGTTGGAGCAAATGCTTCTTACCGAATTTATCTTATCCCGGGCACTTATACATTCACCATATCGGCTTTCGGTTTTGATGAGAAAACGGAAACGTTGAAAATCCAAAGAGATACGTTGTGCAATTTTATACTGCAAGAGCAGGCCAATGTGCTTGATGAGGCTGTAGTCTCATCTGCTAAGGCAAACGGCAGGATAAGCCGACCGGATATGGGTGTAGAGCGTTTGCAGATAGAGCGGATTAAAGCCATTCCCGCTTTAATGGGAGAGGTGGATGTAATTAAAACGTTGCAGCTGTTACCGGGGGTGCAATCTGCTGCCGAAGGCTCATCAGGCTTTAACGTTAGAGGAGGCACACCCGACCAAAACTTGGTGTTGCTGGATAATGCACCTATGTATAATGTTTCGCACTTGCTGGGTTTCTTCTCCGTTTTCAACAACGATATGGTGAAGGATATTCAGCTATATAAAGGTGATATTCCTGTATCGCAAGGCGGACGACTATCTTCTGTGCTGGAGGTAAACTCAAAAGATGGGAATGATGATAAGATTCATGCTTCGGGAGGTATAGGAACCATATCAAGCCGACTAACGCTGGATGGGCCTATTGTTGATGACAAGCTTACTTTTCTTATTTCAGGACGCAGAACCTACGTTGACTTGTTCCTCAAATTATCAAGCAATGAGGATTTGCGTAATAGTACATTATACTTTTACGACCTTAACGCCAAACTGGCTTACCGTATAAATGCAAATAACCGTCTATACTTATCAGGTTATATGGGTAACGATAAGTTTGGCAATAAGCTGGCGGATATGGATTTTGGTAATAAGGCACTTGTACTGCGCTGGAATCACTTGTTTTCCGATAAGGTTTTCAGCGATGTGTCGGCTATCGTATCTAACTACGGCTATAAGCTCTACTCAAAGATTGGCGATGATGAATATCGGTGGAATTCGAATATAATCGACTATGGGCTTCGTGCAGATTTTACTTGGCTTATAAATCCATCAATGACTTTTCGTGCCGGAGTTTCTACGGGTCTTCATAATTTCAAGCCCGGCGATGCTTCGAGCATGGATATGAATGTGGATATACCTAAAAGCTATGCGCTGGAGCATGTTATATACGCCTCTAACCAGCAAAAGATAGGAGAGAGCCTTACGCTGAAGTATGGCTTACGCTTCTCGCTGTTTCAAAATATTGGGGCGGGAACCATTTATAGCTTTACCCCCAACCACGAAAAAATAGATTCAACGGTTTACCCATCCGGAGATATTTTCAACACCTACACATCACTTGAGCCGCGCGTAGGGTTTGTATATGAGCTAAACCCTTCAGCATCGGTTAAGGGCAGCTATTCGCGCACTACGCAATTTTTGCACTTGGTAAGCAACTCGGCTGCCGGATCACCACTTGATATATGGCTTCCGGCAACACCAAACGTAAAGCCACAAACGGCCGATCAGGCGTCACTGGGATTCTTCAAAAATTTTCTTGACAACACGTTTGAAACATCGGTGGAACTATTCTACAAAAAAATGAATAACGTAGTTGACTTTAAAGACCACCCCGACCTTATTCTGAATCCCGCTATTGAGGGCGAGCTGCGTATAGGTGATGGAGAGTCGTACGGGCTGGAGCTGCTGCTTCGTAAAAATACCGGACGACTGAGCGGTTGGCTCAGCTATACCTTTACCCGCTCACGGCGCATGATTCCCGAAATAAATGATGGTAAAACTTACCTTTCTCCTTCAGATAGACCGCATAGCATATCGCTGGTAGCCACCTATGAATTTTCTAAGCGAGTAAGCGCTTCTTTAACGTGGCTGTACGCAACAGGAACGCCGGTAACCTATCCGGTGGGCAGGTACGAGTTTAACGGGCAGTATATTCCGGTGTATGACGGGCGAAACACCTCGCGCATGCCCGACTATCACCGCATGGATTTATCGCTAACATGGAGGGGGAAGCAAAAGGCCGGACGACGCTGGCACGGCGAATGGAACTTTTCGCTGTACAACGCATACGGGCGTAAAAACCCGTGGTTCATCAGCTTTATGCAGGATAAGGATAATCCCGACCGCACTTACGCCGAAATGGTGTACCTGTTCTCCTTTGTACCTTCTATTACCTATAACTTTACGTTTTAGTTTGCTAGCGACTTTTGGTAAGTTGTCAACTATTCTTTCTTTTCGGGCTGAAAGCCCATCTTAATTCAGCCCAACGCAACTCGTTGGGTTTATAAACAATAGACCACTTGAGAAATGATGTAGCAGCTAGTATCGAATCACTCACGAGCTGACATGTATTAATGTCCTAACGGACAATAAGACCGGCTTGTGCCTAACAGTTCTATTAATATGTAAGGCCTACGGCCTATGATTTAGGTGCTGTATCCCGTAGGGATTGCATATCAATAGCAGTGAAGTTGGTGAATGGGTGGGATTAGTCCATAAGACTTTAACCGATGAGCTATATGTGATGCGAAGTTAGGTGATGTTCGGATATTTTTCGAAGAGGTCTAATGTTATTTTGCGCGCAAAGCATTGTTGTTCTCTTAAAAAACGAATAGTGCTTCGCGCGTAAAGCGGCTATTTAACGTTGATCCAAGGCGTCGCTGCTTTTTGCCATTGGGCTAAAATAAGTTGTCACTTCGTGACGTTTTTGCTGACTCGTATTTATAATGTGTGTCAGCAAATACTCTGTGTCTTCTCCGTGTTCTTTGTGAAGTTTTTCTACTCCCTCACTTTCAGCTATCTTTGTAGCCTTCGAACAGACACATAAAATGACAGATACCGTATCAACCATATCGGCTGCTCTTACTTTGCAAACATGGCAGGTAGCCAACACCATTGAACTGCTGAACGGTGGCGCAAGCATTCCGTTTATCAGCCGATACCGGAAAGAAAAAACCGGAGGTCTTGATGAACTACAAATAGCTGAAATAAAGCTACGCCATGAGAAGCTATTGGAGTTAGAAGCTCGCAAAAGCGCTATTCTTGCTTCAATAGAAGAGCAAGGTAAGCTAACGGATGAGCTAAAGCTTGCCATAGACAAATGCGCTAACCTTTCGGAGCTGGAAGACCTTTACCTGCCCTACAAGCCAAAACGCAGAACCCGTGCTGTTATTGCTAAAGAGAAAGGTTTAGAGCCGCTGGCTGCTTTACTGATGAAGCAAGGCTTTATAGATGTTACTGCTAAAGCAAAAATTTTTCTTAATGACCAGGTAGAGAGCGTTGATGATGCCTTGGCGGGAGCGCGTGATATTATTGCCGAGTGGGTTAGTGAGCATCAGCGTGCGCGCAGCGTTGTTCGCCGCTTGTTTACTAATGAAGGTATGCTTACCGCTAAAGTGGCTAAGGGGAAAGAGCAGGAGGGTATAAAGTTTAAAGATTATTTCGAGTATGCCGAGCTGTTGAAACGTTGTCCCTCTCATCGCTTCTTAGCAGTAATGCGTGGGTGCTCCGAGGGGATGCTAAAGGTAAGCGTGGAGCCGGATACCGATAAGGCTATTGACGAACTTGAGCGTATATTTTTGAAAGATAAAGGCGATGCGGCACTACAGGTGGCCAAAGCCATTGCCGACAGCTATAAACGTTTGCTTGCGCCGTCTATTGAAAACGAGGTGCTTGCTACCGCAAAAGAGAAGGCCGATGAGGAAGCAATACGTGTATTTACGGATAACCTTCGCCAGCTACTGCTATCCCCACCGCTTGGGCAAAAAAATGTACTTGCCATAGACCCCGGATTTCGCACGGGTTGTAAGGTGGTGTGCTTGGATAGGCAGGGAACCCTGTTACATAATGAAACCATATTTCCACACCCACCGCAAAATGAGCGGGCGGCTGCACTGAAAAAGTTGGCCAGCTTGGTGGAGAGCTACGAGATAGAAGCCTTTGCCATTGGCGACGGAACGGCAGGGAGAGAAACAGAGCAGCTGATAAAAAATATTCAGCTAGACCGTAAGGTGCAGGTTTTTGTGGTGAGTGAAGACGGCGCTTCGATATACTCCGCCTCATCTGTTGCACGGGAAGAGTTTCCTCAGTATGATGTAACGGTACGTGGTGCAGTTTCCATCGGTCGCAGGCTAATGGACCCTTTGGCAGAGCTGGTAAAGCTTGACCCAAAGTCAATTGGGGTGGGACAGTATCAGCATGATGTTGACCAAGCTAAGCTGAAGGGTAGCCTTGACACGGTGGTTGAGGCTTGTGTAAATAGCGTAGGGGTAAACCTAAATACGGCCAGTAAGCACTTGCTGACCTATATTTCCGGCTTAGGACCTCAGCTGGCGGCTAACATTGTTGAGTACCGAAAGGCAAACGGTAACTTTTCTTCTCGTGAGGAGCTGAAAAAGGTTCCTCGTTTGGGTGCTAAGGCGTTTGAACAGTGCGCAGGATTTCTTCGCATACCCAATGCTGAAAATCCGTTAGATGCAAGCGCCGTTCACCCGGAGTCGTATCATGTAGTTGAGCAAATGGCAAAACAACAGGCTTGTTCGGTAAAAGATCTTTTGGCAAATGAGGAGCTGCGCTCAAAAGTTGTGCTGAAAGACTATATATCCGATACCGTAGGTTTACCAACGCTTACTGATATTATGAGCGAGCTGGCAAAACCCGGACGAGATCCGAGAACGGTAGCTAAAGTATTTGAGTTCGACCCTAACGTGCGCAGCATAGGCGACCTTATTCCGGGCATGGTGTTACCGGGTATTGTTACCAACATTACCAACTTCGGGGCTTTTGTTGATATAGGTGTAAAGCAAGATGGGTTGGTACACATATCACAGCTGGCTAACCGCTTTGTGTCAAACCCGAATGATGTGGTTAAGCTGCATCAGCAAGTAAGTGTAAAGGTGTTAGAGGTTGACGCAAGCCGTAAGCGCATACAGCTCTCCATGAAGGAGGGTTAAGTTTAAGAGTGATGAGTTAGGCGTTAAGCGAAAAAGTAAGCGAAGCTTTGCTCCATTAGGAGCAACATCTTTGTAGAAAAGTTTATGTTTGCAACTACTTCCGCTCCGTTAGGAGCGGCATTTTAGCATGTAATGCAAGCAAATAGAAATTTTATTCCTTACGAAACAATTTAGTATTCGTATTCGATGGTCAAGCAGGGGTGTTTAGCTTCATCCTTATGCCAGCTACTGCAGAATATCCTTGAGGTGTATCTTACCTCGTTGTCAAGTAGCAACATAAAACCGTAATTTTTTCCCGTATTAACCATGTACTTTACCATATTTGTTACATCTGCAGCTATAGGTTCAGAAGTGATTAGGGGATTATGAGGTATCAATACCTGATTAGAAGTAGTAGTAGCAGGCTGATTAGCCCAACTTACGTTTGATAGAGACCATTCTGACGTTATTTGTCTAATATAAAAGCTGTTATTTGTGCCGGAACTGCTAGCAAAAGCCTCTGTTTCCAATGGGTATAGGGTTAATGTAGCTCTTGTGATTTTAGCAGAGGGGCTGATAGTCGGTATATTGAAATTCAATAATTGCCTTGATGTTCCAGGAACACCGTCCCATGTCCATGCTACTAAGGGGGTGTAGGCTGCTGTAACAATATTCGTATGTAGAGAGGATATACGTATATCTTTAGGATTGTTGGTAGAACGGATAGCAATGGAATTACCACCCTTTGGAGTAAGTGCTTCGGAGCTGCTTGCCTGCTTATTTTTTATAGATGATAAGTTATCGCTTTCTTTCCCATTCCCCGTTACAGTAATGCTTATACAGCTTGTTGCTAGCCATGCTCCTGCGATTAAAAGCACCGGCTTAAAAAAATCTCTCATCATATTTTGGTTATTAGCAGGTAAATTTAGTTGGCAATTTACAATTAAAAAATGATTAAAAAGCGAGATGATAATTTTGGGATTAAAAAGTGATAGAGTCCTGCGAAGTTTTGCTCCATTAGGAGCAACATCTTTGTAGAAAAGTTTATGTTTACAACTACTTCCGCTCCGTTAGGGGCGGCATCTTAGCCATGCGGAATAACAAACTAAGATGTCGCTCCCAATGGAGCGATTTAGTTAATGGTGGCTATTATTGCCTACAAAGATTTGGCTTCTAGCGGAGCCTTTATAAACAGGTGTTTAAATAATGCGTCATTGGCTTCGCCGAACTCGTAAACTCGGTTGCGAGCGAAGCGAAGCAATCTCTGAATTAGCAGATTGCTTCGCTTCGCTCGCAATGACGTATATAGATAGAAGGTTATCTATCCATAAATATAGCCAATCCGCCGACAGCCGTTTCTTTATACAGGCTGGGTAAGTCGTGTCCGGTTTGCTTCATGGTAGCAACCACCTTATCAAAGCTTACACGGTGCTTACCGTCTGACATGGTTGCGTAGGTGTTGGAATCAAGCGCGCGTCCTGCAGCAAAAGCGTTACGCTCAATGCAGGGTATTTGCACCAATCCGCAAACAGGGTCGCAGGTTAGCCCCAAGTGGTGCTCCAGCCCCATTTCGGCAGCATACTCTATTTGTGCGGGTGTTCCGCCAAACAGCTGGTTTGCCGCGGCAGCCGCCATAGCACAGGCTACACCGACTTCGCCTTGGCATCCTACTTCCGCACCCGATATGGATGCGTTTGTTTTTACAACGTTGCCAAATAGTCCGGCGGTTGCCAAAGCCTTTAGTATTTTTGAGTCGCTAAAGCTGTGGTTCGATTTCAGGTGGTAAAGAACAGCTGGTAGTACGCCGCAAGAGCCGCAGGTGGGCGCGGTAACCACCAGTCCGCCGTTGGCGTTTTCTTCGGAACAAGCCAAAGCATAGGCAAATACCAGCGAACGAGTACGCAGGTTGTCGCGGTAGCCTTGCGCCTTAAAGTAGTAAGATGAGGCTTTACGACGAAGTCCGAGCCCGCCGGGCAATACGCCTTCCCCCTCAATACCGCGTGCCACAGCATCAGCCATTATTTTCCAAACCTCGTTCAGGTAGTCCCAAATTTCGTTACCTTCTACCTCTTGAACGTACTCCCAGTATGATGTGCCGTTTTTCTCACATCTATCCAGAATATCGCTCATGTTGCGAAGCTCGTATATGTTTACTTCTTCTGTTTGGGTGGTTTCGTTAGCCAGCTTTCCGCCACCAATGCTGTATATAGTCCAGCTATCTTTAACTTCATTATTAACAATGGCTTCAAACAGCATTCCGTTCGGATGGAAAGGCAGAAACTCTTCCGGCCTCCAAACCAAATCAACGGTAGAAGGGCTCAGCGCGTCAATTATTGCACGGTCGGTAAGGTGACCAACTCCTGTTGCTGCAAGGCTTCCGTATAGTGTTACCCGATATGTATCGACAACCGGATTTTTCTTTTTAAACTGCTCTGCGGCTTTTTTAGGACCCATGGTATGGCTACTGGATGGGCCATTGCCGATTCTGTATATTTCTCTGATTGATTCCATTATTCATTCAAAATTTG
Organism: Bacteroidales bacterium; assembly: GCA_031551125.1. Lineage (GTDB taxonomy): Bacteria > Bacteroidota > Bacteroidia > Bacteroidales > UBA932 > JAIRNF01. Next base: position 73,924 of record JAVBOB010000023.1, read on the forward strand.
GGCAAAGGTAGCATAAATGCGGAAGTGGAAATATGATTTAGTAACAGTAAATACCAATTCAGGCCTGAATATCTGCTAATTTGTAATAAATTGTATGCTGTTATATTTAAAATTGTTGCTTTTCAGCACGTGCTTTTTCTGCTACCTTTGTGCATTAAATAATATGTTTATGAAACACATACGTGTACTACTTAGTATAACAGCCCTATTTGCCATTCTGTTTGTCGTGTCATGCGGTAAGCGGCCTGATAAGCAGTTTTCACTCAATGATGTTTCGAGCGTTACTAAAGTTGAGCTGTTTCAGGATTCGCTGAGCGTTATACTTACTAAGACCGATAGCGTTTGGATGGTGAATAGCGAGTACGTGGCCGGAGAGGAAGCTATTGATATGTTGCTAAACATTCTTAACTCTCAACAGGTAGTTGGAGCTGTATCGGCAGTACAAGCAGATTCGGCCCTGACTTTACTTGCCGAAAAGGGACTACGTATAAAGGTTTATGAGGGAAAGAAGCGGGCATCGTTAGATTTTACGGTTTACTATACCCCTGAGCTGGGTTTTTATGGCCTTGTGGAGGGTAACCGTCAGGCATACCGTTTGCAGCTGCCGTTGGTTGAGGATAATCCGTACGATTACTTAAGCGCTATGCCGTCTTTTTGGCGTAATAACGTACTGGTAAGCGCGCTTCCGTCGGAAATTCGTATGGTTTGGGTGGACGATATGGAAGATCCTGAAAAATCGTTTCGTATAAATCGTAAGGATGACGGTACGCTTGAGCTGTATGACCCTTATAACGAAGTGGTAGTGGAAAATGCGGATGTAGCTAGAATGAACACTTATCTGGGTTATTTTAACGGGCTATCATACGAACGAATGCTAGACCTTAATCCGGAAGACCATAAGTCAATACTGTTGTCTCCGTCGCCTTATAGGCTTAGCGTAAAAACCGCTGACGGTAACCGTATAGCGTTGCAGCTATTTTACATTTCCAACGATTTTGACGCTTACGGTAACCCGCTGGATTATGACCCCGATCGTTTTTACCTGTCCATGAATAACGGAAGCGATATAGCATTGGCTAAATGGGTTGATTTTGACTTGTTGCTGAGGGAGTTATCATACTTTGTTGATAAATAAGAAGGGCTTTTTTTGATACTCCCGTAAAAAATCCATAAAATTGTTGTTTAATCTGATATAATACGGATATTTGTGTTTTGCTCAGAATATCAATTATTTGCAACTAAATAAAAACATCACGATATATATGAAATTTGTTGTTTCGAGCACCGAGTTGCTCTCTCGCTTACAGTCCATTAATCGGGTTATCAGCACTAAGAATACCTTGCCTATACTAGACAACTTTTTGTTTAGCCTGAAGGATGGGCAGCTGAATATTACCGCTTCCGATTTGGAAACTACTTTTACAACCACGCTTGCTATTGAAAACGTAATGCAGGAGGGAGAGGTAGCAATACCTGCGCGTTTGCTTACCGACACGCTGAAGGAGTTCTCGGAACAGCCGCTTACCTTTACGGTAGATAAGTCTAGCCTTTCTGTGGAGATCCAATGGTCGTCGGGTAAGTCAAACATACCGGGTACTAATCCGGAGGATTATCCCAGCCTTCCGCAGCTGAAGGGTGAAAAACGCCAGTCGGTAGAAATGCCCGCCGAGCTACTATCGGAAGCTATTAGCAAAACCCTATTTGCAACGGCTGAAGATGAGCTCCGTCCGGTGATGAACGGTATTTACTTCGATTTCACGGGCAATTCGCTTATCTTCGTTGCTTCCGACGCACATAAGCTAGTACGTTATCAGCGTAAAGATGTGTCGCTACCCGAAGTAGCGTCATTCATTCTTCCTAAAAAGCCGGCCTCGTTGCTAAAAGCTATTTTACCTAAGGAGATAGGAAATGTTCAGGTAGAGTTTGATGATAAAAACGTATCATTTACCTTACCTACCTACCGCTTGATATGCCGCTTGGTTGAGGGCGTTTACCCCAGCTACAATTCGGTAATTCCTACAAAGAACGAGAATAAGGTTATTGTAAACCGTACCGAGCTGCTTAACAGCGTGCGCCGTGTGTCAAACTTCTCTAACCATGCCAGCAATCTTATTAAGCTGAAGTTGACGGGTAACGAGCTGGTATCATACGCACAAGACTTGGATTTCTCCATATCAGGACACGATAGGGTTACCTGTCAGTATGACGGACAGGACATGGAAATAGGATTTAAGTCAACTTTTCTTATTGAAATTTTGGCAAATCTTCCTTCGCTGAACGTTTGCGTTGAGCTTGCAGATCCTACAAGAGCCGGACTTTTTCTGCCTTTTGAGGAGCAAGATGAGAACGAAGATTTAGTAATGTTGCTTATGCCTATGATGATTGGGGTATAAGGCTCTTTTATATAACGCTAGGAAAGCCCTGAACCCCTGTGTATGGGTGGAACAGGGCTTTTCTCTTAAATTAAAGCGTCATTGCGAGGCGCTTTTTGCCGAAGCAATCTGTTTAATTTGAAGAGATTGGTTGGCTTTGCCTCCCTTCGGGTCACGATTCAGAAAACGAATCGTTCGCAATGACGGAATATTTTTGCTAATACAGCTACTATGGAGTTAAATCTAAAAAATCCGGCTATCATTTTCGATTTGGAAACCACAGGTGTTGATGTGACTAAAGACCGTATTGTCGAAATATCCATCATCAAGTGTTTGCCTAACGGCGATGAAGAGGTAAAAACCCGACGGATTAATCCCGGAATGCCCATACCGCCACAGTCCACTGCCATACACGGTATAAGTGATGCCGATGTAGTGGGATGCCCTACGTTTAAAGAGGTTGCTAAGTCGTTGGCTGCCTATATTGAGGGTTGCGATATAGTAGGCTATAATTCCATAAAGTTTGATGTACCCATGCTGGCAGAAGAGTTTTTGCGGGCAGGTGTAGATATAGATTTTCGTAAGCGTAAGCTGATAGATGTGCAAAATATTTTTCATAAGCTCGAACAGCGAACTTTAGTTGCCGCATACAAATTTTACTGTGAAAAAACGCTGGAAAATGCACACAGTGCTGAAGCCGACACAAGGGCTACCTACGAAATTTTAAAGGCGCAGCTAGACCGTTACCCTAGCGATTTGAAGAACGATATGGCTTTTCTTTCCGAATTTTCTACCCGTACCCGTAATGTTGATTATGCCGGACGCATTGTGCTGAATGATGTTGATGAACCCGTATTCAACTTTGGGAAGCACAAGGGGCGCAAGGTGGTTGACGTACTATCAGAAGAAACCAGCTACTACAGCTGGATGATGAACGGTGACTTTACGCTTGATACTAAGCGAGTGCTTACGGAAATACGGCTGGGGATGGTAGGAAAGTAGATGTTTTATCCTGGTATTTTGAAAGGTAGGCAGGAAGTGCAATACGGTAGTTGTTACTGCGGTAATTAGGAATTATTTTGCAAAGTAAAAATTAAAACAGAAAGCCAATATGGAGCACATGCAACGAATAGCTGATAAGCTGAACAAACTACGAGAACAAGATACGGATTTTGAGATTTTTGGCGCCGATTCGCACAAATATAAGATGAACCCAGTGCTGACTGAAGCCAAAATAAAAGCATACGAAGAAAAAAATAACCTTACGCTACCCGAAGACTACCGATGGTTTTTGATGAACATTGGCAACGGTGGGGCAGGCCCCTGTTACGGCTTGTATAAATTGTCAAACCCGAAATACAAAGAAGATTACCCGTTCGTTAACGGACAGATGTTCTCCATCATCAAAAATGAAGAAGGTGTAGATTATACCGATTTAAAAAGCGAAGAATGGGGGTTAAGGCAATGCGTAGTACAGCGGAAATCTGAACAAGGAACCATAAAAATTTGTACTGAGGGTTGCGGAATGGAAATTATGCTGGTGCTGAAAGGCAAGGAAAAAGGTGCCATTTGGTTTACCGATTTCGGCAACGAGTCGGGCTTATTTTCCATTGACAGCCAAACTAGCGAAGACCTTTGCTCCATGACCTTTGCCGAATGGTACGAAATGTGGCTGGATGATGCGTTGGATGGTGGAGGTTTTAATGTATCAGACTACCTTCTATTTGACGATGGGCTAACGCAAATTGAGGTTACTAAAGAGGATATTGAAGAGTATTTAGCATTAGAAGAAAAGGAAAAGAAGTAAGTAAAAGAAAAAAGAAGAAAAACCGAAAGATTGCGAAGTGTTGAAAAAGGGGGAAGGATACATACGCCAATATATCAAACTTGGAGAGGAACAGTTCAAATCAAACGCATTTTCAGAAATGCTGGACACGTACAGCGACGCTATTGAACGTGCCAACTTTGACCGAATGTATCTGCAGTATAACTACGTAGAACACTTAACAAAAATGGTAATGATGCCAAAAACAGCTGGTAAATGAGAAGCCGGGAGCGCCCAAAAGTTAACTTTTACCGGATTTTTTGGCAGTAAGCCCTACTCGCAAGCCAACGCTTTCCTGAAAGAAAAAGGGTTGAACGAAATTGATTGGCGGGTGGAGTAAGTTGTAACGGGTGAACAGCCACCTCGACTTCGTTTCGCTCGCAATGACCGCCTCGTTTTGCTGTGTTATCTTTCTTTTTGTAAAATAACTTTAGCCCCAGCAGGTTTTAAAAACCTGCTGGGGCTAAAGTTATTGAGATTTTTTTTATTTGCTATTTCTGATACATCCTGTAAATGCTGTCCGGAGTGTATGCTTCATCGTTTTCGTTGGGAGGACAAATTACCCAATCGGTCAAATGGCTGATGTCATGCACCTCTCGCTCTCCTCTCTTGAATCGTTTAATCCAGTAGGGGTCGTTAATTAGTTCGGCGTATAGCTTATCCCCATCTATGGCTAACAGCTGAAACCACAGGTGTTCTTTTTCGTTTTTGATAGTTTCGTTATCCGTATTGTATCCAAGTTTAACCAAGAATGTCCATCCGCTGTTGTTTCCGTATTGGTTAAACGTATCTCTCAAAATAGGGAAACGTTCTTTGGCCATCAAGCCCATACGTTTGGTTTCTTCATTGGTAATAAAGAATAGGAGGTCCTTTTTCAGCGTGCTTACGTATATTTCAGGAGAGCATAGCTCACCTTCCTGACTGGCAAATATAACGCCGGCAGGCTCCCCGCTCATGCCGTTTCCATCTTCTTTGTGGTCATTTAATCCACCTGATGTATTCTCGGGGATAGTGGGAACAACATCCTCCCATCTTCGCCAGCAAAGTTTTACCCCAAGCCCATCGTAACCAATGGTGAACTCTTCATTTTCATTTGGTATTTTTTCCAAAAATAGGTTTGCCGTCACACGCAGCAGCTGAGCAAGGTATTCGGCACCGTTGCGTAGGTCAACCATCTCCAGCTCAACGCTACCGCAACGAAGAAGCCCATGTGTATGTAGCCAGTAACGACGGTTGTCTCCATCTCCGTTGTTTACCGCATGTATGCAGTACAGGTAGTCGGGAGAAGGAGGTATTAGTGACACCGCTGTCATCTTCAGCCATTCGCCGGAAAGCAAGCACCATGACATGAAGTCTATTACAACAGAAGGGTTGGGAACAATGGAATGAAGGACTTTCAGCTGAAACAGAAAATCGTCAATGGCTTTTCCGTTAAAGTTTACTGCACAGGAAACGTATTCTGTTTGTAGAATTGCTTTCTTCATTTCCGTTTTGCTAATGTAGTTGCCGGAACCAAGTTCAAGAAGATTTAAATTTTTGGTTGGTTCCACCGTTATTTCAACTTCGTAGCTGGTGCTTTGGTACAGCAGCTCTGCGCTAATTATAAATCGACTTTCTGATTCAGGTGGCGGCTGTCGTTGAGTAAAGGCAAACAGCTCAAAGTAGCCGGATGATACCAATGCACGTTCTACTTGTTCAACAGAAAAGTTGAAATTTTCTTCACTCGCCATAACCCCCATGAATGAAGTCATTCGTAGTCCTTTATTGAGTACTGCATCGTATTTTTGCTCGCTGTTCATCGAGGTTGTTTGCTATTGATTTGTATTTTGTCCTTTAACATACGGGAGCAACCATTTGTTTAGAAGTTTATGAGAACGATTAAATGTTTGAAAATGGAAGCCATGAAGACAATACTATTTAACCCAAGTTGCTAGCTATACCCTATTTACTGTGTCCTATTTTACTTCAAGCCGGTCTGAAAGCAAAAACGCCACAACGTGGCCGCTTACTTACCTTCGGTGAGCTCGTAAACTCGGTTCAGCCCAATGGCAAAGCGTAGCGATGCCTTAGGTGAGCATACCGGCAACAGCAGCATGGCGCGCGAAGCACCTTACTCTCATCAGGGCGGTAGATATTCGAATTTTACTTTCCGAGGCGTTGCCGTCGGGCTGAATTAAACTGCACTTTCAGCGCGTTATCTTTTTGAAACAACATTTCTCATGAACATGTCTGTATTGCTTACTATTCGGTGAGTATTTTATTGATAATAGAGCGTAGAAATCAGCGGAAACCCTTGTCTTTTCTTACAATTTGTCACTTTCACTCCGAACAAGTACATTTGCGGTTTGATTAACAAGCTCATAGTATGACAAAAATCCTTATAACCGGAGCAAGTGGTTTTATTGGCAGCTTTTTGGTGGAGCATTCACTGGGAAGGGGCTATGATACCTATGCGGGTGTGCGGGCATCGAGCAGTAGAGGCTACTTGAAAGATGAACGAATCAAATTTGTTGATTTGCGTTATGCCGATAAGGAGCAGCTGATTGCCCAGCTTCGTGCATGGAAGGAGCAGAACGGGAAGTGGGATTATATTATTCACAACGCAGGGGTTACTAAATGTGACGATAAGCGTGACTTTGAACGGGTAAACTACGGGCTTACCAAAAATTTTGTGGAGGCGTTGATAGAGGCCGATATGGTTCCGCAAAAGTTTGTTTATATGAGCAGCCTTTCCGCTTGGGGAGGGGGTAACGGAAAAACCTTGGAGCCTATTATGCTTAATGATGAGCCTAAGCCCGATACTACCTATGGTAAAAGTAAGCTGATGGCTGAGCAATTTATCAGTAAGCTATCGGATTTTCCGTATATTTTTATGCGTCCTACGGGCGTGTACGGGCCTAGAGAAAAGGACTATTTTGTTTTTCTGAAAACGATAAAAAGCGGGCTAGAACCTTCTATGGGTTTTAAGCCTCAGTACCTCACATTTATTTACGTGCGAGATTTGGTAAAGGCCGTATTCCTGAGCATTGAAAAGAACGTTGTGCGTAAGGGCTACTTTATAAGCGATGGCAAGGTTTATACCAATCAGGAGTACGCCGATATTGTGAAAAAACATTTGGGCAAGAAGCGCACGTTGAAAGTAAAAGTACCCTTGTTCTTGGTTAAGGGAATAGCCATGCTACTTGATACGGTATGCGGATGGTTTGGCAAATCGCCTACGCTGAATCGAGATAAGTACAACATTATGCGCTGCATGAACTGGAAGTGTGAGGTGGAACCTTTACAGCGCGATTTGGGCTTTGTTGCCGACTACGACTTGGATAGGGGAGTAGAGGAATCTATAGTATGGTATAAGAATGAGAACTGGCTCTAGACAATTTTTTCCAAGCGAGCTTATTACGCTGGCATATATCCTGATTACCGGATTACTGGTTATCTTTTCGTGGCATAAGGTGGATAATGCCGCCGATATGCTGTTCTTTCGTCTTGTGGTGGCTGCCGGTATTATTGTAATGAGCATTGTGTACAAGCGCTATCCGGTTAAAGGGATGTGGTTTATCCGAAATTTCCTTGTATCATGGCTTATTTTGTACTGGTACCCCGAAACATACTACTTGGGGAAGTGTACCATGGACCCTCTTGATAGCTTTTTTATGTCGGCAGACCAGTGGTTGTTTGGCTGTCAGCCCAGCATAGAGTTCAGTAAGGCCATACCATACGCGTGGTTCAGCGAGCTAATGTGCTTTGGTTACTTTTCCTACTTCTTTATGATTCTCGGCACGGCGTTCTACTTTTACTTTCGTAAACGCTCACAGGTACAGCGGTCAATATTTATCATACTTTGTTCATTTTTATGCTACTACCTGATATTCGCTTTAGTTCCGGTAATGGGTCCTCAGTTCTACTTCCCGGAGCCGTTGAACAGCATACCTGACGCCGGAATTTTCCGTTACCTTGTTAAGCTTACGCAGGAGATGGGAGAGCAGCCTACCGGTGCATTCCCCAGCTCCCATGTCGCCCTTTGTCTTATTAACCTTACGTTGCTTTACAAATACGCGCGTAAAGGTTTTTACTTGTTGCTTCCTGTAGCCTTGCTCTTAATCTGCTCAACGGTGTACATTAAAGCGCACTACTTGGTTGATGTATTTGCCGGCTTTATTACGGCCCCATTTGTTTACCGGTTTAGCATTTACTGTTGGAATATCTTACAACCAAGAGCTTGCGTGTTGGGTAATCCGGTACAAGCAGAGGTAGAGTTCAACGTTGAGGCTAAGTAGAATGCCCCGTACAAGTCACAATAAGCTTTCAGTACTAAAAAACGCCGGACTAAACGGCTTTATGCTTGTACTTATTGGTTGTATAGCGCTTGCTTACGTTTGGAGCAGCCCCGGTACATACGATGGTGTATTTTCCCTAAACCAAATAGGTAATTACGGTATTTCGTTTATTTTTTTCTTTTACGGCCTTCGGTTAAGTCTTTCAAAGCTTAGGGAGGGTTTGGTAAATTGGCGGTTGCATACGGTTGTGCAGCTATCAACCTTTGTGCTGTTTCCGCTTATTGCTCTTTTGTTGATGTTTGTATTCCGAGCTAGCTTCGGTAGCCTTCTTTGGCTCGGCTTCTTTTTTCTAGCCGCGTTACCTTCTACCGTATCATCATCGGTAGTGATGGTTTCTATGGCTAAGGGCAATCTTCCGGCCGCCATTTTTAACGCCAGCATATCAAGTATTGTAGGGGTATTTATTACCCCGCTATGGATGGGGCTGGTACTTTCTACCGTAAACGAAGGGTTTGACCTGGCTCCGATTATTGTTAAGCTGGTGCTACAGGTGTTGCTGCCGGTTGGACTTGGTGTGTTGCTAAATCGTAAGTTCGGTTGGGTCTCTGAGCGATACGCCAGCACGCTTCGATATTTCGACCAAGCGGTTATTTTGCTTATTATCTACACCTCGTTTTGTGAATCGTTTGCTGTCAACCTGTTCAGCGGGTTTAGCGGATGGCATATTTTACTGCTTGCTTTTGCCATGGCGGCTTTCTTCTTTGCGGTTTATGGAGCTATTTACGCTATTTGCCGGTGGTTGCGGTTTAACGGCGAAGACCGTATTACCGCTTTGTTTTGCGGTTCAAAAAAATCGCTGGTGCATGGAACCGTAATGTCGAAAGTACTATTTACGGGAGCCTCTTCTACGGGAATTATACTGCTTCCCATTATGCTATACCATGCCATACAGCTGGCTATTGTTAGCGTTATTGCAAGAAAGATGGGAGAGGATAGGGATTTACCCCCAGCTTCCTAAAAAGCTATTTTACTACATAGGCAGATAGGGACACATAGATTTTTTGTACATTGTGTTGTAAATAAATTCATTACCGGTAAAAATTGTTGTAAATAGAATTTGCTTTTTATTACCTCCTTGAGGGCTGATATTGATTGGCTTATAATTATCAAGAGAAAAATTCTATGTTTCTATTGTGTTCTATGTGCTATGTGGTAAAATCACTTTTGAGATAAACCATAAAAATGTCATGAAAATTTGGAAGTTAATTCAACAAGTATTACATTTGCAGCAAGTTCAGCCCCCTGAAAGGGCATAAAAGAATAAGGGGACACAATGTCCCCTTATTCTGTAAGGGTAACGCATGATTAAGGTAGATGATATAAAGCAGCTGGTAGAGCAAGCCATTGAGGGCAGCGACATGTTTGTGGTGGCTGTTACCGTAAGTACGGACAACCGTATAGAGGTTGATTTGGATAGACCCACAGGCATCTGCATTGATGATTGTGCTACCGTAAGCCGTTTTATAGAAAACGCGCTGGATAGAGACGAAGAAGACTTCGAACTGATAGTAGCATCTGCCGGTATAGGCCAGCCCTTTAAGGTGCCTCAGCAGTACCAAAAAAATATAGGAAAAGAAGTAGAAGTGTTGCTGCGAAGCGGTATTAAGCGAAAAGGTATTCTGCAAAATGCTGCAAATGATGAAATAACACTTGAATACGAAGTACAGGAGCTAGCTGAGGGTAAGAAGCGTAAACAAGCTGTAGTAAAAAGCGATACCATACGGCTAGACGATATAAAGAGCACGAAATTGTTGCTGTACGTCAGGTAGTAGCCGTTTTACTGAAGAAAAACAGGAAAAATTATTATATGGAAAATCTGAGCTTAATTGACACTTTTTCGGAATTCAAAGAGCTGAAGAATATTGACCGTCCCACCATGATGAGCGTGTTGGAAGAGGTATTTCGTAACCTTCTTACCAAGATGTATGGTTCGGCTGATAACTTCGATATTATCGTAAATATAGACAAAGGCGACTTTGAAATTTGGCGTAACCGCGAAGTTGTAGAGGAGGTTGAAGACTCTAACCTGCAAATATCGCTTGAGGAAGCCCAAAAAATAGATACGTCCTACGAGTTGGGAGAAGAGGTAGCCGAAGAGGTGAAGCTAGCCGATTTTGGCAGACGTAATATTTTGGCTTTACGTCAAAACTTGGCCGGACGCATTATGGATTTGGAAAAAGCCAACCTGTTTAACGCCTATAAGGAACGCGTTGGCGAGATAGTGGTTGGCGAAGTGTATCAGGCATGGAAAAAAGAAGTATTGGTACTTGATAATGATGAAAACGAGCTGATACTTCCAAAAACGGAGCAAATACCTTCCGACTTTTTCCGCAAGGGTGATGCCATTCGTGCAGTTGTATCTCGCGTAGATATGAAGAACAACACGCCTGTTATTATTCTATCACGTACCTCTCCGGCATTCCTTGAGCGTTTGTTTGAGCAGGAAGTTCCCGAAATATTCGATGGTCTTATCACCATCAAAAAGATAGTTCGTGTACCGGGTGAGCGAGCCAAGGTTGCCGTAGAGTCATACGATGACCGCATTGACCCTGTAGGTGCATGTGTGGGTATTAAGGGCTCGCGTATTCACTCCATTGTTCGTGAGCTACGCAACGAAAATATCGACGTAATTAACTATACTACCAACATTCAGCTATACATACAACGCGCGTTGAATCCAGCCAAAATATCATCAATAAAAATTGATGATGGCCAAAAGCGGGCTAACGTGTATCTTAAACCCAGCGAGGTTTCTTTGGCTATTGGCAAGGGTGGGTTGAATATAAAGTTGGCCAGCCAGCTGGTAGGTTATGAGATAGACGTGTATCGTGAAGCTGAGGAGTACGAGGAGGAAGATGTTAGCTTGGATGAATTCTCAGACGAAATAGAAAGCTGGGTTATTGATGCGCTAAAAGCAGTTGGTTGCGATACGGCTAAGAGCGTACTCAATGTTCCGGTAGAGGATTTGGCAAAGCGTACAGACTTAGAAGAAGAAACTATCAGAGAAGTTATTACAATATTGAAGGCTGAGTTTGAGTAAGCGTTAATGCTTACCACCTAACGCTAAAAGCATTACCAAAAATAATAGGGGCGCAGTATGTCACAAACCGAAAGTGTAAGAATAAGTAAAGTTGTAAAGGAGTTCAACATTGGTATTTCAACCTTAGTGGAATTCCTGAAGAAAAAGGGAATAGAGGTAGAACCCAATCCAAATTCTAAAATCTCTCCTGAAGCCTATGCTATGGCTGCAAAGGAATTTGGTTCCGAGCAGGATATTAAAGAGGCATCGAAAAAAGTGAACTTGAAGGGTATTCGCTCTGTTCAGGAAGAGGGTGCTGTTGCCACTACGCCAAAGAAAATAGATGATGAGCCCGAGGAGGAAAAAGAGGTGGTGGTGAAAACCAACGCTGTTGAAGCTCCTAAGGTAAAGGTGATTGATAAGATAGACCTTAGTGCCGTATCGGGAAAGAAGAAAAAAGTAGTAGAAGAGGAGGAGGTAGTTCCCCCTGTTGTTAAGGTTGAAGCGCCCAAAAAACCGGAAGCAGCTGTTGAGGAAAAACCGAAAGAAGTAGCTCAACCCGTTGTTGAACCTAAACCTGAAGTAAAAGAGGTGGTTGAACATGTTGAGGTTAAGAGTGAACAGCTAAAGGGTGTAAAGGTTGTTGATAAAATAAACCTGCAAAGCTTGGAGGCTAAGCCTAAAGAAAGCGGAAAGCCGGCAAAGAAGACCGATAAAAAGGAACAACAAGCACAGGCCGAACAACCGAAAAAGGTGGAAAAGCCCGAACCCGTTAAGGTTGAGCAGGAAGAAAAAGCACCTGAACCTGTAGCGAAAAAAGAAGAAGTAGAGTTTATACCTACAAAAATACAACGTCTTACAGGACCTACGATTGTTGAGGGAATGAAGGTTGACCTTTCTCAGTTTGAAACGAAGAAAAGTGAAAGTTCATCCGGTGACGATAAGGGAAGAAAGAAGCGTAAGCGTATAAAGAAAGATAAGAAAGTAAATATTGAGGCCGTGAAGGATGCCGGCCCTAAAAAAGATGCCGCTGCTCCTGCAAAGAAGCACAAGCCTGTTCTTAAGCCGGTGCGTCAGGAAGTTGACGAAGAAGCTGTACAACGTCAGGTGAAAGAAACCCTTGCTCGGCTTACTGCCAATAAGGGTAAAACCAAGAGCTCAAAATATCGTCGTGATAAGCGCGATGCTGTTAGCCAGCGTATGTCCGAAGAAATGGAACGCCAGGAACAGCAGAGTTCAGTTCTGCAGCTTACCGAGTTTGTAACCGTGAACGAGCTGGCAACCATGATGAATGTTCCGGCTATAAAGGTTATAGAGGCTTGTATGAACCTTGGTTTGATGGTGTCTATCAACCAACGTTTAGATGCTGAAGCTCTTGCTATTGTGGCCGAAGAGTTTGGCTTTAAGGTAGAGTTTGTAAGCGTAGATATTCAGGATGCTGTAAAGCCCGAGGAAGATTCGGAAGAAGATATGTTGCCTCGTCCGCCAATTGTAACGGTGATGGGACACGTTGACCACGGTAAAACATCGCTACTCGACCACGTTCGTAAGGCTAACGTAATTGCCGGAGAGGCCGGAGGTATTACCCAGCACATAGGTGCATACAGCGTAGAATTATCGGACGGTCGCCATATTACGTTCCTTGATACGCCCGGTCACGAAGCGTTTACCGCTATGCGTGCCCGTGGAGCGAAGGTTACGGACTTGGCCATTATCATTATTGCGGCTGATGATGCGGTGATGCCTCAAACACGTGAAGCTATTAACCACGCTGTAGCAGCCGGTGTACCAATGATTTTTGCTATTAATAAGATAGATAAGCCTGGTGCTAATCCCGAAAAAATTAAGGAGCAGCTGGCACAAATGAACTTACTGGTAGAGGATTGGGGTGGTAAATACCAATCGCAGGAAATATCGGCAAAAAAGGGGCTTAACGTTGAAAAACTACTTGAAAAGGTGCTGCTTGAGGCTGATTTACTCAACTTGAAGGCTAACCCCGACAAGCGCGCTTTTGGTTCTGTAATTGAAAGTTCGCTGGATAAGGGACGTGGTTACGTGGCAACCGTACTTGTACACGGTGGTACGCTTAGAGTAGGTGATATTATGCTGTCCGGTAGCTATACAGGACGCGTAAAGGCTATGTTCAACGAACGCGGACAGCGGGTTGACGAGGCCGGTCCTTCAATGCCGGTGTTGGTGTTGGGGCTTAACGGTGCTCCCGCCGCAGGTGAAACCTTTAACGTAATGGATGACGAACGCGAGGCTAAAGATTTGGCCAATAAGCGAGAACAGCTGTTACGCATACAAGGCTTACGCACACAAAAACATATTACGCTTGAAGAAATCGGGCGACGCATTGCTATTGGAAGCTTCAAGGCGCTGAACGTTATTGTGAAGGGTGACGTGGACGGTTCTATCGAAGCGCTAGCCGATTCACTAATAAAGCTGTCAACTGAAGAGGTACAGGTTAACGTTATTCATAAGGCGGTAGGAGCAATATCAGAGTCTGACGTTTCGTTGGCTGCCGCATCTAACGCCATTATCATTGGATTCCAAGTTAGACCGTCGGTAGGTGCACGTAAGCTGGCAGAGCAGGAAGAAATAGAAATCCGCTTGTACTCGGTAATTTACGATGCTATCAACGAAGTGAAGGATGGTATTGAAGGTATGCTTGCTCCAATTATGAAGGAAGAAACTACCTCAAGTGTTGAGGTGCTGGAAACGTTTAAGATAACAAAAGTGGGAACCATTGCCGGATGTATGGTGCGTGAAGGTAAGATTACTCGCCATGCCAGCATTCGCGTAATTCGAGACGGCATTGTGGTATATACCGGACGATTGGGTTCGCTTAAACGCTTTAAGGATGATGCGAAGGAAGTAGCAGCCGGATACGAGTGCGGTTTGAATATCGAAAGCTTTAACGACATAAAGGTAGGCGATATAGTGGAGTCATACGAAATGGTGGAAACCAAGCGAAACCTATAAAACCTTGCTGGAATAGGATAGAAAAAGAGCCGCATAGTTGCGGCTCTTTTTGTTGATAATGATGCCAAAAACAGTTGGTGGAGTAAATTGTAACCGTCAATAAGTTTGGTATTTACCGTGATAAAATAGAAGTTAGATGAAACAAGTTTCATCTAACTTCTATTTTATGCGCAAATTACGTTGTCCACATTGCGG
>JAVBOB010000003.1:0-69851 GCA_031551125.1 Bacteroidales bacterium
CATAACGGCTCCTTTTTCAATCAGGTCTTTATAAGCTGTATGGACAGACACTTTACGCATATTTTCAACAGCAATTCCCGGCCATGCGGTTTTAATAATCCCCGGTTCAATGATGATGACATCTATACCAAATGGTTTGACCTCATTGCGGAGGGCATCGCTGACAGCTTCGAATGCGTGTTTACTTGCAAAATACCAACCTCCCAGCGAGGTAGATATCTTGCCGCCGATTGAAGTGATATTCACTATTTTCCCTTGTCCTTTTTCACGCATATAAGGCAAAACCAATTGAATCAGCCGGACTGCCCCGAACAAATTCACATCCAACTGGCGCTTCGCATCATCGATCGGAACATCTTCAATAGTTCCGTATTGTCCGAATCCTGCATCGTTAATCAGTATGTCGATATGTCCTTCGGCTTTACTGATAAGGCCTACCGCCGCAACCATGGAATCCTCTTTTGTTACATCCATGAAAACAGGAGTAACACCTAATGACTTCAAGTCATCCATTTTTTCCATCCGGCGTGCAGCCCCATAAACAGTATAGTTGCCGGATTTTGCTAATAATTTAGCTGTCAACTTACCCATTCCGGATGAAGCTCCGGTTATCAAAACTACTTTTTTCATGGTTCAATATTATCTTATGACTAATTGAGCAACTGTTTTAAAACTCTAAATTTAAATAACCACCTACTAATACAACAAATACGAAAGTAAAAAGTTTCCCGGAGCGAAAAGTGCTTTTTAAAGCCTCAAAGAGGCAGAATATTTTTGTCCGTATCTGACCGATTTCAATTCCACTGTTGCCACAGTTATTTTATTCTCAACATCATTCCTCTTTCCCATTCCTCATTATTGTAGGCATCCTGACCGACTGTTTTTAGTTCGATTGGCAAAGGTATCCCAGGGATGTGAAACGATATTTTTTTTACACAAAATCTTCCTGCTGCACTGCGTTTGAGAGTATTTTGAACAAAAAATTTCTCTTATGTCACCTCCTTGACCTTTTGCCGCCAATACGAAACAAAAAACAGCCGACCTGACGGATGCCGCAGAAAAAAGTCATAGAAAAGAGAAACGAAATAACGAAACAAAAGAACAACCTCACATCGGGAATTAACATAAAAATTGTTATGAAATCAGGTCAGGCAAAGTGCTGCCAATATGCGACTTAGGCAAATATTCGCTACGCTTTTCGGGCGGGGTAAAAACCGTAGCGGAAAAGTTTCTTTTGTTGCCTTAACCCTGTCTTGCCAATGATGGACAAAACAGAAAAACCTCCTAAAATCAACGTTTTAGGAGGTTTTGTCATTGCCTTTTCGGGTCTTGTCTATGTCGATTTTGACCCTTTAGTGATCCCGACAGGATTCGAACCTGTGACCCACAGATTAGAAATCTGTTGCTCTATCCAGCTGAGCTACGGGACCATTTTACTATTTTCAGGTCGCAAAGGTAAGAAAAAACCGTATTTTTCAAAGTCTTTACTTCAAAATCCACTGCATACTGCAATAAATCTAATCTTTTATAGAATTGCTCCTTCAGCGCTTTCAACCGCTTAACCGCTAGTATAAGCTAGCCGTATATCTCCTTCTTAGCGGCCTTCAAGGTATTTTGCATTAGCATAGCGCGGGTCATGGGACCTACGCCGCCGGGTACAGGGGTAATGTAGCTGCACTTGGGGGCTACCTCGTCAAACTTTACATCGCCCACCAGCTTAGCCTTACCGCTAGCGCCTTCAACGCGGGTAATACCCACATCAATAACCGTTGTACCCTCGCTCACCATATCGGCGGTAAGGTATTCGGGAATGCCTATGGCGGCAACAATAATATCGGCCTGCAGGCATAGCTCCTTCAAGTTTTTGGTGCGGCTGTGGCAAATAGTTACCGTACAATCACCGGGCGTTGCGCGCTGAGATAGCAGGTTAGCCACCGGACGACCCACAATGTTGCTACGCCCCAGCACCACACAGCTTTTACCCGATGTAGGAATGTTATAACGCTTCAACAGCTCCATAATACCATAAGGTGTAGCCGACACGTAGCTGGGCAACCCGATAACCATACGACCTACGTTTACGGGGTGAAAACCATCAACATCCTTTTTAGGGTCAATGGCCTCAATTACCTTTTGCTCTGATATGTGTTTGGGTAACGGTAGCTGAACAATAATACCATCAATGGCAGGGTTGGCGTTCAAGCTTGCTATTTCGGCCAGCAGTTCGGCTTCGGTTATAGTTTCGGGACGACGAACTACTTCGGAGTAAAAACCTACCTCGTGGCAATCCTTCTCCTTGTGCCCAACGTAAGCCTCACTTGCCGGATTGTTACCCACCAGTATGGCGGCCAAACCCGGTTGGCGACCTCCGGCAGATACTATTCGTCCAACCTCTTGCTTTATCTCGGTCTTGATATCGGCAGCCACTTTATTGCCGCTTATTAGTTCCATACGCTACGGTTTTAGTTATTGGATGTAAAGATACACACATTGAATTGATTATAAAGCAACAAATACGTTAACGCTTATCAGGAAATGGCGTAGGCGGATGAATGCCGTTTTACAATAGACCTCTTCGGAAAATACTTAACTACTCGTTTTTGTTTCCTTCCCGCTATTACAGGTAACCCCAAGGGGCTGAACAACAATAACCCCGTATGCAATACGGGGTAGTGGAGCAGAAGTTAAGGTGGCGCAGGGAGCACCATCCTTCTTTAGAAAAAAGCTAGCGCTCCCTGCGCAATCGAACTCACCGGCATATACCGTGGCTGTACACCCACGGTTATTTATAGTCAGCCCCATTCGGGGCAACCGTTACGTCCAATCCATACTATTTGGAAAAGGTATTTTCCGAAGAAGTCTAATTTTCAAAACCGGAAACCTCAACAAAAGAGCCGTAGGCTGATGCTCACGGCTCTTAAAAAAAATAGACAAGCGTTGCAGCTACTATACCAATACGCACGATTTTAGCTGAGCAACGATAGCTCTCCGTCTATCTGCTGCAAGTATATCTTGTCGGGATAATCAACATAGATACCGGGAAGGCTTTTACCCGACATGTAGTAGGTTCTAGCTTTTTTAAGGTTGGCAATAGCATTCGGCTTATTGCCCTTCATTTTGTAAGCCATAGCAATGTAGAAATGAGCATCGGCAAGGCAATCGTTTGATTTCAGCTGCTTATTCAGCGTGTTTATTGCTTCATCGGCTTTACCAACGCTAAGCTGCATAACCCCCAAGTGCAGGTAATCATATTGTCCCACACTTCCGGAACGGTATAGCTGATTTTCCATAATACCTATGGCCTTCTCCTTATCGCCCAACGCGCTGTAGCAAAGCGCCAGTACTACGTTCAGGTGATAGCCTCCGTTATCGGTAAATCCAATGTCTGCACCTTTTTTTAGAGCAGCAAACTTTTCAATATCGGCAATGGCGCCTTGGTAGTCTCTCAAAAACAGGAAACGAGCGCCACCACGATAGCCCAGATACGTTTCGGGAGCATACTCTACTGCCCTATCAATAATTTGCTTCCACTGCAAGTACTCGCCACGTTTGAGGTAAGGAGTAGCTTTTACGTAGTACACCGGAGCAAAGTTGGGACAGGCGGCAATAGCCGAATCACAGCTCATTTGTGACATACGGCTACCTTGCCTATACTGAATATCCCATACTCCCGACTCATACTTTTTACAAGCGTCATAGCAAGGAGTTCCTTTTTTATAAAGCGCATCACAGGCAGATTGTGCCGATGCGTTAATACCGCATAAACAACATACGGCAATAAAAGTATATATATATGCTTTTTTCATCACTAGCTGCTTTAGGGTAGTATTTGTTCTATCTGACCATCCTTCAGCTTAATAGTAAGCTGCTGGTAGTAATCGTATGCCACCGCGCCGGGAGTGCCGGAAGGGCTAAGAAAGTTGGTAACAATACCATCTTTATCACTTGCATACTGTATCTCCCATCCATCCAGCGATTTGCACAAGCTCATCAAGCGTTGCTGAATAGCCGCTTCAAAGTGGGCGGTTTGGCCGTTCATATCCATTTGGTACAAGCGGAAGCGTCCCGTTTGTCCTTTGCAGTTTACCATAAAGCGAATGGTAATGTAGCCCGTTTGTCCGTCAACAGGGCCTAAGCTGTAGCCCTGAACAAAGTGTTGAATTACGCGATACTTATCTCCTTTGATACGCAATGCGCCACCATAAATGTTATACGGAAGAGCTCTCGCTTCATTGCAAGGTTGAAATGACGGGTCATCCAACGCTTTATCAAACGGAATGTCGCCCACCTTGTCATTGTACTTTTTCTTGAAAAGCGCCATCTGCGCCGATAATGGCACCGATACCGACACAAGTAGTAAGAATAACAACGTTTTCTTCATAAAGAATGGTTTTGGTTTATATGATTGTTATTTAAGGGACAATTTTGGGTGGAGCAGCTTAATACGCATTAACGTATGCATTAGATAGGTACAATTGCCAGCGAAGCGAAACAACCCATTCAAGAGATTGCTTCGCTTCGCTCGCAATGACGTGCTTTTTATACTGCATGACCTTGTTACTACATTTTGTATCTTGAACCTTCAACTCTAAGCCAAACCGCTAGCGTCTTTTTCCGGCCAAACGTTGCAGCTTATTTCCACCACTCATATTTTTCATCATCTTGCGGGTTTCCTCAAACTGTTTCAACAATCGGTTTACCTCCGTGATGTTCGTTCCGCTTCCTTCCGCAATACGTTTACGACGACTACCGTTCATTAACAAGGGATTTTCGCGCTCGGCAGGAGTCATGGATTGTATGATGGCCTCAATGCTCTTAAACGCATTATCATCAACGTTTATATCCTTCATCATTTTACCAACGCCGGGTATCATGCCCACCAAATCCTTGATGTTACCCATCTTCTTAATTTGCTGGATTTGGTTATAAAAGTCGTTGAAGTTAAACTCGTTCTTGGCAATTTTACGTTGCAGCTTACGCGCTTCCTCTTCGTCAAACTGCTCCTGTGCTCTTTCTACCAACGATACGATGTCGCCCATACCCAAAATACGGTCGGCCATACGTTCGGGGTAGAACACATCCAACGCTTCCATTTTCTCACCGGAGCTGACAAACTTAATGGGTTTGTTGACTACGGAACGAATAGATAAGGCCGCGCCACCGCGCGTATCACCGTCGAGCTTGGTTAGCACTACGCCGTTAAAATCGAGCCTGTCGTTAAACTCTTTGGCCGTATTTACCGCATCCTGTCCCGTCATGGAGTCAACCACAAACAACGTTTCGTTGGGGTCTATGGCTTTCTTAACGGCAGCAATTTCGTTCATCATTTCCTCATCGATAGCCAAACGTCCGGCAGTATCGACAATCACGGTATTGTAGCCCTGTACCTTTGCGTACTTAATAGCATTCTTTGCTATTTCAACGGGATTTTTGTTTCCTTCTTCGGTATATACCGGCACATCAACCTGTGTACCCAACACCTTAAGCTGCTCAATAGCGGCAGGACGATACACATCACACGCTACCAGCAAAGGCTGACGGCCTTTCTTTGACTTTAGGAACAACGCCAGCTTACCGGAAAAGGTTGTTTTACCGGAACCTTGCAAACCTGCAATAAGAATAACGCTGGGTGTACCTTTGAGATTAATTTCGGTTGCTTGTCCGCCCATCAGCTCGGCCAGCTCGTCATGCACCAGCTTCACCATCATCTGGCTCGGGCGAACGGACTTAAGCACATCCTGTCCTAACGCTTTAGCCTTTACATCATCAGTAAACGACTTGGCTACCTTGTAGCTCACGTCGGCATCAAGCATAGCCTTGCGAATATCTTTAAGCGTTTCGGCAACGTTAATCTCGGTGATTTTTCCTTCACCTTTCAGCAGCTTAAACGAACGTTCTAGGCGTTCCGATAGACTTTCAAACATATTGTAGTACTAAATTTTAATCGCGTGTAATTCTCAAAAATCAAATGAACACCTTGCTGTAAGGCGTTCTAAAAATAAATTGCGCAAGTTACAACAAAGTGTTAATCTATGCAAAATTATTTCACTAACCAAAGAGAAACGATAGCCCGGCTTGGATTTAATGTATTATGAAGTTTGTTTCAGCCAATACTTTTCTCCTAAACAGGCTCCGCTAGAAGCCCAATCTTTGTAGTAAACAAAACGCTTTGCTTAACTCGCTCCGCTAGGAGCGACATCTTACCACTCATCAAGCCTTCAAGTTGCTGCTCCTAACGGAGCAGGACTCCAACTACAATTTTCCTGTTCTACAAAGAGGTTGCTCCTACGGAGCAAATCACCCCTCGCACAGATCTTTGCTAACGCACGTTTGTAACATGTGCTAGCATGAGCAACTATACTCTACATCCGCTCCGGAACATCAATACCCAGCAAGCCCATAGCCCGTTTGATAACGGTAGCAACCTGTGCGGAAAGCACCAAGCGTAGCTGCTTTACATCGGTATTTTCTTCTCTCAGTATCGAGTAATCGTGGTAAAACTGGTTGTACTCCTTAACCAGCTCATAGGTATAGTTGGCTACCAGTGCCGGAGACAGCTCCTCTCCGGCCTGACGTACCAGCTCGGGGAAATCTTCCAGCAGCTTTACCAGCTCTACTTCTTTAGCGTTCAGCTGAACGGGTTTGAGTGCTGTATTTACACTAAGCCCTTGTTCCTCCGCCTTGCGCAACACCGATTTGATACGCGCATGTGTATATTGTATGAAAGGGCCTGTATTACCGTTGAAATCGATAGACTCCTTGGGGTCAAAGAGCATGGTTTTTTTCGGGTCAACTTTCAGAATAAAGTATTTCAGCGCACCCATACCCACCATACGGCTTACGTTGGCGGCCTCAGCTTCATTCAAGCCATTGAGCTTACCCAGCTCTTGCGACATTTCGCGAGCATCGGCCACCATTGTTTCTATTAAATCATCGGCATCTACTACCGTACCCTCGCGAGATTTCATCTTGCCCTCGGGCAGCTCTACCATGCCGTATGACAGGTGATGAAGACTATCTGCCCATTCAAAACCCAGCTTCTTAAGCACCAGCTTAAGCACTTGGAAGTGGTAGTTTTGCTCGTTGCCTACCACGTACACCAGCTCGCTGAGCGTATATTCGGCAAAGCGTTGTTGAGCCGTACCCAAATCCTGTGTCATATATACAGATGTTCCGTCACTACGCAGCAGCAGCTTCTGGTCTAACCCGTCATTGGTAAGGTCAACCCATACCGAGCCATCCTCCTTTTTGAAGAATACGCCCTTATCAAGCCCTTGCTGTACAAGCGATTTACCCAACAGGTAGGTTTCCGATTCGTAGTAAACCTTATCGAAATCAACACCCAGTGCTTTGTAGGTTACATCAAAACCTGCGTACACCCAACCGTTCATGGTTTTCCACAAGTCAACAACAGTGGTGTCTTTAGCCTCCCACTTACGAAGCATTTCCTGCACCTCGAGCAGTATAGGGGCTTGCTTCTCGGCATCATCTTTTGGTGTACCTTTCGCTTCCAGCTCGGCCACCTGTTTCTGATACTCCTTATTGTAACGCACGTAGTAATCGCCTACCAAGTGGTCTCCTTTCTTTCCGCTTGATTGCGGCGTTTCGCCATTACCAAACAGCTGCCAAGCCAGCATTGACTTACAGATGTGGATACCACGGTCGTTAATTAAGTTTGCTTTGACAACCTTATGCCCGTTGGCTTTCAGCAATTCGGCCACCGCATAGCCCAACAGGTTGTTACGAATATGTCCTAAGTGCAACGGCTTGTTGGTATTGGGTGATGAGTACTCCACCATTACCGTTTTACCTGTTGGTGCAGCATAGCCAAAATTAGCATCAGCTAGCGAGCTGCTTAAGCGTTGCAGCCAAAATGAAGGCTTCAGCTTCAAATTTAAAAAGCCCTTTATTACGTTGAACGATTCCAGCTCGGGCATTACCGGTTGCCCGTCGGCATTTGCCGATAGCAGGTACTCTCCCAACTCCTGAGCCGTTTGCTCCGGCGATTTTTTGCTTAGCTTGAGTAATGGAAAAGTCACCAGCGTGTAATCGCCTTCAAACTCCTTACGGGTTTTTTGCAGCTGTAGCTCTCCTACCTCGGCGTTATACAGCTTGCCGATAGCCGCCTGCAACGTTTGGGTTATTCGTTTTTCTATGGTCATTTTTTATCGGTTATAGGCCTCTCCCCTAGCCCCTCTCCAAAAGAGAGGGGAATAGGCTCTGACATTACACGTATCATACTTTATTTAGCAACACACTCTTCTGTCTTGAAAAAGCAAAATGATTAAGTTCTATTTTTCGCTTCACGCTTCACATCTAACGCTTCACGTTTGCAAAGTTAGCTATCGTTTCCTATACTTCCTTGCGGGTGAGGTACTCTTCTCGGGTTCAGCCTTGCTTTTCATTGGAAAATCGAGCTTAGGCCATGCTCCGCTCATGGCGTAGTACCAAGCCGTTTCAAATACCAGTCTCGTTCTGCGCATAAGCGAAGGAAAGTATAGCTTCTCTATTTTATCTTCGGGCGAGTGAATATCCGCAATTATTCCTGATGTGTAGTACATCGTAGGGATATACCGCTTATCGAACACGTAGTGGTCAGACATGGGGTAGAACAGCTTAAACAGCATGTCGTTATTGTAAAACTTATAATCTACAATAAGCTGAATGGCAGCGTTATTAATGCTATCCGTTATATGCTGCAAGTCTGAGCTGATGCGGTCGGCGCCAAGTATGAAAACATAATCATTCTCCCCTTCGGCATAGCCGTCAACCCGGCCAATCATATCCATGTTAAGCGCCAGTATGGTTTTTTCCGGTGGAATTACAGAATGGTTCATGTAGTATGACGAGCCTGCCAGCTCTGCCTTATTTCCGTCAAATAGCGCAAATATGATAGAACGGCGGGGAATCATCTCCCTTTGTCCGGCAAGCTTAAAGGTTCGGGCTATTTCAAGCAAGGCCGATACTCCCGACGCATTGTCCTCTGCCCCCGAATATACTGTACCATTGGCCGTACCAATAAAATCGTAGTGCGCCATAATAACTATCGCCTCATCCTTCAAGTCCATGCCTCTTATCATGCCTATGATATTTGCCCCGCGTGCCCTCATCGTATCAAAGTTTTGTACGTAGCCGGTAGAAAAAGGCTTCTCAAGTCCCATTTTTTCAAATTCACGAACTAAATACTCTCTAGCTAAAGCGCCTCCGGCCTGTCCCACTCGCCGGCCTTCCATTTGGGGAGAGCTAAGGGTGGCAACATGCTTATAAAGGCTATCAACCTTAATGTTCAAAGCATACTCGTCGGCATAGGATTGTTGAGAAAGCACAGGGGAAACGGCAAAACAAACAAACAAGAGCGACAATAAAAATCTCATTGGGTATATTTTAAGGGGGCAAAGTTAGTAAAATGCTATTGAGTGCTATATTTGTATCGGCAATTTTGCCTCCCCTGATTAACCTTTAACCTTTCATGCTTAACAATAGCTTAAGCACTACTTATATGGACGAAAACAAGGCACAAACAAAGAAAAGCTGGTGGAAAAGACTAAAAAAGCTCCTGCTTTGGGCAACGGTATTCTTCTTTGGCTCAACCATACTGGCGGTAATTGTTTACCGCTGGGTACCCGTTTACTATACGCCGCTTATGCTTATTCGCAGCATACAAAATACAGGCGATGATAAGTTTTCTACGCAAAAAAAGTGGGTTTCCATAGACGATATATCGTACAATATGGTACTCGCCGTGGTAGCATCGGAAGACAACAACTTCCTTACACACAGTGGTTTTGACTGGAAGGCTATTGATGATGCGGCTGCACACAACAAAAAGAGCAAACGGCTACGCGGAGCCAGCACCATAAGCCAACAGGTGGCTAAAAACGTTTTTCTGTGGCCTAACCGCTCCTACCTCCGCAAAGGCTTGGAGGTATATTTTACCTTTCTGATTGAAATGTTTTGGAGCAAGCAACGCATAATGGAGGTGTACCTCAACGTTATTGAAACGGGTAAGGGGGTGTACGGTGTGGAGGCGGCTGCAAAGCTGTACTTCAAAAAATCGGCTAAAAACCTGAGCCGTCCCGAGGCGGCATTAATAGCGGCTATTCTTCCCGACCCGCGGCGACGGAATCCGGCAAAACCAACGCCCTACCTTCTAAAGCGGCAAGCCCAGCTGCTAAACCTGATGAGCTTGGTAGGCGACCATAAGCAGCTGATGGAGTAGAGAGCCTCTCCCCTAGCCCCTCTCCAAAGGAGAGGGGAATAGACTACGATGATACACACAACGCATAAAAGATGCGTCATTGCGAGGCGTTTTTTGCCGAAGCAATCTCTGTGTTAAATAAGGGATTGCTTCGTCGTTCCTCCTCACAATGACGTGCTTATTTATAGCTAGCTGCTTGGGCTAACTATTACATGCTACAACACACCTTTTCAAAATTTGACAAGGTAGCGGTGCAGGTAGCTGGTCGGGTAGCTGCTCAGGTTACTGTGCAGTAAATATAAACGAAACGAAAGAAAACAAAACACCGGTAAAATGAGGAGTTGTGGAAAACCACAAATGAAGGTTTGCACTTGTTGAAAACAACATACCCCTTGCCGATTTCTACAAATGTACCTGTTGGTTTCAACAGAAGTATTGCTGAGAACAACACGCAAAAGGAATATACAAGGAATATAAAGAAAGGAAATTACAAGGAAGGGGGCTATGCTTGGCGGAGGAGAGACGTTAATACAATTTGATTTAGATTCTTTTTGAACATAAAACAACTTGTAGCTGCAGAGCAAAAGAAAAAGAAAAAAGTTGCGCCAAAAAAGAAAAAGAGAGAGCCTCTCCCCTAACCCCTCTCCACAAGAGAGGGGGCAAGCTTTGACGATACACACAGCCCATAAAACAGTTAACCTTAAACTGCTAACTAACCCAAGTTGCTAGCTACTTAATTTGTTACTCTATGCCGGTACTATTACCCCCTAACCCCCTAAGGGGGGAACCCGACTACTGCGAAATTGAACTTTGGGAAGTAACTTGCACAGACCAAAGCCCCCTTCAGGGGGTTGGGGGTAATAGCTAGCAACTTGAGCTAACTATACGTATTGCTTCTGTTGAATCAAAGTTACCATTGCTGTATGAGGTTACCCTGCCAGCACCATTCCCCCCTTTGGGGGTTAGGGGGCTGGATTTTTCACCCTGCATACGCCAACGTTACTACGCTAAGCTTACAGTCGGCTGCATTATGAAGGGTTTGAGCACAGGCTTCAAGCGTTGCTCCGGTAGTAAGTACATCATCCACTAACAGAATATGCTTACCTGCTAACGCTTGCGGGTTCGATACGCTAAATACGTTTTCCACATTCCGCCAACGCTCCATGCGGGTTTTGCGCGTTTGCGTTTCGGTACGCTCTGTACGATATAGTACATCTGTCAGCAAAGGCTTGTTTAGCGCGGCAGCCAGGCCCATAGCCACCTGTTCGCTTTGGTTGTAACCTCTGGTACGTAGCCGTGATATGTGCAGCGGAACGGGTACTACCGCATCAGCTGAAGCATAAGGTACTGTTTTAGCCAGCTGCTCACCAAACCATTGTCCGAGTAAAACTCCTATATCCTTTTGTCCGCGATATTTTAGCTTGTATAGCAACCTACTATGCGGTGAACCTTTAGCGTAGAAAAAGAAAGATGCCGCATTCTCAACCTCCACCCTACCCTGAAACGACTGGTAGGCTTTATTGTCCTTATCTTTCCAAAAATTAGTGAGCGGTAGCTCATAACGACAGCTCAGGCATATAAGCCGTTCGCCCGTTACCAAGCGTTGTCCGCATACCTCACAGCATTGTGGAAACAGAAGGTCATAGAAAGAAGTAAAGGGCTTAGCCAAACGCTTCATGCGTACAAGGTTGAGATAAGAACAAAAATATAGATTCCGGACGAACAGGCAAAACTTATTACCCCCAGATTTTTCTCAACACGTAGGCACATAGAAAACATAGGTACACATGGTTGATACTTATGACAAATGAATTTCGTAGCCGACAAAGTCCCCCCTTTGGGGAATTTAGGGGGATTTTGCACATAGAATCACAGATGATAGCAAGAAGATTGGACAACATTAGTTAAACCGTGTAAACCTGCGTTTTTCAGCGTCATCTGTGTGCCATATTATATGACTTACGTTTTCTATGTGCCTATGTGGTAAAAAAGCCCCCGACTTTTGCTACCTTTGACACATGACAACACCGCTAAGCCAACGGCTAAACATACGCAACAATAACGGACGGACGGAGGTTTTTGACCCCATACGCAAGAAGTATGTCGCGTTTACGCCGGAAGAATACGTGCGGCAAGTGCTTATACTATACCTGATGGAGGAAAAGGGCTACCCCTCCGGATTGTTGACCGTAGAGGCAGAGCTAAGCCTGAACGGGATGGCTAAGCGCACAGACGTGATGGTGTACGATAGAAATGCTCAACCCCTGGTGATTGCCGAGTGTAAAGCGGAATCGGTAAAGCTTACGCAGGCTGTTTTCGACCAGCTGGCACGCTACAACTTAGCGTTCAACGTTCCCTACCTTATTGCTACTAACGGTATAAAACATTACTGCTGTAAGCTGGAT
This sequence comes from Bacteroidales bacterium, assembly GCA_031551125.1. Classification (GTDB taxonomy): domain Bacteria; phylum Bacteroidota; class Bacteroidia; order Bacteroidales; family UBA932; genus JAIRNF01. The sequence continues at coordinate 12,604 of JAVBOB010000003.1, forward strand.
TTTGCAAACTCCGGCTATTCCTTCCTAAAAGAAATCCCCCACTATAGCGAACTATAGCAGGGGAGTATTCTTAAGCTTGTTTAATAGCCTACTTCGTTGCAGGAGCCTGTGCTTGCGGTTGTGGTTGAGCCTTAGGTTCAACTTCGCCCTTAATGGTTAGCACAATAGTTTCGGGGTCACCGTTGGTATAAACGGTAAGTACCTTATTGAATACACCCGGACGACCAACCGTTGAATAGGTAGCCGTAACCTTTCCGGTTTTGCCGGGAAGTACAGGTTCTTTAGTCCACTCAGGAGTAGTACAACCGCATGAGGGCGCTACGTTGTTTAGTATTACAGGCACCTTTCCGGTGTTGGTAAACTCAAATACGCACGATACGCTGTTCGCTTCTTCCTTCACCTTACCAAAATCGTGAGTGTCTTCTTTAAACTTAATGGTTCCTTTATCCTGTCCGAAGGCTACTGCCGTACCGAACAAAAGGCATACTGCAAGGGCAAAAATTTTAGATTTCATAGTTCTATCTTATTTAAAATTCAATGTTTGTAAAACGCTATTATGTTATTTTCGGGTCAACGATGCTTCATAAAACTGACGAGCAAAAGTATTAAAGAATACGTTTCGCTGTTCTCTCCTGCATTACTATCGCGTTAAATAGTCCTAAACGCACAGGAGGCAATCCGCCGTTACTGTACTAGTATTAGCAAGAATGATGCCAAAATTTATTTTATTAAGGATTAGATGAATACACTTACTCTCAGCAAACCCACACTACTACACTACCACACTACTACACTACCGCACTACCACACTACTACACTACCACACTACTTTAGAGATTCCTACCTTTCTCCAAATATATTAAACACGGGTACGCTGATTTTAAAGCCGATGTTGCTGTATTCAAAATCGTCGAAGCCCACAAACACGCCCACTCCGGCTACAAAACCGATGTTGGTAATGCTATATCCCGCTTCAATATGATGGTTACTGTAAGGTGTTTTCAGGTAGCTGAAATGTAAGCCTTCCTGCCAAAGCGTATTGCTGAGGAAAGGCAGGTACTTCAGCAACAGGTAGGGTGTTTGATACATCAATCCCGCCTTTACAAACCACTCGTTAGTGCTGGTAGTGTAGGTTTTCGGAAAGTACATCATCTTTTCCGTAAAGGTCGAAGTAATCAAATCGGGCTCCTGCGTGTTGAAGTGCTGAAAATCGGCAAAGTGCATTTGTTTGCGGTTAAAGAATTTTCCCGCACTAACCGAATAGCTGAGCGATTTCATCAAGCCTAAATCCAGCGTCTGTTCAATAGCTGCAAGCCCTAAATCGTAGTTGGTTGAGCTGCTAAATACATCGGGTAATCCCTTTTCCCAAGCAACGGAGAAGGTAGGATAGCCGGATCTCACCATACGTTTCACCCGTCCATACATACGATAGTAGTATTGCGGCGTATAGCTTAGCTTCGCATACAACACTGTTGAGCGTGTACCGTTAAGCAGGGCCGGATTTTGCAGTACGTATGGATTCACAGGGTCATTGCTCCGGTACTCCCTATCCTTAAAAAAGAACGAGTAGTTGGTAGTATTTTCCAACCTTCTACGGTCGGCATAGGTGGCTCTAAACCCGAAGTTAAACCCGTTGGCTATATCTATAGTGTGAGATAGCTCTACAAACCGATTATCATACAGGTTAATGTAGCTGTAGTGTGCAAATAGCGCCGCATACATATTTGCTGTGAAATCCAAACCGCTTAGCTCGTTAAAGTCGGTGCTGGAAACGCCACCACGCAGCTGAACGGTAGCCCGCTTCTCCGGCCAGTAACGGTATGAGGCACGCAGAGTACCCATCCACGCTTCACGGCTAAAGGCATAACGCCCGTTAAGCGCCACCAACAGCGTAGTGGTATCCTTAAACCGCTTGTTGAATCGCACTTCCTGACCATAAGAAAACCCATCAACAGGGTGGAACCCATCTGCTCCCAAAGCCAATAACCCGTCATGCGATATGTAGGCGGATGAGTCACCAATGTAGTAACGCTTACCCATTACAAGACCGACTATAGTAAACGTTTTACTGTTCTTTTTGGTGCTGTCGGCAAAAGCGCCGCTATGGGTTAAGGAGTCTTTCCGAACGTAGCTCTTCACCTCCGCATTTGATAAGGGAATAGGGCGCATCTCTGTCCAGTAGAGCGTATCACGCTTTTTAGCCAAGCTGTCCACCTCCAGCTGGTAAGTACGCTCCAGCTCTAGCGGGTCTTTCTTACTGCCCTCAGCCGCCTGCTGATTTTTCTTAGCCTCCTCTGCCGATTTGCCCATTAGCTTAGCCAGCTCCATTGCCTCACGGGTATTCAAGTTAGGTTTAGCCATCAGCTGCTCTATGCGGCTATCTATTTTTTGCTTTTTGCTGCTTCCCTTCGCAGAAGCGGATTGTGATGATTCGGTTGCTGCCTTTTTTGCAGCTGCATCGGCCAGCTTTTGCGCGTTAGGGTTCACCTTCACATCCTCATACTTCACTACCGACTTATAGTTTAGCTCGGCAGCGTTACCCATAACAGAAACATTAAAATCAAAAAGGTAGCTGATAGGAAGAAATACACCTTTTCTCACCTCTGCAAATGACTGACGGTTACGATACTGCACACCAACCGTTTCGCCCGACAGGTCAAACTCTTTTACACTCCAGCTGTCCTCGTCAATATAGAGGTATCCGCTCACCAACAGCTTACTCTTCTGCTTGGGCACTACTTTTATCTTATTAGTAAGCCGTTCTCCCTCAAACGAACATCCTTCGTAAACAAAACGGTAGCTGGAAAACGCGTTAGGAGCAAGAGGCGATATAAACATATCACCATTGGTGTCGTATATGTTAACGCTTATCTGCGAAAAGTAAAAATCGCCCATACCTTGAGGGAAAGTGCCGGATACCGACTTTACCTTCTGCTTAAAAATGTTCGGCGCGCGAAAGCTGATTTCGTTCACCGATTCTTGAAGATATTGCTCACCCTCCTTTAGGCCCAGCTGTTTAATTTCTTTCCCCGCCATCACCTTTACCATACCCGATATTTTTTTGATGGTCAGCGTGCCTTTCAGGTAAACGTTAGACTTATACTCACTCACCTGATTAAGGTAGTACGGCGCCATGCCTATTGCCTTACGCATAATACGGTATGCGGGGTCTTCAACTTTTCCACCCGTACCAACTACGGCATCGGCAAGCATGTAGGGTTTTTCGGTTAGCACTACGCGTAGGTTGGTGCTGCCGCCTTCCGGTACGGTTACGGCTTGCTCTACGGTTTCATGCCCCAACGATTGAAAAGAACAGCGATAGGTACCTGCCTTTACTTTAAGAGAAAACTGTCCGTTTTCACCTGCCGAAGCACCCTGTGCAATATCTTTAACGTAAATAACGGCATAAGGAACTGGTTCGTCCCGCTCGTTGACAATAGTTCCGTTCAACAGCTGCGCTCCGGCCGACAGGCTAATAAATAAAAGGGGTAGAAAAAGTATGGGTAGTTTCATAAAGACCTCTCCCCTAGCCCCTCTCCTTTGGAGAGGGGAATAGGCTACGAATTAGTATTTACTATGAGCCTAACGCATAATTCAAACACACCTTGCTCGAAATAACATACTTTCAAAGTTATAGCTTGAGCTGTACGTATTTTCTTCAACGCATGTTCCCCTTTCCAAAGGAGAGGGGTTAGGGGTGAGGCTCTACTCCCCCTTATACTTCAGCGTTACCGTTTGCTTCAAATCCGGATGCAGACTCTTAGCTACAGGGCATTGCTCTGCTGACAATTCCAACAGCTTACGCTCCTTATCGCTGTAGCTATTATGCGGAAGTGTAATTTCTACAATCAGCTCAACCACGCGGCGGGGATTTGTCCCCATAACCTTAGTGGTTTTAGCCGTTGCTCCGTCAATAGAGAACTTATGAGCGTTGGCAGCCATACCCATAATGGTAAGCATGCAGCTACCAAAAGCGGTAGCAAAAAGATCGGTGGGAGAAAATGCTTCGCCCTTACCGTTGTTGTCGGTAGGCGCATCAGTCATTAGCTTACTACCGGATTGCAGGTGGGTTGCTTCTGTACGCAAATCACCTAAATAGATGGTGTGAACTGTTTCCATAAAGTGAACAAAAAATTAAGAGTACAGAATTAGGAATAATACCAACTGTTTGCCACTGTAAACAAGTTTTGCAGCAACGAGCAATTATTCTTTATTCATTATTCCTAATTCAAAATTATTATAGGGTTTGCTTGCTTTCCGCAGCAACATCCTTGTTTACTTTCTTTATTAAGCCTTGCAGCACATTACCGGGTCCTAGCTCTACAAATTCGGTAGCGCCGTCGGCAATCATGTTCTGTACGGTTTGCGTCCAACGAACAGGAGCTGTAAGCTGAGCCACCAAGTTTTTCTTAATCGCTTCAGGGTCGGTATAAGGTTTAGCATCCACGTTTTGATAAACGGGGCAAACAGGCTTATTTAGTACGGTTGCCTTAATGGCAGCCTCGAGCTCTAGGCGGGCAGGCTCCATAAGCGGCGAGTGGAATGCGCCACCCACAGGGAGCACCAATGCTCGTTTGGCTCCGGCAGCCTTCAGCAGCTCACATGCCTGCTGCACGGCTTCTACGGCTCCTGATATTACCAGCTGACCGGGACAGTTGTAGTTAGCGGCAACAACCACACCGTTCACGGCTGCGCAAACTTCCTCCACCTTGCTGTCGTCCAAACCCAGCACGGCAGCCATAGTTGACGGTTCTTTCTCGCAAGCCTTTTGCATAGCCATAGCACGTGCCGATACCAGCCTCAACCCGTCCTCAAAGTTCATTGCTCCGGCGCTTACCAAAGCGGAGAACTCTCCCAACGAGTGTCCGGCAACCATATCAGGTTTAAAATCAGACAACGACTTGGCAAGAATAACCGAGTGCAAGAAGATAGCAGGTTGCGTTACCTTCGTTTGCTTCAAATCCTCATCGGTTCCGGCAAACATAAGGTCGGTGATGCGGAATCCGAGAATCTCGTTAGCCTGCTCAAACATTTCCTTTGCCTTGGGTAGCTCATCGTATAAGTTTTTACCCATTCCTACGAATTGGGCGCCTTGCCCGGGAAATACGTATGCTTTCATTATTGTGCGTAGTTTAGTTAAACACGAAGAGCAAAGATAGGGAAATATAGTGAATGGTGAGTAGTGAGTGGTTAATGGTGAATGGTGAATGGTTGCTGATAGGGCATTAATGAATTAGTGGGGGGAGAATAGACAAGAGTTGCTTTTTCTTTGTGCCTTTTATGGTTAAAGTTAAAGAACTCTTCTTGCCATTGGCATGCAAACCCTACAGACTACCATTCGTTTAACGTCTAACCTTTCACTACTCACCTTTAACTATTCACCTTTAACCATTCACCATTAACTATTCACCTTTAACTATTCACCTTTTTTACTATCTTTGTTCCCTCGAAAAAAGTTTGGCCCCGTAGTTCAGCTGAATAGAATGTCAGATTCCGGTTCTGAAGGTCACAGGTTTGAATCCTGTCGGGGTCACTAAGCAAAACCTAGTAAAGTAAAGCCTTGCAGCAATGCGGGGCTTTTTTGCTTTGCCTATTTGAAGTCTTTGCTCAAAAAAGTCAACTTTTCCCGCAAATTGTAACATCCGTTACAAAATATTTCAAAAAGAATTTATAAGTTTGCCTTGATACCAAACCGGAGTTTTACCTATGAAAAAGTTCCTGAGCCGCATACCACGTAAAATGATTCTCCCGTTTTTTATTGCAGGGGGAGTTCTGGCCGGTTTGGGCACATACACCGTGTACATGTCCAGGGCACACTCCTACCTGTCTGATGACCCCTCGGCTTGCGTTAACTGCCACATCATGACACCTTACTATCAATCGTGGAATCACAGCTCGCACGCCAAATGGACAAACTGTAACGACTGCCACGTACCACACAACAACGTATTTGCCAAGTATGCCTTTAAAGCAAAAGACGGTCTGTATCATGCCGCCGTATTTACGGTTAAAGGCGAACCACAGGTAATACGTCCGCGCGAAGCAAGCAATAACGTAATAATGGAAAACTGCATCCGTTGTCACACGCAGCTGAATACCGAATTCGTAAAAACGGGAATGATAAGCTATACCGAAGCAAAAAACGGGCAGGGAAAGGCCTGTTGGGACTGCCACACGCAGATTCCGCACACCAAGGTAAGCAACCTCAACTCCTCTCCCAACGCCATTGTTCCGTTGCCCGAGTCACCCGTACCTGCATGGTTGAAAAAAGTAATGAACGAAAAATAGTAAAATCCGAAAAGCTATGTTTGGAAAATTAGCAGAAGCAATCAAACGCAAACCCATTATTGGGTGGGGAGTATTTGCTGCCGTTATGGTAGCGGTATTTGTACTGGGGCTTCTTGCCGCATCCATTACCGAGCGGCGGGCAGAAATTGCCACCCTGTACAACAACAAAAAGGTAGATATAACCGGAATAGAATCGCGTAACGAGCGGTGGGGTGAGAACTATCCTCGCGAGTACAACACGTGGAAGAAAACGGCCGACATGGATTTTCGCAGCAAACACCTGGGAAATATGCAGGAAGACGTGTTGGAAAGTCGCCCCGAAATGGTAGTGCTGTGGGCAGGATATGCCTTTTCTCGAGACTACTCAGCACCGCGCGGACACATGCACGCCATAGAGGATGTACGTGCAACACTACGTACAGGCACACCCGATGAGAGCACGAAAGATATGCAGCCCTCAACCTGTTGGTCTTGTAAAAGCCCCGACGTTCCACGCATGATGCACGAAGTTGGAATTGAAGTTTTCTATAAAACCCCGTGGAGCGGTATGGGTGACCAAATAGTAAATCCGATTGGTTGTGCCGATTGTCATGACCCTAAGACAATGAACCTTACCATTACCCGCCCCGCCCTGATTGAGGCGTTTGAGCGACAGGGAAAGAATATTGCCGAGGTAAGCCCACAGGATATGCGCACGTTGGTATGCGCACAATGTCACGTTGAATACTTTTTCAAGGGAGATGGCAAATACCTAACCTTTCCGTGGGATGGCGGTATGACGGTTGAAGATATGGAAAAATACTACGATAACGCCGAGTATAAAGATTGGGTACATGCGCTGAGCCGTGCGCCCATGCTAAAAGCACAACATCCCGACTACGAATTATTCTTACTTGGTCCTCACTCTCAGCGCGGTTTAGCCTGTGCAGACTGCCACATGCCTTACATGGCTGAAGGCGGTATAAAATACTCAAACCATCAGGTAATGAGTCCGCTGAAAAACATATCAAGCACTTGCCAAACCTGTCACCGCGACTCGGAAGAGAAGCTACTCAGCTATGTGTACCAGTATCAGGACAAGGCTCTTGAGATTCGCAATCGGGTAGAGAAAGAGCTGTCGAAAGCCCACATTATGGCAAAAACAGCGTGGGATAAAGGTGCATCGGAAGCCGAAATGGCCACTGTACTAACGTTGTTACGTCAGGCGCAGTGGCGTTGGGACTTTGCCGTTGCCTCTCATGGTGCATCATTCCATGCCCCTGTAGAAACGCAGCGTATTCTGGCGCACAGCCTCGACAAATCGTTGCTGGCGCAGCTGCAAGTTCAAAAAGTACTCTTTGCTCATGGCGTAACAGATGTAGCCATGCCCGATATTTCTACTAAAGATAAAGCACAGGCATACATTGGCTTGGATATGAAAACACTTAAGGAAGAAAAAGCCAAATGGATGCAAAATGTAGTACCTAAGTGGGTAGAAGAGGCTAAGAAGAAAGACCGTTTGATAAGCAGCATTTAGGCAGTAAGTGGAAAAGAACAAAAGAAAATTTTGGCAATTCCCGTGGCAATACAAGGAGGCTGTTGCATTTGTTATCGGAATTGTTGTCATCGGTTTAGCGCTACAGCTGCTGGTTGGTGCATTCAATTTTGCTTTGCTAAGATGGCCTGTAAACGGTATTCTGGGTGCTGCAACCATTTTGCTGTTGATACTGTTTTCGCTTAAACGAAAAAGCCCTTTTTACCTGTGGTTTTCCGGTGTACCCATGGCTGTTACGCTGGTATGCACGCTGGTGATTTCGGGTATAATTATGGGGCTTACCCCTCAAGCCGTTGAGGGCAGCACAGCTACTGATTGGGCTTCACGCATCGGTCTTACCCGCATGACCTCCTCATGGCCTTTTGTGCTGATTTACTTTGTTAGCTTACTTTCTCTTGGCGCGCTAACCATACGCCGCCTTATTCCTTTCCGCATCAAACACTATGCCTTTTACCTCAACCACATTGGGCTATGGCTATTGCTCTTTGCTGCCGGAATAGGCGCTGCAGATATTAAACGCTACGTAATGCACGTTCGTGAAGGTGAGATAGAGTGGCGTGTTTACAACAATAAAAACGAGGTGCTGGACTTGCCCGTTGCTATTAAGCTCAACGATTTTTTAATGGAAGAATATCCACCCATGTTAACCATTATAAACAGGGAAACAGGAGCCATTCAGCCCGAAAACAAACCCGAATACTTCCATATTGACGAGAAGCAGCAAAAGGGTAAGCTGAACGGTTGGACCATTGTACTGAAAGAATATATACATGAGGCGGTACGCAACAGCGACAGTACCTATCAAGAAGTACACATGCCGGGAGCATCGCCCGCAGCAAGAATAGAAATTAGCAACCTACAAAGCGGAATAACAACAGAAGGTTGGGTTTGCTCCGGTAACAGCGCTCAGCTGTACAAGGTGCTGAATCTTGATGAACATTACTGTGTAGCCATGACACGTCCCGAACCCAAGCGTTTCATTTCCGACATCAATATTTACACGGAAAACGGAGGCCAAGCACACGCCAAAGTCGAAGTTAACAAACCATACAAAATAGGACATTGGATGTTGTACCAGTACGGCTACGACAACGATGCAGGCAAGCTATCTACATACAGCAGCTTTGAGCTGGTGTATGATCCTTGGGTAGCTCCCGTTTACATTGGAATTATTTTGCTCGCCTGCGGCTCAATCTGCATGCTTTGGAGTGGTAACAGAAGAAAGGAGGACAACAATGACGTGGAATGAGTTTTTTTTCTTTGCCTTCCCTACCATTGCTCTATGGCTAAGTGCAGGAACGCTGGTTTACACCAAAACAAGCCGTAAGCTAATAGATGTTTTAATGTTAGCAGGCATTGCTGTATTCGCTGCGTTTATTGTCGGCTTATGGATTGGACAAGAGCGTCCGCCTATGCGTACTATGGGCGAAACACGACTATGGTACTCGCTTTTTCTATCATCCGTCGGGTTCATTATCTATAAGCATTGGAAGTATAAATGGCTACTATCATTCAGCTGTTTGGTAGCCTGCGTTTTTGTATGCATCAATATTTTCAAACCGGAGATACACTCCAAGCACCTGATGCCTGCCCTTCAGAGCTACTGGTTTGTTCCACACGTAACGGTATATATTCTTTCCTATGCCATGTTTGGCGCGGCCACCATAGCATCGTTTATTCAGCTGCGTAAGCTGAATACCGGGCTTCCCAACAAAAACCTGTATCGCCTGATGGATAACCTTATTTACGTAGGCTTCGGATTTCTTATGCTGGGAATGCTGATGGGCTGCGTGTGGGCAAAAGAAGCATGGGGGCACTACTGGTCATGGGATCCGAAGGAAACATGGGCATTCGTTACTGCCGCCGCTTATCTGGTTTACATTCATGCACGGCTAAAAAAGTATCACCCTAAGTTTGCCCTATGGGTACTACCCGTAGCATTTGTTCTGCTAATGATAACGTGGATAGGCGTTAGCTACCTGCCATCAGCACAAAACAGCATTCACACGTACTAGGCTAAGGCTTGCAGTGAACACACAAGAAAAAAACACCGTATCAAAAATGATACACATCTACTGCCGTTCCAAACATGGACATGAAGATGTACTTTGCGACGACTGTAGGCAGCTGGAAGCCTATACCCACATCCGCTTGGAGCGTTGTCCGTTTGGTGATAAAAAACCAACCTGCAGCAAATGCTCCATTCACTGTTACAAGCCCGAATATAGAAAAATGATAAAAGAAGTAATGCGGTTCTCTGGCCCACGTATGCTGCTATACCATCCAATAGCCACTGTAAGGCATTTAATACAGGATTTGAAGAATTTATGATTTTAAAGAAATAGGACACCTACGTTCGATGGCATTTGAAATCAGTCATATTCAAAAGATTTTTACATGGTGGTTTTCAGCCACCTGAGGCGCTTACTATCGTCCTGAAAGGACAGCTTATTTCAGCCCAACGCAAACGAAGTAACGCGTTGGGATAGCGTGCGAAAAGTCGAACTGCGCCCTGAAAGGGCAATTTATACGGCTACATCTTTTAAGCCGCCCTTTCAGGGCGCAGTAAGCTAGGGCGTCTTATATTCCCAAGGCGTTGCCATTGGGCTAAAATAAGTTGGTCTTTCAGACCGATAATCAAAAATCAATGCTCATTGATGCTTTGTAGCTCCATGCCTTCCGGAACTTCCACCTTAGCAGTATCCAGCTGGAAATACTCACGCCGTAAGCTGTCGTTTAGCGTTATACGCGGCCGCCGAACAGTAGCGTTCAACGGCTCGCTCATTATCTCGGCAATGGTTTTCTGTAGCCCCTCCTCCATTTGCTTTCGCAAGTTAATTTGCGTATTAGCCAGTGATTTTTCTTTGGCGGGAGAGAATAAGTCCTTATACTTGGCTCTAGCTAAACGGAATTTCATTTTTTCCGGTGTTCCCGTAATATTCAGCCCCAGCTTAAAGGGTATCGGTGATTTGAGCACGGAAATGTGGTAGTCGAAGCTCATATCGAGGTTCTGAGTCCCTCCTACCCCCGCCACGTATCGGTCAACCGACACCTTGAAGGGAAAAATCAAGGCCTTGCTGTTTTCCAGTACCATTTCCACAGAAATAGAATCAATCAGGTTGCGCTGTTTGTTTTTAAACATCAGCGTTTTTGCTATTTTAGAGAAAGTTTCCCCATCCATCAGCACCATGTTTTCGCCTTTCAGGTAGCAAGAAGCCGTAGTTTCCGGCAAAATAACGTTCGACTGTGAGTCCAGCTTGCTTACGGCCGTCATATCGCAATCCACCACCCCCTCAAACGAGCGCAACATGGGTGCCAGCGTATCAATCATCGGAAAGGCGGAGAGCAGCTCCTTAACGTGTATGTTGTGCATACGTAAATCCATGCCAAGGTTTGCACCCTTTGTATTCGGAGCTTTATACACCAACGACATGCCAACGCTGCCTACCTCCGAGCTCATCCGTAACCCCGAGAGCTGCACAGACTGATTACGAATAATGATTTTACCCGATACGTTATTCAACAACAGGTTACTGTATGCTACCTGTTTCATTTTGGTATCCAGCTCCAAATCAATATTGCGCGGGATAACGAATATGCCTATTTTGCCGGTATCAGGTGCTGCTGTCAATGCTTTCTTATCATCCAATACCACTTGTGCAATTGAGTCTCTTTGCGCTGTTCCTTTTTCCGCGTACTCTACACCCAAGGCAAAGGCGCGTATCAGCTGGTTAAAGTCCGCCATATCCGACTCAACGCTTACCTTTGCTGTCAGCCGCCCGTTGCGAAGCAACGCATTCCTGATTCCCTCAACTTCTCCGTTCAACACCATATCCGATGCTCCTACCTTTAAACGCGTTCGAGTAAGTAACAACGTGTTAGTAGTGAAGCTTAGCGACGATTCCGTCATACGAATAGGAAGTGGAAATGCCGGAGTTCGGAGGCTCATATTCTTGCATTCAAACGTTCCCGTAACATCCAGCTCACGCAGCATCTTTCGCGTATCGTCTGACTCCAGCCTGAACATCATATATGATGCATCATTTCTCCGCAAGGAATCTCTTCTAAACGCTCTCATCGTAGAATCTGATTGAGAAGCGGCTCTTGCTGCCATACGCTGCACCCGAGTGGTTGAATCGGTTGTAGCCCTGTTATCCGAACGGGCTATTCGTCGCTTGAGCTTCATGTTAAACGCCGCGTTGGTAACACGGCCACTCATCTCGGGCATTCGTACCCGCAGGCTGTCCAGCGTTACCCGTGCCGACAGCTCAGGCTTTGATTTATCTTCAGACGATGGTGTAAGCCTTAGCGATGCTCTAGTTTTTATGGCACGAAGGCGTAAGGAATCTTTTGTTTTCAAATTCAGATTTTCAGTTCGAACGGTTGTAGCCAGTACCGCTATGGTATTGCTGTCTTTAGGCTCTGAGGTACGGAAGCTTGCCGACAGCTTACCTGCGTTAGCATACAGCTCGTTGCCATATTTCAGGTGAAGGCTATCCAGCTCAACGTTCCCTCTCAACAGGCTTTCAACCTCTCTCCCTCTTATGCTATCCTTGGTATTGCTGCCTAAGCGCAGCTTTAACGATGAGGCAAGTAAATCTATAGATGCCATCGGAAATTTGAACGTCAGCTTATCAATATCCGCCGTGCCGGAAGCATCAATCTTTCCGAAGTTGCCTGCCAGCAAATCGTTGAGCAAGCATTTGCCGGAAAGGTTTAGCTGTATCGTTCCGCCTGCCCGTATGCCATTGGGTAAGGTCAAGTCCTGCGCCATGCGTGTAAAGTCTATGTTCGCCTCAACACTGGCATCAATAAAAGGTTTAGAGAAAATGTTGTTGTACTTACCCGAACATTTCACGGTGGATGACGCGGTTTGCAAAAGTATATTCCCGATATGTACGTTCGATGCGGTTTTTCCGGTGAAATCAATTTGCGCGTCACCTTCAACTTCTATTTTCCTGAACCCTTCACTATTCGAATGGTTGGCGCTGCGTAATGCCCCATCCTTCAAGCTGAGAGAGGCGGTAAGCAGGGGTATATTGCCCTGTCCCCAATATCCGTGAAAACGTCCTTGCAGGTTCAGCTCGCCTTCGGCCTTCAGGTTGTCTGCAATATATCTCATTTGTTCGGGTACATTCCGTAACAAATCGGCCAAAGATGACGCGCTTAAGGCCAGCTCCATATCAACCATTGCACGATGTGCTGTGCTGTCGCCCTGTAATGTTCCCTTTGCTTCAAAGCCCAGTATGCCTGTTGCGATAGAAGCTTTTTCAACAGTCAAGCGCCGAGCAGTACGGTTGTTATGCAACCGCGCCTCAACTTGCAGCGGAAGCTGCTTTGACAGCGCTCGCCCTTCGTAAAACATGGTCAACGCTTTTATACCTAACGCCAAATCAAGTCTGGCAGAGTCTTTAGACATATTCCCGTCAAGGGTAAAATGCAGACTGTCGGCAGAGGCAAATATATCCCGCACCCTGTCATCATAAATGATAGAAGCGTTGGAAATGCGAACGCCTTTAACGTTCAGCTCAGGCAGCTCAAATGCCGATGTGTCTGTACTTGCAACAGCGGTAGATGTTGTATCAGATTGCTGCAAAAATATATCCCAATTCGCTTTACCTTCGGGGCTCATGTACGCGTAAACACGAGGGCTATTCAGCCTTAGCTTTTGCACAATAACTTTCTTCTCTGAAAGAAAGGCTACCGGATTGAACGATATTCTGCAACGGCGGAAAGCTATCAACGTATCCTGCGGTAATCCCTCCTGCACAAAGCTGTCAACAACAGTCAGCGGCTTTGTAATGGTTCCGTTTTTAAGCACAACACCCAAGTTCGGGAAGGTGCTGAAAAAGGTAAGCTCTACCGACTCGCATTCAACCTTAGCATCCAAATACTCGTTGGCGTACTTCAACACTAAAGGTGTTATTCTCGTTGGCGTAAACACAACATACAAAGCAATACCGATAGCAATAGCTACAAGCGTTACCAGCGCCGCCAACGTCAGCCCTGTTCGTATCAGCATGCGTTTCCATAACGGTCTTTTCTTTTTCCTCTTACCTAAAGAAGAGTCCGGTGTATTTTCTATATTTGCCGATGTAGTCATGGTATATGTTGCAGACTTATTTTTGGCGAATACCAACAAACGTTACGCCAAAACTACATATATTTAACCTATAAATAACTAAAACTGCCATATAGCTACTTTTGATCTTACATGATGAAAACAATACTGGCACAAGTCAGGGAAGAGCTTAAAAACAACGTTGATGAAAAAACAGAACGCACGGCTCAGAATTTCTTCAAAGAAGAAATCAAAGCATACGGCGTAAAAGTTCCAACCGTCAACAAGATAAGTAAAGCGATATTCAGCCAAATCAAAAACAAACCTAAGTCGGAAATTTTTGATTTGTGCGAAGAGCTTTGGCGTTCCGGTTATTTGGAAGAATCGTTCGTAGCGTGCAGCTGGTCATACGCCATGCACAAGCAGTACGAAGCAACCGATTTTGAGACATTTGACCGATGGGTACAACGCTATGTAAACAACTGGGCTTCATGCGATACGCTATGCAACCACACCATTGGTGAGCTTATCGAAAAATATCCCGAGTACATTTCCCGCCTTAAAGAATGGGCGCACTCCGATAATCGTTGGGTACGCCGTGCCGCAGCCGTTACGCTAATTATTCCTGCCCGTAAAGGCTTGTTCTTGGATGATACTTTTCAGCTGGCAACCATTCTGCTCCACGATAAGGATGACTTGGTACAGAAAGCTTACGGATGGATGCTTAAAGCCGCAAGCGAAGCACATCAAAAAGAAGTTTTCAGCTTTGTAATGCAACACAAGGCTACCATGCCTCGCACCGCGCTTCGCTATGCAATTGAAAAAATGCCCCCGGAAATGAAAGCGGAAGCCATGAAAAAATAGCCGCAATGAGCATTGAAGAATTAAGAGAGTACTGCCTTTCCATTAAAGGAAATACGGAATCCTGTACTTTTGTAGAAATAACAAAGCAAATAAATGTACCACGAATGTAAACCCGACATACGGTTAACCCCATACGTTGAAACCTACTGGGTGACCGATGGCTTTGTGGCGAACGAAGAAACCGTCAGAATATTTCCTGACGGTTGCGTGGACATTTTATTCTCTTTTGAAGGTTCTCATCCCAAGAACGGGCTTCAACCTTTTCAACCCTACCTGATTGGTACCATAACATCATACATAGAGGTTACCTACAGCGGCAACGTTCAAATGTTCGGCATACGGTTTAAACCCATGGGTGTTACCGCATTTATGCGTATTCCGGTAAATGAGCTAACCAACCAACGGCTTGATATGTCGTTGGTGAAAACTCTATTTGACAGCCGATTTCATGAGGCTTTATTCGAAAAGCACACGTTAGCATCGAAAATAGAGCATATCGAGAGCTACTTGCTCGGAATGCTTTCCTGCTTGTTTGAACCGGCAAAACAAATAGCCTACGCCGTTGATTTGATTACAAAAAATAACGGCATGCTATCAATTACGGAAGTTGCCCACCATACGTGCTTGTGCCAACGACAGCTTGAGCGCAGGTTTAAATCGGCAGTAGGTATATCTCCCAAAGCATTTAGTCAGGTAAGCAAGTTTCGTTACACCCTGCGCTACCTTAAAGCACATGCCGACGAATGCCTTTCAGAAGTAGCCTTAGCCTGTGGTTATCACGACCACTCACACCTGATTAAAGAGTTTGAACGCCTATCGGGAAGTTCTCCGGCTGAGCTGCGTTGCTAAGAAAGTCGTTTTTTTACACAAGCGGCTACCGTGCAATACGGTAACTTTGCCTAAACCAAAAATCAAAATGTATGAAGCTGCAAAATTGTACACCCGTTTTGTTTGTAAAGAACGCACCCAAAGCACGGGATTTCTATGCCGATATATTGGGACTGACCGTAGCTGCCGATTTCGGCGGGTTAAACTTTATGTTTAAAGAAGGTTTTGCCCTTTGGCAAATTATGGATGGAAATATTATCCCGGCAACGCTTGGCCGTGAAAATATTGAAAATTCTAGGAGTACCAGCCGTTTTGAACTGTGCTTCGAAACGCATGAGCTCGATTCTATATACAAAACGCTTAAAGAAAAGAATACAAAATTTCTGCATGAGATAAATATAGAACTTTGGGGGCAACGTACCATTCGGTTTTACGACCCCGACGGGCATTTGATAGAAGTTGGCGAAGCCATGCCCATTTTTCTCAAAAGAATATTCGACGAAGAAGGACAAAACATAGAGGCTACCTCTAAGCGCACGTTTATGCCGCAAGAGGCAATCAAACAAATTTTAGGCGTATAGGGTAAAGATATTGGCACGCAGATAACACAATTTCATACACAGGTAAACACAATTATACTATAAGTAAAGTGAAACTGTGTTACCTGCGTTGTTAGACGTGCGTTCTGCGTGCCAATAATTCGCTAATACTATATTATTACTTGAGCAGCTCTTGCAGCTGGCTGAGCGCTGTTCCATAGCCCTCTTCAAATCCCATTTCCAAGATTTTTTTCATATCCTCATCACTTGTAAATGACATGGTGGTGGTTACCTTAACTCCTCCATCTTCTTCTGAAAAGTCATACATCCAAAACAGCTTAGGCAGGTTTGTGTTTATAGCGCCATCCTCGTCACAAAAAGCATCATCTATTTCCAACAGCTTATTTACACGAATTTTTTTATATTCGGAAAGTCCCCAAAACTTCTCTCCTTCCGGTGATAGCATGTAGTACAACCAGCGTCCGCCCTCCTTGAAATCTGCCGATTTAGTAACCGCTCGAAATGGCTTAGGTGCAAACCATTTTTCCAGCGTTGACGGGTTGGTAAACGCATCCCAAACTACGCTTAGCGATGCGTTGAAACCACTTATAGCTACTATTTTCTTGTTCGAATAATCTTTCTCGAACGTAACCGATAGGTTTTTCATGTCGCTCAATTTTTTATTGTAACACCAACAGCTACTGACAGCAACCTATCTTTCAAAATTTATAGTGCTCATCAATACCTATTCTTATCACCAAACAAGAATCACCTTCTAATGTTTATAAAATAACTTTATTAAAAGCTATTTGTAGAATAACAGCGCCTACCAGCTGCATTTTATAGCGAACCGTTCAAAATAAAAGAGGGTGTCCAAAAAGCATTTGGCACCCTCTTTTATTTGTATTCCTAGCAGGTTTTAAAACCGATAGGGCTCGTAAAGTGGACTGTTCTGTATATGCAAGCCGGGCAAAACATTTTGGCGAAGAGGGTTTCCCGTAGGGAAATAATATCAATAGAAAAGGCTAATGCCTCAAACCAACCGTAGCCCGTAGGGCTTTAATCGCACAGCTACTGTTTATGTCCTACGGACAACTTTCTATTGGGCATTTGCTGTTTCTATTGATATGTAAGCCCTATGGGCTACCTTCTTTGCCCTATTCCAATTCAAAAACCTGTCTGAGATTGAAATCAAATATTTGATTCTCGTGAACCAATAAACGACTTTTTAGACAAGCTCTTTCCAAAGATCATGTCGTGCATTCCGTATGCTAAAGCAGCTTACTCATTTTATAGTTAGTAAGGTATAGCTTATTTGCTTTACGTCGCTGCTCTTGGTTAACAGTAAAACCTTGCTTTTCGAAGAATGGTTTTGCGGTTATGCTCACTTCCGATGTTATAATGTGTACACCTTTTTCAACAGCATAATGCTCCAACGTTCTGTATAGTAAACCTGCTACTCCCTGATGTTGGAAATCTTTATGTACGAACATGGAATGCAGATAGCCCGCACCGTTAATGGAGGCAAAGCCAACTATTTGCAAGCTTTCGTTTTCGGCAACAAGGCAGTGCTGTTCAGCAAACAGCTCCAGCCAACGCTCTTCCCTATCTCCGCATGATGCCCAATCTTCAACCTCCTCAGCGCTGTAATCTTTCCGATTTACCGACAGAATGGTATTCTTGTACAGCTGCTGTAGTTCGAGAATATCAAATGTGGTTGCTGTGCGAATGGTAAAACACCTCTCACCGGAAGGGTGAAAAAATAAATCCGACAATGCACAACACATAATCAATTCTATTTTTATGCTGGCTTCTTAGTCATTCTCAATACCGCCTTTACTCCCTCTACCAGCGGCAGCGGCGCTAACGATAAGCCTACTACCCATAGCCATTGCGCAGTAGTAAGCGTTGTAAGATGGAATACGCCATGTAAGGCGGGTACTTCGAGTACCACCAGCATCATAGCGGCAACTAACACTATTGCGCCAAGCAAATACTTATTGCTAAACATGCCGATAAATGCCGAACTACGCGTTGAGCGAACGTTAAACACATGTGCCAGCTGTGAAAAAGCAAGCACAGCAAACGTCATGGTTTGTGCAGCAGCCTCACTGGTCTGTAAGCCAATACGGAACGCTACTAACGACAGCGTACCTATCATTGCGCCCTGCAAGAAAACGCGGGTAACAAACAACCGGTTCATTATGCTTTGCTTGGCATCTATAGGCTTACGCTCCATTACATGCTTATCCGCAGGGTCAACACTCAAGGCTAGTGCCGGTAAGCTATCTGTTACCAAGTTTATCCACAAAATATGAATAGGAAGCAGGGGGGTAACCCAGTTGGCCAGTACAGCAACGAAGAGCACCACTATTTCACCAATATTGGTGGAAAGCATAAACTGTATTGCTTTCAAAATATTATCGTAAATACGGCGGCCTTCCTCTACCGCTGTTACCACAGTAGCAAAGTTATCATCGGCAAGTACAATATCAGCCGCTTCCTTAGAAACATCTGTTCCGGTAATGCCCATTGCGCAACCAATGTCGGCAAGCTTTAGGGCGGGTGCATCATTCACGCCGTCACCTGTCATGGCAACTATGTTACCTGACCGTTGAAAGGCTTTAACGATACGAACCTTATGCTCCGGCGCTACCCGCGCATATACAGCTATACGTTGTACGTTGGTAAGCAGCTCGTCATCTGTCATTCGTTCTACATCCGATCCTGTACGTGCTTCATCTCCGGGCTGCATAATGCCAAGCTCATTAGCAATAGCGGTAGCGGTGGTCTTATGGTCTCCCGTAATCATTACCGGCTTTATTCCGGCTGTACGACATTTTTCTATCGCCACCTTTACCTCAGGACGCGGCGGGTCAATCATCCCAACCATACCGACAAAGGTAAGTTCGGTTTCCAACGTAACGCTATCCACCTTCTCGGGAATACTATCAACAGCTTTGTATGCCATAGCCAGCACCCGCAAGGCATGTTGTGCCAACAGGTGGTTGGCCTCTCTAATTTTATCTTTCTCCGATTCACTCAACGCCAACGTTTGTCCGTTAAGGTACACAGACGTACAACGAGCCAACAGCTCGTCCACTCCACCTTTTGTGCAAACCTCATACTTGCCCGATGGCAGCTGGTGTACGGTAGTCATTAGCTTGCGTTCGGAATCAAAAGGAATTTCCGCAACACGCGCTAGTTCGTCATCAAGCGTATTCTTATTTATTGATAGCTTAAGCCCTAAATCTATCAAGGCTGTTTCTGTGGGGTCACCGGTAGTTTTATATGTTGTTGCATTACCTGATAGCTTAGCATCATTAGCCAGTACGGCTACTTTTACCAGCCTGCTTTGTGATTCTGTAAAATTCGAAAGCGGTTGTGCAGCATCTGTTACCACGCTATCTGTATATAAGCGTACAACCGTCATTCGGTTTTGTGTAAGCGTTCCGGTTTTATCCGAGCATATAACCGTAGTGCTGCCAAGCGTTTCAACAGCCGGTAGTGTACGTACTATGGCATTCTTTTTTACCAAACGCTGTACTCCAACCGCCAACACAATAGTCGATACGGCCGGAAGCCCCTCGGGTATTGCCGCAGCCGCAAGGCTTACAGCGGTCATAAACATATCAACAACATTTTTTCCATATAGCACACCAACAATAAATAGCAGTACACAAATGGCTAACGCACCAATACCAAGAAACTTACCCAGCCTATCCAACTTCTCTTGTAAGGGTGTTTTAGTATCGGGTACAGACTGAATCATGGTGGCAATTTTACCAACCTCCGTATTCATTCCCGTACCAACTACAACTCCCTTACCACGCCCGTAGGTAACGGTACTCGAAGCAAAGCCCAGATTGTCACGGTCTCCCAGTGGCGTATCATCCTGTTCAATACGTTCGGTAAACTTTTCTTCGGGTACCGACTCTCCGGTAAGCGCCGCATCTTGTATTTTAAGGTTTACGGCTTCGGTCAAGCGCAAATCAGCCGGTATGGAATCACCCGTATCAAGCACCACCAAATCACCGGGAACCAGCTCTCGCGATTCAATAAGCTCAACCTGTCCCCCACGTATTACCTTACACTGCGGTGCAGACATACGCTCCAACGCTTCGAGCGACTGCTCTGCCTTGGCTTCCTGTATGGTTCCAATTACCGCGTTAAGAATAACTATACCGAGAATGATAAGCGCATCGGTAAATCCCTCTCCATGCATGGCTCCCACCACGCCCGATATGGCAGCAGCAACCAGCAACACAATAATCATGAAACTTTTAAACTGCGCCAAAAATTTCACAAAAAGACTTTTCTTCTTTTTCTTTTCAAACTCGTTGTAGCCGTATTGAGCAATACGTTTACGGGCTTCTTCAGCGCTGAGCCCTTCTTTAAGCGAAGTTTGAAGCACATCGGCAACTTCGGTAACGGTTTGGTTGTAGTACTTGTGAGCCATATTATTCTGTATGATAATTAACTTAATTCAAAAAGCTATCGTGCATAGGTATAACACAAGGGGGCACAAATAATTTGCGCAACGTACGCAAGAAGGCATTAGTCCGCCTACCTTTACGCTTTATAACATCAACGAACAATCGTTACTACTGTGCAATGAAACGGTACACTATTTCACCTTGTTGCGGTTCCGCCGCTGTATTATCAGGAGTGAAACGGGAGGTTTTGGCGGCTTGTTCGGCGGCATCACGCATGGCAGGATCGGCAGCAGATCTTCTCGTATCAACTTTTGTACCCACTACATATCCTCTACGGTTAACCTGAATAATAACTACAACATCGCCTCCACGCTCGCACATGTAAGCCGGAATAGGCAGGGTAATAGCCGAACGTCCGGTTAGCGCGTATGATAAAACAGAAGGCCCCTTATAGGTCTCAGTCGCAGTGCGTACTTCCGGTGCTTTCACAGGAACAGCATTATCTGCTGACTGATATGCTTCCTGCTGCCGACGGTTAGCATCCAGCTTCTCTTGCAGCCGTTGCGCTTCGTCATACACCGAGCTGTTAATGCCTTTATCATCCCTCAATACACTACGTTGAGCATCATCTGTATTCACTATTACATTACGAACAGAAGTTGAACGTGCGTTTCTAATCATCTCGTCAACTTCTTTTGCCAGCTCTTCTTTGGGGTCAACGGGAACTTCGTCTTTGGGTTGAATGGGGACATCGGGTAGCATGTTGAGTACAACAAACTGTCCCGCGTTTTTTGACAGGCTGTTTATTTTGTATGCCAGCAAAAAGATTATAAGCAGCATGGAGGCAATGGCAGCGCAGTACAAGCCAATACGGTACTTCCGGAGAATTTCTTTAAACGTAAGCGGACGCACAGCGTCAAAGGTAACGGCATCAAACCGCTCTTTCTTACTTACTACCCATTTATTAGCCAGCTTTGTATTTAGTATCTGCTTTCCCATTTGAAAGCAAAGGTAGAAAAAAGCGATGAAGTAGAAGTCAGAATACAGAAATCTGAAGTAAGTAAGGTACAAGAAGTGCTAAAATTAACAGTTTGCTCATGTTCCCCAATTATAAAAAAATAGCGTCATTGCGAGCGTAGCGACCCGAAGGGGAGGCAGAGCCAACCAATCTCCTGAATAAGCAGATTGCTTCGCTCGCAATGACGCATCTTGCCGGTATGCGTTACAAACACGTGCCAGCAATTAACCTTTAGAAAATCGTTTGCGCTAGCCAAAGTCCCCCTTTAGGAGGTTGGGGATAATGGTCGGCTGCTTAGACTATTTTATCCACCCTTTCTTACGTGCTATGTTTATTGCTTCTACCGTATTTCCTCCAAGCTCGCCAACAATTTTAAAAAGGGCGCTTTTACGGTAGCTCTTAACCGTTTCAACGCTTAGCTTCAGCTCGTCAGCCACTCCTTTATTGGTATAGCCGTTGGCAACCAGCTGCATCACTTCCTGCTCGCGTATGGTAAGCCAGAGGGGTTGATTTTGCTGCTTTTTCAGCATTATATTAATCTCATCGCATAGAAATGTTTCTCCGTCCATTACGGCCTCTATTCCGGCAACCACCTCTTCCGATAATCCGTTTTTAAGAATGTAGCCCGATGCCCCGTTCTCCATTACCCTGCGCGCAACCGAGCATTCATCATGCGATGTTAACACCAATACCTTTATCGACGGATACATTTTTCTCACTTCGGTACAAAAATCTATTCCGCTGCCATCGGGCAGGCTCAAGTCCAGCAAAAGCACATCGGGGGTTTCAAATGCCAACGTGGTTCGGCATTCCGCTAAGGTATGCGACACGCCGCTTACCGTTATGTTGTCTGACTCTTTGATGGTAAGGCGCAGTCCCTGCACCAGCATCCTATGGTCATCTACAATATGAACGTTTATCATAACCAACCTGCTTAAGAAATCGTACTACTATTCTCAATTTCTATGTTTACTTCTGTTCCTTTACCGGGTGATGAGTGAATGTGCAGCTTACCGTTATAAGCCGATACCCGCATACGAATATTATCTAAACCGGAACCATCAGTAAGCTTATTAGGGTCAAAGCCTGCACCGTTATCTTGTACGGTTAACGATACCAACCCGTTATCAACCAACAGCTGTACGTTAATAGCGGTAGCGTTGGCATACTTCACCGCGTTACTGATTAGCTCGTAGGCAGAATTGTAAATCATCACTTCGAGCCGACTATCCAACCGCACATTTTCACCCACATAGCGGAAGCTCAGGTTCGGCACAACCTTGCTGTAATCCTCAAGCGATGTTTTCAATCCGTAGCGCATTAACGAATCAGGCATCATGTGGTGCGCCACCCTGCGAAGCTCGCTAATAGACGAGTCAAGCACATCCAGCGTACTACTAAAACGTTCAGCATCGGGATTGGCAACTATAACATAGCCCTTCATATCGCTAAGATTTTTCTTTACCACGTTTAGCATACCACCTATGCCATCGTGCAAGTCGCGGGCAAAACGCGATCGCTCAGCCACTTCACTGTCAAGCACCGCTTTAGTGGCCACCAGCTGTTGCTCTTGCTCCAGCTGCTTTATGCGCTGCTCTGCCAGCTCCTGCTGCCGTTCTGCTGCTTTACGCTTTTCCACATTTGCTCTGTGACGGAAAAACAGCATACCAAATACGAGCAATAGTGCAACCGCACCGGCAATACCTAGCCAAGTGTATAGCTTCTTTTCTTTTTCAAGGGAAGTGATACGCATTTCTTTTTTTTCGGTTTCGTATTTGACTTCCATGTCAGTCATTGCTTCATGAAAACTCCTCTCATTATACTGGTTAGTAAATTCGTCATACTCAATAAAGTATTTCGATGCCTTTTCCTTATCATCTAAAAAAATATAGACATTGATAAGAATTGCCAAAATGTTTCTTTTTACAATTCCAGTTTCAGAAGAATTGCTTTCTAATGCCATAAATGCTACCTTCTCCGCTTCTTTATAACGTCCTAGATCACAATAAACGCCTGCCTGTAACTCTTTTGATGCTGCAATCAATCTTGGATCTCCATATATTTCTGCTAAGGTATCCGCACGACTAACATACTTCAGAGCCTTATCAATATCATTAAATTCTTTTGACTTATAAATTCTAGAAAGTCCAAGCATACTAAGAATCTCGGACTTCACATTGCCAATGGATTTACTGACATCGGCTAATTCAGAATAGTACTTTAACGCTTTGTCGCGTTCTTTTCTATCTCCATGAACTGATCCAAGACCATAAAGAATATCACACATCCCTGATGAATCATTTCGCTCCTTCGCTATCAGTTTTGCCTGTTCATAATAATCAATAGCCTTATCATGATCATACATTGCACGATGAATACCAGCAATACTAACTAATGAATTAAATAACAACAATTTATTATCTATCTCACTAGCAATAACCTTAACTTTCATAAAGCATTCAATAGCAGCAATTTTATTATTTTTCCGATAGTATATATTGCCCATATTTCCATACACCCAAGCCTTATCCTCTTGGCCTTTTTTTGTATTATCAGCTAAGGAGAGTGCTTTTTCAAGATACATCATGGCAGTATCAACTATTCCCAATCGTTCATAATTAAATCCAACATTTGTAGAAAACCAACATAAATCTTTTCCATTCTTTTGCCTTTCGGCTATCTCCAATCCTTTCTTAGCATAAAATAATCCTACTTTAGGATTTTTGCCAACATAAAAATCGGTCAATATTCTACATATACGGCTCTGCTCCTCAAGTGATATTTTTGAGGTATTCAACACGTTTATCAACGAGTCAACGTTTTGTGCCTGTGCAGCAAGAAAGGTAAAAAGGAGGGTTAGTAAGCAAGCAATCTTTTTCATAGGTTATTGGTTGGTTTAGAAGTGTTGTCGCACCTCGGCAAAAATAAGTCCTGTCTCTTTTCTTAAATACCCCACAAGTGGGGGTTCTCACAAAATCACATACTTTTTATAAATACCCCACAAGTGGGGTATTACAAAAGTTTCCGGAACTCTATTTTTGACCTCGGAGCTAAAAGCCTAAAGTTAACAAAAAATGTAATCCGATAACCGGCCTAAACAAAATACTTACCGCTAAATCGTTAAGCACCATGAAAAAAATCCGCTTGCACAGACCAAAGCCCCCTTCAGGGGGTTGGGGGTAACAAGTAGCAGCTTGAACTATCTAAGAATAGCTATTAAAACAAAAACAAAGCGATGAATACAAAAAAAATCATATACAGCTTAATGCTCACAGCAGCAATACTAACTATCGTTGCATGCGGCAACGACAAAGGTGTCAAGCTGAGTTCCTTCGGAAAAACATACACGATTAATATCGGGGAAATTGGTAAAACCGAAGATGGACTAACCTTCGTAAAAATTTATGGCAAGGGGATAAATAACAAGCTTCTCCTTGACAATGAAACCATTCCAATAATGGTGAAGATAGAGGTAGAAAACAGGACGCTAAGGTCTCAGCTATACACATCTACCAATAAGGACTGTAAGTACATATTCGAAACAGACAAAATGCCCGACAGAATTATAGTTTGCAGCAACGACGGCAGCTCCGGAGAAGTAACGTTTGATGCAAAAACAAAAGCGGTAATTGAATAGCGACAAAGCTATTCAGCAGATCGGGTTTTGAACAACAGCTATC
Source organism: Bacteroidales bacterium (assembly GCA_031551125.1). Taxonomy (GTDB): domain Bacteria; phylum Bacteroidota; class Bacteroidia; order Bacteroidales; family UBA932; genus JAIRNF01. The sequence continues at coordinate 37,852 of JAVBOB010000003.1, forward strand.
ACAAGAATCACACCCATCTCCCGTGCTTTCTTATAGCTGTATAGAAAAAATATGGCCTCCGGCAATTCTCCAATATTGGCTGAGGGAAAAACGGTTTAAAAAAATACAAAACACATAACGTATGAAAAAGAGAATTTTAAAAAACAGAAAAGGCTCGCTGAAAAACGCATTAGCCGGATTTGCACTAATGCTTGTAGCATCTTTACTATTTATTGGCTGTGGAGCGAGCAAAAAAACATCAGAACCCTCAGCAGATAGCGTGACTGATGTTGCCAAACCGCAGGATACCGAAAACCAATTGCAGGATGATTGCGCCCTACTACATATCTACCGGAAAGGTTCTATGGCCGGCGCAGCGATAGGCTACGATATATATTTGGATAACCAGAAGGTTTTTCGCGCAAAGAACAAAAGCAAAACAACAATCAAGATTACAAAAGAAGGAGTGGATACGTTGTCAGCAAAGACCGAGACAAAAGTAGAGCTTCCTATAAACATTCAATTCGGCAAAGAATACTATATCCGTTGCGGGATAAAAATGGGTGCTTTTGTTGGAAGACCTAAGCTAGAGGCTGTGGATAACCAAACGGGAAAGGCTGAGTTTGAAGAAATTCCTTTAAAGACAAAATAGCTGCCAAAACAAAAGCGGTAATCGAATAAGCATACGGCTTTTTTTCATGAACACACCTTAAAAAATTCCTTACTATGAAAAAAATTACTCTCATATCTTGTATTCTTTTCACTGCAATGTGCTTAGCCTGCTCAGGGAAAAAAGGGTCAAATGAGCCCGAATATCCTAAGCCTGCAGAAGGGGAAACGTTGTACGTTGGCAATGCAACCTTCAGCAATGTAGGTAAGTTTCAGCTTGCGTTTATCCTTTCGGCAGATAAAAGCGAGCTGCACGATATAACCATCTACATTACCGATTTTACATACAGCTACACACAAGGTTCCGTCGTTACCAACGGCTCTGTAGGAGGGGCACAAATGAGCATATCCGGCAGCCACCAGCTAACGCCTCCAACAACCGACCTACACTTTGGGGAAAACAGCATAACAAACCTAACTTTTACAGAAAATGGTGCTAATGCGAAAGTAAGCTACGTATATGTGGACAGAAACAGTAATGGTGATGTAAATATTCCCTTAGGCACATCAGATATACACTTTGAAGCGCAATAGCATGCGCCTTAGAAAACGAATAGCAATAATAACCAAACCCCTAACACTATGAAATGGTATTTAACCGCACTGAAAAAATACGCCTGCTTTAGCGGACGTGCAAGGAGAAAAGAATACTGGATGTTTGCAGCATTCAACATGTTTTTTTCAATGGTAATTATCGTTCTATTTTGCGTTGTTGCTATTATAGTGCAAAGTCGTGAAGTCGATATTATTTCACTCGCTCCATTCGGCATATTGGCCTACTCTTTGGCTGTAGTAATTCCCAGCTTAGGCGTTACTATACGTCGCCTGCACGACACAGGTCGGAGCGGCTGGATGATACTGGTTGCACTGATTCCCTTTATCGGTTCAATTTGGCTTTTGGTACTTTTACTGAAAGACAGCCTTCCGGAAGGAAACCGCTATGGCGAAGACCCTAAAGCCGCAGAACGCGCATACGGTAAAAGCAGTATAAAAAGCGCCGCCGCTTTTTTAGCTGTGGCATCTCTTTTCTGGATGTCCTCAAACCTCAGCAGCATAATGATGCAAACTACCTTCTTTCATAACACACTCGACTTTATTAAGTACCTACTCTTCATTATGATAGTACCCACAGCATTGCTGTTTTTAGCAGCGGCATTGTTGGATATGCCGGGTAAACAACGATAGAATATAAATACAACATTCTCACAAAACACATAATTATGAAAAGAACAACCAACAACACTATGAAGAAAAGCAGAGCGTTTTTTACAGCCTTAGTCGCAATGCTACTATGCTCTACAATGTTTGTAGCATGCAGCAAAGACGACAAAGACCCCGAACCCGGAACTAACCAGTTTGTTTACGATGGCAATGTGCAGAACATAAACGGAGGAATACAGTACTACTACGGAAACTATTACGGGAACAACGTAAATAACATTGAGCTGTATCTGGCAGGTGATAACTACATAATGGGTTTCGAAATGTTTGTACCCAGCACCAGCAATAAGCTGGTTGCCGGAACTTACACGCTGGCTGATACGGGTCAACCCCTCACCTATGTATCCGGAGCAGTTTTTAACGACGAAGGCGAAGTTGAACTTGAAGTGAGCAGCGGTACGGTAAGCATAGCCGTATCGGGCAGCACATACACTATCAACTTTGACTGTACGCTATCTAACGGAAAAAAAGTTAAGGGTAACTACACAGGAACATTGAATTGGGAAGATGACAGCGATGAGGGCGGCAGCAGCACAACAAGCCCCGGAGCTATGACCGTACAAATGAACGGCAGCTCGCAAACCTACTACCATACCGAGGGATACCAAATTGGTTCCGTCGGAAAGTTCATGGTTAACTTCGGTGGAACAGGAGCTAACGGTTTCGATTTTGCCATGGCTTTTGCCAGCTCAAACACAACGGCAACAACGCTACCCGCCGGCACTTACACCATCACTACTACAACACCTATGCCCAATGGAACATTTACCGCATCGGTAAAAATTCCGGGAACAAGTACCATTAGAAAAGCAACCAGCGGAACAGCAACGGTAAGCAAAAGCGGCAGCACGTATAGCATTACTTACAGCTTCCCGTTGGATGGCTCACCCACAGCAACGGTTAACGGAACCTATACCGGAACGCTGAGAAACAGCTAAGCAAATCACCATAATACTAACTTTTAAGCCTTTAAATCATGAAAAAATCACTCTCACTAATCGCCCTTATTTTACTTATTGGTGTAGCTGCATCTCAGGCACAAGAACCCCGTAAAGGGTACGTCGGGTTAGGCGTAGGAGCAGCTTTTCTTACAGGAGATCTAAAAGATGATTGTAACACGGGGGTGCAATTCGGTGTTGATTTCGGCTACCGATTTACCAAGAACGTTGGCATTTCTGCCATGATGTTTGGAACAAACTTCAAGTCAAAACACAACGACAACTCCATAGGTCTTAGCGGCTTTATGGTAGGCCCACTGTTAACAACCGCAATAGAATCCGGAAAAGTTGAGTTTGACCTAAAACCCTTAATCGGTCTTTGCCAGGGAATGCTCTACATAAAAAACGCGGATACAGAAAGGAGCGATATGGCCTTTTCTGCCGGTGCTGATGCCAGAATCCGCTGGAACTGCTGGGATAGAGTTTCACTTTCCGGTGGGGTAAACTACTTCTACGGTAAACCCGAAGATGTAGATTTATCGTCCTTTGGAATAACCGTAGGCGTTAACTACCGTTTCAAGTAAAAACTTCTTGTTTATTTTTTAAGTTCAAAGAGGGGCGTAAGCAAAGTTTTGCTTACGCCCCTTAATTTATATGAAAACCGCAACTCGCTGCAACTAGCTACTCCTGCCTTTAACTTCTACACTACAACACTTCCACTCTACTGATTTCTGACTACTTTCATTTAATCACCTGACAAAATTTCCGAAATCAAAAAGTAAATTCTAACTTTGTACGCAGCATTTTATACTAGCAATGGATATTCAAAGCGTAAAGCAACGGTTTGACATAGTGGGTAATAATCCGGTGCTCAATCGGGCACTCGACATAGCCTGTCAGGTAGCACCTACCGATTTATCGGTGCTCATTACGGGTGAGAGCGGAACAGGAAAAGAAGTATTTCCCAAAGTAATTCACGCGTACAGCAGCCGCAAGCACGGGCAATATATAGCCGTAAACTGCGGAGCTATACCCGAAGGCACAATTGATTCGGAGCTGTTTGGCCACGAAAAAGGTTCGTTTACCGGCGCGCACGATACACGGAAAGGGTACTTTGAGGTAGCCGACGGCGGGACTATTTTTCTTGATGAAGTGGCCGAACTTCCCGTAGCAACACAGGTACGCTTGCTACGCGTGTTGGAGACGGGAGAATTCATGAAGGTAGGTTCATCTAAAACGCAACGCACCAACGTTCGTGTGGTAGCGGCAACCAACGTTGATATTTCACAAGCTATACAGAACGGACGGTTTCGTGAAGACCTATACTATCGGCTTAACACCATACCCATTTCCATACCTCCCCTACGCGACCGCAAGAGCGATATACACTTACTGTTTAGAAGGTTTGCTGCCGACTTTGCCGAGAAGTACCACATGCCTGTTATTTCTCTAAGCGCAGAAGCTAGAAGCATGCTTGAAAGCTACTACTGGCCGGGGAATGTACGCCAGCTGAAAAATGTAACCGAACAGCTGTCCATTATTGAGGAAGAGCGAGAAATTAGCGCCGAAACGCTGAGCCAATACCTTCCTAACGTAGGCATACCTTCGCTACCAATAGTGTACACAGGTAGCGGACGAAAGGATGACAGCTCATTTGCGTCGGAACGAGATATTCTTTACAAAATTTTGTTCGATATGAAAAATGACATGAACGACCTGAAAAAAATCGTTCATGACCTTACCACCGGAGCACATGCACCTGTTGACAACACATTAAGTGAGCAAGCTAGCTTTGGTGTGAGAAAAATACCCGCGTCACCAATTATCAGCATACACCCCGGCGAAAAAGACAACATAACCGATACCGAGGAGCTGGTAGAAGAATCACTATCGTTACAAGACCAAGAAACTGACCTTATACGTAAAGCTCTAGCAAAGCACAAGGGAAAACGCAAGCTGGCTGCTGAAGAGCTTGGCATATCCGAGCGAACGCTATACCGAAAAATAAAGGAATACAACATCATTACTCCATGATAAGAAAGTTACGTTATATCAGCCTTTGTGGGATTTTTACGCTGGCAATAATGCTATGCTTTACCCGCTGTGGTGTTTACTCGTTCTCGGGGGCATCCATTCACCCTAGTGCCAAAACGGTAAGCGTAGCCTACTTTCAAAGCATGGCTCCGTTAGCCATAAATACCTTAAGTAACACGTTCACAAACGCGTTGAAGGAAAAGTTTACCCGCAGCACGAAGCTAGTGCTTGCACAAAGCGAAGGCGATTTTGCATTTGAGGGTGAAATAACCGGATATACCGTTAGCCCCGTTGCCATTAGCGGAAATGAGTACGCCACCAAGCAACGGCTCACCATAACCGTAAAAGTCCGTTTTACCAACCGCTATAAAAAGGAAGATGATTTCGATAAATCGTTTTCCCGCTACGAGGAGTATGACAGCTCATCAAATTTAGCTTCTGTTGAAAGAGGGCTGGTTGATAAAATTGTGGAACAGCTGGTTGACGACATATTTAACGAATCAGCCGCTAAATGGTAAAACCATGCAAGCAAACGAAATCATACGGCTAATACGGCGTGAGCAAGAGCCCACACCCAACACGCTAAGCCAGCTTAACGAGCTGGTTGAGCGTTACCCATGGTTTTCCATTGCACACCAGCTGAGGCTTAAGGCCATGTACATTGCAAATAGCGAAGCGTTTTCAGAAGTTGCTCACCTCGTTTCTGCCTATACGCTCAATCGTGGGTTGCTTTATGATTTTTTATACCATTCCCCATTGTTGGAAGAGGAGGACGAATTCGAGCTGGCCTCACCAAACCTGCCCGATGAATCGTTCAAAACAGTCGATGCCAAACCGGATACGGCTATACCGCAAACTCCCCCGCCAATATACACACCGGAACCATCAGACTATTTTGCCCTCGAAGCTGTTGAAAGTGAACCTAAGCTAAGCGACAGCGACTTACTTGATAAGTTTATTGAAGCTAGCCCTCGCATTATACCCCAGGTAGCCTATACAGCCAGCGAGCCTGTACTAACAGATGATATTGATGGCATAGCGAGCGAACCGCTAGCCGAAGTTTACCTTAGCCAGGGCTTATATGACAAGGCCATTAGTGTTTATAAACAGCTAAGTTTGCAAAATCCGGAAAAAAGAGCTTACTTTGCATCCCTTATCAAAGCGGCTATCGCTAAAGGAAAAGAACGAAAAAAATAATCAGATAACGCTATGTACTTACTATTCTCTATTTTAGCAATCATAACCGGCATCTTGCTGGTGCTAATCGTACTTATCCAAAACTCTAAAGGTGGCGGGTTGGCTGCTAACTTTGCTGCCGGCAACCAAACCTTTGGTGTTAGGCAAACTGCAGACTATCTTGAAAAATTTACATGGGGGTTTGCTATTGCCCTACTGATATTTTGCTTGTCAGCAACCATGTCTATGCCAAAACAAAACGAGACCAAAAGTTCCAGCATTCAGAAAGGGATAGAAAATGTACAAAACCCGGCAACTCGTTCTCAGTTTCCTGTTAGTCCTCCTCAAGAACAACCACAACAACAGCCGGAGCAACAACCACAACCGCAAGGTCAACCGGTACAGCAATAGCGCGCTACCGCTTAACGTATAGTACAAGTAAAGCAAAAGCCATCCAAAATTGGATGGCTTTTGCTTTACTTGTTACTTCACGAAACCTATTGTTGTTACAAAACCTTCAAACTTTTCCAACCACCTTGTACAAAAGAAAAAGAAAAGGAGGGCAATTTGCCCCCCTTCTCAATTGAATAAACATGATATTTTGGCTTGCTATTCTTGGTAATCCTTTAGTGCTTGCATAAGCTTTTGGCGTGAGAAAAATATGCGGCTTTTTACCGTACCAATCTTCAGGTTCAGCTTCTCGGCTATTTCTTTATACTTATAGCCGGAAGTATGCAGCTGAAAAGGAATACGGAATTCCGGTTCCAGCTGGTTAACCTTACGGCTGATTTCGCTATGCGAAAATTCGGCTTCAGGCGTCAGCTGTGCAGGGCGACTGTTTATCAGGTACTGGTTATCGCTGCCGTCAAGCACCGTATTGTGCTTCACCGCACGACGATAGTTATTGATAAAAGTGTTCTTCATTATGGTGAAGGCCCACGCCTTAAGATTTGTATCCTCCTGATATTTATCTTGGTAGGTTAACGCTTTTAGCATGGTTTCCTGTACCAAGTCTTTTGCATCTTCACTGTTAGCGGTAAGGCTAAGAGCAAAACGTTCTAAGCTAGGTTGAAGCACCAGTAGCTCGTCGGTAAATACTTTCGTTGTTGTTTCCATGAGCTTATGTTTTATCTTTTATGTTTTATGTTTTTTAGAGTAGAAATTTGTTAGCCTTTCAGCTTTGTGAAAGCAAATGTATGAGCAAAAAAACAAATTGATACACCCTTAAATTTTTGAAACACCCGATTATAAGGCAATTCAAAATAAGCTATAATACAAACTATTGATATAAAATATATTATGACTGAAATTATAAATTTATGCAAAATAAGAAAAACATAATATTTTAACATATAAACATAGCTGATATGGATATAAGCATTTGCTTCATTGCTCCCATCACATAATATAAAACATTGATTATAAATATACTATATTTATAAAATAAGATTTATAGCCGATTCGCCATATCGAAAAATATTTGACTTTTTTAATAAACATACCGGACAACTTAAATTAGGCTATTTTGCGATTTTTTATCTTAATTATCAAATAGTTGCAACTTTTTGTAAGAAATAGAGTAAAACAAGGACACCTTATTTACCTGTACCTGCTTTGGCTACTTTAGCCTCCGGCTGCACAAAAGGAAAGCTGTTCTATTTTCAGCTACCTTTGCCATAACATTTCAGCAATATGGCAACAATAATACTAGGCATAGAAGCATCATGCGATGATACGTCTGCAGCAGTGATTCGTGATGGGGTAATACTATCCAACATTATAGCCAACCAAGAGGTACACACCACATACGGGGGTGTTATTCCCGAACTTGCCTCACGAGCACACCAGCAAAATATTATTCCTGTAGTACATAGAGCCTTGGAGCTGGCAAAAGTAGATAAGCATGAGCTATCGGCTATTGCGTTTACCCGAGGCCCGGGGCTTATGGGTTCGCTACTGGTAGGTATATCATTTGCCAAAGGCTTGGCTCAAGCGTTGAATATACCGTTGGTAGAAGTAAACCATCTGCAAGGACACATTCTTGCACACTTTATAGACGACCCGGTAAAGCAGCTCCCCCACCCTGCATTTCCCTTCCTGTGCTTACTGGTATCAGGCGGACATACGCAGCTGGTGGTAATGCGTGACCCCCTGAACTTTGAAATTATAGGCCAAACTATTGACGATGCAGCCGGAGAAGCATTCGACAAATGCGCTAAAGTGATGGGCTTACCTTATCCGGGTGGTCCGGTAGTTGATAAATTGGCGAAGGAAGGAAACCCCCATGCGTTTAAATTTGCCAAGCCTAAAGTAGGTGGACTGGACTACAGCTTCAGCGGTTTAAAAACCTCGTTCCTTTACTTCTTGCGTGACCGCGTAGCCGAAGACCCCAACTTTATTGAAGCACATAAGGCCGACCTTTGCGCCTCGCTACAGCATACCATTATCTCCATCCTACTCGAAAACTTAGTGAAAGCAGCAAAGCAAACCGGTATTCGTGAGGTAGCCGTTGCAGGCGGAGTATCGGCCAACTCGGGCTTACGCGCAGCGCTCACTGCAGAAGGCCAACGGCGCGGATGGAACGTGTATATTCCAGAATTTCGCTTTACTACCGATAATGCTGCTATGATTGCCATTACCGGATACTACAAGTTTCTACAAGGGCAAACCTGCGGGCTTGATGTGGCAGCAGTTGCCAGAATGTAATACACCTTGTGGAATCAAGTATCACGATATGCGACACACGATTTGTATATCATTGATAGGCACTGTAAGGTATATTCTAAAGATAAACCTATGAGTAAAATTGAATTCTTAAAGGAACAGCTTATCGAATCGTGGTGTTTCAAGCATGAAATGTGGCACAGCGCCGAAATGGAAGCCATAAAGCAAGCGCTTGGCTATCCGATTAAATGGATGTAACGAGTCGTTAACTTTTCAATTTAAAATAGATTTAACCGGGAGTTCTCACGCCAATTACACCACATTTCTACCTTCACGCTGTTTTAACCTTAAACAAAACTACAACATGAAGTTAAGAACTGCCATCACAACGCTCTCCCTAGCTCTTCTATCGGTATCATTATACGCGCAACAAGCCGATTCGGTCGCCGTGCAGTATATCCCGAAAATAATAGGCTTACTAAAAGCAAAGTGGGAATACTGTCTTGAGGATAACACCAACCGCTTTGATGTTCGGAACTCTCGCTTGGGCTTCGCCGGGAACATTAACCCCTACGTATCCTATAAGCTGCAAGTGGAGTATAGCAACCATGGCGATTTATACCTGCTTGACGCGTACGCTTCTTTTGACTACCGGAAAAATCTAAGCTTCTCGTTCGGACAGCTGACCATTCCGTTTAGCGAAGACTACATTGTTTCGCCATCGCAAAATATGTTTGCCAACCGTACCTTTATAGCCAAGTTTATTAACCCAAGCACACGAGACATAGGTGCTTTGGCCGAATACCGACCGGAAAACCTTCCGATTACCGTACAAGCAGGTATTTACAACGGAACGGGAATAAATAATCCGAAGTGGCAAGACTCGCCGTTCTTCCTCGGTAGGTTAATATACGGTACGATGAAAGGGTTCCGCACCAGCGCCAAATACTACGGAGGAGAAGACATATCGGGTAAACGAATTGCTCAGTACGGGGTTGACTTCAGGTACGCACAAAATCGCTATAAAGTTGAAGCGGAATTTGTGGTAAAAGATTCGCTGGACAGCCATCGTCGATTGTCGGGAACATACATTCAAGGCGCATACCGTTTTCCGATAAAGAACAACAAAACGTTCAAGTACGTTGAGCCAACCCTACGTGATGATGCTATGGGCTACGATTTATTTGATAATGGTTTTGACATAAGCCGTATAACCATTGGCTTAAACTTCGGGCTGGATACTAAGGCAATGGCAGCCGAAATTAGGTTAAACTACGAACACTTCTTTCTCCATGAAAACGTAGAAGCATTGAAAGCAGACGCCTACTACAGTCCCTTCTTTGACGCCTCGGATAAGCGGCTGTTCAACAAGCTTACCATTGAATTCTTGGTGAAGTTTTAAGGAGTAAACTCTTTGCCAAACGGCAAGCTGTTTAGATTAACAGGTTGCTGCGTTTCACTCGTTATTACCCTTTTTCCCCTAATACCTACTCTTTATAGGCTAAAAGTTAAAATAAATAAACGGTTGTACGTCGGCTGATTTTACTTGGAAAATAATTACAGCCAATACCACTATTATAAATGCTTGCATAACCAACGGCATACGTATTACTGCTCCCTGAACCTTCAACTCCAATTTTTCCGGAACAAAGTGAATAACCATTCCTATAACCATAAGCATAAGAACTAAAGCATAACCTTTTATAAAGCCAAACAGAATTTCCGGATGAAACTCGGTAAATATACGATTCAACATACTCCCCATAACCTTCATGCTTCCCGCACGGAACATTAGCCAACCAAACAAAACGAAGTGGAAAGTCAGCAGTATGTTTAAACCCACGCGCCAACGGGGTAAACGAAAATCAGGCGAACGTTTTGGGAGTAAGCTTCGGTAAAACTTATGTATTGCCAATCCAACACCATGTAAAAGCCCCCACAACACAAACAGCATTGAAGCTCCATGCCATAATCCGCCCAACAGCATGGTAATAATCAGGTTTAAGTATGTGCGCCATTTACCTTTACGGTTTCCGCCAAGCGAAATGTACAGGTAATCTCTCAACCAGCTGGACAGCGATATGTGCCATCGCCGCCAAAAATCACTGATATTCTGAGCACGGTATGGCGCGTTAAAGTTGATATTAAAACGAAAGCCCAGCAACAAAGCAATGCCTATGGCCATGTCGGAGTAGCCAGAAAAATCGCAATAAATCTGCACAGCATAACCGTATAATCCAAACAAATTCTCAAGTCCTGAGTATAGAGAGGGGTCGTCAAACACACGGTCAACAAAGTTAACACCAATGTAGTTAGATATTACCGCCTTTTTAAATAATCCCACAGCAATAAGCATTATACCGCGACCAAACATTTCACGCGTTATTATCAATGGCTTATGCACTTGCGGTAAAAACTCTCTTGCACGCACAATAGGGCCGGCCACCAGCTGCGGGAAAAACGATATGTAGAACGCATAGTCCAGCCACCGTCGTAACGGAATAATGTTGCCTTTATAAACATCAATGGTATAGCTGAGCGATTGAAAGGTAAAGAATGATATCCCCACCGGAAGCACGATATTAAAGCCCTCAAACGGTTTATTAAGAATATCGGCAACCATTGACCCAAAGAAATTGGTGTACTTAAAGTAAGCCAGCATACCCAGGTTAAAGCATAAGCTGAGTATAAGATACAACCTTCGCTCCGCCTTTCGATCGGTACCAATCATCAGACGCGCCATGATATAGTCGAAGAAGGTGGTAAGCGCCAGCAGCACAAAGTATATACCGCTACTCTTATAGTAAAAGTAGTAAGAGAATAAGATTACAAATATAATACGCCCTGTAGATTTTCTTTTCAACAGGCTATATATAAGTGTAAAGAAAAGGAAGAGGAATATAAACATACCGCTGCTGAATATCAGCGGCGACTCCGGGTCATATTTCAACAAGCCAAGTATCTTACTCCAGTCCATGACCTGCGGTAGTATAGGTATTGTACAATTTCATAAACGCTTGGGTAAATAGTTCTCCTTGCAATTCGTATCCGGCTGCATTAAAGTGCACTTGATCATTCGCCATCAAATCGTTCTTATTCCATTGGGCGCAGGAACCTTTGCCTCCCGTGGCCTCAAAACAATCCCAGTAAGCAATACCTGCCGACTCAGCATACCGAACAATGGCGTTACGTACCAACGCTATGCGTTCGTTGGGAATACGTTTACGCTGGTAAAGCCTGTAATCTTCGGCAGGAGTGGTAAGAATGAATGCAGCATGGGGGTTTGCCTTACGCAGCTGGTACATAAACTCGTCCATTTCTTCAGTAAACGCAGACGTACTAAACGAACGGCCAAACGACTCGTTGGTTCCCAACGATATTACGATAAGCTTTGGCGCTAACACGCTTAGCTGCTGAAAAAACAAGGCTTGCTCACTATAATCCTTATACTGGGCTCCATTCACTCCTACCGTATGGTATAAAACCCCTCCATGTCCGTTTTCAAGGCTAAAAGCATGGTAGGTTTGAGGGAGCTTGCTGGAATTTCGCTCCTTCAGCTGCAAAATATCGGTAGGCCATTTCAGGTTTATGCTGTACGCATAAGGGCTCAGCACCTCTGTCCACCAGCTGTCCTTAACTTCAGGGTATGACGCGTTACTATGAAAAACAGTAACCCGATTAAATCTGTAATCAAGCTCATTTGCCGAATCGGGATAGGTTTCCAGCCGAAGCTCATAATTCGAATCGGATGTTTGTATGGCTATACCTGAAAGGCCGAAAATATAAGGTTGGTTACGCTGCACCATGCGTGCTCCCTCCCATTTTTCATCAGAGCTTATGCTATAATCTCTGGGCTGATTGGTACCCGCCAGCTTAAGAGGAACAACCAAACCACGACCGGCGTTACCAAAGCTTTTTTGCAAGTTTACCCGTATTACCTTTGTAATAAATCCGGCCTGCAAATGTGAGTCTCCTATATGTATTATAGATACTATAGATTTATTTTCGGGAAAATTTTTCAGGCCTTGCAGCAGCTGCATTAAGGGTTTGAGCGTTCCCGTCTTATCATGTATAACATTCAACCTGTCTATCACAAACGAATACCGCTGTTGCGCGTTAAGCGTTAACGGCAATAGCAACACACATGTAAGTAAGCCACACATGGTTAACGCAATTATTCGTTTTATCCTGATAGTCATTAAATTTTTATTTCTTTTTCGGTTTGCGGAATTCCGAATTGCTATTAAGCTAGCGGCGTCCTTTTTTCTTCTTTGATGAAACTTTTTTTGTCGAGGTCTTCTTAGCTGATGGCTTACTTGCCGGCTTAGCGCTTACCGACGGTTTCTTTGTAGATACATTTGTTGAAGCCGGTTTTGGCTTACGAGCATCATACTTTTCCTTTTCATAAAGCAACGCTTCCAACAACTTCTCCCCAATAAAACGCCCACCTTCAAAAGATATGTGAGTATAATCTTTGGCCGCTTTCGGAGGCTTTGCTTTAACCAGCTCAGGCATGCTGTTTTCACCACCCATAGCGGTAAACGTATCCCAAAACGCCACGCCGGCTTGGGCGGCAACTTCGCGTTGGGCGCTAATCAGGTACGGCACACTTTCATTGGTAATATATTCTCCTCCCTTTTTTCTGCTTCGGTCGCTCACCCCCATAATCAAAATATCGGCGTTAGGGAAACATACTTTAAGGCGCTCTACCATTACCAGCAGCTGTTTTCGATAGCCGGTAAAGTTTTTCTCATGTCCTGATGAGCCCAGCACATTAAGTCCTGACTGTAGCACAATTAACCGATAGCTAAGCAAGCTATCGGTAGTACGCAACACTTCCTGCGGAACGTTAAGCAACGCATAACCTGAGTTGCCGCGCATGGCAAAATTATCGACATACACGCCTTTAGTGTCTTCCAATAGTACGCCAAATAGCTTCAGCTTATCGGTCGGGGCTCCCGCAAAGCTGAGCAGCACCTGTCCGATATTACCCTTTGCAACCCTTTCCAACCCCACAAGCGGACTATGAGGCAACGTAAATGACCCTTGCTCACCATCCTTATTAATAATGTATTTCAGGTTTATAGCAGATTTACTTTGGTAAAGCACACGTACCGTACTAAACGTATCAACATACCGACGGAACTTGCTACCTCTATAGCTAACAAAAGCCCCTTCCAGAGGATGATAGTAGCTGCCGGCAATACCTGCCTCTCGTTTAATACAGGTGCTATCAACCAGCCAATGTGAGCGAATAGCTTGTGAGGTAATACCAACGGTTTGGCGCGCTCCGGCCAGTACGGTTGTAAGCGGTACAAAACCTACACCACGACCACCAAACTCATCCTGTAGTCCTTCACGCAGGTCTTCCGTGAGTATATCTCCTTCAATAAATGAATCACCGATAAACGCAATACGAACAGCCTTGCGGTTTGCGCTATCTAGCGCGTAAGAAAAACGTTTTAGCGCAGTCTTTTTGGTTGAATAATCTTCTATGCAAAACATGCCGACCTTACAGCTATCAGGTAAAATCGGTTGGAATAAAGTAGTATCAACAGCCAAGCTATCCACTATACGAATATCTGACAAGATATCAATAGGCTTTGTTGTGAAGGAGCCAATACGGATTTGGGGAACCAATCCCAACAGCAACAAGGATATAACGACTATTAAAGTGAGGAAGAAAGAGCGGTAAATGTAGTTTTTCATGTCCAAGGAAGTCTATTACCTACCAGCCCTCTTGAAGCTGAACCATTAGCTGGGAAAGCGTAAGGTTATCAAACTTTTTTTTCTTGGAAAACAACGAAGTGCCCGCTTTTAGATATCCGCTTACGGTGAACTCGTTAGAGTTTATATCAAGACCGCCCCTTAGCAATGCTAAAGGATCCTTAATATTTAACTCCAAGCTAAGGGTTTGGTATTCGTCAGTACGAGGAGCCACGACTAAAGGCTGTGGAAGTTGGAGCGTAGCAAACGTATAACCTTGTTTATATACATCCAACTCCAGCTTCTTTAGCTTAAGTGTTTTTCCGGTAGGATTGCTCACCTTTGCGGTAGCCTGAATGGTTGCCGTACTCCCCCTTAAAGATACTACCCGAAAATCGGTGTAATCACTGATGCTTACATCGTTAAAGCTTCCGCATGAAGCCAGCAGCATGGGTATAAACAACAGTAGCGTTAGCCGTTGTAGGTACTTCATGTTTAAAAGGGGTGATTTTTCGTGGAGCAAAGGTAACAAATTCACATTGCAGTCAAGCTTCTTTCACACTCTTTCACACTTCTTTGTACTTTAACCGGTGTTTTCCTTTTCGATTTTCGGCAAACATTTGAAAAACAATGGAAAACAATTACTAAAATAATTTATCTCTTTCATAAAATATTTCCTTAGCTCACCCGTCTATAGAAGTAAAGGGCATGTCAAAATAAACGAGCTATAAATAGTAAACCCACAAAATGGCAACAAACGTATCTTTACGGATTAGTGAAACAGCCTGCATTGGCTGCGGAAGATGTATCCCCCCTGTTCAGCTTGGGCTGTGCCTAAGTCGGGGTATGAGTACAGGCTTTGCCTGAGATAAAACAAGAAAAATGTGAAATGAAAGAGAAAGTATTGCAGGTGCAACCTGCTTGAATAGTACGACTGAGGCAAGAGCCTCAGCCGAACGGGGGAGTAGCGACAGCCCACTTCGGGGCTGTCGTCACATTTACCGTTGATTGTTGAACCCTAACAGCTTTTAAAAACCGGTTAGGGGTTTGAATTGAAATAGGGCAAAGTGGGTAGCCCATAGGGCTTACATATCAATAGAAACAACAAATGTCCAATAGATAGTTGTCCGTAGGACATAAACAGTAGTTGGGTTATTAAAGCCCTAAGGGCTATGGTTGGGTTGAGATAAGTAGCTATTTCTATTGTTATTATTTCCCTACGGGAAACTCTCTCCCAAAAAATATTTTGTCCCGTTTGCATATACAGAATAGTCCTCTTTACGAACCCCAACTGGTTTATAAAGCCTGTTAGGGATTTTTATTGAGAACAAAAAGAAGACACAGAGGCAACAGAGTTTTTCTCTGTGTGTTCTCTGTGTTATTCTCTTTTAAAAGTAAATCACGTCATTGCTTCGCTTCGCTCGCAATGACGTGATTTACTTTAATGGCTTACAAAATCTATTCACTTTTCACTACTAACCATTCACTTCGTTACTCCTCTTTAGCCATACCGGCAACCGTTTCGGCAAGGCGAACAAACTCGCGGCGATATCCCTGCGCATCGTTATCCAATCCGGTTTTGGCAAGTGCAACGACTTTATCATAGTTCGCGTCTTTCACAAATTGCGAACCATGCAGTAGCTGTCCGAACATAGCCACCGCGGCAGCAAAACGGAAATCACCTGTTGTTGCGTTTCCACCCTTATCTACTAAGGTTACCTCCATTTTCTTGCTGGTATCCTCCTTAGGCTGCTTGTAGCGTAGCTTAACGGTAAGCATTTCAGGAGAGCTTACTCCGACAGCCACCGGATTAACCGGATTTTTTTGATACTTCAACGGGTCAACGCCACCTATGCCGCCCGTAGCGCCAACGGGAACAACCTCGTAGAAAGCGGTAACCGTATGTCCGGCGCCCATTTCTCCGGCATCCTTCGTATCGTCGTTAAAGTCTTCCTTGTTCAGCAAACGGCTTTCGTAACCAATCAGTCGGTATGACTGCACCTTGCTAGGGTTAAACTCCAGCTGCAGCTTCACATCCTTGGCAACTGTATATAGCGTTCCACCAAACTCGTTTACCAGTACCTTGTTTGCTTCCTGCAAATTATCAATGTAAGCATGGTTGCCGTTACCCTTTTCGGCCAGCGTTTGCATCTTGCTGTCCTTATAGTTACCCATTCCGTAGCCTAACACGGTGAGGAAAACTCCGCTCTTACGTTCTGTGGTAATTAAATTTTCCAGCTCGTTGTTGCTTGATACGCCCACGTTGAAATCACCATCGGTACACAGGATAATGCGGTTATTTCCGTTTTCAATAAAGTTCTTCTTGGCAATTTTGTAGGCTAGCTTAATACCTGCTCCTCCGGCTGTTGACCCCCCGGCTGTAAGTCCGTCTAACGCTTCGCGTATTTTCTGCTTATCAGCACCCGATGTTGAAGGCAATACCTCACCTGCTGCTCCGGCGTACACTACAATGGCCACGCGGTCTTTATCTCGCAGGTTATTTACCAGTAGCTTCAACGATGCCTTCACCAAATCCAAACGGGTTGCACCATACATAGAACCTGATACATCTATGAGGAACACCAGGTTTGAGGCGGGCATGCTTTCAGCCGCTATTTCACGCGCCTTCATGCCAATACGTACCAGCCTGTGCTGCTCATTCCAAGGACAAGCTCCTACTTCGGTAGTAATGCTCACCGGGTCGCTACCCGTGGGTTTGGGATAGCTGTAGCTGAAGTAGTTTACCAACTCCTCGGTACGAATAGCATCACTGGGAGGCATTTGTCCCTTACTAACGTAACGACGCATGTTGCTGTACGAGGCGGCATCAACATCAATTGAGAAAGTAGATAAGGGTTCTGCCGAAACAGCTATAAAACGGTTTTCGGCCACTGCATTATACTCTTCGGCCTGCTCGTTATCGTAGTAACCATAGTTGCTTACCGATTTACTGTATGAGGCATCTGCCACTGCCATGCTAGCCTGAGGAGGCGAAGGCATTGCAGCATACTCGGCCACCGCTACCTTACTATCAACATACTCGGCTTGTTTATCCCTAGCCCTCTTCCTCTTTGAAGTAGAACCAACAACTACCATATCGCAAAGTACTTGGCTTGAAGACCTAAGAGCAACATCGTGTACAGCTTTGGTAACAGCTACCTCATAGCTATCGTAGCCAATAAACGAGAATACCAACACGTTACCCTTATTAACTTGTATTTGATATTTCCCATTCGCATCAGTTGTTGTTGCTATACTTTTATTCCCCTTTACCATAACAGTAACATAAGGTAACTCCTCACCTGTATCGTTATCAGTTACGGTTCCGCTTACGGTTATTGGTTGAGCGCTCAGGCTCCATACCACCAATACACAGGCCAACAGGCCAAGTAGCATTTTTTTTGTTTTCATAATGTTGTAGTTTAATGTTATTTGATATATGGATTTTACGTATTCGTCTTGCCATTCACATTTATAGATGCACTCGCTCTACAAATTCCACAAAGGGAGATGAAAAAATTTGCTTCATCCTGAAAATGAATGGATAGCGGTGAATGGTGAGTAGTGAAAAGTTAAAGGGGAAACGAGTGGAAGGATAGCCCATAAGGCATTAACTTGCGAATGGTGAAAAGGGCAAACACGCCAAGTTACCTCACCCCTAGCCCCTCTCTTTGGGAGAGGGGAAAAGACTGGGACGATACACGTGGCTTTTCTAATTGAAAAATGATTATTGTTTATCGAATATTCAATACACATATCGCAATACGCACATCGCAAATCCTATAAAACTATGTACTCCTATATATCTAACTCAAGTTGCTACTTATTACCCCCAACCCCCTGAAGGGGGCTTTAGTCTGTGCAAACGACTTCCAAGCGTTCAACTTTACAGTAGTCGGGTTCCCCCCTTTAGGTAATAGTGATCGGCCTTTTATAGCTAGCAACTCGAATTATATATGCCTATGCTGAGAAAAAGCCCTCTTCAGGGAACTAGGGGATAAAGCGTAACGCCTTTCACCGTTTACCCTATTTTATTACCTTTGCAACTTACATTTTTATCCCATCACCTATGAAAATATCGTACAGCTGGCTAAAGAATTACATTAATACGCAGGAATCTCCGGAAAAAATTGCAGAGATATTAACCTCTATCGGTCTCGAAGTGGAAGCGGTAGAAGAAGTCGAAGCAGTAAAAGGCGGACTTAAAGGCGTTGTAGTTGGGCATGTTGTTGAGTGCGGTAAACATCCTGAAGCCGACAGACTTAGCGTAACCAAAGTTGATATTGGAACAGGCGAACCGCTTCAAATAGTTTGCGGCGCACCCAACGTTGCCGCAGGACAGAAGGTGGCAGTAGCTACTGTTGGAGCAACGCTGTACTTTTCATCAGGTGAAGAGGTTAAAATAAAAAAATCTAAGCTTCGCGGAGTTGATTCACTAGGCATGATTTGCGCTGAAGATGAGCTCGGGCTCGGAAAAGACCATGACGGTATTATGGTACTCTCACCCGATGCTCCCGTTGGTACTCCCGTTAGTGAATACTTTAAGCTGGAAAGCGATTATGTTTTTGAAATAGGGCTAACGCCCAACCGTATAGATGCGGCCTCACATATTGGTGTTGCTCGCGATTTAGCAGCCTACCTAATTAGTAAAGGACAACCGGTTAACTTCAGCTATCCAAGCGTTGATGACTTTAAGGTTGATAACGACAGCAACCATTACAACATTGTAGTTGAAAACGTTGAGGCATGTCCCCGCTACTCGGGTATTACCGTGTCAAATGTACATGTAGGTCCGTCTCCCGAAAGTTTTCAAGCAAGGTTAAGAAGCATTGGTATTACGCCTAAAAATAATGTGGTTGACATTACCAACTTTATCATACATGAGCTAGGGCAGCCCCTACACGCCTTCGACGCAGATAAAATAAAGGGTAAAAAGGTGGTAGTACGTACCTGTCCGGAAGGTACCCCCTTCACTACGCTTGATGATAAGGAGCGCAAGCTCAGCACACAAGACTTAATGATTTGCAACGCTTCCGAGCCTATGTGTATTGCGGGAGTATTTGGCGGTGTTGACTCGGGTATTACCGAAACCACTACCAACATATTTATTGAGAGCGCCTACTTTAACCCCGTATGGGTAAGAAAAACCGCTCGCCGACACGGGTTAAATACCGACGCATCATTCCGTTACGAACGCGGCGCCGACCCCAACATTACCGTTTACGCCCTAAAGCGCGCAGCCATACTGGTAAAAGAGTTAGGTGGCGGTGAAATTACATCAGAAATTGTTGATGTGTACCCAACAGCTGTTGCTCCTGTCAAAGTTGAGCTAAGCTACGCTAATATTACGCGTCTTATCGGAAAGCTTATTGAGCCGCAACAGCTGAAAACCATTTTGCTTGCTCTTGAGTTCAAGATTGAAAACGAAACGGCAGAAGGCTTAACAGTAAGCGTACCCACCTACCGCGTTGATGTGCTACGCGAGTGTGATGTGGTGGAAGAAATACTTCGCATATACAGCTACAACAACGTTGAAATACCACTGCAAGTACGCTCAAGCCTATCATACCAAACAAAGCCCGATAAAACGGCGATGGTTACTGCCCTATCAAACTTTTTAAGCGATAACGGCTTCCGCGAAATCATGTCAAACTCGCTGACTAAAGCAGGATACTTTGAGAACCTTGCCGGTTTCGATACTACATCGCTGGTTCGCATACTTAACCCGTTAAGTAACGATTTGAGCGTAATGCGTCCAACCCTTATGTTCAGCGGCCTTGAAACCATTGCGCATAATATTAACCGCAAAAACAGCAACCTTAAGCTGTACGAGTTTGGTAACGCGTACATACTAAATGCTGAAAAGGGCAAAGAAAATCTGAAAGCATACTCGGAAGATTACCGGCTGGGTATTTTCATAACCGGAAGCACAGGGCTGCAATCATGGAACAGCAAGCCTGTTGACGTAAGCTTCTTCCACATTCGCGGAACGGTAGAGATGCTACTGGAGCGTTTCGGTATTGACATGCTACAGCTCAACGAAGAAAGCCTGTCATCACCATACCTAAGTGATGGCATTCGCTATACGCTAAACGGGAAAACGTTGGTAGAGCTGGGCTTGGTATCAAAGTCGGTACGCGCTAAACTCGATATTCGCCAAGATGTATATGCTGCAACATTTTACTGGAGTACGTTTATGTCCTTCATAAAAAAGCATACGGTAAAGTATCAGGAGCTGCCAAAATATCCTGAAGTAAAGCGCGATTTGGCGTTAGTAGTAGATCAAAAGATTACCTACAGCCAGCTGTACCAAATTGCCTACAAAACAGAGAAACAGCTGCTGCGCAAGCTAAGCCTATTTGATGTGTACGAAGGTAAGAACCTACCTGAAGGTAAAAAGCAATACGCTCTCAGTTTTGTACTGCGTGATGACGAGAAGACGCTTACCGACCAACAGGTGGAAGCTATTATGAGTAAGCTACTAAAAGCCTTTGAAGCACAAACCGGAGCACAGCTGAGGTAGCTCTCTTTGTGAATAGTGAGTAGTGAAAGGTGAATAAAACAATAGCAATAGCCATCATTAGAATCGTCATTGCGAGCGTAGCGAAGCAATCTATTTAATACAGAACAAAGCGACCGAACGCCACAAAGTGGCAGCTTATTTCAGCCTAATGGCAAAGCGCAGCCACGCCTTGTGATAAAACATTAGTGAAGGTTTTTGCGCGCGAAATACCATAAAATATTCGAAGTAGTAACGTAAGTCGCGCGCAAAGCAAAATTATACACCACAAGCCCAACCCGATGCGTTGGGCTAAAGTAAGTTGGACTTTCAGCCCGAAACGCAACAAATCTTTCCTATGAAAACATCTACCAAGCTACATCTCTCAAAAATATCAATCAGGCTGATTATTATTGCAGCCATTTACCTGCTATTTGCCGCAATATTTTACCTATTCAAATTCTTTTTTCGGGATATTGATCTGGACAAAATCGCCGATTTGATTGGCATACTAAGCCTGTATGCCGGCGCTGCCATAACAATTGCAGGAATACTTTGCGTTTGCCTTAACCTTAGCCTAGCTACCGGACATAAGCTGGGCGATATAGCAAATGAACCCACAAAGCAACACATAGGAAAATGGTTAGGAATAGGAATACTTGGAACGGCTGTGGCTGTTGCGGCATTCTTTTTTATTGCCAAACAAACATCAATAAACAGTAGAATATCCCGACTGAAGTCGAAAACAGCCGTTTTAATTAACTCGTATCAAAAAAATATCGACGAACTGCCGCTTATGGTATCAGGTACTGAACGCTTAGAGGAAGCGTTAGAATTGTTGAAAATTTTGTCAAACCAGCTATCACCTGTATCCGATGTTAGAATAATTTTTCAAGATACGGTAAAAGGAATACCAATGACGGTTCAGCTGGCAACATGGGATGAACCCGATATGTTGGTAAGCAATGGTCTTGGCGATAACATATACAAGTGCGAAGATGATGGAGAGTGCGATTTTCTAACAAGCGTATTTGCCAACAACAATACCGACACAACATTCATCCGAATGGAATATGGCGAATACCAATACTTTTACGCATTCAACAGTAATGAACAACGGTTTGTTTTGAGGTTTACGGAAGGCCGATAATCCTTATGAAAAGAAAGAAGCGTAGCTTGCCGGTAGAAACGCAGTGCCGTAACTGCGGTGCCCACCTCAGCGGACGATATTGCCACGAGTGTGGGCAAGATGTGTTGAAAGGAACTGAAAAATCGGTATTCCGGTTAAGCTACATCGCTATTGAAAACGCTTTCTCTCTCGACAACAAAATCTTTGTCACCCTTAAACGCCTGCTGTTTTCCCCCGGATACCTGAGCAAAGAATATGTAAAAGGACACATAGCTCGCTACGTACATCCGGCTAAGCTGTTTTGGTTCATCACGTTGTTGCTGTTCATGGTTACCGCATGGTACCTAGCACGTGAAATCGATACTCAACAAGCAAAACAAAAGAATAAAACAGGCACAGAGCAAACGTTTAACGTTTCCTCGCTGATTGACAGCCTGGCAACTGCCGGACGCATCAAAGCATCCGATACAGCCAAACTAAACCTAATAGCGAGAAATGCTCAGGATGCGATAGCGATTTCAAAAGAAAAAGATAAGGAAAATCCGGATGCGAAGTATGATAAGCTGAAAAGGTTTATGTCAAATGCAACAACGTATCTTCCATACATCAGCCTCTTTTTCATTCCCGTTTTCGCATTTTTGTTGCTACTATTCTTCCGCCGAAAACATTTGGCCTACATTGATCATTTTGTATTTGCCTTGCACTTTCATGCGTTTGTGTTTCTCCTTTTGCTAATTTCTATCCTCTTAGTAATAGCCTTTCCTAAGCTGGCGTTACTCGGTTGGATAATGCTACTGTTACCCTATATTTATTTTTCCATCGCTGTATATCATTTTTATAAACCGAAAATTACAGGACTTATATTTCGTTCCCTGCTAGCTGCATTTATTTATTGTATTTTGTTGTCAACCATCATCGGATTGGCTACCGCACTTTTTACCAAAGGAGTGTACTGGTAGCGTATAGCCATTGATACTGTGCATACTACATTAATGAAAAGAAAACAGCCCACAGATACCCATTGCCGCAACTGCGAAACTCTACTGAAAGGCAGGTACTGCCACCAGTGTGGACAAGATGTGTATGCGGGTACCGAAAAGTCGGTATTTCGGTTAAGCTACATCGCTATTGAAAACGCTTTCTCTCTCGACAACAAAATCTTTGTTACCCTCAAGCGCCTGCTGTTTTACCCCGGATATTTGAGCAAAGAATATATAAACGGACGCATTGTAAGCTACGTACATCCGGCTAAGCTGTTTTGGTTTATTGCGCTGGTACTATTTACCATTACCGCATGGACCGTATCAAAAGCGGTTAATGTTAACCGTAAAGAGATTAATCAACAACGGCAAGAAATAATGCAAGATGTTGCCCAGCTGAAATATGCCGATAGTACCATCATAAGTAAGATTATTGAGAAGCACACAAAAGATACAAACAAATCGTCATCATACACCATAACCGGTGATTGGGATGGCTTAGACGATATTGACAAGTACAGTTCCCAAGTACTCGGATACCTTCCCTATGCCAGCCCTACCGTTGTTCCGGCCTTTGCCTTTCTATTACTACTATTCTTTCGCCGGAAACACTTTGCTTATGTCGATCACTTTGTATTTGCGCTACACTTTCACTCGTTTATTCTCATACTATTCATTTTGCTATTGTTATTAAATCTGCTATTTCCAAACGTCAGCTTCAGTACTCCCGCATCTATCGCTATTACTTTTATACCCTACGTTTACTTTACAGTGGGCGTTTACCACCTTTATAAACCAAAAGTTGCAGGGCTGATTCTTAAACCTTTTTTCATTAGCGTCATATACTTCGTTGTTTTGCTAGTAGCAACAATAGTATTGACGTTGGCACTTATATTTATTATCACCGGTGAAAACCCGCTGAATTAAAAAAAGTGACTATACTTGTGCTCAACTATATTTAAAATAAAACAGCTATTAATGAAACGTTATTTATCTCTAGTAAAATTTGCTCACACCTTGTTTGCCATGCCGTTTGCGCTTATTGGTTTCTTTTTGGCATACCACGAGCACCCTGAAATACCGTTTCGTTGGATACTACTTTTACTTGTAGTGCTATGTATGGTATTTGCCCGTAATGCGGCTATGGGTTTCAACCGCTATGCCGACCGTAAGATTGATGCAAGAAACGAACGAACGGCAGAACGTGATATTCCCTCAGGAAAAATCAGCCCCCAATCAGCCCTCTGGTTCGTAATTATAAATGCTGCTCTATTTTGTATAACCTGCGCGTTCATTAATAGGCTAACCCTTATACTGGCGCCTGTTGCGCTGGCTGTTGTGTTAGGCTACAGCTACACCAAACGCTTTACCTCTCTTTGCCATTTTGTACTGGGTTTAGGCTTAGCTATTGCACCGGCGGGCGCCTACATTGCCGTTACCGGAAGCTTTGCCCCTACGCCATTCATATATTCGGCCATTGTGCTGCTATGGACGGCAGGCTTCGATATTATATACGCGCTACAAGACGAGGCATTTGATAACAGCGAGTCGCTGAAATCGATACCCGCCCGCATAGGGATAAAAAATGCGATGCTGGTTTCCAACCTGCTTCATTTTGTGGTAATGGGTTTTGTTATTTTTCTAGGAATATCACAGGGTTTTGGTCTATTCTACACCATTGGTGCAGCAATATTTATTGTACTGCTAGCGTACCAGCACCTCATTATTAGCCCAACCGATTTACGACGAATAAACGCAGCCTTCTTTACCACCAATGGAGCAGCCAGCGTGCTGTTTGCCATATTCAACATTCTTGAGTTTTACATTCATATTTCGCTTTAGCGTGATGCGTTAAGCGTTAAACGAAAAAGCTAGATTTGCGTACTACGATATATGATATACGAAAAAGGTTGATCTATAATACATAAATAGCTATACCATGATAGATAATACATTTACCCCATTACACGTTGACGATTTACTGGTAAATCCTGTAAACCTTATTGCTAAAAACTGGATGCTGATTACTGCCGGAAACAGTACATCATACAACACCATGACAGCCAGCTGGGGCGGGCTGGGGCATATGTGGAATAAGCCCTGTGCGTTTATCGTTATTCGTCCGCAACGCTACACGTTTGAGTTTACGGAACGTTTCGACTCATTCAGCCTTTGCTTCTTTGACGAAATTTACCGCCATGCGCTGAACGTTTGCGGAAGCAAATCCGGACGCAATACGGATAAGGTAAAGGAAGCCGGGCTCCACACGTTGTTTACTCCAAAAGGTACGCCTGTTTTTCGTGAAGCAAGCTTGGTACTGGAGTGCAAGAAGCTCTACGCTCAGCTTTGCGTTGAAGAAAACTTCATTGATAAATCAATTATTGATGCTGTTTACCCCAAAAAGGATTTCCATAAGCTGTACATTGCCGAAATAACGGATGCTTGGACGAAAGTTGGTGAATAAGTTAACCCAACTACTTGGTATAAAACTACCTCATGCGAGCGAAGCGAGGCAATCTGTTTTATTTGAGTAGATTGCTTCGCTTCGTTCTATCACCCCCAACCCCCTAAAGGGGGCTTTGGTCTGTGCAAATAATTTGCAAACGTTTAGTTATTGCAGCAACCAAGCCCCCTTTAGGGGGTTGGGGGGTAATCGTTAGCTATAAATCAACGCTAAGAATTGTTGTTCAACATACTATTTTCCCGCTTAGCTCTCGCAACTTGCTACTAACCATTCACCTAAAAATTGTATTTTTGCAATTCAAAAATAGAATAACAGGTACACCAAAATTCGGAACCAGTTTAAACTAAAAGATAGTATCGTGGATATATTTGAAAAAATCAGAAACAGCTCGCAAGGCCCTCTTGGACAATACGCAAAAGATGTACATGGTTACCTCATGTTTCCTAAGCTTGAGGGCGAAATCCAACCTCGCGTAAAGTTTCGCGGTAAAGAAGTTCTTGCATGGAGTTTCAACAACTACCTAGGACTTGCTAACCACCCCGAAGTACGTAAGGCCGACGCCGAAGGTGCTGCACAGTTTGGTATGGCTGCCCCAATGGGCGCTCGTATGATGTCGGGACAAACCCGCTATCACGAACAGCTGGAGGATGAGCTCGCTGCTTTTGTAAGCAAGCCGGCCGCATACCTTTGCAACTTTGGCTACCAAGCCATGATTTCTATTATTGACGCATTGGTTGGCCGCCACGATGTAATTGTGTATGACTCAGACTCACACGCTTGCATTGTTGACGGTAAGCGTTTGCATGTAGGAAAGAGCTACGTGTTCAAACATAACGATATGACCGACCTCCGCAAACAGCTAACCCGTGCTACGGAAACGGTTGCAACAACAGGCGGTGGAATACTGGTTATTACCGAAGGTATGTTTGGTATGTCGGGGGTACTCGGTGACTTAAAAGGCATCACCGACTTAAAGAAAGATTTCAGCTTCCGCCTGCTGGTTGACGATGCTCACGGCTTTGGCTGTATGGGCCCCACAGGTGCCGGAACTGCCGAACACTTTGGCGTGCAGGATAAGGTAGATCTCTACTTTGCCACCTTTGCTAAGTCTATGGCCGGAATTGGTGCATTTATAGCTTGTGATGAGGATATTGTAACTTTCTTACAGTACAATCTTCGCTCGCAAATTTTCGCTAAGTCGCTACCCATGCCTATGGTAATTGGGTCGCTGAAGCGTTTGGAGCTAATCAGAAACCATCCGGAATACAGAGAAAAGTTGTGGACTATTGTTCGTGCTCTACAAAACGGACTACGCGAGCGTGGCTTTGACCTTGGCAAAACACAGTCGCCTGTTACTCCCGTTTACATGCACGGCTCGGAGTATGAAGCAGGTAACCTGCTCATCGACCTTCGTGAAAATCACGGTGTATTCTGTTCTATGGTGGCCTATCCGGTTATCCCTAAGGGACAAATTCTTCTTCGCCTTATTCCAACAGCAACCCACTCACTGGAAGATGTTGAATATACGCTTAAAGCATTCTCTGACTGTAAGGAAAAATTGGCCAGCGGATACTACCAAGGCACTGCATTCAGCAAGGCTATTGCCGAAGAAAGAAACAAGGGAAGCAAACAGTAACCTGATAGAAGTCAGAAGACAGAAATAAGAATATACAAGAAACGCCTTCTCCGCTTGGAGAAGGCGTTTCTTATTTTGCACAATCTTAAAACCTACCCGTCAATTGCGAGCGAAGCGAAGCAATCTCTTCAAATCAGCGGATTGCTTCGCTTCGCTCGCAATGACGCTCTAGTAAAAAAGCACCTCGCCTTTGAAGCGGGGTGCTCTTATTCTTATTTCTGTCTCCTGACTTCTATCAAGAATTTATTCCTGCTCAATCAAAAAGCGTTCAACATCAATGGCAGCCATGCAGCCCGAACCGGCAGCCGTGATGCCTTGACGATAGCGAGTATCTTGTACATCACCACAAGCAAAAACACCAGGAACGTTAGTTTCAGTAGTTTTTCCTCTTGTAATAATGTATCCACTCTCATCTGTTTCAATCCATGGCTTAAACAGCTCTGAGTTGGGATGGTGACCGATAGCCAAGAAGAACCCTTGCACTTCAATGGTCTTCTCGCTACCACTTTTGTGGGTTAACAGCACACCGTTTACGCCGTTCTCATCACCTAAAACCTCTTTAGTTTGGCTTTCCCAAAGAATCTCAATATTAGCGGTTTTTTTCACGCGCTCTTGCATAGCCTTTGATGCGCGTAGCTCATTACGGCGAACTATCAAGTACACCTTGCGGCATAAGCCTGCCAAGTAGCTGGCTTCTTCGCAAGCCGTATCACCACCGCCAACAACGGCAACATCTAAGCCTTTATAGAAAAACCCGTCGCAAGTAGCACAAGCGGAAACACCTTGTCCACGGAATTTTTCCTCTGAGGGAAGACCCAAGTATTTAGCTGTGGCTCCGGTAGCAATAATAATCGTATCTGCTTCCAGCTCCTTTTGCTCATCAATAATAACTTTAAAAGGCCGCTTAGAAAGGTCAACCTTACTTACTACACCATAGCGCAAATCGGCACCAAAACGTCCGGCCTGTTTTTTTATGTCGTCCATCATTTCAGGGCCTGTAACACCATTCGGATATCCGGGAAAATTTTCAACTTCAGTAGTAATGGTTAACTGTCCACCGGGCTGCATGCCTTCGTATAAAACAGGCGAAAGGTTAGCCCGTGACGCATAAATAGCAGCGGTATATCCTGCGGGACCACTACCAATGATAAGACATTTTACTTTTTCGGTACTCATTTTCAATCTGGTTTGATTATATATGTAAAACTATTATTGGAGGTTACATTTAAGAAGTAAAGGTACGATTTTTCGACCAAACAATTTAATTTAGCGGCAAAGGTATCATTTAAAAGAAATAATCGTTATCTTTGCACCCACAAAATCGGGGCGTGGCGCAGTTGGCTAGCGCACTTGCATGGGGTGCAAGGGGTCGAATGTTCGAGTCATTTCGCCCCGACTTTTAAAATCAAGCGGTTGCAGAAGTTCTGCAACCGCTTTTTATTTTATGGTATCCAAGCAGCTGAATACTACCGGAGGAAATCTATATTGACAAAAACAGCGTCTCTATCTCCAGCTACGTATGTAGAACAATAACAGTAGCCCGTATATTTCCAAACGCCCGATAAGCATAACGATAGAAAGAATAAACTTTCCGGCGGCAGGTATAGTATTCCAGCTGGTAAATGAATTAAATATATCAAAACCAGGGCCTACGTTACTCATGGCGCTCAACGACACTGAAAATCCGGAGAGGAGATTTAAGCCCATAAGCGTCATTAAAATTGTAGATACAAACACAATAAGCAGAAAGAAAACAATAAATAGTAGCACGGACGATACCGTATCATCTTCCACCCTAACACCATCAACCCTAACCGGAACTACCGCATTGGGGTGCTGCTGTTTGCGTATCTGCGCCCCTATCGCCTTAAACAGTATAACTATCCTATTTACCTTTACTCCTCCTGCCGTAGAACCCGCACAGGCGCACTGGAACATTGCATACAACAGTATAAGTATGGAGAACGGTGGCCATACCGATGTATCGGCTGTAGCAAATCCGCTGGTTGTAGTAAGGGCAACTATCTGAAATATGGCCTTTCTAAACGACTCTCCAAATGTCGCGTAATGGTTCGTAAAAAGTAGGTTTAGAGCAATAAATAACGCTCCTACCAGTAAAAATAGCAAGTAAAACCGTACAACCGATGAGCGGAAAAGGAAGAAGGAACGTCCGGTAACCGATGAGTATATCATACCGAAGTGAAGCCCCGACAAAACCATGAAAATAATGACTACAAGCTCTATCCATCCGCTGCTATAGGCGGCAATACTCGCATCTCTGGTGCTAAAGCCTCCGGTTGCTATGGTAGAAAACGCATGACATACGGCATCGAATAAATTCATTCCTGCCAAAAACAATGAAACGGTCGAAGCAATCGTAAGCCCGACATATACGCTTAGCACCACCCTGATAGTCTGCTGAGATTTAAACTTAAAATCATCCTGTGCCAGCTGAGACATTTCAATCTTGCTCAGCTTCATCTTATTGGCACCGAAGCTGGGCAACACTATCAGCGCAAACATAACCACTCCTACCCCACCGGCCAAATGTGTACACGACCGCCAGAAAAGTATTCCTTTCGGCAATGTTTCCACGCTATTAAGAATGGTTGCGCCTGTTGTAGTAAAACCAGATACGCTTTCAAACCATGCGTTGGTAACAGTAAACGGATCTCCATACAGAACGTACGGGAGCATACCGAAAAGGCAACAGCCAACCCACGCAAAAAGCACAATACAGTATATTTCTTTGAGGCTCATTTGCGAATCGGCAGGCACAAAAATAAGCGGGAAAAAGCCTACTACAGCCGTTATACAAGCGCTAAGAAGGAGGGGCAAAAATGATGAATCGGAATTATTAGCAAGAGAAACTCCTGCAGAAAGAAACATAAAGCATGCGTTCAGCAAAAGGATAAATCCTACATAACGAACAATAATGCTGGTTCTCACGGCAAACAAACTTATTGGTTATCCTTTGTTTCTTTTTTCTTCAGCAACTCGGTCAACGTTTTTACCTGCTCGTTCAGCTTATCTATTTCATCTTGGGTATCAACTTTCACCGAATAAGGTACACGACTTGAAAGGAAGGCGTTTATTCCCTTTTTTATTCGAAGTATAGGAGCAACAATATAGCGATTTAGAAAATAGTTAAAAAAGATGATTAGCAGTATACCTGCCGATATTGCAATAATTCCCGGCATAATCATCCGGTAGTAGTTTTTTTCCAAACGGGAAGAGTTTGCCGCTAACGCTTCTTGGTTGATATCCATTAGCGCCATAATTGTATTGGCTAACGGGTAAAATGAACCGCGATAGCTTACGCTATACCAGTTCTTGCGCTCACTCTCCGAAAAATTTTTGACAACAGATAGGCTATCTAGTACCTTTTTATAGCTGCTATAGGCTTGTTGCAGCTTGTTTATTAACGTATCCTCTCCTTTCACCGTAATGTTATTGGATGCCAGCTGTCTTTGTTTCTCAAAGCTTGCCGTATCAGCCATTAATTCACTGATCCGGAAGTCTATGTTATTCTCAGCCCAGTCATACACATACTTGTTTTGCTTATACAACAAGCGCTCCATAGCTTTTGCTGCATCCATGCTTTTTACATTATCAGACAGTAGCCCGGATATGGAAGTTGCCATTCGAGTCATTTCGAAAACGGAAATAACTCCGGAAAGCAATAAGATAAAGCCTATGGCAACAAATCCTAATAATACTTTTTTACGAATGCCCAACACTTAGAAATTCCTTTAATAGCAGGATAACAAAACGCATCCTGCTTGTTTGTCCGCGCAAAAATACAATTTTAAATGTTCCGTTATTGTTTTTAAACAGAAAATGTCGGCGTATCATATTTACTAAAAGCAAGCGGTCAACCCTCATAATATGAGGGTTGACCGCTTGCTTTACTCCTAACTTTTTTATTTAAGGTATTATTCCCGTAATATTCAGTATAAGTGAACGGGTACCCTGTACTATTTGGTTGTTTTTAACCGTAACAGGCAGCTCTACACCATTTTGTCCCGCAGGTATAGTTACATAAGTAACGCCCAGTGGTTCATAGTCTTTGTTTACCTCCGCTGTACTACTTGCCGATACCGTTACGCCAACTTTAACTGCATTAGCAGCAGTAATAGCCGTATTGGCAAACCGAATACGGAAGCTGCCGTTAGTACCGGGCTCACTGGCAGCCGTTACCCCCGGTAGTGGACGGAACTTCTCCACAATAATCTCTCCATTATCGCAATCGGCAATTGTTGCTGATGCCGTATTGTCAGGAGATGTTGCCAAAGGTAAAGCCGTTGAGCTATTCGTTGCTCCTGCTAAGGTTGCTATTAACGTTGTCCCCAAATCAAGAATGTTATTTGTAGTGGGCGTTAAATAAAGTGACAGCCTTGTAGTGTTGGCCGGAATTGTAACCGTACTTGCTGCTCCGGAATACCAGCCGGCAGGCGTCATAGCGCTAAAGCCGGATACCGCAGCCGTACCGCTCATTGTTAGCGTTACCGTTGTAGGAGTAGATACCGCCTTTGACAAAACAAGATCAAATACGTTGGTGCTGGCACAAGTGCTAATGTTGTTTTTCTTCTCTATGCTTACGGTGGGGGTATCGTCGTCAACGATGGTAATGGTAGCGCTGGTAGTACCAAAGGGAACGGCCAACGCACCGCAGGCCACCGCATCAAGCGATAGCGAGAACGTACGGTTATCTTGAGGGGTGGTATTCCCCTTAATCTTTACGTTGTTAAGAACTATTTCCGTAGGTGTAGTGTAGTTTCCGGCAGGAATGGTAAACGCATTACCCACCAGCTCATAGTCGCCGGCGGTAGCCGTACCGTCGGCCGCTGATATTTTCACCGTTTGGGGGGCGTTGAGCACACCACCGCTTATGGTTGCTCTAAT
>JAVBOB010000010.1:0-122126 GCA_031551125.1 Bacteroidales bacterium
AACAGCTGCGGGTGAAGTAACAACAATAACGGGCTTCGTATTAATCGTTACCGTACCCATTACCGCATCGCTCACACAACCCTGTGCTGATGTTCCGATTACCCAGTAGCTGGTTGTGCCTACCGTGCTGATAACCGTAGAACCTAGCTCAGCACCTACTGTACCCGTATTGTCGGCGTAGTATTTATAAGTCGTAGCACCTGTAGCCGTACCCGCTACATCAACCGTAGCCGGAGCACACACCGCAGCGGGAGAAGTAACCGTAATCACAGGCTTTGTCAACATGGTAACATTTGTTATATAAGGGCTTGCAGCTGTACATCCGCTGCTGTTTGTATAGCTTACGCTTACGCTGCCGCTACCTGCTGTGCCCCAATTTACTGTAACATAATTATCGGTTGCCGAGCCTCCGCTGATAACGGTTCCTCCTACAACATTCCATTGGTAAGCGCTCATGCCCGATTCAGTAGAGTAGCGTTCGCTTGTTGCATTAGCACATACAGTTGCATTTCCCGTAATTGTTGGAACGGGAACAGGTAGTACCGTAAGCTGTGCTTGACTATTCAATGTTCTGTTCATACAACCCATACCGTTCTTATCTACAAGGCTATCGAGCACTACTATTGTATTTGCGATAACGTTGCTGTATGAAAGGGTTGCCAAATTGCTAGATGTAGTTGTACTGTTTGGTACTCCATTTTCGCTGTAGTATAGCTTAAAGGGCGCAACACCTGTAAGGGTAACCTGCAGAGTGGCATTTTCACCCGGACATAAGTTTGTGTTTGCCGGAGCTATTGTTGCCGTTGCATATACTCCGTTTGTAGCTTGCACCGGAGAATAGGGGGTGAAGTTACAGCTGTTGCCGTCTTTTAGCTGTAGCGTATAGCTTCCATCGGGAATAATAGCCGTAATGTGCATAGCGTAAGTTCCGTTCCGTGTAACCGAGTCAACAGCTACGGCGCTATAGCTTGCCCCATTCAGCTTATACTGGAATGCAGGTAAGCCGCCCAATGCCTCAAACCTAACAGTGGTAGACGTATTGGGGCATACGGAATTGATAACCTGAACGTTTGTGATTATAAATTCGGGCGAAGCGGTAAAGTTATCAGCCCCTGCAGCATTAATGCAAGAAGAACGCGGGTCGTTATCAAAGTCGGCCGGAACAGTAGCTAGTAGCGGTACGTGTAATCGCGCATCAATGGTTGACGGTGCCGCCAAGTGTAAATTATTAGCCGCTGCAAATGTCGGTTCAACTAAGAAAGAGTTATCTTTCATTGCTGTTGCCCAACCGGAAAGGGTAGGGAATACGGTTGTTGTTGCATCTGCATAGCCGATGTTTCCGTTGGTAATATTGTAACGGTTATCGGATATTGTAGGGCTTGGTGTTGCCCATACCTTTACAAGGTAGTTACTATTATGTCCGTTAGAAATCTCATTCGATAGAATGTTATTTTTCAAGCGGGCAGTAGTCGAATTAATCTTTGTACGGTCGCCAATGTTAATAGCGGTTGCCTCATCGGTATCGGTAAGTTTAGTA
The DNA here is from genome assembly GCA_031551125.1 of Bacteroidales bacterium. Lineage (GTDB taxonomy): Bacteria > Bacteroidota > Bacteroidia > Bacteroidales > UBA932 > JAIRNF01. Next base: position 1,538 of record JAVBOB010000010.1, read on the forward strand.
ATAAGTCGAACGGTATTGTGGTACAGGCTTATGTTTCCATACGCCGAAATTCCAATACCAATTCTTCCTGCCACATCGCTCACCATATTATTGGAGATATAGCCCAACGGAAGGTTTACACTTTCGGCAAAAATACCGATAGCCGAAGCATTGGCATTATTGGCAATGTTTTTAATATTGCTTACGGTATTGGCATTCATGTTTACCTGACCGGAAATGTAAATCCCGACAGAGTTGTAGTAGCTGTTGGTGCGAACGCCCTTTCCGGTAATATCATGCACCACACAGCTCTTCACTAGTGATAGCGGACCACCCATATTTTTTGCCATAATACCAACGGCATACGACTCGCTATTGAGGTTGTAAACCGTATTGTTATAGCATTCGAAACTGTTTGATAGGGTATATATTTGCAGCCCTTGTAAGGCAAATCCCGTTGAGGTAGAGTTGTTGGTGATGTTGCTTATTTGGTTGCCATTTACCTTCAATGTTGCAGAACTGTATATGTACATAGCGTTTGTTGTACATTCAAATCCTGCTTGGTTGTTCAGGTTATCTACTTTATTGGATGAAATATCCCATGTGCCTGTACCACCCATTTGCTGTAGGTAAATGCCGTTAAGCACCTGCCTGTTACCTGTTGAAGGAGTCATGTCTTTTACTACGTTACCGGTAACGGTTACTGCCGTAGCTATGGTACTAGGCATTATGTAAATACCATTAGCATGGTTGCTCGCAACAATATTGCCCTTTGCTTGTACAAACTTATTCGTTGTTCCGTTTATACCCGTGTAACCGCTATGTACGTAACTGTTGCTTATCCAAAGGCTATCTGTTGCAACGTTTACAACGGTTCCTCCGTTTGGAGCCACTTGTTGTGGAGCCAGCAGGAATTCGCTATTGCGTACACGAACACCTTTACCACTATTGTTAGAAGCATCCTTATCTACACTTAACGCGCGTACAGTACTGCTTACTGTAGTATAGGTATTATTGAATACCAGCAAAGGCGCCGTAGGGCTGGCCTCAGTCGCTGCCTGCTGTCCGTCAATAATGATATTATTTGCAGCCGTGAACTTTACCAACGAAGTGTTGAGGTTACCCGTAATAATACGACGAGTACCGTCACTTGTAATGGTTAGCATATAGCTGGTAGAACCCGGTGCAGAACCAAGAAACTCTACCTGTTGTGTTTCACTAATATCGCTCGATACAATTAGCCGGCTATTAGCCCGTATACCGCAATTATTGTACTTGTCGGCAGCAGCTTTCAACGTTGGGAAATCGGCTCCCGGTACGTTTCCTACAATATAGTCGCCTGCCAAACCTCCGGTAATCGTAACCATACCCATTACCGCATCGCTCACACAGCCCTGCGCCGAAGTTCCCTTTACCCAGTAGTTCGTAGTTTGAGTACCCGTAAATATGGTAGAGCCCAGCGGAATTGTACAAGCTGCGTCTGAGTAGTAGGCGTAGGTAGCAGCCCCTGTAGCCGTACCCGCCACATCCACCGTAGCCGGAGCACACACCGCAACTGGAGAAGTAACGGTGATCACAGGCTTCGCATTTATGGTTACCGTACCTTGTACCGCATCACTAACGCAGCCTTGCGCCGAAGTACCCTTCACCCGGTAGTTCGTAGTCTGAGCACCTGTAAATATAGTAGAACCCAGTTCGATAGTACAAGCGGCATCCGAGTAGTACCTGTAGGTAGCCGCTCCTGTTGCCGAGCCTGCCACATCAACTGTCATTGGATCGCATACGGCGTTAGGTGAGGTAACTATGATGGTCGGCTTTTCATTGATAGCTACTGTACCTTGCGCGGGTGCGCTGGTACAGCCTTGTGCCGATGTTCCGATTACCCAGTAGCTCGTGGTCTGAGCACCGCTGAATATAGTAGAACCCAGTTCGTTAGTACAAGCGGCATCCGAGTAGTACCTGTAGGTAGCCGCTCCTGTTGCCGAACCTGCTACGTTTACGGTAGCAGGTGTACAAACAGTTACAGGTGAGTTTACTGTGACTAATGGTAGCTGTTTTTGCGTAATATGAATGGTCAACGTATCACTACAGTTGTCGGTAGAAACAAACTTAACATAGACAGGCGTATCCCTTGCAACGGTGAACGGAAGGGTAAGCGGTGTAGTACAAATTCTGTCAACGTAGTATGAGGTGTCTATTGTGCTGGGTGCGGTAATTAAGCGTGTCAGGATTTGTTTGGTTAACAGTGAACCTGCGCAGAGGCTGGTATCTCTTACCTGACTTGGCGTAGTAGCGCTGATGGTTTGCAGCTCTACAGAACCCGCGTCGTAACCGCAACCTACGGGGCGAGACATGTCTCTTTGGTCGGTGCTGGTTACCTGGTTGGTTGATGTAGGTATATTTTGTGCGTAGCTACCTGATGATAGGTTGATGGTTTCCGTTGGCCCTCCGTTGTCGGCAAGCGTGGCCGCATCGTCTGTTGCTGAGTCAAAGAGGTTACTTCCCTTGTCTGCCGACAAGTTTACATTGCCCATTCCGGGAAGTGTTGCGCCGCGTACCACGTTGTAGCTGGACGACAATGCGGCAGTACTGTTAATTTCAGAACCGCTGCTTCCGTTGCCGTATATAATATTGCCGTTGGTTATGCTATTCCCGTTAATAGTCAGGTTAGATACATCGATAACAATTTCTGAAAGCAGGTTAAGCTGAAAGTTGCTATCAAACACAATGGTACAATTATCTCCTGCCATACGAGCATCTGCAATAGCCTGTCGCAAAGACCCCACTCCGTAATCGTTTCCGTTGGTAACATGAAACGTAGTTTGCCCTATAGTGTGTAGGGAGATGAATAGCGGTAGAATACAAAGAATTATTTTACGCATGGCATTATATGATTACCACCCTCTCGCCTCTTGGATTATATACTTAAACGAAAGAATATTTGTCTAGTTAATGATGATAGCTATATGCCGTTTGCCAACCTTGTGAAATATTATTGCTACTATTATTAAATCTGATTTATAATATCTCTCAGCCGGCGAATTGTTAGCTATTTAATGAGTTTTGTGAGAAACAATTGATAAATCATATTGTTTGAAGCCTGCTTACCAAAACATGCTTTTGTTTTTGCAAGTAGTGTCATTTTTTACAATTTTCTTGAGAAAGAAGGTGAAATGATTAAACTAGCAGATAATAAGAATGTTAACATGAGGATGCGAAAAATACCGTATTCGCATAAAGTATATGCAAATACGGTATTATTATGTAAAGAGGATAGTAGTTCATCTATGCCCTGTTACATTAAAAGTAGCTTTTCCAAAGCCATTTCTACCATTTGTTTTACGAAAGGTTTGTAATCACTATTGGCGGTTTTGTTTTCGCGGTTGGCTATAATTGTACATATAGTAGCTGCTTCGTGTCCCAAAAGTGTTGCTAAGCCTGCTAGAGCAGAACTTTCCATTTCAAAGTTGGTAATTCGCTTACCTTCGTAGCTGAAATTTTCAATCTTGGCGTTCTGGTCAGGGTCGGCTAGCGGTAAGCGTACCACGCGCCCTTGTGGACCGTAAAAGCCGGGAGCAGATATGGTCATGCCGTGTATAACGTCGTTACCGAAAATACCCGAAAGCATTTCTGAGGCCCTAACAAAGTACGGTTTGGGCAGCTGTGGTAACCAGCCCATGTGCTTAACAAAGGCTGACTCGTAGTCGAGAAGAGAGATACTATCGCGACCTGCGTAAAAGTTAAGCAAGCCGTCAAATCCAATGGATATATCGGACATTACAAATGCTCCGATAGGTATATCAGGCTGTGTTGCGCCTGATGTTCCCAACCTGAGCAGGGTAAGCTCCGTTAGCTCCGGCTTAACTGTTCGTGTAGCAAAATCAACGTTTACCAGCGCATCCAGCTCATTTATTACAATGTCTATGTTATCCGTACCAATGCCTGTAGATAGTACGGTCATTCGTTTATCCTTGTAGTATCCGGTTTTGCTTACAAACTCGCGGTTGCTTGCAAATACTTCTACTTCGTTAAAGTATCCCGAAACCATTTCAACTCTTCCCGGATCTCCCACTAAAATTACCGTATCGGCTACATCTTCCGGTTTCAGGTGCAGGTGAAATACACTACCGTTATCATTTATTATCAGCTCTGATGAAGGAATAGTTCTCATAATTTGCTCAACCTTAGAATGAAGTTCAAAAGTAAGCTTTTAATTCAATTCCGTCCAAGTATGATAGTCGATTTCTTTTTCAAATCAATGAAAAGACCTTATCTTTGTGCTTACCACAATAAAGTACATCAACTTATGATTCAACGTATTCAAACGCTTTATCTACTTATAGTAGCTACGTTACAAACCATTTTACTTTTTTCAAAGCAAGCTTCTTTCATAACTACGCTGGGCGAGGAAGAGTTTAGGGTATCGTCACTGTGGCCAATGGCTGTTTTGATAGGGATAACCGTACTATTGGCTTTTTTCTGCATATTTATATACCGTCGCAGGGTTATTCAAATAAGATTATGTGTATTTAACGCCCTGTTGTTACTTATGTTGCAAGCGGTTGTTATATATATGCTGCTTAGAGCATCGGGCTTGTCACAGGAAAGCCGCTATTCTTTTACCGCCATATTTCCTATTATTAGTGTGGTGCTTACCTACCTTGCTATTCGTGCAATTGGTAAGGATGAAGCGATGATACGTGCACTGAATAGGATTAGATAGATAACAGATAAAGGAGCAAGGATAGGAAGAACAAAGACAAAAGATAATGATTCTTTTGTCTTTGTTCTCTTGTCTTTCATCAATAAATAATCAACTTTCAATAATCGATATTCAATGCAAAAATGGACATTGCTTTTCTACTCATAGGACTTTGCGTTGGTGCGCTTGCCGGATGGCTTCTTGCTAAAGCTAAGCTTAGCAAGCAACAGGGTATTCCTCAAGCCGAGGTGGACGAACGATACGTTCACCGAAAAATATTTGAAGAGCTAAAATCCGAATCGGAACAGCGCAATAACCGCCTAATGGCTATTGGTGCGGAGCTGGCTAAGAGCGAAGAAAAAATTGCCAACCTCGAAAAGGATTTATCGGGTATTCAGGAAACGTTTAAGCTGGAGTTTAAAAACTTGGCGAACGAGCTACTGGAGGAAAAGAGCAAAAAATTTGTTGAGATAAATGAAGAAAAAATAGGCGGTATTCTTCAACCGCTGAAAGAACGAATACAGCAGTTTGAGAAGAAGGTAGAGGAAACCTACAATCAGGAGACCCGCGAAAAAACAGCTCTACGTAAGGAGCTGGAGCAAATGATGAAGCTCAACGTACAAGTTAGCGAAGATGCTAACAAGCTTACAAAGGCGTTGAAAGGTGATTCAAAGGTACAGGGTGACTGGGGTGAAATACAGCTGGAACGATTACTTGAACAAGCAGGCTTGGTAAAGGGAGTACACTTTGTGATGCAGGCAAACCTCAAAACGGAGGATAATCAGAACGTCCGTCCTGACTGTATTATAAATTTACCCGAAGGGAAAAACTTTATTATCGACTCTAAGGTTTCACTTACTGCTTATGAAAATTTCTACAATCAGGATGATGAGGTGTTGCGTGCTCGTTACCTTAAAGAGCATATAGACAGCTTAAGCCGCCACATGCAAGATTTGAGCCGCAAGAACTATCAAACGTTGTATGGTGTTAACCCGCCCGATTACGTTTTGATGTTTGTACCGCTGGAGGCCGCTCTAACACTTGCCTTGAAAGAGGATAACTCGTTAATGGATAAAGCACTTAGTCGTAATATTGTGCTGGTATCAACATCAACTTTACTGGCTACGCTTCGTACCATATCTTTTATATGGAGGCAGGAGAACCAGCGACAAAATGTAATAGAGATAGCCAAAGAGGGTGGGGCGTTGTACGATAAATTTGTTGGTTTTATGGATGACCTGAAAGCGGTTGGTCTGAAGCTCGATGATGCCAAAAAAGAATACGTAGAGGCTATGAAGAAGCTGTTCGATTCGCCTCGTAAAGCCGATACTATAGTTGCCCGTACACAACGGCTAAAAGAGCTGGGCGCTACTACTACCAAATCTATTCCGCAACAGCTGTTGGATAGGCTGAATGAGTGAGCCCCCTAAATTCCCCGAAGGGTGGACTTGAAATGGCACACAGATGACACAGAAAAACGCAGATTTTACCATTTACTCATGATCAATGATGATGATCTTTAACTGTGTTTTTCTGTGCTTGTCTGTGTCATCTGTGTGCTATTGGTTTTGAGCTATTTTTCCTCCGGCCAGTAGTAGCTATCAGCATATATTCGCTTACCGAAAATAGCCGTACCTACCCGTACCATAGTTGCACCTTCCTGAATGGCAACTTCTAAATCGCCGCTCATGCCCATAGAGAGCTCGTTGGCATTGTTGGATATTAAACCTTCTACAATTGCTCTGTCCCGTATTTCTTTCAACCGACGGTAGGAGGGACGTACCAGCTCAGCCTCATCTGCAAACAACCCTATGGTCATAAAACCTTTTACCACTAACGTATCGTATTGCTTAAGCTGTTTTATAAAGTCAAATACATCGTCGGGATTCATACCAAATTTACTTTCCTCAAATGAGGTGTTCACTTGTACCATAATGTTCATAGAACGACCTTCCTGTTGCAACCGCTGGTCAAGCTTCTGAACCAAATCCATACGGTCAACGGACTGAATGCACGATACGTATTTCAGGGCATCCTTTACCTTGTTGGTTTGCAGGTGGCCTATAAAATGTCGTTCATATTGTAAATCTGCCAAAGCATCGGCCTTTTGGGCAAACTCCTGCATACGGTTTTCTCCTACTAGTTGTTCGCCAAGGTCAATAGCTACGCGTATTCCTTCGGGCGGAACAGTTTTGGTTGCCAGCAACAGACGAACTGATGATTCTTCTCTTCCGGCAATGCGGCAGGCATTGGCCATACGTTGGTGTATATGGCTTAGGTTTTCCTTTATGTTTTGTTGGTACTGGTCTTGCATTATTCTTATATATTTTCAACTGTAAAAGTAACGCTTTTTCTGATAGGGGTACAAAAATAAGGCTGGGTTGAGGGTAGGAGAGAGTGTGAGGTAATTAACACAGGTTGCTAGTTATAATAAAACACGTCATTGCGAGGCGCTTTTTGCCGAAGCAATCTGTTTAATTCAAGAGATTGCTTCGCTTCGCTCGCAATGACGATCTTAATTTTATAAGGCAAAATGCACAACTAGCAACTTTGATTATTTATAAAAGCATGACAGTATGCTATAAAACGTTTAGCGTATGTTGCAGCTTTATAATAGAAGTAGTAAGGATAAACAGGTTGGCAATAATTACAGCGTATGTAAGAACGTTCTTGTTCTTCGTAAATAGGAAAGCAATATTTACAAGAACGAGGAAGAACGGACTGTATATACAGAAAATGTAGAAAATACTTCGTCAAGAACCAGCCATTTAATAGGTATGCTGCAATATTTACCAACGTTAGAGGTATTGATATTTTATGTAAAAAGATTATAGCTCTTTTCATACGAATACGTTTTGTATCGCTCAATAGTATTGGAACTATATTACTTTAAAAAAGAAAATGCCAAAATGGAATTCGCGTGTGTAAGGAGCGGGAATATATTTTTCAAGTGAATGAGAATCGGAGTAGAGTAGCAGCAGGCAGAATACGATAAAAGATAAGGCAGCCATGCCTGCAGTTGCGTAGCTAATGACGGGGTTAATTTTGAATTCGCCATTTTTCTGAAGAAAGGTTTTGACGCAGAACCCAATGCACATGTAGTATATAACAAAATCAATTAGAAGTGCTTTTATATCAATAATGTACTCTAGGCTGCTAGCGCCGTTGGTTAGCCAAACAAAAGGAAAGCCTTCAAGCCTGCTCCCTCCATCTTCGAGCGGATACTGGTTGTAGCTGCAGGTAAAAGCACCGAATGCAATAATGGTTAGAAGGAGAATAAAGAGGTAGCAATTCAAATTTTTCATATTGTGCGGTTCAAGCCATATTCTTATTAATACGTATGTTGTAAAATTAAAATGCTGTATATCAATATTCTATCATGTATAGTATGTTGCATAGTGAGATTTTTTACTCGTTTATTTGGTTTATAAAATAAACTAGTCTAATTTTGCAACATATTTAAATCGATAAACAAAAATCTCCTATACCTAATATTAAATATGAAAAAATCATTTTTAATACTACTGGCAATGTTAAGTGTAGCTACCGGATACACTCAAACAATTATAACGGGTAAAGTTACCGATAATAAAGGAAATGCGGTAGCCGGAGCCAACGTAAGTATCAAAGATTCATACGACGGGGCTACTACCAAGGCCGATGGCAGCTACTCATTTGAAACAATCCTTAACGGGAATGTTGTTGTGGTGGTAAACTCACCCGGCTATAAGCCTTTTGATAAAGTAGTAGCCTTAAAGAAAGGTACGCTAGCTATAGATGCAACGCTAAAAGAAGAGGTAGAGGAGCTAACGGCTGCTACGGTAACAGCCGGAGTATTTGAAGCCGGAGATAAAAAAAGAGCCGCTACTGTACTTAGCACGTTGGATGTGTTGACAACAGGGGCAGCCAATGCCGATATTTCAGCGGCTATCAGAACATTGCCCGGAGCACAACAACCTACAGAGCAAAGCGGTTTATCGGTACGTGGTGGTTCTGTGTATGAAACCAAACAGTTTATTGACGGTACGCTGGTAAATAATCCTTACTATGCCGGTGCGCCCGGTATTTCTCAAAGAGGTCGTTTTTCTCCGGTTTTATTTAAAGGCACGGTATTTAGCACCGGAGGTTATTCGGCGCTATACGGGCAAGCCTTGTCATCGGCACTTATTCTTGAATCGGTTGATATGCCTGACCGTTCGGAAGCCAGCGCTTCTATAAGCTCCATATTCTTAGGCGCAGGGTTCCAACATTTGGCCGAGAATAAGAAATCGTCATGGGGAGCAAACCTTAGCTACACTAATACTGAACCTTACTTTAATCTGGTATCGCAAACGGTAGATTACTTCGATGCTCCTGTGTACTATGGTGGTGACCTTAACTTTAGAAAGAGAACAAAGTCGGGTGGTATGCTAAAGTTTCTCAGCTCGTTCTCATACAATACGCTTGGCATAAGGCGTGAAAACATTGATGATGAAACGTTGAAAAACTCCTTGAATGTAAAAGATGCGAGCTGGTATAACATTTTAAGCTGGTGTGAGTATTTTGCTAACAGCTGGAAAATGGAGCTGGGATTGGGTTATAGCATGGATAGCTACACCTATAAGCAACACCTGCTTGATGGTAACAATATGCCTGTTGATGCTTCTACTCCTTATATGGCTGAGGTATATAACTTCAACATTGATAGTCGTGAAAATTTGGCACAATCGAAGCTGGTGTTGGAAAAAAAATATCCCGGACTTAACGCTATTCGCTTTGGTGCAGAGTATCGATACTCGCACAATAGTAATGAAAGAAATGAGAACAGTATGCTACTTACCGATAGCTATGCCGCAGTATTTGCTGAAACCAACCTGCATTTTACCAATAAGCTGGTGTTTACCTTGGGTGGCAGAGCCGAATACTCATCGGTTATCAACAGCTGGAATATTGCACCGCGTGCTGCGTTTGCCTTTAAAACGGGAAAGAATTCACAGGTATCGGCTGCTTACGGTATGTTCTACCAAAAGCCCGATAACGATCTGCTTATTTACGACACAAATTTGAAGTATCAGCAATCTTCACACTACATTATCAACTATCAGATAAACGAGCTGAAGCGCACATTCAGGGTTGACGCATTCTACAAAACGTATGATGATTTGGTAAAAACTTATCCTGCATTGACTAGTTCAGGGACAGGTTATGCAAAGGGAGTTGAGCTTTTTTGGCGTGATAAGCAAACTTTACGATTCTTTGACTACTGGCTTAGCTACTCATACCTTGATACTAAGCGCGATTACCTTAACTATCCGCGGCAGCTACAGCCCAACTTTGCCGCTAGCCATACAGCATCGATAGTAGTAAAAAGTTTTATCCCTAAAATAAGTACAGGCTTCAACATCAGCTACTCATTCGCATCGGGAAGACCCTACTACAACCTGATGTTAGACCAAGCTCAACAGCAATACAACATTACCGACCAAGGAAAAACAGTATGCTATAACGACCTAGGTATAAGTGCAAACTATCTTACTCAGTGGAAAGGTGTGTATGCTGTTCTGTTCGCATCGGTAAGCAATGTGCTGGGACAAAAGCAGGTGTATGGTTACGCGTACTCACATGATGGTAATGTGAAACGAGCGATAACACCAACAGCAGACCGTTTTTATTTTATTGGCTTATTTCTCAGCTGGGGCGTTGACCGCAGACAAGATGTTATTGATGGAAGACTTTAAACAATTGAGAATTGAGAATGAACAAGGAATAAAGAATAGAGAATAGCAATAAATAACAAATAACAACTAATAACTAATAACTAATAACTAATAACTAATAACATCAATCAACCAATAACCAGTAACAACAAATAACAACAACATAAACAACTCTAAACACACATTACTATGAAAACTTTACTTTTATCAATCGCAATGTTAGTATCAGTGGTAGCCGTTGCTCAATCTGATAAGTATGTACAGGCTATGAAAGCCAATATGGCTAAGCTTGATTCTGCTAAAACCGTTGATGATTATGTTGCCATAAGCAATGCCTTTGAACGTATTGCGAAGGCAGAAAAAGACAAGTGGCTACCATACTACTATGCTGCACTTACACAAACTTTGGGTACCTATCGCCTACAAGGTGCTCCTAGCCGTGTAGATGCTATGCTTGATAAAGCGGATGATTTGCTTATATCGGCAGAGATGCTTAACCCCAACGTATCGGAGTTGTACTGTGTAAAGAGTATGGTTTATTCCGGACGACTTATGGTTGACCCTCAAGTTCGTGGACAGGAGTTCGGACAAAAGTCGGAAAAAGCGCTACAACAGGCTATTGAAGCCGACCCCGGCAATCCACGTCCTTACGTGCTTATGGGACAATCAAAAATGTACATGCCCACGTTTTGGGGTGGCGGAAAAGATAAAGCAAAGCCGTTGTTTGAAAAAAGTATTGAGCTGTTTGCATCATTCAAACCTGCCGATAGCTTAGCACCCAGCTGGGGCAAGAGAATGGCTGAATCGCTATTGAAGCAATGCGAGTAGGCGGCGTTGAGAATGTTTACGGTTTACGCGCTTGTAAAAGATATCTCAATACGCATATCACAATACTCAATACCATACTTGTCTCAATAAATAGTTATCTTTGAACCAACAACAGAGTAATACGTATTACGCTATGGAAAACAGGCTTACCGAGAAAGAAAGTCTCGATCTTATTACCAGCATGATAGAAAATGCGAAAGGAAATGTCCGGAAAGGCTTGGGCGATCACTTCCTGTTATGGGGCTACCTTGTATGCTTAGCCGGACTTTGGCAGTTTTTTACCATGCAAACAGAGCTACATAGCTATTCCGGTTTTGGATGGTTGTTTATGATACCAATAGGTTTAGTAGGTACACTACTTATCAACCGAAAATTTAAACGACAATTGAAAGTTTATACCTATACCGACGCTTTGGTAGTCAGCGCATGGAGGGCTTTTGGTATAAGCATGGGTATTACGCTTATTCCTGCTTTCGGCCTAATGGAAATTCCTACCGGCGGTTTCTTTTACTTCTATGTAACATTACTACTATTAGCGTCAGTTGCGGTGATGGTAAGCGGTACAGCATACCGTTTTAGGCCCTTACAGCTGGGTGCTGTTGTATGCTGGGTGTGTGCCCTTATTTGCTACTTTGTTTCATGGAAGTACAATGTACTGCTATATGTCATTGCATTCTTTCTGGCCTACATTATACCCGGGCATTTGATAAATAGAAAGGGTAGTAGCTAATGGACTCAAACTAAGCGGTTATGGAAAATAAGCTTACGGAAAAAGAAAGTTTAGACCTGATTGTAGGCATGATTGAAAATGCCAAGCAGAACGTACAAAAAGGTTTTGGCAACCATTTTTTGCTATGGGGCTACTTTGTACTTGTTTCCGGACTTTGGCAGTTTCTTACCTTGAATACATCATTGCATGAATACTCCGGTTGGGGTTGGCTGCTTATGATACCTGTTACCCTTGTGGGCAGGTTTATTATCAATCGCAAGCGTAATCGTGCCGGAAGGGTATATACGTACACTGATGCGCTGATAGCTAATACGTGGCTGGCATTTGGTATAAGCATAGGTGTTTTGGCTATTCCCGTTTTTGGTTTAATGAAAGCTTCCGGTAATTCGTTTTACTTTTATCCGGCATTGCTATTTTTGGCATCAGTAGCGCTGTTGGTAAGTGGTACGGCCTACCGTTTTTCACTACTAAAGTGGGGTGCTGTGGTATGTTGGCTTTGCGGATTTGCATGCTACTTTGTGTCATGGAAGTATAACGTTTTGCTCAACGTTGTTGCTTTTGTCCTGGCCTTTATTATTCCGGGGCATTTGTTGAATAGAAAGGAGGGACGGCATGTTTAAGGATTTAGACCCCATACTACATTCGCAGCTTCGGTTGGCTGTTATGTCGCTTTTGGTCGGAGTGAAAGAGGCCGATTTTGTTTACATCCGAGAGCAAACGGGGGCTACAGCCGGAAATCTCAGCGTACAAATTGAAAAGCTGAAGGAGGTTGGCTACATTGAAGTTACAAAGCAGTTTAAGGGGAAGTATCCGCAAACTACCTGCCAGATTACCCCTAAGGGGCTTAGCGCATTTGAAGAGTACGTGAAAGCCCTGCAATCTTACCTGAAAAAATAGAAGCATACATATTGCTCCATTTACCAAGCACGTCATTGCTGTGACGTGCTTATTTATTGTTGGTAGCTTGAATTTGTCATAAATCAATCAACTGAAGCGCAGCAACATTAAATAATCATTGGCTCAATGATACCTTTTCCGTATTATTTTATCGTTAAATCAACCTTCACTTCTCAAATAAAGTGCTAAAAAAGGGTATATTTGAAGGATTAGCTGTTACTATAGAAAAATGTGTTGAATCAATTATACCGTTGTTAATATGATATTTTCAGCCGAGAACATAATTTTAGTTGGATCAATTTTACTATTTGGAGCCATTATTGCCGGAAAAACGGGCTACCGCTTTGGTGTGCCTACGCTGCTTTTGTTTCTTGCCGTGGGTATGCTGGCCGGCAGTGATGGCATAGGTATTCATTTTGAGAATTCGCAGCTTGCCCAATTTATTGGTATGATAGCCCTTATTATTATTCTGTATTCAGGGGGTATGGATACCAAGTATGGCGAAATTAAGCCGGTTTTTCGACAGGGTGTAATGTTGGCAACGTTGGGAGTATTGCTTACCGCTTTGGTTACAGGTTTATTCATCTACTGGCTTACAAATAATTTTTTTGCGACATTTACGTTAACCATCTTTGAATCGTTACTGTTAGCATCAGTAATGTCGTCAACAGATTCAGCATCGGTATTTGCCATCCTTCGCTCCAAAGGTTTATCACTGAGGGAAAGTAATAGACCGCTACTTGAGCTGGAAAGTGGTAGTAACGACCCTATGGCATACATGCTTATGATTGTTTTTTTGCAGCTGGTGCAGGCGGAGCATGCTAACCTTGCTGTGATTACAGGATTGTTTTTTTACCAGCTGATTATTGGTGCGCTGGCGGGCTACTTTTTAGGAAGGTTTGCCGTTCGGGTCGCCAATAAGATAAACTTGGACAATACGGCGTTGTATCCTGTGCTGATAGTTGTTTTTGGGTTCTTCATATTTTCGGCTACAAACTTTATTAAAGCCAACGGATATTTGGCAGTATATATCGCCGGACTGGTTATTGGAAACTCTCGTTTTATGAATAAGCGAACCACCAAGCATGTTCTTGACGGTTTTGCATGGCTTGCTCAAATTGTGATGTTCCTTACACTCGGATTGCTTGTTAACCCGTCTGAGCTGCTTCCCATTGCAGGTGTTGGGTTGATAATAGGTATATTTATGATTATTGTTTCCCGTCCGTTGGCAGTATTTGTTTCCTTACTACCATTTCGGAAGATGACGAAAAAATCGAAGCTATTCGTGTCATGGGTAGGCTTACGTGGCGCTGTACCTATAATTTTTGCTACCTATCCGCTTACGGAAGGTATTGCACAGGCTCGTCCTATTTTTAATATTGTATTTTTTATCACCATTATTTCGTTACTCGTTCAAGGCACATCCATCCCATTTGTTGCTAAGCTGCTGGGCTTATCGGATGATTCCAACGTATCCAACTCGCTATCTGCTTTTGATATAGAATTATCAGAAGATATTAAGTCGTTGATGACAGAAATGGTGGTAACCGAAGAGCTTATACTGCAAGGGAAAACACTGGCAGATTTGCCTGTTCCTAAGAATATTTTAGTGGTGCTCGTGAAGCGTGATAACCACTACTTTGTTCCTCCGGGAGATGAAGAGCTGAAGGTTGGAGATGTACTACTGGTAATATCTGATGATGAGGAGCTGATAAGGGAAACTTACCAGAAGTTAGGTGTTACGCAGTATGCTATTCAGCGGAACTAGCACATCATTGAGAACGAAGCGAATCAACTCCTGTACTCTTACCCGAAGTAAGTACAGCCCGCTTCGGGGCTGTTGGCTGGAGCCAAATGCTTGTGAGTAGTGAGTGAACTATAAAACAAGGGGCAGGAATATTTTCCTGCCCCTTGTTTTATAGTTCAGTATAAAAATGTTACATCTTCTGTACAATATTCATACCACGTGTAATGGCTTGCTCATTCATTGGAATAAGGTGGTGATGACGTTCGGGCAATGATTTTTTAAGTCCTGCAACTACGTTTTCCATCTTTACAATGGGTTTTACCTTTAGAAAGCCACCAAGTACAATCATGTTGAATGCTTTGGCGTTATTCATGTTTACTGACTCTTCTGCGGCAGCAACCTTATAAATGGTAATATCCTTACGGCTTGGGTGACGGGTAATACCGTTGGGGTCGTATATAAGTACGCCGCCCGGTTTTACCGAGTTCTCAAACTTATCCATTGATTGTTGGTTAAGAATAATAGCCGTATCGAACGTGTTTACGATAGGAGAGCTGATACGATCGTCGCTGAGGATTACGGTAACGTTTGCTGTTCCACCGCGCATTTCAGGACCGTATGAAGGCATCCAGCTTACCTCTTGGTCTTGCATGATACCCGAGTAGGCAAGGATTTTTCCCATTGAGAGAACACCCTGTCCGCCAAAACCTGCTATAATGATTTCTTCTTTCATATTTTTTATCGTTATGGGTTAAGAGTTAAGCGTTAAGAGAGAAGCTTTTCGCTTCACACTTTACGTCTAACGCTTCACGCTATTCGTCTTTAATATCTCCCAACGGATATTCGGGGAACATGTGTTCTTCCATCCACTTGTTGGCATCGGTTGGCGTTTGCTTCCATCCGGAGTTGCAAGTTCCTACCACTTCTACAAATGATAGTCCTTTGTTCATCATGGAGTTTTCAAACGCTTTACGAATAGCCTTCTTTGTCTTACGAGAGGCTCCCGGCGATTGTACCGACTGGCGGGTAACGTAGCACGTTCCCTTAAGCTGAGCAATAAGCTCGGTAATGCGCAGCGGATGTCCGTTCAGCTGAGCGTTACGCCCGTAAGGAGTAGTAGCGGTAACCTGACCGATAAGCGTGGTTGGAGCCATTTGTCCGCCCGTCATACCGTAAATAGCATTGTTTACAAATATTACAACGATATTCTCACCGCGGCTGCATGCGTGCATAATTTCGGCGGTACCGATAGATGCCAAGTCACCATCACCTTGGTAGGTAAATACGTACTTATCGGGGTTCAAGCGCTTGGTTGCGGTTGCCAACGCGGGTGCACGACCGTGTGCTGCTTGCTCCCAGTCAATATCAATGTAGTTGTAAGCCAATACAGCGCAACCAACCGGAGAAACGCCGATTGTTTTGTCCTGTATGCCCATCTCATCAATTATCTCTGCAATAATTTTATGTATGTTACCGTGGCTACAGCCGGGGCAGTAGTGCATGGTATTATCGGTAAGTACCTTTGTTTTTTTGTAAACCAGATTTTCCGGTTTAATCATATCTTTTACGTCCATCGTTATTTCCTCCCTACTAGCTTAGTTTTAATTGCTTCCAGCACCTCTTCGGGTGAGAATATTGAGCCTCCCATACGTCCGTAGTGGTCTACCGGAACCTTGCCGTTTACGGCCAAACGAACATCTTCAACCATTTGTCCGGCGCTCATTTCAACAGAAAGAATACCTTTCATTTGAGGTACTAGCTGTTGAATGGCTTTGGTAGGGTAGGGGTACAAGGTAATAGGACGAAGCATGCCTACTTTAATACCTTCGGCACGTGCCAGCTCTACCGCCTTTTGGCTTATACGCGCGGCAGAACCGTATGCAACGATAAGATATTCGGCATCGTCACACATAACGGTTTCAAAGCGAGTCTCGTTTTCGCAAATTGTTTTGTATTTTTCTTGCAGCTTATGGTTAAAGCGCTCTTGGCTGGCTGCATCCAAATCCAATGAAGTAATGATATGACGGTTGCGTTTTTCTGTTTTTCCGGTTGCAGCCCAGCTGCCGTTCATTTCAAGAATTTCTTTATCTGTCCAGCGAGGTTTCATGGGTTGCAATTCAACCTTTTCCATCATTTGACCGATAATACCATCGGAAAGAATCATAACCGGATTGCGATATTTGAAAGCAAGGTCAAAGCCAAGCCCCATAAAATCGCTCATTTCCTGAACCGATGCGGGGGCAAGTACAATAAGGTGGTAGTCTCCATGACCGCCGCCCTTTACCGCTTGAAAGTAGTCTGATTGTGCCGGCTGTATAGTTCCTAATCCGGGGCCTCCACGAACAACGTTTACCACTACGCAGGGTAGCTCAGCTCCGGCAAGGTAGGTAAGGCCTTCACACATAAGGCTTATACCGGGGCTTGATGAAGAGGTGAACACCTTTTTACCTGTAGCGGCACCGCCATATAGCATGTTGATGGAAGCGGTTTCGCTTTCGGCCTGAAGTACTACCATTCCGGTAGTTTCCCAAGGTTTTTCTTCCATCAATGTTTCCATCACTTCCGATTGAGGGGTGATGGGGTAACCGAAGTAACCGTCGCATCCGCAGCGAATGGCAGCAACGGCAATAGCTTCGTTACCTTTCATTAATTTTAGTTCTCCCATTATTTTAGACTTTTTAATCGTTCTACTCTTCTACTTTTACCCTGTAAACGGTAATACAGCTGTCGGGACAAACTGTTGCACAGTTTGTACATCCTGTACAGGTTTCGGGCGTAACCATTTGCATGTAGTTATAGCCTTTGGAGTTTACCTCGCGCCCCAGCTCAATCGTTTTGGTAGGACAGGTAACTACGCAAACCCGGCAGCCCTTGCAGCACTCCGTATCTACCACTATAGTTCCTTTTATTTTTGCCATATCATGTGTTGTTTTTGTATTTTTTGCATTACAAATCTTACCTGTAAAAGTAAAGATTCTTGGCTATCCAAATTTGACTCTTAGCCGTTATTAACAAATAAGTTTGTTCCGCGTATTGTGTTAAGTATTATTTGTTAAGCACCTTACTTACTTTACCGGAAAATGTTGGCTGAATACTTTAAGCCTCTCCTCAAGCGCAGGCATCTGGTCCATTTGTACCTGAGAGGTGCAGGCGCGTAAGCCTTCTGTCCTGTCACTACCTGTAATATTTAAGCCAATTGCGCATATTCCGTAGTAAAGAAGGTTATTGATCAGCTCTTCACCCGTCATGCCCGGATATGAAATAGTAAAGTAGAACCCGTCAGCCAACGGTTGATCTTCATCCTTATCGTACACTATCTTAAAACCGTATTCGGTGAACAGGCGCTTCATAATCCTCGCTTTTTCACCATACACCTTCACATCATCAAGGAAGTCGTATGTTCCGTTGTTTGCGGCTTCCAGCAAGGCTGCAAATCCGTATTGTACGGAGTGAGCAACACCCGATGAAAGCGCGTATATAACGCCGAATATCATAGCACGCAGGAAGCCGTCAAAGGCAAAGTAGCGCTTTAAGTCGGGAAAGTGACGTTTTGCCAACACCGGAGATATAGCCATGAATGCCGCACGTTGCCCTGCGTAGCTGAACGCCTTAGAGCTCGAAATAAGCATTATGTAGTTATCTGTGTAGTGTGCTGCCGACGGTTGGAAGGGGGCTTGGCCGGGCTTAGAGTAGTCTTTGCGGAAGTCCATTGCGAAGTATGCCAAATCTTCAATCACAACGGCATCGCATTCGGTGGCTAGCTTAGCGATGGTTTGCAGCTCATTGTCGGTAAAGCAAATCCATGAAGGGTTGTTGGGGTTGGAGTAAACAATACCGGCAATATTGCCCTTTTTCATGTAGCTTTTCAGCTTTTCTTTCAGCTTATCGCCGCGGTGAGCATATACATCAAACGTTTCATACTTAATGCCCAATACCTGTAGCTGCGTTTTTTGTGCCGGAAAACCGGGGTCGATAAACAGAATAGTATCTTTTTCCTTGTGCAGGCGGGCAACCATTAAGAATACAGCCATACCGCCCTGCATAGACCCAACAGTTGGAATACAGCATTCTTCGGGAACATCAGCGTTGATAAAGTTCTTTACAAATTTAGATGCTTCCCGCTTTAGCTTGGGTTCTCCTTCCAACATCGGATATTTGGCAGCAACACCGCTACGTAGCGCCGCTATTTCCGCCTCTATACCGATTGATGAAGGGGCAAGTCCCGGAACGCCCATTTCCATACGAATGTACTTTGCTCCCGAAGTTTTCTCAATCTCGTTTACCAAGGCTACTAGTTCGCGAATGGATGCTTTTCCCGGTGAAGCGATACCGCATGTTTTTATAGCGGCATCTACCGCTTCTCTGTTTATGGGGGTAGGTTGTGTACTCACTATCTTTAGGTTTTAAATTAAACAGGCTTATATGGTTATGCAAAAGTAACCAAAATAAACAGATAAAACTATAATATAAAACATTAATTGGGTTAAAAGCTCTTGAACAAAAGTTGGGGGAGTAAATGGTGAAATGTAAATGGTGAATAGTGAATGAAAGGAGCCCTAACAGGTTTCGAAAACCTGTTAGGGCTCCTTTGTAAATTTCCCCCTAGGAAAATAATATCAATAGTAATATCCGTGTCTTTTATATCAACCATAGCCCGTAGGGCTTTAATGGAGTAAAGAATGTAGATGTCCTACGGACAATTCTTACTAGGTATTTGCTACTTCTATTGATATGTAAGCCCTACGGGCTAATGGATTGTTAGAATGGAAACAGTTTGCGTTTTCCTATTGATATTGTTTCCCGTAGGGAACAATTTTACTTGGTTGAATTAAAAACCGCTTTTTGAAACTCCTGAAATTACAAATCTTATTATAGAGGTAAACGATATTATAAATGGGGATTACCTAGATTTCCAATGATGGGAAAACGTTTTATTATTTCACTTAGCTGATTTATTAATGGTTTTATATATGTTTGATCAAAAGATATTGTGAGATTCAGCGTACTCCCAAAACAAGGTTCTTCACAAGCCGTAACATTTACATTAAAATGACCGAGACCGTCTCCTTGTATTTCTAGTTTTAAAGCACCTTCAAGGTCTGCAAATACTGCCATTCCATTCAAGTCATTATAGAGGATGTCGAATATTTGCCTTAAGGCTTCAAAATCTATGGTCATAAAATCTGCTATATACCATCCTGAGAACGCTCCTCCATTTATTGTTATTCTTGTTCTAACCCAATTTTTATCCCAATCAAGATTCGAATTTGAACGAATTACCTCAATAGGTTCAATTTTTACAGCATATCCATTATCTTGTAATTCAAAATACAATTCGTTATTTTCTAGAGAAATTGTCTGCATTAAGTTATCATTTTACTCGTTACTCGGCAAATCCAACTCTCGGGTATAGTAGTCCCAGCGGTCAAGCACATCAAGGGCTTTCTTGAAGTCGTTATCACGGGTGGTGTTTACTATACGGAAGTATTCGTTCATCGACCAAAGGTCGCGGGCTACAAGCGCCTTCATCATTATGCGCAGCTCTTCTCCCGATGTTGCAAGTCCTTTCTCATCACGCGGCAGCTTTTCTTTTTCGGCATAGCTTACCAGCTCGTTAAGGAAGCTATCGGTAACTGTGTACTGTTGCTCATAATCCTCAAAGGTTTTATACGTTTGGAGTAGCTTAGCCCTGTTCTTATCCATATAGGAGAGAACAAAACGGTTGAGTATGCCGGAACGCACCAGCTTGCCGTAGTATTGAGAGTAAGATGTGGTATCATAAGGTACATATATATCAGGCATTATACCGCCTCCGCCAAATACCGTACGCTTGCTTATCATGGTTTGGAATCTAAGCGAGTCGGGCAGGTGTAAGCTGTCAATGCTGTATAGCTCTCCATCCTTAAAGCGTTTCAGAAAATCTTCATCGTACTTATCTTTCTCACCTTTTACATAAGGGCGTTGGATAACACGTCCGGAAGGTGTGTGGTAACGAGCAATAGTGAGGCGAATATATGAACCGTCACCCAGCGGCAGCTGTTGTTGTACAAGCCCCTTACCAAAGCTACGACGGCCGATAAGAATACCTCTATCCCAATCCTGTATGGCTCCGGCAACAATCTCGCTTGCCGATGCCGAGCCTTCGTCAATCAACACTATCAGCTTGCCTTTCTTGTACAGCCCGTTTCTGGTTGAATATTCCGGCATGGGAGGAATGTGTAAGCCTTCTGTAGAAACAATTACTCTGTTAGCTTCCAAAAATTGATCGGCTATCTGTATCGAAATGGGAAGTACTCCGCCCGAGTTTCCTCTAAGGTCTAAAATCAGGGACTCCAGCGGTGTTTTAAACTTGCCGAAAGCTTCCTGTATTTCTTTCATTGATGTGATGGCAAAACGGCTGAGCTTAATGTAGCCAAGTCCCGGACGAACCTCGTATGATGCATCTACGCTGTAAATAGGAATCTTATCACGGGTAACTTCAAACATCAACAGTTCCTTTTCACCCTTACGCTCTATGCCTAGCTTTACTTTTGTGCCTCTTGTGCCTCGTAGTAGCTTATAAACATCTTCGTTCTTAAGACCAATACCGGCTATATTCTTTTCATCAACAGAAAGGATACGGTCTCCGGATTGGATACCCACGCGTTCTGATGGTCCGCCGGATACAGGTGAAACGATAATCAGCGTATCATTCAGAATGTTGAATTCAACACCAACACCTTCAAAGTTACCTTCCAGCGCTTCGTTGGCCGATTTAAAATCGTCTTTTGAGAGGTAGGTTGAATGCGGGTCAAGGTTTTTCAGAACTTCAATAATAGCCTTATCCGTAAGCATTGGCAGGTTTACGGTATCTACATATTGCTGGTCAATATAGCCAAACAGGCGTACCAGCTTATAGTATGATTTGGTGACATCGCTACCGGGAGTTTGCGCAAATCCCGACAGGTATAGGAAGGTGATACAGATGGTGAGTATTAGTTGACGCATAAGTTTCTTGTTTTAGCCCATTGCACGCAGATGACACAGACAAGCACAGATTGCCACTGTTTTTTATTCTTTACAACGTTCATTTGTGTATGAAATCAGCGTGTTCTGTGTTCCATATTCTAATTGATTAGCACATATAATATAAGTAAACGCAGATTACCACAGTTTTGTTGATATAGCCTTTAACTGTGTTTATCTGCGCATGCAATCCGTGTGCTCAGCGTGCATTATGTTTATTCCCACTCAATAGTTGCGGGCGGCTTCGAGCTGATATCGTACACAACCCTGTTTACACCCTTTACCTTATTGATAATTTCGTTCGATACGCTTGCCAGAAACTCATAGGGCAGGTGCGCCCAATCGGCGGTCATGGCATCGGTTGAAGTAACGGCACGCAGGGCTACCGTATTTTCATAGGTACGTTCATCACCCATTACACCTACCGAGCGAACGGGTAATAGAATTGCACCGGCTTGCCATACTTTTGAGTATAGGTCGTGTTCGCGCAGCTTGCTTATATAAATATCGTCGGCCTCTTGAAGAATGCGTACTTTTTCGGGAGTAATATCGCCAAGAATACGTATGCCCAAGCCCGGTCCGGGGAAGGGGTGACGGTTGATAAGGTGAGGCATCATTCCCAGCTCACGTCCAACCTCACGTACTTCATCCTTAAACAGTAGGCGAAGCGGTTCTACCAGCTTCAGCTTCATTTTTTCGGGCAGCCCACCTACGTTGTGGTGTGATTTAATTACTGTTCCGGTAATGGAGAGCGATTCGATAATATCGGGATAAATAGTTCCTTGTCCCAGCCACTTTACATCGGTCAGCTTATGGGCTTCCTCATCGAATACCTCAATAAAGCCTTTACCTATAATTTTACGCTTTTGTTCAGGGTCGCTAATACCCGCCAGCGCATCGTAAAAGCGTTGTTTGGCGTTTACGCCTATAACGTTCAAGCCAAGGTGTGAATAGTCGTTTATTACGTTCTCAAATTCGTTTTTACGAAGCAAGCCATGGTCAACAAAAATACAGGTAAGATTTTTACCTATGGCTTTGTTGAGCAACACTGCCGTAACCGATGAATCTACACCGCCTGATAGAGCAAGAATAACCTTATCATTGCCTAGCTGTTGCTTAAGCTCATTTACCGTTGACTCAATGAATGAAGCGGGACTCCAGTTTTTTTTGCAACCGCATATATTCAAAAAGTTATCAAGAAGTAGCTTTCCTTCTTCCGTATGGAAAACTTCAGGATGATACTGTACGCCCCATGTATTTTCTCCTTCAACATGGTAGGCGGCAACCTTCACGCTGTTAGTGCTGGCAACCACTTCAAAGCCTTGCGGCAAAACGGTAATCGTATCACCATGTGACATCCATACCTGCGAATTTTGCTTCATGCCCTTTAGCAACGCATCGTTGCTGTTGACATAGTCAAGGTTGGCACGTCCGTATTCGCGAGAATCACCTTTTTCTACTCGTCCGCCTGAACCTGATGCAATGAATTGGGCTCCGTAGCAAATACCCAATACCGGGTACTTTTTACGAATACCGGATAGGTCGGCTTTAAACGCATCTTTATCGTTTACAGAAAAAGGACTACCCGAGAGGATAACACCTTTTATGTCGGAGTCATTTTGCGGAAACTTGTTGTAGGGGACAATCTCACAGTAAGTGTGTAGCTCTCTGATTCTACGTGCTATAAGCTGTGTTGTTTGTGAACCGAAGTCGAGGATAAGTATTTTTTCCTGCATGTTGCTATATATTCTAGAGGTTAGAAAGTGTAGTGACAAAGATACGCAATTGACGGGAATAATTTAGCGACATTGCGTTGTATCGTTGAATTTTGAATATTAGTTTACAAGTTTACGAGTTCACAAGTTTAAGACTTAATTAGGCTGTTCCTGCATATCATGTAAACCGTAAACGTGTAACCTAGTAAACTTCTTTATTCTATTTATCGTAGCGAACCAAGGGGACATCAAGAATTTTTCCTTCGTCAGCAAGTTCGGTGTTTGGAAATACCTTTAGCGCTTCATCAAGTAAAACTTTTTCATCCGTATAGCGAGATGAATAGTGCCCTATTACAAGTCGTTTTACTCCGGCCTGTAGTGCTACTGTAGCGGCCTGTGCAGCGGTAGAGTGTCCTGTTTGTTTGGCTACATCGGCTAAGTTTTCGGCAAAGGTAGCCTCGTGATACAGAAGGTCAATACCCTTAACGGCTTCTACCACCTTTTCCGAATATTCGGTATCCGAACAAAAAGCGTATGAGCGGGGCTCGTAAGGTTGAAAGCTTAGCTTGCTGTTGGGTATAACTTCACCATCAGGAAGCGTATAATCTTCTCCGTTCTTAATACGTACAATATCGGCTAACCCGAGATTGTAGCGTTCAATAGTCCACTTATGAATAGAGCGTTGCGGTGTTTTTTCTCTAAATAAATATCCGCAACAAGGTATGCGGTGTTTTAGCGGAATGCTATGTACGGTAAGCCCTTTATCTTCGTACACCAGCTCCTGTTTACGAGGATTTACCTCATGGAAAATAACCTTGTACGAAAAGTCACCCCCAAAATATTTCAGGTGGTCGTTTAGCACGTACTCCAGCTGCTTTACGCCATGTATGTGTAAATCACCTGTACGCCCCAACAGGCTTAGGGTTGATAGTAGTCCGTAAATGCCGAATAGGTGGTCGCCATGCAGGTGGCTGATGAAAATGTGGTTGAGGCGAGATAGCCGTATGCCGTATTTGCGTAGCTGCATTTGAGTCCCTTCTCCGCAATCAACCAAAAAGAACCGCTCATGCACGTTGAGCACATGAGCGGTTGGGAATCTGTGTTTAGTCGGCAAAGCCGAGCTGCTACCTAAAACGGTGAGCGAAAAAGTCATTGCCGATTCAACTTGCTATTCGGTTTTGTTATCACCGTCGTTTTCCATTTCTTCTTTTAGCGCGGCAAGTTCAGAAATGTCGCCAAGCGTTGTTTTTTCCAACGATTGCTTCATCTTCTTCATTGCTTTCTTAGTTGTATCTTCTTCCGTTGCCTTAGCTTTGGTTTCTACCTCTTTCTTAGCATCGTCAAAAGTACGGGTGTGCGAAAGGATGATCTTCTTAGAACCCTTAGAGAATTCAATAACCTTAAAGGCTAGCTTCTCATCAGCCTTAGCGTTGGTTCCGTCTTCCTTAGCCAGCTGCTTGCTGGGAGCAAAACCTTCAACACCATAGGGAAGAGCAACTACCGCACCCTTATCGTTCATCTCAATGATAGTTCCTTCGTGTATCGAATCAACCGTAAAGATAGTTTCGAATACATCCCAAGGATTTTCTTCGATTTGCTTGTGGCCAAGGCTTAGACGGCGGTTTTCCTTGTCGATTTCAAGAACTACCACTTCAATATCTTCGCCAATAGCGGTGAATTCACCCGGGTGCTTAATCTTCTTTGTCCAAGAAAGGTCGCTGATGTGGATAAGTCCGTCAACACCTTCTTCAATTTCAACAAATACGCCGAAGTTGGTGAAGTTGCGAACCTTTGCCGTGTGGCGTGTTCCAACAGCATACTTTTGCTCTACGTTAGCCCAAGGATCGGCCTTCAGCTGCTTCATGCCTAAAGACATCTTACGTTCGTCCTTGTCAAGGGTAAGAACAACAGCTTCTACTTCGTCACCAACCTTTAGGAAGTCTTGAGCGCTACGCAAGTGCTGTGACCAAGACATTTCCGATACGTGGATAAGACCTTCAACGCCTGTTGCAATTTCAACAAATGCACCGTAATCAGCCATAACCACAACCTTACCTTTAACCTTGTCGCCAACTTTGAGGTTGGGGTCAAGAGATTCCCAAGGATGGGGGGTAAGCTGCTTAAGACCAAGAGCAATGCGCTTCTTAGCATCATCGAAGTCAAGGATAACAACGTTAATCTTTTGGTCAAGCTGAACAATTTCTTCAGGGTGGTTAACACGTCCCCAAGAAAGGTCGGTAATGTGGATAAGACCATCAACACCGCCAAGGTCAATAAATACACCGTATGAGGTAATGTTCTTAACAATACCTTCGAGTACCTGACCTTTTTCAAGCTTAGATATAATTTCTTTCTTCTGCGCTTCAAGCTCAGCTTCGATAAGCGCTTTATGTGACACAACTACGTTGCGGAACTCGTGGTTAATTTTTACCACCTTGAATTCCATTGTTTTGTTTACAAATACATCGTAGTCACGGATAGGTTTCACGTCAATTTGAGAACCGGGCAAGAAGGCTTCAATTCCAAATACGTCAACAATCATACCGCCCTTAGTACGGCACTTGATGTATCCCTTTACAATTTCGTCTTTTTCAAGCGCTTCGTTCACGCGATCCCATGAACGCAATGAGCGTGCTTGCTTGTGTGAAAGGATAAGCTGTCCCTTTTTGTCTTCTGCTGTTTCTACGTAAACTTCAACTTTATCGCCAACCTTCAAATCAGGGTTGTAGCGGAATTCGCTGATACTTACTACACCTTCGCTCTTGTAGCCAATGTTCACGATAACTTCGCGCTTGTTCAAGGCTACAACCGTTCCATCAACAATTTCGTTTTCGGCAACGCGTGATAGCGTTTGGTTGTATTGTTCTTCTACTTTGTTGCGGTCTCCGTAAACATTGTCGTTTTCAAAAGCGTTCCAATCGAATTGGTCAACGGGTACGGATACGTTTTTTGTGCCGCCTTTTTTAGGAAGGCTAACTTCTTCGGCAGTTTCTTCCTGCTTTGCTGCTTGATTTTCTACTTCTTCGTTGTTCAGTAGCTCTTCTTGCTGTTGAGTCATTTGTTAGTGCGTTGTGTTTAATTTGTTAGACATTATGGATAAACATCCCTCTTTTTAGAGGAGAGCGTGCAAAGGTAGTATTTTTTTATAGACTAACAAGCGGATTTTCAAAAAAGTAGGCTAGGGTGTGGAGTTGGCGGAAGCAACCCTTCGTTAGATGAATGACAGCATGCGGTTTGTTTTGTAATATGGTTGTTCTTAGTTGATTATTGTTGTTTTTGATTGGACATATAGCCAATCCAAGTAATACTTACAGTATAAAGTACGTTATTGCTTATTTTTAGTTCGCAATTCGAACTAATTATGAATATTTTGCATACATTTGGATGTCTGTATTTTTATGCTCCACTAAAACTATTTGGTTATGCAAAGACGTAAGTTCTTCAAATCACTTGCAGTAGGTGGGTTGGGCGTTGCCATTTCACCTGTACTGAAGGCTGCTCCTCTTTTTGAACCGGAAGAAGGCAAGCCTGATACTAACATTGCTGATGCCCTTGCTATTCCTAGAAATGAGCATTCAATGCCCGGTAAATACCCGGGGAAGGTTGTGAGAGCAAATCACAATGCGTGCGTTGTTGATGGAAAACCCGTTGAACAGGCTGCTTATGATATGCTTAAGGCCTGTATGCTAAGCCTTACCGGAGCGGCTACGCTAGCCGAAGCGTGGAGACAGCTTGTTAGTCCTGATGATATTATCGGGCTAAAGGTAAATCCTGTTGCGGGGAAATTGCTTACTACTTCTCATGCCGTAACACGGTCGGTAATAAAGCAGCTGGAAGAAGCGGGCATACCCAGAAAGAATATGGTTATATGGGATAGGAGGGAGATGCAGCTCCATGAAACCGGATATACGGAAGACAATTACCCCGGTATAAAAGTTACTGGAACAGAATGCCAAGATGAGCAAGGCGGCTTTATTAACAAAGAAGGTAAGTATTATGGCGAAGAAAGAGTAGACAAGAATCACTATTTCTATGCCGATGTGGAAGGGGAGTACGACTTGTACACCATGCCATATATGGTTAACGGAGGAAAGTACTCCTACTTTACGAAAATTTGTACAGAGATGGTTACCAAAATCATCAATATTCCGATTCTAAAAAACGCTGGGCCAACGGTTACCTTATGCCTTAAAAACTTAGCATTTGGTTCGATAACTAATACCGGACGCTTACACCAGAAGCTGTGGAATGAAACCTGTGCTTACGTTTGCGCTTTTCCACCTTTACGGGATAAGGTGGTGCTAAATATTGTAGATGGGCTTATAGGCTGCTTTGAAGGCGGACCTGCGGCAAACCCACAGTTTATTTGTAGCTACAACACCATGCTGGTAGGTACAGACCCCGTTGCGATTGACCGCATAGGACATGATATAGTGGTGGCAAAAAGAATAGAAGAAGAAATACAAGCAGAAGATAAGCCGGGTATCCCAAAGTTTATGGAGTTGGCGCAGAACCTGAAGTTGGGAATAGCCAACAAAGAAAATATTGATGTAACAAGCTTGACTGTTGGCTAGTGAAACGTACTGTATATATTTGGTTGGTTGCTCTACTACTGCCTGTAGCTATGCAGGCTCAGACCCTGTCTGATGTACAGGTGAAGCGTGAGCGGACGTTTACGGGCGAAGCGCTTTACGGCTTCATGAATGGCGGAGCCGACTTATTTCTTGAATATGGCGTAAGCCAGCTGGTAACCAGAGATGTGCTGTATAAAGGAGAAGAGTTTACTATTGACATTTACGATATGCCTTCTTCTTCTGATGCTTTTGGTATTTACTCACTCCATACGTTCAAATGTCAACGCGCCGATTCGCTGGGCTGTTTTGATTGCTTGTCAACATACCAGCTACAGCTGGCGGTGGATAATAAATATGTATCAATTGTTTTTCCATCGGGTTCAAGCAGGGCAAGAGTCGCAGCCGACGAGCTTGTTCGTTTATATATTGATATTGAGAAAGGGAATTGTGTAGAAATACCTGAAGTGATGAATATTCAACCTCCCTATTCCGGTAAGCTGAAATATATAAGGGGGGCTATCGGTATTCCCGGAGATCAGGCTTATTTGGCAACTCTGCTTAACGGGGTTCCGTTTAGCGGAATGTGGTTGGTAGTCGATAAGGCCAGCAAAGAAAGCAAGGTATTAATAACTTTTACGAATAAGGAAGAGCTCACAATGGTGAAATCTAAGCTCACTGAAGGTGAAGTTATTCAAACAGGAGACCAGCTTATATACATTAAATGCAGAAAAAAAGAAGCCAACGAAAACGTTGGCCACTTTGCTTTTTAATGTTTTGATTTACTCTCTGCTTGAGTAATATTTCATAAACTGAGAACGTTCGTATATTTCAGGGTCAGGAATACTTTGATAGTTCATTTTTCCTCTAAACTCATCAATAGAGTGGAAGTTATGCTTCTTCATCCAGTCTTGTAAAAATTTCAGTATATCTTCTATCCGGTCGGTTCCGTTTCGGTATAGCGTAGAGCATAGCTGAACGGTTGTTGCTCCGGCCAGTAGCATTTTCACCACTGCAGCTCCATCATGTACGCCTGTAGATGCTGACAATTCCATTTTTGGTAGCTGAGATGATATAAGAGAAACCCACCGTAACGATAACCTAAGATCTGAAGGGTGGCTGAATACCTCTCCCGCTTTCATAGTAAGGTTGTCAATATCAATATCGGGTTCGTAAAAGCGGTTAAATAACACGGTAGCATTGGCTTTATGGAAGTATAGCTGTTGTACCATACCCAGCGGATTTGTAAAGTAGTAACCTAGCTTAACTGCCACAGGTATTTTAATGGTAGCCTTTACTCTGTCGAGCAAGCTGCAGTACACTTCTTCGTATGAGGCCGAGTTTTGATCTTTATTTGTAGGTAGGAAAAAGAGATTCAGCTCTAACGCATCGGCTCCGGCTTGTTCAATATTTTTGGCAAAGTCAATCCAGTCGTCAACGGTAATGCAAAGAATGCTTGCAATAACGGGAATATCTACTGCTTGTTTAGCCGACTTAACCAAGTCAAGGTAGCTTTGTAGCGAGTTACTTTTGGTATAGGCGCTCAGGTAGCTGGCCGCGTCGGGGTGGTCCATTCCGAAAGCCTCAAGTCGCCCTGTTTCGTAGTTAATCTGCTCTTCAAACAACGATTTAAGTACCACCGCACCTACGCCTTTTTGAGCAAGCTTTTTAATTGATTCTATATTTGAGGTTAAGCCTGAGCTGCTGGCTATTAGCGGGTTTTTTAGCGTCAAACCCATGTAGCTGGTTTGTAAACTTTCCATACAAATCTGTATAAACAGTAATACTTGGATTCTCTATTGGATGCAATATTAAACGTTTAAATGCGTAAAACGTTCACTCAAGGTCAAAGGTAGAAAAAAAAGTATTCTAAGGCTGTCTTCTGGCAGAAATATTGACTCTAGTTAATGAAGCTAACTATTTTTACCACATAGGCACATAGAACACAGAGTGACACATAGTTTTCCTAAACTATGTGTATGCTCTATGTACCTAATGTGCCTATGTGGTTAAGAAGCCCCCTTTAGGGGGTTGGGGGTAAACTCATAGCCACTGCTAGGCCAATTATCATAATGTATTTGACTTAGCTCTTTTTCCGATAGCTGGTTACTGCCCAAAAGTTGAAAGCTATGGTGAACCCGATAAGCGTAAACAGCTGGTTGGTTAGCTCACTAATTGAACTTCCCTTTAGGTAAATGGCTCTCATCACCTCGGCAAAATAGCGAACGGGATTAAGCAAGGTAACTGTTTGCGCCCATTTCGGCATGCTGCTTATAGGGGTGAAAATACCTCCCAGCAGAAAGAAAATAATCATAAAGAAGAAGGTAATAAACATGGCCTGTTGCTGGGTATTCGAATAGTTGGATATAAGTAAACCGGCTCCCGAAAAAACCAAAAGGTAGAAAAATGCAAAAGTGTATATCGTGGAAAGACTTCCTACGGGAAGTAATCCGTAAATTAGCCAAGCAATAACAAATCCAACGGTAAGTATTACAAACCCTATAATCCAGAAAGGAATCAGCTTGCCAAGTATAAATGTAGCCTTAGGTATAGGCGTAACGTTGATTTGCTCAATTGTACCAATTTCTTTTTCCTTTACAATATTTAGTGAGGCTAACATACCGCCAATAAGCGTTATGAGCATGACCAAAACCGCCGGAACCATAAAGTTATGGTAGTTCATGTCAGGGTTATACTTATAGTACGGTTGTATGTTTACCATATTTACCATGTTAAGCTGCGGAAGTTCACTAAACCACAGCTCCCGGTTAAACTCCGCTATGATTTGTCCCATATAAGAAGCTCCCAGCCCTGCTTTCTGACCGTTAACGGCGTTGACGGTAAGCATAAGGTTGGTACGTTGCTCGCTGAACATGTCTCGTTCAAAACCGTGTGGAATTTCCAAAATTAAATCGGAGGTATTTCTATCCATTGAGTTCAATGCCTGAGCGTATGAGTCAGCGTAGTTTGTGAGCTTAAAATAACCGGATGATGATACTTTTTTTACGAGTTGTTGTGAGTAAGCGCTCCGGTCGTTATCAATTACGCTAAGCAATATATTTTTTTGCTCGAAGGTGGCAGCCCAAGGGAGTAGCAACAGCTGCATAATGGGCATAGCAATAATTATTCTCAGAATTGTTTTGTTTCTGAAAATCTGTAGAAATTCTTTTTGTAAAAGGAACTTCAGCTGTTTCATAACCTGTTTCTAAAACGTTTTATGCTTGCTACCAGTAGAACCAACGTCATACCCGAAAGTATTAGCAGCTCTTTATAAATGTAACCTATGCCCAACCCCTTTATCATCACGTCCTTTATAGCCATAATAAACCATTTGGCAGGAATAGCATTTGCTATAGTCTGAAGTAGCCATGGCATATTTTCTAGGGGAAACACCATTCCAGAAAGCAACATCGTGGGAAGCATTAAGCCTATACCCGATATAAGCATGGCGGCTTGCTGCGAATTTGTGATAGACGATATGAGTAGCCCCAGCGATAGCGCTGATAGCGTAAATACAAAGCAAAGTAGTAGTAGTAACGGTAAGCTTCCGGCAATAGGTACACCCAGCACAAATACGGAGAGCATGAGAATACCAACCACATCGAGCATGGCAATACAGAGGTAGGGTATGGCTTTTGCCAATACAATAAACATTGGTTTTGCCGATGATACAAGGAGTATTTCCATCGTTCCCTGTTCCTTTTCTCTCACAATGGCTATGGATGTCATCATAGCGCACACAAGCATTAGTACAAGCCCCATAATTCCGGGTACAAAGTTGTATGCACTTTCCATTTGAGGGTTGTACAGCATTTTTACTTCGGTATGAATAAGGTACGGTATATCGTTCCCGTTAAGTAACCGTTGCTGGTATTGTGCGGTAATTTGTTGTACGTATGAGGTAACGGTTGATGCCTCGTTAGGGTCTGAAGCATCTGTTAGTACCTGTATGTTGGCGGTTCCTGTTTTCTGTAAATCAATGCTAAAGTCGGGGGCTATTACCATTCCCATTTTAATGCTTCCGTTTTGGAATGCCTTTTCTAACTCTTGTATAGTGGAGAAGTTTTTTTGAAGACTGAAGTAACGGCTGGCATTAACTTCGTCAATCAGCTGTGTAGAAGTAACGCTTTTGCTCTCGTCCAGTACTCCAAATGGGGTGTTCTTTATTTCGGTGCTGATAGCAAATCCAAAAATAATAAGCTGAATAACGGGCATAGCCAGCAATAGCAACATAGTCCAAGGATCTCGGAAAATGTGCAGGAACTCTTTCTTTATAAATGACCTAAGCTGTCTCATTTAGCTGAAAGTTGAAAGTTGAAAATGGAAAGTGATGGCTGCTTCTGTTGGAATGTGCTATCTTTACATTTTCCATCTACTACTATGATTGCGCCAAAATCGTTTTCTTTTGCCATTAGAGCTATAAACCTATACAAATGGCTTGTTGCCGAGCACAAGGAGTATATACTCTCAAAGCAGCTGCTTCGTAGCGGAACGGCTATTGGTGCCTTGGTGAAGGAGGCTGAACATGCCCAATCGAAAGCCGATTTTTTGAATAAAATGAACGTAGCTCTAAAAGAGGCAAACGAAACCGAGTACTGGCTTATGCTTCTTAAAAGCACTGATTTTATATCCGAAAAAGAGTTTACTTCCATACATTCAGACTGTCAGGAGTTAATAAAGCTGTTGGCCAGCATTGTAAAGACAACCAAAACCACACTTGAGAATAAACGAGCATAACGTTAAGGATTTGGTTATTTTAGTTCTATTTCAACTTTCAACTTTCAATTTTCCACTCTGGTTGCTTTTCTGGCCAGCTGCTGAAAAACTTCGTCCATATTTCTTGCCGATAGCTGCTGCTTTAGCTGTGCGGGAGTATCGAGCGCTTCTATTTTTCCGTCAACCATTACCGATACGCGATTGCAGTATTCGGCTTCGTCCATGTAGTGGGTGGTTACTAAAGCGGTAATACCACGGTCGGCAGCTTCATAAATCAGCTCCCAAAACTGGCGGCGGGTAACAGGGTCAACCCCTCCTGTGGGTTCATCTAGGAATACAACCTTTGGCTCATGGAATATAGATACTGAAAATGATAGCTTCTGTTTCCAGCCCAGCGGCAGCTCTTTTACCAGCGTATTACGTTCGCTTTGAAAGCCCAGCTTAGCAAGTGTTTCGTCCGTTTTTTTAGCAATAACTTTTTCGTTCATCCCGTATATTCCGGCAAAGAGGCGAATATTTTCCCATACCCTTAAATCTTCATACAGCGAGAACTTCTGACTCATGTAGCCAATATTCTTTTTTACCTCGTTTGGCTGCTTGTTAACATCGATACCTGCTATAAAACCGTTACCCGATGTTGGTTTGCTTAAACCGCAAAGCATGCGCATAGCGGTAGTTTTACCCGCTCCATTTGCTCCAAGAAAGCCGAATATCTCGCCTTTCTCTACGCTGAACGAAATGCTGTCAACGGCGGTAAAATCGCCAAATCGCTTGGTAAGCTTATCTGCTATAATGGTTGATGACATGTGCTATACCGTTTGTTGTACTTTATCGTTTTCTTTCTTGGTCAGCAGCATAAAGCAATCCTCAATGGTTGGTTGTATTTGTTCCAGCGTATAACCGGATAGTAGCGCTTGCTCATTCTTTAGCGTAATGTGCAGGCTATCTCCAAACGCATATACCGATGCTACATTTTCATGCCTGCGCAGCTCTTCCAGCGTATGGTAAGAATGCTGTGGTGTAAAGGCGTATAGCTTTTGAGGAAATTTTTGAATTATGTTTGCGGGGGTGTCAATATCAAGAATTTTTCCATTAAACATCAGCGCTATCCTGTCGCAAAGCATCGCCTCATCCATATATGGAGTAGATACCATTATGGTAATGTTTTCGGCTTTCAACCGTTTAAGCATTTCCCAAAATTCCTTGCGTGATACGGGGTCAACCCCGGTAGTAGGCTCATCTAAGAATAACACTTGCGGTTTATGGATCAGCGCGCAGCACAGCGCCAGCTTCTGTTTCATGCCACCTGACAGCTTACCCGCAGACCGGTCTTTGAATGGCTCCAGCTGAACGTATATATCACGGATGAGGTGATAGTTTTCTTTGATGCTGGTATTGAAAACGCTGGCAAAAAAAGCTAAGTTTTCCTGAACTGACAGGTCTTGGTACAATGAAAATCGTCCCGGCATGTAACCTAGTATGTCTCGTATTTCACGGAATTTGGTAACGGTGCTTAACCCTTCTACTGTTGCCGTTCCCTCATCGGGTAGGAGTAGGGTGGTGAGTATGCGGAAAAGCGTTGTTTTGCCTGCTCCATCGGGCCCAATAAGTCCAAACAGCTCACCTTTTTTTACATCCAACGAAATATCGTTGAGCGCATGAACTGTCTCGTAAGACTTAGAAACGTGATTGATGGAAATTGAGGACATAAAT
Organism: Bacteroidales bacterium; assembly: GCA_031551125.1. Taxonomy (GTDB): domain Bacteria; phylum Bacteroidota; class Bacteroidia; order Bacteroidales; family UBA932; genus JAIRNF01. The sequence continues at coordinate 35,837 of JAVBOB010000010.1, forward strand.
TAAATTATGAATTGAGAATTATGAGTTATGAATGGCAATCATTAACATTCTACTATTCACTACTAACTATTTGCCACTAACCGAGAAGTCAGCATCACCGTACATCCCAATTTTGATTAGCCCGTCGGTGTTTTCTACGGCTATCTTCACTGCATATACTAAGTTTTGTCGCTCATCTTTAGTCTGAATGGTTTTGGGTGTAAACTCGGCTTTATCGGCTATCCAAGCAACCTTCCCGGTGTAGGTTTTTATGTTCTCGTCAGAGTAAGTGACAAATACTTTTACCTCTTGTCCGGTTTTTATGCCGGCAAGCTGTTCGGCAACTATATATGCACGTAAGAATAGGTTTTTTGTATCGGCTATTTTATATAAGGGTCGTCCGGTAACCACTACTTCTTTAGCTTGCGTGTACTTGGTTAGAACGGTTCCGTCAATAGGGTTTACAATACGACATTTGGCTAACAAATCGTTTAGCTGGGCAACCTGTATCTCAACCGTTGAGCTTTGCTCGTTAAGGTTACCTATGCTGGTGTTTAGCGTATTCATTTGGGCGTTCAGCGTGCCTTCCAGAACTTTTATTTGTGAGTTAATATCGTCCAGCTGCTTTTGGGTGGCCGCATCACCTTTCAGCAATCGTTCTACACGGTCTTTTTCCTGCTTGGCGTTGGCAATTTGTTCGCGAGTAGCTTGTATCTGCTTGTTAACATCGGGGCGACTTATCAGTAATGCTTTTCGTCCGCCTATCAGCTGCAGCTTTTGCAGGTACAGCTGGGTACTATCAATATAGCCTACCTGTTGGTTTGCTTTTAGCACATCACCTTCAACTATGTCGAATTGCTCTATTTGTCCGTTAGCCTGAGCGGAAACAATTACCTCTGTGGCTTCGAATATGCCGGAAGCATCATGTTCAAACGAGTTTTTTTTGCATGCCGTAAGCGCAAGTCCTACGAGTGATAGTGAGAGTAGTATTTTTTTCATAGCCTACTATTTTCCTATGGTTGTGTTGTAGTTATATATGTTTAACAGGTATTGTACTTCGTGTAGCGCTTTGTTTTGTCGTGCCAGATTTTCATCGTTGATTTTCTGAATCAACTCCGTCATAGTGCAAACGCCGTTTGCATACTTTGTTTCGGTGGCTTGCTTAATGTTCTTTCTCAGCGTAACAATCTCATCGTCCTTTTCCAACAGCTGCTTGTACTTAGCTATTTCGCTATTGCTTTGCTTCAGCTTTATGTTGGTGTTGAAGAGAAAAGTTTCCTGCTGTACATCAACTTGCAGCAAGCTGTTTTTTATTTTCTTCCGGTTATTGCTTACCGTGTATAAGCTGCCGATATTCCATGACAGGCTGAGACCTGCGACCAGTACATGATCAAGCTTATCTATACCGAAATTAATACCCGGCTGCATAAAAACGCCAAAGCCCATTATGCCTAATTTAGGCATCAGCTCAGCCGTCAGCGCGCTGTTCTGCGCATCATACATTTTTCGTTGTTGGTCAAATAGCCTCATTTCCGGTCGGGTAATGGAGTCGGATAGCGGAACACTTGTACGGATTGGTTTTTCAAATGTTGTATTGTCTGCTATTTTTTCACCAATCATGTGTGAAAGCATTTCAGCGTATGCGCCACGTAAGTAGCTTTGTTGAGTTCTGTTTTGCTCAAGGTTCAGAATCTCTACCTTTAACGCATCAACATCTGATTGGTAGGCTGTTCCGTTGGTATAGGCCGTTTCTGCGCGACTCAAGTTTTTTGTCAGGTTCTCGTTAAGAATGTCCAGCTGCTTCAGCTGCTCATCTACCAGTAAGATACCGAAAAACAGTTGGTTCACCTGATCGCGAATGGCGTAGAGAGAAACTTCTGCCTGCTGTTGCTCGACTTCTGCGCCTGCTTCTGCAATTTTCTTTTGTGCGCGAATCATTCCTCCATCCCAAATTACTTGGTTAAGCTGCGCCATGCCTATAAATTGCTTATCGCTTGCTTTTTCTGTTGAGCCGGGCGCTGACATGTTCGGCATACCATCCATAATACCGCCAATAGCGGTAATGCTCAGCTGCGGCAGGTAGGCTTTATTCGCATTGGCAATAGTCATATTTTTTGACTTCTCAATTAAATCAAACTGCTTAATGAGCGGATAGTTTGCTCGCGCTTTTACTTGGCAGCTATCAATAGTTAGCTGAGCTTGCGCAGTTGCCAAAACGCTACAAAACAGAAAACAGAAACTTAGGGACAGAAGGTTGAAAACGCAACTTCTTAACATTTTCTTTTTTGTGTACATGACTACTTAATATTGGTACGGATGAAAAAGGGATTATACTTCTTGTGTTATTGAATCAAGGGCGTCATTGGCTTCGCCTCCCTTCGGGTCGGCAAAAAGCGCCTCGCAATGACGTGCTTTAGTACACGCTAAGGCTTCTCAGTATAAGCTGAACGTTGCACTTTTTTCGATGTTCTATAAAATGTTGATATTCGTCATTATTTTCGTTAGTAACCATGCTGATAATGGGCTGAGCCAAGAATGTTGTTGTGTTTAGCGAAACAATGTTGAAAATCAAGTCGGTTGCACATATAGGCTGAATGGTTCCTTTTGCAACTTCTGAGTTAATAGCTTCTTCCAGCTTACTGATAATGTTATTCGCTTTAGGAAGTATAAATTTCAAAAATATATCCTTTCTTTCCTCGTTGACAATAATTTCACTGTATATAAAAAATGGCAGCTTGGGATTAACCGCAAGCGTTTCAAAGTGCCGCTCAACTCCCAATTTAATTTTATCTAAGAATGGTAAGTCCTGTTCAAAGATGGATGACAGCGAGTTGGCCACTTCTCTTGATTTTTGCTCAAATACCATGTTGAACAAATTTTCTTTTGTTCTAAAGTAGTAGTGTAGCATAGCATGGTTTACCTTGGCATGCTTGGCTATGTCGGTAATTTTTGCACGAACAAAACCCTTGTCGATAAATTCCTTTTCGGCTGCCTTTAAAATAGCTTGTTCGGTGTTTATATCATTCAACTCCATTGTTTAACTCATTAGTTTAACAAGCGTGTTAATCTGAGGTAAAGGTAATTAATTTGTATTGCGATGCAAATTATTTTATCAGTTGACGCATTTTTCAGCTATAGTCTCAAAAGTCAGCCCTCATGACTTTTTTGTTTACCCCCAACCCCCTAAAGGGGGCTCTGCTCAATACTGGTACGCATAACTTCTTTGAAACTATGTGCTTCTCTGTGTCCTATGTATCTATGTGGTAGAAAGCCCCCTGGGGGTAAATCGTGATATTCCAAGCCATTACCTAACCTAAAAGTGTGGGTATAGGTTCATTACTAAACAGAAATCATCTTTTCAGGTAAGACGTAAGGTGCAGAGCCCCCATAATCTCTAGAAATAGCTATCTTTGTTAGCCGGAACAGCAAAATATGCTGAAAAATACGAAATTGTAACCTTAACCTTAAAAATAATGAGTAAAGTATTTATTGTAGCGGCCAAACGTACGGCCATTGGAAAATTTTTGGGCGGTTTAGCCAACGTATCGGCTGCAGATCTTGGAGCGGCTGTTATCAGCAACATTCTGAGCGAAACAAAAATTGACCCGTCTGCTTTGGACGAAGTAATTGTGGGAAACATTCTTTGTGCCGGACAAGGACAGGGTATTGCTCGTCAGGCTGCCGTTAAAGGCGGAGTTCCTAAAGAGGTTCCGGCGTATGGAGTAAATATGATTTGTGGTAGCGGTATGAAGGCTATTCTTAATGCATATACCAGCATTAAGTCCGGAGACGCTCAGCTGATTTTAGCCGGAGGAACCGAATCAATGTCAGGCTCAGGATTTGTTACGCCCGGACAGGTTCGCCAAGGACATAAAATGGGTAACCTTACGCTGATTGACCACATGGTTTGTGATGGGCTGACCGATGCGTTTAGCGGTGTACACATGGGTATTACTGCAGAAAATATTGCGGAAAAGTATGGTATTACCCGCGAAGAGCAAGATAAGCTGTCATACGCATCACAGCAAAAGGCTATTGCTGCAATTGACGGAGGTCGCTTTAAAAAAGAAATTGTACCGATTCAAATACCTTCAAAGAAGGAAACAATAGTTTTTGATACCGATGAGTTTCCCAACCGCACAACAAATGTTGAGAAGCTGTCGGCGCTGAAACCGGCATTCAAAAAAGACGGAACCGTAACCGCCGGAAATGCTTCAGGTATTAACGATGGAGCATCGTTTGTACTGTTAGCATCGGAAGAAAGCGTGAAGAAATACGGGCTTACTCCGTTAGCAGAAGTTATTGCTACAGGGCAAGGCGGCGTTGACCCTTCAATTATGGGTATGGGCCCCGTTCCCGCAATTGCTTGCGCTTTGAAGAAGGCCAATATGAAGCTATCCGATATGGAAGTTGTTGAGCTGAACGAAGCGTTTGCTGCACAAGCATTGGGCGTGATTAAGCAGCTCTGCTCAGACCATGGTGTAACACCTGAGTGGTTTACCGAACGTACAAACGTAAACGGTGGCGCTATTGCCCTCGGTCACCCTATTGGTGCATCGGGTAACCGTATTACCGTTAGCCTTGTACATGAGCTGAAGCGTAGCGGCAAAACATACGGACTTGCTTCTCTTTGCATTGGCGGAGGTATGGGTACGGCCGTGATTTTGAAATCGTGTTGAGCCCCCAACCCCCCAAAGGGGGCTTAAATAGCACTCGTAAGAGTGGAAAATTTGAAGTAGATATTTGATTTATTATAAAATAGCCCGTTAGTTAAGTCCCCTTTTTGGGGATTTAGGGGGCCTAAACCTAAGACAATATGATAAAAGCAGGAGATACTTTCGTTCATGAGTTCAGCATAAAGCAAGAGGATGTGGTAATGTTTGCCAAAATTTCGGGCGATAACAACCCTATTCATACAGATGCTGAGTTTGCTGCTAAAACACTTTTTGGTCGTCCTATTGTGCATGGCATATTTTCGGGTGCCGTGTTCTCGAAAGTGTTCGGAACTTTGTTTCCGGGTGAAGGAACAATATACATGTATCAGGACTTAAAGTTTCTAGCTCCCGTATATAGCGGAGAACCCTACCTTGCCAAGCTGGAAGTGCTTGAAGTTAATACCGAAAAGCATACGGGTGTTATTAAATGCAGGCTTGAAGATGCGGCAGGAAAGGTTTACATTGACGGTACAGCCAAGCTAAAGAATAACCAACAGTTTGTTTAATCTACCCGTCATTGCGAGCAGAGCGAAGCAATCTGTTTATTCAAGAGGTTGCTCCGCTCGCAAAGCCGATGAAATTTGAATATTCATATAATAAACTCATATAGCAAGCAAAATATGAAAAGACTAGAAAATAAAGTAGCCATTGTAACGGGTGGCGCAGCAGGTATTGGGGAAGCAACTACTGTAAAGTTTGCCAACGAAGGCGCAAAGGTTGTTATTTGGGATTTGGACGAAGTACGCGGAAAGGCTTTGGCCGAGAAGCTTACAAAAGAAGGTTGTACTGTTGTTTTTGATAAAGTGAATACGTCTAACTATCAGGAAATAGAAGCGGCGGCAGAGCGAGCGTTTAAACAGTTTGGGTCAATAGATATACTGGTAAATAATGCCGGAATTACACGTGACAGTACGTTGAAGAAAATGACGCCCGAACTATGGCAACAGGTAATAGATGTAAACCTTAGCGGTGTATTTTACTGTACAAAAATTATATCGGAGTACATGCTGCAAAAGAACTACGGTCGCATATTAAATGCTTCATCGGTTGTAGCGCTGTACGGCAACTTCGGACAAACCAACTACGTTGCCACTAAGGCAGGTCTTATTGGTATGACAAAAACTTTGGCACGGGAATTGGGACGTAAGGGTATTACCGTAAATGCCGTAGCTCCCGGTTTTATTGCTACCGAAATGGTTGCTAAAATGCCCGAGAATGTTATTGAGGGAATGAAAGCAAAGGTTCCGGTAGGACGCTTAGGTAAACCCGAAGAAATTGCTTCGGCGTACCTGTTCCTTGCTTCTGATGAGGCAGCATACATCAACGGTACGGTAATAAGTGTTGATGGCGGAATGACGGTTTAGCTTTAGAGAGGTAAGAAAACAGAAATCAGAAAACAGAAGTCAGAGGGGCGTAGTAATACGCCCTTACTAAAATATGCAGTGTTGAGTGATAGCATGACGAATAGTAATCAAAAAGTAATTATTTTTTCCGCGCCATCAGGCTCCGGGAAAACCACTATTGTACAGCGCTTATTAGAGAAGTTTCCTAAGCTGAAGTATTCTATATCGGCCACAACCCGCCCGCCACGTGGGCAGGAGGTTGATGGCAGGGAGTACTACTTTATCTCAGCCGATGAGTTTAGGGCTAAGATAGCCGCTAACGAGTTCTTGGAATGGGAGGAGGTTTACGCTAACCGCTACTATGGAACACCACGTTCGGAGCTAATCCGGATATGGGATGAAGGGGGCGTTGTTCTTTTCGATGTAGATGTGAAGGGCGGAATGAACATAAAGCGTCAGCTGGGAAATGCAGCGTTAGCAGTATTTATTATGCCTCCTTCAATAGAGGAACTTCGTCGCAGGTTGGAGAGTCGAGGAACTGACTCGGCAGCCGATATTAACCTACGTATAGAGCGAGCAGAAGAGGAGCTGAGCTACTCAACATATTTTGATAAGGTTGTGGTTAATGATAAACTTGATGATGCTATAGCTGAAACCGAACGTTTAGTGGCAGATTGGATTAATGACGTTGTATAATGAAGAGACTGTTTGAGGCTGTAAAACACCGTGCGGAGCGTGTAAAGCCAAAGCTACAACGCCGGTTTGACCGATTCCCGTTAAGGTTGAATTTTTTTCTGCTGTTGTTATTCTTTTTTGTAGGCTACTACTACATTAAAGGGCAGCAGCTGGCCGTTGGCAGCTATGCCAGCAACGAGCAAATGGTTGAAACATCATCATTTCTTGCTGTTATTACCGTTTTACTGAAGCTATTGCTGGTATTCTCATTAGCCTTATTGTTGTTTTCGTTTATATCGTCTTTTCTACCCTACGCTCTTTTTGCGCATAGGGTACGCGCTCAGAAAGGTTTTTTTAGTATTGATTTTTCTGCACAGGCCGATGGCGATTCAACAAAAACAACAGCCCACGTACATGTTGAGCGGTTAACCATTCCGCTTTTAGGTAGCGCTAAGCTGAGGTTCTACTATGATGAGGGGTTTCGAACATCAAACTACTCGTTTCCTTCCAGAGCCCTATCATTTATGTTTGCCGATAAGGCAGACTTTACCTGCCAGCTATACCTTCATGACGTTAGAAGCTACGTTGCCGATTCGGTTGTAGTACGCTTTGGCGATATGCTGCACTTATTCTCTTTCTCGAAGCGCTACCGGTTAAACAGCTTGGTTTATACCTTGCCACAGAAAAAAGAGATAGATACTATTCCTCCCATTCCCACGCATGCTAAAGAAACAAACCTGCGTACCGAGGTGGTAAGAAGGGTGGAAGGGGAGTTGCTTCGGTTTAAAGATTTTGAAGCATCCGATGATATTCGACGTATTGTATGGAAAGTGTATGCAAAAAACAAGGAGTTGGTGGTGCGTGTTCCTGAGCTGCGCAATCCCTTTGCTTCGGAGGTAAGCTTCTTTGCCTCATACTACAACAGCTTCTTGTCAACGTTGACAAATAAGCAGGAGTCGGCCGCCTTTTTGAATTACTATAAACATTTGGTGTGGAGCCTGTACACCGGTATAAGTGAAAATAAAGATATTAGCCTCAGGCTACTATCAGACCAAGAGCTGAACGTAAAGTTTCTCAGCGATATTAGCGAAGTGCAGCAGCGGGTCAGTGCCTCATGCTGGCAGAATGAAGTTCCGCTTTCAACAGTCTTTCAATCTAGCGATGTTTCGTTGCTATGCCTTACATCTCTTGTAGATGTTAGCGAAGTGGAAAAGATAAAGAATAAGCTTAGCTCTTCAACCGTGGTTGTTTTGTGTTGTTTCTCCGAACTGTTTGATGCGAAGAATCCGAAAAATTACCTTCGTATGCTTTTTGTCAAACCAAAGGAAGGTAGCGTTGATAAACCGTTATGGAGGGTATCACCTTTACGTGCACGATTATCAAAAAATGAAAAGCAGCTGGTAGAACTACTTAAGCAAACTGATGCAACGGTGAATGTAGTAAGCAAGATAATAGATTAAAGAGCAAAGAGCAAAGACAGAAAATATTTGATTCTAATCAGCTAGTACAAGTTGTCAAATATACATTTAGTTTTGCTGAATTAAGGTCGTCATTGCGAGCAAAGCGAAGCAATCTCCTTAAGTTAAACAGATTGCTTCGGCAAAAAGCGTCTCGCAATGACGGCATTGGATTGTCTTGGTTCTTTTGTCCGCAAAACAATAAAAGATATGAATAAGCTTCAACAGCCTGAAATGGTTCGCTCAAAAACGCTTTGGCGTTTGCTGTTCTTGTGTGTGCCTACCATAATTTTTGTATTCTTTATGCTAAAGGCTGCCGATAGCTACTATGCACTTTTAAGCAGCCAATACTTAGTACAAAGCGTTTACTTTGCAGCAGGTATTCTTATCAGCTGTACACTATTTTCATATCGACTACGCTTTATACCCATAACGTTATTGATAATATTGCTACTATATGTAGCGCATAGCATACTCGATAGTATATCTATCGGTGAGTTCGATTCGTTCTTTCTATCCGTTCGTTTTCGTATATTCACTATCCTATTTCTTTTTGGTTGGTTGTGTGGCTGGGGATTTGCACGTCTTCGATACTTCACCGTATTGCTATCTGCCTTACTACTTTTACTGAACCTGATATTTGTAAGCCACACGGTTGATATTAAGTTCGAAGCTTTACTGCTGTCGTTTGCACCAACGCTTTTATTCTCATTCTACATTATATACATGGCCGAAAGCATTCGTAGTATGAGCTCAGAGCGGAAGCACAAGTGGTGGCATTTAAGCAAACGGTTAATAGCCTTTGCTGTACTTATTGCTTTGCTGTTCTCACTATCGGCATTGTTGCTTACTTCATCGTTTCGTAAGGTGGAGAAGGAGTGGGGCGGAGCAAGTCAATCGGACGAAAACGGTTTGCTATCAAAGAATCCAGATAGTACGGTTAACATAAAGCAATCGCTACGAGTAAGCCAAAACTTTAATAGCGGCAAAAGTAACCCTATGCCCGTATTTGTAGCGTACTTGGATAGCTTTATTGAAGGGGCAAACGGCGATATGATTCCCAACCCGCTGTACTTTACCATGTACTATTTGCCAAAGTTTGATACCTATACGGAGACATTTGAGCGCGATACCCTCGTTCCTTACGACGATTTATTTAAACCCGACCCTTCAAAAATACCGCTCTATTTTACGGAGATAGATTCTACGGTTTTAAAGAACGGAATGTCAACAGAGCATCGTTCGGTGGTAACTACTGAAGTGTATAAAATCCAGCTGTCGCCTGATGAGTTTGCAGCGCCTACCACCTCGTTCTTCTGTCAGCCTATTTCGGTAGAAAGAGATTTTAAAGACCAGTTTAAGTCAGCCTATCGTGCTAAAATGTATGTGAGTGACTTTAACAGCGCATACTTTGTTTACCCATCGCGTGATTTGATGTTGCAGCAGTTTCAGCTGTACCGGTTTGAGATGCTGAGCAAGGTAAAGGATTTTTCAAGCCTGCCTCAGGATTTTTATGAGTATTACACTTTAATGCCAAAGGGTTCATACTTTGACAGCATACAGCAGCTAGCGAACAGAATTACCGCATCAGCGGAAACTCCGGCTGATAAAATACTTGCCATTCGCGACTACTTTATGTCGATGGATGATTACGGTAAGCCACTGTTTAAGTATTCCGAAAATCCGGGTATTCCGGGTATTCCGAGCGCTTCGAAGCTTGCCGATTTCTTATTTCGTTCGCATACCGGATATTGCGCTCACTACGCGGGTGCTTCGCTGTTCTTAATTCGTGCATGCGGTATTCCTGCGCGGGTAACTGTTGGTTTTGCCACAGTTGACAGAAGTACAAAGAACCCCGGTTGGTACTGGTTCTATGAAGATCAAGCACATGCTTGGGTACAGGTATTTTTCCCCGACTACGGGTGGCTCGATTTTGATTTTACCATTGGTAACGAGCAAATGGAAGAAGCACCTACGTCAGACGGTACGCCACCAATGCAGCCGCAAAAGGCATATTTTGCAGGTAGAGGTATGGTAGAGGCTGTTGATACGCTTAAGCAGCTATTGACCTTCAGTCTGAAGAAGATGGTGTATCACGATAAGGAGTATGTTCTTAACAGGCCTGAGCGTTTGCAGCTGGATATGAGAGTTGCTTCAATTGAGAAAGACTCGGTAAAGCTTAGATTGTCTCAAGTCGTGGCTGGTGATAGCGCGCTGGCTATTTCTTTTGCGGAATTGTTGAAGGAGCTGCCACCAAGAGAAAACCAGTCGGCAGAGCAGATTGTAGAAATGATGCCTAGACCTGTGCCTATTGATGAGCTGCACATTGACGGAAAAGAGCAGAAAAAATTAGCTGAATTCTTTAAGCAGGATGATAAGAAACCGACAAAATATTTGTCGATAGGAGAGCTGGCGCTTATACTTATTGTTGCAATAGCCGTTTTACTACTGGAGCTTTTGCTTACGCCATACGTTATGTTCCGCTACTACCGAGCAAGAGCGTTGAGTAAGAAAGCAAAAATAGAATCGAAAGCATACTATAGCTACCGTACAGCAATGTTCTTACTTAACCAGCTGGGTTGTACGCGTGGCGAGCTAACGCCATTGCAGTACGCGCAGGAAAAGGTAGATGCTAATTATGATACAGCCTTTGCTCCGTTTATGGTGGTATATCTTAAGCTGAAGTATGCCAACCAAACGTTGAATGAGCAAGAACAACAGCGGGTTTCAGAGTTCTATCGTGATTTTGAACCAAAGGTAAAAGCGAAACATCCGTTTGGATTCCGCTTCCGCAAGTTCTTAAACTTTTACACCGCTATGGTGAATAATGGATAGTGGTGAATGAAGAAGATAGATTATAGTAAAATGTAGCCCTATGGAGGCCAAGTGTAATGCTGCTCAAATAGGTAAATAGAAAAAATTAAAACCTATCTATATGGCAATTTTGAATAAAAAGAAAATAACTGAATATGCTTGTAAGAAAAATTTACTAGGAAAGGACTATGTGGAAAGTAATATAAAAGGTTCTAGTTACGATCTTAGGGTAGGAACCATATTTATTCATAAAAGAAGCAAAAGGGGTTTTTCTGAAAAGTTCATTCCTGAAAGGTGGTTTATTCCTGAAAGGTTTATTTCTATTGGAAAAGAAAATAAATATGACGATATTTACGAAATAAGGCCTAGTTCAATTGTGACAATGCTGACTTTGGAATCAGTACAGTTGCCGAATAATATTTGTGCAACGGTTTTTCCTATGAATAGATTTAGTTCTAAAGGATTGTTAATATTAAATCCTGGACATATTGACCCCGGATTTAATGGGCCTATTTCGATTTGCGCTATTAATTTAAGCAATGAAACAATTAGATTAAAGTTGAGGGATGATATATTTACAATCATTTTTGAATCACTGAATGGAGAAACAGATCCTTATGCAAACAATACATATGATGAAGAGAATAGATCTAAATATGAGCAAATTTTTTATCAGACAAAAGCATTTAATTTTTCACCGAGTCTTTTTGACTTAATAATTGACTATAAAGACTTCGAAGAGCCTATTAAAAAAGTTGTGCAAAAGGTTGTAAATAGATATCTTGCGGTTTTTGCGAGTATTCTAATTTTTGCAGCAACCATTGTTGGGACATATATATCGTGTAGTGATTATAATGATAGAAGTAAAATAGAATCTTTGACAAACGAGAACACATTATTAAGGGATTCTTTAAAACAAGCAAACATTAAAATTAATAATTCTCAAAATGAATATCATCAATCAAAATAACGAAGAATGGGCTTTACTTAGTATGAAAGCGTGGGAGGCAAGAGAGAAAGCGTATATTCTAGGAAATACTAAAGTTGGAGCAAGTTTATTATCTGAAACTCGAAATATTTATACTGGCTGCAATATAGAACATATATATAGAAGTCATGATATTCATGCAGAAGTAAATGTCATTAGTAGTATGATTGCTTCTGGAGATAGAAATATTCTAAAAATTTTAATTGTAGCGGAGCGGGATTTCTTTACACCATGTGGTGGTTGTATGGATTGGATTATGCAATTTGCAATTGAAGAAACTTTAGTGGGATTTCAAAATAGAAAGGGCGGAGAAATAAGGATATTTAATACTCATGAATTAATGCCTTTCTATCCTAAATAATAGTTTAATTAAACTTAAACGGCGAAAATAAAATGGCCGAGAAATTCTATCCATGACTGAGTGCAGTATGTTTTCGTCATTTGCTACTAAACTACCTTTTCCATTCGCCAACTTCCAGCTCTTTAACCTCTCCGTTTTCTACAATAAACCGAACGGCAGTACGTACTTGGTGAAAACCGCTGATACCTGCCGCTCCGGGATTAATATGCAGCCAACCATACTTCTTATCGTACATTACTTTAAGTATGTGTGAATGACCTGAAATAAACAGCTTAGGCGGATTGGTCAGCAGCTGTAATTTTACTTCGGGCTCATAATGGTCAGGATAGCCGCCAACGTGAGTTATAAAAACGTCAACACCTTCGCAAGTGAAGCGTTGTACTTTGGGGTGTACTACACGGACATCGGCTCCGTCAATGTTACCGAATACTGCACGTAGAGGTTTAAACGCACTTATTTTATCGGCGGTAGCAAGGTTGCCAATATCTCCGGCATGCCAGAGCTCATCAACGTCGTCAAAAAAGCGTTTCAGCTCATTGCCAAAGTAGCCGTGCGTATCGGATAAAAGTCCTATTTTTTTCATGGGTAAATAACTATAGGCACAAATGTAATTATGAATGTTGGAACTTTACAAAAATAATTGCGTCAAAAATCTGATTTTATTCTACTTTATCCCCAACCCCCTAAAGGGGGCTTTCGGCCAGTATAAATAAGTTTTCGGAAGCTCAATTTTGCAGTATCCGTGTTCCCCTTTTAGGGGGTAAAGTTGTCAATGTGAGTGAGCAAATTAAATAAGTGGTAACTTGTTTTTTTATTCGAAATAGATTATTCTTAACTCATTATTCCTTATTCATAATTCACATCTTAACCCTATCTTTGTTTCAAATTGAATGCTCATGCACTTATTTTACACTCCCGATATTAAGGGTGAAGAATATACGCTCAACGAAGAAGAGTCAAAGCATTGCCTGCGTGTGCTGCGGCTCGAAGTGGGTGATACGATATACCTTGTTGATGGGCGCGGTGGATTTTACACTGCCCAAATAGCACGTGCTACAGCTAAGCTATGTACGGTGAAGGTTGTAGTGCAACAGCAAAACTATGGCAAGCGGAACTATCGACTGCATATAGCAATGGCTCCTACAAAGAGCATTGACCGATACGAGTGGTTTCTGGAGAAGGCTACAGAAATGGGTATTGATGAGATTACTCCGTTAGAATGTGAGCATTCCGAGCGTAGAACGGTTAAGCAGGATAGGCAGGAAAAGGTGGTAGAATCCGCAATGAAGCAGTCGTTGAAGGCGTATCATCCAATAGTAAACGAGCTGCAACCGTTTAACCGTTTTGTGCAAACGGTGCAAGCCGGAAAGAAGTTTATTGCTCACTGTAACGAGGGAAGCAAACCTATACTGAAATCGTTGATACAAGCCGGTGATGATGTGTTGGTGCTTATTGGTCCCGAAGGTGACTTTTTTCCTCAGGAGGTAGGGCTGGCAAAGCAACATGGATTTGTGGAAGTAAGCCTTGGCGAAAGCCGCTTGCGTACAGAAACAGCCGGGCTGGTGGCGTGTTGTACGGTGTGGTTGGCTAACCAGTAAAAGATTTGAGTGAGGGCTGAAAGCCCTATTTATTTCAGCCCAATGCAACGCGTTGGGTTGCTATTTCGTCTTAGTGCTATACGCGCGAAGCGCTTTCCATATTTTTAAATTTGGAAGTGCTTCGCGCGTAAAACATACACATAACATTTTACACCCAAGGCGTCGCTACGCTTTGCCATTGGGCTAAGGTAATTTGCCACTGCGTGGCGTTTAACAAGTTTATAAAATATTCCCCGCTATTTCAGCCAATGGGCTACGTTCTCCTTTCACTAAGTTTACATGACCGAACAGCTCTTGTCCGAGCATCTTATCACATAAGTAGGTTAGGCCGTTAGACTTCAGATCCAAGTATGGTGAGTCAATTTGGTAAATATCTCCGGTAAAAACCATTTTTGTGTTCTCGCCTGCACGGGTGATAATGGTTTTTATTTCGTGCGGAGTTAGATTCTGAGCTTCGTCAATAATGAAGAAAGCGTTGGAAAGGCTACGTCCCCTGATGTAGGCTAGGGGAGATATGTTCAGCTTCTCCGTTCTCAGCATTTCTTCAATACGCATGTACTCTCTACCCGTACTTTTCAGCTTGCTTTTGATAACGGAAAGGTTATCGAAAAGCGGGAGCATGTAAGGGCCTATCTTCTCCTTAATATCGCCGGGAAGAAAACCTATTTCTTGATTTTGCAGTGGAATAACAGGACGAGCAAGAATAATCTGGTCGAAGCCTTGTTCCTGAGCCAAAGCGGCAGCAAGGGCTAAGAGCGTTTTTCCCGTTCCGGCAATACCGGTAAGCGCTACCAGCTGAATGTTTGGGTTCATCAGCATATCAACAGCGAAAGCTTGCTCGGAGTTACGAGGTTCAATGTTGTATATTTTTTGCTTTTCTATGCGGTATAGCGAGTCGGTTTCAGAATCGTAGCGAGACAGCATGCTTAGCGTATCTCCCTTTAAAATGAAGTTCTGGTGCTTATAAGGCTTACTCTTTATCTTGAGTGATTTAAAGGGGATAATACCATCTCCGTTGTAAGCGGAGGATATTAGCTGGTCATCTACCTTCTCAATGGTTTCGATGGTATGCTTCAGCTCTTCAATATTCTGAACTTTATCATTCAGGTAATCTTGCGCTTGTACTTGTAGTGATTTAGCCTTCATGCGAAGGTTTACATCCTTAGATATAAGCACTACCTGACGGCTTGTGTTTTCCTTTGCCAAATGGCAGGCAACCGCTAATATACGGTGGTCGGGGGTATCTTCGTAAAGAGATGCCAGCATTTCATTGGTAAACGGATGTCCCAACTCTATGCGTAGCTTACCTCTTCCCTTGCCTAACGATACTCCGCCGTTGAACAGAGAATCACCTGATAGCTTATCAAGGTAACGGACAAACTCGCGGGCGTTAAAGTTGATTTGCTCGTTTCCCTTTTTGAACTTATCCAGCTCTTCCAGCACAACGATGGGAATAATAACGTCGTTTTCCTGAAAGTGCTCAATACATTTATAGTCGTGGAGTATAACGTTTGTGTCGAGTATGAATAGCTTTGCTTCTTTTGCCATTGCTTATGTTCTTGATGGTTATTAGCTATATCAACAACAAATAGTCGGATTGGTTTACCTGTTGATGCTATAAAATATGATATGCCTGTTACTTAGCCTTCAATAGTTCATCTGTCATAACATACACCCGCTTTACACGCGCAGCTATGCCTGTAAGCACTTCGTATGATATGGTTCCCAACTTGTTGGCTATATCGAATACGCTCGGGTTTTCTCCAAAAAGAATAACTTCATCTCCCTCCTTAACATCAAGCCCTGTAATGTCAAGCATACTCAAGTCCATACATACGTTTCCGATAGTGGGCGCAAGCTGTCCGTTTACTAGAAACATAGCCCGTCCGTTACCCAGCCTGCGGCTTAACCCATCGGCATATCCAACGGGCATAACGGCAATGCGGGTAGGTTTGGTTAGCTCGCCTTTACGACCATAGCCTACGGTTTCGGTAGCGGCCAAATCTTTTATTTGTGTAACAACGCTGCGGAAGGTAGAAACCACTTGAGTATCTTGCTTACTAACATCGCTCGCTCCGTACATACCTATGCCTAAGCGAACCATATCGAATTGTCCTTCGGAGAAACGTTCTATTCCAGCTGAGTTTAGAGCATGACGTATAAAGTCATAACCCAGCTTATTTTTCAGCTGTGTACTAATAATATCAAACGTGCTCAGCTGTTCGCGCGTAAAATCATCATGCCGTTCTTCGTCGCTGGCAGCTAAGTGTGTAAAGGCGGATACTACCTTTACGCTGGGATTTTTTTGCAGCAGCTCAATGAGGGAGTCTATATCTCTCTTTTCAAACCCCTGTCGGTGCATTCCCGTATCAATCTTAATATGTATAGGGTAACCGTGAAGGTTTAGCCTGTTAGCCGCATCAATAAACGCGTTTAGCGAACGAAAATTGTGCAGCTCCGGTTCTAGCTGATACTTTACCATCGTATCCAAATGCTCTGTTTCCGGTGTAAGTACAAGTATGGGCATGGTAATACCCAGCTCACGTAGTAGTATCCCTTCATCAGCGGCAGCTACGCCAAGATAGCTTACCCCCAAGTGTTGCATAAGGCAGGCTACCTCGTAAGCGCTGGTTCCGTATGAGAATGCTTTAACCAGAGCAGCCAGCTGCACGCCCGGTTTCAGCTTTGACTGAAAGTAGCGAACGTTATGCGCCATTGCATCTAAGTTAACCTCAAGAATAGTTTGACGGGTTTTCTTTTCAAACAGGTAGCACAGCTGTTTAAGGTCGGCCGCATCGTAAAGCATAATGTTTTCAGACGTATAGTCTTGCTTACGGTAGGCGTCTATAAATGCTTCTTTTGAATCATAGTGCTGCCACTGAAAGCCTTCCACCATTCGGTGCAACGTTCTTCGCTTTCCTATGGTAATAAGGCGGCTGATGTTGTTTTCTACAAGCGTACAACAGAACGATTCGTTAAGGTATCGCTCATCGGTAGGAATTACTATGGTGTTCGATTGGTTGTTGGGCAGAATCCGGAATATAAGCAGGGCGAGTTCCGGTGAATCTTCGGGCTTATCAAGGCTGCACAGAATGGATGTACAGTCACGAATACCCTCTTTCAAAGAAAATTTCATAGCAAATGTTTTGTTAAGTATAGGTTTATATAAGGGTCTGGGTTAGGGTTTGAGGGAAAGTTAAAGGGTTAGGTTTTTACCATAGCCTCGTTAAAACATTTTCGGCAAAGCGGCTCGTAGCTGTCCTTTTCACCCAACAGCACTAACTTTTCGCTGTTTGTTAGCCGGTGTGAGTGATGGGCTAAATTGCCGCACCGTTGGCATATAGCGTGAACTTTGGTAACATATTCTGCCGTGGCCATAAGGTTAGGAATGGGGCCAAACGGCTTACCGGTATAGTCAATGTCCAAACCTGCAATAATAACGCGAATACCGCTGTTAGCAAGCTGGTTACACACATCGACCAAGCCCATGTCAAAAAACTGCGCTTCATCAATACCCACAACATCAACATCCGCCACAAGCAACAGAATGTTACCGGACGCGCTTACGGGTGTTGACATAATAGAGTTGGAATCATGGGATACCACAGCATCTACTTCGTAGCGGGTATCTATGCTGGGTTTAAATATTTCAACTTTCTGATTGGCTATTTTAGCCCTTTTTAAACGACGGATTAGCTCCTCGGTTTTTCCGGAGAACATAGACCCTACAATAATTTCGATTGATCCGGTGGCGCGCGTGCTTTCTAAAAACATTTGATTACTTTTGCAGATACACAAAGGTAAAAAAATCCCATTCATTTTAAGGGTATTGTTGAAATGTTTATATGAGCGCCTTGTGGTACTGACTAATAGTATATCAAATGGTAAATTTGGATTTGGCCCTTGCCCGTATAGCTAGAATACAGCTATTAATAGAAGGCTGGCAGCATAACGGTAACGCATCAGGAATTGAGCGCAAGATTGTGCTCGACCAACTTTCGGCTCTATATGATGAGCTGGCACTCTTAGAAACGGGTGTAGTACAGGTAGCTGTTGAAAGCAAGGAGAAGCGAGCAAAAAAGACGGATACCGTTAAGACGGAACAAGCAGTAGAGCCCATTGTGCAAGTGGTGGAACCTGTAGAAAAAGAACAGGTTGTAGAACCTGTTGTACAAGTGGTAGAAGAGATAAAAGAGCCTAAGCTTGAAAAGAAAATAGCTGAAGTTCCTGAAGAAAAGGTTGCCGTAGTTGAGAAGAAAGAGGAGAGTCCCAAGCTTGAAAAAGAAGAAAAAAAGATAGATAGTAAACCACAAGAACAACACGCAACAGTCAAACCAAAAGTGGACGTTAGGCTTGGAGAGCAGCTGAATAACAGTCGCAAATCTTTATATGATAGTTTTGGTACCCGTGATGATGATAGCGCAACTAAGCTGGCAGGGATAAAAAACCTTCCACGAGCAATAGGCTTAAATGATCGGTTTTTATTTACCAAAGAACTCTTCGACGGCAACCATGAGCTGTTTAAAAAAACGATAGATGCGCTTAACAGCTGTGAAACTATTGAGGAAGCCTTTGTACATATTCACCAAAATTTTCAATGGAGTGATGATAACCCTGTGGTAAAGCAGCTGGTATTGTTACTTCGTCGTCGTTTTTCATAAATACGTATGGGTAAGCTGTACATTGTCCCAACGCCTATCGGTAACCTGGAGGATATGACCTACAGAGCTGTACGAGTGTTGTCGGAGGCAGATGTTGTACTTGCTGAAGATACGCGTACTTCGTCCGTATTACTTCATCATTACGGTATAGCGGCAAAGATGGTTTCTCACCATAAGTTTAATGAGCATAAGACCGCGAGCGTGGTTGCGGATAAAATAGCAATGGGGCAAACCGTTGCTCTACTTTCCGATGCGGGAACGCCGGGTATTTCCGACCCCGGTTTTTTACTTGTTCGCACTTGTTTAGAGAAGGGAGTGGAGGTTGAATGCCTACCCGGAGCAACAGCGCTGATTCCGGCCTTGGTCAACTCCGGTTTGCCTTGTGATAGGTTTACATTCGAAGGCTTTTTACCTCAAAAAAAAGGTAGGCAAAAGCGAATAGGTTTGCTGAAAGATGAGGAGCGGACAATGGTTTTTTACGAATCGCCCTACCGTTTGCTAAAAACTTTGGCTCAGCTGGCGGAGGTGTTCGGGACTGACAGGAGAGCATGCGTTTCACGTGAGCTTAGCAAGCTGCATGAGGAAAATGCGAGAGGCTCATTGGCAGAGCTAGTCTCTCATTTTACCCAAAAAGGTGTTAAAGGAGAAATTGTGCTGGTGGTCGAAGGGAAGCCAAGCAAGAGAAGGGCTGAAGTTGACGAAAACGAAGAAGAACAGACGGAGTAAGGAGCAAAGAGTAAAGACAAAGAGCCTGTATCGCATCTTTGCTCTATAAATCTTTGTTCATAGCTATGAAACCCATATTTTCACTATATTGCGCATTATAAATCCATTAATCATGAACATTGCATCTGATCTAAATATGAAAATCAAAAAAATAAACAGATGAAAAATATTCTTTTTGTTTTACTGGCAGCTATCGTTTCAATTCCTTCTTTTGCTCAAAAGAATGAGTACGGTGAGATGCGAGATGAGGTACTGTACCTGAATAACGGTATTACTATAAAAAAGGGAATGCAGCTGGAGATAAACGGTCCTTCGGGAGAAGATGCCTATTTTGTGTATCTTTTCCATGCGCCTGAAAACTTGTTTGACGATGTTAAGGTGAAGCTGACAAAACGAGCAGAGCCCTACAACTCAAAAAGAACGGTAACCGTTAGAAAGATTAAGTTTGCAGAGGATAAGGACTCGCAAGGTGGCAAATGGATTGTGAGGGTGCGTGATGGTAGGAAGACGGACTTCATGTGTGATATTGTACCGGCATTGAATATAGGTGAAATTTCAACAGTATCGGCAGGTGGTGTTGTTATACCTGTGCCTGCAGCGGCTCCGGTAACAGCCACTGATAATAATGCTACAAGCCCCAATGCCAAACCGGGTAAGAATGATGGTGCTCTTCCTGTAGGCGTGGCTGATGAGCTGCTCAAGCTAAAGCAGCTTATGGACGATGGTATAATTACCAAAGAAGAGTTCGAATCGCAAAAGAAAAAGCTGTTGGAAAGATAGTTTAATTTATAGCGTCATTGCGAGCGAAGCGAAGTAATCTTTTCAATAAGTATGGATTGTTTCGCTTTGTTTATTATGAACAAAGTATTATGGTTGATTGCCAAATACTATATTCAACAACCATAAGTTGAAGCCCTAACGGGCTACATGATATTTGCAAAATACTATTGATATTGTTTCCCTACGGGAAATATCATTAGACCGTAGGTCTTGTATATCAATAGAAATGTATTTGACATATCAATTTTAGGGTTGTCCGTAGGACATTAACGGGGCTTTTATCCGATAGTCATTTATTAGAACATATAAAATGAAAATAGTATTTCTTGATGCCTCTACCTTAGGTGATAATGTATCGCTAGACCCTATACGGAAACAAGGAGAGCTGCTATGTTATCCCAACACAAAGCGTGATGAGGCGGTTGAGCGGTTACAGGGCGCCGATATTGCTATTGTGAATAAAACAAAAATCACAAAAGAGCTGATTGATGCCTGTCCGCAGCTTAAGCTGGTATGCGTTGCCGCTACGGGTATGAATAACGTTGATTTGGAGTATGCTGCACAAAAGGGCATTCCGGTTAAGAATGTTGCCGATTACTCAACCGATAGCGTTGCACAGGTTACGTTCAGCTTAGTGTTGGGCTTACTCAACAAGGTGTGTGCTTTTGATGATTACGTGAAAAGCGGTCGCTACTCCAAAGGTGATATTTTTTCCTACATGGGTGTAGAGCATACCGAGTTGGCCGGAAAGCGTTATGGTATTATCGGTATGGGTAATATTGGGAAAAAAGTAGCCGCTATTGCAACCGCATTTGGTTGCGAGGTAGTTTACTATTCAACATCAGGTAAAAACGATTCGGCAGCTCAGTACAAGCGGTTGTCGTTGGATGAATTGCTGAAAACATCGGATATCGTATCCGTACATGCCCCGCTAAACGAGCAAACTAACGGTTTACTTGCTATGACTCAGCTAAAGCAAATGAAGCCAACAGCAATACTGGTAAATGTTGGCCGCGGAGGTATTGTAAACGAGCAGGATTTGGTAACCGCTTTGGAGCAAAATACTATTGCCGGATGCGGGTTAGACGTGTTTACTAAAGAACCTTTACCTGCCGATCATCCCTTGCTGACAACTGCGGCTAAAAATAAATTATTGCTTCTCCCTCATATTGGTTGGGCTAGCGTAGAAGCACGCGTTCGCTTGGTTGAACGTATAGCGAAAAATATAGAAGCGTTTAAAGCAGATCGTTAGCTTATTTTAGGGCTGACAGGTAAATACGTTGCCCATGCGTGCATCGGCTGAGTATATGTGAAGGCTGTGTGCATTGTCAGACACGCAGGTTAGCCGGTGTATATGGTTATCGAATCTGCCAACTTTTCCAATGGCAAAAAAGCTATCTCCGGCACGCGCTACATATTCGTTTAGCTTCACGCATTCTCCGTTTTCATTCAGCTTAAACCCTTCAATCAGCAGCTCACCGCTGAGTATAGTGTAGGAGGCAAACTGAGGATGTCCGTGTATAGATGTATGGTTGCCTTTTTGCCAGCTCATTACTAAGGCTTCCCAACCGGATCGCTCATCTTGGCCAATATAGTTACGAACGTAGCTTTCGGCAAAGCGCTGAAAATCGTTTGGGTTCCATCTGGTGGTAAAATCAAGAGCGTGCTTCTTTATAGTAGAACCAAGGGCATTTCCCATTGGCAGTTTGGTAGTTAGCTTTATTAGCTCGTTAAAGTAGCCTTCATATCCGGCTACATATAGAGATTCTTTTGTCATATTTATGGTAGAGAGCTATAAGGCTCAGGTAATTATTCGCGGGTAAAATTAGAATAAATAGGTGGAGCTCACAAATGTAAGTTAGCTTAAGTAGCGTTATCAACCCATGTAAAAGGTTTTGAAAAGTTTTTCTAAACAAATTTTCTTGTACGTTTGCACTTGATTTGTAAAAGCTGAATGTTGCAGAGTAAACATATATCACCCTTTCTTCCCACATCAAAAAAGGAGCTGGAACAGCTGGGTTGGGATTACGTTGATGTTATTCTCTTTAGCGGAGATGCCTACGTTGATCACCCTTCTTTTGGTACGGCAGTTATTGGAAGGGTATTGGAACGAGAAGGTTATAGGGTAGCTATTGTTCCCCAACCAAACTGGCGTGATGATTTGCGTGATTTCAAGAAGTTAGGCAAGCCACGCTTGTTTTTTGGCGTATCCGGCGGTTGTATGGATAGCATGGTAAACCACTATACCGCTAACAAACGGCTACGTAGTGATGATGCCTATACGCCGGATGATAAAGCCGGAAATCGTCCTGACTATGCGGTTATGGTATATTGTAACATTATTAAGCAGCTATATCCGGATGTGCCTCTAATTATTGGCGGTATTGAAGCATCGCTCAGACGGCTTACACACTACGACTACTGGCAAGATAAGCTTAAGCCTTCTATTCTTATAGAAAGCAAGGCCGATATGCTTATATATGGAATGGGGGAGAAGCCTGTTGTTGAGCTGGCCACTCGTTTACGAGAGGGTGAAGCAATTTTTGAAATTCGGGATATTAAGCAAACAGCATACCTTGCTACCAAAGAGGTTGCTAAAGCCTTTCCTACTGATGGTTTGTTGCGTTTGCATACATACGAAGAGTGTGTGGCAAGCAAGAAAAAATTTGCCGAAAACTTTAAACGTATAGAGGAAGAATCGAATAAGATGCAGGCCGCTACAATTGTTGAGGCTGTGGGCAGTAACGCGGTAGTCGTAAATCCTCCATACCCATACATGAGCGAGGAAGAGATAGACTCTTCTTTCGATTTACCCTATACAAGACTTCCACATTATAGATATAAAGATAAGCGTATTCCTGCCTTTGATATGATTAAGCATTCCATTACCTTACATCGGGGATGCTTTGGCGGGTGTAGCTTTTGCACCATTTCCGCACATCAGGGTAAACAGGTGTCCAGTCGTTCAGAAGCCTCTATTATGAAAGAGGTTGAGGCGGTTGTAAGTATGCCTGATTTTAAAGGATACATTAGCGATATTGGCGGGCCATCAGCTAACATGTATGGGCTAAAAGGCAAGAATGAAAAGGTGTGCATGAGCTGTAAACGTCCCTCATGCTTACATCCGTTGGTATGTAAGAATTTGGATACAGATCTTAGCCGGCTAACCGCATTGTACAAAAAGGTGAACGCTCACTCAAAAGTAAAGAAAGCCTTTGTGGGCAGCGGCGTTCGTTACGATATATTTTTAGATGCGGAGGGATTTACTACTAAAAGTGGTGAAGCCTACTTTAAGGAGCTAATGCGTGGACACGTATCAGGGCGATTGAAGGTAGCTCCGGAGCATACATCGGAGCGGGTGTTGTATGCTGTCCGAAAACCCTCATTCAAGTCTTTCGAGAGCTTTAAAAGGGTATTTGATAAGCAAAACAGGGAAGAGAATCTGAAGCTACAGCTAATTCCATACTTTATTTCCAGCCTTCCGTACTGTACAAATACCGATATGCAGCAGCTGGCGGTTATTGTTGAACGGTTAAACTTCCATTTGGAACAAGTGCAAGACTTTACCCCAACACCTATGACCTTGGCTTCGACTATTTATTACAGTAGTATAGACCCCTATACCAACGAACCTTGTTATGCTGCTAAAACGAGAGAGGAGAAGCAAAAGCAGCTGGGGTACTTTTTCAAGTATAGGCAGCGGTTGAAGTAGGCTTAATTAGGTTTGTATAAAGACCATAAAAAATCCGCAATAGTAGTACTACTGCGGATTTTCTTTTATCGCTTGAGTGAACAAACTATTTCACTTCCTCAAAGTCAACATCGGTTACTTCTTGGTCTCCATTGCTACCAGCGTTGTTGCTTGAGTCCTGCCCGCCACCGGTATTTCCGGTGTCGTTACCACCTTGCTGTTGCTGGCCGGCCTTATACATTTCTTCCGAAGCAGCTTGCCAAGCGCCTTCCAATTCTTTCATGGCAGGTTCAATAGCAGCTATATCCTGAGCCTTGTGCGCATCTTTCAGCTTATTCAGCGCATTTTCAATTCCTGATTTTTTATCCGCGCTTATCTTATCGCCATACTCTTTCAGCTGTTTTTCGGTGCTGAAAATCATGCTGTCGGCAGCGTTGATTTTATCTACACGTTCACGCTCTTTTTGGTCACTTTCTTCATTCGCCTTAGCCTCATCACGCATACGTTTAATTTCAGCATCAGTAAGTCCGGACGATGCTTCAATACGTATTTTTTGCTCTTTCCCTGTACCCTTGTCCTTGGCCGTTACGTGAAGAATACCGTTAGCATCAATATCAAACGTTACTTCAATTTGAGGAACACCACGGGGTGCAGAGGGAATACCGTCAAGGTTAAACATACCAATTGTTTTGTTGTCCTTTGCCATTGGACGTTCTCCTTGCAGCACGTGTATCTGTACTGTAGGCTGGTTGTCACTCGCCGTTGAGAAGGTTTCCGACTTGCGGGTAGGTATGGTAGTATTCGACTCAATAAGCTTGGTAAGCACACCGCCAAAGGTTTCAATACCCAATGAAAGCGGAGTTACATCCAGCAGAAGAACATCCTTTACCTCACCTGTAAGTACACCACCTTGAATTGCTGCGCCTACTGCTACAACCTCATCAGGGTTTACGTTCTTAGATGGTGTTTTACCAAAGAAGTTCTCTACCAGCTTCTGTATTGCCGGAATACGTGTTGAACCACCCACTAAAATTACCTCATCAATATCTGACGATTTTAATCCGGCATCGTTCAACGCCTTGCGGCAAGGTTCAACGGTGCGTTGAATAAGACTGTCGGCCAGCTGCTCAAACTTAGCGCGGCTAAGTGTTTTTACCAAGTGCTTCGGAACACCGTCAACCGGCATAATGTAAGGCAGGTTTATTTCAGTCGAAGTTTGGTTTGACAGCTCAATCTTTGCCTTTTCGGCTGCTTCTTTCAACCGTTGTAAGGCCATTGGGTCTTTGCGCAAATCCAATCCGCTGTTCTCATTCTTAAACTCTTCTGCCAACCAGTCAATTACAACATGGTCAAAGTCATCACCGCCAAGGTGGGTATCACCGTTGGTTGATTTTACTTCAAATACGCCATCACCCAATTCTAGGATGGAAATATCGAACGTACCGCCACCTAGGTCGAATACGGCAATCTTCATATCCTTATGCTTCTTATCCATGCCGTAAGCCAGCGCGGCAGCCGTAGGCTCGTTGATAATACGCTTTACCTTAAGGCCTGCAATTTCTCCGGCTTCCTTGGTTGCCTGACGTTGCGAGTCGCTAAAGTAGGCGGGGACGGTAATAACCGCTTCCGTCACTTCCTGTCCTAAGAAATCTTCAGCTGTTTTCTTCATTTTTTGAAGAATCATTGCCGAAATTTCTTGAGGTGAGTACATACGGTCGTCTATCTTAATACGAGGAGTATTGTTGTCGCCTCTTACCACATCGTAAGATATGCGATTAATTTCGTTCTGTACTTGGTCATAAGTTTCTCCCATAAAACGTTTAATTGAGTAAACCGTTTTCTTGGGATTGGTGATAGCCTGACGTTTTGCAGGGTCGCCAATTTTACGTTCACCACTTTCAGTAAACGCCACAATGGAAGGGGTGGTACGCTTTCCTTCGCTGTTAATAATCACAACCGGTTCGTTGCCTTCCATTACGGCTACGCACGAGTTGGTTGTTCCTAAGTCAATTCCAATAATTTTTCCCATAGCTGATATTATACTTTTGTGTTGTTTTTCGTTTTGTTCCTTTTCCTATATCAAGCATTGTACCATTCCTAAAATGCCTGATATTTGGCGAAACATTGTCAGAAAAGAACACAGATGCCGGATTAAACTGACATTGATTCGGACAAAATGACAGTTTGATAAAAGACAATACTTACTACCTTTGCGCTCCATTTACATTTTCTACTTACTTACATTCATGCAACAGCTGCCCGGCTATCAAACTATTTGGAAAATATCGTTACCCGTTATTTTCAGCCTTTTTGCTCAAAACATTATTGCCGTTACCGACTCCATATTTTTAAGTAACGTAGGCATAGTTGAGTTTGACGCATCGGCCATAGGTGGTATATACTACTACATACTGTACATGCTGGGCTTTGGTTTTACTACAGGTACACAAATTCTTATAGCCCGTCGTAATGGAGAAAAGCGGTATAAGCAAATTGGTATGTTGATGGAGAACTGCTGGTACTTCCTGCTGCTAGGCGCTGCACTGCTTATCCCCATTTCGAAGTATATTACCCCTGCAATTCTAAAAAGCATTGTAAGTTCGGATAATGTACTGGCTGCTACCATAGAGTTTATTGATTACCGGATATACGGGTTATTTTTCGCTTATATTGTTGCGTCATTCCGCGCTTTCCACGTAGGCACAACAAAGAGTTCGGTACTTATACTTGATGGGTTGATAATGGCGGTAGTCAACATTTTTCTGGCCTACGGATTAATTTTCGGTAAATTCGGATTCCCCGAAATGGGGTTGAAGGGTGCTGCTATTGCAACGGTTATCTCCGAGTTTGTTGCAATGACATTCCTCATTCTATACAACTTAAACAAGAAAAAGCGCAAAACTTACCTGCTGTTTTGCTTTCGGAAAGTAAACTTTAAGGCGTTGGGTAGCATGCTAAGCGTGTCTATTTACATTATGATATTGTACTTTATATCCATTGGCAGCTGGTTTGCATTCTTCATTATTATTGAGCAATCCGGTGAGCGTAACCTTGCCATATCCAATATTGTACGTAGTATTTATAGCCTTATTCTGCTTCCGGGTTGGGCTTATACGGCCACCGTCAGCTCTTTGGTAAGCAATGCGTTTGGTGCAGGAAAAGTAGAGTACGTTATACCCATAATACGTAAAGTAGCCAAGATGGGATTTATTACCGCAGCATGCGTTTCGATTATTGTGGTGGCGGTAGGACATTGGCTTCTTATTCCCTATACGCTGAAAGACCCCAGCTTAGTTGCAGCCAGCTTGCCATCATTATATGTGGTTGCTTTAGCCAATATTATATTTGGTATTACCGGTATTATATTCAACGGTATAACCGGAACAGGGAGAACAAGCGTTATTATGATACTTGAAACCGGCGTTTTGGTTGTTTACCTATTTACGGCTTACTTGTTTGTGAAGGCATTTCCGCTCAACGTAGAGGTTGCTTGGTGCTCTGAGCTGATTTACTGGCTTCTTATCGGGGTGCTTTCCGCCTGCTATCTCAAATGGGGACGGTGGAGAGAGGTACGTATATAAAAATTCAAGTCGTTAACCATTACCCCAACCTTCCTAAAGGGGACTTCTTCACCACATAGGCACCTACTATCGTCCTGAAAGGACAACTTAGCTCAGCCCAACGCAAACGAAGTGGCGCGTTGGGATAGCGTGCGGAAAATTGACAGCGCCCTGAAAGGGCAGCTTATATGGCTATCTCTTTTAAGCCGCCCTTTCAGGGCGCAGTAAGCAAGGTGCCGTTATTTTTCCCAAGGCGTTGCCATTGGGCTGAACCGAGTTTACGAGCTCACCGAAGGTAAATAAGTTGGTCTTTCAGACCGACAATTAAATACATTAAACCATACCTTTTAGCAAGTTGAAGTTTACTCCGGAGGCAATAATTTTTTTCTCCACAGAATCCTTTACTTGCACGAACTCTTCTAAATTAATTCCCATAACTTCAGCAATATTTCTAGAGTCTAGAATGCCAATACAGTAATGCCAGCACATTTCTAGCTCCTTTTCATTAAAATCCGGAAATGTTGAAGACAGCTTGAGCTTGGCTTTTCCATATTTATGCTGAAGAAGTGGTAGTAGCTTAACGTCCGCTTTTAAGTCACTAAGTACATCTTCTATCATTTCTTTGTCTCCATCCGGTTTCTGCAATTCGTATATGGCTAGGTCTAACATTCGTTGCTTTGAAATAAGCAGCGAGCACTCTTCTGCAGCAAGGTGTTTAAACGTACTATTTTGCTTTCTAGATGTTTTATATAGCAGGAAAACCGCAACAATTAAGGTTATAAAAGTGCCTACGATTAATAACCGATCATTATTGAGCTGCTTTCGGAAAACAGTACGATTCGCGTCGGCAGATTCCCAGCTTTCTTTTTGATGTTCAACCTTTAGCCGTTCATTTTCAGCCAGTACTTCTACCATTTCCGCGCTTTTACTCTTTTCTATATCCGAAACTAAGCTTAGGTACTTTTCTTTATAAAACTGGGCTTTATCGGTATGTCTGTTTTTCTGCTCAACCAAAAATAGCTGGTCATACAAAACGCGCTTAATACTCGGGGCGGCATTTGCCAAAAGAGTGTTTGCCTGGTAAATACTCGATGTCGCCAAATTCATTCTATTGGTTTTGCGATAAACTTTAGCGAGTACCAAATGTAAAAGCCCTAAGTAAAGGCTGTCATTAGATTGAGTATATAGAGCGGATAATTCCTCTCTATTTTTTTCAACTGAAGCGTAATCGTTCGAAGTGTATAGAAGGTTAAGCTTATTATATAGTATTCTGTTTCGAGAAAGCGTATCTCCATTACAACCGGCAATTTCTATTGCTTTGTCATAGCAGTACAAGGCGCTATCGGTATTTGCTAATTCATTGAAGTTAAGTCCTTTTAGTTCTACAGCATACAGCTTATGGGTATAGCTGCCGTTTTCTCGCTCAATAAATGTCAAGGTTTTTTGAAGGTAGTCTAACGATTCCGTATATTTTTTTTCATAAAATAACCTTAGGGCGATATCATAGGGTATGGCCGAATAATTTAGGCCGGGTATATTGTACTTAGACTTCTCCGCCCATTCATCAGCAGACAGGTAGTTTTGCATTGCTTTGGCCATTTTGCCCTGTGCTTCAAAAACGCTGCCAAGCACAAAGTAAGAAAGCGTTGCCATTGGGGCATCGCTTATATCTGTAAAGTAGTTTCTGGCTTTTAGCGCAGGGGCTTCATAAGAGGCTATATTCTTGCCCGTTTTTTCACACGCTCGTATTTGCAGTAGGTTAAAATGGTTATAATCATACTCATTCAGCAAGTTAATTTGTACGGTATTGAGCAATTCCACTGATTTTTTAGGAGAATCCTCCAAGTATTCGCTCACCTCTTTCAGTAGATTCTTATTTTGCCTTGATTGCTGAGTATTACATGATAGCAATATCCATACAACGAATAGTACACAACCAACAAAACAAATTTTGTTGATTACGGAGCTATATGCCATTTTATAAAGTGTTGTCATGGTATAAAAAGGCTACCCGAATTATTTCGGGCAGCCTTGCTTGTTGGCTTACTTCACTTCAATTACAAATGTTTCTTCATTAAAGATGGTTGAGTTTAGCTTCTTCATTTTTACTCTAATGGTATATCTACCCTTCCATCCTCGCGCATCCAATACTAGCTGGCTGTAGGCTGTTGCGGAACCTGCGCCTTGGTAAACAGGCGTATTATCCTCTTTACGTACCTCTAACTGCACATTATCTGAATCTTCAAGGAATACTACCTGAACATCTGTAGGATACTGGTACACCATTGCCACGGCCTGTGTAGCTTCTGGCTCACCATCTATGCGTTTAGGGGGCGTACCAGGTACGCTTGGCTCCTCACTAATAGCAGGAATAGGTAATACAGTTAAGCATACTAAACCTACACAAAGGCTGAATAATTTTCTTTTTGTTTTCATTTTTTTGGGGAGTTAGGTCGTTTCTGTTGATTTTAAGATCGTTTTTATAGGTTTACATCGCTAAAGTGTAAACCACTCATTTGCCCGAGTAGCCATTATTTAAATTTACGGGCACACAAATGTAACGGAATTTTAAACCTATATTGGCAAATATTAGAAAATAATTACATCAAATAATCAACATTATTTTTATACAACCTATTTTATTGACTTTTTAATAAAATTGGGAATGATGTAAACATAAAGAATCCCAACTATCAAAACAATGAAGTCTTAATATTGCTCTTTTTCACTGGGAAAACTTCCGCTCTTTACATCATTAATATATGAGGTAAACGCATTAAGCATTTCGGCATATAAATTTTTGTAACGACGGAGAAAGCGAGGTGAAAACTCGTTATTCAACCCCAACATATCATGTGTTACCAACACCTGCCCGTCAACACCATTACCTGCACCAATACCAATCAGCGGGATTTTCAGCTCTTCGGAAACACGTTTTCCCAGCTCGGCGGGAATCTTTTCAAGCACAATAGCAAAGCATCCGGCCTCTTCTAGTAAGTGGGCATCATCAATCAGCTTTTGCGCTTCCGCCTCTTCTTTCGCTCGCACGGAATATGTACCGAACTTATGGATAGACTGAGGGGTAAGCCCCAAGTGCCCCATAACGGGGATACCTGCGGAAAGAATACGGTTAACCGATTCTATAACCTCTCTTCCACCTTCCATCTTCACGGCATCAGCTTCGCTTTCCTTCATAATACGAATGGCTGAATGTACCGCTTCTTTAGAGTTTCCCTGATAAGAACCAAAAGGCAGATCAACCACAATCAGCGGGTTTTTCATAGCGCGTACTACCGACTGGGCATGATAAATCATTTGGTCTAGCGTTATGGGCAAAGTAGATTCATGCCCGGCCATTACGTTGGCAGCAGAGTCGCCAACCAGTACAATATCAATACCGGCTTCGTCAATAATGCGAGCCATCGTATAATCATAAGCGGTGAGCATGGCTATTTTTTCACCGCGCTGCTTCATTTCTGTCAGCTTATGGGTTGTTATAACCCTGTTTTTCCCTTCAGACGACATAAGTGTTTTGTTTAGTTAAGATTCGAAGCAAAGCTACAACGAAAAATGGGGAATCAAAATTTTTGTCTGAAGGAAGCAGAACCGGCTTAAAAAACACTTTGTTAACATTGCTGTTTCAGCTAGCATAAATATGCGCATACAATGCTACATTGTATTGTATTCTTTTGTTATATTTGTAGAATATTTATTGGACAATAGGTATTTAGCATTTTCAATTAAAGGCGCTATTAAACAGTTTAAACTACAAGCTATATGGCAAAAGATAATCCGTATATACGAGTGGGTAGAGAGCTAAAAGCTTATTTTATTAAAGAGGGCCTTTCTCAGGATGATATATCTAAAAAACTTAACGTAAGCCAGCAATACGTGTCAAGCCTTTTAAATGGCAGACCTTTTGGAAAAAATACTGCTCGAAAGTGGGCAGAAGCATTTAACCTTAACCCGAGCTGGTTAATTACAGGTGATGGGGCTATGTTTATAGCCCAACGTGTTACTGTAAAGGAGCTAATACCTGATTCCGGTTCGCCAATGGTTGCAAAGCTGGAAGCCATGTTGACGGATAAAGAAAATGTAATTAAACAGCTGCTATCCATTATTGACAATCAGGCAAAAACCATCAAGCAGCTGCATAGTATAGATATACCTTAATCACACATTACAAAAGGTAAGAGCTATTTGTACATTCTGTGCAAGAACGCATTTTTGCTGAATGAGAACAATACTTTATATACTCGCTATTAGCCTACTGCTTATTTCTAACCAAGCTAAAGCGCAGCTGGATGTATCTTACAATAAAAAATTCTGCTTTAAGGATTACTGCTTTGACGGTAGGATTAAAACAATCTTGCTGCACAAAGAAAGCGGAGAACTTTCTGAACCTGTGCTGGAGCTGGGCTCTACAGATGTATTGAGCATACGGTTTGATGACTTGTCGGAATCAATGCGGTCACTTTATTATGTGGTTATTCACTGTGATGCCGATTGGAACGAAGATGGTACGTTTTCAGCTGATTATATGAGGGGGTTTAGGGAGAATCGTCTCAACCATTACGCTTACTCCATTAATACCCAAGTTCCCTACCTGCACTATTCGTTTACACTGCCCAATAAAGAGCTTACTATTCTTGCATCGGGTAACTACCTGCTCAAGGTTTACGATTATGCAAATCCTGAAGTTCCGCTGTTTCAAAAAGGGTTTTGCGTAGTAGAAAGAAAAGTGGGAGTAAAAGCGAGCTCGGAAAACCTTGCGCTAAAGGGGCAACCAAAAGACCAGCAGCTTAATTTCAGCATATCGTATGCTTCTCTTTGGGTTCAAGACCCATTTCGAGATTTAAAGGTTCGCATTGAGCAAAATAGTCACAGGGTGCCGGGTGTAACGCCCCCTTTGCCTAAGTACATGGCCGATAAAACAGCCGATTACTCACAATCCAACGCTAACATCTATAAAGGAGGAAACGAGTTTCGCATGTTCGATATTCGTACACTTGATTACGCAGCGCAAGGGGTTACGTTGATAGATAAGCAACAACAAAAGCAGGTACACGTGTTGCTGAACGATGCGCTACCTAGAGCCAATAAGCCCTACTCTTATAGTCGCGATTTAAATGGCAGGTATTATGTGGATGTTGACAGGAAGCTGAGTGATAAAAATTTGGAAGCGGATTATATTGAGGTGTACTTTACGCTACCTGCCGATGAACCTTACGCCGGAACAAATATTTACGTTTACGGTCAGCTCTCGGATTGGTCTATATACAACAGCCATGCAATGGTATATAGCCATGAGCGTAAAGCGTACGAGCTAACGTTGCAGCTGAAGCAAGGTTACTACAGCTATATGCTGGTGGCTGTTGATGCCAAAGGAAGCTTTAATCCGTCACTCATTGAAGGAGACTTTGGCGAAACAGAAAATGGCTATACTATTTATGTGTACTACCGTTCTGTACGCGACCGTTGGGATAGGCTGGTGGGCGTTGAGTCGATAAATACGTTAAAGGTAGGAAATACTCCGGGGCTGCTATATTAGCATGTTTTATTTTGAATGAGTTTAACATAAAGTATATTTAACAACAAAGAAACCGTTCTTGCTATAAGAGCGGTTTCTTTTTTATACATTTGCAAAGCAAAGCAAACAGTAAACCTTAACCAATTCACATAGGTGGATAAGTAAAATAACGAACAAACATGGAAAACTCTTTTCTTATATTCAATTTGGGCATGCAAGAAATACTTCTGATAGTGCTCGTTGTACTTCTATTTTTCGGAGGCAGAAAAATTCCTGAGCTAATGCGCGGTTTGGGTAAAGGCGTTAAGAGCTTTAAAGACGGGATGAAGGGTATTGAGGAGGAAATAAACGATGATAAGAGCTCAACTCCTTCAAAGAAGAGTGAATAAGCCTTTCTCCTGAATAACCATATTTTACCACCAGTCTTCTTACCTTTCGACAACATAGAATGTCGACCGAACAACCCGTAAGTGATAAGCCCGAAACAGGCGGCAAAGAAATGTCGTTTTGGGATCACATTGATGAGCTGAGGAAAACCTTATTCCGTGCAGCTATCGTTGTTGTGGTCTTAATGGGCGTGGTATTTTGTTTCAAGGATTTTGTTTTCGGTACGGTTATTTTTGGGCCTACCAGCTCCGATTTTGTATTGTACCGCTGGCTTTGCTCGTTAGGCGAGTGGTTGAACATGCCCGATTTTTGCCCTGAGCCATTCAAAATTCAGGTAATGAACCTTGAATTTGGCGGGCAGTTTTTTACCCACATGAGCGTATCATTTTGGCTGGGTTTCTTGCTGGGCTTTCCCTACTTAGTTTACGAAATATGGCGGTTTGTATGTCCTGCTCTCTATCCAAATGAAAAGCGGCATTTTCGTTTTGCTTTTGGACTGGGGGCGTTCTTGTTTTTCTGCGGTGTAGCCGTAGGTTACTTCATTATTTTTCCTCTTACCCTTCACTTCTTAGGTACATACGAGGTTGACCCTTCTGTTCCAACCATTATGGCGCTTGATAAGTACATTGGTGGTTTCACATGGATGATACTTATTATGGGAATGGTATTTCAGCTGCCAATGCTAGCGCTGATTCTATCTAAATTAGGTGTTATTGATAGAAAGCTGTTGAGAAAATTTCGCAAGCATGCCTTAGTGCTTACATTTGTACTTGCAGCTATAATAACTCCCAGTGGCGACGCGTTTACCATGCTTATGACCGCATTCCCTATTCTTCTCCTTTACCAAGTCAGCATTTGGATGGTGCGAAAAGGTTCGTAGTAAAACTCTTTCTACAGTAGCTCTACCAACAACAAAATTGTTAGCTACAACAACTCATTCAAAACGTTAGTAATGGTGTAATAGCCCGAAGGGGGTGAATATGCGTAACCCCGTATGAAATGCGGGCTAGGCTGAGCAGGTATGGAAGTTGAGCGCGAAGCACCTCCCTTCTTTTAAAGAAGGGAGGTGCTTCGCGCTCAATTAAACTCAGCCTCTTATTGCCGTGGGGTTACTCCTGTTGGTTGTGATTTGCAATTCACCCACGGTTATGCATAGTCAGCTCGCTCCGGGGCTGAGTTAAACTCGAACTTGTTTGATGCTTGCCCGTTAGTATATTATTTTCGGAGTAGTCTGATTTTGAAAATGGAATTACTTCAACCGTCCGGTAAGGCTTAGCACACCAAGAATAAGCGTAAGCGGGTGGGGGGGATTACCCGGAACGTACAAATCAACGTGGTATTTAGAAAGAAAGTTGCGGTTTATAGCCTTGCTATCAGCGAATATGCCTCCGCTAATAGCATCGGTACCTGCTAATATTACCAGCTTAGGTGATGGGGTTGCGGCAAAGCAAATATCCAACGGTTCAGCCATATTCTCCGAAATAGGACCTGTAATTACTACCCCGTCGGCATGGCGGGGTGAGGCTACAAAATCAATTCCGTAACGACCCATATCGAAGTTTACATTCCCGGCGGCGTTCAGCTCCATTTCTGCGGAGTTATCTCCCGCAGCAGATACTTGCCTTAGCTTAAGCGCTTTTCCAAAGTAGGAGGTTATTTCTTTTCGTATCAGCTCAGGATTAAGTGTAATAGGTTCTGTCGTACCTGCTGTAATGATTAGCCTATCAGCTTCGTTAGTGGCTATTTTATAATCGTTGGTGAAGCGAATTGCATCCGGCGAATGAAGCTGACACTCCTTGCAAAATACACACTTACCAAGGTTGATGCCAAATGGCCGGGTGCTGATTGCTCCGGTAGGGCATAGCTGCTCCAGCTGCTGAGACTCTGCATCACTAATGTCTGTCGAAATTTCCGGACGGCCACGGAAAAGAGGCGTTAGTTCAACCTTTTCCAAATCTTTGATGAATTGGATTCCGTGATTCTTCAGTATGTTGAGCTCTTTTAGCATGGGTTTTATATTTTAATTAGCCTATAACAACCAGCTTTCTTACAAATCGTGTCCGCAGTATGACAGGTTGAAGCTCTTATTGCATATCGGAAAATCTGATATTTCCTGATTTCTAACGGCAAGCGCCAACCCCATCCAGTTGTGGAAAGAAGGGTCTTTTACTTTATAGAGCGCCAGCTCTCCGTTACTGTTGGTTATTGCTGTATGGCATATTTCTCCTCTCCACCCTTCAACCAAAGAAATGGTAAGGCTATTAGGTTTCATAGCTACTTTGTAATCAGGAGAAGGCAAATCGGTATCGTTAAGCGTATCATGTTTTTTCAGCAGCAGCTTAACCAGCTGTATGGATTGCTCTACCTCATACCTGCGCATTAACGCGCGGGCTTGTACGTCGCCTGTTTCAAGTATAATAGACGAAAAATTTACATGCTTGTAGTATTGGAACGGATGACTTTGTCGAATATCTCTACTAACTCCTGATGCCCGAGCCGCTAATCCTACAATACCTGTCATACCTGCCTGTATGGCCGTTAGCGTACCTACTTCTTCAAATCTTGATAGTACGCTTGGTAATGTGAAAATGCGTTCAGCTACTTGGTTGTAGCGATATTCTACTTCCTCTAAATTTTTTAAAACCTGAGCCGCCGTATCATTGTTTAGCGGGTAGTTTGTGCCGCATGGGCGGATAAGCCCTTTCCCAAAGCGGTTACCGCACCATAGCTGTGTGGTATTAATTACAATGGTACGTAAGGCTTCACAAGTTACTTGTCCCAATTGGTAGGCAATATCCATACAAAGCGCTCCCGTATCGCCAATATGTATGGCTATGCGTTCCAGCTCCAGCGCAATAGTTCGTTCCAGCTGTAGCCGCTCCGGTATCGTTACATTATTTAGTGACTCGACACACATAGCGTAAGCCAGTGAATGCCCTATGGCAGTATCACCTGCAATGCTTTCGGCTAGTATGGAGCGTTGCAAACCCGATTTTTTATCTAGCATCAATCGCTCAACACCACGGTGCTGATAGCCCAGTACGATTTCTAAATGAAGCACTTTTTCTCCGTTGCAGATAAAGCGAAAGTATCCGGGCTCGATAATTCCGGCATGAATGGGGCCTACGCCTACCTCATGCAATTCATCACTACTTATACTGTAAAACGGGTAGTTTTCTATTGTTTGTTGCCTATCATACCGGCTAGCGGAGTATCGTATAGGTTTAAGCCATGGATGGTCTGAAAACTTGATGCCCCAATTTTCATGCAATTCCCGTTCATAGCAGTGCATGGCATGGTACTTGGCCGTTAGCGAGGGGATGGGCGCTTGCTCACTTCGCTTAAGCCTATACGATGTAATATACAGCTTATGCGTACTATCATCGGCAAGGCAGCAAAAGCAACGTATGCTGTCGCCTATGGGGATGGCTGAATAGCTTACGCAATGTATAGCCGTATTGCGTAACCGACTATCAATAATAGTGTAAAACTCACTGTAGCTGCGTTCCGGTATTTGCTCTATACTTAGAGGCGTACCGCCATTATTAATCTCTACCATCTAGTGAACTTTTCTTTCTGCATGCAAAGTTACAAATATATGGTTATAAAAGCATTTGCAGTGAATAATTAAGGCCTGTTGTCATGTAGAGCAAAGTCGAGACATCTGCTGAATCCAAATTCACACAGATGCGTTCAAATATTTTGCTTCGCCTGCACTTATGTATAATAAAAAAAGCCTGCAAGAAATTTTTTCTTACAGGCTTTCAATGCTATTATTAGAGTGCTTATTCAGCCTCTGCTGTTTCGTCAACAAACGTTCTTGTTGCTAAGTCTTTGTCAATTGAGTATAGACCGAAGCCGTTGTCCTTTATTAGCTTCAACGAATCTATAATTTGCGTTGCGTTTGCTTCTTCTTCCACTTGCTCGTCAACAAACCACTTTAGCATGCTTTGCGTAGCGTGGTCTTTTTCTTCGGTAGCAATATCAACCAAGTGGTTGATCATAGCCGTTACCTTTTGCTCGTGTTGTAGCGAGTTTTCGAAAACTGCCAGCGGAGAAGGCCAGCTGGTGGGAACTGCATCAATGGCCTTTAGCATTGGGTGTCCACCGCGGTCAAGAATATAGTTGAACAGCTTCAACCCATGGGTTACTTCTTCCTGATACTGTATTTTCATCCAGTTGGCAAAGCCTTGTAATCCTTCGGCCGCAAAGTGAGCCGACATTGAAAGGTAAAGATGTGCAGACCAAAACTCTGCCGTAATTTGCGTGTTTAGCGCTTCTTCCATTTTTTTTGATAGCATAGCTCTGTAGTTTTTAGTGATTAATATTATGTATGGTTATAACTTTTTGCCTTTACATGAAATCCAATCCCAACTTCTTATACAACTCTGCCATTGCCGGATTTTTTTTACACAAATGCTCTAACTTATCTCTGTCCGAGTATAGCTTCGGTGCCTGTATTGAATCGTCAGCTACAATTCTTACTTCCAGCGTTATTGTTGAATTATTGAGCTTGTCTTGGATAAATCTCAATAGTTCCGGCTTTATCTTTTGCTCTACCGATTCTTTTTGATCGTTGTTTGAAACACAAAAAACAACCTTTGTTCCGTCACCTTCCAGTAGGGGAGATGTTACCATCATAGCGTTGGCAAAGCGAGGGCGTGTTTTTTGCGCCTGTTCGGCAAACTCTATCCAGCATTTGCTTAGCGCCTCAAGTGTAAACGGTTGAGCCAATTGCTCTGTTTCCTTATCCTCCTTCACAGGTTGCTCCGGTACACCGGCTACTGATAGGTCGTTGATTCCTGCAATAGATACACTTTTAGGCTTAGCCTGTATGCTGGTGTTGTCTTTTGGTGAATCGGTGATTTTATCAGAAAGTTTTACTGTTGGTCGAGCTTCGTTGTAAGGAATTTGTGGTTCACTAACAGCTGAGCTGGCAGATTGTTCTGTGTTCTCAGTATTTTCTTCACTCAACTCTTTTTTTTTTGCTGTAAGCTGAGAGAGTTTCACCAATCCTAGCTCAACGTGAAGGCGTGGGTTTGAGCTGGTTTTGTAGCCAACATCGCATGCGTTAGCTAATGCCAGCGCTTCAAACAAAAAATCAACGGGGCAACGAGCCGATTGTTGCTTATAACGTTCCGCAATGGTGGCTCCAACTTCCAGTAGTTCGATGGTCTTAGCATCTTTGCACACCAGCAAATCACGGAAGTGTGAGCTTAAGCCAACTAAAAAGTGCTGGGCTTCAAAGCCTTTTGATAGCACTTCGTCAAATATCATTAGTGCAGTAGCGTGGTCTCCGGTAAGAAAGGCATCAGTAAGCTTAAAATAGTAGTCGTAGTCCAACACGTTAAGGTTGGCTATAACCTTAGTGTAGGTAACCTCGTTACCGCAAAACGCTACTACTTGGTCAAAGATAGAAAGCGCATCGCGCATCGCACCATCAGCTTTTTGTGCAATGACAGTCAACGCGTCTGTTTCACAGCGAACCTCTTCGTTTTTTGCGATACCTGCTAAATAGTTTACCGTATCTTCTACCCGAATGCGGTTAAAGTCATATATCTGACAGCGAGACAGAATGGTTGGCAGAATTTTATGTTTTTCGGTGGTTGCCAGTATGAAAATGGCATGCGCAGGCGGCTCTTCCAATGTTTTGAGAAAAGCGTTGAAAGCAGCAGCCGATAGCATGTGCACCTCATCAATAATGTACACGCTGTACTTGCCTATTTGGGGTGGAATACGAACTTGCTCTATCAGGCTACGGATATCTTCTACAGAGTTGTTGGAAGCGGCATCAAGCTCGTGAATAGAGTAGGAGCGTCCTTCTGTAAAGGATATACATGACTCGCATTCGCCGCATGCCTCCATGTTGGGCGTGGGATTAAAACAGTTTATGGTTTTGGCAAAAATACGAGCACAGGTAGTCTTACCTACTCCGCGAGGTCCACAAAACAGGTAGGCATGTGCTAAATGCTGTCGCTGAATGGCATTTTTCAGCGTTGCCGCTATTGCCGGTTGCCCAACTACTGTAGCAAAGGTTGCGGGCCTATATTTACGTGCCGATACAATGAAACGTTCCATTCGACAAAGATACCTTATTTTGTGAAAGAAAAGAAAATATTACCTTTGTCATAAAAGAACCTTACATATTAGGTTAAACTTTTATATGGAATTGGCTGTTTGGTTATGTAACAACAGCTTATGGGCTTTAAAGAAAAATTGCAAATATTAGGGTAACTACATCACTATTAAACTCATACCTATGACCGTTGATAAGTATCTAAAAGGTTTAGCGCTTAACAATCGCCGTGTAATTATTCCCGACTTGGGTGCATTCTTATCTAAGGAAGGAGATGAAAATGGGAATAATCTCATTTTTTCCTCATTCCTGAAGTACAACGACGGCTTTTTAGAAAGCTACATTGCCGAAAAGGAGAATATAACCCCGACGGAAAGTTTGGTGCTAATTCAACGCTTTGTTGAAGAGGTGAATAAAGCAATTAAGGCTAAACGGAAGTATGAAGTTGAAGGCTTTGGTCATTTTTATATGGATGAGCGTGGCGGTGTTGCGTTCAGCACAGAGGAAAGCAAGTCTCAGCCTGTTGCTCCTCCGGTACAGGAGAGTAAACCTGTTGAACCCGTAAAACCTGTAGTTGTAACAACGCCTGTTACGGCAAAAGAGCCCGTTACTCAAGCGGAAACAAAGCAGACCCCAACAGCAGGACAAACAACAGCAGCAACAACTTCTTCGCATACTTCATATTCTAGTAGGAATGTTGAGGTAAAGAAAGAAACGGTGATAGAAAAGAAAAATAATAACGGTCTGTTATTGACAATAGTAATACTCCTCCTACTAATAGTTTTACTACTATGCTCATATTTTATATGTGACGGTGTTAGGAAAAAGGTTGATAGCTTCTTTGGGTACAACCCTTGTCCTCCGACGTTAGTTACACCTCCGGTTCAACCGGCAGTGCAACCTGTAGATACGGTAGCTAAGACTCCAACAGAAACAACCGCTGCACCAACGGTTTCATCAACTACGGCAGGTACGTACTATGTAATAGTAGGAACGTTTATGATAAAGAGTAATGCGGATAAAATGTATCAGCAATGCGTAACAGATGGGTATAAGCCCGAAATGTTACCAATGATGGGTGAGTTCTATCCCGTAGCCGTTACTAAGACAACGGATAAAAATGAGGCCGTTAAAATTATGTGGCAAATGAAAGACAAGTATGGCGAC
This sequence comes from Bacteroidales bacterium, assembly GCA_031551125.1. GTDB lineage: Bacteria > Bacteroidota > Bacteroidia > Bacteroidales > UBA932 > JAIRNF01. Next base: position 76,345 of record JAVBOB010000010.1, read on the forward strand.
GCTTGGGTTTACAAAGCAAGGCGATAAGCAGAGCGATAGTCAACGTATAGTACAATACGACGAATTAGGAACCCTTTTGTTCAAAAAGAGCAAAAGGGTTCGTCGGTTAAGTATAGTAGTGAAAGCTGACGCTACTGTTGTAATAAATATGCCCTACTATGTGAGCTATAGTGAGGCGGAAACCTTCGTTCTCGAAAAGGCTGCTTGGATAAAACGAACAAGGGTGAGTGTCGCAAAAAAGCAAACAGCTTTCGATAGCTATACCGAGTTTACGACCCGTTTTCGTAAGCTACGGCTTATACCCGAAGAGCGTACCAATGTTCATCTAAAGGTGGACGACGAGTTTATGAACGTTCACTATCCCAAGAACGTTAGTCTTAACCATCCGGCCGTGCAAGAGATTATTCGCAGCTGCGTAGAGCATACATGGAAGATTGAGGCGCATGAACTACTCCCCAATAGGGTAAAAGAGCTAGCCCGGCAGTATGGCTTTCGTTACAAGAAGCTGAACATTAAAGCTAACCGCTCTTGCTGGGGTAGCTGCACTTACGATAATATAATAAATCTGAGCTTACACCTTATGCGTATGCCCGATGAGCTGGTGGACTACGTGATACTCCATGAACTTTGCCATACGGTGCATAAAAATCATGGTGATGGGTTTTGGCATTTGCTGGATTCGGTTACAGGAGGGAAAGCAAAGGCGCTGTCTAAGCGTACGCAACAGTATAATCCACGCATAATATAGCTTGGCATCCTAGTACTAAAAGGATGACTACAAAGCTAAGTGTAAGGGTATTGTTAAATACGGACGATTCATGTTTAGTAGCTAACTTCTATTTGTCTTTTTGCTATCTTCGGCATCAAATATCCTAATAACTTCCCATTAACCGACATTGATATGAAAAAAACAGCCTTCCTACTTTCATTATTGCTCGCTATTGTTGGAGCAAAAGCTCAGCAATCGTCGCCACTTTACTTTGCTTCTTACCCTACCTTAAGCCCCGATGCTAAGACGCTTTACTTTTGCTACGAGGGCGATATTTGGAGAGTTCCGGCAACGGGAGGAAACGCTTTACGGGTAACGGCAATGACGGGCTACGAAACTCGTCCGCATGTATCGCCTGACGGGAAATGGCTGGCTTTTTCATCCAATGAGCAGGGGAATGATAATGTATATGTGGTATCTGTGGATGGCGGTACTATTCGCCAGCTAACCTATCAGGATATTTTTGACAGGGTTGCTTCATGGTCGGCTGATAGCAAGTATATATACTTTGAATCGAACCGTTACAACACCATCAGCACCTACAAAGTAAGTATTGATGGCGGTACACCTGTAAGACTTTTTGGCGATTACTACAACACCATAGCCAACTTGGTGGAGAATCCGGCGAACGGGTGCTTCTACTTCAACGAGTCAACCGAGAGTTACGCGTACCCTACGCGCAAAATGTACAAGGGCGATCATAACCCGAATATCAAAAGCTGGGACCCCAAGAAAAAGAAATACACGGAGCTTACCACATACATAGGCAAAGATATTTGGCCTAGCGTAGATAAAAACGGGACGCTTTACTGGGCTTGCGACTCGATAAACAATGTATATAATATTGCAACACTTAAGAATGGTAAAGTTCAAATGCTTACCAGCTTTACCAATGCCATTCTTTACCCGCAGGTAAGCTACAATGGTGAGAAGGTTGTGTATTTGAAAGACTATCGTATAGAGCTGTACGATGTGGTTACCGGAAAATCTACCAGTCCCACTATAACGCTGGCAACCAATAGCGAAACAGCCATAGAGCAGCAGTATAGCACAGGTGGAAATATTTCTACTGTTGCTGTTTCTCCTGATGGGTTAAAGCTGGCATTCGTATCACGTGGCAGGCTATTTGTAAGTGATGCTAAAGGGAAGTTTGCGCAAGAAATGCCAACTGATGCTAAAGAGCGTGTGGTGGAAGTGGTATGGGACAAATCCAGCAAGCAGCTATACTATACCCGTAGCCGTATGGGGTGGTACAACCTGTACAAAATAGCGGCAGATGCTAATGCAAAAGAACAGGCAGTATATACGCCCGATTCCTATGTTCAGAGCCTGACTTTAAGTAATGACCGTTCTAAAGCTGCTTTCTTCACCGGAAGTACGAAGCTGGAGCTGTTAGAAACCGCATCCGGAAATGTTAGCACGTTGGCAACAGTAAACGAGTGGGCATTCCGTACTCCGGCTATCAGCTTTTCTCAAAACGATGAGTGGATAACGTTCACAGCCATGAATCTGTTTGAGCAAGATATATATGTATGCAAGTTAAGCGCTAAGCAGCTTATAAACCTTACCAACAGCGCATCATTGGAAGCTTCGCCTGTATGGTCGGCTAACGGAAAATATATTTACTTTACCGCTAATCCGCTATCGGCTTCTTTCCCTCGCGGGGGTAGCGGCGCTCAGCTATACCGTATGGCCTTAGACCGTTACGATACTCCATTTGAAACGGATAAGTTTAAGGAGCTGTTTAAGGATACTCCATCTAAAAAAGATACAACCGCCAAGTCTGCACAAAACGCTAAGGACAGTACAGCCGCGAAAAAATCTATTACCATTAATACCGATAAGATTTATCGTCGTTGGGAACGGCTTATGACCAGAGGAATGCAGGCTAACCCTATGTTTGTTGTTCAAGGTGGGAAAACCTACCTGCTATATCACTCTACGCATGATGGAGCGCGGAAGCTGTACAAGCAGGAAATTGTTGATTTTGATCAAAAGCCTGCCGAAGAAATTAAAGGGGGAGGCTCGCTTAGCGATTTCAGCCACAACGGTAAGGATTTGTTTGCTGTTGGTGGTGGAAAAATCTATAAGGTAGATGTTGCATCGGGTACTACTACCGATTTAAATGTAAGCAGTAATTTCAGTAAGCGTAACGTTGACGAGTTCCAGCAAATGTTTTACGAGGTATGGGCTCAGCTGTCTGAAAACTTCTACGACCCTAAATTTCATGGTATAGATTGGGCTACCAAGCAGAAATACTACGCTTCGTTCCTGCCGCACATTAAGAGTCGCTCTGATTTGCGAATGCTGGTTAACGACTTGCTGGGAGAGCTTAACTCATCACACCTTGGTTTTGTTTCTATGGGCAAAGAAGAGCGTACAGCCACTACTCTGCAAACTACTGAAACGGGTATTGTGTTTGATAATGAGCAACCTTACATAGTGAGTGAAATTTTGGACGGTACTCCTGCTGATAGGAGGGATATTGATATTCGTAAGGGAGACCGCTTAACGGCAGTGAACGGAACACCTGTAGATGAAAAAGAATGCCGTGAAAAGTATTTTACATCAGCCTATAGCCGGCCGGAAGTAACCATAACATTTACCAGAGACGGTAAGCCGTTTACTTGCACGCTACATACATTTAAAGCGCCGGAGTTGCGGAATGCGTTTTACAGCCAATGGGAGGAGCAACGCCGTGCAATTGTTGATAACAAAGGAAAGGGGCGGATTGCATACATTCACATGCCCGATATGGGAGATGTTTCACTCAGCAAGTTCCTTACGGAAATGAATCGTGATGCCGTGCATAAGGATGCGCTTATTCTGGACTTACGCTTCAACAATGGGGGAAATGTGCACAACGAAGTATTGGAGTTCTTAATGCAAAAACGCTACTTTACGTGGAGCTACCGTGACCAACCGCAGAGCGCGCACCCTAACGTTACACCTGCCGATAAGCCGATAGTAGTGCTGGTTAACGAACGCAGCTTAAGCGATGCCGAAGTTACCTCTAACGGTATTAAGAGTTTGGGTATTGCTAAGCTGATAGGTACGGAAACTTACCGTTGGATTATATTTACATCGGGCGTAAGCTTGGTTGATGGTTCTTTCTGCCGCATTCCCGCTTGGGGTTGCTATAACCTGAAGGGTGAAGATATGGAGAGGGTTGGTGTTACTCCTGACATCTACGTTAAGAATACGTTTGAAGACCGATTACTTGGCCGAGACCCTCAGCTGGAGCGAGGTATAGAAGAAATACTTAAGGAGTTGAAGTAGCAATAAACACTATTCCGAACGTGGAAGAAGGAAAGTATATGGCTATCTATGCTATTCGCCCGAAAGAATATCCTCGGCAGGATGCCGTACCTGATGATGACAAGCGGTTGGAGTTTTGGGCTTGGAACGTAATAGCCGATAGGGATTTGACGATTAATCCCCGTTATCACCGTTTGGAGCTATATGGAACGAACGTATTTAAAGTTGAGGGTGGCTACAATGGTATGATGGTTTACATTCGGCCAATGAGTGTGAGTAAGATGCTTACCTACTCAAAAGATATTGTTTTGGACAAAACAAAAGCGGAGAAGGTTACTAACATATCTGTAAAGCCGGAACACTTTGAGGTAAAGGTTTTTATTGATGAAAAACCGGCAAAAATAAATTCAATACAACCTGTTGAAGAGTTTGGTGGAGAAGGAAAGACAACGATAACGGGCTACATTATTCAGGTGGATTCTCCCAAAGAAAAAACCGACAAGCCCTATTATATTTTCCGCATTGAAGCTACCAATACAGAGCTCAATGAAAAAGGGGAGAACGTGTATTTCTATGAGATAAAGAACTATAAGTAGCCCAAGCTACTGACGTATTGCTTCTAAGGTATTTTAATTTATGGTTCTTTGTTTAGTTACACTAAGCGTTTGCAGTAATACGGAAAGTATAATTAATCCAAGCCCTATGTAAAACGACGGGCTTAGCTCGTTAGCCTCACTGAAAAGCACCATTGCCAAAATAATGCTGTAAATAGGCTCCAGATTGTAGCTGAGGTTTACGGTAAATGCCGATATATGTTTTAGAGCCTGTATTTGGAACCGATACATGAGTATGGTGCAGAATATACATAACAAGGCTAGGTAGAAAATATCTGATGTTGTGGGAGCTATGTGGCTGGCCGGAACGTAGTAAAGGTACAAGGGTAGGGTTAGAGTTAGAAATCCAAGTCCTCCCAACATTTCCCAGAACAACATGGTGGAGGGCGAATGTTTTACAACCACTCGCTTGTTGGCTATGGTAAAGAGCGCCGCCAACGCCGCCGAAACAATCCCCATGATAATTCCGGTATGGTAACGTGTATCAAAATGGAAAATAAGCAGAATGCCAAAAACAGCAAGTAAGCTAAAACAAAGCTCTTTTACGGAGACTTTTCGTCTGTATATCAATGGCTCAAAAATGGCTGTAAAGAAACCCACCGTTGAAAAGCATACTACTCCGATAGAAACGTTTGAGGCCTTGATACTTCCGTAGAAAAACACCCAGTGCATCCCCAGTAGTATTCCAACCCCGCCTATTTGGAGTATTTCTTTGATAGTTAGTTTTATAGGACGTTTAGCAATGAGTAGAATTAGCAAAATAAGAACAGCCGTAAGCAGCATACGGTACCAAACCAGCAAACCCTCGTTCAAAACAATCAGCTTGCCGAGTATGCCCGTAAATCCGGCCAACAGAATAGACAAGTGGAGTTGGATAAATGCCTGTTTCACTTATGCGCCTGTTTTATCCATAAATAATTAAGGGTGAGTTTATTATTGGCCTCACCCTTGTTTTGTATCATTAATGTTACTTTAAAAAACAAATTTGTTACTTGTTTAAGCTGCACTGTTAAATTTCTAGTGTTAAGCTGTTTACTTGTTTGGCGCATTTTCCAGTAGCTTACACAGGAAAAGCCAAAACTTTTGAGTTGAAGCAATATCCAAACGCTCATCAGGAGAGTGCACACCACGAAGGGTAGGGCCGAATGAGATCATATCCAGTCCGGGATACTTTTCGCAGAACAGCCCACATTCTAATCCGGCATGAATAGCTTTTACCGCCGGTTTAACATTAAATGTTTGTTCATAAACCTTCGTAGCAACATTTAATATTTCGGAGTCCATATTTGGAGTCCAACCCGGATAGCCATCCCCGTTTTTTACATTAGCATTAGCTAATCTGAATGTTGCAGTTACCATGTTTACGGCATCACGTTTTGCCGTATCTATAGAGCTTCGCTGGCTGGTACTTATAAAAATCTGGTCGCCATGCACAAACTTTACTGAGGCAAGGTTGGTTGATGTTTCAACCAAGCCGGGAATATCAGGGCTCATTGCCAGCACACCATGCGGACAAGCGTATAGGGAGTTTAGCAAATCGAACTGGCTGGTTTCGTCAATAACATAATCCGGCAGCTCATAATCTTCAATAACCAATGCTAACGATGGTTCGGTAGCCTTTAGCTCATTGCACATTATGTTTTCGTAGGATTTGAAATCGGCAACCAAATCGGCTTTATCTTCTTTGTGAACAGTAAATACAGCAAGCGCTTCACGTGCAATAGCGTTTCGCAGGTTACCTCCGTTAAACTCGGTCAAGCGGAGGTCGTACTTTGTGTTGGCTCTCCACAGAAAACGGTTAAGTATTTTATTGGCATTACCCAAGCCTTTGTTGATATCATCACCCGAGTGTCCGCCTTTTAATCCCTTCACCGTTGCCTTTAGTGCAACGTAATCGGTTGGTACGGCTTCCTTTTTGTAGTGAAATATGGCGGTAGTATCAATACCCCCGGCACAACCTATAAATATTTCACCCTCATCCTCCGAGTCGAGGTTAAGCAAAATGGTTCCGGAAAAGAACCCGGGTTTCAGCTCGGCTGCTCCGGTAAGCCCTGTCTCTTCATCAATCGTAAAAAGACATTCAACGACACCATGCTTAATATCTTTAGCGGTAAGTACGGCCATTGCCGCTGCCATACCTATACCGCAATCAGCACCAAGCGTTGTTCCCTTTGCTTTTATCCAGTTGCCATCAATGTAGGCTTGTATAGGGTCATTTTCAAAGTCGAACGTTACATCGCTGTTCTTTTCACATACCATATCAACGTGGCTTTGAAGCACTATCGTTTTACGGTTTTCCATTCCGGCAGTGGCAGGCTTGGAGATAAGTACATTGCCCACCTCGTCCTTTATCGCCTTTAAGCCATGTTTTTCCGCAAAATCCATAAGGTAGGCAATGATTTTACCTTCTTTTTTAGAAGGCCTGGGGACTTTACATATTTCCTCAAAGTGAGAAAATACTTCAACCGGTTGAAGTTCGCGTATATTCATGGTTCTTGAGTTTAAAAAACAAATGTAGCGATTAGCCTATAACAAGAGAAAGAAGCAGAGTCTGTTTAATAACAGCCTACTGCTATTCATTGCTTTTATCTATATAAGTTTGCTATCAAAACATGTTTTACTATCAATAAGTAAGTCTATGACGGCTTATCTTTACTATTTATTTATCGTACTGTATGTATGAAATATTTTAATTAGGTAATTTTATGCTTTGTATGAACAAAAGTTTAATTTTCGGGTTAGGTATTGACAAAAAGTAAGCATCAATAAATAAGCATACTACATTCTAAAACCTTTTTTGCGGCAGCATTGTTAGGTTTAAAAAAGAATGCCCGACTAAATGTTTGAATTAGATTGAATAGTTTGAAAATATCACTAATGAAACGACCGTTCTTATTACTTCTATACATAACGCTTGTAAATATATCTTTAAATGCTCAACCGCATTTTGGAAATGAAAGGGGTTCGCTAAGCTATCGGAATCAAGAAATGTTGATTAATCCCGCATACGTTGGCTCGAAAGGACTTTTTAACCACCTTTCATTAAATGCGAAAGGGCAATGGTTAGGAGTTGACGATGCACCTCAATCTCAAAATTTGCAATATCAAATAGGGCTTCCTACAATGGGTATGGGAGGTTGGCTTTACCATGAAAGTTATGGCGTTACTGATAACATTCAGCTGAATGCGGTGTATGCTTACCGCATAAAATTTGAACGTTCCCAGCTGTCTTTGGGTATTCAGGCGGGAGTACTTACCACAAATGACGCTATGGTTACTCGCATAAATGATGAGAATGACCCTATTTTTGCTGAAAAATCACCACGTTTATGGGGGTTCAATGCAGGGTTTGGAGCATACTACTATTCTGACGAATACTATGTGGGCTTCTCTATACCTCAGCTGCTAACAAATGACTGGGATGGCGGTGGTGCGGAACTTTCCTTAGATAACAGCTTTGTATTTGATCGTTTACAGTACTACATTACAGGCGGATATGTTTTTGATGTAACGCCAAAAATAAATATAATTACTACCGGACTTGTTCAGCTTTCGTCAGCCTTATCATTCGGATACGAAGGAATGGTGTACGGTGTATATGACCGAATGTATAGGGTAGGAGTGGGCTTTGCGGCAGAAAATGCAATACGGGTTGAAGGCGAGGCATATATTGGAAAACAGGTTAGCTTGGCCTATCGGTACGAACAAAACTTAGGTAGCACCTATAAGTATATGTCAACCACTCATTCACTGGTACTGTCTGTTGGCTGGGGAAAAACGTATAATCAAACTCCAATATCGCTGTTCTAAATCATAAGATACTGTCATGTCTGGCAAAGTTGAAACATCTGCAATAGACCTATTTGGAAAATAGTTACCACATTGCTTAGCGAGCATTTGGACTAAAGCCCTAATATTTGCCCATGCCATACTATTTCTCAAAAAGGTCTAACGCTATTCTATAGCAAAGGCGGAAGGTATAAATACCTTCCGCCTTTGTTTTTTATCTGCTAAACAACCGGTGTATAAGCCTTGGGTTATTGGGGGAATATATAATAACTACTAACCAAACAAGCTACTTTATAAAATCCGTTATAACAGCCTATACACCGAATTGCTTAACTCTACTGCTTACTCAACTTTATAGAGGACATACCCGTACTCTTTACATCTGACTTTTCACACTTGAAGTCTTGCGCCTTGATGGATGATGTTCCGCTAGCTTCTGCTTCAACCATCTTTGCCGCACCGTTTAGCTTAACAGATGATGCGCCACTGGCCTCAACAGACAAATCGGTAACTTTTACATCAAAGCTGGCGCTCGAAGCTCCGGAAACCTCCACATCCAACTCATCAGCAGTGATGATGCCGTTTTTCATGCTGGATGCACCGTTTATGTCAACTTCAACCTTTTTAGCCGTAATATTGGCTTTGGACATACTACATGCTGCGCTAAGCTTCACATCAATTTCACCGGTAGAAGTAAGCGGCGTTTCCAAGTTGATGCTACACGCTGCACTTGCCGATATTTCTTCCACAGAAGGCATAGTTACGTAAACCTTCATCGGACCGGTGTTATTTCTATTCTTCTTATTTGACGACCCATCAAACTTAATGACTAGCTTACCTTCATTTACCTTAGTAGTAATTTGGTCTATAATTTCCTCATCGGCTTCCACTTTAACCGAAGTACTGTTTCCTTGTGTAAGGTAAAGGCTGATAGCCGTGCTTACGCTTACTTTGGTAAAACCGCTACCCGTATTACGATCTTGCGTTTTTATTTCAGCATAGCTGTTAACGCTTGCAAGCACAAATAGGCCACAGGCGAGTGCAAAAAAGATATTTCTTGTTTTCATTTCAGGTTGATTTATTTATAAGACGATTGTTGATCGAAAAAGTTACAGGCTATGGAAAATATCTTCACTTTACTATTTAGCCGTTATTTTATTATCTGCATAGGCATTGCTGATTTTTACTTTCAGCGTAGGAGTTCCTGAACCTACCGTTGCTTCTATAGAATTAGTATTTCTTTCAGATTTTACAGCTGAGGTATTAAGTTTTAGCTCATCAGGAAGTATTGTCTTCCCATATTTACTTGATGCCTCAATGGTATAAGTGACTTTTGGATTAATATTTAGCGAAAGCCCAGTATAGCTAAGTGAAAAAGATAAAGACTCTGCATCTTGCGCAACATCTGACACCTTTATGCTCCCATAGGCATTGCTTGCTGTGAGCGACTTGCTCACTTGCCCCAACTTTACATCTGTATAAGCCGTACTAATCTTCATCTTCGTAACTTTCTTAACTGTATAATCATCATATGCCGAGGTAATGTTCAACGTATTTGCCTTTTCAATACTCAAATGTGAATATGCACTGGATAGCAGCAAACTATCAGCTTCCTCTATTTTCATTGACGAATACTGAATACCTGCTTTTAAGACATTTACAGCTTGTATAGTTGCAGACCCATACGCTAACTTTAGGCTTGAACTGGGATTACTTATCCGGCGGCAGCTAAAGCTGCCATACTTTACATTAATAGCGGTTACCCCACCACATTCATCTACTTTAATTCCACCATAGGTATTTGATAGATCAAAAGCGATATTTCTAGGAACACTAATATCATAGCTAATTTCATATCCACCTTTACTACGACCTTTCATTTCTGCAATCTCGGTTTTAGCAATAATACTGTTGCCCGACTGGCTAAATGCAATGGATATCCGATCGCGCTGACGCTCTGCCTCATTTTGGCTTTCAGAACTCTTTCCCTTAATGGTTACTTTAATATCCACCTCATTTTTGTCCCAAGAGGTAATGTTTACGTTGCCATACTTATTTTCCACTACAAGCGTATTTTTTTCACTTGCCGTAAAACTTTTCTGAACATTCTTTTCAGATTCGTACATAGCCTTAGCTTGCAGTCCTAGTGGCAGTGCAGCTGCTAATATGAAAGCTGTAATAAGTTTTTTCATGGTTGTTTGTTTTTATTATTAATATTATTTTTTGTCCTATGCGTTTCTTGCTTACTCCAGTGCACTTATGGTTGTTTGCAACGCGTCTATTTGGTGTTGGTAGTGCTGTATTACAATATATATATTCTCTTCGTCGCTGGCGTTCGCGGCACAAAGCTGCTCTATCAGCTCGCTTGAATCGTTGCGCATAGCCGTTATACTACTGTTTAGCGCTTGTTGTCCGGGTTCGTCAACATATTGTGATAGCTGCTGTATTTTTTCAACCCTGCTCTCCACCTCCATTGCGTAGTGGCTGTTAACCTCCATAAGCTCCGGTGATAGCGAGCAATAGCTCTTTACCGGTTGTTCTGTTGGTATCACGTAAAGTAAGAACAAGGCAACAACGGCAGCGGCAGATGAAATGCTAAGCAATACCATGTGTACCGTTTTCTTCCGTTTTTTTGTAGTCGAAAGACGTGCTGCAAAACGTTCGAAATGACCGCTTGAAGGCTCCATATCGTCAAACTGCTCACGATTTTCTTTAATGTATTTTTTCAACGGATCCATCTTCATTATTGATTACTGATTAGCATTTCTCTTAATCTCGCCCTACCTCTTACATACTGTGAACGAACTGTTGATGCTGATATTTGCAAGGTTTTTGCAACTTCCTCAAAGCTGTATTCTTCTATCAGGTGTAAGCCTAAAACCAATCTAAATCCTTGTGGCAGTAGCTCTATTCCCTTTTTTATGGCTTCAACCTTTAGCAGCTTATCATCATAGCTCTCCGTTTCTTCTTCCTCTATCTCCGTATTGCTATTCAATTCCAACAGCACCTGCTTTTTCTTTCTCAACCTGTCAATAGATGTATTTATTGCTATGCGCTTCAACCAAGGCTCAGGGTGTGTACCTATATTCAACGAGCTTATATTATCAAATGCTTTAATAAACGTGTCTTGCATGGCTTCTTCGGCTTCCTCCTGCCTTCTCAGAATACGAAAACAAGAGTTATATACAGCCTTGTAGAACAGCTTGTAAAACTCCAGCTGTGACTGCTCTCGCTGCTTTTTACACCCATCTATCACTAATTGGTAGTTTTCTGCCATTTTACCCTGTTCTCAACTCTATAACGTAGCTTTTTTTATTTTGCTGCAAGGTAAATCAATTTTTTTCGCGAATGACAACCATAAAATGTTAACATATTCACCCTCAACGTGTATTTATAAGCATTATTAGACATAGATTGTTTATATTTGAATGTTGAACCAAATCGTACTCTTGTGAAACACGTATTTTACTTACTATGCTTGCTTAGCCTACCCTTAGGTAACCTCTTAGCCCAAGAAGGCGTTAACCAAGTAGATGCCCTCAACAAAAAGCAGGGAAAATGGATAAGGTACTATCCGGAAGGTGGTGTGCAGTATGAAGCATTTTTTGTGGATGGAAAACCTGTTGGAGAGCTAAAACGCTACTATAGAAATGGAAAAACAATGGCTATTCAACGATATGTTGAAAATTCAGATAGCTGTTATGTTCAATTGTATTCGGAAAACGGAATATTAGCCAGTAAGGGCTTATTTGTAAAAGAAAGAAAGGAAGAGAAGTGGACATACTACAACGAAAAAGGAATAGAAATGTCGGTTGAAACATACAGCTGGGGGCAAAAGAACGGACCGTCAACACGCTACTACCCTAACGGTAGCACGTTGGAAACCGCCAGCTGGAAGTATGGTGTACAATCCGGAGTACTAAGCCGTTACTACGAAAATGGCACACTAAACATCGAAATGGTATATGCAAACGGTATTCTAAATGGTAAGGCTAGGTACTACTACCCCAACGGAGGTATTCGCTTGGAAGGTGCATACGAAAACGGATTGCGGCACGGACGTTGGAGCTTATACTCGGAAGACGGTAAGCTGCAAAAAATAGTAACCTACACAAATGGCGTATCCGACAACGCCGACGAAGACCTTAGCGAAGAAACAAAACAGCTCAACAAGCTGGAAAGCAACAAAGGTAAGATACCCGAATTTGATGAATCAAATTTCCCCAGATAAGCTAAGCCTGCTCGAACTTCAGCTGCTGGTTAAGCAAGCAATTGAAGTACAGCTGCCACTCTCTTACTGGGTGGTTGCAGAAATTAATGAGTTGAAGGAAAACGCCTCCGGTCATTGCTACCTTGAGCTGGTGCAGCAAGATGAGTCATCTTCTTTTGTACAGGCAAAAGTATCGGCAACTATTTGGTCGTACAGCTACCGTATGCTACGCCCGTTCTTCGAAAGTTCAACAGGCCAACGATTGTCTCCCGGTCTTAAAGTACTGGTAAAAGCAACGGTGCAGTATCACCAGCTGTATGGTATGAGCCTTAACATTACCGATATAGATCCTTCATATACCGTTGGCGAGCTACAGCTGCAACGGCGTAAAACCGTTCAGCAGCTCAAGGATGACGGGGTATTTGATATGAATAGGGAGCTGGAACTACCCTTGCTGCCACAACGCATTGCGGTAATTTCATCTCCTACGGCTGCCGGCTATCAGGATTTCATGGAGCATTTGCACAATAATGTATATGGCTATACATTCTCCACCATGCTGTTTCCGGCCTTAGTACAAGGACGTGATGCTGAAGAATCTTTACTTTCTGCTCTGGACAAAGTATTTGCTCAAATAGATAGCTTTGATGCCGTAGCAATTATCAGAGGCGGAGGTTCTCAAACCGATTTGCTATGCTTTGACAGCTACAGGCTGGCATACCACCTAGCACAGCTTCCTATTCCGGTATTAACGGGCATAGGGCATGACAAGGATGAAAGTGTTGTAGATTTGGTTGCACACACCATGCTGAAAACGCCTACCGCCGTAGCCGATTTTTTAGTAGAGCAAATGGTTGAACGGGAACAAGAGCTGAACATGCTAGCTGAACAGCTGAACGACCAAACGCTTGAACTACTAAGCGAGCAACAAGGCTACTTGAATAATATCAGGCAATCAGTAGCAATGCAAGCCGAACGTTTTTTTGACCGAGAACGGCAACGATTAACAACCATGTTTGGAACAAGGTTAAAAACACTTGTGTTCGCAAGTTTTAAAGAAAATAAGTACAAGCTGGCCTTAACGGAGCGAACGCTGGAGGCTAACGACCCTCAGCGAATACTAAGTAAAGGATACGCTATTGCAGTACATAACGGACAACGACTAACCAATGCCAACTCAGTCAAAGCAGGGGAAAACCTAAAGCTAATACTGAGCAACGGACAACTAAACGTAACAGTAGAAAAGTAAAATATATGGCAAAAAAGGAACTTAGCTACAAAGAGGCTCTCACTGAGGTTGAGGCCATACTGGGAAAAATGCAGAACGGGGATATTGATATTGACCAGCTAGAGCAGGATGTGAAAAAAGTAAGCCAGCTTATCGCATTCTGCAAAGAAAAATTGCGTAGCACGGAAGAGCGGGTAAACAGCTTATTGGAGGAAGAGAATGAGTAGTAGCGTAAGCTCTACCAATGACGGGCTTCTAATCCATATAGCCTCTCCTTTTTTCACTATTCACCTTAACCATTAACTATTAACCATTAACCATTCACTACTAACTATTCACTATGATTTCCCTCGAAGTATGCGCTGATAGCCTGACATCTATTTACGCCGCCGAAGCCGGAGGTGCTAATAGAATTGAGCTTTGTGCAAATTTGTATGAAGGGGGTACAACTCCCTGCCTTGCCCAAATCAAGCAAGCCAAAGCAAAAACTAAGCTGAAGCTGAATGTGATTATTCGTCCGCGCGGGGGTGATTTTCTATACAACAATGATGAGTTCGAGCTCATGAAAAACGACATTGCAACCTGTGGTGAAATTGGCTGTAATGGGGTTGTAATAGGTATGCTAAACGCGGATGGAACTATTGATAAAGAGCGTTGCGCTGAGCTGATAAAAATAGCGCGAACTTATGGTATGGAAGTAACATTCCATCGAGCTTTCGACCGCTCGTCAGATCTGTTCAAGGCATTGGAAGATGTGATAGAATTAGGGTGTGAGCGTATTCTTACATCAGGAGGAGAAGATACCGCTCCGAAAGGCGCTCCAACTATTAAGAAGTTGGTAGAGCAAGCAAACGAAAGAATCATCATTATGCCCGGAGCGGGAATAACGGAAAGTAACATTGGCGAGCTTGTCAGGCAAACCGGATTGAAAGAGTTTCACGGAACTTTTCGAAGTAGTTATCCTAGCAAAATGAAGTATATCAATAGCCTATTTGTTAAAGAGTACAATTACCTCTACACTGACGAAAACAAAGTAAAAGAAGCAATTAAAAACGCTAACTCTAATGCATAGAGTTGCCACAACCATATAAACCTTGCACCATGAAAAAGCCATTCTACCTCCTATTTCTGGCAAGTGCCACATTGCTCTATTGCTATTCATGCGGCAATAAAGAAAAACACTTTCTTACGAATGAAAGCTACCGCATGCAAGTTCACGAACAATTCTTAGAGCGAAAAGAGTTGGCTAAGAATCGTGCCGATGCTTTATTTTCCGTGTTCAACAAAGAAGACCTGACAACAGAACAACGTGAAGCCTTAGAGTTTCTATACGCATACATGCCGCTTTGCGATTTAGCCGATTACGATGGTGATTTCTTTCTTCAACAAGTAAACTCAGCCTTTAAAGCTCGTGAATACTTCTCTTGGGGAAAGAGTGTCCCGGAAGATATTTTCCGCCACTTTGTACTGGCACACCGAATAAATAACGAGTATTTGGACACCGCCCGAAGCGTATTCTTTAACGAGCTGAGAGACCGAGTGAAGAACCTTCCAATGGCCGAAGCTGCGCTGGAAGTAAACCACTGGTGCCATGAAAAGGTAACCTATCGTGGAACAGATGGAAGAACCTCCGCTCCTCTAGCCCTAATGCGTACCTCATGGGGAAGATGTGGGGAGGAATCAACCTTTACCGCTACCGCCTTACGTGCGGTTGGCATACCTGCGCGCCAATGCTATACACCACGCTGGGCTCATACAGACGACAACCACGCATGGGTAGAAGTTTGGGTTGACGGAGCATGGCATTACATGGGTGCATGTGAGCCCGAACCGGAATTGGATGTAGCATGGTTTACCGCACCGGCTAAACGTACCATGATGGTACATACTAACGTATTTGGTGAATACACAGGCCCCGAAGAGAAAAATCTGCAAACACCGCTCTACTCAACTATTAACCTGCTGGCTAACTACGCGCAAACACGCAAGGTGAATGTAAAGGTAGTGGATGAGCAAGGTAATCCGGTTATGGGAGCAACCATAAAGTTTAAGCTGTATAACTACGCTGAGCTATATCCGCTGGCCAAAACACTAAGTAAGGCTGATGGAACAACATCAATTACTTCCGGCATGGGTGATTTAGTTATATGGGCAAATAAAGGAGATACTTACGGATATGAAAAAGCATCACCCGATACCGATGTAGTTACCGTTACACTAAATCGTAAGCCGGGCAAAGCCTATGAAGAAACCTACGAAGTTGTTCCACCCAAAGAACAGCCTATTAAAGAGCTATCGCCGGATAAGGTTGTACAAAATGCAGTACGGTTGGCACATGAAGATTCCATTCGCAACGCATACATGAACACCTTTCCAAAAGAAAATTATGCGGCTCAAGTAGCAACAGAACTCGGGATGGACAAGGAAAATGTATGGAGGTACCTTGAGCTGTCTCAGGGTAACTGGAAAGATATACTTGCATTTATGCAAGCAGAAAAAGTTAATCTTGATTTGTTCCCTTTTCTCGCCTCACTGCTCGAAAAAGATTTAAGAGATACGCCTGCCGATTATCTGCAAAACCATATAGACAACGGATACAATAACGATATAAAAGTTAATGCGCCAAAAGAGCTGATAGCAGCCAATATGCTCTCTCCCCGTATCGCATTGGAGCTGATACGCCCGTGGAGAAGTTTTTTCCAGAAAGAGTTTAGCAGCATTGGAGCGCAAGCTGCACACCAAAAGGTGCAGAGTATTATTGACTTCGTAAAGCAAAATATTCAAATTCGGAACGAAGAAAACTACTACAACTGTTATATTACACCGCAAGGCGTATATGAGCTGAAAGTGGCTGATGCTCGCTCCCGCAACGTACTTTTTGTAGCCTTATGCCGTAGCATGGGCATTGCTGCCCGCGTTGAGCAGGCAACAGCCAAACCACAGTATTTTGAAAATGGACAATGGGTAGATGTAGCCTTTGAAGCAACAACCATAGAAGAAAACACACCTAAAGGAAATCTTATACTAAATAATCCATCATCAAATATTGTAAAGCCCGGATACTACACACACTTTACCATTGCGCGCTTTAGCGATGGTGATTTTGTATCGCTCGATTTTGAAAACAATCCGGTCTTAAATAGCTTTCCTTGCAAGCTAAGTCTTGATACAGGCTACTACCGATTAATGACCGGAAGCCGTGCAAATGACGGCTCGGTAACAATACGAACAGAGTACTTCGAGCTGAAAAAAGACCAAACGTTATCATTAAACGTTACGCTACCTGAAGTAGTAGGAAAGCTGCAGGTGAAAGGAATTGTTGACATGAACTCCATTGTTACGCTTACCGATAACAGCAAAAAAACGTTGAAAGAGCTGGCTAACGGCAAAGGCTTAGTGCTTTGCTTTGCCGACCCTGATAAAGAGCCTACAAAGCATGTATTGCATGACATTGGCGCCTTAAAAACAGATTTTGACAGCTGGGGTGGCGGCCTTGTCTTTATGGTTCCTGACGATAAGCTAAGCCCGGCATTTAATACAACCGCCTATAAAGGTTTGCCTCAACAAACCGCATGGGGTGTTGATGCTAAGCGCACGCTGCTAAAAGCAACGGCAGAAGCGCTAAAAATTGATTTCAAGAACAACTTCCCGCTTACGGTTTACCTATCTACCAATGGAGGAATATTGTACTCTATCGAAGGGTATAGTATAGGCGTAGGAGAAAGCTTGCTAAAAGTAGTACGGCAAGAAAAGACGGTGAATAGTAGGTAGTGAATGGTTAATAGTGAATAGTGAATGGTGAAAAGTTAATGGTTAATAGTTAATAGTTAATGGTGAATAAGCATTCACGTAAAGCACGTCATTGCGAGCGAAGCGAAGCAATCTGTTATTCAATAGATTGCTTCGCTTCGCTCGCAATGACGGTATCTAATTTACTGTTATTCTTTAATATTACTATACTCCGAGTGTCTTTCAATGTAGGTCTTAATAAACGGACATATCGGAACAATTTTGTACTTATGTTCCACCGCATAGTCTAAAGCATACTTTGCCAGCGCCGAACCAATTCCCCTACCCTCCAGCTCTTTTGGCACGTAGGTATGAGTAAAAACCATATCGCCATCACGTAGCTGATAGTCTAAAATAGCGTTGTGGCTGTTTATATGCAGCGTAAAACGCTTTCCTTCTTCGTTGTGAGTTATATCGTAGTTCATAATTCTGTGTTTTGCTATTCATATTATTGAAGGCTAACAACCATAACTCAATTTTGTTCCAGCAATGCTGTATAATAAAGCAAAATCCCCACTCATTGCTGAATGGGGATTCCTTTTTCATTCAAATAGAATGGGCTACTTCAATGATTTGATGATAGCCTCAAATGCCTTGGGATGATTCATGGCTAGGTCGGCAAGAACCTTGCGGTTCAGCTCAATGTTGTTAGCCGCTACCTTACCCATAAACTGAGAGTAGGTCATTCCATGTTGACGAACCCCAGCATTGATACGCTGTATCCACAATGCGCGGAAGCTTCTTTTTTTAGCCTTGCGGTCGCGGTAAGCGTAGGTTAAACCTTTTTCATACGTGTTTTTTGCAACGGTCCATACGTTGGCCCTTGCTAAGAAGTTACCTCTGGTAAGCTTCAGTACTTTTTTTCTTCTTGCTCTAGATGCAACCGAATTTACTGATCTTGGCATACGTTTTTTTGTTTTTGAATGTAAGCGTTCGCTCTAGCGAATCTTTGGTGCTATACATTCCGGTTTACAATTTGTTTGTTGTTTTGTGAATGCTTGCTTTACAGATTACTCAACCAAAAGCTCTCTCATACGCTTTTCGTCTCTGCTGTTAACTATTGCAGAGTACGTAAGGTTACGTTTTTGCTTGGTTGTTTTCTTAGTCAAAATGTGACTTTTGTAAGCATGCTTTCTCTTGATTTTTCCTGTTCCGGTGATGTCAAATCTTTTCTTTGCACCGGAATTAGTTTTCATCTTTGGCATTTTCTATTTGATATTTAGTTTAAAAAAGGTTTTACTGTTTTGCTCCACCGCCTGTACCTGCTTTTTTGGGCTTAGGATTAATAAAAATAGTCATTCGTTTACCTTCCAACTTGGGTAAATGCTCAACCTTACCGTACTCCTCCAAATCGGTAGCAAAGCGAAGCAGCAATATCTCTCCCTGTTGTGAGAAAAGAATAGAACGTCCTTTGAAAAAGACATAAGCCTTTACCTTTGCACCTTCTTCCAGAAAACTCTTAGCGTGCTTAAGCTTAAACTGGTAGTCATGTTCATCGGTATTAGGGCCAAAACGTACTTCCTTCACCACTACCTTTACCGTTTTAGCCTTCATTTCCTTTTCCTTTTTCTTTTTTTGGTAAAGGAATTTTTGAAAATCGGCAATGCGACATACGGGCGGCTCTGCTGTAGGCGAAATTTCGATTAAATCTAAACTCAACTCATCGGCCATTTTTATAGCCTCTGCAGTAGAAAAAACGCCGGGATTAGGAATATTTTCCCCTACAAGGCGCACTTGAGGTACCCTAATTTCATGGTTAATTTTGATACCTGAATCGTTTACCTCTTTTGCTCTTGGCACAAAAGGTTTACGCCCTCTACTTGGCTGTGGATGATAAGGTGTTGCTATAGCTCTGTCCTCCGGTTAAGTTTAGTAATTACTGTTAACTATTTTTATTTGTTTTATTGAGCAGCAAGCTGCTTTTCCATTTCTTTCTTCAGCATGTCGGCAAACGCTTCTACGCTCATCTGTCCTTTGTCTCCTTCGCCTTGAACGCGTACGGAAACCTTGTTTTCCTGCTCTTCCTTCTCTCCAACAATCAGCAAATAGGGAATACGCTTCAGTTCGCTTTCTCGAATTTTTTTACCGATGGTTTCGTTTCTGTCGTCAACCGAGCCGCGAATATCGCAATTATTCAGGACATTTAAAACTTTTTGGGCAAAATCGTTATATTTTTCACTGATAGGCAGCACAATAACCTGGTCGGGAGTGAGCCAAAGCGGGAATTTCCCTCCTGTATGCTCAATAAGTACCGCCACAAAACGTTCCATTGAACCAAAAGGTGCCCGGTGTATCATAACAGGGCGGTAACGCTTATCATCCGCACCAATATACTCCAACTCAAAACGTTCGGGTAGGTTATAGTCAACCTGTATGGTTCCCAGCTGCCACTTACGACCAATGGCGTCACGTACCATAAAGTCGAGCTTAGGCCCGTAGAATGCGGCTTCGCCCAGCTCTACAACTGTTTTCAACCCTTTTTCGGCAGCAGCTTCAATAATTGCAGCCTCGGCCTTTGCCCAGTTCTCATCGCTACCAATGTACTTTTCCTTATTGTTCGGGTCACGCAATGATACTTGTGCAATATAGTCGGTAAAGCTTAACGTTTTGAAGATATACAGTACAATATCTATAACCTTACAAAACTCCTCCTTCAGCTGGTCGGGACGACAGAAAATATGTGCATCATCCTGTGTAAAACCACGAACTCTTGTAAGCCCATGTAGTTCACCACTTTGTTCATAACGATAAACGGTTCCGAATTCAGCCAAGCGTACCGGCAAATCCTTGTATGAATGGGGCTTTGAACGGTATATTTCGCAGTGGTGCGGACAGTTCATGGGTTTAAGCAAAAACTCTTCGCCTTCCTGCGGTGTATGTATGGGTTGGAACGAATCTTTTCCATACTTAGCGTAGTGTCCGGATGTTACGTAAAGTTCCTTCTGCCCGATATGTGGTGTAATTACCTGCTGATAACCGTGATTTTTCTGCACCTTACGTAAAAACTGTTCCAGCTTTTCACGCAGCTCAGCACCTTTTGGTAGCCACAAAGGTAAACCCTGCCCTACTTTCTGAGAAAAAGTAAATAGCTCCAACTCCTTTCCAATCTTACGGTGGTCTCGCTTCTTAGCCTCTTCCATCATTTGGAGGTACTCATCAAGCAACTTCTTTTGGGGGAAGGTAACCCCGTAAATACGGGTAAGCATTTTGTTTTTTTCGTTACCGCGCCAGTATGCTCCGGCAATAGCAGTAAGCTTAACTGCTTTGATAAGGCCGGTATCCGGCAAGTGCGGACCACGGCACAAATCGGTAAAGTTACCGTTAGTGTAGAACGTTATCGTACCATCCTGCAAATCGTTAATAAGCTCAACCTTGTACTGGTCTCCCTTTGCTGTATATGTTTTTAGCGCTTCATCTTTTGTTACGCTTCTGCGAACAAAAGACTGCTTTTGGCGCGCCAGCTCCAACATTTTATTCTCAATCTTGGCCAAATCAGCTTCGGAGATAGTACGATCGCCCAAGTCTACATCGTAGTAAAAACCCATTTCAATGCTGGGGCCAATACCAAACTTCACACCCGGATATAGCTCCTCAAGCGCTTCTGCCATAAGGTGTGATGATGAGTGCCAAAAGGCATGACGACCTTTCGGGTCATCCCACTTATGCAGCATAATACTTGCATCGCTATCGATAGGACGTGTTAAATCCCATAACTCTCCGTTTACCGATATACTTAAAACCTCGGCCGCTAAACGAGGACTGATACTTTGTGCTATTTCAAAACCGGTAACACCTTTTGCGTATTCACGAACGTTACCGTCAGGGAAGGTTATCTTTATCATATTGTCATATCAAAATTTCACAACATAGGCTGCAAAAGTAGCTATTTTTCATGGTAAAATGATGGCCTGGCTTTTTTTTCGAGAACATAATACAAAACAGGGTTGCTCCATAATATAGAGCAACCCTGTTTTATAATTGAGATTTTATAAGTTAGGGAAGGAAGTTGAACTTACCTTCAAAGAACTTTCCAACAAGAGGAAGCGGTGTCATTTTTTCATTAACGGCATTAATAATGCCGATAATCATCAATACTAAAAATGCCAAATATAAAATCCATAGAATCATTCCAACTGCAGGTATAATCATCGTAATTACTGTTACAATTATAGCGTAAACAATAGAAAGTAAGATTAAACCAAATCCTTGCTCCAAGTGATAATGACCAAATTTACCTTTTTCTTTTTCACAAATTTGCAAAATCAGTGCAACAATCCAAAAAAGGTAAGATAAAATTCCGACAGCTTTGTTGTTATTCATTGTTCTTAATTATTTAGGTGAGTTAATGTGTTAAACTTGACAGTACAAAGGTAGAATTTAAGTTAACTAAATAGCTCACTAGCGAGTTAACAAACGTTAACGGCACAAATAAGTAATAATAATGATTACAAATAAACAGCTATATTCTAGTCATCTAGCTCCATCTCTGTATCACCAGCGAGCTCAGCAAAAGTTTCTCCCGACAACCTATAGTTATTATAACCATCATAGTTTATCGATCATATCAATTGGTAAATTGACTGTTACTCTGTTTTGTTATTATCTTCCGCCTGAGATTTCAATTCTTTAATCACCCTGTCAAAATCACTTTCATATTGTAGTATTTCTTTGCGACGGTACTCTTCAAACTCTTGTGTTGCCCTTTCAATAGCTTGTTTATTCGAAACTGTTCCTGCATTGTTAAGTATGGGGCGATTGCCTACTGACAATATATCGTCTAATTTTTCTACCCACTGCTGCATGATCATTGAATGTTGTTCAATAGCTTGCAATTCTGCAAAATCAAGATATTGGGACACCAATAAATTTAAGACCTGTAATTCTTTTTCCGACAGGTAGTTTTTCGCAATTTTGACATCATCCCGGGTTATATAATCTCCTTTAAAGTTGGTCATACCAACCATTGGCTTATCAGCATCTACTCTCTGATAGATTACTTCCGCCGCTGTATGTTGGTGGGCGGCATAGTGCATTTTATTTTGCACTGTAGAAAAAAACTGACGGGTAATATCGGCTCGGGGGTCGTAATCTACTGCAGTGGCATAAATATCGGTTACCTGTTGATACAAATTGCGTTCGCTCGAACGAATATCTCTGATTCGTTGCAGCAATTCGCGAAAATAGCGGTTCCCGTTTCCTTTAAGACGTTCATCGTCCATAGTAAATCCCTTTTGGATATACTCGTGCAGCCGCTGTGTTGCCCATTGCCTGAATCGTGTTGCCACTTGTGTTTTAACGCGATAACCAACCGCTATAATCATATCTAAATTATAGTGCTCAATCTGTCTTTTTATAGACCTGTTACCTTCATTTCGAACTAACAAGAAATACTTGTGAGTTGCTTCTTTCTGTAATTCGCCTTCGATTAAAATACTGTTAATGTGCAAGCTGATATTTTGTTGCGTAGTATCAAACAACAGGGCTATTTGCTGTTGCGAAAGCCAAACATCTTGCCCGTCAAAACGAACATTGACATTAGTTACTCCATTGTCGTCCTGATAGAGGACAAATTGGCTATTTGTTGGTTGAGATTTATCGTCAGGCATAATTTCTTAGTGCTTCCACTTATTCAATTCCACAAACTAATTCGTAAGCAATAAAATCAACAGAGCGTTTCAGAACCCTAAAATTTATCCAGAATATTATTTGGTTGATATACCAAAACAGATAACACATTGGCAACCAAACCTTGTCTTAACTCATACCTATTGATGGCTTTAATTGCCAAAAAAGCACCTTACCCACACATTTGGTGTCCTCATTCGGAAGCCCTTGCTTTTTATTGAAATTTTTACTTTAAAACCTTATATAAATAAGCATATAGCAGCCTGATTTTAAACAAATATTTCCATTCTACTCATCTAGCTCCATCTCTGTATCACCAGCGAGCTCGGCTATTGCATTCCTATCACACCGGAATGTTCTTCCGGGGAATTTTTTGAGTAAGCCGTGGTTGTGGGTAGCAATTACTATAGTAATACCTGATTGCTTGTTGATATCATATAACAGGTGCATAATAGATTCTGAGGTTTCAGGGTCAAGGTTACCCGTAGGTTCGTCGGCAACAATCATTTCTGGTTGGTTAAGCAATGCGCGAGCTATAGCTACACGCTGCTGCTCGCCTCCCGATAGCTGATGCGGCATTTTATAGCTTTTACTGATTAAATCAACATGCTCCAGCACCGCCCTTATACGCTGCTCTATAAGCGCTTTATCCTTCCATCCGGTTGCCTTGAGAACAAACGAAAGGTTATCATGCACGGTTCTATCGGTAAGTAGCTTAAAATCTTGGAATATGACACCCATCTTGCGGCGAAGCAAGGGGATTTGCTTTGGTTTCAGCTTCCGCAGGTTAAATTCGGCAACTGCTGCCGTTTGGGCAACTATAACGGGTAGTTCGGCATTTATAACCTTAATCAAGCTGGTTTTTCCGCTGCCCACCCTTCCTATAAGGTAAATAAATTCACCCTTCTTTACCTGAAAGTGAACATCGGAAAGAACAAGATTATCATCCTGTACAACGTCAAGTCCTTCAAAATCTATAATGTATTCGTTGCTCATTATCTCACTTTGTTTGATTTCCACTAAATCATTTACAAAGTAAAGAGCTTTTTTTTAAGTACCAAAGGTTGACGTTGACAGATGTAACCTCGTTTGCTTAGAATGCTTCGTTAAAGTTGAAGTAGAAACCATGACTACCATTAATACCCATTCCGTAATCTAACCGTATATTCATACGGGGCTGAACCTCTATACGGTAACCTATACCCCCATTAGGCAGCCAGCTTTTCATCTTATTGGGAGATTCGGCAACGGAACCGGTAGCAACCCATCCTACAAGGCCGTGTATGCTTGGTCTTCCATCTCTCCTATAAAACTTATGGCGATACTCGGCTATACCAAATACCATTGATTTGTCTCGATACTGCCCCCACAAGTATCCCCTCAAGTCAAAAGGCGTTCCCAGCTGTGACATTTCTCCGTAAGGAACATCGTTTACTCCAAACCGTCCTTTAAGTTGTATGGCTATTGTTTGTCCGGGTTTTGCTATACGAAAGTATTTGCGGGCATCAACCGTATAAACCTGATAGCTGTTTTGCCCGCCAATATAGTCCCCATAAAAAGCGGCATCAACTTCCAAAAACATTCCTTTATACGCATTAACCGCTACATCTCTTGAGTCGTATTGGAAAATAACGCTGAGACCCGCATTAAACGGGCGTTCGTTATAGTATGCGTATGTGGGGTCTAGCGCTACCTCGTCACAAGCATCACTACCCTTTGTGTAGTTAATATCAAAACCGGCCCCCGCAAAAAAATTCTTCTTAAACTGCCACATAAAACGAGGATTCAGCTGTAACCATAACCGCTTATACTGTGTAGTAGTATCACTTTTCGGAGTGCTTTCAGCGCTATCATAACCTATACCAAAGTAGTTATCGTCCATATTCTTGAAGTTCACATCAGCATATACACGCAGCTTATCATGCATCCAAAAGCTGGCAATCTTGGAGTTAATGAAAAAGGCATTGTTGGTACCATATCCTATATTAAGGGGTACTGACGTTCGTTGCAGCGTAGTATCACTTTTATCTGTACGCCATGAAGTAAGTATTCCTCCGGCGATGGTAAAACCCAACTCCGGCGTATATCCGGGACCCAGCAAAGGAGTAATCATAAACGCACCGCTACGCTCCTTCGCCTCGTGCTTTAGCTGAAAACGTTTTATCCACGATAAATTTTCAGTTTTTGTAGAGTCTTGTGCAAAAGCACCAAACACACACAGTAACGAAGCGAATATAAAAATGATTATTTTTTTCATTTTCGACTTATTTTAAGGCTATACTATTAGCTGCTATCTACAACTCCCTATCCTAGTAAAACCTGTAGTTGAGATTCAGCATAAGCTGAGTACGTTTTCCAAGCGTACCTATTTCCACACGTCCCTGCCAACGCTTATTGTGTTGATATTGCACACCAACAATCATATTCCAAGGAGCGGCAATTTTTTTGTCCAGCTCATAGTTCACGGTGGCCGTTTCCAAGTTGTCTATCCCATTGTTCAATATTTGTTTTTGAACAGGACCTAAGCCGCTGGCATCAATTCTATCCCTAATCTTTTGCGCTTCGTCAGGGCTCATCACGTCTGACATTTTAATATCTCCAACAGTAGCTGATTGTAAGGTTTGCATAAACGCACCAACCCAAACGGTAACATTTCTATCAGGACGAAAAGCATTTACAAAACAGTGTCCAACGCGTACATCAAGATTATAGGCCGGAACAGCTTTTTCAACAACGTCAACCTTTGCCCAGTTCATGTTATTATCCAACGTAAGAAAAACAGGCCCTATACCTCCGGCCAACGTAACACCAAATCCCAATGAGCTGACTCCGAAATGCTGTGTTGTCGAAAAATCAAGAGGTTGGTCGCCAATGGCTGTAACGGGAACTACCACACTAGAGGTACCATATCCGGCAACTGCATATACATTCAAAAACGGGAATATCCACACATCGGGGCGAATGGTTATAACGTTAGTAGTATTCATTACATCACCATACTTAATTACACCAGACAGGTCTGCTTTCTCTCCACCGTTGAATCCGATTTTAGTTGCGGTAATGTCTATGCTTTGCCTCATGTAGAAGAAGGTTGGGCTTATTCCGTATGGGTACGGAACATCAAAGCCTTTTTTATACGCTTTTGCCCCCCATATAGGGAATATGGGTTTATAATCCATTGCCTTAAGGCTATCGGCATAGTGCTTGTGGTAAGGGTTTATTTGCTTATCCCCTGCAGGCTGAGCATACAAGTTCCCTGTTGCCAAAGCAAATAAAACAAATGCAAAAAAAAATTTTGATTTCATAGCGGATTATATATGTTGAAATTATCAGATTTAAACATATAACCGCTAAAAGTTAAGAATGTTTCACCGTTACTGCAAAATCGGTATTTTTTTCACAAATCCCGATACACAGTTTATAAAATATATCCATTGGTCAACCATTCAACACATCGGCACATAGAACATGTATATTACATAGTATACTTACTAGCCTATTCAGCCCGACAAATTTGAGTAGTATAGAAGTAAGCCTATGTGTTGGATAAAATCTATTAGGGATTAGGGAGCTTTACTTCCGGCGAGAGGAGGCATATACACCAATCAGGCAAAGTATAGCAAACACCCCAAAGGTAATGTGTATGCTGCTAATAAACTGAGGATATACTGTTGGAACAATTTTTTGGTTTCCAACTTGCAAAGCAATAGCCATACTCGCAATCCCCATGCTGAAGGCTTGTCCGGTAAGCCGCATGGTTCCGGTGGTAGCCGATGCTTGTCCGTAATCTTTTGCCCCAACAGAACTCATAATTACGTTGGTATTGGGTGATGAGAAGATGCCAAACCCTATTCCGAGCAACAGCAAAAGTATTACTATAACATATATAGGTGTTGTGGTGGTAATAAAGAACATACCCGCAAGACCAACAACGCTAACAGCCATACCAATTGTTGCTAAACGGGCTGCGTTAAGGCGGTCTGACAATCGCCCTGCGACGAGGGAGAATACGGATTGAATACATGCCTGTGTAATCAGTATCAAACCTGCTTCATGCGCATCATACCCTCGCACATACTGTAAATATAGGCTCAGCATAAACGCCACAGCCGAGTTGGCGGCATAGTTAATCAGCGCAGACAAAGAGGATAAAGCAAACACCTTGTTACCACTAAAAAGCCGCACGTTAAACACCGGAGACTTGTGGTTCTTTTCATACAGTACAAAGCCAATAAATGCGGCTATGCCCAATGTGGTTAAAATAATTCCTTCCAGATGAGGTAGCTTAGTAAATCCGTATATTAAACCGAAAAGTCCTAGCCCATATACAATACTACCAACATAATCAAACTTTTGTCCCTTAGCTTCAATCCATTCTGTTTTCAAAAATATTCGGGAAAGTACCACTACTATAAACCCAACTCCTCCACATACAAAAAAAATGCTCTGCCAACCAAAGTAGTGGGTGAGTATTCCACCTAAAAATGGTCCTGCTGCCAACGATGAGTAAACAACCGCGGTATTAATACCCAAAGCTTTTCCCCGTTGGCTGGGTGGAAAAGAGGAGGTGAGAATAGCAATATTTGTTCCAAACATCATGGCGCTGCATATACCCGATAGCACCCGTAGTATAATTAACGCCGTACCGGATGGAGCAGAGCCCGATAAAAAGGTGAAAATTGAAAATCCGGCTACGCCCCATTCAAAAACTTTCTTACGGCCAATTAAATCGGCCAGTCGGGCAAAAGGAATTTGAAAAATGGCTGTTGAAATGAGGTAAGCCGTAGCCATCCAGGTAAGAGTTACCGCCTTGAATGAAAACTTATCGCTAATTTCCGGCAAGGCCAGGTTAAGTGACGACCCCATGAAGGGGACTAAAAAAGCTGCGATACATATTACCAGCAATACATCTTGCGACTTGCCTTGTTGGTTTGCTTGGCTATTGGTATTGCTTGGAGTTGATATTTTTTCGTCAGAAGTCATACAGTTTTTTTTCAGTGGTCGGTATCAGGGGTAAAAATGCTATGCGAAAGTACCAGCTTTTGTTCGCAAAACAACTTTGCTAAAACCATTTTCGTCTTCGTAAGTACCACCACGTAAATACGGCTATACCAATAAGGCTTATCCATGCTACTGCATAACCCCATTTCCATGCCAGCTCCGGCATATACTTAAAATTCATACCCCATACACCTGTGGCAAAGGTAAGTGGAATGAATATGGTTGCCACTACCGTTAGCCGCTTCATGATTTCGTTTAACCGCGTATCGTTATTCACAACGTATAAGTTCGATAGCGATTCCAGCTCTTCTCGCCCCGACTCCAGTAGCTGTACAGCAAGCAAAAGATGGTCGCCGACGTCTGTATAGAAATGTTCATTTTCCTTAAGTATTAGTTCATTATCATCTAAATGAGCCAAGCGTTGAACCTGCTCTTTAAGCGGAATTATCGTATGTTTTAAGCGCTGTAGGTCTTTTCTAAGGTTAAGAATTTTTATTCCATCCGGACGATTATCGCTTTGCAGTACACCCAGCAAACGTTCCTCCATACCGTCAAACTCCTGCTCCATCTTCCATATAGCATCCATATAGCTGTCAACAATGCAGTCAACCAGCGTTGCAAACAGGTAATCGGCAGATTTTTCTCGAACCTTTGCGGAGTTGGCCTCCAACGCTTTTCCTATGCTATCAAAAATTGGGCGATTACTTTCCTGAAAAGATGCAACAAAACCCTTTCCCAGTAAAAGGTACACCTGCTCTTTGTGTAGCTCCTGATGATCATCATAGTAAAAATCATTCAGTGCGATGAAAATATTTTTTTCAAAAATAGAAACCTTGGCAATATGAGAGATAGAAAGTATTTCTTGAATGCTATTATTGTCCAGTGCTAACCGCTTTCCCAGCTCAACCAGCCAGTCAACTTTCGTGTATCCGCAAAACTTTACCCATAGCACCTGCTCTCCCGAAAGCGGAATGTGAGGAAAATCTTCAATACCTTTACAATGCTTAAGGTTGAACCCTTTGGCATTGTAGTTAACTACATCGACTATTGTAGGTGTACTATACTCTCCGGTATAGCTCAGGCTGTCTAAAAACAGCCTATTCTTCAAATGTCTTCTTTTGCGTGACATACCAAAATGATTTAACATGTTTTATAATGCTTATTTCCGGTTAGTTCCTATTTTTATGGCAAAATAAGCTGACTCTATGAAAAAGTTTCTTTTTCTCCTGATCCTTTGCTTAGCATGTGGGCAAATTTACAGCCAAACATCCGTTACCGGTAGCGCGTTTATCAGGTCTGTGACGAATATCGATGCCGAACGTCGTGACGAGATGGCTGCCCAAGTCATACTTAACGGCGGGCTACCCGCCTTTATGAACACCTTTGCCCGCATAGATGTTCAGCTAACCGACAGCTTAACAGGAAAAACTATTAAGGCATACTACTTCGTTATGCCTGATTACTTATGTATTGGCACTAATGACGATTTTATGCGAATGCCTATGCAGCCCAAAACAGCTCAACGTATTGCCGACCAGCTTAACTGCTTCCTCTCAACCAAAAAGATTTGTGATGATGTTTATAAAGCTGCCGTAGTAAAGCTTGAACCGCGACCGCTAACCAAAGACCGCGATTCCCTCTACACCTTTGTTGAGCACAACAGCATTATAGAGGAACAACGCCAAGGGCGTGGCGGATTAATTGCCGGACATAAAAAAGATGTGATTATTACGCACAAAATAATGGAGGATGAAAGACCTCACCGCTTGGCGCTTTACGGATGGCATAAGCTGGATGGAAACCCGATTCAGCCTGTATATACAGGGCACATTGACTGGTACGTTGACTACAGCCACGGGTTCAGGCTTGTTCAGCGAACCATTTATGTAGAAGGAAAACCAATGGACTATGTAGATGTAATGCAGCATCCGGTTTACCATAAGCTGATATGTGATGAGAACAGGTGTGATTATTATGCCTATCCATACTAGCACCGGTAAGGAAAAACAAAAAGAGGGTGTCCAAAAAGCATTTGGTACCCTCTTTTCTTTGTATCCCTTCTGAGATTGAAATCAAATATTCGATTCTCGTTAACCAATAAACGACTTTTTAGACAACCTCTTTGCTATATCTCAATAAACCTGTTTGAAAAATAATATAGTATAGGCAAATATTCGGGCTAAAGCCCAAATGCTCGCTAAGCAATGTTGTAACTATTTTCCAAATAGGCCTATTGGAGATGTTTCGACTTTGCCAGACATGACAGTATCTTGTGATTTTGCAATTATTCTTGCAAGCACAGGCTTTAGTCGGTCTGCATAACGCATAAACCCTAAATCGTTGAAATGCGTTCCGTCAATAGTTGCTTCGTAATCGTGTCCGGTCAACTCGTTGCTTGGAACGTAGTACAAATCAGTATATCCTTCTGTTATTAGCTGGCTATATAGCTTACGTAGCGTTTTGTTTTTTTCTGCAATCCGATCACGTTCCTGCGTATTTATCCAGCCGGCATCATTTTGTGGGCATTCTACCAGCACTATCGGCATACTCGGGCTGCCTGTTTTAAGTAAGCGTAGGAAAGGGAGCGTCCACTCTCTTAACATCTCCTTTGTCATGTTAGGTAAACAGTCAACAACGTAGCATGAAGCATTGGTCGATAGCATTACACGCCCTATCACTTCTTCCATGCGAGCGTTTCCTGAGAAGCCAAGGTTAACGGTTTCAATGTCAAAAAAACGCCCGAGTATTGCTGTTGCTGCAAGTCCGGCACGCGATGCCGATGCTCCCTGCATTATAGATGTTCCGTAAAAAACAATGGGTGGCTTAGCACTCCTTCTTACCAGCGGTTTAATATCGGCAATGCTGTCTGTACCAATAAAAACGGAATCAACACCATTATACATGGGGAGGTAAAGCATATAATGGCGCATTTTTTTGTCCAAGCCTTTCAGTAAGTTACCCTTGTTATCATCGGTGTTATATGATTTTACAATACCCGCCCATAGCCACTGTCCGCTTTCTTCATCAAGGGCGTATAGGTCTATACCGTTGGTAACACAGCTGGTCAGGTGAGGCATATTTTGCTTAAACCGCAGTGTCCATCTAACGCTTAGATTTTGGCTATTGGTGCTGAACCGTACACATAAGCCTGCACTGTGTTGCGATAACTCCCATACTTCTTTACGTGTGCTGTCTTTTACGGCAACAGGCATACGGTCGTAAAAGTGTTCCCGTTCTCCGTTTCCGGATCGTCCCTCAACCGTTAATTCTCTTCCTTCCGTCCACTTTGTATTTTGGGCATTACACAGCGTTACTATGATAAATAAGGGTAGAAAGAAGGCTAATCGTTTCATGGCGCGTATTGGGTTGGTTATTTTCTCACAATATCAAAAGAAGGAAGGTATTCAAGCGTAAACGTACCTTGGTTTCGCATTCCTCCATGCTCCAGCTGCTTAAACACAAATCGTGATTGGAGCATGTCTTTTTTTGTTTTCGGAAGTTGTGATACAAAATTGGAACCGTATGTTTTCAGCATTTCCAAAAAGTAAAACATAACATCGTAGCCAAGAAACGAGTATTCGGTAGGTTCACCTTTGTAGTAGTAGCGGTAGCCGGCAACAAACCTTTTGGTATCATCGCTGGTGTAGTCAACGTAAAAAGGTTGAGCTACGCGCAGGTTAAGGCTGTACAGGGTAGGAATGGATAGATTCGTCATTTTCCTCCAACGCGCATCGCCATACGTATATACCGTTAGCTTATTAGTTGCTGTTAGCAGGTTTAGTGTAGAGATAAAGTCGGTTATAAATGCATCATCGCTGCAAGGAATAACGACTACGTGATTTTCTTTTTCTTTTGACAGCGTAGATAGCAAATCATTTCTTGATTTCAGAATAGAGTATGAAAGCATTTTAGGTTTACAGCCTAGCTCTTCCAACTTTTGCTTATATGAGCTTACCAGCTCGCTATTTATACCGGATTTATGCACTAATACTACATTGCGATTTGTCTTGCATAAATCATTTAGCAGCTGTTGTTCTGCACATTTTTCTATATTCTTTATTTCAATAACATTGGGCATTTGGCTTACTAACGAGTCTGATAGCGTACTTGCCGGAAGAACAATGGGTATTTCTTGTGCTTGTGCAAATTGTGTTGCTTTACTTAGCAACTCCTTTTGCACGGGGCCAATAATCAGCTGTGCTGTTCTTAGTCCTTCATTTTGCAGTGCGTTATCCAGCTCACTATCATTGTTTACATCGTAAACAGACAGGTTTACGGATAGTCCGGTTTTCTTGAGCGAGTCGATAGCTAGCAGCGCACCTTCATAAAATTCAACATAGCTGTATGTTTGCTTTGTTCCATCGTCCGTTGGTTTTGCCGTTTTGTTACGCAAAGGAAGCAACAATGCAACGTTAAACGGATCTCCCGTTCTGTAGCTATATGTATTTTGAGGAGTGGTACTTTTTGTATTCTCCGGGCTATTATAATCAGAAGGAAATAGCGCGGCAGATGTACTTGTACTTGTTACAGTGGCAACGGCAGGAACGCTCACTGTTTCCTGACTTTGTGAAGGGATGCGAAGTATGGCTCCTTCCATTAGCTCTCCCTTCTTAAACGCATCTGGATTTATGGTTTTTAGCTCCTTTTCGGTTACCGCATAGCGTTGGGAGATGGTGTATAACGTTTCGTCTTTAAGTACGGTATAGTAAATGTGGTTTCCCGTTCGAGGGGCATCTGTTTTTACCGGAGCGGGAGTTTGTATGCTTGGACTCTGTTTGTCTGTTGTTTCGCTCTTGGGAGGCGTTTGTACCAAGTTTGTTTGAGTTGTTTGCGCTGTTTTCTTCGTCGGAATTATTAGTACCTGCCCCTTTTTTATATTCTCATTAATTGTTGGGTTGGCCTGTCGTATATCTTCAACCGTGCAACCATACATTTGAGCAATGGAGTATAGCGTTTCTTTTCGTTGTACCTCATGCGTAGGTTGGTTTGTGCCGGGCTTAACTTCAGCAGCAGCGGCTTGTGGAGCATCGGGAACTTTCAGCACGTAACCTATTTTTAGCCCTCCTGCCAGCTGTGGGTTATACTTTAGCAAGGTTTCTTCGGAAACCTTATAGACCTTGCATAGCGAATAGATTGTTTCGCCTTTCTTTACGTTATGCACGTAGTATATTTGTCCCTCTATTCTAACTTTTTCTGTTGATTTTTCTACAGTAGGCTGCTCTTGTGCCACAGCCCATGACGGTAGCATAAACAGAAATAGTATTAGCGTATATAAGTGAAAACGTTGCATGTGTGTTTGGATTTATGCGTAATCAGCTAAACAGTTTTGTTTAGACAATACGTGCAAGCATGTTGGTTACGTTGGTTTCAATACGTTCGTAAATATTACTTCCATAGTCGGCCTTTACAAACTTTTCTCCGGTTATGTTTTCGTACAGCTCAATGTAACGGTCGCTTATTCCGGTAACAATTTCATCGGTCATGGCGGGAACTGCTTGTCCCTCTATACCCTGAAACCCGTTATCCATTAACCACTCTCTTACAAACTCCTTAGATAGCTGACGTTGTTGCTCTCCTTTATCAAAACGTTCTTGATAGCCATCTGCATAGAAATAGCGAGAAGAATCGGGTGTATGAATTTCGTCAATCAGGTAAATCTGACCGTCTTTTTTCCCAAATTCATATTTCGTATCAACCAGAATTAGTCCACGCTTAGCGGCCATTTCACTACCGCGCAGGAACAGCTTCATGGCAATATCTTCCAGCTGAGCGTAATCTTCGGGTGATACAATGCCTTTTTTTAGAATTTCTTCCCGAGAAATATCTTCGTCATGTGCTCCCTGCTCAGCCTTTGTAGTGGGGGTTATAATGGGCTTTTCAAAGCGTTGGTGCTCACGCATTCCATCCGGAATTTTTACGCCGCATATTTCTCTAACACCGGACTTGTAGGTACGCCAAGAGCTTCCCGTTAGGTAGCCTCTTACAATCATTTCAACCGCAAACGGCTCGCAACGATGCCCGATAGTTACCATGGGATCCGGTGATGCAATTTTCCAGTTAGGAACAATGTCTGAGGTAGCGTCTAGAAACTTGTTTGCAATTTGGTTTAACACCTGTCCCTTATACGGAATGCCTTTAGGTAAAACAACATCAAAAGCCGATATTCTATCGGTTACAACCATTGTTAGAAAACGATTATTGATAGTATAAACATCTCGTACCTTACCAACGTATTTACTTGTTTGTTTAGGAAAGCTGAAATCGGTTTGCGTAATAGCATTCATATATTTTGATGTTATGAGGTTACTAACAGTTTTGATTATTTGCACATTTTAATTTATCAATGTTCTTCCAAACGTTGTTCTCGGTTTGTTGCTTCAGATTCTTGTTCAAATGCCTTTACAATAAACTTAACCAGCGGGTGACGAAGAATATCGCGGTTATCAAATTCAATATAGCCAATGCCTTTAATGCTTCCCAGCATCTGCTTTGCTTTCAGTAGTCCGGAGTCACTTTTGCGTGGTAAATCTATTTGCGTAATGTCTCCTGTTACAATAAACTTTGCATTAGTGCCCATACGGGTTAGAAACATTTTCAGCTGGTTGAAGGTTGTATTCTGAGCTT
Organism: Bacteroidales bacterium; assembly: GCA_031551125.1. GTDB lineage: Bacteria > Bacteroidota > Bacteroidia > Bacteroidales > UBA932 > JAIRNF01. Next base: position 111,252 of record JAVBOB010000010.1, read on the forward strand.
CGTCAAGAATTACAAAAGCGTTATCCAGCGTGCGGCCACGCATGTATGCCAGCGGTGCAATTTGTACGGTTCCGTCTTCCATATAGCCCGATAGCTTACGGGGCGGAAGCATATCGTTTAACGCATCGTACAGCGGTTGCAAGTACGGGTCTAGCTTCTCCTTCATATCGCCGGGCAGAAAACCTAAGCGCTCTCCGGCTTCAACGGCAGGACGTGTTAGTATAATTTTCTGAACGGTTTTATTTCTCAACGCCCGAACGGCAAGTGCAATGGCAGTATATGTTTTTCCTGATCCGGCAGGCCCTACGGCAAAAAGAAGGTCATTGCTATTATACAGCTCTACCAGCCTTTGCTGATTTATAGTGCGCGCACGAATAATTTTGCCATGATTTCCATATACCAAAACATCCGATTGGTCGCCTTCAGCCTCTTGTCCTTCTTCGGCAGGATAATCAAACAGCTCATGTAATGTTGCTTCTGACACTTTTCCATATCGTGAAATATGGTCGGCCAGCTGGGTCAGCTTCTGCTCAAACAGCTCTATTTCCTCTTCTTCTCCAAATACCCGAATTTCACTGCCTCGGGCAACTATTTTCAGCTTCGGAAAACGGTTCGATATAAAGTTAAGGTTGCTGTTGCGTACTCCGTATAGCTTTACAGGTTCAACTCCTTCTATGAATATTATTTTCTCCAATTAGATTAGTTTACAAGTTTACGGTTTAAAGGCTTAAAGGTTTACCGTATTCATTTAATGCTTAATACCTAATTCACATGCAAGTACAAATGTATCAAAAATTACGTTCAAAGAAGCCATTATTGTTATTCTGAAGTAACAGGCGGGTATCTTTAGTAAACTGCATAAAGCGGGTGTAATCTGTAGGCTTAAAAAAGTCTGATTTGTTTTCAAAATCTTCTACCGGTAGTATGTAGTATCGCTTTATTCCGTTTTCTATCGGTTTGTACACCCAAACAAGAGAGTAGGACGCGTCAGCAATGGTAATAGACCCGTTTTTGCGTACTAACGTTAAGTAGGCAATTGCGCCACCGTCCGTATGTTTGGCTTCTTGGTTAGACACAAAGTTCCCCAACGAATATACAATTGCTTTATCGGGCATATCGCTGCAAGGTGATTTACGTAGCTCCATTGGCTGAACCACATGGGGGTGGGAGCCTATTACTAACTTCACGCCTCGCTCAGCTAAGAAATCTGCCAACGCCTTTTGTTCGGCACTTGGCGTTCGCTGATACTCGTTACCCCAGTGCATTATGGCAATTATAGCATCGGGGTTTTGCAGCTTGGCAAGAGCTATGTCCATAGCAATAGCACTGGTGTCAATAAGGTTAACCTCGGTAGGAGAGGGGATAGGTATTCCATTTGTATCGTATGTATAGCAAAGAATAGAAAAACGAAACCCGTTCTTTTCAAGTAAGTATGGATAGTTTTCCAACTTTTCGCTGATATTTCTGAATGTTCCGGTATGCGGAATTTGTAAAGAATCGAGCACATCCAACGTTCTTATAATACCATTTTTCCCTTTGTCGCAAGAGTGGTTGTTCGCTGTGGCTAACAGGTCAACGCCAACGTTTTTCAATGTTTGCGCTATGGCATCTGGAGCAGAAAAGCACGGGTAGCCGCTGTACGGTTTTCCGGCCAGCGTTAGCTCAAGGTTGGCAATGGTAATATCGGCATTGGATAGTCGGCTTGCAACATAGCTAAAGCAGCTGTCATAGCAATAGCTATTGCCGTACTTTGCCCCGTTTATTTGAGGCATGTGCTGCATTACATCGCCAATAAATACAAGGCGTATGCTATCTTGTCCATTGGCGGGTTTGCCAGTAAGAAAGAAGCATAGTAGGGTAAATGAGATAGCTAGCTGTTTGCAGGTAGTCATTATAATCGTACTTGTTTTACCCCCAACCCCCTAAAGGGGGCTTGAACAATAGATTCTGTGAGGTTTTTTGTATTTGGTAAAGTTCCCTTTAGGGGATTTAGGGGTAAGGGTTACTTAATTATACCCGTTTCCCGTTCAAAATAACCGTATCTACGAGTTTTGTGGTATATGCGTATGGCATAAATTCGTATCCGGGAATAGGTTTAGTGATAAAAATGTTTGCCGTTTTTCCCTTTGCCATGCTACCATGCGTATCACTTACTCCCATAGCGTATGCGGAGTTTATGGTGGCTGCGTTGATTGCTTCTTCGGGTAGCATGCGCATTTTTATGCAGGCTAGTGAAAGTATAAATTTCATATCACCGGAAGGTGATGACCCGGGGTTATAGTCAGAGGCTAACGCCAAGGGCAAGCCGGCATCCATCATCTTGCGCACGGGCGGATATACCATGCCTAAGAAGAAGGCTGCCCCCGGAAGTATGGTAGGCATGGTTTCTGAGTTAAGCAAGCAAGCTATTTCTTCTTCTCCGGTAAATTCCAAGTGGTCAACAGATAGTGCGCCATACTTTACGCCAACCTGAATGCCGCCGGAGTAGTCCAATTCGTTGGCGTGAATTTTTGCACGTAGTCCGTACTTCATTCCTGCCATTAGCATGCGCTCCGTTTCTTCGGTAGTAAAGAAACCTTTATCGCAAAATACGTCTATGTAATCGGCCAGCTCTTCGCTTGCCACCATCGGAATCATTTCGTTGATGATAAGATCAACGTATTCCGATTGGCACCCCTTATATTCGGCCGGTACGGCATGTGCTCCGAGAAATGTAGCCTTTATGGTAATAGGCGTTGTTTCTTTCAGCCTACGCACTACGCGGAGCATTTTCAGCTCATCTTCTGTTGAAAGACCGTAGCCGCTTTTTATTTCTACAGCTCCTGTTCCGTAGCTGATGATTTCGTTAATACGCTCCAACGCTTGCTCATACAGCTCTTCTTCGCTCGCTTCATGTAAACGTTTTGCCGAGTTGAGAATTCCTCCGCCACGCTTTGCTATTTCTTCGTATGATAAACCCCTTATCTTATCAATGTATTCAATTTCACGACTTCCGGCATACACCAAGTGGGTGTGCGAATCACAGAACGAGGGGAATACCAATCGACCCGTTGCATCAATTACTTGCTCTTGGGGTATTGTGTTTAAGGTGTCTATACTTAGCTTATCCATTGTTCCGAAGTCAGCTATCTTATCGTCTTCAATCAACAGAAAAGCGTTGTCAATGCAAGTCAAAGACGACATATCTTTTCCCGAAACGAGTAGGCGGGGTATTTCTTCTACTTGTACCAGCTTCTTAATATTCTTTATTAACAGCATATTGTTTATAAATGGTTTATGTGTTGTTGATATCTACAAATCGAATAAGTCTCGCTGTCCGCTCGAATGCTTCTGCTCATGCACTAGTAGCCATTGCTTACGCCATAATCCGCCGGCATAGCCTACCAGCTTGCTACTGCTGCCTATTACCCTATGGCATGGAACAACAATAGATATCGGGTTTTTTCCATTGGCGCTTCCTACCGCCCTTACCAATGATTCATCTCCCAGCTTTAAGGCTATATCTTTGTATGATACCGTTTTGCCATATTCTATTTTTGCCAATTCAGCCCACACTCGTTGTTGAAATTCTGTTCCCTCGCAGTAGTATGGAAAGCTGAAGTTGGTACGTTGTCCGAAAAAGTATTCGTTCAGCTGTTTGATACATCTTTTTAGTACTTCAGCCTGTTTTTCTTCCTCATTTTCGGCCTTTTCTACAAAAACAATAGAACATATAAACTTGTCTTTTGCCGTAATTTTCAGCACTCCAATGGGCGAATGGTAGTAAGCACTTGTTTCCATAGGCAAAAGTATTTAGGTTGCAAACAACGAAGATATATTACAAAGTTAATAATTTTGATGCTAACTTTGCCTACTCATAAAAAATGGTAATAGCGTTCTTTTGATAAGCGAGTAATATTATAGTTTCACATAATACTAATCTAAATTTATAACGATGGGATTTTTCAAAGAGTTTAAAGAGTTTGCCATGAGGGGCAACGTGATTGACATGGCTGTCGGTATCATTATCGGTGCGGCTTTTGGTAAGATTGTATCATCACTTGTTGCCGACGTAATAATGCCACCTATCGGGTTACTTGTGGGCGGCGTTAGCTTTACGGATATTGTAATTACGCTTAAGGCTGCAAGTGTAAATGCGGCAGGTGAAGCTATTCCGGCAGTTACATTACAGCTGGGAAAGTTTCTGCAAACCGTATTTGATTTCTTAGTTATAGCCTTTGCCGTATTCATTTTTATACGGTTCATCAATAAGCTTAGCCGTAAGAAAGAGGCTGCTCCGGCTGCACCTCCGGCACCGTCGAAGGAAGAACAATTGCTTACGGAAATCCGTGATTTGCTGAAGGAGAAAAAGTAGTACAGGCTAGCAATATTGCCTAAAAACCAGCAACCGACCTTGTTCAAACTTTATGCTGAACGAGCTGTCGGTTGCTTCGTTTAGCGTACCTTGCCACCATGAGCTAACGCAACGGTCAAGCGGGTATTTTAGTCCGCTAAGGTAGATAGGGCTACCGGGAGTTAGCGAGAAAATAGATACCTGTTGTTCTTTTATGCTTTCAAACTCACTTGTAGAAAGAATCGGGTTAAAAACACCGGTATCGGTTAGCATTGTTACGTTCGCTCGCTCGGCATAGTCTGCAAGTAGGGATATATTTGCTAGCGCATGGTCTTCCCGTAAGCCCGTTGCTCCAACTATGTATAAATCTGTCCAACCTTTTTCTATACAAAAGCTTACTGCTTTAGTCAAGTCATTGGTCTCCTGACAGGATGAGGGGTATAACCTGTCAGCGTATTTTACTTTCAGCTTATCAGATAAGCTGTCTAAATCTCCTACAATATAGTCGGGTTCCATGCCTGCATTAACCAGCTTTGTGGCTGCACCATCACAGCAAATAATGGTTTTTGCTGTCTTTAAGGTTGATATGGCCAGCAGATGTGATGGAAACAGACCATCAGCCAGCACAACAACTTGCTTGCCAATGTTGTTGACGGTTGGCATAGAATAGAAAGGAATACTGCTATTGTTATTCATTCAAACCCATAGTTGTTTAGCTGCGAACATGGTGGGGCATTTCAATAGGAAGTTCTATTGAAAATTCTACAAGCCCCTTTAGTACACCGTTTTCATACCAAGGCGTTTGGTGAATCAGCTTCTTTGTGCTGTTCTTTTCAATGGTGTACGAATTGCTTAACCCTTGCTCCAACATACGAAGAATTGTTTCCCATGATTTTGCGGAGTGGCAATCTTTCAGGCTTTGGCCTATAAGCGATTCACCATACTTGGCAAACGTTTTCTTCGATTTCTCATTCATGTATATAATCTTTCCTTCAAGGTCACATACCGTTATGGCGGCGTTCAGCTCGTTAGCCCATGCGTTATTCATGTGATGTTGGTTTTGCTTGATTAATGGATATAACGTAGTCTACGAGTAGTACAAATAGCAAAATAAATTCGGGTTTAGACAAGCCAAGGTAAGCCAATATGGCAATAGACAGAATAATAATAAATGTAATAAGGTGTTGCTTGTCTGCGCCGCTCAACTTGTCTTTATGTCTTAACGCCACCGAGTAGTAAAATGTTCGGTAAACAATGTATAGCAAAACAGTAGCAATGAGTATGTAGCTTCCCGGTTTATAGCTGAAAGCTCTTACTATACCGCCAAGTATTGCCAAGGCGGCTGTTGCTGCAACTACATGTCTGTCATATTTTGCTAGAATTGCTCTCACTTGCAATTAATGGCTTGTGGAATAAAAATATTTACTGTAAAGAACGCAACGAAAACGTAAATGGCGCGATGAAATATTTTAAACATGTTTCCTACCCCCAACCCCCTAAAGGGGACTTTAGTATAGTGCTGATATGTAGCTAGCCCCCTTTAGGGGGTTGGGGGTAAAAATACTATAACTCATCAGAGTAGTAATGCTTAGGCAGCTCCCGAAGGTTATACTGCGAAGCCATAATTTCACCATAAGCACCGGCAGAACGCAGGGCAAGTAAGTCCCCTCGTTTAGTTTCGGGTAGAGGTACGCATTTAGCAAAACAATCGGATGATTCACATATAGGGCCAACTACATCATAATGTTTAGTGATGCCCTGAGAGCTTAAGTTATCGATTTTATGGTGAGCTTGGTATAGCGCAGGACGTATAAGGTCGGTCATACCGGCATCAACAATTACAAAATCTTTTTTCTCTCCATGCTTTACGTAAACAACCTTAGTAACTAAGCTGCCGCATTGTGCTACCAATGCTCTTCCGAGCTCAAAGTGTACAGCTTGTCCCTTCTTCACTTCCAGCATGCGGTTGAATATGGCAAAGTAATCTTTAAAATCGGCTATCGGATTTTCATCAGGGTTGCTATAGTCAATGCCTAAACCGCCACCTACATTAATATGTTCAAGTGAAACGCCATATTGTTCAAACCATTGGTATATTTCATTTACACGGGTACAAAGAGCCTCGAATACCTTCAAGTCGGTAATTTGTGAACCTACGTGGAAGTGAAGGCTAATCAGCTTAACGTTTTTCAGTGTTTTCAGTGTTGCAATTACCTCTTCAAACTGCCACGGGCTGATACCAAACTTGTTTTCTTCCAGTCCGGTAGTAATGTAGTGGTGAGTATGTGCATCAACGTTGGGGTTTATGCGTATGGCAACATCGGCAACAAAACCTTTTTTTGCGGCAAGTTCGTTCACCACTTCCAGCTCCGGCAGTGATTCGCAGTTGAACGTAAATATACGATGCTCTAAAGCGAGGTTAATTTCTTCGTCTGTTTTTCCAACTCCGGCAAAAGCAATATGCTTACCATCAAACCCGCAATCTATTGCACGTTGTACTTCGTTTCCACTTACACAATCAGCACCAAATCCAAGCTCTTTTAGAACGCCTAAAATTTTATGGTTGGGGTTGGCCTTTAACGCATAATGAACGACATAGCCATATTTATCGGCTTCCTTTTTCAGCGTTTCGGCTGTTTGCCGTAACAGCTGCATGTCATAGTAGTAGAATGGGGTTTTAAGCTGGTTGAATTTGCTGAGCAGTTCTTGGTTTTTCATAGTACATGTTAATTAGTTAACCGTGCAAATATAGATTATTTATACATAGCTTAGAGAAACCGCCGTCAAATAAGGCTAAATTTGCAGTTCAAGCTGTTATCCTGTTTGCGATAGTGTTTGTTAGCATAATAAGGATGGTTTGAGTCAATACCTCAAAATTTATTTCTAGATTTGCACCTAACTAATAAATTAGGGAGTAGAAGAATTTTATTTATACCTAACGATTATTTTATTTAACGAAGCAACATCATGAAGAACTTAGATTTAAGTAAGTACGGGATTAGTAACAGCATTGAAGTTGTTCATAATCCTACGTACGAACAGCTTTATCAAGCTGAAATGAACTCTGAAAATCAGGGTTTTGAAAAAGGCGAGTTGACAACAACCGGTGCCGTTTCTGTAAAAACGGGGATATTTACCGGACGTTCTCCTAAAGACCGCTATATAGTAAAGGACTCTGTTTCTGAGAATACCATTTGGTGGGATGGCAACATTAATAAACCTGTTACTCCCGAAATTTGGAAAGATTTGAAGGCGTTGTCCATTAAACAGCTGAACACAGCCAAGAAGTTATATGTAGTTGATACATTCTGCGGAACCAATGCTGATACACGTATGAAAGTACGTTTTATCATGGAGGTTGCATGGCAGGCTCATTTTGTTACCAACATGTTTATTCGTCCTTCACTGTACGAGTTGGAAAATTATGGAGAGCCTGATTTCGTGGTATTCAACTCGTCTAAAGTAACCAACCCGAATTGGAAAGAGCAAGGCTTAAACTCGGAAGTATTTGTTCTGTTTAACCTTACCGAGAAGCAACAGATTATTGGTGGTACGTGGTACGGCGGTGAAATGAAGAAAGGTATGTTCTCTATGATGAACTACTACCTGCCGCTAAAGGGCATGGCTTCCATGCACTGCTCGGCAAACGTTGGCGAGAAGGGTGATGTGGCTATTTTCTTCGGTCTTTCCGGAACGGGAAAGACCACGCTTTCCGCAGACCCCAAACGCTATTTAATCGGTGATGATGAGCATGGATGGGACAACAACGGTGTATTCAACTACGAAGGTGGTTGCTACGCTAAGGTAATTAACCTAAGCCAAGAGAATGAGCCCGATATTTGGAGAGCAATTAAGCGTGATGCACTGCTGGAAAACGTAGTAATTAAGGCTGATGGAACTCCTGATTTTGCAGATGGTTCAATAACGGAAAACACACGCGTTTCTTACCCAATTTACCATATCAATAAAATTGTTCTTCCATCAAAGGCTGGACATGCAAGCAAGATTATCTACTTGTCAGCCGATGCTTTCGGTGTACTTCCTCCCGTTTCTATTTTGGATGAAGCACAGGCACAGTACCACTTCCTTTGCGGTTATACGTCAAAGCTGGCGGGAACAGAGCGTGGTATTACAGAACCCGTTCCTTCGTTCTCTCCCGCATTTGGAGAAGCATTCTTGACGCTACACCCAACAACTTATGCAAAGACATTGGTAGGTAAAATGAAGGAACACGGCGCTAAGGCATACTTGGTAAACACCGGATGGAATGGAACAGGCAAGCGTATTTCTATTAAAGATACGCGCGCTATTATTGACGCTATTATCGATGGTTCTATTGAAAAGGCTGACAAAGTTAACATTCCTGTTCTAAACCTAACGGTTCCTAAAAAGCTGGCTAACGTTTCTGATATTCTAGACCCTCGTACCACTTATGCAAATGTGGCCGATTGGGAAGCAAAGGCAAAATCGCTTGCTGCAAAGTACATTAAGAACTTTGAGCAATACTGCGATAACGATGCTGCCAAGGCGTTGATTGCTGCGGGTCCTCAGCTGTAGTGCTGAGATAATATGTAGTAAAAGCCATCTCAAACGAGATGGCTTTTTTATTTGTCCTATTTTTATTTACTTTACGTAGCTAAATAAAAAGAAAGGCCGGCTTTTTGTGCTATTACCCATAGCCGCAATAGCGAGTACTGCCCAAGGTGCACATGCACAAAACAGTAGGCCGCAAGAGCAAAATAAAAAGCCGTCGATGTTGCCAATTCTTCAAGGTGAAAATCCTGATGGCTGGAGAGAATCAATATACTATCATTACTACGAATATCTTGCAGAGCATGCAGTGGATACGTCATTACGAAGTTCGTAACGATAGGCTTAAGGAAAAGTACGAAGATAACGACGAGTAGCTACAACACGTGTATGATGAAAAATAGTAAAACGCTTACTTTTGCCGAAGCGTATAAAACAGTGGCACCGACAGCTTTTACGGCAATGGTAAAACCGGTGGGGGCGTCTTGTAATCTTAGCTGCAGCTACTGTTACTATCTTGATAAAGCAGCGTTGTACCCGTCATCAGCACCAGTAATGACGGACGGTGTACTGGAAAAGTACATCAGGCAAATGATAGAGGGTAATGATGTACCTGCCATAACCTTTTGTTGGCATGGAGGAGAGCCGTTGTTGGCAGGGGTAGATTTTTATCGTAAAGCACTTTCTTTACAGCAAAAGTATGCTAACGGTAAGCGGCTGATCAATACTTTTCAAACCAATGGGACTCTTATTAACCGTGAGTGGTGTTGTTTTTTTAAAGATAACGATATACTGGTGGGGGTTTCGATTGATGGGCCACAGCATATTCATGATACATATCGGGTAAATAGGGCAGGAAATTCTGTTTTTTCAGAAGTAATGAGAGGGATAGAGCTAATGATTGCTTCTGATGTTGAGTTCAATACCTTGTCTGCCGTAAATAAAATGAGCGAGGGTAGCGGGGTGGAGGTTTACCGGTTTCTTAAATCCATTGGCAGCACTTATATGCAGTTTTTACCGGTGGTTGAAAAGATTTCCTCTGTAAATGGACGAATTGTTGCTCCGGATGTGAAAGATAAATCAGAAATTGCTTCTTGGAGTGTTGGCAGCCTTGCTTTCGGAAAGTTTATGACCGATATTTTTGATGAGTGGGTAAAGGCTGATATAGGCATATATTTTGTTCAGCTGTTTGATGTAGCTCTAGCTCAATGGTATGGCGTGCAGCCCGGATTATGTGTATTTTCTGAGAGTTGTGGAGATGCGCTTGCTGTAGAGCATAACGGAGATGTTTACTCGTGCGATCATTTTGTATATCCGGAGAATAAGCTTGGCAATTTGATGGAAACGGCTATTAGGGAGCTATATACCTCTTCAAAACAGTATTCTTTTGGAGTAGCAAAACGTGGCCATTTACCCGATAAGTGTCTTGCTTGCAGGTATCGGTTTGCATGTACGGGAGGATGCCCCAAACATCGTTTTATGTATAGCAATAACAGCGATTTGTATGGTATTAGCTACCTATGTGAAGGCTATTGCCATTTTTTTAGCTACGTTGAGCCTTACATGCAACGTATGGCTGAGCTACTGCGGCATGAGAAATCCCCGGCGCTTATTATGGATTATGTCGAAAGCCTTTCTCTGAAAAGAGAGTAGCCAATTTTGCGGCTATTATTTTGAAATAAATTTGTCATTGAATTTGTATTGTTGAAATAAAACGCTACCTTTGCACCCGTCTTAAAAATAAGACATCGGATTGATTCAGTAGCTCAGCTGGTAGAGCACATCCCTTTTAAGGATGGGGTCCTGGGTTCGAATCCCAGCTGGATCACTAAAGGGTCAAAATCGACATAGACAAGACCCGCAAAGGTAATGACAAAACCTCCTAAAACGTTGATTTTAGGAGGTTTTTCTGTTTTTTGTCCATCATTGGCAGGACAGCGTTCAGCAATCAAAAGACACTTCTCCGCTACGGTTTCGCTACGTTTTTTACCCGACCTCAAAATCGTAGCGAA
>JAVBOB010000015.1:0-65054 GCA_031551125.1 Bacteroidales bacterium
TCGCGAAAATAGCGGTTCCCGTTTCCTTTAAGACGTTCATCGTCCATCGTAAATCCTTTTTGGATGTATTCATGCAGACGCTGTGTCGCCCATTGCCGGAATCGTGTTGCCACTTGTGATTTCACGCGATAACCAATCGCAATAATCATATCCAAATTATAGTGTTCGATCTGTCTTTTTACCGACCTGTTGCCTTCATTTCGAACTAACAAGAAATCCTTGTGAGTTGCTTCTTTCTGCAATTCACCTTCGTCTACAATACTGTTAATGTGTAGGCTGATATTCTGTTGCGTAGTATCAAACAGCAGGGCAATTTGTTGTTGCGAAAGCCAAACATCCTGCCCGTCAAAACGGACATTAACATTCGTTATTCCATTGTCGTCCTGATACAGGACAAACTGGCTGTTTGTTGGTTGGAGTTTATCGTTGGATATAATTTTATACTGTTTTGGGATAAATAATTAGTAACTGTTTAAATTTCATTTTTCAATTCTATTAAGCATGAGCCTGATCATCGCCAGCTGTATCATCGCTTCTTGCGTATGGGTGTGGTATTCATAATCTTTGGCAAGCCTTCTGTAGGACTCAAACCAGGAGAACGTACGCTCTACAATCCATCTCTGCGGGAGTACTTCAAACTTTTTGCTGTCTTTTCTCCTGACCACCGTAAGTACCCATCCAAAGCACTGCTTAACCCTATCCGCCAGCTCACCTCTATATCCGGCGTCAGCAATAACCTTTGCTAGCCTAGGAAAACGATACCGAAGGGCTTCTATCACCCCGAATGCCGCCCTAGAGTCGTGGTGGTTGGCCGCATGAACGACAACGACCAGCAGCAACCCCAATGAGTCCACCACGATATGCCGCTTTCGCCCCTTTACCTGCTTGCCGCCGTCAATACCCCTACAGGTTGCTCCGCTTCGGCTTGTTTTGCTGGACTGCGAGTCGATAATGGCCAGCGACGGAGAGGCTTGCTTGCCCGACCGTTGGCGAACCGCCGCTCTCAGCACCTCATGAGCTTCAGCTATCGTACCATCATCACGCCACTTGCGGTAGTAGTAGTACACCAGCTCCCTGGGGTACTCTTTGGGCAGCATTCGCCATTGGCAGCCTGTCTTAAGAAGGTAAAATATAGCATTCCATACTTCGCAGAGGCCATGTTTTCTGTTGCGCTTCTCGTCAAAAAGGTGTACTATTGCATTCCACTGAGTATTGGTTAGGTCGGTTGGGTAAGCTCTATTCATATTTTAAGTGCTTGGAATCCTTAAAATTACGAATAATTATTCAATTAAACAACTAATACTCAGTTATTTATGCGGCTATTTCGTTCCCCTCTTTGCTTATAACGGTTTTCTCTTTCCAAATTTAAACAGTTACTTAGATAAGATATTTAAAGAATCCAAATTCCTCATCGACTAAAGCTCTACGGTCTAATCCCAGATTTCGTTGTTCACAGGATGTTTCAGAAACCAAGCAACAAGAGAAGCAAGCTGATAAGTTTATTTGGTCGTCATTTTCCCAGCATAGAGGATCGGAAGAGCATTCTTCGGCTCTCTTAAGGGCTGTCTTTATTATACGGGATATCAAACGAGGCTGTCCTTGCCACACAAGTCCCCCCATACTACCTTCTGCTCCATCAGTAGTGTAAATGAGCACACCACACATTCTGTCTGAATAATATAGTCGTTCATGTAGGCTTGCTGTGGGGTAACCGCAACTGAATTCCAATTCTTTTAAAATTAAATGGGAAAAAGTATGTAAAAGATAAAACATTGACGTTCCGTATTGCTCCATTTCATCTTTTAAAGATTTGCCTAATTCTCCCGAGGGCTGATCAAATCGTTTTTTTAATATATGGCCAAATTCAGAAATCCAAGAGTTGATAGTGTCTCTCTTAAATTCAAAAAATAAACCTTCGCCAAAAGTTTGGTTAGCAGGAAGGGTAAATACGTTTTCGACAGGCTCTTTATATATACGTTGTCCTTCTTCTCGCGTTACAATACCATCAATTCGCTTAGGAGCAGGAAGAGAAACCCTGCTAAAACCTAATTGTGTGACTGTTAATGCCAATCTGTTTACTTGTTGGATTTTCTTGAAATATGGCGTTAACTCTTCCGGTAATTGGACGTCGGAAAAATCCAATTTCTGAGAACTATCAAATGATTTGGTATAATTAGAAAAGACCTTATACTCATCATAACGATATTTCTCACGTGAATCTTTTTCTTGCTTAGTTTTTTGTAAAAATTTATTTCTTATAATTTGAGCATCACTTTCAGTAAGAGTAATTCCGGCATCATCCGCTTTTTCAATGATATTAATTGAGTCCAAAAAACTTTCTCTCTCTAATAATGGGGTTAACTCAAGGGCTTTTTTATACCATTTTGTATTCAATAGGTCTAATACCTTTTGTAATGCTGGAGATAATGTAACGACAGACAAATAGGGCGATGGAATATACAAACTACTAAATGAATCTGCATAATAAACACTGTTACTTGTTGCTAATACCATTTGCATTGTGGAACGAGTTCCGTTAGCAGCTCTGCATTGTGTCGTTGATTGAGTTCCAGTCCCATTCCAAGGTGTTTCGCTTTTACAATATGGTTTAATATTCATAATGCCTTCTAAACTGTATGTTTTTCCACACTTCTTACATTTCAAAACGCCCCAGCTTTCCGAACTATTACGGTTCTCAATCCATTGTAATTCATGTTTATTCCCTACTTCACAATCTTGGCAATCATAATCGAATAACTCAAACCCATTTTCATCAGAGAGTTCTTTTCGTTTTCCATCAATGCCGGCACAAAAAAGTTGATACCATGGAATATCAGAAATGTGCCCATTTTTGCAGATTAAGAGCATCGGTATCTGAACTAACGGTTCATATACATCTTTTAGCTGATTATTATCTTTAAAAGTTCTGTTTTTCTTTGAATATGGGTCTCTTGGAGGAGCAAAATAACTTAGGTCACCTCCATTGCACCTCTCTTGTTTCCAAATGTTTTTCCACTCTTCGATTGGTTTAAATAATTGCTTCTTACTACTGTAAAACCAACGAGGAAAATGGATGGCAGGAATAACAAAATGTCCTGTCGAAAGTTCTGTATTATTTACCTCCTTATTCCTTTTAAATAAAGGATGATCTTTTGTTTTGGGATAATTCCATTCAGATAGGGCTAAATGAGGAACATCTACCAACATCATTAAGTTAGGGATTTCTTGCTCTGTTTTTAAAAACTCTATGAACCGAGGGTCATCAATAACATCAACGCCTGCTCTCTTACCGATTACGAGAGGGTCTTTTGTTTCAGGATAATTTTGTATTTGTGTATTTACCGTTTTGATGAAACCCCAAAACGAGACAGACTGTGGCATAATAAAGAAGCCTGCTTTAGTCGTAATAATAGAACCAACTCCGGCATTCGATGAAAGCACTTTATATTTGCCTACACCTTGATTATATTGTATCTCTTTATTGATTTCCATAATCCTTATTGATTTTCTTTGATATTAATAACCGCCTCTGATTCTACACTACGTAATGATAAAGGTACATCCCATAGTGTCTCAAAATTTTCATCTTCGTAAGCATCTAAAGCTAAGAAAAGGTCTTTATATTTTACATTTTTATTTTTACTATTTCGATTTATGTAATCAGAACCGGAATATCGTAAAGAATACTGATTTACATGCTGAATATTCGTAAGGATTAGCCACTGATTTAGTGCTTCCCCTATAAACAAATCTATATTATTTCGTAATTCACTTGTCAGTAAATCCTTTTGTGATTCGTCCAAGTTTTGAGTTCGTCTTAAGCGGTCATCAAAATATTTGATTAATTCTGCTTTTAGCATATTCGCTGTCTTCGTATCAAGAGTACTTGCGCTTCTTTGGTCAGCAAGGTTTTCATATGAATGACGAATCATTGTCGCTAAATATAATGGCAAATATTTTTCAACCGCCTTTTTTGAAAATGGCGTAATAGAAATAGGTTCTACATAGTAATATAGTTTTTCGTGAAATTCCCGGAATTTTTCAAAATGCGATAAGTCTCTTGAGCGGAAAGGATTGTGTAGTGTGACAACTAATCCCAAATCATTACGAGCCACACGGCTACTTGCCTGAATATATTCGGCAATATTACGAGGCATAGAGTTCATAACAATCGTATTGAATCTATCTACATCTAATCCCACAGAGATCATATTTGTTGCCAGAATGAGGTCTGGCGGAGTTGTCCCTCTTTGCCAAGTGGAATCCTCAGCATTCCTCTTATATGGTAATCGTTTATCCGCTTCCCAACGTTGTGCCACA
This sequence comes from Bacteroidales bacterium, assembly GCA_031551125.1. GTDB lineage: Bacteria > Bacteroidota > Bacteroidia > Bacteroidales > UBA932 > JAIRNF01. The sequence goes on from JAVBOB010000015.1 coordinate 4,321, forward strand.
ATAGCAAGTTGGTCAACTACCTCGGAACCGGAAAGGCGACCTGTAAGTTCAGATTTTTTAAATGAAGAATCATAACAATAGTAGCATTCAAGCATATTACTGTAACGAAGCACACGCTTAAATAAGCGGCGGGTGTACTTTGTAAACTCAGTATAGAATTGTGCATCCGTTTTTCCAACCTCTTTCAAACTATTAAAATATGAGATAACAGAATGGTAGAAATCCATTGCTTTCTCAACTCCTTCATCCGAAAGCTGCGAAGCATATTCTTTTTCAAATAAAGCTCTATGAACGAACATTGTTGCGATTAAACGCATTTGGGTAGTCATTTGAGTTCTTCCGGTAGGTAAGATACCCATATATTTTCGTTTGGATATGAATTTGACCTTATTATCTACTTTCTCTCGCTTGAAAAAAGCGAAGAAAGAATCATCATAGTCGATTCCATTTTTAGGGAAAATATTTACATTCCGATCATAAAGTGCTCGAATCTGCAATTCCGTGTTACGTGTTGTTGCTGTTGATGAAATGATTTTAGGACGAACAGTTATCTCAGTACCATCAGGTAGTTGTTTCTTATAAGAGCACAATTGGTCAACAGCACTTTCAAAAAGGCTTACCGCAGATCCTAACGGGCCTAACAAAAGGTGTAGCTCGTCTTGGATTATCAAATCAGGAGGTAAATTCGTCAAAAGACCTTTACCAAAAATCCGCCGAGCATCTTTATCAATATCTTTTTTGTCGGTTGAAACCTTATGACCAATAGCCGCGAACTTATCAACAGTGCCAAATAGTAATGTTGGTGGAGTTTTGTAAATATATTCATCGCACAACATAACAGGAAGTAAATCGGAAAACGTACAATAAATATTTTGGCAGCGAATCTCAACTTCAGGTGCATTTATGCTCCCTTTATTTATATGTTCTAGCGTTTGGCCACAATAGGGACATTTGTCCAATGGAATCTTTGATTCCGGCCTTTTTCCGTCTTTTACATTGCCCCATTTCTCACATTCAGCTAATAGATCCTTTGCTGTGTTTGGTAAAGAGTCTTTTCCAACATATAATCCAATAGAAATAGACTCCTCACCTAATTGGGTGTCTTTCCATTTCCTAAGTTGTTCAAGCGCAAGAATTACACGCATTGCACGTTGGAATTGTTGTGTGGCTAACAAACGAAGAGTATAGCGCATTATAGCAGTAGTGCCGCCATTTTTATCCGCACTTTCAGTTCTTCTTCGATTAATAATAGTAAGAGTGATAATACCCAAGTATGCTTCTGTTTTACCGCCCCCTGTCGGGAACCAAACCAAATCAACCAATTCGTTACGGTTCAACCATTGCGGATCATCAGGGCGTTGGAAAATACCATCCAAATTGAGTAAAATAAATGCAATTTGAAAGGGTCGCCAAGTAGCAGGAAATTTTCCAAATATTTGGTCACTGGCGTTTCTGTAGAAATCTTTTGTTATTTTCTCATTAGTAAAATTCTTGCTGTGCCACAATTGGATAAACATAGCAGAATTCATTAAGCGAAAAGATTCAATGTTTATTGGATTATTTTCTAACAATAGTTGGACATTGCTTCTCATTCGTTGATAGTCTTTCTCGCAAAGTGAAATGTTTTGCTTTGCAAATACACTATTGTTCGCTTGCTGCTTTAGTTTTGAAATCCAAGACCCATAAGTGTCTACAAAAGCAAATAACTTTTCTACTACCTCTTCATTGGAAACATTCGAAAATATTGATAACCATTTAAATTCAAGCGCTTTTGTGTCTTCTAAAAGAGGTTTGGGAACAAGGCTGTCTTTTTCTTCTACAAATACTGATTTGTCACGTGGAATTGGCTCTACATCGGGTGTTTCAAACGAAGGTATAAATTCAGACTTTATAATTTTACACTCACCATTAATATCCCAGTCCACAGAGCATAAATGGCCTATTCCATAATCTTCTATAGACCGATATAAAAAATCGAGTTGGGCGACATCGTCATTAATATCCACGCTTTTAGAAGGCTGACGATATGGGCATAAAAGATTGCTTTCAACTTTTATTTCAACACCGAAGAAGCTTCGTTGGTTGACCTTTTCTGTTACGATAGAGAAATAATGTTTATTGTCTTCTTCAAATGCGGTAGAGGTATTTTCCAATTGTACTTTCAAATATCGCTTAGAATCATCATTATCTCTACTGTTTTTTGTTAGCTGCAACCAAACGGAAAGAGAAGCTTGCTCTTTTCCCTCAATAGTAAATGATACCACATTGCGCAATTTCTCACATTTTTTCGGTGAAAAAATCTCCTTGTTGGAATTAATATTGAAATCAATATCCGACAAATCTATTTCTTGAGAAAATTTTTGAGCAGTCCAAAAACCAAATGATTTAGAGTTATGTATATTTACAATATCCTCTAAATAGGAAAGGAATGTTTCACAAAGTTCTATCTTTTGAATTCGTTCTACAATGATTATTTTTTCTTGATTAGAAATGTAAGTTTGACCATCATCTTTAACTTGCTTGAGCTTGTTCCAAAGTTTTTCCTTATATGATTTTAAGTAGCGGTATTTTCCACCAATGCTTGTGAATAAAACATCAAAATCCTGATTGGGTTCTCTTGCTATTTCTTCACTGATTTTCAGATTTATGTCCAACAAAATTTGTTTTACTTCTTGAAATTTTTTCGAAAAATTATCGGCAGAAGCAATTCCGTTTTGTTTTAGAACAAAATACGGAGATAACTCTGTTTTGTATGTGTTGAAAAATAATTCAAACCGATCGTAGTTTTCCTTAATCAGAACAAGAATATTTGAAAGGTTTTCTTTAGAGACCTTTGTATAATACCTACCGGATATGATTATTTTTATATCTTTATTATTGATATTTACATTTTCAGAATCAAGGCAGCACGATATTCCGATTGTACTTGGAAAACGCTGACTTAAAGAATACAGGTCATCTTCTTCTGACTGGGAAAGAACATTGTTTTTCTCATCAAAATCAGAATCTATATCTGATTCATTGTTTGTTTCCGAAGCTTCTGTTTCATCAAATATTTGTTCTTCATCATCATTTTTTGTTTCCTCATAATTGGGAGTAGTATTGTTCTTAATTGGAATTCTTTTTGGGAAAAGCACAGCCGTACTATACAATGAACCCGGAGTAGTATTGATTACATCAACAATATCGCTTGATTTTTCAGCTATAAAATCAAAACGACGATTACAGGCACCGGGGCCTTCCATTTGTGCCCTGATGAAATTTTCTAAGGAATCTCGTCTACTGTTTATCATAATCAAATTGTTTTACGGGTTTCAAATCGATGGTTTGAAGTAAAATTTCCTTCAAAGAAATCAGGTCGGAGAGTGAATTTACGCCAAGCGGAATTAATATATCAGCTAATTCGTTTTGGCATTCTATGAAATCATTCTCTTGTATATCAACAAATAAAATGCTTTTTATAAGTTTTTCAATCAGTTGATTCATTTTCTTAGATCCATTGATACTCATCAACTTTTTAGTGCAAATAACTTTATAATACGCTGACGGAATATCAAATCCTAAATAGGTCATCACTGCTTTTTGGTGTCTTCTGCTACGGGGTAAAATCATTGCATCAGATAAATCGCACCATTTCTTAAAAGTATATAATGATATACGGTCATTAGGTATTGCCCGAAAGACCTCTTCGTATATTTGTTCTACGCTTGACGAACTTACTTCGCGCTTTAATAAAATCTTCCACAGTTCAGCTGTAGAAGACACTTCTTCCTTTGATAGATTGTATTTGGAATCTGACCTGATTATATTTTCCGCATTATTATTTTCATCAATAGCCTTTGATACTAATACTTTAACATCATCTGAAATTTCATCCAGCAATTGAATTGAAATATTATCAATTTCTAAAATGTCTTTTATTTCGGCAATAGCCAAAATGTCTCCCGTTCGGTAAATTATATTTGTAGATAATGGTAATTCTTTATATCTGGCAGAATCCTGAAAATAAACCTTACATTTTTCTGTTTGGTATGAATAAGCATCATTCTCCTCATCTTCTTCTATAAAATCCTTTGGCGAAGAAAATTGTGGTCGCTTTAAATTAATGAGTTTCCAACCTAAAATATTTTCTCTTAACTTTGAATACAATGCCCCATTTAACTTTTGTTCATACCAATAGCAGTCCCATTCATAAAATGAAATGTGAGTTAAAGAATTAATAATCTCCAAAGCACTTTGGTTTTTGTTCAAGCAAAGAGAATCAAAAGAATTTGGGTATTTTGAAAAAGAAGAATTTGGCGATTTATATTTCATTATAATAACCTTCTCTTCAGAAACACCATTAGCAAACGAGCCTTTGACTTTTTTGTATTGGATGTCGTCGGGTTTGTAAAATTTCACGTTTCTATCTCTATCCCCAAATAAGACAACAAAAGATTTCTTGATATTAGCGGGAATATCACGGTCAACTACAAAGGCTATTTTTTTACTATCCCCAATAAACTTCTGAATTGTTGGAATAATACTAATTTGCCACACTTGACTAAGTAACCCATAGAAACCGCTACACATTTCGTGTTTGAAATCAGTAATCTCTTTTTTAATTACAGCCGAAAACTCTTTTTGCAACTGTTCATTATGGCATAAAGACAAGAGATTGCGAGTTTTTACATTAAACGGAATATCCTCAAGGAATATTTCCATCTCATCTGTGAAAATTGCTCTTTCTGACGAATCAATAACTTGACGTAGAAATTTGCTACTCCGTGAAAAAATATAGTCAGATTCACCTTGTGTAAAGGTTATGAAATTTGAGAAATCATCATATTTGGTGATGCTCTTTTGGCAATAAATCGAAATGTGCTTTTTCTTGATGGATTCTATAATTTGATTTAACCGAAATGGTTGTTTCGAAAAAGAAAAAACAAAACAACGTTTAATACCAATACCGTACCGATTTAGCCGCTCAAGCTGTTTGATACAATATGAAGAAGATATTGCGTTTTGAGCATGGAAAACAAATACATTATCAATTGCCAATTGTATGCTATTGTCTCGTATGTTTTTTTCTAAGTCATACGCGCTAGTATTAGCATCAACACAAAGATTATAGTGATTATTAGTGATTGTACTTCCGTTGTAGTGATTTATCCAAGGATTTTTGTTCTCTCGGCTCACTAACATATCAGTCTCCTTGTGTATAACTAGGTTTTTAACACCTGCACTTTGAGGTATATTTTGATTTTTAAGTATAGAACGGACTTTTTTAAAATAACGATTTCGCTCAATTTGTTTTTTAATAGCTTCATTATTTTCGTCTGTCCCATAAACTATTTTTGATGTTTCTTCTTTGAAACGCTTTATGGTCGTATCATCATGAAGTAACGCCATTTTGTGAATGAGAAATCTAAAAAACAATTCTCTTGCCCAAGGCTCACAAGCTGGTATATGGATTATATGATAATTTATTTCATTATTTATGTGTGGCAAAGACAAGCAATGATTAACTATGTTGTTCATTAAGTTTAGAAAACGTTTTCCATCTTCTTTTTTCTTATGAAACATAGTTTCAAGAATAGGGCTGAATTCTTCGGATTCAGAATCTGCAAATGATTTAAAATATTCTGTCAAAGTTTTCATGCCTAATTTATATTAGTTTTCCCACAAACGTGGGTCAACCATTGTTTCATATTTCATATTGAAATAATAATCAAGGGTTGATTTATATTTTCCTTTAGCATATTTTTTCATAAATGCTTTATATGTTTTTAGCGACATACATTCATTGTCTGTCTTTGTCCAGTATTGATTTCTATCAATAAATTCTTTGAAAGACATTTTTTTATAGAATTGTGGTTGATTACACCAACGTGCTATCTGGACATATATATTATTTAGAGGGTGGGTCTTATGATTTTTATGGCGCATAATATAACCTAAACAACCAAATTTCATTAACATCTCAATTCGTTCAAATACATCAAGAATATCATCTATTAATGATTGGTCATCTGATATTGTATAACCGCAGAATAAGTATAATTTGGTTGTCTTTTTTGTGTGTTGTTTCCACATTTTCAATTTTCTACTAATAACCTCTTTATCTTTTAATTGGTCAAAAGCAAAAATAAAATCGCCATGATATTTCGATTTTGAAAGCATTTGAGCTTTTTCTTCGTTTAATAATCGAATATCCAACCCTTGTCTAAATTGAAAAGGCATGTTAGTGGCTTGTAGTTCCAATAATAAAGACTTCCAATTTTTTGAGGCCAAAAAATTATCATCCCATAAATAAATCATAGGGCGACTTTTATCAACAAAATCAGATAGATTAGAATAATTATAAACGAAATCAATATTTTTATTTACACAAAATGGACATTTTCGGATACACCCACGAGTAAGAAAGCCAATAGAATAAGACTGATAGTCTTTGAAATACTGAGGAGGTTTTCCATTGTTAATTTCGTTTGTAATATATTTATCGTAAAGAGTATAATCAGGCATTTGATGTGCCATGTTAAAATCGGGCAAATTGGGGTCTGTTTCGAGGCTTATCATGTCTTCATTTTGCAGTTGAATAAATCTCTCAAGATTTTCTTCCTCTGCATAATAGCCAGTTCCTCCTTTTCTGATTTTTCTTGGATCTATATTTTTTTTATTTAGAAATGCAGGTTCTTTGGAAAAAGTAAATACCTTCGAGACATAGATGCTTGAGTATTTTTTTAGGTTCTCATTTTCATTGAAAATAAATTTATAAGGGATATTATGGTCGCGTAGATAACCAGCAATCTTCATTAGCACAAGGTTTGGATGCCTTGTGCCATTGTCCAATAAATCGGCATCAACAATACCAAATAATTGTTTTTTTTCTTTGGTTGATATGTTATTTATTTTCGTCATCAACAGTCCTTTTTCAATTTACTTATCTCACTCCAATAGAACACCTTAATGATGTTATGACATGAAATAAGTTAATAGATTGATTATAAATCATTTTTTCTTCTGTTCAACAATTAAATCCTTTACACTAACCTGCAAAATTTCCGCAATCCGGTTGAGAATTTCCAAGCTCGGTTGCTTTCGGTTACAAGCATAAGCGTTGACCATTTTAAAACTTTTTCCAAGTTGTTCGGCCAGCCATACTTGCGTTAATCCTTTCTCCTGCAACGCTTCCTTAATTCGATTCATTTTCATCGGATTGTCATTTTACTTGCAAAGATAGGAAATTTTAGGGGATACTGTCTAAAATTCACTTCCTTTTTTAGCTTTTAATTATCTATCTCCGCTTGTATCTGTCTTATTTCGATGCTCTGTTTAAGACAAAACTTGTTTAGTTTCAGCCTCGGAACAACATTTGCAAAAAATAATTGTTATATTTGTAAACAAATCTGTTGACAATTTTGTATCTTTGCATCATGAATAGTGTTGGACAATATATCGATTCCCTTATCAAAGAGGGCGGGCACAAGCAATCAGACATTGCGAGAGCAATTGGCGTACAACGTCAACTGCTCAGCTATATCATTGCCGGACGGCGTGAATTGTCCATGCCGCTGGCTCTGAAATTGGAATCGTTTTTCAACTTGCCCGAGGGGAAACTCCTCAAAATGCAGGCGGAAAACAGTATTCACAACTATAAACATCAACTCAAAAATGAATTGGCAGAGCAGTTGCTTAAAGCCAACGCCTTTTGGTCTTATGCGAACGTATCAGCAGAGAAAATTCCCGCTGATGAGTTAATCGAAAAGGCATTCATATATCTCGACTTAAAGGATATAGCTAAACTATTTGAACTTTACACAAGGGATTATATCCGAAAAATTTGGCGGGAGAAGATGGCTGTTCAGGGCGACTATCTTTTCAATCTCAATGTAATGATTGCCCTTTACTATTTTGATATCAGGCAACCTGAAAAATACCTCAAACGAGTGGAGCGTGAACATCTAAAACATATATTGGAATATGCGTAAAGGTTTGACAGAGAAAATAGACATCATTATCGAGAAGGTGGCAACCATGCAAAGTATCAAGCCCTATATCTTAGCTGGAGGAACTGCGCTTGCCATGCAGATCGGACATCGCAAAAGCGAAGATTTGGATTTTATGATGTGGCGCATGTCAAAAACAGAAAAGCCTGAAGTCGATTGGACTGCCATCGAAAAAGAGTTTATAGAGAAAATCGGCGAGGTGGATAGTTTTAATATGCTTGGTTTCGACCAAGTGGAGTTTGTTGTGTCGGGTGTTAAATTTTCATTTTACGTAAGCAATAATTATTGCCCCGTATCGGAACCTGTTCCGTATCTCGGAAATATTCGTCTTGCGGATATCTACTCGATTATGGCAATGAAGATGGAAGTGATGCTTCGTAGAATGAAGATGAGGGACTACTACGATATTTATGCGATTCTGAAAGAGGGGTATGATATTTCAAAAGGGATTGATGCAGCATTGAAATACTCGCAACATAAGTTAAATACCAAAAATATTGTGATGATGCTATTGTCAGACCGATTTATGTCGGATGAAAATTTCGAGCAACTCGAACCGAAATACAAAGTATCGAAAGAGGAGATTCGCGACTATATTCTTCAAAAGCTGAAGAACGCAGCATTGGCATGATTTTTTTGTTTCATCGCTTCGGTGAAATGCAAAATTTTGCTACCTTTACACAGTAATTAAACCAACAAAGTAGAGTTCAGCGAAGCTGTGCAAAGTGGACGACTGAAATGGGTGGGACTTTTACGTAAACGAGCAAATAAAATCTTAGTATATTGTGTGTTATCCGAATCGTTCGATTCTTGGTGACACCACTTGAAAATAAAGTCCCGAGTATTTACTTGGGACTTTTTATTTACCAATATTGCTCTTTTTCTTTTACTTACGCAAGCTTGTTGAGAGGGTTTTCAAATTATCTGTAGCTTTGTAGAGCGAAATTTTATATATGCCTGATTATAAACTTATAACAATACTAGGCCCGACTGCTGTAGGTAAAACTGCTGTGGCTGCTAATTTGGCGCTTCAGCTGAATGGTGAGATTATATCGGCGGACTCCCGTCAGGTATATCGGGGCATGAGCATTGGAACGGGAAAAGATTTAAGCGATTATACCATAAACGGCGTAGCCGTTCCTTACCATTTGATAGACATTGTTGATGCGGGTTATAAGTATAACGTGTTTGAGTACCAGCATGATTTCAATACAGCCTATAACGATATCCGTTTTCGCAACCGTACACCAATTCTTTGTGGGGGAACGGGAATGTATGTTGAGGCTGTAGTAAACGGTTACCGGTTGGAGGAAGTTCCTCCGAACATGGAGCTGAGGGATGAGCTGGAAGTGAAGGCTGATGATGAGCTGGAGGAAATTCTAAAGTCGCTAAAAACGGTACACAACAAAACGGATTTTGATACACGTAAGCGTGCTATACGTGCTATAGAAATAGAGATGTACTACAAAGAGCACCCTCGAAAATCGGTCGATTACCCTTCAATCAGCTGTTGCCATATTGGTATAGCCGTTGATGTTGAGGAGCGACGAAGACGCATAACGCAGCGGCTGCATCAGCGGTTGCAGGAAGGAATGGTTGATGAGGTTCGTACACTTTTAAATAGCGGCTTATCCTCGGACGACCTTTGCTACTATGGACTGGAGTACAAGTTTATTACACTTTATTTGACAGGAGAGTTGGAGTATAATGAGATGGTGGAGAAGCTGAATGTTGCTATTCACCAGTTTGCAAAACGCCAAATGACTTGGTTCAGAGGTATGGAGCGAAAAGGTGCAACAATTCATTGGGTTGACGGGCTACTCCCAATGGCGGAAAAGTTGGAGCAGATAAAAACCATTCTCGGGTAACACTTGCGGCTATCCTATAAATAGCCCTCTTGTTGAGCGGCATTTGCAATGCTGCTTGGAATATATCCGAATTTGTAATTCGGATTGTACCATAATAAAATTAGACTTCTTCGGAAAATACCTAAATACACGTTTTTTGTTTCCTACCCGCTATTACAAGCAACCCAACGGGGTTGAACAACAATAACCCCGTATGCAATGCGGGGCAGTTTGGCAGAAGTTAAGGTTGTGCAGGAAGCACCATCCTTCTTTAGAAAAAAGCTAGTGCTCCCTGCGCAACCGAACTCACCCGCTTATACCGTGGGTGTAAACCCCCGGTTATTTATTCAGCCCCATTCGAGGCTGCCGTTACTTCTAATCCATGTTATTTGTAAAAGGTATTTTTCGAAGAAGTCTAATGAACCACAGATAATATAATTATCTGTGGTTCATTCTATTGTAATATGTTGAAGAGTGGAACAGCGTGATTTAACCTAAACTTAATGTTGCTTTCTTGTATGGGGGTATGTTCGGTGTACCTTTGTGCTAGGTTTTCTTCTATATTTTAGTTCATAATATTCAGATAACCAAAATACCATACACCTTTCGGTAAACAATAAAAAACCAAAACTAAATTATCTAAACATCAATGGGTAGCGTTATTTTCAGCATTCTAACCCTAATAGGTTCGCTTGGTCTCTTCCTTTTTGGGATGAAGATTATGAGTGAAGGGTTACAAAAATTTGCCGGAGACCGTATGCGAAACGTTCTGGCAGCAATGACTTCAACACCCCTTAAGCGGATTCTGTCAGGCTTACTTATCACAGCGGTTATTCAGTCGTCAAGCGCCACAACGGTTATGATAGTTAGCTTTGTAAATGCGGGCTTGCTGAGCTTAACCCAATCTGTTGGGTTAATTATGGGCGCTAACATTGGTACTACCTGTACAGCTTGGATTATTTCTCTTCTCGGGTTTAAGGCTGACATCGGAATGATAGCGTTACCGCTTATCGGCATAGGTTTTCCGTTGCTAATGTTTAAGAGCGACAGTAAAAAAACTTTAGGTGAGATTATTATTGGATTTGCAGTTCTTTTTATTGGCTTGAGTTTCCTGAAAAGTTCCGTACCCGACATCAGTAACCATCCTGAAATACTAGCCTTCCTTAAAGATTTTGCCAACTCCGGCTATTTTTCCGTACTACTTTTTGTTCTTATTGGAACTGTGCTCACCATTGTTATTCAGTCATCGAGCGCTACTATGGCCCTTACACTGGTAATGTGCAATAATGGATGGATTTCGTTCGACCTCGCGGCTGCAATGGTTTTGGGAGAAAATATAGGAACAACAATTACAGCAAATCTTGCTGCGGTGGTAGGTAACGTGTCTGCAAAGCGAGCGGCACGGGCGCATTTTATATTTAATACCTTTGGAGTAGTCTGGATGCTTATCGCATTTTACCCATTTCTTAATCTGATAAGCTATATTATTACTTCGTTTGGCGGGACATCGCCTTTTGGTTCGCCGCATTCTATGCCTATTGCTTTATCATTGTTCCACACCATGTTTAACTTAGCGAATACATTGATTCTAGTATGGTTTACTCCTTTTATTGTAAAAGTGGTTACAAAGATGGTGAAGCAGCCCAAGGACAAAGAAGAGGTATTCAAACTCACGTACATCAACACTAACCTTATGTCCACGGCTGAACTTTCGTTGCACGAGGTTAAGCAGGAAATAGCGCTTTACGCAAAGCGAACAGTTCAAATGTTTCAGATAGTTCGGCAAATGCTGATAGAGTCAAGTGATGAGCAATTTGATGCAAAGTTTAAAGAGGTTGGTGAGCAGGAAAAAGTAAGCGACCAAATGGAGGTAGAAGTTGCGAACTACCTTAATCGAATTTCAGAAGGTGATTTGAGCGAAGAAAGCCGACATCGGTTGCATGGAATGTATCGTATAATCAGCGAAATTGAAAGTATTGCCGATTCATGCTACAACCTTGCCGGCACGTTGAAGCGCAAGAAAACCGGAAAGATTTGGTTTGACGAAGAAATGAGGCAGGACATCAATGACCTGTTCGATTTATCGGAAGTCGCACTTAACGAAATGTTGTTGAATATTGAAAAGGGGTACAAGAAGCTGGTGAACATTGCCAACGCCTATAATGCCGAAAGCGATGTAAACGAAAAACGTGGCGTACTCATGGAAAAGCATTTGTACAATCTTGAGCATAAAAAATATTCGTATAATGCCGGTATTATATATGCCGACCTTATTTCGGAAACAGAACGCTTAGATGACCATGTTATCAACGTTTCTGAAGCTATTGCCGAGATCAAAAAAAGCGTGAACGAATAAGCCCGCAATAATTGAGGGTTGAATTATTTAGCCCGATGAGAACATGCGCTTCTCATCGGGCTTTGTTTTTTTAGTGAAGGAAGAGTGTTTTAAAGATGTTCTTGGGCTATTAAACCTCTTCGGGAAAATACCTTTTGCAGATAGTAATGGATTAGAAATAACGACAGTCCCGAATAGAGCTGAATATGAATCGAAGTTTAGCGAAGCCAATAACCGTGGGTTTACGCCCACGGTAAAAAGTGGGTATGTTGATTGCGCAGGGAGCACCGTCTTTACTTCTAAACAAAGACGGTGCTCCCTGCGCAACATTAACGGTTGCCCTACTACCCCGCATTGCATACGGGGTTATTGTTATTCAACCCCAAAGGGGTTGCACATGCGATAAAAATTGCCCGTTGATACTTCTCGAAGAGGTCTATTTTCTTTCAAGCCCCCTTTACTGCGGCATTTGCAGGTTAATATGTATTAAATCTAAATATGAAGAATTTGTTTTAAAACAATTGAACTTACATGGCTGTTTAACTACCCAAAATTACGAATTGAGCTTATGAAAAAAATATTAGCATTACTAGTCGCTATACTTCCACTTTCGGTATTGGCACAATGGTCTGTTGTTCCTTCCGTAGCTCTTGGTGGAACCATGCTGCACAACGATTTTGAAAATGAGTTTAGCACTAAAAGCAAGCTGGGATATGATGTTTCATCGGTTGTGCGGTACACATTCAACGATTTTTTTGTTTCTTCCGGGGTGGGCTACCAATCATTAAGTGTGGGCACAGACTTTAAAAAGTTGAATGGTTCGGGAGATGCCGAATTCAGCTATAAGAATGTTTACTTTCCTCTTTCCGTCGGCTTTGCATATAAAAAAATAGCAGTATATCCGATTATTGAGGTTGGAATAACCGTTGGTACTACCGTTGATGCTGTTAACGCTTTACAGGTTGACAGGCTTAGAGGCTTAGCAACAGAAGAGAATGTTGGTACAAATAGCTGGGTGTTATCCTATTTTGCGAGTGCTGGGGCGGGCTATGCTTTTAGCAAGCATATAAGCGCGGAGCTGAAATTTCACTTTTCAGATTCGGGGGAGCTTGACGATGGAAACCCATTCTTTTCCGGAACGAAAGTTACTACGTGGAGGTTGTTGGGTGGAAAGCTATCTCTAGCCTATACTTTCTAGCATAAAAAGTTGCGCAAACAGAGCTATACACAGCCAAATCGGCTGTGTATAGCTCTGTTTGCGCATATTCATTACTAATCAAAATCACTTTTGGGAGCGATTGAAACATGTCGTTCAAATCTTTACCTTTGCGGCGTAACGAAATTTACGCTTACCATGGAAAGCATACTAATCAAAAACGCCCTTATTGTAAATGAAAGTCGACAATTTAAGGGAGGAGTACTTGTTGAAAACGGGCTTATAGCTGAAGTTTTCACGCAAGGGGAAGAGCAAAGTCTTTCTGCCGACCGGACTATTGATGCTGCCGGGCAGCTGCTGATACCGGGTGTTATTGACGATCAGGTGCATTTTCGTGAGCCGGGCTTGACCCATAAAGCGGATATTTTTACCGAGAGCCGGGCTGCTTTAGCAGGCGGAGTAACCTCCTTTATGGATATGCCCAATACCAAACCTCCGGCAGCTACCATTGAGCTGTTAGAGGAGAAGTATGAGCTGGCAAAACAACGTTCGGCCATTAACTACTCATTTTATTTTGGTGCTACCAATGATAATAGCGACGAAGTTAAACGTATTGATAAAAAGACGATTTGCGGCGTTAAAGTATTCATGGGGGCCTCTACCGGAAATATGCTGGTTGATGACGAAAAGGCGCTGGAAGCCATTTTTTCAAGCTCTCCGGTTTTGGTGGCAACTCATTGCGAAGATGAACCAATTATTCGTCAGAATACGTTACTGTTCAAAGAAAAGTATGGAGAAAACGTTCCAATGGAATGTCACCCGTTGATTCGTAGCCGACAGGCTTGCTATAAATCATCATCAAGGGCGGTTGAGCTGGCAAAACGATTCGGAACGAGGCTGCATGTTCTTCATATTACTACTGCTGAGGAGCTATCCCTTTTTGCACCATATTCCAATACAAAGTTGGAGGATAAGCAAATAACTGCCGAAGCATGTGTCCATCACCTTTGGTTTTGCGATAAGGACTACGCAGAAAAAGGAGCATTGATAAAGTGCAATCCGGCTATAAAAGCAACTACGGATAGAATAGCACTTGTTCAAGCAGTTAGAGATGGAATAGTTGATATTGTAGCAACCGACCATGCCCCCCATACGCTTGAAGAAAAAGGTAAAAGTTACTTTGAATCACCCTCCGGTTTACCGCTGATACAGTATTCGTTACCGTTGATGCTGGAACTATGCCATCGTGGGGAGTTGAATTTGGAAACGGTTGTAGAACGTATGTGTCATGCTCCGGCTCGCATGTTCCGTATTTTGAAGCGGGGCTTTATCCGGGGGGGGTATCATGCTGACCTTACGTTGGTTGACTTGAATAATCCGTACACCGTTCATCGCGAAGATGTTATTTCTAAATGCGGATGGTCGCCGTTTGAAGGGCAGCAATTCCGCTCAAAAGTTACCCATACCATTGTAAACGGTCAGTTGGCCTTCGAAAATGGAAAGATGGCTGACAACCTGCATGGCGAACGTTTACTATTTAACAGATAACCCCACCTAAACCACCACCCAATGCCTAAAACCAAAACTCTAACCTATTTGGCGCTGCTTTTTTCAGTTGCCGTATGGGGAATGTCATTCGTATGGACAAGCCAGCTGCTTACTTTTGGCTTTCCGCCCATTTCCATTGTGTTTTTCCGTTTGCTTATAGCTGCCACATTTATAATACTGGTCTCGTTAGCTATGGGGAAGCTGGAAATTCCGAAAAGAAAAGACGTCGGTTTATTCTTTCTGATGGCCTTGTTTGAACCCTTTCTTTACTTCATAGGAGAAACTTTTGGTATACAGCGAACATCGCCAACCCTTGCTTCTGTTATTGTATCTACCATTCCGCTGTTTAGCCCCTTTGTGGCTTACTACCTTTACCGTGAAAGGTTATCGTTTGCCAACGGTTTAGGAATAGTTATTTCCATCATCGGGGTGTGTTTGGTAATATTTCATCGCGGGGGAGAAACGGGATTAACCTTGAGTGGACTGTTGCTGCTGGCATTAGCCATTGTTGCTGCGGTATTCTACTCCGCTATTGTTAAGCTGCTATCAGGCGGTTATAGCCCTTACACTATCGTTAGCTACCAAAATACTATCGGAGCGTTGTACTTCCTGCCGCTTTTTCTGTGGTTTGACTATGATACGGTAAAGAGCATAAGCTTTACGTTGGATGACCTTTTCCCGCTGGTTATGTTGGCTGTTGTGGCGTCGGGTGTTGCGTTTATCTTTTTTGTAAACGCTATTGCTAAGCTGGGCATGACGCGTACCAACATGTTTATCACCCTTATACCTGTGCTTACCGCTGTTTTTGCATCTATGCTGGGGCTGGAAGAGCTCAGCTTACTTCGTGTTTTGGGCATTGTTATTGTTATTGCAGGGCTTATACTTTCACAACGAAAAGTTCGAACCTAACCGAAGAAGTTCAACGAAATCAAGTTTGAGAAGTTTAGTACATTTGGCTGTATTTTAATCACCAGTAATCGGATGCCTCAACGAAAAATAGCCTTTATCGTAAACCCTATTTCCGGCTGTAAAAGCAAAGAGCAGGTGCTGAGCTATATCAGCAGCCATTCTGCTTTTGCGTCTGATGAACTGCTAATCTATAAAACCAAATGCGCCGGCGATGCCATTGAGGCAGCCAAACGGTTTGCAGCCGAAGGCTACCATTTGGTTGTAGCAATTGGTGGTGATGGGACGGTGAACGAAGTTGCACAAGGCTTAATGGGCTCGTCAACCGTTATGGGTATTGTTCCCATGGGTTCGGGCAATGGGCTGGCTCGCGATCTCTTGCTTCCTATGAATGTTCGAAAGGCTGTTGATGTGCTAACGCAGGGAAAAGAAATTGCTATTGACGGCGGAAAAATAAATGGTCAACCGTTTTTTTGCACTTCGGGAGTAGGCTACGATGCGTTGATTGGTAACCGATTTGCAAAGGCAAAAAAACGAGGATTTTGGTCGTACACAAAAATATCGGCAAAAGAAATTTTTGGGTATAAGCCACAACGCTACCGTATTATTGTTGACGGGAAAGAGCTGAACCGTACCGCTTTTCTTATAACCATTGCTAATGCCAGCCAGTGGGGCAACAACGTTCGTATAGCGCCCGAAGCAGATATGTGTGATGGTATTTTTGATGTAGTTATTGTTTCTCCTTTTCCTCTTTATGCTATTCCCTCGCTGGGTATTCGGCTTCTTTCACGTGGAATGCACCATTCAAAGTATGTTAACGTGGTAAAATGTCGGAACGTTGTGATTGAACGGGAGGAAGAAGGTTTTATTCATTTTGACGGCGAACCCGGATACATGGGGAAGCGTTTGGAGTTTACAATGGTTCCTAAAACGCTGAAAGTTATTATGGGTATTCGCAAATGATGGCAGAATGTATATTTCCGGACTACGAAATATTTTTTTCTTCTTGTTTTCTCTTCTTATTTGGTGCGCGCAGCCTGTCTATGCACAACAGATAGATAGTCTTGTTGTATCAGCAGATACGCTAATTCAAACCGATGCATCTTCTCCAAAAGCAAAGCAATACTTAGGCGTAGCTATTCATGTTGCAATGGTTGGCTACGGAGTTGCTTCTTTAGGTAATAGAGGCAGAGAAAGAATAGACCTTAGTACAAAGGGCGAGCTGGCGGAAGATAGAACGTTTTTGTTTGAACGTTTTCCTTTTGTTTTAGAGCCTTCGGACCTATTCCGCCCTAGATTAAATCTTTTTAGAAAGTAGTAACCAATGCTTAGCGAACGCTTGAACTAAAACCCAATAAGTTGAGAAGGTTTATTTTTCCTGTATCAAAATAGTTTTTTAGATATCCTTCCTCTTTAGACATTTTATAAATATCCTTTCTGTCAAATTTGCAATTCGCTTAAAATAAGCACATAGTGCTAAATTCAGCCAGTAAAGCCTCTAAATTAAGTAATGAAGTACGTTTATTAAAAAATCATGTATTTTGTGTTTGCTATAATATAGCAGGAATAATCGATTTATATAAATACTATATTGATATATAGTATATTATAAATATGACAGCATAGTAATAGCGAACTTATATCCTATTTTTGCCAATCTGAATTTGTTAAAAAATAAAAATTTCCTTATTTTGAATTCATTTGTAATGCTGTTTGTATTTAGCTGATTGCTAGTGCGATATGTGTTAAACTATTTTGAATGCCCTTATAATAGGGCGTTTCAGAAGATAGGGGGTGTACTAACCTAATATTTTGCCTATACATTTGCCGGCAGAAAGCCAAAGGGCTAACAAATTTATACTTCTTCAAGAAAAAATATAAAAACAATAATATTAATATTCAACTGACAACCAGCGCTGCCATGGAAACAACTGCAAAAACTTTTACTGACGATCTTTTGGCTCTTCAATCTAGCCTAGAACGTTTTGCTTTTAGCCTTACCTCTAATAGTGAGGACGCAAAAGATTTAGTACAGGAAACCTTACTTAAGGCGTTAACTTACCAAGAAAAATATCAGGAAGATACAAACCTCAAGGCGTGGACTTTCACCATAATGAAGAATACCTTCATCAATAACTACCGTCGTATTGTAAAGCACAGCACCGTGCTCGACAACAGCGATAACCAGTACCTGATGAATAGCCGCCCTGCGCAGCTAACACCCGAATCTGACTATTCTCATAGTGAGGTAAGCCGTAAAATTAACCAGCTTGAGCCCGAATTCCGTATTCCTTTCCAGCTGCATACCTCGGGCTATAAGTATAAAGAAATAGCAGAGAAGCTAAACTTGAAG
This sequence comes from Bacteroidales bacterium, assembly GCA_031551125.1. GTDB lineage: Bacteria > Bacteroidota > Bacteroidia > Bacteroidales > UBA932 > JAIRNF01. The sequence goes on from JAVBOB010000015.1 coordinate 22,457, forward strand.
ATAGGAACAGTAAAAAGCCGTATCTTCTTTTCGCGCCAAAAGCTTATGCAAGCGTTGAAGGATTATCAATAGTAGGACTAATCCGATTTTCAATATCATACTTTATGTTTTTTTGGGGTGAGATTTTTCTCACCCTCTTTTTTATTTGGTAGAGAATGACCTTAATTTAATAGATCTTCTCGGATTTTTTGATAGTATAACAGTAAATTTGAAGTATCTGCTTCACTACCCTGCATTTCATACAGGGTTATTATTGTTCAACCCCGTTAGGGTTGATTAGAAAAACGTATTTTTTGGTATTTTTCGGAAAGGTCTAATGTAGTTCGTTTTACGGCTTAGCCCCTTTCTAGCTATAGCGTTGAAAAGATAGGCTACTAATAGAGTCTATTGTAGAATAAAGAGTTCTGATTAGAGCGAACTTTGTCAGTTATTTCATCATTTTTTGCTAATGGGCAATATGTGTGGTTGTTCCGACCTCTTATCAATTTTTTGTTGAGTATTTGTATCTGCATAAGTATGGTTAATCCATGCCGGATGAACGTTATGCGGTTTTGATTTTACTTCTTTTTCTTTTGCCAGCTGTTTTTTATACATACGCAGCTTCTTGTACTTTAAAAATGATTCATACGCTGTAATATCGCTAAGAATAACGCCATACGGGCGATCTAGAAATCCTAACTTCAGAAAACAGCTTGTTATAAATTGCACAGGGTAGGAGAGAAGCCCCTTTAGTATGCTCAGCTGTATGTTTTGTTTGGCTGCTTCTTTTGCCCATAAGTCTGCTTGCCTTGCCGATTGCTCCAAATGCTCTGCTATTGAGCCGTAAGTGGAGCGAGTAATGCTTCCTTTCAGCGGTTTTACAGTAGTGCTTTGCTGTAGCCGTTCTTTTTGGTTTATCGCAGGGCTATAATTTTGCTTGCTTTTGTCCCATAGCCGTACAGAATAGCCGGAATTCCATTTTCCGTAACGAATAGTTTTTCCACAGTAGCTATTTAGTTGCTTAAGCATGTATGTATCATGTGTCCAATTTGCTTTTACCTCAAGTATAGACTTTCGTAATTCGGGCGATAAGCATTCATCGGAATTAAGCCAAATCACATATTGGTGAGCCGTTAGCTCAGTAGCCTTATTTGGTCGGTTATCCGATGTTAAGAAGTATTGCTCGAAAAAACGAATGTTATGTGAGAGGCAAACTTCTTTTGTGGCGCCGGAAAGAAGGGCCCCTACAACAATAATCTCGTCGGCGATACCTTGCAATGAAATGATACATTGCTCAATATTCGATTCGTTGTTATGCGTTGTTACAATAGCAGATATATTAACCATTGTGATATGCTTTAGTAGCCACTCGATAGTGTTTTAATACATGGTTGAGTAATATTACAAACAGCATATTCTTTGAAGGGTTTTCAGATTGCAACAAATTAACAAAAAGTTGGCGTTTATTGGTTTGGCATATTGTTGAATTGCTATGAAGCAAGTCCATACAGCAAATCAAATAGTTATATTTGCACCATTGCTGAGTTTTTTGAATAACCTACGTCATGTTTCGTACTTGCATTTACATTCTATCTTTGTTAGGAAGCATTTGCCTATCAATTTCTGCCAAGGCGCAAGCAGAAGTCGAAACCCGCCTTTGCTATGCCGATACCACAACCTTTAGCTTTACCGGTGAGTGGCAGTACCTTTCAACAGACATTTATCTTTTCAACGGTTCGCAGTTTAGCCGGGTAATTAATGAGATGAGCTTCTCGTTAGCCGATGGCAAGAAGAAGAGCCGGGCGGAGCGAAAAAGAGGGATGGGAGAAGAGCGGCTGGAGTTTTTGATGATTACGGCACAGCTGCAAAACGTTCGGTTTTTTGGCGATAAGGATATTGTCTATCCGCTTTATAACTTTCAGATAAATACCGACCGGGATAAGAAATACCAAACATTTGTAAGTGATAATATTGAAGCCATTCGTATTATTGATAACCTTCCGCTTTACTCTGCCGGAGACAGAATTGATGCTAAGATTGCCGTACAAGCCATATCGCAAAATAACCGCGACCAGCTATTCAGCTTCATCGGGTCACAGCTGAGAAGTATATCGAGTTTAGCCAATCCGGTGGGCGCTGTTTTTTCGCTTATCAACGAGTTTGGAAAGTTTATAGAAAGCAGCTCACGTAAAAAAGAATATCGGTTCAGCTCAACCATCCGTTTGTTTGAGCAAAAGAACTTCGATACCCGCTTACATTCCGTTCGTATCTATCAGCTGCTTCCCTCCGGAGCATCAGCATCGGCTATACCGACAGATTCGTTGACTGCACACATTCATCGAGGCTCGAATGCTGAGCTAACTCGTCCACTGCTTTTGGAACTACTACCTTACAGCGAGTATCCGTTTATTGTAGTGGCTAACTATAAGTCTTTGTATCGTATGCAGCCTATTAGGGGAGATGAGGTGAATCAGACAAGTATTGATAAGCGCAAGCTGAGAATAGAAAATAGCTTCCAAAGCGGGCTGATAAACGAGTACACCTATAAGCAGGAAAAAGACTTTATCAGCTTTCTTAACCTCTTTTCCGATTTTAAAGCGAAGCTGGAGCTGTATAACATGAACTTTAAGATGGGAAATATTGATGCCGCAATAAACGGTTTGTCCGACCTTTCCCGCCAGTATGGCATGTTGCTCAAAACGTATGATGAGGCTGATTTTAAATATCGAAACGATGCCACGTTTAAAAGTATATTTCGCTCAGAATACTCCGCCATTCTGGATTATGCAGATCTTTATATGGATGGGGACCATAACCTTAAGTCGTGTAAGGGCATGATTCGTACCATGCTCGATGTGGAAAAGGGAGGTATTCCTAAAGAGCAGCTTATGGTTGAGGAGTATATCCGGAACCTGCGTTTTTCCGATAACCTCAAGGATTTTACACAGCGTACGCCCGAAGGGCAAACCATAGCACGACAGCTGACACAGGCTGAGGCCTACTTGCTGGAAAAGGGTTTTGCTACCGATATTCTTATAATCTCAAAAGCAAAGCCGTTGTCTGATAATTTGGAGTTGGTGGAGGCGTTGAAGGATAAAGCCGCGAAAACGGCTTGCCAATCATGCCGCGAGCGGTCAATGGACGCTATAACCGCTTTCTATACCCGCTATGACGAAAATCGCAGAGAGGAGCTGCTCAATCAGGTACGTGTGCAGCAAAAGCAGGTTGATGAAAAGATGTTCGATTACCTTTCGAACGCACAGCTGATGGAGCAGAATTTGACGGTTCTTGATAGCACATCGGTTGGTTATGGCCTTGCAGAGCGGTATGTAAAAGATTTCAGGAACGATACCGATTCGCTTAACGCTATGTTGACCGACAATATTAATTCTCAATCATTCCCGTTTATTAACGCCTACGTTGATAAGCTACGCTACCTACAGCTTAGGTTGGACGAGCGGTTAGAGTTTATTTCGCGCCAGCGGCCTGAGCTGTTGCTGGTGCGTGAAAATAATCGGAATACAACGGCAGAAGAAGAGTCGGCAAAACTCAACCAACAGTAAAGCCGCATAAGAATAAAGAACCCGTCATTGTGAGCGAAGCGAAACAAGCTGTCAATATTAAACAGCTTGTTTCGCTTCGCTCGCAATGACGTATATGGTGAAAATGGCTTATTCTAACCAGCCGGCTGTTTTCATAACTTCGTCAACCTGCGCAACTGTTGCTTCACGGTCGCGGTCGTTGCGGGTGGAGAAGATTAGACAGTGAACACCCTTTTCCGGAAATACTCCGGCATAAATTTGGAACCCACCGTTATCGCCTGTGTGGTACACCTTTTTAGGGTAATCCGGTCGTTGTTCAATAAACCAGCCATAACCATAACCTGTATAAGGGATTTCCGGAATATTAACCTTAGAACTCCATGCTTCTTCTTTTGTTACTTCGGTAATCAGCTTATTATCACGCATCGCCTTTTGCCAAAGTATAAACTCTTCTACTGAGGTGTAGATACCTCCATCGGCTTTGGTGGCAAAAAAGGTTTCTTCGCCGTAATCATATTCTTTAAAACCTTTATCCTTTCTATCTAAATCAGGAATGTAACCGTGCGCCATGTGGGGAATGGTTTTGTTGGCCTCAAAGTAGGTGGTTTCATTCATTCCGATGGGAATAAATATACGGGTACGCATAAAATCGTCAAATGGCATACCGGAGGCCTTTTCAATAATGGTGTACATTAGCTGAAAAGTAGGATTCATATACTCGTAGGCTGTTCCGGTGGCAAAATTCAGCTTATCCAAATGTTCAAGGTAAGCGTATGACTGTTCGTCGGTTGCGGTAAGCACAAAGTTCCGGTCATCCCGAGGGCGGCTATCCGGAATACCGGATGTATGAGATAGTAGATGTTTTAATCGTATATCCTTAAAGAAGGGTGCTTTGAACTGAGGAAAAAACTTCGGCAGCGAATCGTTTAGCGATAGCTTACCTTCTTCCTGAAGCATTATTAGTGCAACACCCGAAAACTGCTTTGATACAGATGCTATATTGAAAAACGTTGTACCTGTTATGGGCTGTTTGCTATCCATATCAGCAAGCCCGAAAAACTTTTCATAGACAATGCTATCACCCCGCATGATAAGAACTGCTGTACCGGGTTCATCGGCGGGGTAGAGGCCGGTAAACAACGAATCTAACCGCGCAAAAGCACGCTGGTCCGGAGTTTGCGGTGAGGAACATGATGTTACCATACACAAAGCGCTTAATGCGATTGCGGAAGATTGAAGTAGTCGATTCATCTCTGTAAGATTTTAGGCTGTGGTTAAACGTTAGACGCATAAAGGTATAACTTATCAGCCGTTTTCCAAAGAGCAATCACTTATCGCTATTGCCGTTAATCGTTGAGGATAAGTTCGTAACCGGAAAATCTCTACCGTATCGGCGGATTGTTTTAATGGCTTCGGGAAATGTGATGTCCAGCCGTTTCAGCTGTGACTTATGTTTGAAAATCATTTCTCCACTATAGGGGTTTGGTACGGAAGGAATGTAAACGGAGCAAAATCCATCGCTTTGCTCTTCTACTACAAACCCCAGCTTATATTCATCCTCATCCTTTACGATTACTGACTCCCAGCTGTTTTGTTCCCCTACAGGCGATTCGGCTAGGAAGTTTTTATAGAAAGAGTATGCCGGAATAACACGCGATAGTAGCGTATCAACCTTTTTTGTCCAGCGCTTTATTATGGTTTTTTGGGCAATCCAGCCCAATAGTATGCTGGCAATAATGATAATTAATATGCCGATTATAAAATCAAAAATCTCACCTACCGTGCTGTGAAAAGGCAATAGGCGCGCAATGGGACTACTTAGCCTACCAACAACCGGCCAAACCAGCTTAAGCGAGTAGGCAGCTAGTATTATTGGAATCCAAAAGGCTACTACAGCCGTCCAAAAATAGCTCGATGTTTTTTTCGTTTTCATGATGTGGAGGTTTATCAAATAGTAAACAGCGAAGTTTACTTAATGTTTTGTGATAAAGCTGTTCAAAAAAATACCGGTTAGGATTCTTCCCAACCGGTATTAATTCAAGTATTTATAGCTATTTACTCTGCATATAGCTTCACAATATTCAACAGTACCTCTCTCGCCTTTTCCATTGATTCTAATGGTATGTATTCAAACTTACCATGAAAGTTATGTCCTCCGGCAAATATGTTGGGGCAGGGCAGCCCCATGAATGAAAGTCTTGCCCCATCTGTACCGCCACGAATAGGTTTTACTATTGGTTCTATACCTGCTTGTTGCATAGCTTTGAATGCCGTTTCAACAATGTGGTAGTGTGGTTCAACCATTTCGCGCATGTTGTAGTACTGGTCTTTTAGCTCAAGTCTGAACGTTCCTTCACCATAACGTTGGTTCATAAAATCAACGCACTGTTGAATAAACGCTTTCTTTTGCTCAAATTTTTTACGGTCGTGGTCGCGAATAATATATTGAAGCATGGCATTTTCAACCGTTCCTTCACTTTTAATGATGTGGTAGAACCCTTCGTAATCGGCGGTGTATTCGGGGCGCTCGTTAACAGGCAACATGGCGTTAAACTCCATTGACATAAGTATGGCGTTAAACATTTTATCCTTGGCGTATCCCGGATGGATGTTCCGGCCTTGAATAAAGACCTTTGCCCCTGCAGCATTGAAGTTTTCATATTCCAGCTCGCCAACCATTCCGCCATCAAAAGTATAGGCGTAATCAGCAGCAAAACGGTTTACATCAAACTTGTCAACCCCGCGACCAATTTCTTCATCGGGAGTAAAGCCTATTTTTATTTCACCGTGCTTTATTTCAGGATGAGCCATCAGGTATTCTACCGCCGACATAATTTCGGTTACTCCCGCCTTATCGTCAGCACCAAGCAGGGTGGTTCCGTCTGTTGTAATCATTGTGCATCCCTTGTACATGGGTAATTCAGGAAAATCGGCAACACTCATTACAATATTTGCCTTTTTGTTGAGCACAATGTCTTTGCCGTCGTAGTTCTCTATAATTTGAGGCTTAATGTCGGCTCCGCTCATATCGGGTGCGGTATCTACGTGGGCAATAAAGCCAATTACAGGAACTTTCTTGTCAATGTTAGACGGAATGGTTCCCATAACGTAGCCGTACTTATCCAGCTTAGCGTCTTTCACTCCCAATTTTTGCAGCTCTTCTTCCAGCATGCGGAGCAGGTTGAACTGCTTTTGCGTGCTGGGTTGAGATTCCGAGTCGGGGTTCGATTGTGTGTCAACCGCAACGTAGCGGAGAAATCTATCTAAAATATGTTCCATAATATATAATAACGAGTTAAGAATAATGAATTAAGAATTATTCGGCTGTATTTTGTTCTGCAAGGTGTTAATCAACGAGCGGAGCATTCTACACAGCTCATCGCCTAACCCATAATGTGATTCAAACGTTTTTGTATCAATATAGTTTGTTGCATGAAGTAATTTCAACCAAAACAATGATTCGCGACATTCTTTGTATGATATACTCCGCTTATTTTTAAAATCGGCATCAGAAACAGCCCCATTGGCTTCTTCTATATTTGCACCAACAGAAGTTCCAGCTTTTATTAGTTGTCTTGCAATATCGTATTCACGCAGTTCGTCACGTAGGTATTTGCATAGCTTTACAATCATAACTGAAAAAAGAAAGGATTTTTCAACCAATGGATTACTTTTTCTAATCGCATTACCATTCATAATTCCTTATTCTTTATTCATAATTGTTACTCTGCTTCCGGTTTTGCTCGCTTAGAATCCCAAATAAAGTATGAAATGATAAGCACGTACATAACGACTGTGAGTATATCTGCCCCCGATGAGGCCATCCACGATTTGGCTTCGAGTGTATCCTCAACACCCAAGCGAACTAGCGCACTTACTACGCCAAGTAGCGCACCTCCGGCAATAAAGCCCGATGCAATAAGTGTTCCACGGTCTCTACGGGCATTATTGAGCTCCTTATTCTTGCTGCGTGTTGATACAAACCAGCTGACAATTCCACCAATTAGCAACGGCGTGTTGAGGTGCAACGGAATGAATATGCCTAATGCAAAGGGAAGTGCCGGTATGCCAATCATGGTAAGAATGAGTGCTAGGGCAGCACCCGACAAGTAAAGCATCCAGGGAGCCTCGCCGCCGCTCATCATAGGCTCAATTACAGCAGCCATTGCATTGGCTTGAGGTGCAACAAGTGCACTACCTTCACCAAACCCATATATTTTGTTAAGTAGCATAATAACGCCACCAACTGTTGCTGCTGCTACAAACGTGCCGAGAAACTTCCATGTTTGCTGTTTGGCCGGCGTGGAACCAAGCCAGTAACCAATTTTTAAGTCGGTAATAAAACCGCCTGCCATTGAAAGAGCCGTACAAATTACACCCCCAATAAGCAATGCGGCAATCATACCAGAAGTACCCGATAGGCCAACAGCAGCAAGTACAATAGAAGTGATAATGAGTGTCATTAGAGTCATACCCGACACCGGGTTAGTACCTACAATAGCAATGGCGTTAGCAGCAACAGTAGTAAACAAAAAAGCAATAATAGCCACAATAGCCAGTGCAATAAGCGCAATGCCTAGGTTATGGATAACCCCTAAATAGAAGAACGTAAAAATAAGAACCAACGTAACCAAGATACCTATAGCGATAATCTTCATGGGTAAATCCCGTTGTGTACGTTTTACACTAGCCTCTACATTTGATTTACCACCCAATTCTTTTACGGCTAATCCGAATGCACTTTTAATAATACCAGAAGAGCGAATTATACCGATAACTCCGGCCATAGCAATGCCTCCAATGCCAATGGGACGAACGTAGGCCGAAAAAATTTGATCGGCGCTCATATTAGCAAAAATTGAATTTACAGTTGCTACGCCATCAACCATTTGCACATCGGAAAATTGAGATAAAAGGGGGATAATAACATACCATCCTACAAACGAACCTGCACAAATAATTGCTGCATATTTCAGTCCGATAATATATCCCAAACCCAAAACGGCTGCTCCGGTATTTACGCTGAATACCAACTTGGTTTTTTGTGCTAACGCTGCACCTGCCGGAATTACGGTTGTGCTGAAGACCTCTTTCCACCAGCCGAAGGTAGCTGCAATAAAATCGTATAGCCCTCCGATAAGTCCGCTCACTACCAGTAATTTCGCTTGCCCACCACCTTTAGCTCCTGATACCAGCACCTCAGTAGTAGCGGTTGCCTCAGGGAAGGGGTACTTGCCATGCATGTTGCTAACAAAATACTTGCGGAAGGGGATAAGGAATAAGATACCTAAAAATCCACCCAACAGTGAGCTAAGGAATATTTGGTAGAAAGCAGCATCAAGCCCTAAAATGTAAAGCGCCGGAAGGGTAAATATGGCTCCTGCAACAATTACGCCCGAACAAGCTCCAATGGACTGAATGATGACGTTTTCACCGAGTGCATTTTTACGCTTAGCAGCCCCTGAAAGACCGATAGCAATAATGGCTATGGGAATGGCTGCTTCGAATACCTGTCCTATTTTTAGGCCAAGATAGGCCGCGGCGGCCGAAAAAATAACAACCATCAGCAAGCCTAAGCTAACAGACCAGGCGTTGGCCTCAGGATAGACTTTTGAAGGAGATAGAATAGGCTTGTACTCTTCGCCTTCTTTCAATTCTCGGTAAGCGTTCTCCGGTAATCCGGTAATTTTATCTTCCTCTTCGTGTTTCATTTTACAGGTATTTATTGGTTAATTGTATTATTCATTATGCGAAAAGCGGCTACTCCTTATGAAAATTTTTTATGGACGAATGGTTAACTTCAAAGCGAAAGTACAAAAAAGACCTTTATGCTTTGATATAGCGAAGGCTTTATTTTTTGTAACTACTTAATTCTCTTTTCTCTTCAACCAAAAATGTGCTACTTTTGAAATATTACAAGCTACTATCTACCTAGTTTTTACGCTTAATTGTTATCGTCATGTGGAAATACTATGCAATTCTATCAGCTCTATTTGCATCACTCACCGCCATTTTTGCCAAAATAGGCGTTAAAGGGGTGATTCAAACCTAGCCACAGCAATAAGAACTGTGGTAATACTGATAATGACATGGGGTATTGTTTGGATGACTGGTCACATGAAAGGTGTAAAGGAGTTAAGTAAAGCCAACATTATTTTCTTGTTGCTTTCAGGTATAGCAACGGGTTTATCTTGGCTGTTTTACTTTAAAGCCCTGCAAATGGGAGATGCATCAAAAGTTGCACCTATTGATAAGCTGAGCGTTGCGATTACCATACTGTTGTCCTTTCTTATTTTAAAAGAGCCTGTAAGTGCAAAGGTATTGATTGGCGGAGCGCTTATTGTTACCGGAACAATTGTTATTGCTTGGAAATAGATGAATGTTAATGATGTGTAACATCTTATTTGATTTGGCTTTAATGCGGACAATGGTTAGCTTCGCATGTTTTATTAATATCGACAGATTTAGTTGTCTAAGCCACTTATCATAATATATCATTATGCAAACTTTTCTTTTACTGTTTTTTTCATTAGGCTACTTTGCGATTATTTTCGAAAACCGATTAAAAATCAATAAGGCTGCATCTGCTCTTTGTGTGGGTGTAATCAGCTGGGCAATTATTACTCTTCTTGCTACTTCAGGGGTAGAAAGTGCGCTGGGGAGTTTGGAAAAACATCTTAGTGACATTGCTTCCATTCTTATATTTCTAATTGGGGCAATGACAATAGTTGAGATTATTGATATACATGATGGGTTTCGCAACGTTACAGACAAAATTCAAACAAGAGATAAGCGTAAGCTGCTATGGATTATTTCCATTCTTACATTCTTTTTATCAGCCATACTTGATAACCTTACCACTACTATTGTAATGGTTTCCTTGATTTCCAAATTAATTGGCAAACGGAATGATAGGCTCATTTATGCCGTTATGGTTATTGTTTCAGCTAATGCAGGAGGGGCTTGGACACCTATTGGTGATGTAACAACAACTATGCTATGGATGGGAGGAAACGTATCAACCGGAGCGGTTATAGTTCATTTACTGATTCCCAGCCTTGTTTGTATGATAGTTCCTCTAGTCGCTCTTTCTTTTCCGTTAAAGGGAAAGATTGAGGAGCCTGCTGAGGCAGCGGCATCAAAACATCACTTGCTGCCTAAAAAACTTCGTAGAGCAGTGTTAACGATGGGTGTACTTGCTTTGTTGTCTGTTCCTGTCTTTAAAACGTTTACGCACCTTCCTCCATATATGGGAATGGCGCTGGCTTTGGGTATAATGTGGATTTATACGGAGATGGTTTACCGCAAATATGCCGAATCGTTTAAACGCAGGTATTCGGTGGGAAGAGCGCTTAGTCGTGTTGACATGACAACCATTATGTTTTTCCTTGGTATTCTGTTATGTATCGGAGCGCTGCAAAATGCCGGTATTCTCAGCCAGTTTGCTTTGTGGCTAGACCAAACAATGAATAATCAGAGTATTGTGGTCGTGATAATTGGTATTATATCGGCAATTGTGGATAATGTTCCGTTGGTAGCGGCAGCACAGGGAATGTACAGCTATCCGATAGATGATTTTTTCTGGTTATTCCTCACTTATGCTGTTGGTACGGGAGGCTCTATACTTGTTATAGGCTCGGCAGCCGGTGTTGCTGCCATGGGAATGATAAAAATAGACTTTCTTTGGTATCTCCGAAAAGCCAGCGGATGGATATTGCTGGGCTACCTTGCCGGAGCGTTGGTTTATATAGGAGGAAGGACGTTGTTTATAGGTTAGCCCAACCATACCGTCATTGCGAGCGAAGCGACCCGAAGGGCAGCGTAGCTAACCAATCTGTTCTATTCGAGAGATTGCTTCGCTTCGCTTGTAATGACGATCTAGAAGAGAATTATAACCCCGTGATTTTCTTTATCTCGTTCAGCTTATTCAGCGCCTCAATGGGAGTGAGGTTGTTTACGTCAAGGTTTTTCAGCTCATCTCGAATTTGCTTCAACACGGGGTCATCCAGCTGGAAGAAGCTTAGCTGATAACCTTCCCGTTGTTCTACTACATCGGTTATCGGTTTTTCTAGCGAATTGTTTCGGTGAGATTTTTCCAGCTCTTTTAAAATAGCGCTTGCCCGTGATACCACGCTTTGCGGCATTCCGGCCATCTGTGCTACATGTATCCCGAAGCTGTGTTCTGTACCGCCCCTTACCAGCTTACGCAAGAATATCACTTTCTTACCCATCTCTTTAACGCTTACGTTATAGTTTTTTATACGCGCGAAAGAGTTTTCCATCTCGTTGAGCTCGTGGTAGTGGGTGGCAAATAGTGTTTTTGCTCTGGCTTGAGGGTGCTCATGTATGTACTCCACCATCGCCCAAGCAATGGAGATACCATCATAGGTACTGGTTCCCCGACCAATTTCGTCGAGTAATATCAATGAGCGATTTGATATATTATTCAGAATACTAGCTGTTTCTGTCATTTCAACCATAAAGGTTGACTCGCCTTGCGATATGTTATCGGAAGCACCTACACGGGTAAATATTTTGTCAACCAATCCAATAGCTGCAGCTTGTGCCGGAACGTAACAGCCAATCTGTGCCAATAGAACAATGAGTGCTGTTTGTCGCAGGAGGGCGGATTTACCCGACATATTTGGACCGGTTATAATAATAACTTGCTGGTCTATATTATCTAATAGTACGTTGTTTGCTATGTACGGTTCACCTTCAGGGAGCATTTTTTCAATTACCGGGTGACGACCTTGCTTAATATCAATTACGCTATCATCGCTCAGCTGCGGGCGACAATAGTTGGAGGTTGAGGCCAGCGAGGCGAATGAAAGCAAGCAATCTAATTGAGCTATTAACGAAGCATTTAACTGTATTGGACTAACAAAATCCAATAAATTAAGTACAATATCGTTAAACAGCTGTTGCTCAATGGATAGTATTTTTTCTTCGGCGCCAAGAATCTTTTCTTCGTATTGTTTCAGCTCCTCGGTAATGTATCGCTCGGCACCCACGAGGGTTTGCTTGCGTATCCATTCAGTCGGAACTTTATCCTTGTGTGTATTGCGAACCTCAATGTAGTAACCAAATACGTTGTTAAAGCTGATTTTTAGCGAGGAAATACCTGTACGCCCTACTTCGCGCTGCTGTATTTGCAACAGGTAATCTTTTCCGTGCTTGGTTATGCTTCGCAGCTCGTCCAGCTCAGCGTTTACCCCGTTGGCAATTACATTGCCCTTTACCAGCTGGTTTGAAGGTTCGGGCATAATTTCTCGCTCAATGCGTGAGCGAATGCTTTTGCAGCAATTCAGCTGCTCGCCTATTTTACGGAGTGTTGCATTATCTGATTTTTCGCAATGCTCCTTAATAGGTTCGATAGCTGTGAGGGCTGTCCTCAGCTGTACCACTTCACGCGGAAGTATGCGACCAACGGAAGCCTTTGATATCAGGCGCTCCATGTCGCCAACCTCGTATATTTTGGCTGATATGGTTTCCCAATCTTCCTCATGGGTGAGAAAGTATTCCACTACATCCAGCCGCTCGTTAATGGGGCGTAATTCCTTTAGCGGAAGAGATACCCAGCGCTTGAGCAAGCGAGCACCCATTGGCGAAATGGTTTTATCAATAACGCTGATAAGCGTTTTAGCATTCTCGTTTACCGAGTTGAAGAGCTCTAGATTTCGTACCGTAAAGCGGTCTAGCCATACGTAACGGTCTTCGTCTAAGCGAGATACGGAAGTTATATGCTTAACCTTATCATGCTGGGTTAGCTCAAGGTAGAAAAGTATGGCTCCTGCCGCTACAATTCCGTATGTGTAGTTTTCAATACCAAAGCCTTTGAGTGATGAGGTTTGAAAGTGGTTAAGCAGCTTATCATATCCTGCCGATTCAACGAATGCCCACTCATCCAGCTTATAGGTGTATAGCTTATTGCCAAAGTATTCGGTAAATTCGGAGTCTTTACCTTTTTGGTAAAGCACTTCTTTAGGAGCAAAATTGTTGAGCAGCTTATCAACATAGTCACAGGTTCCTTGCCCTACGTAAAATTCGCCCGTTGAGGCATCCAGGAATGCAACTCCGGCAGCGTTCTTTGCTAAATGAACGCAGGCCAAAAAGTTGTTTTCACGATGTTCCAGTACGTTGTCGCTAAAGGTAACGCCGGGAGTAACCAGCTCGGTAATTCCGCGTTTTACAATTTTCTTGGTTAGCTTAGGGTCTTCCAGCTGTTCGCAAATAGCTACACGTTGTCCGGCGCGTACCAGCTTAGGTAAATAGGTATCGATAGCGTGATGTGGAAATCCGGCAAGCTCAACAGATGATGCTGAACCGTTGGCTCTTTTTGTAAGCGTAATACCGAGTATTTCGCTCGCTTTTATAGCATCTTCACCAAAGGTTTCGTAAAAGTCTCCTACGCGAAACAGCAAAATAGCATCGGGGTGTTTAGCCTTCATGCTAAGGTATTGTTTCATCAAAGGAGTTTCTACTATTTCTTTTTGAGCCATTGTGGTGAATAGTTTGCTGTAAAAATGAAATCAAAGATATAAAAAGCGGAGCATTTTGAACTACTCTAATTTATTTCGTCATTGGCTTCGCCGAACTCGTAAACTCGGTTGCGAGCGAAGCGAAGCAATCTCTTGAAAAGAATAGATTGCCACGCTACGCTCGCAATGACGTGCTATTATTCTATGTGCTTCCTATACACCTATGTGGTGAAATTATTACCGCTTCTTCTTAAAAAAGTTGACCATAAGCGCGGCGCAATCATCTTTCAATAACCCTTTTTCCACTTTTGTTTTGGGATGCAGGAGGGATGCTTTTGTTGTAGTAAAACCTCGCTTCTCATCATCAGCACCGTAAACAATTGTACCTAGCTGTGCCCAAAAGCATGCTCCCGCACACATGGGGCAGGGTTCGAGCGTTACGTATAGCGTACACTCGTTAAGATATTTTCCGCCTATGGCGTTGGTTGCTGCGGTAATGGCCTGCATTTCGGCGTGAGCGGTTGGGTCGTTCAACGTTTCGGTAAGGTTGTGAGCGCGGGCTATAATTTTATTGTTCCACACCACTACGGCGCCAACAGGGACCTCGTCCCTGTCAAAAGCCTGTTGGGCTTCTTTCAGGGCTTCTTTCATAAAGTATTCCGGCGTAAAAGGCTGCAACATATCAATGTTTTTAGCGGACTCCGTAGGAGCCAAATCTTTGTATATTTAGATGTTTGCTGAATTAAGACCGTCATTGCGAGCGAAGCGAAGCAATCTCCTTAAATTAAACAGATTGGTTAGCTGCGCTGTCCTTCGGGTCGGCAAAAAGCGCCTCACAACCGAGTTTACGAGTTCGGCGAAGCCAATGACGCGCTAATTTGTTTTCTTTTTTTCAATTCTTCTTTCAAGAACTCGGCAGTGTAGCTGTTCTTACTTTTGCAAATTGCTTCGGGTGTTCCGGTACAAAGCACTTCTCCGCCTCCGGCTCCTCCCTCTTTTCCTAGGTCAATAATATAGTCGGCGGTTTTAATTACATCTAGGTTATGCTCTACCACAAGCACGGTGTTTCCTTTTTCTACCAGCTTGTTGAGTACGCCAAGTAGTACCCGAACGTCTTCAAAATGCAGTCCCGTTGTGGGTTCGTCAAGAATGTAGAAGGTGTTGCCTGTATCACGTTTGCTCAGCTCAGCGGCCAGCTTCACCCGCTGACTTTCTCCACCGGATAGCGTGGTTGAGGGCTGCCCCAGCGTGATATACCCAAGCCCGACATCCTGCAATGTTTTTATACGATGGTGAATAGACGGTATGCTTTCAAAGAACTCGCAGGCTTGGTCAATCGTCATGTTCAGCACATCGTTAATGCTTTTGCCTTTATAAAGTACCTCCAGCGTTTCACGGTTGTACCGTTTGCCGTTACAGGTTTTACAGGTTACATATACATCGGGTAGGAAGTTCATTTCAATGGTTTGCACTCCCGCACCCTTACACTCTTCACAACGACCGCCTTTTACGTTGAACGAGAACCGTCCGGCTTTATAGCCTCGTATCTTGGCTTCTGGTGTTGACTCAAACAGCTTGCGTATATCGGCAAACACGTTCGTGTAGGTGGCGGGGTTGGAGCGTGGCGTACGACCCAAGGGTGACTGGTCAACCTCAATAACCTTATCCACGTTTTCTACTCCTTCTACCTTATCATACGGGAGCGGGTCTTGGAACGATTTGTAAAAATGCTGGCTAAGTATGGGTTGTAGCGTTTCGTTGATGAGCGTTGATTTCCCGCTTCCCGACACTCCGGTTACACAAATAAATGTGCCTAATGGGAAATCAACATCAATATTTTTTAAGTTGTTACCCTTTGCACCGCGAATGCTGAGCGTTTTTCCCGAGCCTTTACGCCGTTGCCTGGGTGTTTCAATCTGCTTCTTCCCGTTTAGATATTGTGCAGTTAGCGAATCTGTTTGCATAATTTCTTTGGGCGTACCTATGGCAACAATTTCTCCACCATGCAATCCTGCATTGGGGCCAATGTCCACAACGTAGTCGGCGTTACGAATCATATCTTCGTCGTGCTCAACTACAATTACCGAATTCTCCTCGTCACGCAGCTGTTGGAGTGAGCTGATAAGTCGTCGGTTATCACGCTGGTGAAGGCCAATACTCGGCTCATCGAGAATATACAGTACGTTTACCAGCTTCGAACCTATTTGAGTGGCAAGGCGTATGCGCTGGCTCTCACCTCCCGATAGGCTTCGGGTGCTACGGCTTAGTGAAAGGTAGTTAAGCCCTACGTCGAGCATGAACGACAGTCGGGTACGGATTTCTTTCAGCACTTCATGAGCAATACTTTTTTGTTTTTTACTCAGCTTAGGCTCTACGTTACTTATCCACTGGTGCAGCGTGTCAATATCCATTGCCGAAAGTTCGGCGATATTTTTATCGGCAATGCGGAAGTAAAGAGCCTCTTCCTTTAGCCGTGTACCATGACAAACGGGACATTCAACATAGCGTATAAATCGGTCAGCCCATGCTTTTGAAAACTCCCCTTCGTCTTCACTCCGGTTGTTAATGATGTTTACTATACCTTCAAAATTCATGAAGTAGGTTGCCCCGCCGCTTTGCTCACCGCTTACCCGAAACGATTCGTCTGACCCGTAAAGAATAACGCTCATGGCTTCTTCAGGAATATCCTCAATTGGGTCGGTAGTAGAGAAACCGTACTTCTTAGCAATGGCCTCAAGCTGGGCAAATAGCAGATTGTTTTTATGTGCACCAAGCGGCTCTATACCCCCCTTCTTTATGCTTAGCTTAGGGTTGGGTATAATTTTGTTGAGGTCAATTTCGGCTACCGTTCCAAGCCCGTTGCAATGCGGGCAAGCGCCTTGCGGTGAGTTGAACGAGAAGCTGTGAGGAGCCGGCTCATTGTATGATATGCCTGTGGTAGGACACATCAGCTGGCGACTGTAGTAACGTTGCTCGTTGCTATCCAAGTCAAGTATGATAATGGTTCCCTTGCTTTGGTTCATGGCCGTTACTACTGAATCGCGCAGGCGTTTTTCGTCATCAGGTGATGGTACAAGCCTATCAACAACCGCTTCAATGAAGTGTGTTTTGTAGCGGTCAACCTTCATTTGCGCTTTCAGCTCCTTCAGCGTTCCATCAACACGAACGTATAGAAATCCCTTTTTGCGCAGCTGTTCAAACAGCTCCTTATAGTGTCCCTTGCGTCCCTTTACCAATGGCGCAAGTATGGCGGTTTTCTTTCCCTTAAACTTGTCAATAATCAGCTTTACGATTTGCTCATCGGTATAGCGTACCATCTCCTCTCCCGTTTCTTTTGAGTAGGCTATGGATGCGCGGGCATATAGCAGACGAAGGAAATCGTATATTTCAGTAATGGTACCAACGGTTGAACGAGGATTTTTGTTGGTGGTTTTTTGCTCAATGGAAATAACGGGACTAAGTCCGGTGATTTGTTCCACATCAGGGCGTTCCATTGTTCCCAAAAACTGACGGGCGTAGGCCGACAGGGTTTCCATGTACCTGCGCTGCCCTTCGGCATAAATAGTATCGAAGGCTAAGGATGATTTCCCGCTGCCGCTCAAGCCCGTAATTACGGTGAGCTTATTGCGGGGTATGATAAGGCTGACGTTTTTGAGGTTGTGCTCACGAGCACCCGTTATCTCTATTTGGTCTTGATTACTCATTAGTATTTTAGCGAAAACTACAAAGATAGTAAACGATAGTGAAAAGTGAGTGGAACAAGATGAATAGGAAAGCCAGATAAATGAATAAAGATGGAAAGAGCAAAGATGGGTGGGATGGTTAATTTTTGTTTGGCTGGGGTTTCAGCCCCAGCCAAACAGGGATAACTTTAAATATGAATTTGCTGTTTTTTCAGCAATACGCGACTTTGTGCTTTTAGTAGTATGCCGTTTTTTGAGAGTAATGGCTTTCGAATACCCCACCAGTTAAAAAATAAGGCAAACTCATTATATTCGGTATCAATTGATAAGTGTAGCGTTTTGCCGTCATCGCTCCAGCGCGCGTTGGATATCTCTACCACTTTATTTTTTCCGGTAAGCTTATTGCTGTTGCATTCTGCTACTTTTACCCCGA
This sequence comes from Bacteroidales bacterium, assembly GCA_031551125.1. Taxonomy (GTDB): domain Bacteria; phylum Bacteroidota; class Bacteroidia; order Bacteroidales; family UBA932; genus JAIRNF01. Next base: position 40,575 of record JAVBOB010000015.1, read on the forward strand.
ACGGTTCCTTGGTATTCATGCTTTCCGAAAAGCTTATCTGAACGTTGTTTACATCGGTTTCTACGAACCCCTTTCCCACATTGGTTAGTATGGGTAGCGTTATATTCTTTTCAACCTCCTTGCACCACTTCAATAACGGTTCGTATATTTTCTCCAGCCCGTTGCCGTCACTATCGTTATATAATTCTATTACTTTTTGTGCAAACAGGTTTTGTGCAAAAAATCCTCTGCTTGCATTTTGGTACTGCCATTGCAAGGCAACAGAATCAGCCAATTCCGGAAATCTGTCCTGTACAAATAAATCGTAAACCGCCCATGTCATATATTCATTGAAGCAAGCAGATCCCGGATAGCCCGAACCTTTATCCCAAATGGCATTGTTGAAATTTTCGGTAATTAAGCTTTCGTATTTGTCGGATATGGGATTTACGTAACCGTGATCCATTTCGGTGAATAGCATGTGGTTGTCCACTACGCGGGGAATAATATTATCAGCTGCAACGCCGTTTATAAAGTCAGCAGAAGCGGAGATGAAATCAGCGCTTGTAAGGCTATCAACGTCACGGTGACAGTTCATTCTACCCACCAACGGTGATAGTACGGTTGCCAGCGTTGTGCTGTTGTTATACTGTTGAGGCCTCCCGATTTTTGTGTTTAAAAACTCCATCGACTCATTTACGTAGTAGTACTGCTTGTAGTTCTGAATCATGTGGTTATAGAAGTCTTTTTTTGATGCAAAGAACTTTCTGAAACCCGATTTTTCCACAAAGTCATTAATCAGGCCTAAGTGATTGTCAAATGGGGTAATACTGGTGGACATGGAGTAAAAGTCTATAACCCGTTTAAGACGATTGTTTTCGTCAAATGCAAAGGCGTAAGCATCGGTTCGAAAGCTTAAGTAGTAATCCCACTTCTCTCTTGAATAGTCCACGCTGTCCAGCAACGGGTGATTTTTAACGGGCTCGAAGTACGCAAGTACATCGTCATAGTACTTCGTCCCCTTCATTACTTCATACTTATCACTTTGTCCGTACTTGGTTAGCGATAAAATGATATTTGACAGCTCGTATGTTTCAGGGAGTTCGATAATCACATTTTCTTGCGCTTGCGTGTGAAACGATACTATTGACAACAAGCAAAATAGCAAAATCAGGATTTTATGTTTCTTCATGGTTTGATGGTTTCAGGCATTATATACGGGTATTGATTTAGTATAGCTGAGGTGCAATCTTTTTATGTTCTTCTGAGATTAGCTTATACACCTTTTCCGTCATCTCCTTAACGCTTGTGTTGCTTACCTCATCGGCTGTTATCTCAGGAAGTATTTTTACATAGAACGTTTGTTTGGGTTTAAGTGCTATCCCCTTTTTTGGCAATGCTTCAAATGTTCCGTTAATTACTACCGGAAGTATGGCTACCTTACTCATCTTGGCCAGTAGAAATGCTCCCTCCTTAAAACGGTGAACTTGCCCGTTGTTGGTGCGTGTACCTTCGGGAAAGAGGCAAATGTCAACCCCTTTTGTAAGCCACGCTTTACAGCTCTCTATCATTTTTCTCGCGCTTGATGAGTTTCCACGGGTAATGAGCACATCGCCATGTAGGGCAAGTAGCCATCCAATAAACGGCATACGTAGCACTTCTTTTTTTGAAACCCAGCGGAATACGTTGGGTATCTTGTACATCAGAGCGATATCAAGCATGGATTGGTGGTTGGTAACGATTATGTAGCGTTGCCCTTTGCGAACATGCCCTTTTCCTGAATAACGGATGCACCAACCCGGGCTTAGCCAGAAGTACAGCATTGCCCATAGGTATGAAAACTTATGCAGCATTACTCGCCTTTTATCAAACGGGCATGCGACTAGAAAAATAACAAGCGCAATGAGGTAAAGTATGGGCGCAGACAATAACGCGTATATGTAGAAAAACAGATTGAATAAAAACTTTCCCATTTATGTTGTTTAGGTGTAAGGATGAGTTACAAAGTTAACGAATTGTATGCTTAAAACAAGTAGGCAGCATCTCTTAGGGGCACAAGTGCTAAAATAAGCTATTATTTGTGAAAGCAAATAAAGCGAAGGGGCTTAATTTCTTACATTTGCCATTAACTGTTAAATACCAATCTAGCATGGAAACAAAATTTTGTCAGAGTTGCGGCATGCCGCTTACCGATCCCGATCATTTTGGAACGAACAAGGATGAATCAGCCAACACCGATTACTGTATTTACTGTTTCGAAAACGGAGCTTTTAAGCAAGATTACACAATGGACGAAATGATTGCCCATTGCGCCCAATTTATCGAAGAGTTTAACGAGGATGCTGAGTACAAGCTAACAAAAGAAGAGGCCGTTACCCAAATGAGAAGATCTTTTCCTTCATTGAAACGGTGGGCTAAGGGAGAGTTTCAGGCTTAGTAAACTTCATAATACTTCCCCTGATAGTATCGTTCAGTGGCCTGACGTTTGTGAGAAAGACAAAAATCCTAATGGAATTACAGCCGTTAAGAGAAATAAGAGAAGCCTCCTTGTTGGAAAGGCTTCTTTTGTTGCGTGTTACGCCTTGTTATGCTCTATATTTGTGTGCTGCCCAATAGCTATCATAACGTTTTGTAGGTTGAAAAGACGGGTTTTACCTTGGTAGAAAACTTTGCCCATTCAACATAAAGCAACATAAAGATAGGGTAGGTCTAGTTAATGTAATTATTTTCTTAGTAATATTGTCCCCTAAACCTATAATTAACCCGCCCTTCACCTATGAAAAATCTTTTTTTGACTGATGGACTTGGAAATCTGATAAGTCAAGCACTTGGCAATTTTAGCAGCAGCTTAGGCACCCCTCTTTTCTTTGTGTTGATTGGAGGCGGCCTCTTTTTTATGATCTATTCCGGCTTTATCCCTCTACGTTACTATAAACGAGCTATACAGTCGTTACGGAAAAAGGAAGATGACGCTCCGGGGCAAATCAGCTCAGTTCAGGCCTTGGCATCAGCTATTGCTTCTACGGTTGGTATGGGTAATATTAGCGGTGTGGCTGTGGCGTTAACTATGGGTGGCCCGGGGGCTATATTTTGGATGTGGGTTAGCGCATGCGTAGGTATGGCTACTAAGTTCTTTGAAGGAACACTGGCTATTATGTATAAAGGGAAAGACTCGGAAGGAGTGGTGCAGGGAGGCCCCATGTATATGATAACACAAGGGTTGGGGAAGAAATGGAAGCCGCTAGCTATTTTCTTTTCTGTTTTTGGGTTGATAGGAACACTTTGCCTTATGCAGGCGAACCAGCTTACCGAAGCGATGACCACTGTATTCTTCACTCCGGCGGGAGTTGAGAATACTGTTACATTGCGATTAATTATTGGCATAGTAATTTGTTTGTTGGTTTCGGTTGTCGTTCTGGGTGGAATACAGCGAATTAGCGCTGTGGCAACACGCATTGTGCCAGCTATGGTATTCCTTTATTTTCTTATAGTTGGATATATTATTATTACCCATTTTTCTGCTGTTCCGGATGTTTTTGCTTCCATTTTTCAAGGAACTTTTTCTTTTGAAGCAGGAGCAGGTGGTTTAGCGGGGTCGGTGATTGTTCTTGGAGCACGTAGAGCGGCATTTGTAAATGAGGCGGGTGTTGGTACAGCCTCCATGATGCACGGTGCTTCGAAAAATACTGAGCCGGTGCGTGAAGGACTTGTAGCTATGTTGGCCCCATCTATTGACTCGGGGCTGGTATGTACGCTTACTGCATTAGCCATACTTATTAATGGACAATATGAGGTGAGCCAGGTGCAAGGAATCCAAATAGCCATGAATTCATTCGAAGCCTCTATTCCCGGCTTGGGTCATTACCTGTTGATGCTGGTAGCAATTATATTTGCTTTCTCAACCATGTTTTCATACTCCTACTACGGAACCAAGTGTACAAGCTTTCTTTTTGGTGCAAAGTATGCCTACTACTACAACTACTTCTTTTTAGCCATGCTAGTGGTTGGTGCGGTAATTCCGCTTGTTGCAGTGGTAGATATTATTGATATTGCGTACGCTTTAATGGCCTTCTGTACCATGTTTACCATGTTTATGTTGGCCCCTAAGGCGAAAAAAGAAATCAAAAAATATTTTGCAAAACAATAGTTTAATAGAAGCAAATTAGAAATAGTCGGAAAAAGCGATGTCAAACAACTTAGTCACGGTTAAATCTCGTAGTTTTCAAGAACGGCTTATTACCGCTATACGTGCGGCTATTCCTTCGGCTTTACGTACAGGCTGGTGGATGATTAGGCTAACGTTAATAGTGTCGTTTGTTGTTACACTACTTCAATATTTGGGTGTTGTTGGTTGGTTATCCCAGTGGCTTTCGCCAGCGTTTCAGCTTATCGGCTTGCCGGGCGAGTCAGCATTGGTATTTATTTCCGGATATTGTGTAAACATATACTCCGCTATTGCTGTGATTGTAACCCTTGATTTTAGTGTTAGATCCATTACTATTTTGGCCGTTATGTGCTTATGTGCTCATAATATGTTTATTGAAACAGCTGTGCAGAAGAAAACGGGATCTTCGGCAATACGCATAGTGTTGGTGCGCACATTGTCAGCTTTTATTTTAGCATTTGTACTTAACCTTGTTATGCCAGAAAATGGCACAATAATTGCGGCACAAGAACATACTGTCAGCAATGCAGATATTTGGTCTATTCTTGGTAGTTGGGCTATATCAGCAGGCAAGCTGATGGTAAAGATGATGGTTCTCATCTTGTCTTTGAATATTCTACAACGCGTTCTTAGTGAATTTGGAGTTATCAGGTTATTGTCGAAGGGGCTTAAACCTGTTATGCTGTTTTTCGGGTTGCCAATCAAAACGGCCTTCTTGTGGATTGTGGCAAATATTCTAGGATTGGCTTATGGTTCGGCTGTTATGATTGAAGAGCGAGAGCAGGGTAAAATAAGCAAGGAGGATGCTGATTTATTGAATCACCATATTTCTATTTCGCATAGTAATCTGGAAGATGTCATTTTATTTGTATCAGTAGGAGCGTTGCTTTGGTGGATGTTGTTGTTCCGCTGGGCTATGTCGGCTATTATTGTTTGGCTTAGACGGCTGGAGTTGGCCGTAAAAAATTAGATATTTAAAATTAACTAAATATATTCGTTATATTTGTAGTTAAGTTTATTGTAGTGTTTTGTACCAAAGTTGTGGTCCGGATTTTAATTTAGAGGTATGGTATTATCCTTGTATTCACTTATCTCATCTCTTGCGGTGAGTTTTCTTCTTATGCCCCTACTGATAAAGATACTGCATAAGCGGCATGTTCTTGATGAGGGAGGCAAAAGAAAAATACATAAAGGACAAATCCCAACTATGGGAGGTATTGTTATTTTTATTGCATTTGGCTTTGCCATGCTGGCATGGCTACCTGATACCGGCCCCTTTGTTAGGAAGTATGTCTTTAGCGCAATAGCGCTAATTGTATTAACCGGATTTCGCGATGATGTTGCACCCTTAAAGCCTTGGCAAAAGCTGCTTGCTCAGCTGGTTGCTGCAGCTATTGTTGTGGGACTTTCGGACATACGTATAGAATCGTTTTATGGCTTCTTGGGCATTAACACCCTACCTTTGTGGATTAGCTATGCGTTATCCATATTCGCTATTATTGTAGTTACCAATGCGTTTAATTTAATTGATGGAATTGATGGTTTAGCCGGGGTTGTATCAATTATCAGCTTTTCGTTTTTGGGCTACTGGTTTTACCAAGTGGGGACGTATGAGTATACTATTATTATGTGCGCATTGATAGGGGCCATACTTGGTTTTCTATATTACAATTGGCATAAAGCGGTTGTTTTTATGGGTGATACCGGCTCTCTTTTTATTGGATTTGTTTTAGCAATAGCTACTATTGCGTTCATAAAGACAAATGGAACACTAACAGATGGAGATCCCTATAAATACAGATCGGTTATATCAATGGCAATAGCAGTAGTGCTTTTCCCGCTTTTTGATACATTGCGGGTGTTTATTTTGCGAACATCACAGGGTAAATCTCCATTTTCTGCAGATAAGCAACATATTCATCACTATTTATTGAGAATATATCAAACACATGATAAAGCAACAATTGTTATTGGAGCGGGCTTTTTTGTGTCTATACTAGTAGTCCAGTTTTTTGCAAAACGTATAACTGATAATTTACTGTTACCAGCTCTTGTTATTACCTGTTTTGTTGTGAATATATTGATTTGGCAGGGGCTAGTACGAACATATAGCAGGAAAAATATTTTATAAGATAAACGATAATGACTACAGAAAACCAATCACAGAATTCTTCAGACGAATTAGACCTTTTTTACATATTAAAAAAGGCGTATAACGCATGCTGTTCCGCATTAGGATCCATTTTGAAATTTTTACTTCGTAAAAGTTTATGGTTGCTGATTGCCGCCATGCTGGGCGCTGTGTTTAGCTACTATGTGTTTTCTAAAAGTAAGAAGTATTACACATCAACCGTTCAGCTTATTTCAAAAAATGTTCCTTGTGATCTGATCATTTCTCAAATTGACGCGTTGAACGGCTTGCTTATAAACCGTGACTATAAATCATTATCGCTTATGCTTAACCTTCCCGATACCGCCTTGAAGGAGGTGAAAAGCATAAAAGCACTTTATGCAATAGATGCGAACAAGGATCACCTTCCCGATTATGCAGATATTCTAGAAAAAGTGAAGAAAAATCCGCAGGATACGTCAATTAAAAAAATGCATGATTACTTTTATTTGCGGTTGGAGGTATTTTCAGAAAAGGCATTTCCTTCTGTGGCCAGTTCTCTAAAGAGTTATATCAGAAGAAATACTTTTCTTCAGGATGAAAATGCTTTAGCAATAGGGCAGAAAGAGCGTTTATTGGAAGAGGTAAAAAAGCAGGTGACGAGGCTGGATAGCTTTCAAAGAACCGAGTATTTTGAAAAGAATAAAACAGCGAATCAACAATTTATTCTAAACGGAAATGGGGATAAAAGTCTGTACCACAACCAGTACATAAACTTGTTTAGCCAACAGCAAGGCATAGAAAAAGATTTACAGCTGTATCCGGATGTAATAACGGTTGTTCAGGACTTTCCTCCTCTTTCTCGACCGGAAAACACGATGATGTCGTATTTTAAAAGTTACGTTCCGGCTTTTCTTCTTTTAGGTCTTCTATGCGCTCTTCTATGGACCTATCGTAAAACATTGTGGAAGTACATAAAAGAAAAGGATTAGAAAATAATATTTACTCAGAACTTGGAGATGCCTTGATAGTATTATCAGGGCATCTTGTTTTTTGTGTACTAAGAAAAAAGCACAACCAAAATATCATGGGTTGAATACCTTTTACTGTTGCAAAGGGTGATTCTACAAACATAAAGGGGAGGTAAATAGCAAGATAGGCCATAAGTAGAAAATCTCGCTTTTTGATGGCCAGATAAATAAGATAAGCAAATAGCCCAAAGAATGGGAGAGAGCCAATAAGGCCGAATTGAACAATTTCGTCTAAGTATTGGTTATGAAAATGGTTGAATTCTGCGATTGGTTTCTCCAAGCCGGCTTTATGCGCGATATCTTCATTATATAGTAAATACTTCATGCTGCCGGTTCCCCAGCCGAATAGAGGACGTTCTTTGATCGCTGTAATTGCCGTTTTGCGAAGATCTTCGCGGATAGGATCGTTAAACTTATTTTCTTCATTTGTTTTTCGTAGTAATCCAAATACTGCTATACCTATTGTAATTGCAAACAATGTGTATTTAACTTGCTGCTTTATTGGAAGGTAGAATAATAATCCTAAAGCAGTTAGTAGGGGCAGAGTAATTAAACCTATGCGGGCACCAGAAAGAAACACAGTTACGGATATTGACATAATACATAAAACAAATTCAACCCAACTTATTTTTTTTTCCACATTGCCAAAACGGAGGTAGGTTGCAATGGGTATGGGCATTAATATGACAACAGAAATGAAAGAAGGGTGAGTAAAGGAAGGGTGGAAGAAGAGGTATTGTGAAAATATTTTTACTTTATTAACAACTTCTACTGGACTAGAAATGTCGAGGGCAGGCAACATATAGCAATAGTTAATCAACAAAAGCAAACAAAACAAGCCAACCCCCCGAACGAAACACAGGAAAATATTTTCAATGGTTATCTTAGAAAATTGAATTAGACCAAATAAAGTGGGTAAGATCAAAAAAACCATTGTTGGCGAAAGTTCTTTTATGGCGCCATTAAAATCAATGGAATAGAAAAGCCCCAATAATAAAGCTCCATAAAGGGCTATAATGCCATAAAAGGGTGGGCTAAAGACAACCTTCCTACTTTTACTTACAATAAATGAGATTAAAGAGATAACTCCTAAAAACATTAATGCCCAGTTAGTGTAAGAAATCTTTAGAGGAAGAGTTAGCAGGAAAGAAATTATACCAATGGAAAGTAATGGTTGTGTTGTTATAACAAAGCGAATCTGAATAACTATAAAAATTAGCAAGCATAAAAAGAAGAACCAGAAAAATATATTCTTTACAACTTCTTCCCGCTGTTGGAAAAATACGCCCCTATTAAGACCTATAGATAATACTTCTCCGCTTGTATCTAATGGAATATAACAGTTGATAGCATCGTTCTCTGAGTTTGGTTCAATAGTCAAAACACCTTGCCATGAGAACGTCCTCATTAAATCAACACCTGAAATTTTGGCTATTCCATCTAATTTGATTGATTTTAGAAGTATAGTATTTCCTGGATTATTTCGAATTAGTAATTCTAAGCCAATAATATCTTTCGATAGGCTGTCTGGGATTGGAATGGATATGCACTGGCATTCTGGGTTTGCTGATATTGCTACTGCTCCTGCGCATTGATATCCTTTGCTAAGATCTTTTCCTTTTAAACCAACAGTGAAAATAAGTGAATCATTTTTTGGAAAAATACCACAAATATTAATAGACGAAGGAGCATTTGAACATGAGGTAAATAAAATTGGTACAATCAATTCCAACAATATAACTCTTGGGCGAAAGAATCTATGCAACAAACCAAATGATTTTATATCAACTCCTTTTGCGGAAGGTCCTTTAGCCACTTGTTTATATGTTTATAATTTGGATTCAAGATAACCACAATCGTTAATAGTATAATTTTCAAATCTGTCCAAAGAGATTTATTATAAAAATACCAAACTTCTAATTCAGCCTTGTAGGGTTGAATTATTCTTTCGTAATATTCCGCTGGGTTCTCTGCCTTTGACAAATATAGTTCTTCGTCCCGAAATACAATGGATCCAATACCGGTAAGTCCTGGTTTTGACGCAGCAATGGTGGGCTTTAATGCTTCGGGATATTGATTAAATCCTTTTTCTACCAATGGTCGTGGCCCTACAATACTCATGCTTCCCAATATTACATTTACTATTTGTGGGAGTTCATTGATTTTGGTTTTACGCAAAAACCGACCCACTGGAGTAACTCTGGAATCATTACGTAATGTTATTAACCCAGTTCCTATCTTCTCGCTGTTCTTTAGCATTGTAGCGAATTTCCAAATATAAAATGGCTTTTGCTTATATCCGATTCGCTTCTGAAAATAAAAAACCTCATGCTCTCCCGTTAAGAGCAACGCTATGCAAATGGGAATAAGAAGAGGTAACAAAATAATCAACGCAATAAGCGCTAAAAGAAAATCTGAAAGTCTTTTAATGACGTTATACATACGCTACATTTTTTGGTCCAGACTCTTACCGGTTTCAATATGTTCAAAGTTTGGGAGCAGGTCTTTCAATTTGTTTACTATTTCAATTTTGCTCAACTTATCTTTTAAAAACAGCGTTTGCAAGTTATTGATAATATTATCTACCTCTTGTATTGGTCGTTTCTTAGAATTTTTGATCACACCGAGTTTGAAAAACCTGTTCATATCAAGTGTTTCTGTTTCAGTATAAAATTCTTCATATGCTTTTTCGCCGGAAGTGTCAGAACTAAAAAATACGATAGGATACGTTTTGCTATCAGCATTTAAATGTAGTGCTTTTTGACGAGCTTCTTCTTCCGTTTGACAGATGTCCGGCTTCAATCCCCATGCATTTAAAAGATTAATCGCAATATCAGAAAAAGGCTTTAAATCATTGATCATATCCAACTTAGGAAAGAATATATCACCAGACGCTCCTAGAACAGATGCTATTAAACAAAGCTGGCCTGATTCTTCGGGTGAAACAAAAAATCGTTTCACATCAATGGGGCACGACCAGGGTTGTTGCTTGTTGAACCTTTCAATAAAACCGAGCGGAAGACTACCATTTGAGAAGGCCACATTAGCAAAACGAGCAGTAACAATAGGCATCTTAGCAGAGTAAGCCATAATGACCTCTTCCATCAATTTTTTACTGGCTCCCATAATGTTTACGGGATTTGCGGCTTTGTCAGTAGAAACACAAAAAAAATGGTCTACTTTTGTATCTACAAACATATCCAACAACCTCTTTGCTTTCAATACATTATTTTCAACCATTGCTTCAATGGAATATATGTCTTTTTCGCTGCGAACGTGCTTATGAGCAGAGAAATTGGCAACTATTTCAAATGGGCCTTCATCTTTGAAAAGTTTTTCAAAAACAGTTGAGCCAAAGTCTATCGGATAAGTTTTGAAATCGTCTGGGATAAACACATCCGTACGGCTGCGTAAATCTCGCACTAATTCCGTTAATCCATTCTCGTTGATGTCAATTACGAACAACCGTTTGGGGCTGAATTTCAACAAGGCTCTGATATAAGAAGATCCTATGGTTCCGGCACCACCTATCACTAACACTGAGCGTCCGTCAATTTGATCATGCAATTCTTTATCAAGATGTGCCAAATCTTCGGTAAATAAACTGCCTGAGCGGTCCAACACGCAGCTGTATATAAATCTTTGGAGGTTAAACGATTGCATGTCGACCGTCCTTATTATAGTAGTTTGGAATAATAGCGCTACTCGGAATATTCACAACCCGCTCTTCAAACCACTTGGCATTTTCAAGTGTCCCACATTGGCAGTCTTTAAACATCACTAGTTCATTCATTAAATGCCAAATTGGCCGAGTCATTACTTTATGGTCATTTGTATACTCCAGTATTGTATCGCGCTCAACTTTATTCTTTGCAATAATAGCATTAAGCCAGTAGTTTGACTTACAGTTTTTCGGTTCGCAGAAAAATTCAAAGTGGCTATTTGCAAAAAATGATTTGTATTTGTCTGATAGTTCACGTTTCAGATCCAGCAACTTTTGCAGATTCTCCATTTGTGCACAACCTAAAGCGGCGTTGATGTTTGTCAGGCGATAGTTATATCCTGTTTCATCATGTATAAATTCCCAACGATGGGGTACTTTGGCTGTAGTAGTAATGTATTTGGCATGTTTAGCCAGCGCGTCATCATTTGTAAGAATCATACCACCACCTCCGGTGGTGATTACTTTATTACCATTGAAACTCAAAATACCCAACTTCCCAAATGTACCAGTGTGTTTTCCCTTATAGTAGCTTCCCAAACTTTCAGCGGCATCTTCCACCAATGGGATATTATACTTTTCGCAAAGGGCTACTAGCTCATCCATTTTTACCGGATGTCCAAAGGTATGCATGGGAACGCAAGCCGCAATTTTTCGGTTCGTATTTTTGTTATAACAAAAGCCGTCATCCTTCATGATGGTACATTCCTTCAAAAACTCTTCCATTGCAGTTGGTGAAAGACCCATTGTTTCTTTATCTACGTCAATAAATACGGGTTTTGCGCCAATATAGGAAATCGCATTTGCTGTGGCAATAAAAGTCAACGGTTGCGAAATAACTTCATCATTACGCTCAACTCCAGCCAAAAGTAGTGCAATATGCAATGCAGCTGTGCCATTCATTGCTGCTACAGCATATTTAGCGCCGGTAAACTCAGCGCACATATTTTCGAATTGAGTAACAAAAGCGCCTACACTTGACACAAAATTTGTTTCAATACACTCCTGTAAATATTTTACTTCATTTCCTACGAATCGAGGGTCATGAAGAGGAATAAACCCTTCATGATCATCAAAAGTAGTGCGAATAAAGGAAACTAATTCGTTCATTTTTGGTATGTATTAATAACATTTTTTATTGCCTCAACGCTTTTCATTATGGCAATATCTTCGGGCTCAAATGACAAGTCGAAAGCCTCTTCCAATGCAACGATAATGTTGAGATGCTGTAAGGAATCCCATCTTTCACATGTTGTCTGTGATGCATTTGCATCTATCTTGGTTTCCAATACGCCACTAATGATTTTGATGATTTTATCGGTCATAATATGATTAATTTATTTTGTATATATCGGGGATGTGTAAATCTACATTGTCTAACAAGCACATATAATACTTAATCCCATTAGGCTCTATTGCCGTCAAAGAAAAATTGTTTTTGTCGTAAAAGTCCGCTACCTGCTTGTTTTTAGCTGTTGGGATAAATGCAGATGTTACCTTTAAAATTCCACCTTCTTTTAGTTTCCGAAGCATATACTTCAAGAACACCACCTCGTTGTTTTTCCCTAAAATCCTACAGCTGAGCAAAAAGCTATCAATATTTGCTGTTTTGCTTTCTTTATCTGTGGTTACAATAGCTGCACCAGTGATGCCATTGTCTCCAAACTTATCGCTTACACTTATGCAGTATATTTTTGCATCTTGGGCAGCCAGGGCAATGATGTCTTCTTCGGTATAACGTTTTGTGGTAAGATTAAATTGGTTTGTTTTCTGCGTCATTTGTGCAATGCGTGACAGGTTTATTGAATTCAACTCCTGAATGCCCAACGTTATCTCCAAACTCTTCAAGTAATCATCAAAAGAAGCAAATGACTTTTGAAATGACGCACGTTCGGCATTAGCCTTGTATTGTTCCAGTTTTTCTTTATCTTCACTGGTCAACTTATATGTTTGAAAATAGTCAATGCAGACTTTTTCAAAAAAATCGGTAAGCAAGTAAGGTTGTTTGGGAAATTCCGGAGTTTCGACCATAGGCAGCATTTGCTTTACCAACTCCCTTTCAGTTGGATTATCATCTATAAAAACCATACTATCCAAGCCGATATTTAACTCCTGCGCCAGTTCGGATATGTTATCGGCCTTGTTATTCCAGTTAATTCGCCAAGCAGCAAGCCGTTCTTTTTTTATTTGCAAAAAGGGATTTCTGTTCCATGCTTCTAGCACATCCTGCTCGTTGTTCTTGCTGCAAACGGTAAGAATAACACCACTTTTTGATAATTCTAGAAGGTTATATTGAAAATCTAGAAAAGCATTCCCGGGATAAGCATTTCCAACTTGAATGCCTTCTATGCCATCTTCACCTAAAATTCCACCCCAAAGTGTGTTGTCCAAATCAAGTACCAAGCATTTTTTACGCTTTCCTTCAATTGCGGCTATTTCTTTTTGTATCCAAGTATTAAAATCACCAGCTAACTTAGGATTTACCTGCATTTGCGAGATGTAGTAAAATCGCCAATCAATGAGGGATGAAGATGGATAGCGATGACAAAAACGGGAAAAATCAATAATTTTAAGATTCGGATATGCCTCCGACAACTTAAATAATTCTCTGTTGTAGCTATCTATTGCAACACTCACCGAAGGATTGCCATTCTCCTGGTACATAAAGTGCATAGGATACATGGTAAAAGCATAACATGCTTTTTGTGGCTTCAGCTGCGAAAGTACCAATTGCAGCTGCTGTGTGTAGGCTTCGACTTCGCGAATATACAATTCCACATTTGTTTTTACCGGAGAAAGATAAATCCAAAAGTATGCATCCACATCATCCGGAATGTAAGATATATCACTATATCCCGAATAGGTAGTATCAAACTTGGAGAAAAAACTTTCTACAGTTGCATTCCGAAATATGAAATGTTTTTTTTGCATGTTATTTTTCGAGTAATTCTATTAACCCTGTTTCTTTATGATAAAGAAAACATATTTTACGCCCGTTGAATGCAACGGTTTCTACCGGTTTTACCAATAGCATAAACCTTTTTTTGCGTAATTGAGTGATGCTATCCTCTAAATCTTCCACCTCATAGCAAAAGTGATACGCGGAAACCCCTACTTTACTCAATATGTTCCGAACAGGTGATTTTTCATCAACCGGTTCGACTAATTCGAGCAAAGGGCTACCATTTTTTTCCAAGAAAGAAATATTTACATTCTGCTTGGGATCAAAAATAATATTCGTCATTTTATATCCGGCTTCCATAAACAATGCCGCCGTTCTTTCAATCGATTCTGCAGCAATCCCTACATGGTGAAATATGGCATTTGGCAACATTAGTATTCAATTATTGGTGATACGTTACAATGCCTAAACTCCACTAATGCTGTTGCCCATGACAGTCCGGCTCCGAATCCGCATAAAATCACCGTTTTTTCATCCAAGTCTGTAGTTCTCAATTCGGAAACAATAGTTAAGGGTACAGAGGCAGAGCTGGTATTTCCGTATCGATCTATACAATAGGGCACTTTATTGAGCGGGTACTTTAATTTCTTTGCAAAGAAATCAGTCATAAATTTATTTGCCTGATGAAACACCACATGATCCACATCATCCAGTGTAATTTGAACCGTATTCATCATTTCCTTAATACTTTTTGGTACTACGCTAAGAGCAAAATTAAAAACATCCATACCATCCATAAAAATCTGATGCCCGGAACGAATATTCCCATCTTCCATCTCAACCTCCTTTAGATTGTCTAAAGTAGTAGGATTTCTGTATTCTCCAGCAGGAATAATTACCGCATTTCTTCCGGAACCGTCCGAGCAAAGTATAAAATGAGAGTCGGCAAAATCGCCCTTTTCAATCAAGGTAGCAGTACCGGCATCTCCATATAACGGAGCGTTTACTTTATCAAAAGGCGAAGTAATTTTAGAAAACGTTTCGCCAACTAATAACAATACCTTGTTTACTCCCTGCAATGAAGCGTAAGCAAATGCTGTAGAAAGAGCATACACATACCCAGAACAAGCAAGATTCATGTCAAAACACAGAGTTGTTTTTGGTAGTCCCAGTCGATGCTGTAAAATAGGCGCTGTAGCCGGTATTTTGTAATCTGGCGTTTGGCTAAGGAAAATCAACGCATCAATGCCACTCCTATCAATATTATTATCTAGCAAAAGTTGTTCCGCCGCTTTAAAACAAAGGTCGGACGAACAAACATCTTTATCAACAAAACGCTTTTCTTTGATGCCAATATTGTCAATGACCTTAAGCACTTCTTCCTCAGGAAGAATGTTAATCAACATTTTATTGTCCGAAATATTTTTGGGGACGCATGCACTAATCGCACTTATTCCTACATTGCTAAACTTAATGGTTGCCATACTATTTCAAAGTTATTCCACCGTCAATTGTAAGTAAGGAGCCGGTAACCCATGAGGAAGCATTGGCCAGTAAATATACTACTGAATAGGCTATGTCCTCAGGCCTTCCGAACCTGCCTAAAGGATAACGTTTTTCTTCTTCTTTGAACTGTTCTTCGGTTAATGTACCCGATTGCAGAATATTTGTATCTACAACGCCAGGTAATATGCAGTTAACCCTAATTTGTTGTGGTGCCAACTCCAGTGCCATAACTCGGGCAAACGCATTCAGCGCCCCTTTAGACGCCGAATACATGGCATGTCCCATATCTGCCGAATAAGCTGCAATAGAAGAAATAAAAACAACGGATGCCTGCTTTTCTACTTTTTTCTTTTTAAGCAGCAGCTGCATTAGATATGAAGGGGAAAAAAGATTGGTTTGCATTACTGTGTCAAAATCCTCTTTATTGATAAATTTTACCGGTAATCGCTTGTCTATACCAGCGCAAAGCACCACTCCGCTAACGGATGGTATTTGCTCCACAAGTTCCTTGAGTTGCGTATCGTCAGTCAAATCGGCAACGACTTGTATATGTCCAATACCTTCAAGCATAGCTAATGTTTCCGATAATCTTTCGGCATTCCGACCCGTGATTATCAGCTTTGCTTGCATTTTGGCACATTCTACGGCAATAATCCGTCCAATACCAGATGATGCTCCGGTTACCAAAATTGTTTTATTCTCTAATAAAAAAGGATTATTCATGGCTATTTTCTCGATTTGGCGATATTAAAAAGATCTTCAATAGTATCGGCATTACGGATATCGTCACCTTTAATTGCTACATCATACTCTGCATCAACCATGGCAATAATTGATAGGGCAAGTAATGACGACCATTCTTCCAAATCTTTAAATTTAGTACTGGGATTAAAAGTTGTACTATCCGTTTCATCAAACTGAGAAGCAAAATTGTCTAAAAAATCTTTTATTTCCATAATTATATTTTTATTGTTTTGTTGCCGGTATGCCAAAGAGGGATTCATTATCCTTGATATTTCGTATAACAAGGCTAGATGCCCCGATTTTATTGTTATTTCCTACTTTTTTTCCTTGTATAATGGATGAATTCATTCCCCAAAAATTCACATCGCCAACATGTACTGAACCGGAAATTTGAGTGCGAGGATTGAACACATTGAATGAACCAATGCAGACATCGTGGCCTACAGCACAGAAGGTATTGAAAAAGTTAAAATCCCCAATTTGCACGTTGCAGGATATAAAAGACCCAAAGTTAATGATATTGCCGTGACCGCTAATCGTACTGTTTATCTCAACACCAGGATGAATTAAGTTGGCGAATTTAATGAGCGGATTATGAATTCTTTCTGCGGCGTCTTTTATATACTGAGGGTTACCTATCGCAATAATGGTGAAAATTTCTTCTACTACATCATTCAAACTTTCGATAGTGCCAACTATTTTATACTCGTCAATAATTTCATCACCTTTTTGCTTTCCCCAGCTATCAATAAATCCAAGCAAATTCCATTGGTGGGGTTTATCTTTATTAATCGCATCTATCAAATATTTTATTTCTGTGGCAAGGCCGCCGGACCCAACTATTACAATATTTTTCATTATACTTATTATGCTTCTCGGTAACTAAAATTAATCAATGATTTTATCACACATGAGTCTATATATATTCTTTTTATCCAAAACTTCATCAACCAACGCTGTTTGATTTCCGAATAGTTTGTAATCGTTCCAATTCTTGCAAACATCATACAGCACATCTTTGAGTAAATTGGTTGTAAAATTAAAATTTTTTCCCACGTGATATTGGTCAACCATTTCTGCGGTTTCTCCATTAAGGCTGTTCAGGATAAAAAGATTGGTAAGCAGATAATCATTAAATTTATAGCTATAAACAACTTTTGAGCCCTTATTAAATATGTTTATCCCAATATCACATTGAGACAAATACTCAATATATGCATCATAAGATAGCGCTCCTGTTATGAAAGCGTTTAAATGTGTCTGCTTGATTCTATTTTCCAAATATGTCTTTCGAACTCCGTCGCCAACGAAAAGAAATTTATATTGGATTCCTTTTTCTTTCAAAAAAATGAGCGCGTCTAAAAGGGTATCAAAATCATAGCTATCACCAAGATTGCCGCCATAGCATATTAATAGTTCATTTTTGCTTCGTGAATTTTGTATACTATTTCCAATCTTGTTAAGCAAAGCCGAATCAACCCCAAGATAGGCATAATAATACGGGACACTTGGATTGGCTGCATGTGCAACCTCTGCATATTGTTTTGATTCGGCATAGATTAAATCGGCCATCTGATATGCCTTGCGGGTTATCCTTTTCCAAAAAAATAAAACTGGAGCAGCTAATTTTATCAATTTTGAAATGGGAAACAAAGAATCAGGCCACAAATCAATCACATCGATAACAAACTTACAGTTATTTTTCTTACAGTACTTCCCCGCAACGTATGCTGCAGTGGATGTAGGCATCGCACAGTATATAATATCAGGTTTATCACTAATGTTTCGTAAATATTTTTTCAGTCTTTTGGCGAATACATAATGGCTGTATATCCTACGAAACCCTACATTCTTTCTATATGCGGGAACATGCAAATGGATCACATTCCTACCGCTAGTAATATTTACATCTTTATATGCTTTTAAAGTATGATCGAAATCAGATGTTACAATTTGTTTGTCTCCAACCATATAATCATACACACTAGAGATTCTAGAATTATCATTGATCTCAGGACGTCCAAAAGTTGATATCAAAACAATCCTCTTCATTATCTAAACATAATAGCAAACATAATTTTAACTCTAAAAGAAATCTTTTTTAAAAAACTATTTTTACTTTTTTCTCCTGCATATGACGCATTTGCTCCATGCCTGCGATAAAGTATCAATGGCTCTTCAAAATAAACTGTTCGAAAGTATTTTTCCCCAATAAGCCCAATCCATTGATCATGCATTGGGATGTATGCTGGAAAGGGTAAAGCTTTTTGCAAAACCGTTTTCTTAAAAGCCATGGTTGCTCCAAAATAGTGGTTAGATAAAATATTTCTCCAAAATCCGCAATTGTTATTCGTTTTGAAAAAACGCTCTTTCACCACCTGTTCACATTCATCAACGATCCGGATGTTTGAAAAAACTACATCACTTACTTTCAATGCTGACATTAGTACATCTACCTTATTTGGAAGCCAGATATCATCTTGATCTGACAAAAAGATTATATCTCCACAAGCAGACTTTAGAGCATTCTCAAAATTACCGACAACACCTTTTTTCCCACTGTTGCGAATAATTCTTACTCTACTATCTTTATAAGAATAAGATTCAGCAATAAATATGGTTTGATCCACAGAACCATCATCGGATATTACCAATTCATCATTACTTGAAAGTTGGGATAAAATCGAATCAATCTGCCTTTTTATGTATTTTTCCCCATTATAACAAGCCAAACAAACGCTAATCATTATTGTTTATTTATATGCTATTATTGATATCAAAACCTTATTAACCCATCACTTCGCTATTAACTGATCCTCAATCCTCTTCGCTTTTAATTTTAATAAAACCGAAAAAAGAAAAGGTATTAACAAATATACATTACCTGACAATTCCGAATAGTAAAAGTAAAATATACCAACTACTAAAATCATATACCAACTAAAACTTATTAAAAGGGTTGAAGTTTTTACATAACCATCTTTTACATTTAGAAGGGAGAAAATAAGAAAACAAATCAAAACAAAGAAAAATAAAACATAAATAGGATAGCCCGGATAAAACCCTCCTATATATGACGAAAATTGGTTGGATCGAAATCCTAATTCCATCGAAGATCTAATCCTATCCATTCTACTTAGAGGCGGCACTCCCTTATCGCTAAAAACCATTTGTGCAATTTCAACAGGATAATACCCATCGCCAGATCTTATTCCAATTTTTTCAGTAAAATCAATTTCATATGAAAGGTTGGCCAATGGCTGACCTATATATGAAAATATTGATTCCACTCCTTTTGAAATTTCACCACCTTTACTAAACCTCGCCATTGTAAAGGCTATAAATATGGGCAAAATAATAATGACGGACAACTTTGTTAGTTTTATTATTTTGCTTCTTAGCGCAATTGATAAGTATGGGTAGAAAAGGCAATACGATGCGACAAAAGATAATGCCCATATCACCATTCCATCCCGTCCAGCAGCATTTAGTGTATAAAGAATAAAAGAAAAAGAGGAGAACAATAATAATTTAGCTGTTCTATTCATTCCATATTGTATCAACGTGTAGAAAAACATGAATACGGTTATACAAGAACAGAATGCCCCAACAATTGCTATTTTAGAAAAAATACTACTTTGATAAAACACCATCTCTTTTGTTCTTACCGTGTCTATTCCATAAGAGAAAACAGTAAGCAGATTTCTTGTGAAAAATACACATGAATACAGACTAATAACTATTAAAAAGACAACAATAATCTGATAACCTAAAATTGGAAACTTAGCAAGTTTTGTTGTTGCCTTTATCTTATTCTCGTATTTTCTTAATGGATATAACAAAATAAGCAGAGTAAAAAGCATCAAAAGGTATGCCTTGAACGTAAAATAGTAATCTGGATAAAAAAATACAGCAAGCACTCCAAAAGCAAACATAGACAATGTATGGAGAGCCAATATAAAATTTGACAAGCATATCTTATGCTGGCTACGCCTAATATATTGTAGCAAAATTATTAAATGAAGTGCAAACGGTAAAAAATTAATCATTTTTTCTAAAAAGAAATAGTAAATGATAATATACTACAGGTGAAAATAAAAGTTCTGGCATTATTCGTACTGAATGAAACAAAAATGTCATAAACTTTTTTTTCTCCCTATATAATGAATATATGCTTAAAGTATTTACTAGATATCTTTTTTTAAACTTTTTCTCCGAAATCCCCAAATCGTATTTTGCATTATAATAGCGGAGTATTTTACCCCCATTTTCCGCAAAGTGTAATTTTTTATCAATATCAGTACTATGAGATGCCGATTCCGATAAAATCCTATAGGCGGCCGTGATTTCTGGAAAGTAATATATCTTCACCAAACCAGCTACTTCAAAAAATAACGCGTAATCAATTATATTAAAATCATTTATACAAAGAGTGGCTTTTATTGCATTAACTAAGGATGAAGTTCTTCCTAATACAGTTACGGTTTGTATAAAATTTCTCTTAGCCAAATAAGGTAATACATTCCCAGACGGATGTATTGGTCGTCGCCTCAATTCTTTTTTTATTCGTTCACTTCTTTCATTAACTGCAACAAAATCTGTATAAACTAATCCATATTCTGCGTTTTCTTCCAAAAAATCTACTTGTTTTTGTAATTTATATGGGTCTGTCCAATAATCATCACCTTCGCACGATGCAATGTATTTCCCTTTTGCACGAGGATATTGATAAGTTCCACTAAACCAGGTTACTTTTGGGTATTGATTTTCAACTTGGTAAATTGGTTTTATAATATCCGGATATTTTGCTTCATATTCTCGGATAATATCTGCGGTTTTATCTGTGGATGCATCGTCGTGAATCAAAATTTCTATGGGAAAATTTGTTTTTTGCATTAAAAATCCGTCAATACATTTACGAATAAAGAATTCGTGATTGTACGCTAAACAACAAATACTAACTAGAGGTATTTTTTCTCCATTTATTTTAGTGTGATCGCACATTGCTGTTATATATTTTTGTTTTTTCAATCCGTGATTAATCTGTCGATTTTTTGAAATAATCAAATAATGAAATAATTGTATCATCCAAGTTGTATGTTGACGACCAACCTGTCAAATCTCTAAATTTAGAAGAATTCATACCAATTTTTTGGTCTATATCAGATGGATTCACATTGATTGTTACGCTTTTCCCATATTTCTCTCTGGCTATTGTTGCTACTTTTTCAGCAATTGCCATTATATTGTATATTTTATTATTACCCAAGTTATAAATAAGATCCCATTTCCGATAATCAGTTTTTAACAAAGAAATAATTGCATTAATTGCATCTCTGACATCTAATCGTTCAACTTCCTGTTGTCCACCTATAATGGTGATCGGCTCTTCTCTAAGTGCTTTTTTCACAAGTTTTGAAATTACATCTATAGGAACAAGCCCATTCTGACCACCTGCTAATGTAGCTAACCTTAAGGATGTAACAAACGATTGTTTATTCATTATATGAATATTCTCGCACATCAGTTCTGCGGCATATTTAGCTTGTGCATATGCACTTTCAGGCATTACTTTAGTGTCTTCTGCCCATAATGGAGTTTGTTTGCTTCCATACACTGATTGAGAAGAAATATTAATAATTACAGGTATTTGTGCCAAACAGGCTTTAGCAAATAAATCACCAGCGAACGATAAGCTATCGGCTATTTGTTCATTGCTCTTGTAAGGCCGTGCAAAACCACAATGGATTAAGATATCTACTAAGCCAAGAGTTAGTATACCGGTATCAAAGTCTTTTTGATCATAACAAGTTACATTTTTATCTTTAGCAAATAGCTTTTTGATGGTCTCTTTGTTTAGATCAAAAGCCAATATTTCATAATCTTCTTTTATTAATTCTTTAATCAGATTTTGTCCTAAATATCCTCCGGCTCCAGTTAGCAATATCGTTTTTTGAGGTTTCAAAATATTATTGTTTAATACTTGAGATAATTTCTGGACTTGATCGTTGTTAGATAAAGATACCGCTTTGTCGGCGGTTTGTCTAATGCCAAATTTTCCATAATTCAGTTTTAGTGGATTGTTGTGATCATCAATATCTAACCATTCTTTAATACAACTTTCTACTTCATTAAATCCCATAATGGCACGAAGTCCCGTAATCCCCGTAAAACGAGCATTCATCTCAAATATCTTTAACCCATCATCCGTCCAACGTCCTTGAATATTCAATGGCCCTTTATGCCCAAGTTCTTTTAAAGTTGGTATTAGTTTGTTGATTTCAGACCAGACATAATCACTTTCATAGGGAATAATTTCAATAGGTACTCCATTCTTTAGTTTGTTATAAGATGCCATTTTTCCAATAACATCACCTTTTCTATCAGTAACTACTTGCACTGAAATTTCAGATGTCTGAGGGTTAATTCCTTTTGAAATTTGAGCTAAATATGATTCTCTAAAAGGATCTCCCTGCCTGGGAATAGCCAACTCTTGAATAATATGATCCTGGGTTATTCTGTAAAAATCGTCCTCGCTTAAGATAATTTCGATTCCTTTTGATGCAAATCCTTTACGGGGTTTTGCTATTAAAGGAAACTTTGCTTTTCCTGTATCAATAGTTTCTTTTAATGTCTCAAAATCATACGATTTTACAAAAATATCCGCGACAGGGGTCAATTCTTGACACATTCTTTCCTTATCCCGTACTAACTTCAAAAACTCAAAACCAGAAACAATAACTTTAAGCCCCGCGTCACTTATTTTATTGATATTTTCAGACAGAATTAAAGCTTCGTCATCCAATCCGGGTATAATCAGGTCTATATTGTATTGTATACATTTTTTTATCAGTTCATCCACATATTCAGAGGCATAAATAGTTGGCAAATAATCCATTTTCATGCAATCATAGGCTCCGTATCCTAATGGATTACTTCCCAGACCAACTGTGGTTATTGGTAATTTAGATAGGTTGCATGATGTAATAATGGATTGTCCAATACCACTGCCGACACTTGTAATTCCAATGCAATATTTTTTATTTCTCATTTATTTTGGAATAAAATTGGAGTCAATAAGATTGACAATTTGTTAAATTGACTAAAAATATTCATTGGAGATGAATGTTGGCCTGACTGCTCCTCGCCATTTCCCATGCCAGCCCGATGTTTTTCTGTCTTCTACTATTTCGAACGAATGAGCTTGTTCATGATTAAAGTAAGCCTTTGAATTAGATACAAACATATTGTTTACATAATATATGCCATCATTCATAAAATTAGCAGGAATATGAAACACCGCTTTGTGAAGTCCTTTTTCTAAAGGCTTATTTATTGTTAATATATTATAGATGCAAACTCCATTTATATCAAACAAATGCATACTCACATTCACAGGAAAACCTTCTTCTAAACACCAAAATTCGGTAATAATATCAAACGGGGTTTTAACGGTCAATTGTTGTCCTTCATACTCTATATAAGCACTTTTCACACGAATCTTATCCAATCCGGGTGCATCGGCAAATGTCCATTCGTTATTAACAATTCCTTTTGTTGTCTGATTCGATAGATAATAGTCAACAACCTCATTTATCTCTCCCGAAAAGTCAATGCCCCCATCAGTCAATAATATTCCTGTTTGACATAAATTTTTCACGGCAGTCATGTTGTGGCTCACAAACAAAACCGTTCGTCCTTCTCCACGGCTTACCTCTTGCATTTTTCCGATTGCTTTTTTCTGAAATTCTGCGTCGCCCACAGCCAACACTTCATCTACTACCAAAATTTCCGGATCCATGTGAGCAGCTACAGCAAATCCTAATCGTACTTTCATTCCAGAGGAGTAGCGTTTTACGGGCGTATCAATATATTTTTCTACTCCTGCAAAATGAATAATTTCATCTAATTTTCGGGTGATTTCTTGTTTGCTCATCCCCAGAATAGCGCCATTCATGTAGATGTTTTCCCGTCCGGTCATTTCAGGATGAAATCCGGTGCCAACCTCTAATAATGAGGCAATTCTTCCACGAACTTTTATATTGCCTGTAGTAGGAGTAGTTATTCTGGATAAGATTTTAAGTAATGTAGATTTTCCGGCGCCATTTTTTCCGATAATTCCTAACACATCGCCTTGTTCAACCTCCAAATTGATATCTTTCAATGCCCACATATATTCACCAGCTCCTTTTGGGGTTCGATTGTTTGATTCTCCTATTTTTAAATAAGGATCTTCTTTGCCCAAGATATTTACTTGCCACCAACGGTTTAGATCATGGCTAATTGTTCTTGTTGATACCAATCCAAGGCGATATTGTTTAC
>JAVBOB010000026.1:0-53393 GCA_031551125.1 Bacteroidales bacterium
GAGCAAAGCGAAGCAATCTGTTAAATAAACAGATTGCTTCGCTTTGCTCGCAATGCCGGTGTGATGACTATCCTAACCCCACTTCTTCATGTATTTCGGGAATATGGACGTCTTGGAATCCCTTTTTCATTAGCCGTTTACGGAATTCTTCCTGTACTTCCGGCTCACCATGTACAATAAACAGGCGTTGTATTTGGTCAGGGTCTTGGCAGCCCAGATACTGACATAAATCGTCGTAATCAGCGTGAGCGCTCATAGAGTTGATTTCCTCAATATCAGCACGTACTTTATGCCTTTCTCCAAAGATAGTTATCTCTTCAGGTTTGGCTTTGAGCCGTGCGCCTAGCGACTGAGGTTCGCAATAGCCAACCATAAGTATGGTGTTGCGCTTATCGGAAATGTTGTTGGCAATATGATGCTTTACTCGTCCCGCTTCTGCCATACCCGATGCCGATATAATAACACATGGCTCGTGCTTGCCGTTGAGCGATTTCGACTCTTCTACATCCTTTACATAGTGAAGACCCTTGAAAGAAAATGGATCTGAGTCAGTTTTCATTAACCGCTGTACAGCTTTGTTGAAACATTCCGTATGGCGTTTTACAATTTCTGTCGCCTCAATAGATAGCGGGCTGTCCACATAATATTTAACCGGGGGGAGCAGCCCGTTTACTTCCAGCTCGTTAAGACCAAAGAGTAGCTCTTG
The DNA here is from genome assembly GCA_031551125.1 of Bacteroidales bacterium. Classification (GTDB taxonomy): domain Bacteria; phylum Bacteroidota; class Bacteroidia; order Bacteroidales; family UBA932; genus JAIRNF01. Next base: position 707 of record JAVBOB010000026.1, read on the forward strand.
TGTACGCCCAACGCTGAAAGAAGGTATAATCAGCTTACCGCCTTTACGCATACAGGTTTCTTGAATATGCCTCCTCAGTTCCGATGCGTAGGTATCAACTTCATCATGTAGCTTATTACCATAGGTCGATTCGATAATCATAAAGTCGGCCTGTGGAAAACGTTGCGGTGACTTTAGTATAGGGTCTCCATAGCGTCCTACATCACCGCTGAAAGCAATACGGGTATATGAACCGTTCTCTTTCAGAGTGAGGTAAACCGTTGAGCTACCTACAATATGTCCAACGTTGAAGAACTCAAGTTCAATATCTTCATCAATTTTTTGAGGGGTATTGTAGTCTAATGCATCGAAGTATTCTAAGCTCCGGCGAGCATCATCAACGTTGTATAACGGTTGGATAGGAGCCTTACCTTCTTTTGCTCTCACCTTGTTAAGGTATTGCACGTCCGATACCTGTATCTCGGCAGAGTTAAGTAGAAGTATCCTTGCTAAATCAATAGTAGCCGGGGTTGCAATGATTCGTCCCTGAAAGCCATCTTTCACCAATCGGGGAATTAATCCGCTATGGTCTATATGGGCATGAGATAAAATAAGGTAGTTAACCTCCTTAGGGTCGAATCCCCATGTACGGTTAAGCACTTCGGTATCTTTTCCGTGACCTTGAAACATACCACAATCCAACAGTATTTTCTTACCGCTTGATAGCGATATTAAGTGCTTAGAACCCGTTACGGTTTTTGCTGCTCCGTGAAATGCAATTTTCATTCTAATATTGTTTTGTGCTGCCTATTCTTTCTCGTTAAACGGTTGAATTGCCCGATTGTTCGGGCTTGTTAAAAGTAGAAGATGGCTGCAAGGTTTACTCTTATGTTGTTTACCGGACTACTATCCAGTACTTTTCCTTTTCCGCTCATGTCAATTAAACCGTATGCAGCAGAGGTATATTCTAGTTCGCAGCCAAGCTGTAACCTTGGCAGGTTATAGGTAAGACTGGGAGAAATGCGATACATGTAGTCAACGTTCATCCCGCGTCCAACGGTTGAAATAGGAGTTTCGCTATAACCTAAATTTTTCAGATAACCCAGCATAAGTCCTACTTTCCACGCTTGTCCGTATGTGGCGCTAACCCATGTGTTAATATGCTTTGACGGTACGTATTTTTCAGCTCCGGTCGTAGGGTCTATATCATATACAGCGTATCCGCCCATCATAAATAAATCGTTTAGCATCTCACCGTATATGCTGGATGCTTTCAGCGCAAAATTTTTCTTTTGCATGTTGAAGAAAACTTGCGCAGATATAGCGTTAACCCGCTCGTTGGTTTTGTATGTGTTCCCGTTTGCCTGAGTCGCTGTTTTAGGGCGTATGTTCATATAGTCGGCAGAAGCCCCAACGCTAAACCCGTTGTTTGCGTATGTAAACATGGCGTTTACCTCCGGAACCAATGATGTGCGCATGTACTCCGTTGAGCGAAATAGCCCGGTTAACGATAGCTGTATATGGCTAAAGCGATAGTTAAATCGTACTTGTTCGCTGCGGTTAAATGCTGCAAAAGGTGCTCCCGTACCCAGCGATACTACCATTGGCATAGCGGCCAACGTCATAGGGTGCCATGTACGGCCAACTAGGAAATCAGTAGAACCCCAGTCCAGCTTTATCCATGCTTGCCTTAGCCGTACTCCTCCGGTTCCTGCCGTTCCGGTAAAATCAAATTCAAGGCATCCGCTGGTTTTGGCATTTAACGCATTGGGTCCTGAAAGTGCGGCTCCGAAACGTGTTGAAAGGGCGTAGAGGCTGGATGTTGCTACGGCATTCAGGTCATCTCCGTTAGCATCGGGAAGTTCAGGTAGAGGGTAAAAGGCAAAAAGCCCATCAATAATTCCGGCGTTTTGTCGGCTGTCAAAGAGGTAGTCGCCGCGTACAAATCCGTATAGCTTGGTTTTTACTCCTTTACCAAGGTTAATAGAATCGGCTTGAGCGCTTGCAGTGATATACGATAGGCATAGGATTGCTATTGCAACAAAGGTGATTTTTCTAAATAGCATTTTGTTAGGTTTCGGGTTTAACAGGGTTAATGTTAATAAAGGTGCAAAGATAAAAAGACAAATGATATACTATAATACCATTTGCCCTTTCATCTTTGTCGCCCGGCTGTAAATGAGCCGGTTTGCACTGGGCAAAAGAACATAGATTAATAGATAAAAGAACAAGGCTAATGGACAAAAGACCGCTCAATTATCAGGTATCCTTGTTCCTTAACTCTTTATGTCTTTTGTCTATAAAAGGTTGAGCATATCCTTAACCAGCTTGTCGGCACCGTCAAAAATCTGAGTAATATCGGCATCCAACATGTAGCAGGGGGTACTCACCACTTTGTTCGTTTTGTCAATACATGTTTGCCCGTGTCCGCATTCAACATGCGTGGCACCAACCTTCTCTGCGGCAATTGCTGCATCGTTTCGGTCGCCAAGCGTAATGCTTACGTTGTCTAGTACCTTTGCCAGCAACACGGGCGATATGCACATTGCACCAATTGGCTTTCTACTTGCATGCATTGATTTTATTACATTCGCTACTTCCGGAATAGCTTGGTAGTCGGCACCTTTAAAAGCGAAATCGCATAAGTTTTTAGCAACGCCAAACCCACCGGGGAATAGTAGTGCGTCAAACTCCTGCGCATCAAATTCGCTCAACGGTTTTATGTTTCCACGCGCAATACGGGCACTTTCTACCAATACGTTACGTTGCTCGTTACTTGTCTCTCCTGTAAGGTGGTTTATTACATGATGCTGGTTAATATCGGGGGCAAACAGCCGGTAGTCGGCTCCGTTTCTTTTTACAGCCAGCATAGCCATTGTTGACTCATGTATTTCAGCACCATCATATACTCCGCATCCGGAAAGAACTATTGCAATTTTTTTCATGGTAAAATGTTTTTATAGACAAAAGAACATAAGATGTTTGAATTGAGCAGTCTTTTGTCTATTCATCTTTGTTCTTTTGTCTTCTTTTATCTGTTAGTTTCGGTTCTTTTGTCTTCTTTTATCTGCTGGTCTTTGCTCTTTTGTCTAGTAATGTTACTCTTTGTTTTTTGAATCAATCCAAATGCTTACAGGTCCATCGTTAACCAACTCTATTTGCATGTTTGCTCCAAATTCGCCTGTTGCAACATGCTTACCCAGCTCTTGCTGCACGCATTCAATAAAAGCGTTGTATAGCGGGACTGCCAACTCCGGTCGCGCAGCTTTAATGTATGACGGACGATTTCCTTTTTTTGTTTGCGCATGAAGGGTAAATTGGCTCACTACCATAATATCTCCACCTACTTCTTGAAGAGATAGGTTCATTACACCTTCGCTATCGTCAAAGATGCGTAATTTAACCAGCTTGGCGGCTATCCAGCTAAGGTCTTCCTGTTGGTCGGCCTCTTCAAATCCGGCAAGTACCAGCATTCCTTTTTCTATGTTCGATTTTTCGTTACCATCTATGCTTACGGAGCATTTGCTTACTCGCTGAATTAATACTCTCATTGATAAGTTCTGTTTTATTCCGAATAGTTTACAAAGCCCTTGATATCACTATATGGTAGTATCAGCTCAATAATGCCTACTGCGTATGGAGCCGCTTCGTATGGCTGGTAGTAGAAATGAATACCATCTGCGGCAAAGGAGAAGCTATTACTTAAAACAAATACTCCGTTCTCAAAAAAGTATTGTTCATCCAACGGTTGCCCGTCGGGAATTTCCTGTTGTTTTCGGAATAGCTGTTCGGCAACAGGAAGTAGCTGCTTATTATCTTTTACCAGCTCAGCATAGCCGATTATGCTTCCTGTTTTCTTATCAAAGTTGAAACAGCTCATATACTCCATTCCATGAGCACCACCTGTGTATGTGTAGGAGCTGTAACGTATGGAGAGTACTTTTTCGGTTTGATATACGCTGTCGGGGTAGATAGTTAGCTCATACCTGTTTGTTACTATCTCATCGTCTTCAAGCCTGATTGTGTCTTTTTCCAGCTGGGTAACCCATGAATCGATGATGGTTTCAAAAGGACGGCTGTCGTTTTTTGTATTGAGCATACTCTGCAACCACTTATTGGTAGTGTCGGTAATGTTTTTTTTCAACGGTTCAGATGCCGATGCTACGGTTAGGTATGAAATGTCGATATTATATGAGGCAATACTGTCATCGGTGTTGCTTCTTTTAATAATTACCGTGTCAAACGTAACAGGTGGCGTGGAAGTGTTGCAGGCTGTAAATAGTGCAGCGAACAGGCAGTAGAATATGATACGTGTTTTCATAAAAAATGTTTTAATGTTTATATTCGCCATTCTTTTCAGAAATCAAAAGTAGCATATTCTTCGTTTTATTGGTAACGGTTATTAAGCTATCTTGACTTAAAGTAAATGAATGTAAGTAAATATATAGATAAGCTTATCGCTCAAGGCGAGCACCAACAGCTGGATTTTAAGTATGCGGTAAGCGATTCGAAAAAAATTGCACGTACCTTGGCGGCTTTTGCCAATACTGATGGCGGTATATTGTTGATTGGTGTGAAGGATAACGGAAAGGTGGTAGGTGTGAATGGAGACGAGGAGTACTACATGGTAGAATCGGCAGCTCAGCTATACTGTAAACCTCCCGTTTTATTCGAGGTACAGCCATGGACGGTAAACGGGAAAACAGTGTTGGAGGTAAAGGTGGAAAAAAGCAATAAGCGGCCACACCTTGCGCCTGATAAAGATGGTAAGTACTCAGCATATATTCGTGTTGCTGACGAAAATTTTGTGGCCAACCCCATTTTAGTGAAAGCATGGAAAAAAATGGGACATCACAAATCAAAAGCATTTGCTTACACCGAGAAGTATAATGCTATGCTGAATTTACTTGGCGAGAATGAGCAGCTATCTTTACTACAGCTATGCAAGCAACTTTTCATATCGGAAAGGGAAACGGAAGATATGCTGGTTGAGCTGATTGTAGCCGGATTGGTAAAGGTGATTACTACTGAGAAGGAAACTTTCTTTAAGATTGTGATTTAAATTTTTAACCGCAAAGTACGCAAAGGGTTTCACAAGGGGCGCAAGGAAATAATTTCTCCTTTTCAATCGTAATTGCGTTCATTTTTTTATCGTGTGTCGTGCATCTTGATATGTGATACCAATAAACCTAGGTGTTGAGAAAAATTTCCTCTTAGGGTAAAGCATAGCCAAGCATTCTTAACCCATTATTCCTAATTCAAAATTATCTTTTAGGGATTATACTTAGATGTTTCCAGTATCTTTTTTGCGTTAGCTTCAGCCATTAGTTCGCCAAGCGTTACCTTCCTTTTCTTCATATATTCTTGCACAATTCTATAGCCAATCCAACAGCATGCGCGTCCGGGCGTATCGCGTGATAGTGCAGGTGTAAACGGAGAGTCTTCTATCATACGGGAAACGGTGCTGTATGATGTCTCAAAAAGCAGGTTGTTTTCAGCTAAGTCCATCCACATATTGCGCTCATTATCCTTGCACCACTGTAGTTCCTGCTGGGTAAATCCCATAATAACCGTATCGGCTTCGTTAGGAATCATGGTTTTTACGAAATACAGCAGCTTTCCTTCATTCAGCATAGCAGCCAGTAACGTGCCACCTACGTTATTGTACTGATATTCGCCAATAGCCCAAGCCTTAATAACTTCGGCAGGAATACGCTCCTTGTACATATTCTTTTGCTTATAGCGTGGGATAGCCAGCTGTGAGTAAGGTTTATAATTACGCCCCAAAAACATATCCAACGATACCCCAACGGCGCTATCGGTAAGCATAAGTGATTGATTAAACCCTGAAATGTAGGCGTACACTTTAGGCACAAGCTTGTTTGGAAACTCTTTTGTATAGCTGTTAAACCCTTCTTGCAGTCGCTCGTTTATGTCGGATATATTAGTAAAAGTATTTACTACAGCCTGATGCGCTTCTTTCACTGCCTCGTGTTCTAGAAACAATTTTAGCTGAATAGGGAAGTTGCTACTATCAGGACTTGATATGTTTAGAATCCCGGTACAGTATAGCTCAAAGAAGTCTCCATATTTTTCACGGAGTTTTGCTATGTCATCCGTAAAATTATTGAAACGAACAGCAAACAGCTCTTTATCAAAACGGATAAGCTTAGCCGGTAGTTGGGCTTCGGTATTATCGTCGTTTAATGTACGTTGTTGTTTACGGTTACAGCTGCAAGATGTCAGTATGGCGACGGTCAATAGTATGAATAAATATTTTTGCATAGTACGTATTACTCTTTGTGGGAATATTATTTTGCCCGTAAAGTTATAAATTTGCACAATCGGTTCGACTGTTTTTATATGCCGATGTTTATTCATCAAGGGAAAAAAATCAATGAAAACGCCAATTCTTCAATTTGAACACAGGATTGATACAGTCCATGATCTGTTAGTAGCGGGTATCCGCCGTTTTTTTGCATCGGCAAAAGCAACAAAGGCCACGCTGGGGCTATCCGGCGGACTTGATTCCGCTGTAGTTTTAGCGTTGGCAGTAGAAGTGCTGGGAGCAGAAAATATACGGGTGCTGCTTATGCCTTCGGAATATTCTACCGAGCATTCTGTTGCCGATGCCGTTCAGCTGGCCGATACGCTGGGCGTACAGCGTGATACCATTGAGATTAAGCCGCTATGTAGGGAGTTTGACAATGCCCTTTCGCACATATTTGAAAGTTGTTCTTTCGATGTTACGGAAGAAAATATTCAAGCGCGTATTCGTGGAACTTTACTTATGGCCTTGTCTAATAAGTTTGGACATTTGCTGCTGAATACAAGCAATAAGAGCGAGCTGGCGGTGGGCTACGGTACGCTATACGGAGATTTATGCGGAGCATTATCTGTAATAGGCGATATTTATAAAACGCAGGTGTATGAGTTGGCAGAGTATATCAATAGGAATGGAGAGATAATACCTTACAATACTATTCAGAAACCGCCATCGGCAGAGCTGCGCCACGGGCAAAAAGATAGCGATTCGCTTCCCGATTATAAAGAGCTTGACGCTATCTTATTTCAGCTGATTGAAAAGGGACAAGCTGCTGAAATGCTTATTGCAGAAGGCCATGATGCAAATCTTGTAAACAAAATATTACGTATGACGGGAACAAACAAGTTTAAAGCCCTACAAGTTCCTCCCATAGTTAAGATTTCATCAAAACCGCTAGTTGCCGAGTATAAGTGGGTATAATAACCAACTTCTTATCTTTTAGATTGGTTGATTATCCAACTTTTCTGTATTTTGTTGTAAGTTTGATTTATTTGCTGTACGTTTGTATGTGTTTTCAAACATATTTTGAGCCATGACCCAAGCTGCAATAGACTTTAATAAGTGTATGGATGCCGTTTTTTCCCTCTTTCCGAGGTTGAAAGACTCTGAAAAGGAAAAGTTAAGGCAATGTGCAACCTTTACGAACTGTCGCAAAGGTGAGATGATCTATAAGGAGGGTGATAAACCAATCAGCTTGATCGTTCTTATTAAGGGAAAGGTGAAAATTTTTAAGGAAGGAGTGGGTGGACGTGACCAAATTGTACGCATGGCTAAGCCTGTTGGTCTCATTGGTTATCGTGCCTTGTTTGCAGAAGAAAACCACATTGCTTCCGCTCAAACTATTGAAAGTTCTATTATCGGTTCTATTGATAAGGAAAGCCTTTTTGAGCTGCTACGCGGTAATGTGGAGCTAACGCTGGCTATTCTTAAATCATTGGCTACGGAATTGGGCTTTTCTAACAGCCGTACCGTAACGCTTACGCAAAAGCATATTCGCGGGCGTTTAGCCGAGTCATTGATATTTCTTAAAGATACTTACGGACTTGAAGCCGATGAAAAAACTCTGAAGGTTTACCTGCTGCGCGAAGACTTGGCTAACCTTTCAAATATGACAACCTCTAACGCTATTCGTACGCTGTCTAACTTTAGCGATGAGCATATTATTGCGTTGGATGGTCGTAAAATCAAGATTTTGGATTTGCCTACACTCGAAAAAATTAGCGAACGAGGCTAGTTTTGTTTGCTTACTATATAATGCCGACGGTGAATTTAGACAATCGTCGGCATATTTATAAATATCAGTCTTACTTTTCCTAACACCTTTTGCTATGAAGATTACACTCTCGCTTTGTTTTGTGGCCGGAATGATTCTTTCCGCCTGTGGAGGTCGCACATCACAAGAACCACAAACCGGATTACCAAAAGAAGCTACACAATCGGTAGTCGATAGCCTAAATAAACAGTACAGTATGAACGATGTTACCCGTATGGAAAGGGGAGTGGCTCAGGCGGCTTCACTTTGGCAACCGTCTGACGGAAGTGTAGAAGACTTTAAGCGCTTTTGTGTAGAAAACTATATAAGTGATGAAACGGAGCGGAAGCAGCTATTTGAGAAGCTATCTACTGCTTTTGAAAGTTTGATGGGAGGGTTTAATAAAATAAGCGTTGACCTCAAGGAGCCCCTGCATCTTGATGGGGGCGAGCTGATGAACGTTGACCAAGTGTTGGGTGGCTACGACGTATCGGCACATTTTACTGATGATATGTTTGCTAACAAAACCGCTTTTATTACTATCCTTAACTTTCCTGCATACAGCTTGCAGGAGAAAACAGACTTGGGAGCAAAATGGAGTAGGTTGGAGTGGGCGTATGCTCGTATGGGCGATATGTTTACCGCACGTATTCCCGCAGAGCTAAAGCAAAAAGCATCGGAAGAGGTAACCAAAGCGGATACCTACATTTCCGAGTATAACATTATGATGGGGCATTTGCTGAATAAGGAGGGTAAAACAATGTTTCCCGAAGGTATGAAGCTGATAAGCCACTGGAATTTGCGTGACGAGCTAAAGTCGAACTATAGCGATAAGGGGCAAGGGCTCGAAAAACAGCAAATGATATATGAGGTGATGACTCGCATTGTTACGCAGGAAATCCCTGAAATGGTAATTAATAATCCTAACGTGCAGTGGAACCCATTTAGCAATAAGGTTTTTGAACAAGGAAAAGAAGTATCGGCAACGCCTGAACCTAATACTCGTTACCAATACTTGCTCAATAACTTTAAGGCAATGAAGGCGGAAGACCCTTATACACCCGAATATCCTACTTTTATAAAGCGTGCCTTTGAGGGGCAAATGGAGTTTCTGCAAAGCGATGTTGAGCGTATATTCACCGAGTTTATTTCTTCTCCACAGGTAAAAGAGGTAGCAACCTTGATTGAAAAGCGTTTGGGACGGAAGCTACAGCCGTTTGATATTTGGTATGACGGGTTTAAATCACGTAGCGCAATATCGGAAGATGAGCTGAGCGCTAAAACCAAAGTACTTTACCCTACCGTAGAGGCTTTGCAGGGTGGACTTCCGGTGATGCTGGTTAAGCTGGGCTTTTCTAAGAGCGAAGCCGATCGTATATGCTCAAAAATTCAGGTTGATGCTTCACGCGGTGCCGGACATGCTTGGGGTGCAGCAATGAAGGGAGATAAAGCACGTTTGCGTAGCCGTGTTAAGTCTGATGGACTGGACTATAAAGGGTATAACATTGCGGTACATGAGTTTGGACATAACGTAGAACAAACTATCAGCTTATATGATGTTGACTACTACGTAATGAACGGTGTTCCCAATACCGCTTTTACAGAGGCGTTGGCATTTATTTTTCAAAAACGTGATTTGGCCTTGTTGGGCATAAGTGTAAACGACCCTAATAAGGATTACCTGCAAGCGCTGGACAACTTCTGGGGATGCTATGAAATTATGGGTGTTTCTTTGGTTGATATGAAGGCATGGGAGTGGCTGTATGCAAACCCTACAGCAACACCTGCCGAACTGAAAGATAATGTAGTGCGTATTGCGAAAGAGGTTTGGAATAGCTACTATGCCCCTATACTGGGTGCTCAAGATTCTCCAATACTGGCAATCTACTCGCACATGATTGACTATCCGCTTTACCTTTCAAACTACCCAATGGGACACCTTATAGAGTTTCAGCTGGAGGAGTACTTAAAGGGAAAATCGTTTGCAGAAGAAATACCTCGTATTTATCGCTTGGGGCGCTTAATTCCACAACAATGGATGAAAGAAGCGGTAGGGAGTGAGGTATCTCCAAAGCCTATGCTTGATGCGGCTGCCGAAGCAGTAAAAAACATTTAAAATTGGATATTGATTATTGAATATCGAATATTTTGATAATCAATAATCAATAATCAATAATCAATAATCAATAATCAATAATCAATAAAATGCCACCTATGAACCAACGACCACTTGTTTTACTGGCTTCCACATTTGCTGTACTTCTGCTTATTGGAGCATGTAGCAGCGTAAAAAATGTTACAGGTTATCACCCTACTAAGAAAACCTACCATGAAGCAGTTAACATAGACAATAGGCTGCCTACATACGTGATACTGCACCATACGGGATGCGACTATGATACGGCATTTATGTTGCTGGCTACCAATAAGGGAAAGGTAAGCGTACATTACTTAGTTGATAAGGATGGTACGATACTTCAGCTGGTTGATGAGAAGAAACGGGCTTGGCATGCCGGAGTTTCCAGCTGGGTTGGGATGACTGGTTTGAATAACGTAAGCATAGGAATTGAAATAGTAAACAACGGGCACGAGCCTTTTCCCGACAGGCAAATGGATTCGGTAATGGTGCTTTTGTCCGATTTGAAGGCACGCTATAAATTCCCGGCACGAAATTTTATTGGTCACATGGACATTGCTCCCGGACGAAAGGTTGACCCCAGCGCATATTTCCCATGGAAGCGTCTTGCCGGTGAAGGTTATGGTTTATGGTATGACGAGGCAGAAGCCCGTCGTATGAGTACAGATTCGGCATCTTTGAGTAAGCTGCGCGATCCGCTGTTTAACCTTGTATTAATGGGATATAGCTTGAAAAACCCGAAGGTAAGTATGGAGGCGTTCAAATTGCATTACACCCACTCTGATAAGTCGGGCGAGATGAGCGATTACGATAAATGCGTGCTACAGCTGCTAACAGATAGAATAGTTTCTGATGCTGTGACATCTGAACTTAGCAGGTAGAACAATAGCACACAGAAAACGCAAATGAGCACAGATAAATACAGTTTAATCCTGTGGCAATCTGTGCTCATTTGCGTTTTCTGTGTGCCATTAATCTTCTAGCCTTCTTCCTCCTTATTGTATTCCGTAAGGTCTATGTTTAGCTTCTCGGCACGTTTACGCCATTTTTCTTTTGCCACTTCCTGCATATCAATTTGTCTGTCTTTTTCGTCAACAATCTCAAGGCCGAAAATAGTTTCAATAATATCTTCAAGCGTTATTACTCCTTCAATACCTCCATATTCATCAACTACTATGGCTATTTGTTCTTTTTGTCCGAGTAGTATGTCGAATACCATGGGGATAGTAGTTCCTTCATAGCATATAGCAATGGGACGTTTTATCGTACTAAGCGGAAGATTTCCGTTGCCCTTCATCATTTGCTCTACCACATCAAGCTTAAGGACATATCCGGTAACATTATCAATGTTCCCCCGGAAAATGGGAAATCTGGAATGAGTAACAATATCCGGACGCTTCAAGAAATCAGCAACGGTGTCTTCTTCAGAATTGGCTACAACAACCGTTCGCGGGGTCATTATGGCGTTTGCTTTGATAGACTTTAGCTTAATAAGGTTGCTAATTATCTTGCTCTCATGTTCGGCAAATACCCCTTCTTGCAAACCTATTTGAGTAAGAACAGCAACCTCTTCACGACTTACGGTTTGTTGTCGTTTGCCCTGAGAAACCAGCTTGGTAATTACTTTTGACAGAAGTACAACGGGGTAGGTAATGAACATCATTACCTGTATTGTTTTCGCCGTGGGTAGAGCCAACGCTCTGTTATAACGTGTACCAATACTTTTAGGAAGTATTTCCGATAAAACAAGGATAAGGAACGTTAGAATAGCGGATACGATACCAAAGCTGGCATCACCAAATAAAATTATGGCCTGTGCTCCAACTCCTGCCGCACCTATGGTATGTGCAATGGTGTTGAGTGATAGAATGGATGATAGCGCAGGGTCAATATTGTTTTTGTATTTCTTTAGCAGCTTTGCGCTTTTCTTTCCTTCCGCCTCTTTTGTTTCTACAAATGAAATGGGTATGGATAGTATTACCGCTTCGGCAACAGAGCAGATAAAAGATATGGATAACGCAAGTAGTAGGTATGTTAGGAGAAGTCCCATAAAGTGAATTTATACGCTAAGGTAGTATTTGTTGTGCATTTTAGAAATAGGATTCATAAAATATACGTCATTGGCTTTGCTGATTTAAAACTAATAAGGTTAAGCTATATCGTCAATTGTAAGCGAAGCGAAGCAATCTCTCAAATAGAACAGATTGCTTCGCTTCGCTCGTAATGACGCCATTTTCAAACTTAGCCATTCCCGAAGAAATTTAACTTAGTCTTCCAAGTAGCCAAACTTACCGTTGTTTACATCATCGTATGCTTGAGTTATTTCCTCTTTGGTGTTCATTAAAAAAGGCCCATAAGCAACAATTGGTTCGTTGATAGGTTGTCCGCTCATTAAAAGGAGAATACAGTCTTCTTTCGCTTGCAGCTCGATTCTTTCGCCATCGTTCTTAAACAGGATAAAGTTGTCGGTTGAGGCGTACTCGCTATCGTTTACATGTGCCATTCCTTCTATTACTAGTATTCCGGTGTTGTATTGTGCCGGAAATTCAAGGCTTACTACATTGTTTTTTTTCAAGTGAATGTTGTAAAGCTCAATAGGAGTAAAAGTTGAAGCAGGGCCTTTGACGTTTTTGTATGTTCCGGCTATAACTTCTACTTTTCCGTTATCATCTAGCGGGTACACTCCCATTTGACTGTTGAGTATAGTCTGATATTTAGGTTTCGTCATCTTATTTTTAGCCGGAAGGTTAACCCATAGCTGTACCATTTGAAAAAGACCACCTTTGTTGCTAAACTCTTTTTCGTGGTATTCTTTATGTAATATTCCGGATCCGGCAGTCATCCATTGAACGTCGCCCTCACCAATTATGCCGCTGTTTCCAAGGCTATCATGGTGTGCCACTTTTCCATGGTAGGCAATAGTTACCGTTTCAAAACCTCTATGTGGATGTGGGCCTACACCGCGCTGATGGCTACTTGGCGGAAATTCTATTTTTGAGTTGTAGTCGAGTAGAAAGAATGGGCTCATTCTTCGTTCATCAATGGTATGTCCGCCGGGAAAGAAATTGTGAACCCTGAAACCATCGCCAACCATGTATGCGGACGGCGGGGTTAGTATCTGCTGTACGTGTTTTGTTTTCATGACATTGGTGTTACTTTGTTTACTTTATAGTAACAGTTGATGTCATACTATTGTTGAACTTATTGCAGGGTGTATTGCTAAAGTAGGTTATATGATGTTTACTTCGGGTTCGAGCGTAACCGCAAATTTTTGCTTTACAGATTGTTGAATTTCTTTAGAAAGCTCAACTATTTCACTTCCTTTGGCATCACCGTAGTTTACAAGTACTAACGCTTGCTGTGGATATACGCCTACATTACCAACGCGTTTTCCTTTCCATCCGCATTGCTCAATCAGCCAGCCGGCCGCCAGCTTTACCTCTCCGTTAGTAGTGGGGTAGCAGGGGATGTTGGGAAACTCTTTTTTTAGGAAATCAGCTTTTGCTTTTGGAACTGTCGGGTTCTTAAAGAAGCTACCGGCGCTGCCCAAAACTTCCGGTTCGGGTAGCTTTTGTTGGCGAATGGAGATAATGGCTTTTCGTATATTCACTAAGTTTACTTCACCCCCAAAAGAAGATATCAGCTCATCATGAACGTTTCCGTAGTGGGTAATAAATGCAGGTTTTTTACTCAGCCTGAAGCTAACGTGGGTAATAAGGACTTTTCCCTTCAGCTCATGCTTAAAAATGCTGTTACGGTAGCCAAAGCAGCATGAGGGGTTGTCAAACGTAAACGTTTCGTGTCTGTCTAAGTATATTCCCCTTACTGATATTATGCTGTCTTTTGCTTCAACCCCGTATGCTCCTATGTTTTGCACAGGGCTGGCTCCCACGTTTCCGGGTATATGAGAGAGATTTTCTACCCCTCCCCATCCGTTTTCTACGCAGTAGGCTACAAAATCGTCCCAGCTAACGCCGGCACCCGCGCGCAGGTAAACATCTTCCTTGGTCTCTCCGGAAACTTCTATCCCCTGCATGGTAGGGTGTATAACGGTTCCGGTAAAATCGTTTTGAAAAAGAAGGTTACTTCCACCACCAAGTACAAGTAACGGTTTTTTGTAACTCTTTTTTGTTTTGCTCTTAAGTATATCAAGAGCATCCTCTGTAGTAGGAACGTTTATGTAGCATGTGGTCTTTACATCAAGGCCAAAGGTATTCAGCGATTTTAACGAATAATCAGTCTTGATTTCCAGCATAGCTTTGAACGGTTTTAGGTTTCATAAAGTTAACAAGCCCCGCACAAACCAGCATAGCGATGACAATTATCATGTTGGTTTGCTTTTCTTTTGCCTTTGCATGTTCAACTACTTCGTTGGGTGATGAAGCTAACAGCTGTTCAACCTGAGCAACGGTAGGAAAATCGGCATGACTCCATTTCGCAATAATATTACCGTTATGCAGTAATAGTAAGCCCGGATTTGAACGCACCATGCTTTTAATGGCCGTTTCGTCACCTGTATGGAATGGGTAAGTGGCTCCGGTAGCCTGAGTAAATGATTGGATATCTGCTGATAGTGAAGCGGTAAAGGCAAATATTCCTGCCTTGCCGCTTTCTGAACAGTAAGCGGCGATATCATTAATTCGGTTCATATTACCTGTTGATGCCTTATTTACTTTCGGGCTGGTAAGTATGAATGTGTAGCCGGAATTGCCTAACACTGCATTGGTAATATCACCGGCTTCACTTGATGTGATAACGAAATCGTGAATAGGGGGAGTGTAACCCTTTTCTACCAACTTTTGCTTCAGCTCAACAAACGTCCACGTACTGTCTTGCCAAGGGTAGCTGCTTTCGTCAAACTCCTTCGTTTCTCCGTTCTTTTGGTATATCAGTATGTTTTTGTAAACATCACCCTTCATTCCTTCGGGAATAATCATACTTTGATGAATGTTGGTACCAACCTTGTAAGGCATAAAATCAATTAGCGGAAGGTGACGGTTACTGTATAAGCCAATGCCGCATGAGAATAAGAAGAATACTCCTAAAATCACCCATTCAGCTAGCGGTTTGGCAACAGGTTTATATTGTTTTTGTTGAAAGAATATAACCAGTACAAAAGGAAAGATGATAAGGTTTTTTAAGAAGGTAGCTGTATTCGATAGCTTAATAGCATCGCCGAAACAACCACAGTCTGACACTATATCGCCGTTAACCGCAATAATAAACGTAAGAATAGTAAAGAATGACATAAACAGCAATACAGCCCATGCAGTTACGCGCATGCGTACACGGGCTAGCAAGCATAAGCCCATGGTAAGTTCAGAAGCAACGAGCAGAATGGTAAGGAGAAATGCCAACGGCTGTAAAAAAGTGAGGTGCAGGTTTACAAAGTATTCGCCTAATTTTATTGTAAAACCTTGCGGATCTACTGCCTTTACATAGCCGGAAAATACAAATAGTAAGCCGACTAAAATTCTACATAGCGTACGTAGTATTTGCCAAATTTTCATAACCTATTGCGTTAGTTCTTATCGCTGATCTTGCTTAACAGCTCTTTTATTTTTTCGAATATTTTTTCGGGAGATTCCATATCGCCTGAACAGTTAACACACGGAACAACCTTAAAGGTACTATCAAGCATACGCTGTTCAAGGTATATTTCTCGCACTTTTCGCTGCAGCTGGAAGTCTTCTTCGTGAATGTCTTTTTTGCCGTTTAAGTATTTGCGGTCATCACCATCACGCTGTGTTTCCAGCCTGTTTTTGATAAAGGCGAGCGGAACATCCAGGAAAATATTGATATCGGGTTTGGGGATATTGAAATGTTCGTATTCCAAGTTTAATACCCAGCTACGTAAGCGTTCTTTTTCCTCTGCAGATTTTGTTTTTGAGCATTGGTAAGCTATGTTCGAATATACGTAACGGTCAACAATTACAGTGTATCCTTGGCTAAGCCATTCTCTAATCATTGGGGCGGCGTCGTTACGGTCGCCTGCGTAAACAAGACCGATAACTTGAGGGTCAACAGTATTAACATCGCCAAAATCACCACGAAGAAATTTTGCAATCAGTTCGCCATATATGGGGGCTTCAAAACGTGGAAAGTGTAGCATTTTTACGTTAATTCCTAACGAGTTAAAATGCTTTTCCAGCTGCTGAATTTGAGTTGATTTTCCGGCTCCGTCAAGCCCTTCAAGCACAATGAACATTTTTTTGTTGTATCTTTGAGAATTATTGGACAAAGATAGCGAAAATGACATTAACATTTCCTTCCTGTTCTTTTAAAAAGACCGAAATGCGCTGTGGCGAGCGGCTGTTGAATATCAACAAGCCTTTGATATTGGGGATACTGAACGTTACTCCTGATTCGTTTTATGCTGAAAGCCGATCGTTTTCTGAAGAGGAAGTATTAGCAAAAGCTGAGCTGTTGCTGAGTGAAGGTGCCTCAATTATTGATGTTGGGGCTTACTCTTCCCGTCCCGGAGCCAATGATGTTTCGGAAGAAGAGGAATTTCGCCGGTTGGATATGGCAATTGGGCTCATTCGTAAGCTATCTCCACATATTTGTATATCAGTAGATACGTTTAGGGCTTCTATTGTTCAGAAAATATTTGACAAGTATGGAGCCTTTATTGTAAACGATATTTCGGGTGGAGAGCTGGACAAGCAAATGTTTGAAACGGTTGCTGAGCTGCGATTACCGTACATTTTAATGCACATGAAGGGTAATCCTCAAACCATGCAGCACAAACCCGAGTATGATGATGTGGTGGCAGAGGTACTGAGCTACTTCAGCAAAAAGTTAGATATCTTGAGGTCGCTTGGTATAGCTGATGTTATTATTGACCCCGGCTTTGGCTTTGGTAAAACAATGGAGCATAACTACGAATTACTAGCCCGTTTGGATGAACTGCATGTGTTAGGTCGTCCTATTTTAATTGGGCTATCACGAAAGTCAATGTTATATAAGCTGTTGAACATTACTTCTGATGAAGCGTTAAATGCAACATCCGTAGTGCATACGGTAGGACTTATGAAGGGCGCTTCATTCCTACGTGTTCATGATGTGGCGGCAGCTGATCAGGTGGTTCGCTTACTTTCAAAAGTAGGTATTTGGAATGAGGGTAATGCTAAGTAGTTTTTAAGTAACGAACTATAAGGGTCAGTACATCATTACGAGGCGTTTTTTGCCGAAGCAATCTCTTGAATATAGATAGATTGGTTAGCTTCGTTGCCCCTTGGGTTGCTTTGTTTGCAATGATAACCATGATTTAGTAGTAATGATATTGTAAATGGATTTTATTAAGCTAACGGCAATTGATATTGTCGATATATTTTTGGTGGCTTTGCTCTTTTATCAGGTGTATCGGTTGATAAGGGGCACGGCGGCTATTAGTATTTTTACCGGAATTTTGGTAGTTTACTTTCTTTGGCTGCTGGTAAGAGCGTTGCACATGGAGCTGCTATCGCTCATACTGGGGCAGGTAATGGGGGTAGGGGTACTGGCATTGATAGTAGTGTTTCAACAAGAAATACGACGCTTTTTGCTTCACCTTGGTTCGCGCTACATTTCCGGAAATCGCTTTTCGTTTCGCAACCTTTTTTTTCCCAAGCGAGCGGGCAGTGGTTCGCAGGGTAGTATATGTGCAATTGTGACAGCATGCAAGGTAATGGCTGCCTCAAAAACGGGTGCGCTGATTGTTTTTGCAAGAAAATCACCATTAACACTATATGCCGAAACAGGTGAAGCGATTGATGCTAAAGTAAGCGTGCGCCTCATTGAAAACATATTCTTTAAAAATACTCCCCTGCATGATGGTGCTATGATTGTGAACGGTGAACGTATTGTTGCCGCTCGCTGTGTACTTCCGTCAACTGATAACCCTAACGTTGCTCAGGAGTTGGGCATGCGCCACCGGGCTGCTATAGGCCTTACCGAGCATACCGATGCACTGGTAGTGGTAGTCTCGGAAGAGCGTGGGTCTATTTCGCTGGCAGAAGGCGGAAATATCAGCTTCGATGTTACACCTGAACGGCTGGAAGAAATGCTGGAAAATTTGCTGTAACTATTGATTTAGCACGTTCTTAACCGCTCTCTTTAGCATATTTCTTACTACAAGACTATGAAAGGGTTTAATGACAAAGAAGTAGCCGCGACCAAGCTTATTGTTGAAGTGAACCAGCGTAATGGCTGAAACCTTTTTATGTGTGCCATTACTTTCAACATAAACCGAAAGGTAGGCGTTCAGGTGTTTATCGGTTAATAGTAGTACGGTTTCGTTATCGTTCTTTGCCGGAACGGATATGAAGCTATACTTACCGCCTCTTCTTATACACTCTTCAAATTTTTCTAAATTACCATTTTCCGAGCCCTTAAGTCCTACAAGCTGTACTAAGAAGTTACGTAGTTTAAATAGTGCAATTACCCAAGTTGGAAAATCTGTCCAAAAGTTAACCATAACATCATCAGGAGATATTTCCTTTTTACAAGCTACTTCGCAGGTAAACACATCTGTATGATCTATTGAAAGGTAGCTTCTTGTCAGGCTGCCTAAAGGGATTTCAGATTTTTTTACTTTCATAGCTTCAAAATCTAATCGACGTTTTTATTGAATTGAAGAAGTATTCCGGTACGTTTAAATTATTGTGCTGTGTTTTATCTAGACTAAAGTTACTGTATTAATTGTACTTTTAAAAGATATTGAACTTTTTCGATTTTCCGATGTTTAAAATTAACGGTTCTTAGCATTCATTCATTTTTCAAAATACCATAATCACTTTTAACTAGGAGACAATAACCATGAAAAAGAAACAGCTAACCACAAATCAAGGTAGTCCGGTTAATAACGACCAGGCTTCGATTACAACCGGAAGTACTGGCTACACATTACTATCGGATACGCATACGGTTGAAAAGCTGGCGCATTTTGATCGTGAACGTATTCCTGAACGGGTTGTACATGCTAAAGGGGCCGGAGCATTTGGCTATTTTGAGGTTACGCATGATGTAACCAAGTACACCCGTGCTGCGTTTCTTTCCAAAGTAGGAAAGAAGACAGACATATTTGTTCGTTTCTCCACGGTTGGTGGCGAAAAAGGCTCCGCCGATTCGGCAAGAGACCCCAGAGGTTTTGCCATGAAGTTTTATACCGAAGAAGGAAACTATGACATGGTGGGTAATAATACCCCAACTTTCTTTATTCGTGATGCTATTAAGTTCCCCGATTTTATTCATACGCAGAAAAAAAATCCGAAGAGCAACCTACCCGACCCTAATGCTTTTTGGGATTTTCTATCGCTAACTCCAGAGAGTGTACATCAGGTTACCATTTTGTTTTCCGACAGAGGAACACCTGCCACTTACCGCAACATGCATGGGTATAGTAGCCATACCTTTATGTGGTATAATGAAAAGAACGAGTATGTGTGGGTTAAGCTACATTTCAGAACAGATCAGGGCGTTAAAAACCTGACAATGGAAGAGGCCGGAGAGATGGCCGGAAAAGACCCTGACCATGCAACCCGTGATTTATTCAACAGTATTGCAAAGAGTGAATATCCGTCATGGACGGCATACGTACAAATTATGACTCCCGAACAGGCAAAAACTGCCAGATTTGATCCGTTTGACCTTACTAAAGTATGGTCTCAAAAGGACTATCCGCTTATGCCGTTTGGACGATTCGTATTGAACCGTAATCCGGATAACTATTTTTCTCAGGTAGAGCAAGCTGCATTTTCTCCGGCAAACCTTGTTCCGGGTGTTGCTGCTTCTCCCGATAAAATGCTACAAGGACGCTTATTCAGCTATGCCGATACGCATCGCCACCGTTTAGGTGCTAACTTCCACATGATACCTGTGAATGCACCAAAGAATGATGCTGATAACTACCAGCGTGACGGGTATATGAATATGCATGTTCACGGGGCGCCGAACTATTTTCCCAACTCTTTTGATGGTCCCGCACCTTCAGCCAGCTTCAATCCTCCTGCGATTAAAGTTGAGGGCTATGCGGACAGGCATGAATTTGTATTGACCGATGATGATTTTGTTCAAGCCGGAGATTTATACGCTAAAGTGCTTTCGGATTATGATAGGGCTAACCTGGTGAAAAACATTGCGGCGCACCTAGGTAACGCTCAGCAACGTATTCAGCTGAGGCAGGCGGCCGTTTTCTATAAAGCCAATGCTGATTATGGTACAAGGGTTGCCCAAGCAATAGGCTTGGATGTTGAAAAGGTTAAGAAGTTAGCCGCTATGACTCAAGAAGAAAGGGTAAAGGCTACAATGGAGTAGAGGCTTATGCACCTACTGCTAAATACTATTTTAGTGTTGTTCGTCAAACCTTATGGTTGATGAGCTAAAAAAGAGCATTTGATGTTAATTTGAAAGATAACGGAACATTTTTGATTGAAATTTATTGTTGATATCGAAAATATGTTTATCTTTGCAATGCAGAAATGCAAATGGTTTTTCATAGGTAAATTAGGTTAGGTGAAAGGAGGGGTGGTTCCCTCCTTTTTTATTTGGATGAATTACAGAAATTTGGACTTATAAGCTCGTGGTTAAAACACAAAAAGCGGAACAATAGCTGTTCCGCTTTTTTGTACACTTTAAAATAATAGACCTTACTTTTCTTTTTTACTTCTCATGTCCTTTTTTACATCTCGGTATTCCAACCCCTCATTGTATATTTTCATGGCGCGGAGGCTCATACCCATGCTTGAGTAGCCGCCATCATGGTAAAGGTTTTGCATGGTAACTTTGCGGGTAAGGTCGGAGAATAGCGTAATAAGATAGTCTGCACATTCTTCAGCTGTAGCATTTCCCAACGGAGACATGCGTTCGCCGAAGTCCACCAGGTTATCAAAGCCCATAATTCCGCTACCGGCCGTAGTCATGGTTGGTGATTGCGAAACAGTGTTGATACGGATATGCTTTTCACGACCATAGATATAACCAAAGCTACGGGCAATGGATTCCAGCATGGCTTTTGCATCGGCCATATCGTTATAGCCATATAACGTACGTTGAGCAGCAATGTAGGATAGGGCAACTACCGAGCCCCAATCATTAATGGCATCTAGCTTGCGGCATACCTGTAGTACTTTGTGAAACGATATGGCTGATATGTCCAATGTTTGCATTAGGTAGCTATAGTCCAAATCGTCATAAGTCCGTCCTTTACGAACGTTTGGAGACATACCGATGGAGTGTAAAACAAAGTCGAACTTTCCACCCACAAACTCCATACCTTTAATCACTAAGTTTTCAAGGTCTTCTAGCTTAGTAGCATCGGCAGGTATAACAATGCTTTCACATTGTTCCGCCAGCTGGTCAATGGTACCCATTCTCATAGAAACGGGTGTGTTGGTTAGCACAAAACGAGCACCTTCTTCGTAAGCACGCTCGGCAGCTTTCCATGCAATGGACTTGTCATTAAGAGCACCAAATATGAGCCCTTTCTTTCCTTTCAGTAAATTATATGCCATAATTAGTAATGTATATTCTGTTTTAGTTAAACTATTATTGTTTCTAGTAGTAAGAAGAATACTACAGGGTATTTTATTTGATAGATAGTAAGACAAAGATATAACATAATTTAAATCGAATGGTTTAGTAACAACATGGCTGCGTATGTTCCCGAGCGTATAGATAGTAAAAAGAATGTCAATAATATGGTCAAATCGCCTTATAAATACTACATTTGCACTTAAGTTGAATTTAACCCTTTGGGTAGCAATAAACATAATAAAGTAAGCGCTGTTGTATAGATCAATAGCTTTCGGATTATTTATATCAATATACCTATGATGCAAAACCAAGACCCTATTAGCCGATTAATGGCTCTTCGCTACAAGTCACACCCATGGCATGGTGTAAGCATTGGCCCTGATGCACCTAAAGTAGTAACCTGTTTTATTGAAATAGTACCTACCGACACTGTAAAGTACGAGGTAGATAAGCAGTCGGGATACCTGCGTATAGACCGACCACAAAAGTATTCTAACGTAATTCCGGCTTTATACGGTTTCATACCCCAAACGTATAGCGGTAACTTAGTTGCTGAGGTAAGCAGGGAGAAGCTGGATAGAGCGGATATTGTTGGGGATAACGACCCCGTAGATATTTGTGTGTTGACAGAAAAAGCCATAACTCATGGTGATATTCTGGTTCGCGCACGTCCTATAGGCGGATTTCGTTTAATTGATAAGAATGAGGCCGACGATAAGCTGATTGCCGTGATGGATAGAGATGCTGTATTTGGCGATTATCGCGATATAAAGGATATTCCTCCATACGTTCTTGAGCGGTTGAAGCACTACTTTATGACGTATAAGGATATTCCCGGAGACCCGAAGCGTCGTTGTGAGCTAACGCATGTGTATGGGGTTGAAGAAGCAATGGATATTATTAGCCGCTCGGTAGAAGATTACAATAATAAGTTTAATATAGAAGCTATGTTGAGAGTTTGAGTATAGCTCACGAACAAACAGAAGTACCGCTATTGCAGATGAGATAAAGCAATAGCGGTACTTTTTGTTTATGTCATTTGCTGTTTAGCTTATACAGCATTGTTCTCATAGTTCTTTTTGCCTACATTTGTGAGATGTTTAACTTAAGCTGCTAGCTATAAATATAAATAAGTACGTCATTGCGAGCGAAGCGAAGCAATCTGTTCTATTAGAGAGATTGGTTAGCTACGCAGCCCTTCGGGTTGGCAAAAATCGCCTTACAATGATAACCTAGTTCAATGACAGTTCTAGCGCCAGCAACTAGCACCATTTTAAAAATATAAAGACCATTCAGCTATGACACGTGACGAATTTCAACAGGCCATACTTAGAGGTATTCCTAACGAACTACCAGCCCCTAAAGTCTATGATACAACAATAAACCATGCTCCAAAACGCAAGCCTGTTCTTACAAAAGAGGAAGAAAAATTAGCGCTGAAAAATGCGTTGAGATACTTTCCGGAGAAGCATCACAAGGTATTAGCTAAAGAGTTTTATGAGGAACTGAATACTTATGGGCGGATTTATATGTACCGTTTTCGCCCCGACTATAAGATAGAAGCCCGTAGCATTAACGACTATCCACATTGTTCAAAACAGGCGGCAGCCATTATGCTTATGCTGAGCAATAATTTAGACTATGCTGTTGCTCAACATCCCCATGAGCTGATTACCTATGGTGGAAATGGTGCCGTATTTCAAAACTGGGCACAGTACCTGCTTGTCATGCAGTACTTAGCAACCATGACAGATGAGCAAACGCTGGTTATGTATTCAGGTCACCCAATGGGGCTTTTCCCCTCACATAAAGATGCTCCGCGTGTGGTGGTTACTAACGGTATGGTAATTCCCAACTACTCCTCAAAGGATGATTGGGAACGCTTTAACGCACTTGGCGTTTCTCAGTATGGGCAAATGACGGCAGGTTCGTTTATGTATATCGGACCTCAAGGTATTGTACATGGTACAACTATTACCGTGCTTAATGCTGCACGCAGGGTTACCAAGCAAGGCGAAACATTGGAAGGTAAGCTGTTTGTATCATCGGGATTAGGCGGAATGTCGGGCGCTCAGCCTAAAGCGGCGGTGGTTGCCGGAATAGTTGGCGTTGTAGCCGAAATCAATCCGAAAGTAGTACAAACGCGCTACTCGCAAGGTTGGGTGAATGAGGTTCATACCAGCCTAGAAGAGCTAATACCTCGTATTCGCAAAGCAGTTGCCGGTAAAGAGTCTATATCGCTAGCATATCAAGGTAACGTTGTTGACCTTTGGGAACGCTTGGCTAAAGATGGTGTGAAGGTGGATATGGGTTCAGACCAAACTTCTTTGCACAACCCTTGGGCAGGAGGGTACTATCCTGTGGGTTTAAGCCTTGATGAGGCTAACCGCATGATGGCTGAAGAACCGGATAAGTTTAAAGAAAAGGTTCAGGAATCATTACGCCGTCAGGTTACGGCTATTAATGCGCTTGCCAGAAAGGGTATGTATTTCTTTGATTACGGTAACGCGTTCTTGCTGGAAGCAAGCAGAGCAGGGGCTGATATTGTAAAACCTAACGGTGATTTTATTTATCGTTCATACATTCAGGATATACTTGGTCCGAACTTTTTCGACTACGGTTTTGGCCCTTACCGTTGGGTATGTACATCAAACAAACCTGAGGATTTGGCGGAAACTGACTGCATAGCGCTGGAAGTAATGGAGGATATTCGCAAGCATGCTCCGGCACAAATTCACAGCCAGCTGGATGATAATATTCATTGGATTAGAGAAGCAGGTAAAAACAACTTGGTAGTGGGCTCTCAGGCACGCATACTTTATGCCGATAGTGAAGCGCGTATTCGTATTGCTTCCGAGATGAACAAGGCCATTCGAGAAGGGCGGGTTTCAGCGCCGGTGGTGCTGGGGCGAGATCATCATGATGTATCGGGAACCGATTCACCTTACCGTGAAACATCTAATATATATGATGGCTCTAAGTTTACGGCCGATATGGCTGTGCAAAACGTTATCGGCGATTCGTTCCGTGGTGCAACATGGGTATCGCTGCATAACGGCGGTGGAGTTGGCTGGGGTGAGGTAATAAACGGCGGATTCGGTATGGTGATTGATGGTAGCGATGATGCTGAACGCAGGTTGCGTAGCATGCTGCATTGGGATGTTAACAACGGTATTGCCCGTCGCAGCTGGGCACGTAATGAGGGGGCGATGTTTGCCATTAAACGCGAAATGGAGCGTACTCCGGCGCTTAAGGTAACACTCCCCAATCTTGCTGATGATGGACTTGTTGATAGTGTTGTGGGTTAAATAGTTTAAGTTGCCAATGTAATTAAAGACGTCATTGCGAGGCGCTTTTTGCCGAAGCAATCTCTCAAATAGAACAGATTGGTTGGCTTCGCCTCCCTTCGGGTCGGCAAAAAGCGCCTCGCAATGACGACCTGATTCAACAATAGCATCTGTAGTTAGCAGTTTAAGTTTATATTGCCATTGACTAAAGTCAACGGAGTTAAAACAGTAATACAAAAGGGGCTTTAGCCCAAAATTAGTAGCTTAGATAAATTCTTGTTTAGTGCTTAATATTTTAATGATATGAAAATACTATCTCTTATCGTTGGCCTTAGCCTGTTGATTTCATCTCAGGCTATTTCACAGATTAATGTTACATCTAACTATACAGAGCGTGAGGTAACACTAAAAACGCCAACAGGTGACTTATACGGAAGCCTAGTAATACCCATGGAAAATAGGTTAGGTGTTGTTGCCCTTATTATCCCCGGTTCGGGGCCAACCGATAGAGATGGTAACAGCATACTAATAAAAGGAGCGAATAACTCTCTTAAAATGTTGGCCGACAGCTTAGCAATAGAAGGTATTTCGACACTTCGAATTGATAAGCGGGGAATTGCAAAAAGCAGAGCAGCACTGACATCCGAAGAGAATTTACGTTTTGAAGATATGGTAGAGGATGCTGTTAGCTGGCTTCGCTTTCTTAAAGCAGATAAGCGTTTTGGAAAAATAGCGGTTATAGGGCACAGTGAAGGCTCACTGGTAGGTATGCTGGCTGCAGAAATATCTGATGCCGACGCATTCGTATCAATAGCAGGAGCAGGGCATTCAATCGATGGAATATTGGTACAGCAGCTATCAAAACAGCTAACCCCCGAACTTATGGATACCGTTAAACAATATCTTGCAACGTTAAAAAAAGAAGAGCGAATAGCCAACCCCAACAAGCTGTTTATGGCTCTTTTTCGTCCAAGCGTTCAACCGTATATGATTTCTTTTCTTAAGTATAATCCGGCAAACGAGATAAAAAATGTAAAAGGAAAAGTAATGTTGGTGCAAGGTACAGCCGATTTACAGGTGGGGATGGATGAGTTTGAACTACTGAAGACAAGTCGCCCAACTGCTCAAACCCTGGTGATAGAAGGAATGAACCATGTGTTGAAGCAGGTGGGAACAAGCGCTACGGAAAACATGAAATCGTACAGTGATCCCAACTTCTCTTTGGCTAAGGGGCTTGTTGAAGGTATAGCTCAATTCCTCACTACTCTCGAAAAATCTCGTAAGTAGTAATTAACTCAAGTTGCTAGCTATTGCGGGCTGGAAACCCAACTTACTTTAGACCAATGCAACACGTTGGGTTTGTGGGCATTTGCTGATCGTTGCGTTGCGCGCGAGAATGGTTGTTGCCCCGATGAGAGTAGGGTGCTTCGCACGCTATGCTGCTGTTGCCGGTATGCTCACCCAAGGCGTTGCTACGCTTTTCCATTGGGCTGAACCGAGTTTACGAGCTCACCGAAGGTAAGTAAGCTGCCACGTTGTGGCGTTTTTGCTTTCAGAGCGGCTTGAAGTGAAATAGGAGACAGTAAATAGGGTATAGCTGGCAACTTGGGTTATTTTAATCACAATATTCTCCTGCCTTAAAACAATTCAAAGCCTATCCAAGCCATCAATACTTAACCTGCACAAGCTTTTCACTACCCCAAGTTTTCTTTCACCACATATAAGCACATAATTTCGTATCTTTGGTTATTGATTTTATAAACCTCCATAAACTACATAGCCATGAGTACAATTTCGGAACGCTTAAGTATGCTACGCAAGCAAATGTCAAATGAAGGTTTAGCTGCTGTCATTGTCCCATCGAATGACCCTCACTTTAGCGAATACGTTGCCGACAGATGGAAATGTCGTGAATGGATAAGCGGGTTTACGGGATCGGCCGGAACCGTCGTCATTACAATGACAAACGCTGCTTTATGGACAGACTCCCGTTACTTTATTCAAGCAGAAGAGCAACTAAAAGACAGCGGGATTTTACTTAAAAAGTTGAAGATTCCCGGAACTGAAACTATCGAAGAGTGGCTCAATAGCGAGCTGCGTCCCAAATCAAAAGTTGGTATTGATAAAAACCTATTTTCCTACGCCGAGTTTCGTAGGCTGGAGCAAAGCCTATCTCCGCTTACTATTGTTCCTACCGTTGATTTATTTGATACAATCTGGACTGACAGACCCGCCATCCCATCCACCCCTGCATTTATTCTTGATGATAGCATAACAGGCGAAAAAATATCATCGAAGCTAAACCGATTAAGAGAAGTGCTTAACAGCAATAAATGCTACATATACCCCATAAGTATGCTCGATGAAACAGCATGGCTGTACAATCTGAGAGGGAGTGATATTGATTATAACCCGTTGGCCATAGCCTACTCTTTGGTTACTTGTGATAAAGCATTTCTATTTATCAATCCCGCAAAGCTATCGCCAAGTGACAAAGACCTTCTAGCCCAAGAGGGGGTTAGCGTGCAAAGCTACGAGTCTATAGGAGAAGTTATACAATCATTAGACAAAGAGAAGCAGTGCATTTTTAATCCGCGAAAAATTGCTGTCGGGTTGTATGAGGTTCTTGAAAAAGTAGGCTTTGACCTAATCGAAGAAAAAGATAGCAACGGAACAATATGTTCTTTTAAATGCGTAAAAAACGATGTTGAGCAAGATGGATTTCGTAAAGCAATGGTTGATGACGGGCTTGCTCTGGTAAAGTTTCAACGCTGGTTGGAAGAAAATATATCAAATACGGTAATAACCGAACTTTCAGCGGCTCAAAAGCTGCATGAACTTCGTAGCCAAAGTAAAGGCTTTGTAGGCGAAAGCTTTGGTAGCATTATGGGGTACCGTGAACATGGCGCTATTATTCACTACTCTGCTACACCGGAAACCGATGCTCGTATTCAACCCGAAGGTTTTCTGCTCTTTGATACAGGTGGGCAGTATCGCTACGGTACAACCGATGTAACACGTACCGTCCATTTGGGCACACCAAACCATGAGGAAAAAGACCACTACACACGCGTACTAAAAGGAATGATTGTGCTGAGTATGGCAAAATTTCCCAATGCTACAAGAGGTTGTCAGCTCGATGTACTAGCCCGTCAAGCATTATGGGCTAAGGGGTTAAACTACCTACATGGTACCGGACACGGCATAGGTCATTTTCTTAACGTACATGAGGGGCCTCAAAGCATACGCATGGAAGAAAATCCGGTTACGCTAAAGGCCGGAATGGTTACCTCCAACGAACCCGGAGTTTACCTTGAAGGCAAGTACGGCATTCGAACAGAAAATGTTATTCTATGCAAGCAAACCGATAACGGTTTCATGGAGTTTGAAACGCTTACGCTAGCCCCTATTGATACCAAGCCCATTGATAAGTCGTTGCTGGCACCTGACGAAATTCGTTGGCTAAACAGCTACCATCAAATGGTATTCAGCCGTCTATCGCCAATGCTTAATGCAGATGAAGTACAATGGCTTAAAAAGAAAACGCAGGCAATATAGGATATATTGGAAAGCAAAGATGTTCACTATGTGCTAAAACATTTTAGTAACTTTGTCGCCTATTATTTAAACAAAAGCTGCATGACGAACAGAATATGCTCTTTACTTAACATAAAATACCCTATCGTTCAAGGTGGTATGGTATGGTGTAGCGGCTGGCGCTTAGCAACGGCTGTAAGCAACGCCGGAGGCTTGGGATTAATTGGCGCAGGCTCCATGCACCCGGAAGTACTGCTTGATCATATCCGTAAAGCTAAGCAAGCAACCGACAAACCCTTTGGCGTAAACATTCCCCTAATGTACCCCGAAATTGATGCCATTATGAAAATTGTGATGGATGAGGGAGTTAAAGTTGTTTTCACCTCCGCCGGAAACCCTAAAACATGGACAAAAACCCTCAAAAACGAAGGTATAACGGTAGTTCACGTAGTATCCAGCTCCAAGTTTGCGCAAAAATGTGAAGAGGCTGGTGTTAATGCCGTTGTAGCAGAAGGGTTCGAGGCTGGTGGGCACAATGGACGCGAAGAAACTACCACCATGACGCTA
The DNA here is from genome assembly GCA_031551125.1 of Bacteroidales bacterium. Classification (GTDB taxonomy): domain Bacteria; phylum Bacteroidota; class Bacteroidia; order Bacteroidales; family UBA932; genus JAIRNF01. The sequence continues at coordinate 29,806 of JAVBOB010000026.1, forward strand.
ATACCCCAAGTACGTAAAGCTACTTCGCTGCCATTGTTAGCCGCAGGAGGAATTGGTTGCGGAAGAAGCATGTTAGCAGCAACAGCGTTAGGAGCCGAAGGTGTTCAAATAGGAACCCGATTTGCGCTATCACTTGAAAGTTCGGCAAGCCAAGAGTTCAAGCAACGGTGCGTTGAGCTGAACGAGGGCGACACCATGCTTTGTCTAAAGAAGCTATCGCCAACCCGCATGATAAAAAACGAATTCTACCAACAGGTAGAAGAGGCAGAAAATCGTGGTGCAAGCGCAGAAGAGCTGAAAACACTACTAGGCAGAGGCCGCTCTAAAAAAGGAATATTTGAAGGAAATTTGGTTGAAGGAGAGCTTGAAATAGGCCAAGTAGCGTCAATGGTAAACCAACTTAACTCTGCAAAAGAAATTATTGATAGTATAGTGAAGGAGTATAACGAAGCTGCCATTGGACTAAGCAACACAATGCTGAACGAATGTAGCTCTCAACCCGAAGCTGTGCAATACCGGCGATAAACAATAATACATCCGCCATCGACAGAAATTCACTACATGATAAGCTACAAACGATACGTACTAAATAACGGCCTTACGCTAATTGTTCACCGCGACACGACAAGTCCTATTGCTGCGGTAAACATACTGTATAAGGTAGGCTCTCGCAACGAATCACCTGATAAAACAGGGTTTGCCCACCTCTTTGAACATCTTATGTTCAGCGGTTCTGCAAACATTCCCGAATATGACGAAGTTGTACAAATGGCCTCCGGAGAAAACAACGCGTTTACCGGAAGCGATTACACCAACTACTACATCACGCTACCAAAAGAGAACATTGAAACGGCTCTGTGGCTGGAGTCTGACCGAATGCTGGCACCGGATATTACCGAGCAAAATGTAGAAGTACAAAAAAGCGTGGTGGTTGAAGAGTTCAACCAACGCTATCTTAACCAACCGTACGGCGATGTATGGCTGTTACTACGTCCGCTGGCTTATAACGTGCACCCGTACCAATGGCCAACTATTGGCAAGCACGTTGACCATATAAAAAACGCAACAGTAGCTGATGTAAAAAACTTCTTTGCCAAACATTATACTCCCGACAATGCTATTGTTAGTATCGTTGCAGATATGGATGAAGATGAAGTTTACAGGCTGGTAGAAAAATGGTTTTCTGATATTCCCGCGCCAGCCCTTACACAAGAAATCATATCAGCAGAACCGGAACAGCAAGAAAAGCGCGAACAAACGGTAAAACGTAATGTGCCATCCAACGCTATTTATAAAGCGTTTAAAATGTGTTGCAGGCTTGATGCAGATTACTACGCGCATGATTTGATTTCAGACATTCTATCAAACGGAAAATCTGCTAGATTATACCGGAGGCTGGTACAAGAAAAGCCTCTCTTCTCAAGCCTTAACGCATATCTTAGCGGAGATTTAGATGAAGGGTTATTTGTTATTACCGGTAGGTTATTACCCGATACTTCAATGGAAGCTGCAGAGCAAGCCATTGACGAAGAGCTTGGAAAAATGACTACCGAACTTGTTTCGGAGTACGAGCTGGAAAAGGTAAAAAACAAGGTGGAATCATCGCAAATATTTGCTGATACCGGATTACTGAATAAAGCCATGTCATTAGGTTACTACGAAATGCTGGGCGACTGTTCTCTTATGAATAAAGAGTTGGATTTATATCGCAATGTAAGCAGAGAGGATATCAAACGAGTATCTCAAGCGTTGTTTAACCCGCTACGCTGTTCTACGCTTTACTACCTGAAAAATGCAGACTAACCCGCAAAACAACAGTATGCTTAACCGAAGTACGGCTCCAAGCCTTAAAATACCAAGCCGGCTGGCATTTCCCAAGCCGGAAGAAGTTACGTTTGCTAACGGCATTAACCTCTCAGCAATTAACAGCGGAATGGCTGACGTTATAAGGCTATCGCTGGTTTTTAATGCCGGAACGCGATACCAAACACAATCGTTTGTGGCATCAAGCACTATAAATATGCTTTGCGAGGGAACAAAAGCGTATAGTGCAGCAAAGCTGGCGGAGCAGCTGGATTTCTATGGCTCGTCATTGGAGGTAAGCATAGACCGTGATTTTTCGACTGTTACCATTTACTCTCTCGGTAAATATTTTGAAGAGACATTAGGAGTACTCGAGCAGCTGGTTAAGTATCCCGCCTTCCCTGAAAAAGAGTTGAGCGTTTACGCTCAAAAAAATAAGGAACGGCTTATCTTTGAGCGTCAACGGGTGGATAAGCAGGCGGGTGAACTGTTGGCATCATCACTTTACGGAGAAAGTCATCCTTACGGTAGCTTCGGCCAACCGAATGATTACGATGCGCTAACCACAAAAATGCTAGCTGATTATCATTATAACTTCTATACATCCAAAAACACTTTTGCCGTAGTATCAGGCAACATATCGGATGATAAGCTGAAATGTATTGAACGCTTCATAGGGATGGACAGCTGGGGAAATCTGTCCGTTACCCCCGTTTCAACCGATTTTAGCCTTCACCCATCGGCAAGTAAGCACATTGTAAAAGAAAAAGACGATGCCGTACAATCGTCTATCCGCATGGGCAAGGTGCTGTTTAACCGCAACCATCCTGACTATAACGGGTTGGTAATTCTAAATACCATTCTAGGCGGTTACTTCGGTTCACGATTGATGAAAAATATTCGTGAAGATAAAGGGTACACCTACGGCATATACTCCGCAATAGTTGGCCTTAAGGAATCAGGCTACCTCACTATTGCAACAGATACAGGCTGTGAATATACTCAGGCCTGCATTGATGAAATAAAAAAAGAAGTAACATTACTTCAATCGGAGCTTATTTCTAACGAAGAGCTGGAGCTGGTAAAGAACTATACAATCGGTGATATGCTACGCTCCCTTGACGGACCGTGGGCTTTAGCCGATGTACTTATTGATCTCAAGCAATCAAATCTGGACTTCACACAGGTAGGCGAGTTCTACAACGAGCTGAAAAATATTACTCCTCAGCAATTACAAAAACTTGCACAAACATATTTCAACTTAAATGAGCTTACCGAAGTTATTGTTGGTAGGCTATAAGCTAACTAAACTTTTTGTTTATGAAAATAATTCTACGAATTTGGATAATAGCTGTTCTTTCATTACTAGCAAGTAGTACGCTGTGGGCACAGGCCCCTCCTCCTCCGGATATGCTATCGGTAAGTGTTGATCCGTCCAATAATGCCACAACGGTAAAATGGAGGCAAATGCTGGTAGATCCCAGCCTTCCCATAGTACGGTATATTATCAGCGAGTTGGAGTACCCTAGAATACAGCCAACCCCCGCATTTTACCCAATAGATAGCGTTAACATTCCAGCTGTCTCTTATACAAATACATCAGCGGCTGTTACTAAAGTTAACCTTTCAACACAGGCATTTACTGTGCTTTCTCGAAGTTCGGTTAGCTCGGCCAATGTTAGCCCACGGAAAGATGTTCACTTTACCATGTTCCTACTTCCGGCAAGTACAGATACCTGTGCTATGACCGCCAGCTTAAAGTGGAGAAGGTACAAAGCAACCAACTATGAGCTAAAAGAACCAACCAACTATAAACAATTCAACGATAGCATAAAATATGAAGTATGGGGTTACCAAAGTAACGCCCCATTCAGCCAAGCATCGGCCGTGCTGATGAGTGGCCGCATAAAAGATACAACCTTTACTACATCTGCGTTACAATCAGGGGTGAACTACTACTTTTTTATCAAAGCCTACCTGCCAAATGGAGAAGAAAGTAGCTCTAACCGAATTTCAGCCGAAGTTGGCGGCAACTCTGTTCCCCTCGCCATCCACATAAGCAAAGTAGATGCTACCGGTCCCGGAGCCACCCTGAACTTCAGCTTTACCGATAATCCGTTTGTTACGCTTTACCCATACTCATGTATAGTTGAACGAAGCAATAACTTGACTACAGGATTTACCAAAATAGGAGAATTCAACGGTAGCCCAACCAGCTACGTTGACAATGGCACAGACCCCGGTAAGGTAAACTACTACCGCATATCTGCCCTTAAGTGTGGCCAACCTATGATGACAAGTGATACCATAAGCACTATAGTGCTAACCGCAAAGTTAAACGGAGAATCATCAGAACTTTCATGGACTGAGTTTAGCGGACAAACCGTAAACTACGACATAAAGCGGGTGCAACCGGATAACACACAAATAACAACCGGCTTAACCAACAGGGACTATACCGATAACGTGAGTACACTCATACAACAAGGGTATGATAACTTTTGCTACCAAATAACCGGATATTCTGCCAATCAAACCAGCATATCAGCCCAACAATGTACAATGGCTACACCACTAGTATATATGCCTGATGCCGTTGACCCAACAAGCAGCGTTACCAACGCTACTACCGGTCGTAAGCGTAGCGAGTTCGGTCCTATAATCAACACCCCTGAAACCAACTATGGATACCATCTTGTTGTATTTAACCGCTGGAACATAAAGGTCTTTGAAACAAGTAAGAATATCGGGAACGTACTTAAACCAAAAGATTTCTGGAATGGTACGTATGAAGGCAAGATAGTTCCTCCCGGTTTATATATGTACACTATATCTGTACATTTCAACAATGGAACAACCAACCTTAAGGGTACAGTAACAGTGGTTTACTAGAAGCTATACAACCTCATACTCGCCAGCTAAAGCTGGGAGACCTCTAAGCCCAACAAGTTTTATGTAAACTTGTTGGGCTTATTTCATTTGGGCTACAACGGCAATTAAGATGTGAAGTTAAGTAGTGCGACACTCACCACAACGTTACTTTTATATAAATGTACGTTCCAAAAATCAACAATAGACTTCTTCGGAAAATAGCCCTGGTGCTACTTAGCGAGTAGTTGGGCTAAAGCCCAATAGCCGTATTCTCTTGTGTCCGCCAGCTAAAACAGCCGGCAATGAACTTTTTCATTGCCGTTGACTTTAGTCAACGGATTAATGGGGTCAAACAACAGGGCTTTAGCCCAACATTTTTCTATTGTTTGGCGTATCATTTTCCGAAGAGGTCTAATACAACAACGGATTTAGGTAAAATCATTGTATGGTTTGAACTTAGCTTGAAGAAGCAAAATTTACATTCAACTAAAGCACTATAAGCGGTATATCGTTACCAAAAAATGTTAACTTTGTGTTTAGGTAAAATCACTACAACTACCACAAAGACAATGATTGATCTACAAACGAAAAAAGATAAGCAGCTGATTCAAGAAGCATTTGATGATTTACTTAAAAGTTACTACAAACGCTCCGGAACAACAGACGATACTGATATAATCATTAAAGCTTTCAACGTTGCCAACGAAGCCCATAAAGGTGTTAGGCGACGCTCAGGAGAGCCATACATTATGCATCCGATTGCTGTTGCAAAAATTGTTGCATTAGAAATAGGCTTGGGGTATAAGTCTATTTGTGCGGCATTGCTTCATGATGTGGTAGAAGATACTGATGTTACCCTCGAAACCATAGAGTCCCTCTTTGGAGATAAAATTGCCTACCTCGTTGACGGACTTACCAAAATAGCGGGAGTTTTTGATAATACCACCACCGACCAAGCTGAAAACTTTAAAAAGATGTTACTCACATTGAGTGACGACGTTCGGGTTATCATTATCAAAATAGCCGATCGTTTGCATAACATGCGAACACTGGATGCCATGCCTCCCGGTAAGCAAATGAAAATAGCCAACGAAACGCTATACCTCTTCGCTCCCCTAGCCTACCGCCTTGGGTTTTACAGCATTAAGAGTGAACTGGAAGATTTAAGCCTACGTTTCCTTGAACCAACTGAGTTTGCCGAAATAAGTGCAAAGGTTGAAAATGCAGAAGGTGCTAACCAACAATTTTTCGACCGATTTTCTCAACCCATTGTAAAGCGGTTAAAAGAAAACGGAATAACCTTCAATGCCACTTCTCGAACCAAATCGGTTTACTCCATTTGGAAAAAGATGCAGCTAAAGGCTATTCCTTTCGATGAAGTGTACGACTTATTTGCAGTACGAATTGTTTTTGAACCCATTGAAGGCATTCCGGAACGTACCCAATGCTGGCACATATATTCACTTATTACCGACATATATCGTCCGAAGCTCGACCGAATTCGCGATTGGGTAAACGCTCCCAAAGCCAATGGTTACGAGGCTTTGCACTTCACCGTAATGTGTGATGGTGAATGGGTAGAAATACAAATTCGCTCAAAGCGAATGGATGATATTGCCGAACGCGGATTTGCTGCGCACTGGAAATACAAAGACGAAAGTGCACAAGAGGGTGAGCTGGACAAGTGGTTGAAACAAATTCGAGAAATGCTTGAGAATCCGGAAGCCAATGCAATTGAGTTTCTTGACCACTTCAAGATGAACCTCTTCACATCGGAAATTGTTATATTTACGCCAAAAGGTGAAACCAAAACCCTTCCCAAAAGGGCAACCGTTCTCGACTTTGCATACGCTATTCACACCCAAGTGGGCAATAAGGCCATTGGTGCTAAGGTAAACCACAAGCTCGCCTCACTAAACCAACGGCTGTATAGCGGCGACCAAGTAGAAATACTTACTGCAGAAACACAAAAACCCCAACGCGAGTGGCTTGACTACGTAACCACAGCACGCGCTAAAGCAATTATAAAGGCTACCCTAAAAGCTGAAGTCAGCAACCACGTCCAAAAGGGAAAGGATATTATCGAGAATAAGCTGAAGAATTTAGGTATTGAACCTAAAGCTAGAGTATTTCGTAAGCTCATTCCGGCTTACGGAGTTAATACCAAAGATGAGTTGTATAGTAAGGTTGGCGCAGGATTAATCAATATCGACAACTTTGAAAAGGTACTAAAGAAAAATACGCCGAATAAATGGGTTGGTTACTGGGGCATGGAGTTTATCCTGAAAAAAATCACCGGCTCGGGCGCTAAACATGATAATGAAACAGAAGTTGAAGAAGGTGTAAAAGCTGACAGCGATGACAATATTCAGAGAAAACCCATAGACTTAAAACAGCCTTTTTTATTACAGGAAGATGGTGTGAGCAAAACGTTGTTATACCGAATTGCTGATTGTTGCAAGCCTATACCGGGCGATGAGGTTATTGGATTCGTTGACAAAAACAATAATGTAACCGTACACAAAAAGAAATGTAGTATTGCCAGCCGGCTCGCAGCACAACATGGCGAGTCTATTGTAGTAGCCAAATGGACTACCCATAAGGTGCTTTCGTTCCTCGCACACATCAACCTTCGAGGAATTGACCGACAAGGCATACTTAACGAGCTAACCACCATTGTTACCGATGAGTTGAATGTAAATATCCGTAAGCTGAACGTAGAAAGCCATGATGGTATTTTTGAGGGTACCATTGACTTATATGTACATAATACAGCCGACCTGAATAACCTAATTGAACGAATTTCAAAAATCAAAGGGGTTGATAGGGTTAAACGTTTAGAAAATATTGGGGATGAAGAATGAAATCCTTAATTTTGGAGTACTTGAAAAACAAACAGAGAATGAGTAAGATTGATACAAAAGAAACTGTAAGAAGCATCTTCTCTCGTTTCTTGGAAAGGAAAGGACATAGAAAAACGCCTGAAAGGTTTACTATTTTAGATGAAATTTATTCATACAATGAGCATTTTGATGTTGATGGGTTATACCTTCTCATGAAAAATAAAAACTACCATGTAAGTCGGGCTACTATTTATAATACCATAGAACTCCTGCTGGAATGTGGTTTAATCACTAAGCACCAGTTTGGCGGAAACATTGCTCGTTTTGAAAAATCGCTGGAATGTTTACAGCATGACCATTTGATTTGCAGCGTATGTGGTAGCGTAACCGAATTTTGTGATCCACGCATAAAAGATATACAGGATATGGCCAGTAGTATAATGGAATTCGAGGTAAACTCGCATACATTATACTTCTACGGAACCTGCAAGAAATGTAAAGAGCGTGAAAAGCTGGCAGAAGAAAAAGCCGGCTAAATTTATACCGCATGCGAAAAAAAGAACGATACGAGAAAATTATTGAGTGGTTTCTAAAAAATGTACCCGTTGCCGAATCGGAGCTGAAACACCATAATTCTTACGAGCTGATTGTAGCCGTAATACTCTCCGCACAGTGCACAGACAAGCGGGTAAACATGGTTACACCATCGTTCTACAAGCAATACCCTACCGTACAAAAGTTGGCCAACGCTGACGTTGATTCCATTTTCGAGCTTATTAAATCTATTTCTTTTCCCAATAATAAGGCGAAACACCTGCTGGGCATGGCTCAAATGGTAGTTGATACGTTTAAAGGAAAAATACCCTCAACGGTTGAAGAGCTGGAAACCCTACCGGGTGTAGGAAGAAAAACAGCCAACGTTGTTGCTTCCATAATATACAATAAGCCGGTAATTGCTGTCGATACTCATGTCTTCAGAGTTGCTGCCCGCACAGGTTTATCTACCAATGCAAAAACACCTTTGCAAACCGAAGAACAGCTAGAGAAGTATATTCCTGAAAAGTACCGTGCTATTGCTCACCATTGGCTTATTTTACACGGTCGCTATATTTGTACTGCGCGAAAACCAAAGTGCGAAGAGTGTGGCATAACCGCTTACTGTAAATACTACGAATCGCTCTCAAAAAAAGAATAAATGGAAAAGGCTTGTACGTGTACAAGCCTTTTCCATTTATTTTATCGGATGAACTATTAGTTAACCCATGTTTCCACACTAGGCGTAGGGTCTTCTTTGGGAGGAATCATTTTTACAAGCGTTCCATTTTCATCAACCATAAACTTTTGGAAATTCCAGCTAACCGGAGCATCCATCACTCCATTTTGTGATTTTTGAGTAAGCCAGCGATATAAGGGAGCCATATCATCGCCTACAACCGATATTTTTGACATTATGGGGAAGGTAACACCGTAGTTCACCGTACAGAACTCCTTTATCTCGCTATCGGTACCGGGCTCTTGCTCCCTAAAGTTATTTGCCGGAAAAGCAATAATGGTAAAACCTGTGCTTTTAAACTCCTCATATAGCTTTTCCAACTTCTCATACTGAGGGGTAAGTCCGCATTTAGAAGCCACGTTCACCACCAAAACCTTCTTACCCTTTAATGATGATAGCTTAAAATCGTTACCATCAATATCTTTAACAGTAAAATCGTAAAATGATGTTGTTTGTGCAGATAGGGCTGCCGTACAAGCAAGTATAAAAAATGCTGTTATCAGTGCTTTCATAACGTAATGTTTTTAACTAGAAACCTTTTACAGCAATATTTGTTCAGCTTGACTTATCCTAAGTACGACTTTAGCAGCTTACTACGCGAGCTGTGGCGAAGACGACGAATAGCTTTTTCCTTAATCTGGCGTACTCGTTCGCGGGTAAGACCAAACTTCTCCCCTATTTCTTCCAGCGTCATTTCTTGCGTACCAATACCAAAGAAGTAGCGTACAATATCTCTCTCACGCTCAGTAAGTGTAGTCAACGCTCGCTCTATCTCACGGGTTAACGACTCGTTTATCAAGCTACGGTCAGCATTAGGAGAATCACTGTTTACCAACACATCAAGCAAGCTGTTATCCTCTCCATCAACAAAAGGGGCATCAACAGACACGTGGCGACCTGAAACCCTAAGTGTATCAGAAATCTTTTCTTTTGGCAAATCCAGTATCACCGCCAGCTCTTCGGGTGAAGGTACGCGCTCATTTTCTTGCTCAAACTTGGCAAGCGCTTTATTTATTTTATTGAGTGAGCCAACTTGGTTAAGCGGTAAACGAACAATACGAGATTGCTCTGCCAACGCTTGAAGTATTGATTGGCGAATCCACCAAACGGCATAGGATATAAACTTAAACCCTCTAGTTTCGTCAAACTTTTCGGCAGCCTTAATTAAACCCAAATTTCCCTCATTAATAAGGTCTGGCAGGCTAAGTCCCTGATTTTGATATTGCTTAGCAACGGAAACTACAAAGCGCAGGTTTGCCCTTGTAAGCTTTTCCAGCGCTTCCTGATCACCTTTCTTAATTCGTTGTGCTAATTCAACTTCTTCTTCAACGGTAATTAAATCTTCTCGTCCAATCTCTTGCAAGTACTTATCAAGAGAGGCGCTTTCTCTGTTTGTTATTGACTTGGTAATCTTCAGCTGTCTCATATCTATAAGGCAAAATTTAGGGGGACAAAAGTAGTAAAAAACTATCAGTAAATGAAATATATACGCAAGTTGGCAATTTGATTGCTACCCTTTAGGTATCATCCTATTGATTATTAAATGCTTTAATATTTTACCTTCTACAAAGTTAGCTCATACGGAACATATTGTCCATTAGGATAAACACCCTCTATGAACACGGTGGACTTACCGGCTCCACTTATCGCTTCGTTAATGGCTTCAATTGAATTTATTGGCGTATTATCAACTCGGAATATTACATACCCCTTTTTTACTCCGGCATCTTTTAACTTGCCATTACTTAGTTCAGCCACTTGAACGCCGTAACGTATTCCTAATCCGGCTTTTTCCCTATCCGTCAACTCCTTAAAAGTTGCTCCAAGCGAAGCCATTTGAGCATCATTTGACTTTACCAGCTCCGTGCTCCCAGCCTTATTACGTAAAACCACATCAAATTGTTTCAAGCTACCCTTACGAATAATCGAAACTTGTACTTTATCGTTGGGCCGAAAGCGAGAAATTTGTTCCTGAACGTCTGAAGAGCTGTTTACCGAAACACCGTTAACCTGCGTAATTATATCATCCTTTTGAATACCGGCCTTATCGGCAGCGCTTCCCGGTTCAACGTTTACTATCAGCACACCGTTATAATCCTTCGTATCAACACTAAACCTTTTGGCTGTTTCAGAATCCAAATCAACCATTCTAACTCCCAGCAATGCCCGCTGAACTACGCCATGTTCCTTGAGGTCTTGCACTACCTTATTAGCAATACTTGCCGGAATAGCAAATGAATATCCGGCATAGTTACCCGTGTATGAAGCAATAGCGGTATTAATACCTATCAGCTCTCCCCTAGTATTAACTAAAGCGCCTCCACTGTTTCCGGGGTTAACTGCAGCATCTGTTTGTATAAACGACTCTATCTTCATTTCTCCGGGAATAATGCCTAGGCTACGTCCTTTAGCGCTTACAATACCGGCAGTAACAGTAGATGTAAGGTTAAAGGGATTACCTACTGCCAACACCCACTCTCCTACTTTTAGGTTGTCTGAATCACCGAAAGTAAGATAGTGTAAGCTTGTAGCATCTATTTTAATCAGGGCAATATCGCTAGATGGGTCTGTACCTATCACTTTTGCCTTGAACGTTTGCTTATTATTCAAGGTAACCTCTATAACCGAAGCCCTTTCTATCACATGGTTGTTGGTTACAATATAGCCGTCGGAGCTTATAATAACCCCTGAGCCGGAGCCCTGAGGCATAGCTGGCTCTTGCCTGCGGTAACGGTTATCATTTTCGTACGGAATACCAAAAAAGAAATCCCATATAGATGGTTCTCTGTTTACTTCATACTGGTTACTGGCATAGTATGTTTTTACGTGTACAACAGCGTGTACGGTTTGTTCGGCAGCGTAAGTAAAGTCAACCGGAGAGCCATCCTGAGAAAGGTTGGCCATACGAAGCAGAGGTTGATTTATGGGCTGTGTAGCAGATTCGCTAAGATATTTTTCTTTTGGTAAGAGATAGCGCATAGTAAAAAATGCCGATACCCCGCCTACTAAAACCAATGCTGCAATAGCAGCAAAAATAATGAATAAACCTCTCTTTTTCATGTCATTAACACTTAGATTTGAACTAAAAACAGTTTAGAAACAAGATACATTGGTGAATGTTTATAATGGACGTGAATTTACATGTTACCTTAGCTAGCAGATGTTGAAATGAGCTAATCTTTCTTTCATCAAAGGTTTTAGACGTATTGTATAATTAAAAGAATTCGGGTAGGTTTGTACCAAAGTTACAAGCAATACTTCACTCAACCATAAGTTTCACAGAAAAATACGATATACTCATGAATACATTTTTCAAGTACCAAGGTGCCGGTAACGATTTTATTCTTATTGATAATCGCGATGCACAGTTTAATTCGAGCATGGAGTACATCCGTTTTCTTTGTGACCGTCGTTTCGGAATTGGTGCCGATGGGCTTATGCTGCTTGAGGCAGATGAACATGCCGACTTCAACATGCGTTTTTTCAACTCGGATGGTAAAGAAGGAACTATGTGTGGCAATGGCGGCAGATGCATTGTAGCCTTTGCCCGCCAGCTTGGTATCATTGGAAATGTAACTCGCTTTAATAGCCCTGATGGTATTCATGAAGCTACTATAAACGCAATACAGGATACAGCAACAACCGTAAACCTAAAGATACACGATGTTAACGGTGTTACCGCTGGCGATGGATACTACTTCTTAAATACAGGCTCACCTCACTACGTCAGGTTTATTGACAAAGTTGAAGGCTTTAATGTAACCGCCGAAGGAGAAAAGGTAAGGCACAGCAAGCTATTTGCACCAAACGGTACTAACGTAAACTTTGTAGAAATTCAAAAAGATAAGCTGCTAATAGCTACGTTCGAACGTGGCGTAGAAGCCGAAACTTTAGCATGCGGAACCGGAGCAACAGCGGCAGCTATTGCAACCAGCATACATCAACCGTCTGATAAAAAGAGCTACAACATAACAGCAAAGGGAGGAGAGCTAAAGGTATCGTTTGAAAAAGTTGGAGAAGGAAAGTACCATAACATTTGGCTGGAAGGCCCGGCAACATTTGTATTTAAAGGAGAATTGCCCAAGCCAACTGCATAATACTACAATATTCTCTTTCTATACAAACCGTGAGTGTAAAAAAAATACTTCTGCTTACAGCCGGGTCAACTGCGCTATCATTAGGCATTGTTGGCATATTTGTGCCACTGCTGCCCACAACTCCACTAGTATTGCTTAGCCTATACTGTTACTCCAAAAGCTCTCCGCGTATGCATGATATGGTATTGAATAACCGCTACTTGGGTGAGTACATACGAGATTATGTGGAGAAACGTGGTATTCGACCGCGTATAAAAATCTATACCCTCATTTTACTTTGGTCAACCATTGGTGTATCTGCGCTTTTCTTTGTAAAACCGTTATGGGTTAAGCTGCTACTATTTACCATTGCTACTGGCGTAAGCATTCATATCCTTTCGATCAAGACGTTACAAAAAGACAACCGGTAAAATTTACTACCTTTGCACCAACTTTGGCAAAATCAACGTACTACAACCATGTACCGTCACATTTTTTTTGACCTCGACAGAACGCTTTGGGATTTCGATACTAACACCAAAGATACCATACGAGAAATCTATTACAGCTACAATTTACCAGAACGGATTAGTGATGATTTTGATGCTTGGTACGCCAACTATCAGCGTCATAATATCCATCTGTGGGATTTGTATGCGCTTGGAGAGATAAAAAAGGAAACGCTTCGGGATACTCGCTTTTACCTTGCACTAAAGGATTATGGCATTGATGACAAAGCGCTTGGTCTCGAATATGGGAAAAAATTTGTTGAACAAAGCCCCCTGAAAACAACACTATTTCCGCATGCGCATGAGGTGCTTAGCTACCTTCACTCAAAATATAAGCTGCACATTATTACCAACGGGTTTAATGAAATACAGTTTACCAAACTCCGTAACACCCAGCTTGAGCAATACTTTGATAAAGTATTTACATCAGAGGATATTGGGTATCATAAACCCCATGCAGGAATTTTTCAACATGCCGTAAGCTCGCTAAACGCAAAAAAGGAAACCTGTATAATGGTTGGTGACGATTTTAAGGCAGATATTCTAGGAGCAAAAAAATTTGGCATTGATCAGGTTTACTTCCGTCATAATGATAAGGTTTTTGATGAAAAACCTACATACGAAATACGCTCACTAAACGAGCTGGAAAGTTTTCTTTAGCGAAAAGCCTTTTACTACTTTAAATTAAAAGCGGCTTCAGATATTTGAAGCCGCTTTCCTGTAACCTTACTTTGTAATTATAGAATATTTAAATTTATTATGCCTCCATAGCAGTACCAGTGCTTTCTCCATCAAGCGATTTGTACTCTAAACGAAAACCCTGGCCATGTATGTTAACTAGCACCAATCCGGGGATATCCTTTATTAATCGGCGCAAGCGAACAATGTACACATCCATACTACGACCCATAAAATAGTCGTTATCACCCCAAATTGCATTCAATGCAATTTCTCTACGTACCGTCTTATTAAGGTTTACACAGAAAAGGTGCAGTAAGGCTGACTCTTTACGCGTCATTTTAATTTGCTCGCCCGTAGGTGAAATTAGCCGTTGGTTAAGACTGTTGAACTCATAACCGTTAAATACAAACTTACTTGATTGCTCATCGGCAACATATGAAGTTCTTGCTCGACGTGATAACGCTTCAAGACGTAGTAACAATTCTTCTGTATTAAACGGTTTTATGATATAATCATCTGCCCCAGCCTTAAATCCTCTCAGAATATCCTCTTGCTGAACGCGTGCAGTAAGGAATACAACCGGAACCAAATTATTTCTACTCCTAATTTGCCTTAGTAGTGTAAGGCCATCCATTTCGGGCATTGTTACATCTAGAATGCAAATATCGAAAGGTTCGGAAGTAAACGCCTCCCAACCTTGCATACCATCGTGCCTCCATACAACGGTATAACCATTTTCTTCAAGTAGCTCTTTACAGACAAACCCGAAGTTCCGGTCATCTTCTACTAATAGTATTCTTTCTTTTCTCTTTTTCATACGACAACACATTAAAAACTACAACATTTTATTTTGGGTTACATTTTATTTTTTTCTACTTGCGGTTTTAATATATTTTAGTTTATCCCCTTACTATACTATAAGACCAATTCGTGTCCCTTTGTTCACTGCACTCTTAATAAAAATTTTTCCATTATGCGCCTCAACCACTTGTTTAACATAATACAAGCCTAGTCCAAAGCCCTTAATATCATCTTGTTGCAAGCTTGCAGCTCTATAAAATTTATCAAATATATGTTTTTGATCTTTTGATGAAATTCCCCTTCCTTTATCTTCAACCACAATCAACACTTTCCCTCCTGATTGTTCCGTAGAAATACTTACCTCTGCGTTAGCGAAGGAGTATTTTATGGCATTGTCAATCAGGTTATCCAACACGCTACGAATATGAATTTTATCAGCCAATATAGCGGGCTCTGATTCATCCAGCTTCATCTTAAAAATAACTTGCCTTGCTGCCGCCGAAACTGAAAAACGCTCTACCGCCGCTCTTACAACCTCATTTATACTTAACTCTTCTTTATTTAAGTTTAGCACGGATTTATTGACAGTAAGCGTATGCAAAAGGCTATCGATACATGACCAAATACGCTGGTTTTCCTCCTCCACAATTAGCGCATACTGCCTAATCTTTTCCATATCGGTCACCGTTGTTCCTGCACTTTTAAGAACCTTGCTACATACTGTGATGGTTGAAACAGGAGTCTTTAGCTCATGTATCATACTATTAATGAAATCTCCTTGGCTGTTCACCCTACGTTTTTGCTTGAACACTATGCTCGACATATATATTAAGCTCACAATCGCCAATAATAAGGAAGAAACAGAAAACATCGGCCAAATCCATGTTTCAGAAATACTTTGTTTTACCGGTTGGTTAGGAGTAAATTTTAGAAGGTACATAGCCTCTTCTAGGCGTTTTTCTCTAATAACCGGTAAGCTAACCAATATTCTGTCCTGTTCTGTACCCTTTTCAAGTACAATTGTTCGAACAACGCTATCGCTAAGTGGAAGGAACTCGTAAGTATAACTTGTAGAGAAGTTACCATCTTTCACATAACTCATCAAAAGACTATCAAAGAGCGATTTATCAATATTTGCAGTTGAATCAATATAAGTGCAAGAACTGTCTTTTTCCAGCTTAGCCTTAACTTGTTCTATATAATCTTCTGCAAAACTATTCAGCATGTGGGCTACTTGCTGATGATAACGATTGTCAGTCAGCTTAGTGGCTTTTTGGATTTCAACAAGTTGAAATACCAGCTGCACCAACAAGAAACATACGCATAAAAGACTTAGTACTAATATTCTTTGTTCAATTTTTTTCATGTTTAAAAGAAAAAACAACCTTACTGTCTTTTCTCCACTATGTATATATCCAACTAACCAATACTACTTGTAATAACTAAAATTTATTGTTCTAACATATTGCAAGATGAAAGAACTACCGGAAACAATAACCATATCAATTACAAAAGTAGTAAATCCAAACTCATATATACATTAAACCGCTGGCTAACAAATGGTTTTAACTTAAAATCGCATCAGGACCTAATTAGTGCGAAAAGAATTGGACATTTGATGTGAAATTTATAAAGACAAAATCCAAATCACCGAAGTTAAAATTATTAAAATACACCTTAAAAAATCCTATTAAATTATTTTGCTTTTCTTTCTATAAACTTAGCATTTATTTCAAGCCAATTCACACATTTGTAATACGTATTTAATGAGGTGTAAAAATAGTAATACGGGAAAAATAAATACAATTTCACTCAAATATTAACATATAAATAACCTTTATACTGGATTTGCTAATATTAAAATCAAGACGTGGTTAGATTATTTTTTGAAATAAAATAAGCAATACCATATAAATCAAATACATATACAATATATAGTAGTATTTTACATCAAATTAGATGATTTATACACACAAATTTAAAATAGAAATTATTTTATCTAATAGAATTTTATTTAGTATAACAACTATAAATTTAAAGAAAAAATTATGCCAATAGATATCTCAAAAATAGCCAAATGTTCTGTTTAGCACCTCAACTCATTAACTTACTTTAACGGAGTAAAAATTTCGGCGAGCATACAACGAGCACTACCTCCTCCTAGCGTTTCTATATAGCACAAATTAGGAGAAAGTATTTGGTTAAAGGTGCTTAAATCGGCTATCTGTTGGTTGGTCAACGAGCAATAGGCTGTCTCCGACATTACTAAAAATAGTTCACCCTTGCTATTTCTCACCTGCAACATGTTGCCTGCAAAAGCATCCATTTGAGCCATCGATATGGTAATCAATTGTTTTCCACTCTGTTCAATATACTTAAGCACCTTAGCTTTACCTTCTCCATCCGAAATACTATCTATACATACTACAACATATTGCTCGGCAACACACATCATTACGTTAGTATGGTATATCTCTTGACCCTGTGCATCCAGCGATTTGAAACAAACAGCCGTATAGCCTAGCTTATCACAAAAGTCTTGCAATACCTTTTTATTAGTGCGGGGCGATTCGCATGCGTAAACCAGCTTATTAGGTCGGTCAAGAATCATACTTCCTGTTCCCTCTAAAAATATGCCCTCTTGCTCATAAGCGGTAAAATCTAGTACACGCTTCACGTCAAACCTCTCCTTCACCGCATCTAAAATATCCATCCGTCTCTCTAACCTGCGGTTAGACGCAAACATCGGGTACAGGCAAACTGTTCCGTCATCATGGAATGATACCCAATTGTTGGGAAATATAGAATCGGGGGTATGCGGTTCAGGAGTGTCTTCTACCACCATAACATCAATATCATGGTCACGTAACATATCCACATAGCGGTCAAATTCATCCAATGCCTTAGCTTGAGCATCGTCTGCTTTAGTATCTTTTTGAAAAGCATTGTTAACCGCCGTTTCCGGATTATAACCAAACCGAACCGGGCGAATCATCAGTAAATGTGAGCATGTTTGCATAATGAGAACTTTTAAAGGTGATGATAAAATAACCGAGATAAAACAAAACGAATATTTAACTATCACAAATATAAAGTTTTATTGCAAAATAAGGCTATATACACAATTTACCATTTGATATGCTTACCATCTTGATAATTAAAACAAAAACATTATATTTGCTTATGTATTCCGCTAGGCATACATTTTTAAGTCAAACTCCCCGTCTGAAACAGTTTCTCCTGATATTTCCGGGCTAAAACCCTATCTGTTATGAAACGTAATGTTATTATTATCGGCGCTGCCGGAAGAGACTTTCACAACTTCAACACCTTCTTCAGAGGTAACTCCGCCTACAACGTAGTTGCATTTACTGCCGCTCAAATCCCCGATATTGACGGTAGAAAGTATCCCAAGGAGCTGGCTGGAGACCTGTACCCGCAAGGCATCCCCATTTATGCGGAAGCCGAACTTCCGAAGCTAATTGCCGATTTAAAGGTTGATGTATGCGTATTCTCATACAGCGATATTCCTTACCCTCGCTTGGGAAACATTAGCGCTATTGTAAATGCCGCCGGAGCCGATTTCTGGCTGCTTGGCCCAAAAGATACCATGATTCCTTCAACCAAACCTGTTATTGCCGTTGGAGCAACACGTACAGGATGCGGAAAGAGCCAAACATCAAGAAGAATTATTGAAATTTTGGTTGAAAAGGGACTGAAGGTTGTTGCAATCAGACACCCCATGCCTTACGGTGATTTGGTAAAGCAAAAAGTACAGCGTTTTGCTACGGTAGCCGACTTAGAAAAACATAAGTGTACTATTGAAGAAATGGAGGAGTACGAACCTCATGTGGTAACCAAGCGCAACGTTATATATGCAGGTGTTGATTACGAAGCCATTCTCCGCGAAGCAGAAAAAGACCCTGATGGCTGTGACGTTATTCTTTGGGATGGAGGAAATAATGACTTTCCCTTCTACAAGCCAGATCTAACCGTTGGCGTAGTTGACCCTCTACGTCCGGGTGCCGAAGTATCATACTACCCCGGAGAAGTTGTTGCTCGCATGTCTGACGTTATTGTAATCAACAAAATTGACTCTGCTTCACTTGCAGATATTAATACGGTAAGAGCCAACATTGCCGCAATCAATCCGAAAGCTACCGTTATTGATGCAGCATCATACCTGACAGTTGACAAACCTGAGCTGATTCGCAACAAGCGTGTGTTAGTAGTAGAAGACGGCCCTACCCTTACCCACGGCGAAATGAAAATAGGTGCGGGAACAGTTGCTGCCCTTAAGTTTGGTGCGGCCGAGCTGGTTGACCCAAGACCTTATACGGTTGGTAAGCTAAGCGACACGTTTAGGATATACCCAAACATTGGACAGCTGCTACCTGCTATGGGTTACGGCGATCAACAGGTGAAGGACTTAGAAAAAACCATTGCCAATACACCCTGTGATGCAGTGGTAATCGGTACGCCTATTGACCTTTCCCGTATTGTAAAAATCAAACAACCTACAGTAAAGGTTGGCTACGAGCTACAAGAAATTGGCTACCCAAATTTGGAGCAAGTGTTAGACGGCTTTATTGCCAAGCATAAGCTGGCTAAGAAGTAGAAATTGGTAAAGAGGCGGATTAACTCCGCCTCTTCTTTTGTTAGCCTATTACAAAAGTTGAATAACTTTGTTTTCAAATAGAATAAAAACAAACGCAATGATTCAAGATAGCCTCAACGTAGCCATAGTACAAGTAAATATTCAGCCGGAGGATGCAACAACCAACTTGCAGCACTACAACAACCTAATGCAACAGGTACCACAAAATACCCAGCTGGTAGTGCTACCGGAAATGTTCAGCACCGGATTTTCTATGAATGTGAAGCTTGCCGCAGAGCCTATGAACGGAGCAAGCGTTTGCTGGCTATGTGAAACAGCCAAGCGACATAATTTTGCTATTACCACCAGCATTATGATTGAGGATGACGGGAAATATTACAACCGTGGTTTTTTCGTTTATCCTGATGGAACATATAAGCATTTCAACAAGCGTCATCTATTCAGCTACGGAGGAGAAAATAAATACTATACCGCCGGAACGGAGCGGCTTATTGTAGAATATATGGGATGGCGAATACTCCCGCTTATTTGCTACGATTTACGATTCCCCGTTTGGAGCCGGAACCAAAACAATTACGACCTACTGATATATGTGGCTTCATGGCCTAACGCTCGGCAAAACGTATGGAGCCTGCTACCCGTAGCCCGTGCGTTGGAAAACCAATGCTACGTATTAGCCGCTAACCGTGTAGGTAAAGATAGTAGCGGAACGTACACCGGAGAATCGAAGGTTATCAGCCCGAAAGGTGATACAATTAGCGTGGCCGAAGATTATAAAGAACAGGTGGTATGTGGGGTACTATCGTTAAGCGAGCTGCAACGCTTCAGAGAAAAGTTCAACGTATCTGCTGATGCCGATCGCTTTACTATTTATGTTTAGAAAAGAGCCACGAAAAAAGTTCAGGCTCAACAAATGCTTTTTTCCAACTTCCATGGGTTACGTTAGGATATTCCGTATATCGCACATCTGCCTTCTTCTCTTGTAGTGATTCATATACCTTTCGTGAGAAGTCAGGAGATACCACCTTGTCTTCTGCTCCATGAAAAATCCAAAGCGCAACTCTTTTTGCATAGCGTTTTGCACCAACAACGCTACCTCCCCCACAGATAGGTATTGCAGCGGCATATTTTTTCGGCCAACGGCTAATCGTTTCGAATGTGCCAAAGCCACCCATTGATAAGCCTATAACGTACATACGCTTCTCGTCAACACGTTCACTCTTAACCAAACCATCAACCATTTGGTTTACAAGTAACAATGAGCGTGATGTTTTTGTACGTTTAGAGATTTCAAAATAATCCTTACAGCTTTTACTGGCATATTCGGGGCTTTCCCACGAATCGCTTTCAGGGCATTGAGGAAAAATTACAATGGCCGGATAACTTTTACGAATTGAATCGACCAAGAACATTTGTGAACCATGCAGCAGCTGTTGCTCATTATCACTACCTCTCTCGCCGGAGCCGTGTAAAAACACTATAAGCGGATAATTTTTAGTCTTATCATAAGCTTGTGGAAATAGTATGCGATAGGGCATAGTTTCACCCGCCGGATTTACAAATACTCTTCTTTCAAATAATGATGTATCTTGAGCCCGACATAGTATGCCAGCAATAAGTAATAGTGCGGTAATAACTGTTATTTTACCAATCTTTTCCACTCCTTAATTCAAGTTTCTTATTTCGCATGTTAGACCGTTATTACGAGTGAAACGACCCAAAGGGCAGCGTGCTAAACAATCTATTTCATTTGAGGAGATTGCATCGCTTCGCTCACAATGGCGCGTTATAACCGGTAGCCTGTGTTACTTGCTCGTATTAAGCTGCTGCACCGCCTCCTGCAACGTATTATCTATTGGTGCAATGAACGGGTAAAAACCTTCATCTTCAAGAGATGTGTTACGACCTATAGATGCTTGCAAGCGAGCAATAATTATATCTTGGCATTCTCTCAGCTCTCCATTTCTCGGGCTTACACCTTGTCTGGAAGCATAGGCAATAAAATCGTTCAATAGATTTTGCTTACCGAGAAACTGCTTTAATGAAGCCATATCTTTCAGCTCGTTCAGCTGCTTTCTATGCTTGTCCGAAAAGTCTATGACATAACGATATATCAGGTTTTTGGCTATCAAATCAGTAAGGTATCGGTTTATACCAACAGTATCAATGGGTACAAAAATATCGGGCATAATTCCGCCTCCGCCATATACTACCTTTCCTCCGGGGGTTTCAAAACGTAGGCTGTCATTCTGACGAACACTATCGGCCGTTTCCATCTCACCATGATTGTAACGCCTTGACATGTCCATATAGTAATCGTCCTTACCATTATCGTATGGTCGTTGTATGCAGCGTCCGGTTGGCGTGTAGTAACGGGCAATGGTAAGCCTGAATCCCGACTTATCTTTAAACTCACGTTGTTCTTGCACCAGTCCTTTACCAAAAGAACGACGACCAACAATTGTACCCCTGTCATTATCCTGAATTGCTCCTGCCAATATCTCGCTTGCCGATGCCGATGCTTCATTTATCAGAACAACTACTTCATCATTCAAGCACAACCCTCTGCCATTGGATTTATAATCTACCCGTTCTCTTGCTCGTCCTTCAGTATATACCACCAGCTTATCTTTGGGAAGAAACTCGTTGGCTATTTCAAATGCCTGATCTAAAAAACCACCCGTATTATCCCTCAAGTCAACAATTACCTTTGTCATACCTTGCTTATGAAGCTTTTTAACTGCTTCTACAAACTCTTTATGCGTTTCACGGGCAAACTTAGACATCTTAATATAACCCGTATTGCTGTTTACCATGTATGAAACATCAACGCTTTTAAGGGGTATTTTACCTCTTGTGATACTAAACGGGATAAGTGAGGCTATTCCCATACGCTTTACCTCAACCTCAACTTTTGTTCCGGCCTTACCGCGTAAGCGCTTTACAATGCTATCCTGCTCAACTTTATGACCGGCCACCTCTTTGTGGTCTATCTTAATAATACGGTCACCCGCTTCCAGTCCAACCTTTTCTGAAGGACCGCCAATAATCACATTGGTAATAATTACCGTATCATTAGGCATATTAAAATAGACACCTATTCCGTCAAAATTACCTTCCAGCTCATCATTTACTCCCTGCATATCCGATGCGGGAATATATACGCTGTGAGGGTCAAGGTTTTTCAGCACTTCGGGAATAGCCTTCTCAATCAAATCGGGAACATAAATACTATCTACATAGTTTTTATCTGCATAGTCAAGAATAACATCCAGCTTATTCCACTTAGGCGGAACAAGGACATTATGACTATTCATTCTACCCAGCCGAAACCCAACAAATAGCCCCAAAAGGAGTATAGCTAGGGTCAGTAAAGTTCTTGTTGCGTCTCTTTTTCTTGTTTTTTGTTCCATTTTGTGGCTATTCTTTACCCGTTATATTTTTATGTTTACCAGCTCAATACCTGCCCGTCGTAGTAGGTCTAACCCATCGGCTATACGATACGCATCACAGTACACTACCCGCTTTATACCCGCTTGAATAATAAGTTTAGCGCACTCAAGGCAGGGCGATGCGGTAACATATAGTGTAGCGTCCTTGCTGCTGTTATTGGATTGTGCAACCTTAGTAATTGCGTTGGCTTCGGCATGTAATACGTAAGGTTTAGTATGGCCGGTTTCGTCTTCGCATACGTTTTCAAACCCCGAAGGAGTACCATTGTATCCATCGGAAATAATCATCCGGTCTTTTACGATTATTGCTCCTACTTGACGACGAACGCAATATGAATTCTTTGCCCATACGCGCGCCATTTCAAGGTAGCTTTTATCGAACTGTTCCTGCTTCTCACTCGAAAGGGTTCTACCTGCGTTTTCCATAGTAAAAATAAATTAAGCAAACCTACGTGTTTTTCAGAAGACCACAAAGTACTTTTTGCTGTTATCCAAACTAATTTAACCCAAGTTACTAGCTATACCCTATTTACTGTATCCTATTTCACTTCAAGCCGGTCTAAAAGCAAAAACGCCACAACGTGGCAGCTTCCAGCCCGCAATAGCTGGCAACTTGGGTTAAGTATGCGAATAATACGCCTAACGCCGCAGATAAACACAA
>JAVBOB010000001.1:0-231170 GCA_031551125.1 Bacteroidales bacterium
AATTACAGCACTAAGCGAATGCAAAACGATTAGGTGGCTACTGCGGTGGGGCTCCACCCCTTCCCATTCCGAACAGGGACGTTAAGCCCACCAGCGCCGATGGTACTGCGCAAGCGGGAGAGTAGGTCGCCGCCTCCTTCACGCCCCTCCGGTTCAACCCGGAGGGGCGTTTTGGTTTTATAGCTTTAGGTGATGGCCGCATACAAAAAGAGGAGTAGCCGTCTCACTTTTGAGACAACTCTCTGTGGAATTACCATCCCGGTTGCATATTAAGCCGGATAGGGGGAACTCTTGATTAAAACGAGAGGGTAGATAACTATATCTACCCTCTCGTTTTATTTAGGATTAGACCTCGACAAAGGCTATTGGGCTTTAGTCCAACTACTCGCTAAGTGTTACAGGGCTATTTCCCCAAGAAGTCTATTAGTTGGTTTTGTTTACATAAGGCTGATTTCAGCAACCGTAAGCCCGTTGTCGTTTTCCTCGTAGCGTACCATTAGCGTTTTCTTTGATTTTAGCGGCGTAACAGGGTCTATGCTTCTAATGGTTGCCCTGTTCCATGTGGGGTCAGCCCGTTCTTTGCGGTAGTGCATGCTTACGTCAAAGTTCAGCTCTTCTCCCGTTTCCCAGTACGGACACTTCTTCCAGCCGTTATCGCTTACGCTTTGGGGCGCTTTGCCTCCTACCTCTGGCGCTGGTATCAGGTCTTCACCGTTAATGGATATGGCGGGACGAATAAAGGCAAGGCAAACATCGGCACGGAACGATGAGTAGCGGTAAGTTCCGCTGCTATCCTCAGAATCGGTTTCGTGCTTAGTAACCTTGAACGATACAACTTTTTGCAAGCCATCTTCTGCCAAATATGCCGCCAGCGCTTCTTCTGCATGCTTCTCTGTAGGCACAGGTATGCTTATGGTAGCCTTATCGGAATGGCTTTTAATGATAAGGTTTCCGTTTACGGTGAACATGAGGTATTCTGATGGTTTTGGCTCTCCCGTCACGGTAGCGTTAAGCGTTGCTTCCATTCCCGCCTCGCGGTACCAGTAGCCTCCCAGGGCTATCCAACCTTCGTTTGCTTTGTAGATGTAGGCCGCTCCTGTGAACGGAATTTCTGTTCCGCACTTCCAAATCTGGTACACGCGGCTACGGTCTATCTTTCCCTTAAGTGATTCTTCAGTCGGTATATCGGTAAAGCGCACCAAATCGACTATCGATTCTATTTTTGCGCTGTTCTCTGTCCACACCGCAGCATCTTTTGTAAGTCGTGCAACTCCTTCATAGCGTACCTCTACCACATCGCTGTCGGAGTGAGAAATGTTACCGGTTACGTTTATTGCTGCCAGCTCTGCAAAGCTTTTACTCTCACGTTCCACTTGGCGGAAAATAACTTGGCGGGTTGCATCCAGTATATCTTTTGGACTTAGATTCTTAGTCATAGCATTCACTTTTTAAGTACGCTCTTACCTTCGCGCAGCAAATCTTTAAATTCGGACTCTTCAATAATTCCTTCTTCTTCGGGGAAGCAAATGGGGTCGATAGCTTTAGCTACTGCATCGTAATCGGCCTCGTCAAGGTCAACATCAAATTCAAAATCTCTACTATCGGCAATAATAAAGGCTTCGGGACGGCCGGCAAACTCCATACCGAAATAGGTGGTGCAAAGCATTACCTGTGCTTTTGTGTTGCCCAATACGGTCAGCATTCCGCCGTTATCTCCGCGTGAGCCTACAATGCCATTGCCGGCAATCAGGTCGCCCAGTACAACCACTTCGGGGCAACCGGACATAAAGAGGTTGCGCACATGCAAATTGCCTGTTACAAACAGAAACGAGCCGCTGCCCCATTCTGCCCAGTCAATATCCTCATCAACCGTCAAATTACCATCAACAATCAGGTTGAAGGGACACCAGTCCTGTTTGCTTACCACTAAGTTTTTAATGTGGCAATTGCCCTCAATGAGGCGGGTTGCCTGCTTGCCTGCAAAACGGGTGAACGGAAAGTTTACCTTGTCGGAAATGTTGTATTGGCTGTCCGCTTCGGCAGTATCAACGGCTTTTGCGTACTGCTCAATGTTTGCTTCGTCTAGTATTAAATTCTTGTCTGTTGTCATAGTATTTAATTTTTAGTGTTGTTATTTTATTTTCTCAAAAATGGAGTACCCGCTTTAATAGCCTTGCATACTGCGCTCTCGTTTACACCACCTTCTTTTGAAAGATATTTGAGAAGTAAAATTTCTTTGCAGTTGGGTGGTAAATCGACCTCTTCATCATCGTCATACTCGTCGTAGTTGGCTTGATAGTCGGCTTCATACTCATAGTCTCCTTCGCTGTCACAAATTACAATTGCTTCAGGTTGTGATGCAAAGTCGGTTTCGAAGTAAGTGGTTAAAATTACAGAATGTGCTTTAGTGGTACCACCTACAGTAAGGCGACCGCCATCTTCTCCTGAGTGACATAGTATGCAATTTTCTACCTCAACATTGCTATCTATGGTTACTTCGCAACAACCTTCCAGTATTATGTTTTGGGCTTTCAGATTGCCTTTTACCAGCACATAGCTATCGTTTAGTCCATTGCTCCAATCCATAATGCCATCAATAATCAAATCGCCCAGAACAATAAGTTTGTATTGTGCAATATCTGACTTTTCACCGCCTTTCAACGCGCTTATATGCAAGTTGCCCTTGTATAAGCCTACGGGCGATATTTCCTCATCGTCGTCATAGCCAGCATGTAATTCCGGCGCACTGTATAGCTTCTCAGCATCATCTTGGCTTATTATTGTTAGTATTTCTCTGAAATTACTTTCGTTCAGTTCCTGTAGGGTGGCTTTCTTTTTCATGGTGTTATTTTATTTATTTTGATAAATCTTTTTGTACATTTATTCCCTCACTAAGGGCATTGTAAAGCGCGTCATTGTCAATTTTCCATTCGTTATCTTCGATTTCGACAATCTCTTTCGGCCCTATTATAACATAGCTTTAATCAAAGTTACCACGGCTTATTTCGTCGTCAGCGGTTTTGGCAATTTCTTCCAGCCGGGCAAACTCTTCTGCACATTTCTTCATCTCCTCCGATGTATTTGGCGCCTCTAGTAAAATACGGCTGATTTCGTTGGCTGCATGGCGCATTTTTATAAAGCCTTCAGCAATTTGTGATGTAGTCCAAGATCGCTTGCGGAATGAACAGCGGAACTTCCGAAACCGGAGGTTGTGAATATGCTGTTTGCATTCGGGCGTGTAGTCTTTTCCTTTGGGAGAAAGATTATGAAGCTGCATGGCTATGCGGTTGTAGTCTTCCTCCAAGTCGGAAATACAATAGGTAAGGTCGCTGAGTGGCGGATATTTCGCTATTTGTTCTGCCAAAACTTTTTCGTCCATTTGGGCATAGGGCGCACCCATGATATCGAAAATCCGTTTGCGCTCGGCATACTGTAGCGGTTGGTACGAGCGGTAACGGTAGTCTATCGAAGATAGAAACCGGTGGAAAAGGTAATCCTCAATGGTGGTGTATAACGCCCAATAAATGGCCTCTTCCGGATTATCGGTCGAGCGTAGCTCCAATATCTCCGGGCCCCCTCTGCTGTCCGGGTCACTCCTCATCAGGCGGTATTTCCCATCTTTGATGATTAGGGTATCAAAATACATAATGGGCTCGCCTATATGCAACGCAGGTGCTCCGGTGGCAAATTCCGGAACTTTTTGTAGCAGCGCGGCGGCTATATCAATCAACTCTCTTATCGTTAGCATGGTACATGGGGTAGGTGAATTAATTTGCTTGAAGAGATTGCATAAATTTGTTCTTCAATGTTTCGCGAACTTCGGCTACCCGTTCTTTCATTTCTTCCGGAAAATCGTCGGGATTTACGGGGGTAAATGTTGGCGATGCATTAGACTCTTCAACACGCTTTAGCTCCACCAACGCTTCATTTATTAAGCCCATGTTGGCAAGCCTAACAGCAATGTAGTACAAGCCCGAAGCATTATCGTCGTCAATCACGCCATCCATGTAGGCTGCTTTTATTTGCGGGTAGTACTCTTTATGCTCTTTAATGGCAGAAATGAAAACGCCTGCATTATTGCATAGCTGGTCGCAAAAGCGCTTTCTACGCGCATTGGGAAACAAACGAATGAGGGTTTCAAAAACGGGAAAAGCATCCAGCTCTTTATTCAAGCAGCTGACAATAATATTGCTGGTGTATAGTACAAGGTAGTCTGCACCTGTGGTTGATAGCTTATTGCCACTCCTATACAGCTCTTCCAGCTTAGCAATGAAGGCAGGAACGTTGGTAGCTTTTTCAGCTGCTGAAAACAGCTCGTAAATATCGTCGTCAGTAATTTCTTTGCCTGACGGTTGGGCTACAGGCGCTTTTGCTTCTTGCTTTTTGGGCAGCTGAGCAGCTACGTTTGGAATAACATTGTCCAAATCCAGATATTCTGCAACGCGCTTTAGGAATAACGAACCGATATTGCAGGCTACGTACTCTTCAATGTCTCCACTTTCGTGAGATGCTAAACAGAGCATGGGTTCACCCTGTGTGTTTTTTGCTTGTGGGTGATATACCCACCAGTCGGAGTAATCGGTAAGCGGACATTGAATATCGCCGGGGTTGGTGAATAGGCTTAGAAAATCGCTATCGCCATCTTCAAACATTTCGGGTTCTAGGCTGCCAAGGTCACCCAGCTCCAGCGCCCAACCACCATCATCGGGAAAGGTGATGAACTCGTGCTTTGCCATTATTTTTTTGTATGATGCAGGCCAGCCGGAGAAATCACCGCTTGTTGCTTCACTACAGGCAAGCTCTTTATCGTCGCCAAAGTGTATGGCTAGCAATTCAGCTTCATCTGACAGCTCGACCGATTTTGCTTGTTTCATAATGGCCTCTAAAACAGGTAAAAATCCATCCGAATCGGCGAGGTAGGAGAAGTGTTCAACCAGCTCCTTGCTTAAGTCTTTTGCCGCTGAGAGCTGCTTATAGAGTTCCGTATTTGTCATAATGGGTTAAGTTCTTATGTATGTGGCAAATTCTATCGTTGAAAGTTTCACTTGCAATGATGTGGCAGCTTACTTTCTCTTACTTTTTACTTGTTCTATTTTTTCTATAACATTGTTGGGTAGCAGCGGAGTTAGGCGAGGAAAGAGGTTATCGAACTGAAAATCGTAGTAATCCGTATCGCCCTCTTTTTCGTAGTATTCCACAAAGCGTTTGTAGGCGCGTTGCTTAAGCTCATCGCTTGGGTTTCGTTCAAGCAGCGATACGAATAGGTTGTGTAGCCCGTCGGCAGCCAACAGCTGCGTATCGCACTTTTCGAGTAGGTAAATCAGCGCATCGGTGGTAAGCTTGGGAAGGTAGCTATCAATCAGCTGGTCTTGCACGGTGTCTGATTCGGAGCGGTGTCCGGCATCGTAGTATTCGCCTGCGCGTAAGAAGGCATCAACCAGCTTCAGCTGTGCTTCGGTATGCTTGCGATTAATCAGCTCTCCTGCCGCATCAAGAGCTAGCTGGTAGTTTGATTCCATTGTAGGGAAGGAGAATTCGAACAGGTGAACCAGCGTATCGAAGGTGAACATTTTTTTGAACAGGTAGAACATATTGTCCAGCAACTCCACGTCAGCGGGTTCTCCTTCACTGTCCGATTCAATTTCAAAAAAAGTAGAAATAACATTCTTGATTTTTTTTGAAGCCTCGTACAAGTCGTTAACCAGCGCTTCTGCCTGCTCAATGGTTTGGGGCTCGCTCAGCTTATTGGCCATTGCTTCTTGTACCTCCGCTTCTTCGAGCGTACTACCGGATATGATGGCTTTAAACTTTGCTGAACTACGGTAAGTGTTGAAATCGGAATCGCGAAAATCGTAGTCGTGTTTGCCATTTTTTAAAGCAACAATAATGTACTTGTACATCAGCTCTTCATTATCACCCTTAGTGGCAAAGTAGCAGGACATGTTGAAAGAAAGAGGCGCCCACTTAATATCTTCAATAGCCATGCCGTAGCTAACGGCTTGTTGGGTTACTTCAAAACGCCCACACGCCATAGATGCGGCTATAGCCTGTGTTAGCACACGTTCTTGTGTGCGCTTGTCGAGTACAAAGCCGGGGTACACGGTAATTATATCGCTACACTCGTTGTAGCGTTTGTTGTTAACCATTTCGAGGTAGTAGTCGGCAAATTTGAAGTCAGGCGCGGGCTCAAACGTGGCAGCCTTAAGCTCTTCAATAGCCTCTTTCAGCAAACGTTCCGCTTTTTCTTTATCCTCCAACCAGTATGAACCGCGCATACCTATGGTGAGCTTATCAGCCAGCGTTCTTGCCTCGGTCAGCGCTTCTTTCTCTACGTAGGGCTTAAACCACTTATCGGTAACATTGCCCTGTACAGCGGTTGTAGCAAGCCAGTCAGAAAAATCTCTTCCGCCGCTGTCAAACTCCTTAATGCGTTCGGCAGAAAATGTTTTCCAATCTTCCGAACGGATAATGTAGGCTGTCCACTCTACTAAATCATCGCTACATGATATGTTGAGATGAGCCTTGAGCATCTTTTTTGTTTGCGCTTTCAGCTCGCTAAAGTTATCGTGATACTTGCGAAGCAGGTTTTTCGCTTCGGTAAACAGAATAGAGTCAATAGTTGCGGTCATATTTGGTTGTTTATGGGTTTTGCTAATGTGTGTTTGCTATATTTTGATCTGTTTTTGGGCCCAATTAGGAGCCACATCTTTGTAGCATGTTTGTTTTATTAAGCATTCGCTCCGTTAGGAGCGACATCTTACGCTCGTTTAAGATGCTGCTCCTAACGGAGCAGAGTTTACTATATCATTTTCTTTCTACAAAGATGTTGCTCCTATGGAGCAAATTTGCCGTCATTGCGAGCGAAGCGACCCGAAGGGCAGCGTAGCTAACCAATCTGCTTCAATTTAGGAGATTGCTTCGTGATTCAAAAAGCGAATCACTCACGATGATGGTTGTTTTGTAAATATTCACTAGTTAATCAGTAGGTGTACGTTTATAGCCAAGCAGCCTACAGCTCTGGTAGCGGAATGCTGTGCCATTCGTTATTTTCATAGCGGAAAAGTCCGGCTTTGCCTCCCATAAAGTAGAACTTGCCGTTTACGTTATGAATACGGCGGTTTTGTGCTATACCTATAGGAGAGCCGATGTCAACAGCTGTATCTCCTTCCAGCAGTACGGCTTTGGCTCCGCTTACTACCGGTGCGGAAATTTCCAGATATATTTTATCGCCAATGGGTTGTACGTGCCAAATTTCTTCTGTGCGAAGATTTTTGATTTCAATGTTGGTAGTGTTTCCTTGTGCATCAATTTTTGTTAGCGATTCATCATCGAACAGGTACACGCTATTTTCATGTTCCATATATGCTATATGGTCGTAGCCCGCATCATGAAACTCTTCGTGCCCAAAGAATTTTTTCCAGCTGTTGCCATCTCCCTCAAAAATACCTTCGTCAGCCAGCAGCAGAATCTTTCCGTCACGAAATGCGATGTCGTTGGTAGAGCGTATATTGATGTTATTTTTGTATAGAAAATGTTCAGGGTCATGGCTATGCTCTTCAACAGCTTTAAGCAGGTTAGGGCGAACATCTTGCCAGCAACCGTTATCATACATGTATAGCTGGTGACCAAGTCCGGACAGGTAAGCCTTGTTTTGGTAGGTGAAAGCGGCAGATAGGTAGCCGAGTTTTCCGGGGCCTGTTCCGGCCGTTTCAATGGCTATTTTCTTTGGCTTTGCTCCGGGCGTTATGATTTGAGTATTTCCCCGTTGAGCGGCAAGTGCAACCGTAGGCTTCCCTTGTGCATCAAGGAATGCAGTAGATAGCCACATGCCGGTAGCGGCCGGATATACGTCTACAATTTTATCGTTGTTGAAATGAAGCAGGTGATACTTTCCGGCGCAGGTTGCCAGTACAAAAATATCATCGTTTACATAGCATAACGATTGTAGTATGGTTGCTTTCTTTTTTTCTTTGGGTGCTTCGTCTGATATTTTTTTCATGAGAGGTTTGTTTTTATTTATAGGTTTTGCAAGTAATCAACTACGCTACTACGCTTCTTTTCTTTAGCAAGATCAAGCGCGTTTTGCCCTTTATCATTTTTTATACAGGGATCTGCTCCGGCAGCAATCAGCATTTGCACAACTTCTAGGTGTCCTTTTTCTGCCGCCCACTGTATGGCGGTTCCGCCATCGTGGGTTTGCTCGTTCAACGGACACCCTTTAGCTATAAGCACCTCTACCACGCGGATAAGCCCTGCTTCTGAAGTCATTTGAACAGCCGATTGTTTGTACTTATCTTTTGCCATT
The DNA here is from genome assembly GCA_031551125.1 of Bacteroidales bacterium. Lineage (GTDB taxonomy): Bacteria > Bacteroidota > Bacteroidia > Bacteroidales > UBA932 > JAIRNF01. The sequence continues at coordinate 8,306 of JAVBOB010000001.1, forward strand.
ATATCGGCTCCGGCTTCAATCAGCATTAACGATTCCTCTCCTCTGCCCGAGTAGGCGGCCATTATCAACGGAGTAAACTCGTTGTTGTCGGGCGTGTTGAGGTTAGCGCCTGCTTTAATCAGGGCTTTCAGCGCTTTCTTTTTTCCTAGCCACGCGGCCATAAACAAAGGGGTGCATAACAGCTTATCTCGAACTTCCATGTCGGCTCCCTTCTCTACCAAAACCGTTATCACATCGGCTTCGTCTCCTTCGGCGGCAAAGTGTAATACGCTTTTCTTTTTTTCGGTGCATACGTTAACATCGGCTCCGGCAAGGGCAAGTTCGCGCACCAGCTTAAAATTGCCGTTGTCTGCGGCCTTCAGAATATCGCCTTTTACTTGTCCGGTTCTAAAAATATTCCCATTAGCTTTCAACACTTCCGACAATTTATCATAGCTAAGGTTACCACTGTCCTTCAAAACATCGGATGACAGAAGAATGGAGAGTTCTTCAGGTTTATGGTTAACAGGGAAGTTTACATCGTAGTCATAAGCTACCACCAACGCTTTGGGATGCTGCTTGAAGTTCATGTGAAAGTACAGCTGGTTAATGATAATTTTTGCGCTGACTTCACCATCAATTACCAGCTCGCCACCATCATCGCCGTTTGTACCGCAAATGCAATTCTCGATTTCTACATTACCACGCACGTATATGTTGGGAGAGCCATGCATGATAAGGTTTTTGGCTTTCAGGTTTCCGGTAACAAAGAGGAACGAACCCAAATCTTCTTCGCGCCAATCAATAAGCCCGTCAACCGTAAGATCGCCATCAACTACAAGGTTTGGAGTACAGAACTCGTCATTAAGCCCAATGCTGATACCCGATAGCTCTAGGCTACCCTTGTGAATGAAGGTTTTCTGTTCAAGGTCTTCATAGCAATCAATAAAGGGGTATCCAACCGATTTGGATATGTTGTATAGCTCTTCCGCTTTTTCAGGTTCTATAAGTTGGGCAAAGCTTCCACAGCTTTTTCCGGTTAGTATTTTTTCTGCCTTCTTCATCTCTTAATATTTCTTTACTGTGAGTCTATACGTCATTGCGAGCAATTCGCTTTCTGAATCGTGAAGCAACCTCTGGCTATCAAAGATTGGTTAGCTTCGCTGCCCTTCGGGTTGCTTCGGATGCAATGATGTGGGCTAACTTCTGAAAATAGATTTTCCTTCCCGTAGTGGTTCATACATGGCTTTACTGTCAACATAGTCGCAGTAGTCGTCCATTTCGTCCAGCTCCTCGGCCTCCTCTTCGCTCACAGGGTCAACCAGTATATCATGATTTATGAGATGGTAGAAAGCCCTATCGCTCATAAACTCAATATCGTTTTTCACCTTGTTGCTCTTGCCATTGTCAACACGATATTCGTTGCCGTAAGCAAGCTTAAAGCTGATAGTCCCTTCTATTTTAAAGAAATGCTCTTCGGGATAAAAGAACCCGGCTGTAGCATTGCCTTTAATAATGGCAAAACAATCGTTGTAGTGCCCAATAATTGCACCCTCCACGTCAACATTTCCCTTCACCTCAAGCGTGCCCCCTGTTATAAGATTTTTCGCTTTCAGATTTCCTCCCACATAAATGTGGGTTGCCGGCTCATCATCGTAATGTTCCAGCAGGCCGTTAACCGTTAAGCTTCCTGTTACTATTAGGTTGCAAATTTCATCACCTAATTCCAAATTGCCGTCGATAACCAAATCGCCAATGCAAACAACGGTATCGCATTCCATATCGTTGCTTTCAGCATAGTTCAGATGCCACTCCATAAAATTTTCTTTAAGCTCCGAAGCGCTTAGTGTTTTATGGATTTCGTCCATGCTGATTTCGCCTTTTATCAGGCTGCGGGTATTTTTTAGTGTTGTCATTTGTATGTTTTTTCGTGTAATTCTTGGTTCTTTTTAGGCAACGACGTTTAGTATTCGGGTACTTGAGCGGTAAACTCTACACCATCAACGGTGCATGATTTAGCGTAGAGCGACAGGCTACAGCTTGTTTGTTCTGACCCCGGATAGTAGCTGCCGTTTTCGTAAATTTGATTTGCCAGCTTTACTTCGCGAAATACCACGCTACGTTGCTTACTTCCGCCGATTATAATGGTAACATCCGCCGATTGGTATTGCCCGGCGGCAAGACGCAGTATGGGTTGTGGTATTTGTTCGTACCACGAAAAGTCTAAGGATATTTGACCATTCTCAGCATTTACGGGAAGCCTGTAGCTGTAAGAGTAAGTGTTGTATTTGTACACATCGGTTTTGCCTGTACTTGTTCGTAGGGTTAGTTCCAGCTCTATCATAGTGTTATAAGTTATTATGGTTATTTTGTTATTCGTTGTTATTTGTTGAGGCTCCGTTAGTAGCCGAATCTTTGTAGTAGGTTTGCTCTGTCTGCTGTTCGTTCCGTTAGGAGCGACATCTTATCTTCTGTTTGAGATGCTGCTCCTAACGGAGCAGATTTGCTATACGCTTTTTCTTTCTACAAAGATGTTGCTCCGTAGGAGCAAATTTACGGTCATTGCGAGCGAAGCGAAGCAATCCCTGCGCTATATATCGCGCTAGTTAATCCATGCATTTGACACACAGAGATTGCTTCGTGATTCAAAAAGCGAATCACTCGCAATGACGGGCGGGCATTATTTACCGCCTTTTGCCTGCCAGGCCAAGAAGTTTTTGTCTTTCTTTAGGTCTGCAAAATCGCCAAAGTCGGAATATTTTGACAGTACGAAGTCAACAATACGGTAAGCCTCATCGGTGCGACCCAGCTTAAGCAGAATGCGCACTTTCGTATCGTAAATGTAGTAGTGGCTGCTACCTTCAATACAATCTATACCGCGTTCAACGGCTTTTAGCGCTTCTTCCAGCTGTCCTGTTTCCATTAAGAACCATCCAAGCGAGTTTCCGGCTTCGCGGTTTACCTCTTTATGGAACTGTCCCTCATCGGTGAAGACCCAGATTAAGCCAACAGGCGGAACCAGCTCTAAGGCCTTGCGGTTGTATGCAATCAGCTGTTGCAGGGCAGCCTCGCGCTCTTTGCCGTCTATGTTGGCTATTAATCGGCCTAAGCAGTACACAAGCCCGTAGTAAGTGTATTGTAGGTTGTAGGTGGTGCAGGGCTTGCCCGATTCGAACAGCGTAACGGCTTCTTCGAACGTTTTCATGGCTTCTTGCTTTTTGCCGTTAACCATTTGTTCTGCGCCTTTCTTTACAATTTTATCTACCGCACCTTCCTTTTCCCTTTCCCTATCAATACTCTTGCACCTTCTAAGGTCGAACTTAACGCCTGTGGGGAAGGTTTCGAAAATGCGCTTAAGCGTAGCCTCATTCAGCTGGGCGTACTCTAGCTTTACCTCTTTGAGGTTTTTCAATGCAAAGAACGATTCGGGCAGCGTTTCCAATTCCGTAAAGCTGATGGTAAGCTTCTGTAGCTTGGGCATATTGGTAAAAGCGTTTTCGGGCAACCGCTTTAGGCATTTTCGCTCTACAATGTGCTTACCCGCTTTTGAGCTGTACTCCTTTTCTTCGCCCCAGCGGCTTAGGTCTAGCTCTTCCAGCGAGGGGATATTCCATATTTGCGGCAGTTCCAACAGCTCCAGCTTAGCATAAGGTCTTGAACCGCCGTCGAGGGTTAGCTTGCGCAGGTGTGTTAGCTTGGAAAGGTCGCAAACCTTTTCAACCAAACCAAGGCAGTCAATCTCAAGTTCCTCCAGCATTTGCAGCTTAAGAAAGCGGTCGCCAATTTCGGCCAGCGGTAAGCTTTCCAGCTTAAGCGTCTTCAGGTTTTTTAAATCGAATATTACGGTGGCCTTACCCGTTATTTTACAGATAGACAGCTTATCCAAGCTGTCCAGCTTAGCCATTGATTGCGGCAGGTCGCAGCATGTTTCCTGAAGATAAAGTTCCTTTAGCCCGCTCAGGTCACCGATTTCGTTGGGTAGCGATTTCAGGCTGTACAGGTATTTAAGGTTGAGTGATCGCAGCTCCTTCAGCTTACCAATCTCTGCAGGAAGAGTTTCCAGGCGGCACAGGTACTTAAGATTGAGCGAGCGTAGCTTCTGCAGCTTACCAATCTCTGCAGGCAAGGTTTCCAGTATGTTATGTTCCAAATCCAAATCTTCCAGCTCGCTCAGCTCTCCAATGCGAGGTGAAAGCACCTCGAGGTCGTTATTGCTAAGGTCTAGCACCTTTAGCTTAGTAAAGCGGAACAGCTGCTCGGGAAGTTTCTTTATGTGCCTTCCGGACAGGTCTAATCTTGTAATCTCATCAGCGTTTTTTAGCAGCTCGTTCAGCTCTTTTACCAGCGCTTCACTGGCAGGCATGGCATTTTTGCGCAAGATAGGCGCACCTTCCTGCATAGCTTTTCGAATAGCCCGGTAATCCATGCTTTCGCCATCGTCATCTATGAATTTTGGAAGCAGCGCTTTTAGGGCCTCATCACTATCAAAGTCAATGGCACAGTTCGTCTGGTAATCGTTGATAATCATTGCTTCCGGCTGCTTTGCAAACCACATACTGAAGTATAGTATGTTCACAATAAGCTTAGCTCTTGTATTTCCGCCTATGTTCAGCTCTCCTCCGTCATCGCCAAACATTCCCATAATGCCATTTTCAACCTCCACGTTGCCTCTTATCGATACGTTGGCACAGCCGCCCAGCAAAAGGTTTTTTGCCTTAACGTTTCCGGTAACCAGCAAAAAGCTGCCATCTAGGTCGGTAGCCCACTCAAGGTCGCCATCTACTATTAAATCACCATCAACAATAAGGTTGAATTCGCCACCATTTACCGAGCCAACGTGCAGGTTTCCCTTGTGCAGGCAGGTTTCTTGCTCATCTGCAAAATCAAGAAAGGGGAAGTTAATATCCTCGGATATTTTGTAGGTTTCCTCTGCCTCTTCCGCATTAACAAGCGCAATAATTTCTTTGTAGTTTTTATCAGTCAGGCTTTGAATGTTTGTAGTTTGAGAGCTTTTGTTGCTGCTCTTTGCTTCGGCAGCTGCTTTGGGTTTGGCTACTGTAGGCTCAGCGGTAGCAAGCCCGTTTTCTACATGGTAGTCCTTAATCAGTTCGGCCAGCTCGGTAACAACCGAGTAGAACGTCATATCGCCCTCGTGCCAGCCATCGTTCATGCCCAAATCCTGATAGTCGAAGTGGCGCACCTTCATTTCGCCTGTGGTATCGGCACTGCTAATAACGTAGAGGTAGAAACGTTCGCCTTCGGGGCTGGCGCAAAACAGCAAGCCGTCATTCATAATTTCTCCTTCCTCATCGTAATCTTCAAACTCCTCGCGGTATTCGCTGGTTTGCTCTACCATTTCTTCCGGAGAAAGCAGGCTCGTATTATTTCCGCTGCCCTGTCCTAACAGCTCACCATCGAAGTAGAACATTCCGTAGCGGGTAACGAAATCGGTGTATGAAGCAGGTAGCTTCACCTTTAGCTTTTTTTCTGCCTTGGCTATTTCTTTTGCTGTAACAAGGTCTGAGAATTCAACCGATTCTTCAATACCGTTTGCCTCTAACCATTCATTCAGCTCATCTAACACCTGCTTTGCCTGTTCGGCCTGAGCTGTTGATGCAGAGGCTGTGGTTACAGCACCTTCCGTGGCAGCCTCAACGTAGCCTTTTTTTGTCTTTTCAGCAATCAGCTTATCGGCTTCTTTTTTGCAGGCAGCTTCACTATCAAATGATTTGCTGCCGGTTTGCCCCGCTGCACCTACCTTACCATAGGTAGTTGTGAGTTCAGAGCCATTTACCTCAATAGTCCAAAACTTGTTCGACTTATCGTCCGTGTAGATGAATGTGCACTTCATGGGTTGTATAGTTTTGTTATTTAGCCGCTTAGCGGTGAATTTTGGTTTGTTGTTGCTTTGTTGGGCAAATGTATGGTTTAGGGAATGTATAACAGGTAAAAACTACGATTACATTTTGTATAGGTTTGCGTTAAAATGATGTATACAATTTGTATACATTGCTACTTTTCGTTAATTTTGCAAACCCTCAAGCCATTAGTAATGAATAAAATACTTTTGTCTATATCGTTTATTTTGATTGGATTTGCCGCTGGCGCCCAACAAAAATTGATAGACTCTCTTCAGCGTTACAGCTACCAGCCTGATATTAAGCCGGAAACATGTGTGAAAAGTTTGGCTGACTTAGGCTATTTAATGCGTTTTACAGATAGGAAGCAAGCATTGCTTATTGGTAATGAGGCAATTAAAATTAGTTGGGGGGTTAAAGATAAGCAATACGCCTCTTACGCTTGGATGCGTATTTATAATACCTACCGGGCTATAGATAGCGTGACAATGATACTAACATCTATTGATAGCGCGATGTACTACGCTAAGCAAAGCCAAAATCCGGTGGCTTTGGGAAATGCTTATCGAATAGAGGGCAACTATGCATACGCCAAGAATAACGTTGAGAAGGCTGTGCTTGATTTGCTGAAGGCGTTGGATTATTTGAGAAACGAAAAGGGGCAAGATGAGCCTATTGGGCTGGTATGCTATATGTTATCAAGTATATTTGTAACGCAAAAAGATTTGACAGATGCAAAAAAATACATTGATGTATTGATGGCTTATAGCAGCAAAGACAACTTTGACGCAATGAGCTATGCGAACTTTTCCTATAGCAGCTACTACTACTATCGATTTAGGCAAACGGATAATATGGCCGATTTGGATTCGGCAATATACTTTTCCGGAAAGACCTGTGATATTTTCCGCCAGCACGAGGATGTGCTGCAAGTTCGCTTTGCGGCAGGCAATGCTGCGCTAAATCTTGCCAGCTACCTGTGGGTTAAAAATCCTGATACACCTCAAGATACGATATTCAAGTACACCGGAATGGCAGTAGAATGGGCAAGCAAAATAAGAGATATGGCTGTGATTGCCAACGCTTATGGGCTAATGAGTGAGTACTTGTGCCAAGACGGGCAGCACCAAAAGGCTGAACGTACCTTGCTGATGTCTCTTAAAATGCTGGAGGATTTTGACGCTTTCCCTTCTGTAAAAATAAATATTGGAGCAGCGCTGTTACGATGGGCGGAACGATACGGGGGTAAGGACGATATAATGAAATACCATAACCTTTACCTAAACCTCTACAAAGCCACTTATGATGCAAAGCAAGCCGCTACAATAAAGGAGTTAGACGCGAATTTCAACCAGGAGAAGAAAGAGCTTGAGATAAACGCTCTTCAAAAAAAAAATGAGTTCAACCGAAAAGTAATTATCGGGACACTCATATTTTGTCTGGTAGTTATGGTATTCGCTTTCCTGTTGTCCCGTTCTATAAAGAAGTCTAAAAAGCAGCACAAGCTGTTGCTAGCCTCACTGGCTAAGGAAGCCGAAGCGGAAAAAAAGCTGACAGAGGAAAGGTCTTTACGCTCGGAGTTAGAGCACCGGTTGACTTTGCAACAAAACGAACAGCTGCAGAAGGAAGTGCTGGCGGGGGCTGTGCAGCTGCAACAGAAAAACGAGCTGCTTGAAAATTTGCGAAAGGAAATTCAGAGTAGTGGACAGAAGCCCGATTTAGATAGAATTATCAAGGATAACTTGGATGGCGACGATTACTTTGAGGACTTTAAATCGTTGGTAAAAGATATTCACCCCGATTTCTTTAAACGCTTACAAGCAAAAGCGAACAAACCGCTTACCGACTTGGATTTAAAGTACTGCGTATATATTTACATGAACATTTCATCAAAGCAAATGGCTTCTATGCTGCACGTGGAGTACAATACCATACGTATGAACAAAAGCCGTTTGAAGAAGAAGTTCAACCTGCCTGAAGCTGATAATCTGGAACATTTTATAAAGGGTATTGCGGCGGAGTAATAGCGCCGTCATTGCGAGGCGTTTTTTGCCGAAGCAATCTGCTTACTTTGAGCAGATTGCTTCGCTTTGCTCGCAATGACGATGTTGGGGGTAGGTTTGGTCTTATGGCTCCGTTAGGAGCCCCATCTTTGTGGCTCACAATGCTTATCAGTATTTCATCGCTCTGTTAGGAGCGACATCTTAATTTGTTGCTGATTTTCATAAAGGAAGACGCCGCTCTGTTAGGAGCGGAAACGATTTACTCATACTATTTCTACAACGATGTTGTTCCTACGGAACAAGCCCGCTGCTCCACTACATCATAAAGAACATGGCTACGCCAAGCACGCTGATAATTGCGCCAGCTACCTCGCGCGCTGTGATTTTTTGCTTAAACATCCAAGCGGCAGGTATAATAATGATAACGGGAACAAGCGCCATAACGGTTGTGGCAATGCCCGTTTCAACGTAACGCACGGCCATTAGCGATAGCGATACGCCCATAAACGGGCCGCAAAACGAACCTACAATAATGCTTCCCATAGCCTTTCGGTCTTTAAGCGAAGGACGTATGCGGTAGCCCTGCCGAGAGAAGTAGATAACCAGCGCAAAACCTACGATTCCTGCTATAATGCGAATTTGTGTTGCCGCAAAGGGTATGTAGTATTCACTTACATTCAGTGTAGATGGTATTGATGCTGCATACACTTCCATTCCCTTTTTGCTGAGTACAAGCCCTAAACCTTGCCCAACAGCTCCGCCTACTGCCAGCAAAACGCCGTATGTAGGTAGCTTTAGCTTCAGGAACGATTTCTTTTCTTCGGCTTCACCGCGCCCAAAAACGGCAAGTCCAATACCTGTCATGGTAACCAGCATGGCCAGCATACCCATGGGTTCAATACGTTCTCCCAAAATAATAAAACCGAAGAAGGTGGCTACCAACGGGGTTATTGTCATGATTAGCTGAGAGAAGCGTGCTGTAATAACGAGATAAGAGTGGAACAGGCATAAGTCGCCCAGCACAAAACCAGCGGCTCCGGATAGCAACATCCACATCCATGTTTCGGCGTTTGCCCCAACGGGTAGCATGTTTCCGCTGGTAATGTATAGCAGGCAGCCCAACATTAGTCCACCAATAATTAAGCGGAAGATGTTTACCATTAGTGAGCCTACCCGTTTGCCCGCATACTCGAATGCTAAGGCTGAGCCTGTCCAAAAGAAGGCAACGGCCAGAGAGATAATTCCGCCAAGGTGAGACATTTGGTTTAGGTTAAGGGTTGGTTTTTGCTGCGCAAATGTAGCGGATTTTGCAGCACTTGGTATTTCATAAAAGACTTTTCTCGCAATAACAAAACCGTGCCTTATATTTTTTATCTTTACCCTTTAAATCATCTCCTTTTCATTCAATCAAAATCACCATGAGAAAAATATTTTTCTTTATTCTTTTGCTTTCCTGCACATTTACGTTATGGGCAAAGCCCGATACCCTTCAGGTTAAGCAGTGGTCTGTAGCCGAGCCGGTACTAATACAAAAACCGATAATTACAGACACGGTAAATATTTTTGGCGGTAAGCCGGATAATAAGTTTTTGCTGAAAACACCCGTTTCCGAAGCTGCTTTTAAGCGCAATCAAACCACAGTAGGGGTTGATACCGCCGGATTTGTAAGTATATCGTCTGTTAAACGAGGAGCAAATACCATTTGCCTGTTTTCATTTGATATTGCTGCACAACGTTACTCAAAGGCAAAGCTGGTGCTAACCGGGCCTCATGCGCTTGAGGTATATGTGGATGGTAAAAAGGTAGCCGAAAAGCAAACGGTGCAAAAGTCTTTAAAGGAGGCGAAAACTGCCGAAGCCAGCCTAACGCTTATGCCGCAAACCTACAGCGTTGCCGTTAAGTATTTACTCCCTGCCGAAGATACGCTAGCTCCTATGTTGAAGGCTGTTGTTATAGCGGAAAAAGGCGCGGAACGTATAGCGTTTGGGACTCAGGCATCTAAAGGCCCTATGACCTTGGAAGGTGTTATGACTGGAGAGCGCACCACGGCTACAAGTGTATCTCCTGATGGTAAGTATGTGCTTTCATACTCGTTGGTAGGTATGGGTAAAAATAAGCAGCGTTCGGTTTGCAAGGTGTTTGATTATGCCAGCGGAAAGTTGGTGATGAATACAGACAACAGGGTTAGCTGGATGCCTAAGGGAAGCAAGCTTTACTACACCGTAGAAACGGAAAAAGGAAAGACATTAGTAAGCCGTGATGTATCGACCATGCAAGAAACAGAGTTGGTTAGCGCGTTACCTGATGGTGCTTTTCGTTGGAGCCCCGATGAGAGCTACCTGATTTTCTCAGCTATTGATAAGTCGCCTGAAAATAAAACCGGAATAAACCATATCATTACTCCTGAGGATAGGATTAAGGGATGGAGAGACCGCAGCTTCTTGTATCGTTATGATTTAAATACAGGAGTTATGCAGCCGCTTACCTTTGGGTATCGTGGTACGGCATTATCGGCTATCAGCCCCGATAGTAAGTCGATTATTTTTTCTTCATCGAAAGATGACTATACCGAACGTCCCTTCTCACTCAGCTCATTCTACATGCTGAACTTGGAAACGATGAGGGTTGATACGCTTTGGCAGGATATTAAGTTTGGTAGCGTGGCGTGCTTTTCGCCTGATGGCAAACAGCTGTTGCTGACCGGAGGTCCTGAAGCATTCAACGGTATAGGTAAAGACCCTAAGGTGGCGGGAATTCCTAACAACTACGATGTGCAAGCATTTATCTATGATATTGCATCTAAACAGATAAAAGCTATCACGTTGAACTTTAACCCTTCAATTAAATCGGCTGTTTGGAATAAGGCTGATAACAACATTTACTTTACAACAGATGATGAAGACCGTGTAAGCTGCTACCGTTATGTAACAACGAAGGGTACGTTTGAGAAGTTGCCGCTTCCGGTTGATCAGGTTCAAAATTTTAGCATGGTTAATGATAACTTGGCTACAGCTTTTGTAGGACAAAGCATAATACATGTATCGCAGCTGTTTAAGTTCGATGCAAAGAGCGGAAAGTCAACAGTACTCTACGCTCCTGCAAACGAGTGGATGGATAAGTTAAGCCTAAGTACGGTGGAAGATTGGAGTTTCAACAGCGTTGATGGAACGGCTATCAAAGGGTATTTCTTTAAACCGTATAACTTTGATCCGGCAAAAAAATATCCGCTTATTGTTTACTACTATGGTGGTACAACGCCCGTTGGTCGTGCGTTTGAAGGTCGCTACCCCTTCCATATATATGCTTCCATGGGCTATGTGGTGTACGTACTACAACCCAGCGGAACCATTGGTTTTGGGCAACAGTTTTCTGCGCGGCACGTAAACGCATGGGGACAAAAAACGGCCGATGATATTATTGACGGAGTGAAGAAATTCTGTGATGCTCACAGCTATGTTGACAGAACGAAGATTGGCTGTCTTGGCGCTTCATACGGCGGGTTTATGACAATGTACCTGCAAACACGTACGGATATTTTTGCAGCAGCAGTATCGCATGCGGGGATTAGCGATGTTACCAGCTACTGGGGTGAAGGATACTGGGGCTACAGCTATAACTCGGTGGCTGCTGCCGATTCTTACCCGTGGAGCAATAAAGATTTATTTGTAGGGCAAAGTCCGCTTTTCTCAGCCGATAAGATTAAAACACCGATACTTTTGCTGCATGGTGCTGCCGATACCAACGTTCCTACCGGAGAAAGTATTCAGATGTTTAATGCGCTAAAGCTATTAGGCAAGCAGGTCGAATTGGTTACGTTTGACGGGCAAGACCACTTTATTATTGACGCTGATAAGCGCATACACTGGCAAAACAGCATTTTTGCATGGTTTGCGCGTTACCTGCAGGGCGATGATACTTGGTGGTATGACCTGTATCCCAAAAAGAACCTGTAAATACGCAGTATAATAGGCACTTGTCTATAGTTGTCAAATGCCGCATAATATTTATATATTTGTAGGATAAACAGTGGTTAACTTTAATTTTTAGATATGGAAACTTGGTGGGTTTCGTTGGATATGTTCGAAAAAATAATGTGGTGTATTGCCATTCCTGCCAGCATTATTTTTGTCATTCAAATGGTGATGACATTCTTGGGAATGGATGCTGACGGTAGTATGGATGGCGATGTAAATATGGATGTTGGCAGCGATACGGAAATGCCCTTCCAGCTATTTACCTTCCGCAACCTGATAAACTTCTTTCTCGGCTTCTCATGGACGGGTATATCGTTCTATAATGCTATCGAAAGCAAGTTCTGGCTAACGCTGCTTTCCGGTTTCATGGGCTTTTTGCTGGTTGCTATTGTAATGGCTATTTTTTATGCGCTCAGCCGCACACAGCAAAGTGGCAATATTGATATTCGGAGTGCGGTTGGTCTTACAGCAACGGTTTACTATCCTATACCCGAGGCTTGCACGCGTGCCGGGAAAATACAGGTTAGCATTCAGGGTGCAGTGCGAGAGTACGATGCTATGACCAAAGGCGCAGCCATACCTACGGGTCGTTTGGTACGTATTTTAGGGGTTGTTGAAGGAAATATTTTAATGGTAGAAGAAGTGATATAAAGAAGGATAAAAGAACATAGATAAAAAGACAACAGAAACGTTGGTCTTTGTTCTTATAGTCTTTCATCCTTGTTCTACCGGCATTGATTAATAACTAAAACAATACATAAAAATGAACGAAGTAAGTTTAATTGTAGTATTTGCGGTAGTGATATTTGTGAGCTTTGCCGCTATCCTGTCGCGCTATAAGCGTTGTCCATCCGACCGTATATTGGTGGTGTACGGTAAAACCGGAAAGAATAAGGACGGCGGAGCAAACTCTGCAAAATGTATTCATGGAGGAGCCGCTTTTATTTGGCCTGTATTTCAGAGCTACTCATTCCTTGATTTGACACCTATTCCCATAGAGTGTAACCTTACCAATGCGTTGAGTAAGCAAAACATTCGTGTTGACGTGCCTTGTCGTTTTACGGTAGGTATATCAACAGATATGGAAAATATGACCAACGCGGCAGAGCGTTTGCTGGGACTATCGTTGGAGAATATCCAAGACCTTGCAAAAGATATTCTTTTCGGTCAGCTTCGTTTGGTTATTGCCACAATGGATATTGAGGAAATTAACTCTGACCGTGATAAATTTCTTATCAACGTAAGTCAGAACGTGGAATTGGAGCTTCGTAAAATCGGGTTAAAGCTCATCAACGTAAACGTTACCGATATTCGTGACGAGTCAGGTTATATTGAAGCGTTGGGTAAGGAAGCCGCCGCAAAAGCTATCAACGAGGCAAAGAAGAGCGTTGCCGAGCAAAACCGCTTTGGTGAAATTGGTAAGGCTGAAGCCGATAGGGATAAGGACATTCGTATTGCCGAAACGCAACGAGATACCCGCGTTCGTACTGCCGATGCTAATGCAACTGCCGTACAGGGTGAAAACGTTGCTAAGGTAGCCATCGCAAACTCAGATGCCGAACGCCGTGAACGTGAGGCTGAAGCCGGCCGCCGTGCTATTGCTGCCGAAAAGGTACAAAGTGCTAAGGCATTAGAAGAAGCATACGCTGCCGAGCGTGCTGCCGAACTGGTACGTGCCGAACGTGAGCGTGCGGCGCAGAAGGCAAACATTGTGGTACCTGCCGAAATTGATAAGGAAAAGGTAATTATTGAGGCTGAAGCAGAGGCTGAAACTTTCCGTCGTAAGGCTAGGGGAGAGGCTGATGCCATATTTGCTAAAATGGAAGCACAGGCAAAGGGTATCAACGAAATTCTTACCAAACAGGCCGACGGTTTCGGTAAGATTGTAGAAGCCGCTAATAACGATGCTCAGAAAGCCGTATTGCTAATGATTTCTGATAAGCTGCCCGAATTGGTTAAAACGCAGGTTGAGGCCATTAAGAACCTTAAGATTGATAAGATTACCGTTTGGGACGGACAAAATAGCGCAAACGGTAAAACATCTACCGCTAATTTTGTTTCCGGTTTAATGCAGTCGGTTCCACCGTTAAACGATTTGTTTAACATGGCAGGTATGCAGCTACCCAGCTACCTTGGTGGTGAGAAGAAAGAAGCTACCGATGTTGAGGATGTTAAGGTAGTGGAAGACGATAAGAAGTAGCAATGAATAAATATCTCACATAGCTATAAAGTGAACAGCCAATCTGAATAAGATTGGCTGTTCACTTTTGCAGCAGTTCAAAAACGATACCTAACAGGTTTTCAAGATCTGTTAAGGCTAAAGTTATCTTATAAAAACAGCAAAATAGGTCTGTATTAAGCGATATTTTACCTATTTACCGTAAATTCTACCAGCTCAATGCGGTTGGTGGATGTACGGATAATACGAATGGTAAATCCGTCGAACGTTAGGATTTGCTTTGGCTTAGGCAGCTCCTCGTTTCTGTAAATAATGTAACCGGCAAGCGTTTCGTAGTCATCAGATTCAGGAATGTCGAAATGGTATTTTTCATTCAGGTAATCAACCTCGAGCCGTGCAGAGAAAATGTAGGTTTCGCCAGATATTCTACGCTCAACCAACATGTCAGAATCGTGCTCGTCGTCAATATCGCCTATAATTTCCTCCATAATATCCTCAATAGTCAGCAAGCCGGATGTCCCGCCAAACTCATCAACCACAACAGCAATAGATTTATGCTCTTTGATGAATAGGGTTTGTAGCTTTTGCGCAGGCATATTTTCCGGAACAAAACCTATCGGACGTATTAGCTCACGAATATTTTTTTCTTTCTGAAAAAGGTCTTTCGTATGTATGTACCCAAGAATATTATCAATAGAATCGTTATACACCAAGATACGGGATAAGCCTGAACTGACAAAATGTTCAATAAGCTCAACCTTATCACTATCAACATCAATCGCATTTATTTCTGTTCTAGGAATCATACATTCCTTTACACGAACTTCTCCAAACTCAAGCGCATTGCGAAACAGCTCCATTTCCTGCTTATGGTCTTCGGCCTCATCGGTTTCGTTTTCAGCTAAATCATCAGCCATTCGAAGCAAATCATGTTTTTCAAAAGGAGAAGTTGTGCCGTTTTTGCCCTTTATTCTTGTGTTGGTTAACCGGCTCAACGGCCACGTGATAGGGTAAAGTAGTATGTAAAATATGGCGAATGGGAACGACAGTATTCGTAAGTACTTATTGGGGTTTGTGCGAGTTATGGCTTTAGGAATAACATCTGCCGTAAAGAGTAAGATGAGTGCAATCAGAATACTTTCAGCTACCAGTATAATGGCAATGGAATCGGTAAGCTTAGACAGTAAGGAGTGAAAAAGTTGAGCTACAAGCAGGCTGTATGTAACCAGCGTGATAATACTTCCTGTTAAAGTAGTCGCAATTAGCTGCCCCGGATGCTTGGTAAGCAATGTTATAATTTTTGAATGAAGCCCGTGTTGTTGCTTATCTATCTCAAGACGCAGCTTATTGGAGGCAATAAATGCCATTTCCATTCCTGAGAATAATGCGTACAGCAGCAGTGTACCAATGGCAATGCAAGCAACTTGTATGGTATCCATCTCTATGGTATGCTATCTTTTTTACCAAACTTATCTGACTTGTAAAACAGCTCGCTGTTGCGTATTTCGTAAAATTCATAGTTTCTAAACCTGTCGTCGGAGCGCATACCACCTTGGGGGTTTAGTGTCATATCCGGAGTGATAATTCTTACCGGGCGATGGGTATATAACTCTTTCTTTTCAATGTCCCAAAAAATGGTATCGGTAAGCAGCCACTGGTTTTTTATCAGATTGTGTACTATAACGCTGTCTGTTGCCATCCATATCTCAGTGGGTTTTTGGTGTTGAATGGCATATTTTGCAAATATGGTAGTTTCGAGCAATGTTGAGTCGTTGTATGTTTCAATGTACCCTCCGCGAGGAAACTCGTTGTAGGGGCGCTCTTGATTGGTAGTAAAACTTCGTACTTGTGCTGTTCTGATTATGTAACGTACTTTATTGTTAGAAGAGTAGGTCATTGTCAGGCCATTTACGCTTTGGTCAGGAACATCTGTTCCAATGCCTACGTTATGGGGCACATCTTCCTTACAGGAAAAAAGCATAGTAGCGCTTACCAGAAGCGCTACTATACATTTGCCATATTGTGTGATTTGCCTAAAGTTCACCTCTTTTATCTACGACCTCTTATGGTTGTACGTTCGTTAATGATACCGCAGTTTACAGTATATCCGTCACCTTCTTTCAACCCATTCATAAAGATATCTTCTTTAGTAGGAAAGTATGCGCTGTACTGGTTGATTGACTTATTAACCTCATCGGTCAAAGACGGATCTTGTTGTTTTGCTCTGCTCAGCACATCAACAACTACCCAAAATACAGCCTTGCTATCTATTTCTCCACAATTTTTTGCTCCGGTAACAGCATATTTTGCGTAAACGGTACCAATAATAACGGTTGCGCTACCGTTGTTGGGGTTATGGCTAGCAGCTTGTTTTGCATAGCTGAGCGCTTGCGTTGAGTTGTTCAGCTGGTTAAGGTACAGTGTAGCTAGCTGTGTTTCAAGCGTTGACTTTTCAATAGGGTCTGTTGCAAAGCCAATAGCATGTTTCATGTATTCGGCAGCCTTTGCATATTCTTCCTTCAGGATAAACAGGCTGGCTAGCGCCATCGCTGTTTCGGCAGTAGGTTGAGCAGCGTACAAAGCCTCGGCAGCATCGCTGAACAGAGGTGTATCTACGCATTTACGTGCTTGCAGCGTATGAACAATCTTACCAAGCAGGTCAATGTCTTTCGGATTAGCTTGGAATTTAGGCGTAAAGAATGCTACTAAATTGTCGCAAGAGGCAAGCTCTTCAATGGTAATAAACATCCCTTCAATGTTAGCTCTTGCGTCTTCCAACTCTTTATTGCCCGGAGTTTTCTTTATTAACCCCTCTACTAAACCAAAATATTTTTCGTAAGCAGCCATTACATCATCGGCGCTTTTTACTTTCTTTTCATACATCAGCTTAACTTGTTGAAAAGCCTGTACAGTCATGCTGGCATCAAAATCGGCATCATCTTTCTTTAAGTTGATGTAGTTATCGATTTCTTTCAAAATCTGCTCATTTCGTTCCGGTGTGAACTCAATTAATTTCAATGCTTTCCGGTATGCAACCTGGTCAGAGGACATTACGTTCTTACCCGTAGAGAAGTTTTCGCCCCAAAGATCGTAGCACATCATCAACGTATCAACGTATTTCGCTTTAGCTTCTGGAGTTTTTGCAATATTAATTTGATTGATTATGGCTTCAGAACCATAAACATATAGGTTATATGACAGAGCGGGACATATCTTTACCAGCTCACGCCAGTAGGTCATACACTCATTCAGTTCTCCGCTTGAATATGCTGTTCTTATGAAGCTGTAGTACTTCTTACACTCATCCGGATTACTTCCATACTTTGGATCTTGAGCAGATGCATTAGTCACAGCCATCAACGCAAGGCTAGCTGCCACTAAGATCGGTTTAAAATACGTTTTCATTGTCTTGGTTTTTATAAGGTTCTTTAATCATACTTCCATTTCAGAAACCACTCTTCAAAAATACTGGCACTAATTGTAAATCCTACGTAGTTTTCTTTTACAAGCCCATTGTTTGTTGTTCCTCGTTGTCCAATTGCTATAGCGGCATTAAATCTAGTTCCCCATCTTCCGGAATATAATCTCTTTACTGGAATACCTACTCCAAAAGTTATGCCATAATCTTTAATCCGTTCTCCGTTGCATATCATGTAGCTGTTGGTAAAGTATGCTCCGGCGCGATAATTCCAGCGTTTCCACTTATGTTTTATTTCAAAAATGTTGGGAACAAAATCAACCCCGATTTTAACAGTTTGATTTACATCGGCCTTGAAGCTGAGCTGCCCCGGTGAGCTGTCTATATTAAAATCACTCCAATCCTGATATATGTAATCAGCACCAATAGTCAGCTTATTAGTTTTAGTGATAGTAAAGCCAACACCAATTTCCATAGGAGCAAAAATATTTCTCATACTTTGGCTTCCAAATGAAACTGTATCGGTTGCTATTGAAGTGCTAACCCCTGTAAATATGTCTTGGCTGGGCGCAAAGTCGGTTTGGGGGCGGAATGTTCCACCAATTACCAGTCCGAGATTATCTTTTAGCTTACTGCGGTATTGAGCACCTACTGAGTAACCCACTTTTCCAACCCGCATGGTATTGCTGCCCTGAACACCGGAGTAGTATGGGTTGGAGTTGAATACTACGTTGTAAAATCGGTCTATTGAGCCAAAGTAGTAAAGCAGGTTTGCTCCAACCGAGAAGTTTTTATTCAGCTGCAACCCGCTGCCTACAAACACTTGGTTTAAACCACCTTCGCCCTTGAACTGGTACGAAACATCACCCACTTGATAAATAATGTTGGGGTCTGTTTCCTTATACATAATGTCATATCCCACATCGCTATATGGGGTTATTCCGGCACTAATACCAAGACCTTTTGCTGCACGAAAGCTTATGGCTATGTGGTCAAGGTTGAAGTTATTGGCGCTGGTTTTAGCAGTGCTGGTTTTGGCGTAGGTATTTTTTTGGCGTACACCAAAATCAAATAAGAACGACAAATTACCCAACGTACTTAGCGAAGATGGATTATAGTAGTTAATAGAAAATGGATCGGCAACACCAATGGTGATACCACCCATTCCCTTATTAGCGCCAAAACCCGGTTGGTAAAGGTCGCCGATACCGTATAGGGTGTATGGCGAGTAGGTGTTTATTGAGTTATCATTCTGTCCTGCGGCATTAAGCACACAAAGTAGAAGTATGGGAATAAGTATAGCTGATCTAAACTTTTGTAGCATTATATTCTAGTATTGTATGGAGGCCTGTCATCGCTAAATTGCGAATTACAAAGATGGGGTATTTTATGGTTCTAGCAAAAAATTTTGCATCACCTCCTGTGAAAATTACGGTTCCTTCGGCATTCCTGCTTAGAAAATCGCTAATGTAGCCGGATATTTCATAGCGAATGCCATTCTGAACCCCGGCCTGTATTGCCTCGGAAGTGCTGCGTCCCATGAACGGAGCGTTCTCCTGCGGCTGTTCCAGCGGGAGCTTGTGCGTTAATTCATGTAATGCTCTAAACCTTAGGTTTAAACCGGGTGAAATATTTCCACCGAGAAACTCTTTTTGGGGAGTAACGTAGTCAACCGTTATAGCCGTACCCATATCCACTATTAACAACTCTTTATCAGGAAAAAGGGCATTTGCGCCAACGGCAGTAGCTAGGCGGTCTGGGCCTATGGTATTGGGTGTTTTGTATTGTACATTTATCGGAATATCAGCATGTTGATCTAGAAGAAGTGTTGGCACTCGCCGGTTGAGGTAGCTGATAATCTTATCATCAGCTTTGCGAACAGATGATACTATTGCCCGCTTTATATTGGGAAAATGACGAAAAATGTCGTCCAGCTGTTCAATGGTAAGCTCTTTTGAGGAGGTAGTGAGCACTTCTTCCCCATCTTTTGTAACGAAGGCTTTTACCATCGTATTGCCTATGTCAACTATTAAGTTCATTTTACAAAGGTAAAAATCGTTAATGTGCAGCACTCTCAACGTGTGTTAAGAAATCTTATTTTTGGGGAACAAAATACCCATTTCTTAAACCCCTTTACTACATTATGCTTTTCCTCGTTCAACCTCTTGCTTAATTCCATCGAAAATAGTGATGGCCTGACTCACAGAGCTAATATTAACCACTGTAAGTGATAGCTTTCCGTTGCTCTCTTTTACCCTAAATAGGCGAGACCGAGACTGTATGTACTGTAAAACTTGGGCAAATAAGCTGGTGCGGTAGTATGGTGATAGCTGGTTAGAAATGAAGTAAGCCACCAATACTCCGTTTTTCATTATAATACGTTCAAATCCAAGCGAAGTGGCGCGTTGACGCAGGCGAACAATATTGAACAGCTCTTCGGCGGCAGGAGGGGGTGTCCCAAATCGGTCAACCAGCTTATTTTGGAAACGTTGCAGCTCAATATCGCTATCCATTCCATCCAGCTCCTTGTAAAGCCTTATTTTTTCGGCGGTACTGCCAATATACTCATCGGGAAATAGCGCTTCAAAGTCGGTTTCAATGTAGCAATCCGATACAAAAGAGGCTTTGCTATCCGGTAACATAGGCTGTACCTCCTTCCCTTCTTCCATTGTTTCCAGCAAGGCTTCTTCATGCAGCTCCTGTAGCGCTTCGTTTAAAATACGCTGGTAGGTTTCAAAGCCAATGTCGGAAATAAACCCGCTTTGCTCGCCGCCAAGTAAGTTCCCGGCTCCGCGTATGTCCAAATCCTGCATGGCAATGTTGAATCCGCTACCCAAGTCGGAAAATTCTTCGATGGCTTTCAACCTGCGACGTGCCTCATCGGTCAGCGCAACAGGAGGAGGCGCTAGAAGGTAACAGAATGCTTTGCGGCTAGACCGTCCCACACGACCGCGTAGCTGGTGTAAGTCACTCAGCCCAAAATTTTGGGCTGCATTAATAATAATGGTGTTGGCGTTTGGAATGTCTAGCCCCGACTCAACTATGGTAGTAGATATAAGTACATCAAAGTCTCCGGCCATAAAGTCCAGCATAACTTCTTCCAGCTGCTTGGGCTCCATTTGCCCGTGTCCGATGCCTGTTTTTACACCGGGACAGATACGGCGTATAATATCCTCTACCTCTTTTATATCATGTATCCGGTTATGTATGAAGAATACCTGCCCACCCCTGTTTACTTCATAGGTAATGGCTTCGCGTATAATATTTTCATTAAAGGTATGCAGCTCCGTAACAATAGGGTGGCGGTTGGGTGGCGGAGTATTAATGATAGACAAATCACGCGCACCCAGTAGCGAGAACTGCAACGTTCGAGGAATAGGTGTTGCGGTTAGCGTTAGCGTATCAACGTTTAGCCTTAGCTGGCGCAGCTTCTCTTTTGCTCCCACACCAAACTTTTGCTCCTCGTCAACTATCAGCAAGCCAAGGTCTTTAAACTTTACATCTTTACTTAATACGCGGTGCGTACCAATAAGAATGGTTACTTTCCCTTCCTCAACATCATGCAGAATGGTTTTTATTTCCTTTGCCGATTTGAGACGGCTGATAAACTCTACCCGTACCGGAAACTCTTTTAAGCGGTCGCCAAACGTTTTGTAGTGCTGGAGCGATAAAATGGTGGTAGGCACTAAAACCGCAACCTGTTTATTATCACATGCGGCTTTAAACGCGGCACGTATGGCTACCTCGGTTTTGCCAAAGCCAACATCGCCGCACACCAGCCTGTCCATAGGGTTGGGCGATTCCATATCTTCCTTTACCGCTATGGTAGCCTTCTCTTGGTCGGGCGTATCTTCGTATATAAACGAAGCCTCCAGCTCGTGCTGTAAAAAAGTATCGGGAGTAAACGCAAAACCTTCGGTAACCTTGCGCTTGGCGTAAAGGGCAATCAGCTCGCGAGCAATATCCTTTACTTTCTTCTTGGTGGTTTGCTTCAGCTTTTGCCAAGCGCCTGTACCTAACTTATAAATCTTAGGCGGTTCGCCGTCCTTACTCTTATAGCGTGATATACGGTGCAGCCCCTGAATGTTTACAAACAGCACATCATTATCACGGTAGGTAAGCTTAATGGCCTCCTGTACCGTACCGTTGACGGTTGTTTTCACCAACCCCCCGAACACGCCAACGCCATGGTCAATGTGTACCACGTAGTCGCCGGTTTGCAGGCTGTTTAGCTCCTGTAGGGTAAGCGCCTCACTTTTATCTAGGTTTCCACGCAGCTTAACGCGCTGGTAGCGTTGAAATATTTGATGGTCGGTATAGAAGCAACGCTTAATAGCGTTATCAATAAAGCCCTCGTGAAGCGTAAGGTTGTTGTACTCTACCTGCACATCGCCTGATGCAATGGAGCTGAATATTTGCCGAAGTCGCTCTTGCTGTTGCGTGGTATCCGCTAGAATGACGGTAGTGTAACCTTTGACTTGATTTTCGCGAATATTGGCCGCCAGCAAGTCGAAGTTTTTGTTGAACGACGGTTGCGGCGCGGTATGAAACTCTATCGTTCTTGCAGGCGTTACGCTCGTATCTGTTGAGAGTAGAACGGTAGAGAACCGTTTACACAATCCTTCAACATCAGCTTTATCAACTAAGCGGGTTACGCTTTCTTTATCCTGAACGCTTTCAATAGCTTTACCAACCAGCTGGCAGAACAGGCTGTAATCATCAAACCAGAGCTTGGCCTTCGTTCCTATAAAATCAAAGAACGAGCTGCTGCTTTCGTTTCGGTTTAAGTCGGCTATAATTTCAACGCTGTCCAGCCGCTCGACGGATAGCTGTGTGCCAATATCAAATGTGCGTATAGAGTCTATTTCATTCCCTAAAAAGTCGATACGATAGGGCTTGTTGGTGGAGAACGAGAATATATCTACAATGCTGCCTCGCACAGAGTATTGTCCGGGTTCGTAAACAAAGTCGGTACGTTCAAAGCCGTACTCCATCATCACCTCACGAACAAAGTCGATGCTCAGCTTCTCACCCTTTTTCAGCTTAAGCGTGTTGCTGTTCAGCGTTTCTTTCGATACCACTTTCTCCGCCAGCGCATCGGGATAGCTTACAATAGCCGTAAAATCTTTACTGTGCGCCTGTTTCTCGAGTAGCCCCAACGCTCCTGTACGTTGTACAATTCCTGACGGGTCTTGCTGTTCGTACTGTATGCTCCTTTTATAGGATGAGGGAAAGAAGACAACCCTATCTGATCCGGTGAGGTTGTAAAGGTCGTCATAGAAGTAAGCGGCCTCGTCCTTATCGTTGAGGATAAAGATGTGTAGCCCGCCCATGCGCTCAAGGCATGCGGCGGCCAACAGGCTTCGTGATGAGCCCGAAAGCCCCTTGGCTAGTATGCACAATCGTCCCGCGGAAGAGAGTTCGGCAAGTAGCTGCTTACACCCATCCTGGGAGGCAAACTGTTCGGTTATTGTCTTCACAAACAGAGATAAAAAATGAGGCGTAAAGGTAGTAAATAAAGTGAATGGGGGGGTGGTGAATTGGGGGTGGGCTATTCTCATGAGGGATACGGTTTAGAGAGGTATGAGATTATTGGGCAAGTGATAAATTTAAGCAATAAAGTTGTAAATAATTAATTTTTTAAATGAATATATTTGACATATTAGAAATAATTATGATATAGCTATATTTACAAATTACGTTGTAAAAGTCGCTACTTGCAAATAATTTTGATTATCAGCAAATTAATGAAAAATAGAATTTTTCCCATCGAAATCACCGAATTTTCTGTTGAAGCCCTACTTCGCAAGTACAGCAAGAGAAGTTATGTGATTTATATCGTTGTATTGCTTTTTGTACTATTTGCATTTGCTGCATTATTCTTTATCACAGTAGATGTGAGTGTGAGAGCAAGCGGCATACTAAAAACACCCGGAGAGCGGATCGCTGTGACTGCTCCCGCATCAGGTCGTATTTATCAGTTAAGAATAACAGAAAACGATGTGGTTAGTAAGGGTGATACGTTATTTGTGGTTTCACAGGATGTATGGAAAGAGCAAGCAAAAAATTACCAAGTTCGTAAAGACGAATTAGTAAACTTGCTTTCTGACTTAAACCAGCTAACAGCATCGAATAAAAGAAAGCAAATAGCGTTCAAAACGGATTATTACCAGCAAAGCTTTGCGCTATATTCCGGTCGCCAAGCTAGTGCTCAAAGTCGCTTAGAAGTTGTTGAGAAAAATTATACCCGTCATAAACTTTTGCTTAAGGATAAGGTGATTGCTCAGGCTACGTTTGAACCCGTTGAGGGGGAATATAATGAAGCCAAATCCGCAATCTCAACGTTGTACAATGAGCAAATGAACCAGTGGCAGAGCGACCAGCAACAATATCAGCTGGAGCTACAAAATTTGGAATCGCAAATTAACCAGCTGGATATACAGCAGCAACAACTAATTGTACTGGCTCCGGTGTCGGGAAGCATTCAGCAGCTGGCCGGTGTAAGGCAAGGAAACTATGTAACAGAAGGGCAGCAGCTGGTTGAAATTTCTCCCGACAGTACGTTGCAAGTAGAGTGTTACGTTAGCCCCAAAGATATTGGACTTATCCGTACAGGACAAGTTGTTCGCATACAGGCGGATGCATATAACTATAACGAATGGGGAATGTTGGACGGTTGTGTGACGGGTATTTCACATGATATTACCATTCAGAATTCTCAGCAACAGCCTTTTTTCAAGGTATTTTGTCGATTGGAGAAAACGCATCTTACGCTGAAGAATGGTTTTACGGGGCAGCTGAAAAAAGGAATGACTGCCAATATTCGCTTTGTAGTTACTCGTCGTACACTATTCCAAATGCTATATGACAAGACCGATGATTGGTTAAATCCCAACAGCCCGAAGGAAATATCAAATTAGTCACCCTAAATTTCTCAACTTATATGAAAGTAAAGCAGCATGATATTACCGATTGCGGTGCAGCGTGTTTGGCATCTATAGCGGGACATTACGGTTTGAAAATGCCTATAGCTCGTATCCGCCAAATTGCATCTACCGACCAAAAAGGGACTAATATATTGGGGCTTATTGAAGCCGCCCAGCAGTTAGGCTTTGCGGCAAAGGGGGTAAAGACGTCGATTGTTAATGGAGAAAAGGATACTACGCCTCTTGAGAAAATTCCAAAACCGGCAATAGCGCATGTTGTGGTTAAAGATGTGCTGCACCACTTTGTCGTTATTTACAAAGCCGATGGAAAACAGGTAACAGTTATGGATCCGGCCGACGGAAAAATGCATTGTTACAGCTACGACACGTTTTGCCACATGTGGACGGGAATGCTAATCTTGCTGGTTCCGCAGGACGATTTTAAAACAGGGAATGAAAAAGTCAGCATATCCAAGCGATTTTGGTACTTACTTCGTCCGCATGGAGGGGAGTTGGTACAAGCCATCTTCGGAGCCATTGTTTTTACGGTTTTAGGCTTGGCAACTTCTGTTTTTGTACAGAAAATAGTAGATAACGTTATTCCTGAAGGCAACGGGAGGTTGCTGAACTTGCTCAGCGTGGTGATGATTGTTATTTTATTTCTATCCGTATTCATCAGCTACTTTAAAACGTTGTTTGTTATTCGTATCGGTCAGAAAATTGATGCACGCTTGATATTGGGCTACTACAAACACCTGCTGCGTTTGCCCCAAAGTTTTTTTGATAACATGCGTACAGGAGAAATTATTTCACGTATCAACGATGCGGTGAAGATCCGTGTATTTATTAACGATACAATGATTAACCTGCTGGTGTCGTTGTTTATGCTGGTATTTGCTTTTGTGCTGATGTTTACGTACTACTGGAAGTTGGCGTTAATTTTACTCGCTATTATACCGCTTTACGCGATGATATATGTTTTGTTTAACTATGCCAACCGCCGTACTCAGCGTAAGCTGATGGAGCATTCTGCTGATTTGGAAGCACAGCTGGTAGAGTCAATCAATACGGCAGGTACGATTAAGCGCTTTGGTATGGAGAGTTTTGCCGGAATGAAAACCGAAACCCGTTTTGTGCGATTGCTAACAACTATTTATACTTCCGGAAAAACTGCCTTGTGGGCAAGTTCAGCTACAGATTTTATTTCGCGCTTATTCGTGATTATTCTACTTTGGTGTGGCACCTATTTTGTGTTGCGCAACCAAATTACTCCCGGAGAGCTGCTTTCGTTTTACGCGTTGATAGGCTATTTTACCGGACCTATCGCTAGTCTCATTGGAATGAACCGCAGCTTACAGGATGCAAGAATTGCGGCAGACCGCCTATTTGAAATAATGGATTTGGA
The DNA here is from genome assembly GCA_031551125.1 of Bacteroidales bacterium. Classification (GTDB taxonomy): domain Bacteria; phylum Bacteroidota; class Bacteroidia; order Bacteroidales; family UBA932; genus JAIRNF01. The sequence goes on from JAVBOB010000001.1 coordinate 34,048, forward strand.
ACGTGAGGATGAGCAAAAGAAAATACCGTTTAGCAAAGAACAAGTTGGCGACATTGTATTTGAAAACGTAAGTTTTCGTTACGGAAGCCGCACTACCGTTTTTCAAAATCTGAACTTACAGCTTTCTAAAGGAAAAATAAGTGCGGTAGTAGGAGAAAGCGGTTCGGGAAAAACCACCTTGCTTTCAATTCTTCAAAACCTATACCCCTTACAGGGCGGGAGTGTTACTATAGGCGGCGTGGATGTTCGGCATATTGACAGTAGCAGCTTACGCCAGCTGGTGAGTGTTGTTCCGCAGCAGATTGATTTGTTTGAGGGTTCGTTGATTGATAATATTGCGCTGGGCGATTTCTCCGTTGATTACCAACAGGTATTATCTATTTGTGGAGCCATTGGCCTGTTACCTTTTATTCAATCCTTACCCCAAGGTTTTCATACCAACATTGGCGAGAACGGAGTGAAGCTGTCCGGCGGACAGCGCCAGCGTATTGCTATTGCGCGGGCGCTGTACCGTAAGCCCGAAATACTGATTTTAGATGAAGCTACTTCGGCATTAGATTCCGAGTCGGAGCAAAATATTAAAGCATCAATAGACCAACTGCGGAGCGAGGGAAAAACCATTATTGTAATTGCTCACCGCTTGGGAACCGTAACGGGAGCCGATTGTATTTACATGCTCCACCAAGGCAGCTTGGAGGCCAAAGGTACACATGAGGAGCTGCTGGCAGGCAACGAGCGCTATGCCAGGTATTGGAAAGCGCAAACACAACTAGCTTAATCGGGAACTTATCATATACATTACCATGAAATCATTAGTAACCTTAGCCAAGCTAAGAATTTTAGAGAAGCTGATTCATTCCGAGAGTACCGGTACTTCCGAACAGCTGGCGCAGCGGCTGCATATAAGCCGCAGTAAGCTGTTTGAACTGATTGATGAGCTGAAGCTGAAGGGTGTTCCCATTTCTTACTCTAAAAAGAAAAAGAGCTTTGTGTTTGACCGCCCGCTGGAGTTGTTACTGAAAGCCGAAGTAACCTTTTTGGACAACGAAGAGGTGATTGACATTAGCGGAGGACAAGCATTACAAAATATGCTTTGCAGCATAAATTTGTGTAGTGCTTAGTAGCGTTCTTTTTTGTGGACTAACTCCGAATAGTTTTGTACCTGTCTTTGCAAAGAACAGGCTAATCCTGCGGCATGTAAAAGTGAGCAGGTATGTTTAATTCAAAAACTTACAATGATGAGGAGCTTAGATTTAAATGCTCATGGAATGACTGAACTGAATGAGCAGGAAATAAAGGATGCTAATGGTGGAGGTTGGTTTTGGCCAGCTGTGCTATTTCAGGTAGCGATGGAACTTTTCGATGGGTCTTTTTTTAGTGATATTGAAAAAGGAAGAAAAGAGGCAAGAGAGGTTCTCGGAAAATAAAATGATATTAATCCTTAAATAATTATAGTATGCAACTTGAAAAATATGGTGTTATTGAATTAACACAACAAGAACAATTATTGGAAAATGGAGGCGGTCCGATAGGTCGTATAGTTGGTTGGTTTTTGGGCTTCCTTGAAGTGGTGGGCGAAGTTCATCAAGAGGTGTCGAAATCTCCAGAAGCAGCAGCTGTTTATCAGGCTTGGAATGATTTTAGATAGTTGTATAAATACTGCATTTGTGTAAATTGAGTAAATTTGCGCAAATGCAGTTTATCCCATTTATGTAAATAACTTTTTATGCTTAAAAGTCTATCCTCTCGAATATACTTTGGCTTATTCGTTATTTTTTTTTCCATTTTTCTTTTGGTCAATTATTGTGGTCATTGGCAAGTTAGTTCAGTTATTTCTTGTTTTTACCCCATTAATCTTTGTTTTTTATTATGGTCGATAAATGATTGTTCAAGAAGGGCAAAGGTATATATTACTATTGCTGTTTTGTTGCTAGGATTACTGCTTTGGACTAATACGAAAGTTGCTGGTTACCCATTGATCATTCCATTTATTTCTGCGTTTATTGCATTGGCGATAAGTTATATTGTTGATAGGAGGTGTAGAGGTAGGTGTAATTCTAAAAATTAGTATTTTGTGTTTCGAGTTTTACAGTTGTTGCATAGGCTTAAGACCAAGTACCTATTTACAATAGGTGTATTTTTCCCTATACTTTTGGGGCTTATGGTGGTTTTTATTGCTCAACTTTTTCCTGATATTTATAACGATGAAGAGGATGTTACGCAAAAAATCTTACAGAATCCTCTTAATTTATTAAGTGCATTGATATTGGCTCCCGCTATTGAAACGTTAATTCAGTATGTGCCGGTAAAAATATCAGACTATTACTTATCAAGGAGGTGTAAATTTGCGAACTTTATAGCAATTGTTCTATCTGCAATTGTGTTTGCATCTTTGCATAACCAACATTTTATTTTTCTTATACCGCTATTTTTTGCGGGCTTAACGTGGGCTACTTTATGTTTGGTTTTTATTCAACAAAAAATTAATCCATATTTGTCTATTGCATTGATGCATTTTGGCTATAATTTGATTATTCTATCGCTTGATATTGCGATATATGGATATGCATAGCCATTACATGAAATGAAGCGCTTTGGAAATATTGCTATAGTTGGATTGTCTTATTTGGTATGCTTCTGTATAGTGCGTTGTATGTAGGCTACGCATTTATAGGGGGAGTTCTTCTTGCGTTGACATTTTTAGGTTGTTTTAAAAAGAGGGGATATACTTATGCATATTTTTTAGTTTGCATTGTTCATAGTTTGTTTAATATAAGTGTTCACTACCTCTCGTAAATTGATTATATGATTTGATCTTGATTCTATGCAAGCGCTGGTTAATACATTAAAACAGCGGTCATCGCTGTTTATATTTTTGCTGGTATTCGGTATCAAACTTTTGTTGTGTGTTGTTTGGCATTTTTGCTTTAGGCACGCAGGGGGGAACGGATATGTCGGAGTTCTCACCTATTGCAGAGTTTATACTTGTTGTTGTTATTGCTCCTCTTGTTGAAACATTTTTAGTGCAATACCTACCCATAGCAATACTTATTAAGTACACTAAAGCGCCTTCGCTTCTTATAATTATTATATCGGCTGCTTGTTTTTCCCTGTTGCACACCTATAGTTTAGCGTATGTAACCTATACATTTCTATCAGGATTGATGCTTGCATTTGCATTTGTGGTTTTCTATATTAAGAAAAATAGTTTTTTATTTGCATTCCTTATGGTATGTTTAGTTCATGCGGTATTTAATGCCGGATTATTTTCGCTTAAGTATTGTAGTCAATAACTTCGAAGTTTTTATGTTTTGTAATTATGGAACAGGATTTAAAAAAAATGAACAAGCGGATTGAGGCTAATCCTCTCCGTTTGATATTTGTTGCGTTGGTATTGGTATATGCTTTGGGTGAAGTTGCCCATGGTTTTGGAGAAGCGATAGCTGAAGTTATTAAGCCTTGAGCAGTTGTAATGGCTATAAATGTAAATTGATAAAAATATGAATATGGAAGAGTTGGAACGAAAATATAATAGGCTGAAGCGGGAAAACCGGATATTGATTTTGTTTATTGTAATTTGTATAGGTATTATGCTCTATAACCATTATGCATAGCTGTTGTACCAAAACAGCATATTTTGGGATTCTTCTTTTTGTGAAAACGAGAAACAGGTGGTTGCAAAGAACGCTACAAGCTGGGTTGCCGTCATTGTTATTGTGTTACTTTTGGTATTCGCAAAAGCAATTTTTGACGTAGGTTTTTCCAATGAAAAGGTTAAGCGTGAGTGTTTGCGAGAGGGAAATTTCTGCATAAAGCAACCTATCCCGAGCAAGCGGCGGGGTTGCATTCCGCCGAAGGATAGGCTAGCCCATGAAAAACCGTATAGCGTAAGCCCGTCTTGATTTTTTGGTTCTTTTGCCCACAACGTATTTATTTGGTAGTGTTCGCGAGGGCTTCGCCGTTGCATCAAGGCAAAAGAATGAAGGAATAAAACCACAAGTTAAAGAAGTATAGGTAGTAAGAATTTCAAATGATTTCCAATTATCTATCAGTAAATCAAATATTTAAAAATGTGAATTCCGCTAAAATTTCACTTGCGTTCAAAATAACCCGTTTGCCATTTCAGATTCAAAAAAAAGTTTTACCTTTGCCGTTCATTTAAAACAAACTAAAATTTTTGCTTTCACATGGAGTATCTTTCATTAGAAAAGAAGCAAGAAATTTTCAAGGAGTACGGAAAGTCTAATACTGATACCGGCTCTCCCGAGAGTCAGGTAGCGCTATTTTCATACCGTATCAACCACCTTACTGAACACCTTAAAATGCACAAAAAGGACTACGGTACCGAACGTGCGTTGCTAAGGCTGGTAGGTAAGCGCCGCAGGTTACTGGATTACCTGAAGCATGTTGATATTGAACGGTATAGGGCGATAGTAAAGGCTCTGAACCTTAGAAAATAAAGCGACAAGAGAGGCAATTGATAAATTGCCTCTCTTGCTATTATTAGTACTGAAAGAAAATAGATATGCGATGTGCGTATTGAGTATTGCGAAAACTTACAAATCTCATATCGCTATACGCATATCGTAATACAAGTAAGAGGACACAAAACGAAGATGATATGAATATTGTAAAGAAAACAATTGAACTTAACGACGGTCGCGTAATTGAGATTGAAACCGGAAAGTTGGCAAAGCAGGCCGACGGTGCGGTAGTTGTTAAGATGGGCGACACCATGTTGCTCGCCGCTGTTACCGCTGCAACAGAGGCAAAGGCCGATGTAGATTTTATGCCTTTGCAGGTAGAGTACAAAGAGAAGTACGCTGCCGCAGGCCGCTATCCGGGAGGATTTTTGAAACGTGAGGCACGTCCCAGCGACTCTGAGATTCTAGTTTCGCGCTTGATTGACCGCGCGCTACGCCCGCTATTCCCTGATGATTTTCATGCAGAGGTGTTTGTTACTGTTAACCTCATTTCTGCTGATAAAGATATTATGCCCGATGCGTTGGCCGGACTTGCAGCATCTGCAGCCTTGGCCGTATCCGATATTCCGTTTAACGGACCCATTTCGGAAGTACGTGTTGCACGTGTTAACGGTGAGTTTGTGGTTAACCCCAACTTCTCACAAATGCCTGATGCCGATATCGACATTATGGTTGCCGCAACCTACGATAACATTCTGATGGTTGAGGGTGAAATGAAGGAAGTTTCGGAAGCCGAAATGCTCGAAGCTATTAAGCTAGCTCATAATGAGATTAAGAAGCACTGCAAGGCGCAGATGGAGCTAACCGAAGCGGTAGGTAAAGCGCAAAAGCGCACGTACTGCCATGAGGACAACGATGAGGAGCTACGTAAGGCTATACACGCATACTGCTACGATAAGTGCTATGCTATAGCAAAAAGCGGAGCCGGCAAGCATGAGCGTTCTGATGCCTTTGCTGCTTTGAAGGATGAGTTTTTACAAACGCTTACCGACGAAGACCGCGCTGCTAAAAAGCCGTTGGTTGCCCGCTACTACCACGATGTGGAAAAAGAGGCTATGCGCAACATGATTCTTAACGATGGTGTGCGTCTTGACGGTCGTGGAACAAAAGATATTCGCCCTATTTGGTGTGAAGTTGGTTACCTGCCTGCAGCACACGGTTCGGCTATCTTTACACGTGGTGAAACGCAGTCGCTTACTACGGTTACGTTAGGTACCAAGCTAGACGAAAAATCAATTGACGAAGTGCTGGTACAGGGCTCGCATCAGTTTGTACTGCACTATAACTTCCCTCCTTTCTCAACGGGCGAAGCAAAAGCTTCACGCGGAACAAGCCGTCGTGAAATAGGACACGGTAACCTTGCTTTCCGTGCGTTAAAGCCTGTTGTTCCCGTTGGAGAGCAAAACCCCTATGCAGTACGCGTAGTATCGGATATTTTGGAAAGTAACGGTTCATCATCAATGGCTACGGTTTGCGCCGGAACGCTTGCGTTGATGGATGCCGGTATTCAAATCAAGAAACCCGTATCAGGTATTGCAATGGGTTTGATTACCGATTCAAAGAGCAAGAAGTTCGCTGTACTTTCTGATATCTTAGGTGATGAAGACCACTTGGGCGATATGGACTTTAAAGTAACCGGAACGAAAGACGGTATTACCGCAACCCAAATGGATATTAAGGTTGACGGGCTTCCTTACGAAGTGTTGGAACAAGCGTTGGAGCAAGCAAAGCAAGGTCGTTTACACATACTCGGCAAGATGCTTGAAACGCTAAACACTCCTAACCCTGAGCTGAAACCTCATGTTCCACGCATTGAGCAAATCGTTATCCCCGCTGAAAATATTGGTGCGGTAATAGGCCCGGGTGGAAAGGTTATTCAGGAAATACAAAAAACTACCGGAACAACGATTACTATTACTGAAAAGGATAACAAGGGTTTTGTTGATGTATTTGGTGATAGCAAAGACGCTATTGATGCGGCAATGGGACGTATTAAGATTATCGTGTTCGGTCCTGAAGTTGGTATTGTTTACCACGGAAAGGTTCGCTCAATACAGCCTTACGGTGCCTTTATAGAAATTGTACCCGGTAAGGATGGATTACTTCACATATCAGAATATGATTGGGCTCGCATTGATACGCTTGAAGGTATTCTGAAAGAAGGTGATGAGATTGATGTGAAGCTGTTGGAGGTTGATGAAAGAACCGGAAAGCTTCGCTTATCACGCAGAGCGTTACTTCCCAAGCCCGAAGGTTTTGTGGAACCTGAGCGCCCACCGCGTCCTCCGCGTAGCGATGATGATAAGAGAGACGACCGTCGTCGTGATGACCGTCGTGGAAAACCACGTCGCTAATCACTAGTAACAAATATAGTAAATCGGGGTTGGCGTTGTGCTAACTCCGATTTTGTTTTGTAGCCTAAAAGAAAGGAATAACACAGAGAGCACAAAGAAGACACAGAGAACCACAGAGAAAGACTCTGTGCTCTCTGTGAAATGATGTGCTAAAATAAAAACTGTGCTAATCTGCGCTTGTCTGTGTTTTCTGCGTGCCAAGAGCTAGCTTATTCCCACATGTGCCAGCAGCTTCTCTGCTTCACTCATGCTAATACCTTTTCTGTGGGCATAGTCTGCAATTTGGTCGGAGGCAATGTTGCCAACGCTAAAGTAGTGTGCATGCGGACTGGCAAAGTATAGTCCGCAAACCGATGCAGCAGGCGACATAGCGTAACTTTCCGTAAGCTGAATACCTAAGCTTTGCTCAGCATTAAGTAGGCTGAATAGCGTTTGCTTCTCGCTATGCTCAGGGCATACAGGAAATCCTATTGCCGGACGAATACCTTTTACTCCCTCAGGGAACTGCCACAGCTCTAAACGTACTTTTTCATTCAACAGCTCTGCAAAGGCTTCTGCCAAGCGGTCGGCAAGCGTTTTGGTAAGAAGGCTTCTATACTCGTCGTTTTGTGCGTTGAAACGTTCTACTACCTCATCAACGCCTATGCCTGCTGTAGTAGCAAATAGTCCGATATAATCTTGTCTGCCCGATGTTGCAGGTGCTATATAATCGGCCAAACAACGATTTTCACCGTTCTCCGGTTTACGCTCCTGATTGCGCAGCATGTGTAAAACAGCAAGTTCTTTATCCCGCTTCTCATCAGTGTAAGCTATAATGTCCTCGTTGTGTGAAGAGGCGGGAAGAATAGCAATCGCTCCGTTAACCGTTAACGATTTTTCCTTTGCAAAAGTCTTTAATAGCGCATGCGCATCGTTGAACAGACTTTGAGCCTCACTACCCATTTGCGTATGCTGTAAAATATCGGGATACCTTCCGTTAAGCCTCCAGGTGTGGAAAAAGGCTGTCCAATTTATATATGGCGTAAGTTCCTCAATGGGGAAGGATAGGAGTTGCTGTATTCCAATATTTTTAGGCTTTGCAATAGGTTCTGTTGCCCAATCAATGGTAAGTTTATTTTTTCTTGCTTCTTCCAACGACAATAGCATTCGTTCTTCCTGTTGCTTTTCGTAGTTCTTCTTCAGCTGAGCATACTCTTCATTCAGCTTGCGGAGATAATCCTCACGTAAATTTTCGTTTAGTAAACTTTTGGCAATTGAAGCCACCTGTGAAGCATCCCTCACATGTACAACACCTCCGCTATACTTGGGTTGAATGGCAATGGCCGTATGTAGCGCTCCGGTAGCCGCACCGCCTACTACCAGCGGAATGCGAAGTCCGTTCTTTTCCAGCTCTTCGGCAACATGCGCCATCTCATCCAGTGATGGAGTGATAAGCCCACTGAGACCAATAAGGTCAACCTTTTCAGCAATGGCTGTATCGATAATCTTTTGAGCGGAAACCATTACGCCAAGATCGATAATTTGGTAGCCGTTGCAGCTGAGTACCACGCTTACAATGTTTTTACCAATATCGTGGACATCGCCTTTTACTGTTGCCAGTAAAATTTTTGCTACCGTTTTACTTTGCTTGTTAGCTTCTCTCTCTTGTTGTATCAACGGTTCAAGAACAGAAACGGCACGCTTCATTACTCGCGCGCTTTTTACCACTTGAGGAAGAAACATTTTTCCTTCACCAAAAAGTGTTCCAACCTCATTCATTCCATCCATTAACGGACCTTCAATAATACCGATGGGAGAGGAGTAGGACGACAGCAGCTCCGTTACATCTTGCTCTACGTAGTCGGCAATACCTTTTACCATAGCGTAGCGTATGCGGTCGGCAGGTGCTTGCTTTCGCCAGCTCTCTTCGCGTTTTTCGTCGCCTTCCGTTTTCGTTTCCTTATTCTCAGCAGCGTAGGCTATCAGCTTATCGGCGGCATCGCTACTACGATTCAGCACTACATCTTCTACCAGCTTCAGTAAAGTTGGTTCAATATCACTATATACAGATAGCTGACCCGGATTGACTATTCCCATATCCATGCCTGCTTTTATAGCATGGTACAGAAACACGGAGTGCATAGCGCGGCGAACCGTTTCGTTTCCACGATAGGAGAAGGACAAGTTACTCACACCTCCGCTGATTTTAGCGTACGGCAGGTTTTGTTTTATCCACTCACAGGCACAAATAAAAGCAACAGCATACTCGTTATGCTCTTCCATACCCGTTGATATGGCAAGAATATTGGGGTCTATAATGATATCTTGCGGGGGGAAGTTCGCCTTATCAACAAGTAAATGGTACGAACGTCCGGCTACTTCCACTTTACGCTCGTAGGTATCTGCCTGTCCTTGCTCATCAAATAGCATTACAACAACGGCAGCGCCAAACTTGCGAATATATTGTGCTTTTGCTAAAAAAGCCTCCTCACCTTCTTTCAGGCTTATAGAGTTTACTATGGACTTACCTTGCGTACACTTTAGGCCTGCTTGAATAACCTCCCATTTAGAGGAGTCTATCATTACGGGTAGTGCAGCAACATCAGGTTCCGAAGCCATCATTTGCAGGAAGGTTGCCATGGCAACAGGCGCGTCAATCAGCGCCTCGTCCATACACACGTCTATAAGTTGAGCCCCGTCTTGTACCTGTTCACGGGCAACAGATAGCGCCTCTTCGTACTTTTGTTCTTTTATAAGACGGGCAAACTTTTTTGAGCCTGCCACATTAGTACGTTCGCCAACGTTTACAAAGTTACTTTGCGGTGTAATTTTTACTACGTTGAGCCCGCAGCAAGTGGTAATGGGTTCTAACGCCGGGATTTTTCTTGGCGGATATTTTGCCGCTACCTCTGCAATGCGGGCAATATGGTCGGGTGTTGTACCGCAACATCCGCCAACAATATTCAGCTGTCCGGCTTTAAGCATTTGCCCTACGTAGGCAGCTGTAATTTCGGGCGACTCGGTGTAGTGTCCCATTTGGTCGGGATAACCGGCATTGGGGTATGCGCAAATGCGGAAGCGAGAGTAGCTTGACAGCTCGGCAATGTGCATTGCCATTTGCTTTGCACCAAGACCACAGTTCAGCCCTATGCTCAGTAAATCGATATGCTCTAATGAGGTGTAGAAGGCCTCAAGCGTTTGTCCTGATAGCGTACGTCCGCTGATATCACTTAACGTTCCCGATACCATTACGGGAACTTTTCGCCCACCTTTTTCTATAAAATCCTGAATGGCTACAAGAGCGGCTTTCACGTTGAGCGTATCAAATGATGTTTCTATAAGTAGTATATCTACGCCGCCGTCAACAAGTCCGCGCACCTGTTCCGTATAAGCATTGTACAGCTCATCAAACGTAATGTTTCGGTATGCCGGATTATTGATATCCGGCGAAACAGATAGCGATTTTGATGTTGGACCGATAGAACCTGCTACGAATCTTGGTTTACCGGGAGTGCTATACCTATCAACCAGCTTGCGTACCAGCTTGGCGGCTTCAACGTTCAGCTCGTAAGCAATATCAGCCAGCCCATATTCAGCCAGCGACACGGCATTTGCATTGAGCGTATTGGTCTCAATAATATCGGCTCCGGCTTTTAGGTAAGCCTCGTGTAAAGTGCGTATAATATCAGGACGGCTTAATACCAGTAGGTCGTTGTTGCCTTTAAGGTCGGTTGGATGGTTGCGAAACCTTTCTCCGCGATAATCTTCTTCGCCGAGCTTATAGGGTTGTATCATAGTGCCCATACCGCCATCGAGTATCAGAATACGTTCGGCTAGGGTTTGTTCTAGAATATTCACTTGCGTATGATTTATGTATTAAAGTCTTTTCTTTGAGCACAAAGATAAGTCGGATAGCGTTATTCGTTACCTGTTTAGATTTTATTATAAAAGAAAAAGAGCCACCATAAGGTAGCTCTCAGGCTTAGTCGGGGTGAAAGGACTCGAACCTTCGGCCTCCACGTCCCGAACGTGGCGCGCTAGCCAACTGCGCTACACCCCGATTTTGGGCAACAAAGGTAAAAATAAATTAGATGACTGCAAAAACTTAAAGGCGCAGGCTTAATCTTGCATTCTGCTTTCGGGGAAGACCTGTTTTTACTACATTTGGATTTCTAAACCTAAATTACCAATTACCATGAACCTACGTATTGAGCTGCAAAAAGATGAGACGCATTATGGCGCTATGGCGCAGATAATGTGCAATACCGACCCTTGGATTACGCTTAAGCGCGACCAAGCGGCCTGCCTATCCTCCCTACGAGGTGATGGGAAAGAGGTGTACACTCTGTTTTTGGATGGTGAGGTAGTAGGTGTGGTTGTGCTGCAAGTACTGGGTTCATTTCGCATTTACCTACAATCTATCTGTATAGCCGAGAAGACTCGTGGAAAAGGCGTAGGCAGTGAGGTGATGGACTATCTGGAGAAGCGAATTTTTGCCGAATCTCCCAACTTCTTCCTTTGCGTATCCGACTTTAATGAAGGTGCTCAGAAGCTATACTACGGTAGAGGCTTTGAGCTGGTTGGGAAAATTAAAGATTTTGTAATTGAAGGTCGCTCGGAGCTGCTGCTTCGTAAAACCGTTGGTTCGTTCACCTCATTTAAACCTAACCTATAGTCAGCCATGCACTCTTACACTATGCTTATAGCATTTGTAGCCTACCTACTCTTGCTATTCATTATCTCGTGGATTAGCTCTCGTCGTGCTGATAACAGCTCGTTTTTCTCAGGAAATAAAAAATCGCCGTGGCCTGTGGTTGCCTATGGTATGCTGGGTGCTTCCATCTCCGGCGTTACCTTTATTTCTGTTCCGGGCAATGTGGTAAACCAGTCGTTCTACTACATGCCGTTGGTGTTTGGCTTTTTACTCGGTTACGTGGTCATAGCAACCATTCTGCTTCCCTTATACTACAAAATGAGCTTAGTATCGATATACGGATACCTGGAAAAGCGACTCGGTATGCACTCATACCGAACAGGAGCCGTTTTCTTTCTCATATCCAGATTGCTGGGTGCTACCGTGCGTATCTTTTTGGTGGTGCTGGTGCTGTTCAACCTTATTCCTCAGAGCGCCAACATTCCGTTTATAGTGGTTGCGGCGGTGTTTATGCTGCTCATCTTTTTATATACGTATAGGGGTGGTGTTAAGACAATAATTTGGACAGATGTTTTGCAAACTACCTTTACCTTGCTGGCGGTAATACTTACCGTTGTCGCTATTTGTTTGCAAATGGGCTGGTCGTTCTCCGATATGGCTAAAGCTGTTACGGAGAGCAAGTATTCCAAGATGTTGAACTTTAGCTGGGGCGATAGCACCAACGTTGTAAAGCAGGTGCTAAGCGGTATGTTTATCACCATATCGGCAGTAGGGCTAGACCAAGGTATGATGCAGAAAAACATCAGCTGTAGCAACCTTAAGAACGCGCAGAAAAATATGTTTTCTACCAGCATCATTTTGGTTATTGCCAACTTTTTGTTTGTGCTATTGGGTGCAATACTGGTGTTGTACATGCAAAGTAAGGGCATTAGCGTTACCGATAGCGATAACATTTTCGGAACCATTGCGAGTGAATATCTCGGCACAACGGTAGCTGTTTTCTTTGTTATCGGGCTAATATCGTCCTCGTTTCCCAGCGCGGCAGGCGCGCTAACGGCGCTTACCACCTCGTTTTGTATAGACTTTCTGCGCTTTGATAAGCGAGAAGATATGTCGGATAAAAAGAAAACAATCACAAGGCGTATAGTGCATTTCTTGTATTGCCTGGTGTTTATCGCTCTTATCATGGTATTCTTCTTCTCAAAGAATGAGGCGGTGATAGACCTTGTGTATAAGCTGGCGGCATACACCTATGGCCCCTTGCTGGGTTTATTCTTCTTTGGCATACTTACAAAGCGGGAGGTAAAGGATAGGTATATTCCCTACGTTGCAGCCATATCGCCTGTTCTATGCTGGGTGCTGAACTATTTATCTACCACTTATCTGAGTTTCGGGTTTGGATTCACCATACTTGTAGTGAACGGACTGCTTACGTTTATTGGAATGTACTTGTTTAGCCATGCGAAAAATCGTTAGTCATACTATACTACTGTTGCTTGTCGTAGCATTGTTTCCGGTAGCTGTTGCGGCTCAGGTTGATTTAGCGCGACTATCTCGGGTTGATAGCCTAGTTAACAAGGCTATTGCTGATAAGGCTATACCCGGTGCGGTACTTGCGGTTGTGCATAAAGACAGCTTGGTATATCTCAAGGCGTACGGAAACAAATCGGTCTATCCTACGGTAGAGCCAATGACAACCGAAACGGTGTTCGACCTTGCTTCGGTAACCAAACCGTTTACTGCCATTGCTATTATGCAGCTGGTAGAGCAAGGAAAAATCAGGCTTGACGATGCCGCTTCACGCTACCTTCCATACGTACCAAAGGATATAAAAGTTATTCATTTACTTACTCACACCTCAGGCATTGCCGATTATTCGAATTTAGCCAAGCTACTCAAAGCAAGCGGCAAGCAAAACCGAAAGGCGTTGGAGGAATACATTGTGCAAAAATCAGGTAGGAGTAAGGTCGGTACGGTATTTGAGTACAGCTGCCTGAACTATGTGCTACTACAGTATATTGTTGAAAAGGTATTGGGCAAAAGTTTGCGGGTATATGAACAGGAGCATATTTTTAAGCCGCTGGGAATGGCGAAAACCGACTTTAACCCTGAGGGGGAGCTGCTGAAGCTATGCGCACCAACAGAGAGGATGTTGGATGGTAGCGTACTTTGCGGCGTAGTGCATGATTCGTTGGCGAGAGATTGTAACAACGGAATATCGGGAAATGCAGGGTTGTTTTCTAATGCCGAAGATTTGGTTAAGCTGTCGAAAGCTTTAATGAATGGTGGTGAGCTGAATGGAAAGCGAATACTTGGAACGCGCGCATGCGAGCTAATGCGAACAGTTCCTGTTGGATTTGAGAAGTTCGGACGTTCGCTGGGTTGGGATAGCTACTCAACCTACGCATCAGACCGCGGTGACCTTTTTGGTAAACCGAAAACTTTTGGGCATACCGGTTACACAGGGCCTAACCTATTTATTGACCCTGTTTCTCAAACGGCGGTTATTTTCTTAGCGCACAGGGTGCACCCTGATAATGTGGGGAGCTTGGTGTCGTTTAGGGCTAAGCTGGCAAATATTGTTGCAGGAGCAATAGTTGGGAGATAAAAGTAAATCATGCGGTTTTTCCGGAAAAAAGTTTACCTTTGCATCCTCAAAGAATGATTATTCAGGTAATCGTCTTTGTATCGGGGTGTGGCGCAGTTGGCTAGCGCACCTGCTTTGGGAGCAGGGGGTCCTCCGTTCGAGTCGGAGTACCCCGACAAAACAAAAAGCGTTCAAGAAATTTTTCTTGAACGCTTTTTGTTTTACTTACGGTAGGTTTTACTTTACCGCAAATGTTGCCATTGCATCAAGTGCAGGAGCGTGTAATTGTTCCATAGGTACAGTTGTTCCGTCGGGCATAAACGCAACAGCTTGTCCGTTTTTAAGAATTTTCATCAGCTCACGCTTGCCTTTACTTCCCTCAAGAGACCATGTTTGCTTCTCATCATTAAATACCAAAGCACATTTCTCCCCTTTACTGGGCCCTTCGAGCTGTTCAATGTCAAAGCGGTTGTGAGTGGCCTTAATTTGGTATTTTATGCCATCCTTTTCCGCAATTTGAATTTCTTCTTGTCCGGGTAGCATGGCAATAGGGTTACTACCTGACCAAAATTCAACAGCGTTGAGAACAATTCCGTCAACCAAAAGGGTTACTTCGTAAACGGGTACAATGATGAACAGGAAGAATACGAGCTCATTGACAAACTTGCTGCCAATGTTGCTGTTCCAATCGTAAAGGTTGTTGGTAAGCTTAAAGCTGCCAATACATGAAACTTGCATGGTGCTTACACCTAAAACGGCTCCAACGGCTAAAGAGAGTAAAATTTTTTTCATAATCTTAGTTGATTTACGATTAATGATAAGATAAATGTATGAATAATATTACTGAGCTGTAAGGCTTACTAGTCAATTAATCAGCATCATGAATATTCTGTGTATTTATTCCACATAGTAGAATGAAAAACGTAAATAGAACAGAGTATATTGTATATATAACAAAAACCGTTCCAACGAAACAGCTGAAACGGTTTTTTTTGTTTTGATGAACTTGGGCTTAGTCTGTAAGCGAGAAGCGTAGGAATCCTACCACCTTTACTTCAGGGTCAACGCTCTTAAGGTAGTCGGTAACGCTTTGCTTTTGTTCTTTAATGAAGGCTTGCTCCATAAGCGTGCTTTCTTTGAAGAACTTGTTAAGCTTACCCTGAGCAATTTTTTCAATCATCTCTTCGGGTTTACCATCTAAGCGAGCTTGTTCGCGGCCAACCTGTAATTCTGTTTCAATTGCCGATTGAGGGCAATCTTCTTTTGTAACTGATACAGGGTTCATAGCGGCAACCTGCATAGCAATGTCCTTAGCCGCATCAGCAGCAATGGGCTTGCTGAACGCAACCAGTGTTGCCAGCTTGTTATTCATGTGGATGTAAGGCATAATGTAGGGAGCCTCTAGCTTGCCAAAGTAGCATATTTGGTGACGCTCTCCGGTTTTTCCGGTTTCCTGCGTAATGATTTCCTCAACGCTGCTGCCCGATACCTTAATACCTTTCAACGCTTCGCTATCAGCCGGAAGTACGTCTAACGCTGCGTTGGCAATATGTTGTGATATGCCGCGGAATCCTTCTGTTTTAGCCACAAAGTCGGTTTCGCAACCAATGGCAACAAGAATACCCTTTTTATTGTCGGACGCAACAAGTGCTATAACGGATCCTTCAGTGGTGTCACGGTCTGCACGCTTAGCGGCAACCAGCTTACCTTTTTCACGAATAATTTCTTGCGCTCTTGCAAAATCGCCGTTTGCTTCAACAAGTGCATTTTTGCAGTCCATCATACCGGCGCCGGTCATTTGGCGTAGCTTTGCTACATCTGCAGCTTTTATTTCTGCCATAGTATTTTGTCTTTAGTTGTTTTTTATTTTTATGGGATATTAGATATGCGATTTGCGTATTGTGAGAACGTTAAGAGTGAAGCGTTATGTGTTAAGCGAAAAAGATAATGCAACGCTCATTTTTGTTTTCCGCATCAACCAAATCTAGTATCTCAAATCACCATACGCATATCCGTCTTTTTAAACGAAATGCGATATACGTAGCTCGATAGTAATCGCTATACGTATATCGCAAATCTATCGTTTTGTACTATTCCTGAGCGGCTTCTTCTTTACCGCCTTCTTTCTTTGGAGCTGATTTTCTTGCACGGAGCTTTTTGGGAGCATCGCTATCACCGTCTTGTCCGGCGGGAGCATCCTTTTCTTTCTCCATCTTGCGTTCCTCAAGTCCTTCCTGAATAGCGCTGCACATTAGGTCAAGTATAAGAGATATTGACTTTGCAGCATCGTCGTTAGCCGGAATCACCATGTCAATAGGAGTTGGATCACAGCAGGTATCAACCATTGCGATTACCGGAATGCTAAGACGTTTAGCTTCTTTAACGGCGTTGGCTTCTTTTTGGATATCAACCACAAAAAGAGCAGCCGGAAGGCGAGAAAGATCGGAGATTGAACCAAGGTTCTTCTCCAGCTTTGCACGCTGACGTGATATTTGAAGCTTTTCACGCTTAGAAAGGTTCTGGAACGTACCATCTTGGTTCATCTTATCGATGGTGTTCATCTTCTTAACAGACTTACGAATAGTAGGAAAGTTGGTGAGCATACCGCCCGGCCAACGTTCGGTAACGTAAGGCATGTTGATGTTCTTTACTTTGTCGGCAACAATTTCTTTTGCTTGCTTTTTGGTAGCAACAAAAAGAATCTTGCGACCGGAACGAGCAATCTGCTTAGCAAAGCTGGCTGCGTCGTCTATTTTTACCGCAGTCTTGTGCAGGTCAATGATGTGAATCCCGTTTTTCTCCATGAAGATGTAGGGAGCCATCTTAGGATTCCACTTCCGCTTAAGGTGGCCGAAGTGAACGCCTGCATCAAGTAGTTCTTGGAAATTTGTTCTTGACATGATGTCGTTTTTTCAATTTAAACTTTAGTTGTTTCTCTTTACATTAGCAACTCACGTAGTAGCCTTGCTAGTCGGAGTCGCTTTCCGCAGCCGGACAATTGTACGGTAGAGCTTAACCGGCCATCCGTATAATTTGCATCCTGGCTGTGCAAAAAAGCAGGTTTAGCGTTTGCTGAACTGGAACCGCTTGCGAGCGCCGGGTTGACCGGGTTTCTTACGCTCAACTTCACGCGGATCGCGAGTCAGTAGCCCATTGTGCTTAAGTGTAGAGCGGTTTGCTTCCACATCAACCTTACAAAGGGCGCGAGCAATGGCTAGGCGAAGTGCTTCTGCCTGACCTGTGATTCCGCCTCCGTCAAGGTTTACCTTGATGTCAAACTTTTCATTGTTGCCGGTTAACACCAACGGTTGGGTTACCACATACTGTAAAAGTTTTGAGGGGAAGTACTCTTCCAAGTTACGGTTGTTGATGGTAATGTTACCTTTACCTACGCTCAAGTAAATGCGCGCTACGGCTGCTTTTCTTCTTCCAAGTGCGTTAATTACTTCCATGCGATTTAAATTTCGGTTACGTTAATTTGCTTGGGCTTTTGTGCCTCATGCGGGTGCTCGCTTCCTACATATACATGAAGGTTGCGGAATAGCTCGCGACCTAGCCTGTTCTTAGGCAACATGCCGCGTACAGCTTCTTCTACTACAGCGAACGGTTTACGTTTCAGCAGCTCGCCAGGAGTTGCAAAACGTTGTCCGCCGGGATATCCGGTGTGACGAACGTACACTTTGTCCGTCAGTTTACTACCCGTCAAACGTATCTTCTCGGCGTTAATGATAATTACATTATCACCGCAGTCAACGTGTGGGGTGTAGTTGGTCTTGTGCTTACCGCGAAGTAGCAGGGCTACGCGCGCAGAAAGGCGACCCAAAACCACATTTGTCGCATCAATTATAACCCACTCCTTTGTAGCAGTGGCTTGGTTGACCGACACTGTTTTGTAGCTTAATGTGTCCACTTACGTTTTGATTGTTAGATTAATACCTGTAAAAATGATCCAATCCCATTTAGGGGTTGCAAAGGTAAGCTATTTTTTCCAATTACCTACTGTTTTCAAGCTATATCCTCATATAATTATTGCTATATCGCCAATACGTTTGCGGTTTAGAGCCAATTTTCCGCCATTGAAAGCATGTTCTATAGCAAGTGTTTAAATTCTATTTATTTGATAATGAGTGGATGTTTATTTAAAATAGCAATTTTTTCGGACAAAATGTAATGTAAACTATACAAAATGTAATTTTATTTATACATTTGCAGCGGAAAAATAATGGATTAACGGATTAAAGAGCAAAGGCTAAAAGATAGTAGATGTCAAGAGTCTTTCTGTCTTTCTGTCTTTGTTCTTTCATCTAAATTAAAACAAGTAGAAATGAAATTTGCATTTTTGCCCCACTACTTTAAAAAGATAGGCCTGGCGTGCTTTTTCGGCTCCCTTATTTTTGTTGTTGTAACAAGCATTATTGTTACGCTGCAAGCGTTAAAGTCTATTCCGCCCGATGAAATGGTTAACTCTTTTCGGATGGGGATGGAGCTGGGAGAAGAGTTTGTCAGCTCAAACTACTGGGTAATTCAAATCGGAGGCATCCTTATTCTCCTTTCTATGGCATTCTACATGCTTGCCAAAGAAAAGGTAGATGACGAGTATATGGATGTTATGCGCTGGGAGTCGTTGCGACTTTCCGTACTGGTTAGCATTGCTGTTACCATACTATGCATACTCTTTCATGTTATGCTAACGGCAAAAAGCATTCTGTTCATTCAGTTTATCACCTACCTGATTGCGTTTAAGGTGAAAAAGTCGAATGATTTGCCCAATTAAGCTACTAAGATGATGAAGAATTTAATAAAGGTAGAACGAGCAAGGTACAACCTGTCACAGCAGGAGCTGGCCGATAAGCTGGGAGTTACTCGGCAGTCTGTACACGCTATTGAAACCGGAAAGTTTATACCGTCAACCGTGTTGGCGCTTAAGCTGGCGCAGCTGTTCAGCTTAAAGGTCGAAGATATTTTCATACTCGAAGAGTCAGATATTCAACAAAACACAACAAAAACACGCTAAATTTATGAAGAAGTTTTTCACTCTCTTATCGCTGGTTCTGGCAACAGGGCTTGTAGCTAAAGGGCAAATAAAGTACAAGGAGTACGATTTGCCTAACGGATTGCATGTAATTCTATATGAAGATCATGCAACGCCTAATGTAATGGTATCACTTATGTACCATGTTGGTGCAAAAAATGAAGACCCTGGCAAAACGGGTTTTGCACACCTTTTCGAACACCTTATGTTCGAAGGTTCTGAAAACATTGCACGCGGAGATTATTTTAAAATTGTACAGTCAAACGGTGGCGAGCTAAACGCTAATACTACTCAAGATCGTACCTACTACTACGAAGAGATGCCTTCTAACCAGCTGGAGCTGGCGTTATGGATGGAGTCAGAGCGTATGTATCATGCCAAAATTGATTCTATTGGTGTTGCCACTCAAAAAGGTGTGGTAATTGAAGAAAAAAAACAAACGCAAGATAGCCGTCCTTACGGGTCGTGGATGTATGAAATCGGTAAGCGTGCGTTCACCGTTCATCCTTACCGGTGGCAAACCATCGGCTCGCCCGACCATATTCGCAACTCTACCTTTGACGATGTATATAGCTTCTATAAAACGTACTATGTTCCTAATAACGCTGTACTGGTTGTTGCAGGAGATTTTCAGGAAAAGCAGGCTAAAGAATGGATTGAAAAATACTATGCAGGTATTCCTAAAGGTACAAAGCCCATCCATCGTCCTACGGTTGTAGAGCCAGCGCAGAAGGCCGAAATTCGTGATGTGATATACGATAAGGTGCAGATGCCTGCGGTATTTATGGGATACCATACCCCGGCCATTGGGACAAAGGATTTCTATGCGCTGGATATTTTAAAAAGTATTCTGTCCGGAGGAGCCAGCTCTCGCCTAAAAACTAACATTACCGATAAAGGATTGGCGCTGGAAACGCTTATGTTCATTAATCCACAAGAGCAACCCGGACTAACCTACTTTATTGGTATTCCGAATGCAGGAGGAACTCCCGAAGACATGGAGAATGCAATTAATGCGGAGTTAGAAAAAGTAAGAACCGAGCTGGTAGCTGAAGATGAATTCCAAATGGCTATGGCGGCTAAAGAATTTCAGCTGGCTTCCGGCATGGTGCGTCTTTCGGATATATCAGAAGAACTTGCCAACAACTATACTTATTTTAAAGATACCGAACGGATTAACCGTGAGCTTAGCTTCTATGGTGAAATAACTCGCGAAGATTTGAGAGATGTGGCTAAGAAGTATTTGTCAAAAGACAACAGAGTGGTATTGTACTATTTGCCCGAATCACAAAAGAAGTAATCTGCCAGTAAATAGAAAATGAAAAGTAAAGACATATTCAATAGCTGACGGTCTTTACCTACAACGAAAAATAAAAATACAGACCAATGAAAAAAATAGCCAATATACTAGCCACACTACTACTTTTTGTGGCTATGGCAAACGCTCAACAGCTAGATCGTAGCGTTCGCCCTTCTCCTGCACCTGCAAAAGAAATAAATATTAAGGATGCAAAAACATTTACGTTGTCTAACGGGTTAAAGGTATTTGTGGTTGAGGATAAGCGTGCTCCCATTGTTTACTACTCGCTTATGCTTGATGTTAAACCTGCTCTTGAAAGAGATAAGGTTGGTATGAAAGCAATGTTCAGCACGGTGATAGGAACTGCTACAACAACTCGCAGCAAGGAGCAAATCAATAAGGAAATAGATTTAATCGGAGCATCTGCATCTGTTGATGCATCTGGCGGTAGCATAAGCTTCTTAAAGAAATACGAGACTAAAGCGCTGGAGCTAATGTCAGATCTTTTGCTTAATCCGGTATTTACACAAAGCGAATTTGATTTGAATATAGGTAAGGCAAAAAGCGAACTTTCAATGGTTGGAGACGATGCCAGTAGCGTTAACAAGCGGGTATCGGCAGCGCTTACTTATGGAAAAGAATTTCCTTCAGGAGAGGTTAGAACTGCTGAAACGCTGGATAATATTAAGGTAGATGATTTACAAAGCTACTATAATACTTACTTTGCGCCTAATGTTGCTCGCTTGGTAATTGTAGGCGACATTACAGAGGCCGAAGCAAAGGCAAACGTAGAAAAGTATTTTGGCAAGTGGCAAAAGAAAAACGTTCCTGTTGCCAGCTACACCATCCCTCAAGCACCTCAGGGAGCTCAGGTGGCAATGGTTGATAAGCCCGGTGCTGTTCAATCAGCAATTGACGTATCGTATCCGCTTAACTTTAAGATTGGAGCTTCTGATGAAATGGCTGCTTCTGTTATGAGCTATATACTTGGTGGCGGAAGTGCAGGACGCTTGTTCCAGAACTTGCGCGAACAACACAGCTATACTTATGGTGTATATAATACGCTTTCATCAGGTGAGTTGGTTGGACGTTATAGCCTGACAGCCGGTCGTGGAAGTGCTGCTTCTGTCAAAAGTGCTGTCACCGATAGCGCCGTTTACCAAATACTGGCAGAGATGAAGAGAATGATAAATACTCCGATTAGCGAGCAAGAGCTGAAGAATGCAAAGGCTTTTATAGCCGGAGGCTTCAGTCGCGGCCTTGAATCTCCCTCAACCATTGCCGCTTTTGCTGTGTCTATTGATAAGTATAAGCTGCCAAAGGATTACTACAAGACCTACCTGAAGCGGTTGAATGCCATTACTGTTGCTGATGTACAAGCTGCAGCAAAGAAATATATCAGGCCTGAAAACGCTTGGATAGTGGTGACGGGAGATAAATCTCTTGCAGAAGGGTTAAAGCAATTCGCCTCTAACAAAACCGTTCAGTTCTACGATATAAACGCTAACCCTATTGAGGCTCCTACCGCTAAAACCGCAAGTATCAGCGCTAACGAAGTAATCAGCAAGTATGTTGACGCTATTGGTGGTGTTGCAGCCATTGAAAAGATAAATGATTATAAGATTACGGCAGAGATAAGCGCAATGGGGCAGAAGCTAAATATGACCCAGCTGTTCAAGAAGCCGAACTTTTCACTTACCAGCTTGGCTATGGGTGGTATGGTTGTTCAGAAAATGGCATTTAACGGGACAGCGCTAAAGGTATCGGGTATGCAAGGTAACAAGGAGTTGACCGAGGGTGCCGAGTTTGATGAAATAAAGGATGGATCATCGGCTTGTCCAGAAATGAACTATGCGAAAAATGGCTACCGGCTTGCTGTTAAAGGCATAGAAAAATTAGAAGGGAAAGATGTATATGTGCTGGATGTTACCAAGGGCGCAAGTACTTCTACCGAATATTATGATGTAGCAAGCGGGTTGAAGCTAAAGAAAGTAGCTACCGCAATGGGGCCTCAGGGGCCAATACAGCAAGTTACAGAATATGGTGATTACAGAACCGTTGATGGCGTTAAATTTCCGTATAGCGTAAAACAAGCGGCAGGAGGAATGACAATGCCGGCAACTATTACTGCTGTTGAAGTAAATAAAGGCATAGAAAGCTCACAGTTTGAATAGTGCTAGTATCTATTGAAATGCATAGCCCTTTCTCAACAAAAGAGAAAGGGCTTTTTATTTTATACCAATTCTCATATCGCACTTGCTTATACTAGACTTCTTCGATAAATGGCGGAAAGAGGTATAATGCGGAGTACGAAGCTAACAACTCCTCGTCATTGCGAACAATTCGTATTTTGAATTGTGAAGCAATCTACCCATTATTAGCAGATTGCTTCGGCAAAGTGCGCCTCAGCAATGACGTACTATTGTTATTGCTATTTATCAAAGCGGTTTATTATATACCTTAACTTAAGGTTGTTTTGCGTAAGAGGTGCAAATGTTAATTAATGCAATTGTGTAAATTCCGGTTAAACCCTGCCTTAAAATTGTTGTCTTAGAAGCAGAGATCTCCAAAAAGCACATGTATATAAACTCAAAAACTCAATAGATATGAAAAAGGTAGCATTACTTATTATCTCTGTTTTATGCTTTGCCCCGTTTGTTCAAGCGCAACAACAACAAGAAAAGCAGGAAAAAGAAAGAAGAGTTCAGGTAAGAACAGCAAGACCCGACGTTGAAAGAAGGGTGGGCGAAATCCGCGAGCGTATGGGCGGGATTCCTAACCTTACGCAAGAACAACGTGACCAAATGAAGACGCTTCGCGTTGAAATGATGAAAGAATCTAATACCGTTCGTAATCAAATAGCCGAAAAGCGTGCTCATCTGAAGAGTTTACAGGCTACTGATAACGCCGATATGAAGGCTATCAATAAAACAATTGACGAAATAGCATCGTTGCAAGCACAGCAAATGAAGGCTCAAGCCAACATGCAGGTAAAAACGCGTGCTTTACTTACTGATGAACAAAAAGTAATGTATGATGCACGTGGTAACAACATGCGCTTCAACTTTAATACGAGTGGAAGAAAGTTCAACTTTGATGGTGATAACAAGCAATTCAAGGTAAGAGCGTTTAAGTTTGGTGATACCGATATGCCTAACAGCGAAGAGATAAATAAGATTGTTTCTGAACAGCTGGCAACTATGGATTTTGATTTCCCTTTTGATTTTGACTTTGATTTTGAAGAATAAAGTTTTTAAATACTTGTTTGGTTTTTTAATGTGGGAAGCGGGACACAGCAATACTGTGTCCCGCTTTATTTTTGAATATTCTTTTCCTTGCTTTAATAAGCCTCTTTTGGAAATAATATAACAACCGGTTTGAAATAAAGACAGTCCCGAAGAGGGCTGAATATGCATAACCGTGGGTGAAACCCACGAAGAAAACCGTTCGGCTTAACTGCACAGGGAGCACCGACTTTCTTCTAAGAAAGTCGGTGCTCCCTGTGCAATCTTAACTTCAGTCCGACTGCCTCGCATTGCATCCGGAGTTATTGTTGTTCAACCCCAGAGGGGGTATCTATATTAGAAAGGAAATAAAAACATGTATTTTGGTATTTTTCCAAAGAGGTTTTACTCTTGTCCCACAATAAAACCGTTTGCAATGAACCCTCCATTATTACTTAGCTCCAGCGTGTAAGTTTCCTCGGTAATGTTCAGCTCGTCTATACTTATCAACTTAACGTTTATCAGCTTGCCTACATCATAAACGGTAAACGTATCACCTGCCTCATACTTCACAACGGCTGATAGTCTGCCGTACTGTTTCGTTTTTTCCGGATTGTGTGATGCCCATCCTTTGTCGGTAAGGAAGGGATGGTCTGCAGTTGTGGTAATTTCTCGTCCGTTTTCCAGCTTCAGCCTCAGCAATCCACTATGCGTTACACAATGTACTTTTTCTACAGTAGCATAAGATAAGCTGCCATTATCGGGATTGTAGCTTACCACCTGCTGGCCAACCTTAATATCTTCAATGTTTGCGGTACTAATCTTATTACCTGTTTCGGTGAGTACCATGCTACCTTTTGCCAAACAGTGAACATCCATTCCGCCAAAATACAGCTCGGAAATCGCCGTATCATCATACTTATCGCCTTGGTAAACCTCCGTAATTACAAACTTTAGTATAGAGGCTTTACCATCTTTGCGACGCCCTATCGGACGTGGAAACTCAAAGGCTTGACAACCCATAAAATCCTCTAGCTGCAAAACCGCCAGCAACTCATCATTCTCGTACAAGTTAAATGTTTTTACACGCGAGTTGTTTTTCCATGCAGCTGGGTTCTTCTGGTAGCCGTTGTGAATGTAGCAAATGGTAGCACGTGCAGCACTGTTTCCAAACGTATATTTCAGGTACTCGCCTATACCGTAACCTGCCACACCTTCAACCCATGCCGTGCGCAAATCCCAATCACCGGACATGTCCGCACCATACTTGTTACTGCCATTTCGGGCTAACTCTGATGATACAGCCGTTTCGTAGCTTGCACCGCAGTACCAGCTACAACCCATTGGCTCCATGTTCCACGGGGCTTGCATGCCTCCTTCATCACCGGCTATATCGGCATCATACGCCTTCTTCTGGTACTTACGGTATAGCTTCAGCTCATCCTTGGTAAATTTAAGCGTATCTTCCGGCTTATCGTAAGATCGGTATAGCAACGCCCATCCCCGTTCATCCTCAGCAGTCCACGCAACATACTTTTCAATCTGTATAGGCTTTAATACCGGAACATTGCCTTTCTGCGCCAACGCCTGTAGCGATAGCAACAGTACACCTGCAAGAAGTAGTTTTTTCATGGTATGATGTTTATGTGATAAATCAAACGCACCGTCATTGCGAGCGTAGCGAAGCAATCTACTCAATAAATGATGAGATTGCTTCGCGATTCAAAAAACGAATCGCTCGCAATGACGGTGCGTTGCTTATACTTTCTCTGGCTTCAGCGATTCCACCGCCTTATCTATTCTTTCCAGCACCTCGTTTTTTCCTATCAGCGCAGCAATCTCAAACATGCCGGGGCCTTTGCTTTCGCCCACCACACAAAGTCGGAAAGCATTCATCACCTGTCCCATATTTAAGTTGTTTGCCGTAATCCAATCGTGTATCTTATGTTCTGCACGCTCCTTCTCAAAAGGTTGTACCGCTGCCAGCTGCTCGCGCAGCTTGCCCATCAGCTCAGGTGTTTCTTCCTTCCAGTATTTTTTTACCACCTTTTCATCGTAGGTTGTGGGTGCGGTAAAGAAGTAAGATGACAAATCCCAGAAATCGGCAACAAACGTGGCACGCTCCTTTATCAAACCGCATACATCGGCTACGTAACGGCTGTCTTGCGCAACGCCTTTTTCTTTCAAAATAGGTTGGTATAGCTCGGCCAGCTCATCGTTAGCCCGTTGTTTCATGTACTGCTGGTTAAACCACTTTGCCTTGTCGGGGTTAAAGCGTGCCCCCGATTTAATTACACGGTCTAGGCTGAATAGCTTTATCAGCTCGTCCATCGTGAACAATTCCTGCTCCGTACCCGGGTTCCAACCCAACAAGGCCAACAGGTTTACAAATGCTTCCGGAAAGTACCCGTCCTCCTTATATCCGCGTGAAACATCGCCTTCAGGCGATACCCAGCGCATGGGGAATACGGGGAAACCCAAACGGTCGCCATCGCGCTTGCTTAGCTTACCCTTACCATCGGGCTTTAGTAGTAGCGACAGGTGAGCAAACAACGGCATCTCGTTCTCCCACCCAAAAGCACGGTATAGCAACACGTGCAGAGGAAGCGAGGGCAGCCATTCTTCGCCCCGAATAACGTGGGTAATCTCCATCAAATGGTCGTCAACAATGTTAGCCAGGTGATAGGTAGGCAGCATATCTACTGATTTAAACAACACTTTATCATCCAGCGTATTGGTGTTTACCACTACGTTATCGCGAATAATATCGTTAATCGATACGATTTCGTTAGCCGGAATTTTAAAGCGTACTACCCAATTCCCTTTTTCCAAACGTTGCTTCACCTCATCATTGCTCATGTTGAGTGAAGTTGCCATTTGCTCACGAATGGTGTAGTTGTAGATAAACGTTTCGCCTTTCTTTTCACAATCAGTACGCAGCTTATCTAACTCCTCCGATGTATCGAAGGCATAGTAAGCATGTCCCGATGAAATAAGCTGCTCGGCATACTTTAGGTAAATGTCCTTGCGCTCGCTTTGGCGGTAAGGCGCATGAGGGCCTCCAACGCCAACCCCCTCATCGAAGGTAATGCCGCACCAACGCAGCGATTCTATGATGTACTCTTCTGCTCCGGGTACAAAGCGGGCAGAGTCGGTATCTTCAATACGCAAAATAAAATCGCCGCCAAGCTGTTTGGCGAACAGGTAGTTGAACAAGGCTGTGCGCACACCGCCCATGTGTAAAGGCCCCGTGGGGCTTGGCGCAAAACGAACGCGTACTTTTTTTGATGACATAAACCGTATGTATGAGTATAATTTGTTTTACTTCTTAAGGCTCCATTAGGAGCCAAATCTTTGTAGTACATTGTTCTTTAATTTTTCACTCGCTCCGCTAGGAGCGACATCTTTTAACTTTAAGATGCTGCTCCTAACGGAGCAGAAACTAATACACAATTCTTCTACAAAGATGTTGCTCCTACGGAGCAATACTACTTTCAATGATAACTACTCTACCACTTCCCGTTTAAAGCGAACGCGTAAAACACCCTCGTTATAGTCAGCGGAGATAATTTTAAACGTCCCTATTTCTGAGGTGTTTTGTACATGCGTACCAATACAGGGGCAGGCATCGTAGCTGCCAATGCGTATAATACGGAGCGTTTCACCTGCCGATTCGGGAAGACGGGAAAGGTTAAACAGTTTCTCGGCTTCGCCACGTGGCATTTGCTCTTCTGTTACATCTAAATTCTGAGCAATTATTTCGTTCACGGCAAGTTCTACTTGTTGCAATTCTGCCTCGCTCAGCGCACGGTCAAAGCGGTAATCGCACTTCGACTTCTTCTTTTCTACATGGCTGCTGAATGCGCGACCACAACCAAACATGAGGTTCATGGTTTGGTTAAGAATATGTTCGGCCGAGTGCATCGGGGCATTGTAGTCTTTCTCTCCCATCGCTTAAAATTTGGGGCAAATGTACGAGAAATGAGGGGGATGTGCAAAAGGATGAAGAATAAGCCCCACCCCGTCCCTCCCCAAAGGGAAGAGGGCTTGTACCATTAAGGGGCTATATTGTTGCGTGTATCGTCAAAGCCTGTTCTCCTCTCCTTTGGAGAGGGGCTAGGGGAGAGGCCTTTATCTTTTCAATGCCTCATAAAAGCTCTCGCCAACCACTACACGAATACATTGAGGAATAAGCTCGAAGGTAAAAGGGGAGTAGCCCATTGCTTCACCATCAATTTCAATGGGGCTTTCGGGAGTTGACTCAACTGTAACTTGCTTGCCTTGCCATGCGGTGATGTTGGCAATGCGGTATATTTTACCGTTATACAGCTTACGGAAGTTGTACAGTACGGAGGCTTTTGTCTTTTTCCGGATTATGGTAACGTCAAACAAACCATCGTCGAATACGGCGTTGGGCATTTGCATCATACCGCCGCCGTTGTATTTACCAATACCCACGGTTGCGCTAAATACGTCGTTATCCACTACCGTTTTTCCGTCAATAGTTACCTTAAAATGTTTGGAACGGTATTTCAGCAATGCTTTCAGCGTACTTACAATGTATAGCCACTTTCCCTTGCGACCTTCTTCTTTCAGCTTATTAAACTTGCGGTTTACCATCGCGTCAAAGCCCAGCCCGGCTACGTTTGCCATATACCGCTTATGGGTAACCATTGTTTCCTGATAGCTCACCAAACCTACATCTTGCAGTACGGTGTTGGACAAAACAATAGCCTTAACAGCTTCAGGATAAGTTTTCGGTATTCCGAACATTCTTATCCAGTCGTTGCCTGTTCCCACAGCCACAACAGCAAGCGTAATATCGGTGGTAGGAACCTTTTTTTGAATAAAAATACCGTTTACAATCTCGTTAATCGTACCGTCACCGCCAATGGCAACAATTTTTCGGTAGCCGTCGTTTATTGCTTTTACGGTTAGCTCTACGGCATGGTGCTTTTTCTCGGTAAACACGCAGCTAAAATCAATCCCGCTACGGTTTAGCTGGTTCGATATCAGCGGCCAGTCCGTCAACCCTTTTCCTACACCGGCTTTAGGGTTAACGATTACCATCCATGCGTTTTTTGTATTCGAGTCCACCGTTCAGCAGCTATAATTAAAGTAACAACCGGCTATATGAGTTAAGAAGCATATCTTTGCATTGCAATTCAACCTGCATATTTCAAAAACAAATGTACGAAAAGCATTTGTATGATGGTGCAGCTTGCTGGTTATAAAGATACAGAGAATGTAAAGAACAGCTTAAGTAATGAATACAGAAACTATTTTATCAATTCTATCCACCGTTATCCATCCCGAATATGAGCAAAGTGTAGTACCGCTCGGTATGGTTGAGAACGTTAAGGTAGAAGGGCAGCATATCAGCTTTCGCCTGACGTTTAAGCGGGCGAACGATCCGTTTGCTTCGTCGGTAAAGAAAGCCTGCGAACAGGCCATTTTGCAGCGGTTTCCCAATGCTTCGGTAAGCGTTATGCAGCTGGTGAGAGAGGTAGAGCCGAAGAAAACGCAGAAAAAGATCGAAGCGGAAGCTTCTGGTCTTAAGAAAGTAAAACATATAGTGGCTATTGCTTCCGGAAAGGGGGGAGTGGGCAAATCAACGGTATCGGTGAATTTAGCAATTACCCTTGCGCAGCAAGGCTATAAGGTAGGGCTGGTGGATGCTGATATTTACGGTCCCTCTATACCCAAGATGCTAAACCTCGAAGATGCTAAACCTATGATGGTAGAAGTGGATGGGGAGGAGCTGATAGAGCCCGTTGTTAGCTACGGTGTAAAAGCGCTTTCTATAGGTTTCTTTGTTAAGCCGGAAGATCCGCTTATTTGGCGTGGCCCAATGTCTATAAGTGCGCTACGCCAGCTAACCAAACAAGGCGATTGGGGAGAGCTGGATATTATGCTGATAGACCTACCTCCGGGTACCGGAGATATCCACCTGTCTATGGTTAGTGAGTTGAAGCTAAGCGGAGCGGTAATTGTAAGTACCCCGCAAGATGTTGCCCTTGCCGATGCAATTAAGGGAATCAACATGTTTGCACAGGAGAAAATCAACGTTCCGGTATTGGGGCTTGTAGAAAATATGGCGTGGTTTACGCCGGAAGAGCTGCCCAACAACCGCTACTACTTATTTGGCAAGGAGGGTTGTAAGCGGCTTGCTGAGAAAATGAGCCTGCCGTTTTTAGGACAAGTACCCATTGTGCAAAGCATACGCGAAGGGGGAGATGAGGGAAAACCCGCAGTACTCAACAACGCTATTACCGCAGAGGCTTTTTCAGCTATTGCGCAGGGAGTGTTGGCACAGCTAAAATAATATCCTTGTACCATATACTCTTTTCGGTAAAGAGGTTTTCCCCTAGGGCTTTAACTGCACGAAGAATGTAGATGTCCTAACGGACAACTATCTGTTGAACGCTGGCAGTTTCTATTGATATGTATGCCCTCCGGGCTATCCCATCTTTCCATCCTAACGTTATTCCATATTTTGTTGGTAACCGATAATCCAAGACTGAATAGGTTTTCTAAACCTGTTAGGTACTTAATAATTGGATCTGGAGCCCTTGTGGTAAAAATAGAAAGGTCAATGCAGTAAAGCAATGACCTTTCTATTTGCGCGAGAACTTCCGAAAGTTTTTTTACTCGTTTACTTTTGTATCTGCCTTTATTTCGGTTTTCACTGTTGACCTAGATGGGGTATTCTTACTGCGAAGGTACCTTAACAAGTTTTGCATAAACTCATCTTCGGCTTGGTACATAAGTAGTATTTTCTTTGCCGAAAGTATGGCTTTGAATTTTTTATAGTATTCAAGCTGTAAGGCGGCTTCTTGCTGTTGCATATTAATGTACTTGTCAACCAGCTCGTCTGCTGTAGCATCTGTCATAGCAGCCATGCGTTGGTTGTCGCAGCTTCTCATTATTATCTTTCGTCCTTCAACCAGCCTGTTTCGTTTAGTCATAAGCTGATTGTAGATAGGCCAAAACACTTCTGCTTCTTCCGGCGTTAGCTCCATTGTTTCAGTAAAAAAGGCTACTCGCTGGGCTTGTATTTCTTGCATGGTTTCCTTAGTTGACCGCTGTTGAATTTGAAGATTTACACGGCGGGGAATCCCTGTTGTTGACCAGTCCCATTTTTTGACCACTAAGATGCTTGTGTCTCCCTCTGTCTTTTGCTGGGCATAGGTTTGCACACCGGCAGTAAAAATTAGAGATAGGCTAAATAGTATGTATAGGCTATGTTTTTTCATATTGCTTGAATATGGAAGTTGTAACGAAACGTGTTATTTAATGGCTTGTACGATGTCAACATCGCTTACGTCCCGGTCAACTAAATAGGCAATAACCGCATCATCAATATTTTCTTCGTCATCAGAGGCTTGAGCAGCGTACTTGTTCTTTGCTGTATCAGCTCCGTTTGCAGACGATATGGTAATTACATGTTTTCCTCCGTTTATGTTTCGGTCAACGAAGGTAAACATTCCGCGTGCCATCAGCACCAACGCAACAAAACCAACAACAAAACCCAGCTGAGGTTTGAGTACGCTCCACGTCGTAGTTTTAGACCTAGACTTTGGGGCTGTTCGATTTTGTATAAGGCTAGGCAGCTGATCGAAGTATCCGTCAGGTGTAGAGAACGGGTTTTTCTTCAACTCCTCTCCAAATTTTGGTATGTTATTACTTGTTTCCATTGTAACTATTTGACAAATAACCCTGATAAAGGTTTAATTTTCCTCCAAGTATTTTTCAATCTTTTGAACAGCATGATGATACGATGCCTTTAGCGCGCCAACCGATGTGCCTACTATTTCTGAAATATCTTCATATTTCAGCTCATCAAAATACTTCATATTAAACACCAAGCGCTGCTTTTCGGGCAGAGTGAGTAAGGCTTTTTGCAGCTTCACCTGGGCTGCGTTTCCGTTAAAGTATTCGCCATCGGTAAGCGAATTTATCAGCTGTTTTTCCACGTTCTCCAGCGGCAAAAAAAGACGCGTGCGCTTTTTCTTTAAGAAGGTTAACGTTTCATTTGTGGCAATACGGTATAGCCATGTAAACAGCTGCGAATCCTCTCGAAATCCTGATAAGCCTTTCCACGCCTTTACAAAAACATCCTGAACCAAATCGTTGGTATCATCATGGCATATTACCATTTTCCGGATATGCCAGTATATTCGCTCCTGATACTTACGAACGATGAGGTTAAACGCATAGTTTGCGTTCTCCTCCTCTTTGAGCATACGTAGTAGCTCGCTATCGTTGTAAGCTTCCTGCATTGCCGGAAATGGTTAAGGTAGTTGTTTTTCTGGGCTAGATGGTTAGGTGCACTGCCTGCGTTACCTGGGTAAGGCTTTCGCTTTTTCTTGCAGCTCCTTATCTAATTCGGTTACCGGCTCAATTACTATTCCGTGAGGTGTCGATTTGGTATTATCATCAACATGAACGAAGGTTATAAACCCATCAACAATAGGAGTTGTATCTCCTTTACGGCATACCGAAACATACGCGGTAAGGCTGGCGCGTCCTGTAGAGATTACCATCGACTCGAAACGAATAATTTCACCGGGTCTAACGGGACTGGTAAACTGTATTCCGTGAATTTTAGCGCATACAATATTTTTGGGGTTTAGTAGGCTTGCTACAGCAATAAAGCCCGACTCCACAATCCACTCTGCTCCACGCCCTGCAAATAGCGTTCCATGGTGGTTTAAGTCTTCAGTTTTTACTAAGCGGTGGGTTTGAAATCGTTGAGGTTGCATGTTGAAAATATTATTTAACTCAAGTTGCTAGTTATGCGTTATTAAGTCAAAGTCGTCATTGGCTTCGCCGAACTCGTACACTCGGTTGCGAGCGAAGCGAAGCAATCTCCTTAGATTAAACAGGTTGGTTAGCTCCGCTGCCCTCCGGGTCGGCAAAAAGCGCCTCGCAATGACGTGCTTTTATTGTAGCTGGCAACTTGAGTTATTTAGTTGATATTCTGTAAGAATCGGCTCTTCCGATCGTAAATTTATTTCTTTCGTTTTAGCACTGCTTGTGCTGCTTTAGCTACATTAGCGGCGTTAAGTCCGTAAGCGTTCATAAGTTCGGCAGGCGTTCCGCTTTCTCCAAACTTGTCGTCAACAGCCACCATTTCCATAGGTAGTGGGTTATGAAGGGCAAGTAGTTGGGCAATGCTATCACCCAATCCGCCATTGCGCAGGTGCTCTTCGGCAGTAACAACGGCACGGGTTTTAGCCACCGATGCAAGTACGGCTTCCGCGTCAAGCGGCTTTATGGTATGTATGTTGATTACCTCTGCTGATATACCTTGCGCTTCCAGCTGTTCTGCTGCTTGTAAGGCTTCCCAAACAAGATGCCCTGTGGCAAAAATACTGACATCTTTTCCCTCAACCAGCTTTAACGCTTTGCCAATTTCGAAAACCTGATTTTCTGGTGTAAAGTTAGGAACCGCAGGGCGACCAAAGCGAAGATAAACGGGACCTTTATGCTTAGCTATTGCTATGGTTGCCGCTTTGGTTTGGTTATAATCGCATGGATTAATAACCACCATATTGGGAAGCATTTTCATTAATCCAATGTCTTCCATAATTTGGTGGGTAGCACCATCTTCGCCAAGTGTAATACCGGCGTGAGAAGCACAGATTTTTACGTTAGTAGTTGAGTATGCTATGGATTGGCGTACCTGGTCGTACACGCGGCCTGTAGCAAAGGCAGCAAAGGTTCCGGCAAAAGGAATTCTGCCAGCCAAAGCAAGTCCCGCTGCAACGCCCATCATGTTTGCTTCGGCAATGCCTGCTTGAAAAAAGCGTTCAGGGTAAGCGCGTGCAAAATCGCCTGTTTTTACCGAGTCATTTAGGTCAGCGCAAAGAGCCACCACATCAGCGTTTTCTTTTCCCAGTGCTATCAGTCCGGCGCCAAAACCTGAGCGTGTATCTTTGTTTCCGGTATTTGTATATTTCATGTTATTCTTTTGTTTTATATTTTATGTTACGGGATGCGATATTTATTTGATTTGGAATTACTTTTCGCTGCGATGTTCTCGTTCCACTGGTTGAATAAAATAGTTCAATTTATATCCCGATTGATACCGTCATTGCGAGCGATTCGTTCTTTGAATTGCGAAGCAATCTGCAAAAGTTAAGTGGATTGCTTCGGCAAAAAGCGCCTCGCAATGACGCTCTAATAATAGTTTTATTTCTAATAATCCCCTAGTTCGGTAGTGGGTAGCTGTGCTAATGCTTTTTCTGTTTGCTCGGTACCGGGAGCTTTGCCGTGCCATGCATGGGTACCCATCATAAAGTCAACACCCTGTCCCATTTCTGTTTTCATCATTATGGCTACGGGCTTGCCTTTTCCGGTAAGTGATTTTGCTTCGTTTAGTCCTCTCAGCACGTCCTGCATGTCGTTTCCGTTCATGCGGAGCGTTTGCCAGCCAAAGGCTTTCCACTTGGCTTCTACGTCGCCTAGAGGCATTACCTCGTCAACAGGTCCGTCTATTTGTTTTCCGTTAAGGTCAATGGTAGCAATAATGTTATCAATGTGGCGGGCTGATGCAAACATGGCTGCTTCCCAAATTTGACCTTCCTGAATTTCTCCGTCACCGTGCAGGGTATATATCAAGTGCTTATCTCCGGTTAACCGCTTAGCAAGTGCTGCACCACAGGCTACGGATAATCCCTGTCCTAACGAACCTGAGGCAATTCTTACACCCGGTAAATGTTCGGCTGGGGTGGGGTGTCCCTGCAAACGGCTGCCTAGCTTACGGAATGTAGCCAGCTCTGCAACATCAAAGTAACCTGAACGCGCCAGCACGCTATACCAAACGGGCGAAACGTGTCCTATGGAAAGGAAAAAGAGGTCTTGTCCGCTACCATCAATAGTAAAATGTTTAGGGTCGTGTTGAAGCACGTCAAAGTAAAGCGCTGTTAGAAAATCGGCATTTCCGAGCGAACCGCCGGGATGCCCCGATTGGGCAGACGATACCATTCGGATAATATCTCTTCGCACTTGTGCTGCAATGGTTTGTAGCTGTTTAATATCAGACATGTTTATGGCTTAATTTGTTTTGGATGTTAGCTATTTGGTTATTGTGGCTTCAAAAGTACAACTTCCGAGCCGCTTTTACAAGCTGTCGTTGAACAATGTAGCCTCTTATCCGTTATAAGTATATGATTGATAATGAGTAGTATTGTTAATTTTTACCGTTATGAGTGGCGGTATTTAAATAAATTTCAAACGAATGAAGACGCTTCAGGTGAAATTTAACGCACAGCAGCGTCATCACTATAAAAATGTTATGCCATGAAAAAGTTAAGTGTAGCGCTTTTAGTAGTTGCGTTGGGTTGTTTTACAACAGCAGCTGATGCCCAAGTTCGATTGGGGATAAAGGGCGGTGTAAATTTTAATAATTTCAGTACCAGCGATGCGTTAACCTTTGATAATGCAACCAGCTGGCAGGTTGGTCTTATGGCACGGTTTAAGTTGCCCATTATACAGCTGGGTGTTCAACCGGAATTACTTTACACGGTGAAAAATACAAAAATTGGTGATGAAGATGCAGACGCCGGCTACTTGCAGGTTCCGTTAAATGCCATTTGGACATTCCAGCTTGGAAAGTTAGGCCCATTCATTATGGCCGGGCCATATTTCAGCTATGCGTTAGATTTTAGCGGGCCTATGGAGGATTACGTCGAACGATTTGACTGGGGTTTAGGCGTTGGAGCCGGTGTTGATATTGGGAAGTTCGAATTGGGGCTTCGTTACGATTGGGGTATGCAGGATGTTTCAAAAATAGATAGCGAAACGCTCAAAAATAATACGTTTACCATTTTTGCCGGATTCTTTTTCTAGCAAAATGCAATAACATTATTATTTACCCCCAACCCCTTAAAGGGAGGCTTTATTCAGACATAGAAACATAGGATGAATAAGAGCCACATAGTTTTCCTTAATTGCTCTATGTGGTTTTACAGATAGAGTTGAGGATGCGATAAATAAACCTATGTGTTTCTTTGTGTTCTATGTGCCTATGTGGTAAAAGCCTCAGGGGTATAAAAGTCTATGACAGCTTAAAATACATACTGTTTTGCCAAATTAGCTGGGCGTAGCCATTCTTATGGTTGCGCCTAATTTTTATATCTTTGCGTGCTTTACGGATAGAATAAATTGTATGAGCGGACAGCTTTGTGTGTTTTGTGCTTCAAGCGCAAAAGTCGATAAAAAATATTTTGATGCAACGGCTCAGTTTGCAGCCGATGCCGTTCGAAACGGATATGAAATCATCTATGGTGGAGGCAGCATGGGACTTATGGGTATGCTTGCCGATAGCGCGTTGGAGCATAAAGGGCGTGTTGTTGGTGTAATGCCCGATTTTATGCGACAGGTAGAGTGGGACCATAAAGGCCTCTCTGAGCTGATTATAGTAGATGATATGCGCGAGCGGAAGAAACGCTTAATAGAAAGTGCCAGCGCCATTGTGGCGCTTCCCGGAGGCTGCGGAACACTTGAAGAGCTGGCCGAAGCAATAACGTTGAAGCGACTGGGGCAAATCTCCATGCCCATTATAATACTCAACCTCGATGGATTTTATACTTCGCTTATCGAGCTATTGGAGCGAATGGTTGAGCAAAATTTTATGAATGAAAAGCACCGTAAGATTTGGACATTCGTACAAGCTCCCGAAGAAATTATTCCGGCAATACGTAACGCCGAGCCTTGGAGCAAAGATGCTATACAGTTTGCCAAAGCGTAAGCTAAACCTCTTTAAACAAGCATAATTTAGTATTCAGCATGGAAAAAACAGTACAAGATATCTACACGCCGGTAGCGGATGAGATGTTGACGTTTAAACGCTTTTTTAAAGATAGCCTTCTTTCGCAAGAACCTTTGCTGCGCGATGTTACCGAATACCTGAGCCAAAGTGAAGGGAAGCAGCTTAGACCGCTATTGGTTCTTCTTTCAGCAAAAATGCATGGTGAGATATGTAGCTCAACTTACATTGCCGCCACGGCTATTGAAATGGTACATACGGCAACGCTCATTCATGATGATGTGGTAGATAGCTCTGACGAGCGGAGGGGACGACGGGCCGTACATGTTGCATGGACACCGCAAGTAGCTATACTTGCCGGAGATTATCTGCTATCAAAAGCCCTGCATATTACTACCGAAAATTCGGAGTTTGAGCTGCTGAAGCTGGTTACCCAATCGGTAAAGGAGATGAGCGAGGGCGAGCTGGTACAGCTGGCAAAAGCACAGTCGTTAGATACTACCGAGGAGGACTACTTGAACATCATCTATAAGAAAACAGCTTCACTTATTTCTGCTTGTGCCGCCACAGGTGCAAGATCGGTAGGTAAAGATGATAATTGTGTGAATACCATGAAAAAAGTAGGCAAAAACATAGGTTTGGCCTTCCAGATACGCGATGATATTTTTGACTACGAATCAAACAACCTGATAGGTAAACCTGTTGGCAACGATATTAAGGAGCATAAGCTTACTTTACCGCTGATATACGCACTTAAAAAGGCTGACGATAAAACTCGAGAATACATACTTAACTGTTTGCAAACTAACAATAATGAAGCTGAAAAAATAGCCGAAATAGTTAGCTTTGTTCGTAAGAGCGGTGGCGTTGAATATGCCGAAGAGGTTATGCAACGCTACTGTGATGAAGCTACAATGCTACTCCAAAAGTATGAGGAAAGCGAAGCCCGCAACGCGTTGCTGGAGTTTGTTCAGTTTACCGCTTTCCGTAAAAGTTAGAAGAGATGAAAGCAACAAAAGTATATACTATAACAGCGCTCTTTACCTTGGTGTTGCTTAGCCTGCCCATTGCTTGTACCACCGACTCGGAGGCCGATGCCGAAGCGTTAGCCAGACGAATGTGCAACTGTGATAAGATTGATGATATTCAAAAGAGGGAAAGCTGCATAGATAAGGTTATGTATGAAGTGGACTTGCACTCCAACGACCCTGCTTTTATGACTGCTTTTAATAATGCAGCACAAGCCTGCTACTAATCAAGCCATAGTATTAATATACAATTGCGAGCAAAGCGAAGCAATCTTCTTTTTCAAGAGATTGCTTCGCTTTGCTCGCAATGACGGTAATTTGAACGTCACAGCAATGACGCTTTTATTATGGTATTCTTTTGCTAAAACCGTTTTGTATAGAAATGGCAATACGGTTCTTTATGATTCTTATCGTAGTAGTTCTGGTGATAATCTTCGGCTTTCCAAAAGGTGCCAGCCGGAACCACAGCAGTAGCAACATCCATACCCTTACGATACAGGATTTGTATTAGCTCCTCGGCTATTTTCTTTTGCTCGTCATTCACATAGAAAACTTCGCTACGGTATTGCTCGCCAATATCAGGCCCCTGACGGTTTACCTGTGTAGGGTCATGTATTTCAAAAAACAGCTTGGCCAGCTCCTCGTATGAGGTTTGCAACGGGTCATATTCAACCTCTATAACTTCGGCATGGCCGGTAGTATTGGTACAAACCTCCTTGTAAGTAGGGTTATTTGTTTTTCCACCCATGTAGCCAACGGTAGTTTCTACTACACCTTTAGCCCGTTCAAAGTAGTACTCAACGCCCCAGAAGCATCCGGCGGCAAAGTAGGCTTTTTCTACATTCATATCTTTCAATGGTACAAAGTTTAACGAAATGGAGTTTACGCAGTAGCGTGTATCTTTTGGAGTAAAATGCTCGCCGATAAAAACGTGTCCTAAGTGGGCACCACAACGATTACAGGTAATTTCGGTTCGCATACCGTCAGCATCGGGAGTGCTTTTTACCGCACCGGGAACTTGGTCGTCAAAGCTAGGCCAGCCACATTCGGAGTCAAACTTATCAGATGCGCGAAACAGTATGGCATTACAATGCTTACACAGATATACACCTTTACCTTTAAAATCGTAGTATTTGCCTGTAAACGGGTATTCGGTTCCTTTATGTATAATTACCCGTTCCTCTTCCGGCGTAAGAGGGTTGAGCTTAACAGTTTGTTGCGCATTACTTCCCATAGCAAGTAGTATAAGGATGAGACTTTGTAAAACACTCTTCATAGCACACTTAATAGTTTACCTATTAAACAGCTGAGTGGAATAAAAGCTTAAACAAAATCCTCCTTCTTTGCTCGCTCCCGCCATTCATCAGGTATAACGAATGATTGTCCGGTTTGAACGTCAAAGGCCGACATTACGCTGCGACTTTCTACCCTAATCGCGCCTTGGTTATCTACTATACGTTGCAGCATTTTCAGGCTGCGACTACCCACTTCCGTAATGGTGGTTTGTACATGTACCATGTCGCTCAGAAAAACGGGTTTAAAAAAATCACTTTCAACATGTACTATTACCAGTGTACGACCTTTCCAATTATTTCTGTCGCCAATAAGCTTGTTCAAACAGTCGAGACGTCCTATATCGAAGTACTGGCTATACTTGGAGTTGTTAACATGCCCCAGCATGTCTATATCGCTAAAGCGAAGTTGAATCGGACTAATAATCATTCTTTCACTCTCTTATTACTTCTACTTCGCCCTTCAAGCCCAGCTTAATGATGGATGAGGGCTTGAATGTTGGATGGCCTTCAAACTGTGGGTTTACCACGAAATCAACACCATTAATAATTTCTTTTGCCACTTCGCTCAACCGCTTAGGCGCTACTTCTCCGGATATGTTGGCGGAAGTAGAAACAATAGGACGGTTAAGACCCCGAATCAACAGCTGGCAAAGCTCATGCTTGCAAACACGAATACCAATACTTTTATCTTCGGCTATCAAGCTATCGGGAAGGTTAATAGCATCGGGGTAAATAATGGTTAGCGGCGATTCTGATAGGTCAATTAAATCGTTAGCCAGCTCCGGAAATTCACGGATATAGCGAGATATACGGTTAGGCCCATCTACCAGTAGCAGCATGCTTTTGCTCTCAGCTCGCTTTTTCAGCTGATAGATGCGGTCTATGGCTTCCGGTCGGGTAGCATCACAACCTATACCCCAAACCGTATCGGTAGGATACAAAATAACTCCTCCTTTTTTCAGCACTTCAAGCGCTTTGCTCACTTCGAGCCGTATGGCTTCATCAACTTTTTTTTGCATGGCTACTTGTTGAATAATGAACAAATATAGTGAAAGCCGAGCGGCAAATCAAGCTTGCTTGAAATTTGCCCGATGCGCATCCTATATTCTTCAAATATACGAAAATATTAAGTGGGTTGTTTGTTGTATCTGATAGTTAAAGAACCGCTATACGCCATTGCAAGCGAAGCAATCTGTTCAATTATACAGATTGCTTCGCTTCGCTCGCAATGACATATTTATTGGGAAGATGCCCTAGACCAGCTCAGTGTAAACACCCCATAAGTCTTGTACTATCCGTTGTTCTCGGAAATTTTGAGCGTACTTGTAACCGTTAACTATCATGCTGTTTCGTAGCTGTGTATCAGATAAAACGCGGAACAATGCTTCCTCCAGCTCCTTACAGCTAACAGGGTTGATATACATGCTATGAGGTCCGCCCGCTTCGGGCAGGCTTGAAGTATTTGATGTAATAACCGGAATCTTTGAGTTCAACGCCTCTAGTACGGGTATTCCAAACCCTTCAAAGACCGAAGGTAGAACAAATACCTGTGCTTGTTGGTATATGGCCGGTAGGTCTGTGAAATCTGATTTCTGAATCAGCATTACCCTGTTCTGTAGCTGCAAGCGTTCAATTTCAGAGTTTACTTCCTTCAGGTAGTCAGTCGGACTACCAATTGCTACAAGCTTATACTCTTGCGGAACCGAAGGCAGAGCACGAATAATTGCATTCAGGTTTTTCCGCTTTTCTATTGTTCCAACGTATAAAATATACTTAGCCGGTAGCTTATACTTTTCGACAACAGCCTTTTTCTTTTCATCGCTGCAAGGCTCGTAAAACTGAGGGTCACAGCCCTGATACACCAAACGTATTTTATAATCGCTTATTCCAAAATAGTCTATAATATCTTGCTTTGTTTGCTTACTGATGGCTATAATCAAATCCGACTCATCACATGCCGCTAGAAATTTTTTCTTGTATATCAAGCGATCAACAGCGTTATAGAACTGTGGATAGCGAAGAAATATCAAATCGTGTATGGTAACAATTGAGCGAATATTACGTCTTGCAAGCCCCGTAGGTAGCTCTCCGCTTAAACCATGAAACAGCTGTACTCCGTCATGCTTAGCATTGGACGCAATGCCAAAAGAACGCCATGCCGATGGGTAAATCTTGTATAACCCGCAAGGTTGCTTAATGCTAATATTTTTCTGCTTGGCAAATGCGTGTTGCTTCACATCCGGCTGGTAAGGGGGAGTATATAAAATGTAACGATTATCGGGCTGGTATGCTGAAAGCATACCAATCGTCGAACGGCTATAGTTGCCTAGTCCGGTGAAGTTGCAAAATGCCCGCTTAGCGTCAAATCCCACTATCATTGCTAAAAATATTTAAATATTTATTGCGTTTATGTAATACAAATGTATGAAAACTATATTACAAACCTGCAAATGAAAGTAATATAGCTTAGATTATGTACTATTGGTAACAAAAAAGGAGTATTGTACTTGCCAGCTTATCAGCACTATAGCGCTAAAGTTGTTATTACGGGGTAATGGTCTGATAGTGTTATCTTTTCAACCTTATAGCCAACAGCTTTCATACATTCGTCATGAAAAATGTAATCAATGCGGAAGGAGGGGAAAAACCCGCGGTAGGTGGAAGGCATACCGCTTCCGGCTGTGATAAACGAATCCTTCAGCTTTCCTCTCATGGTTCGGTAGGTATAGGAAACAGGTGTGTCATTAAAATCGCCACAAACGATAGCCGGAAAAGGCGATTCTTTTACGTGAGCCGAAATTTTATTTACTTGCTCAGCTCGCTTTATAAACGCCGATTTTATCATTGAAGACACGTCCAGTAGCTCATCAATCCGCTCATCCTCCTTAGAAAAACGACTCAACGTTTTGGTGAAGTTAAACTTTGTGGATTGCAAATGGTTATTGTACACCCGTATGGTTTTACCTTCAACGTTAATGTCTGCGTACAACGCAGCGTTAGCAGTGTGTGTGAAACGGAATTCTCCCTTATCAACAATAGGATAGCGGCTGAATATAGCCAAACCAAAACGTGAACCCCTTTTAGCGATATTATAAAATATGCAATGGTAAGGCATTTTTATAAGTAGCTTGTCAAATTCAGCCTCCGTTGGTTGTTTATTGTCGTACACGCAGAACTCCTGTAAGCAAATAATATCAGCTTTTTCTTTATTCAGAAAATCGGCCACTTCGCGGTAGCTGTTTTTCTTACTGATGGCATTAAATATATGCACGTTATAGCTTACTATTTTCAGCTGTTTTTGCCCCTCCTCAGCTTTTGCCCCTCCTCCAAACTGTATAAACGAGCCGATGTAGGGAATCCCCAGCAGCATTACTGCCAAATGCACCAAGCAAAATTTTTTACGGAAGCACAGCCAAACAATGCATAGCAGCAGGTTGACTATCAGAAATAGCTGGAAGAACAAGCCGAAAAAGGCTATAGGCCAAAATTTAGCCGGACTGATAAATGATGAAAGGTATGATAACAGGAGTCCTACAACAGCAAGCACGCTGAGAAATAGAAGTACATACTTAGCTATTTTACGAAGCATTTTCATCTATAACAATTGTTGCTAAATAGTTTTCTCTTCGTCCAAAAAGCGCTTTTCGCGTTTAGTCAGGCTTTTCATGCCATACTTGGTAATCTTATCAAGTATTCGGTCTAGCTCTTTTCTATTCGCTGCACGATACTTGTTATATTCAATATCACTACTCAGCGCTTGCTTCGATGGTTGTTTATGCTTGGGTGTAAAGCATTCCGCCACAGCATCTTTTACCCGAATAAGCAACCACCGGCACATAGCTATTAATACCTAAACTGGTTAGACCTCTTCTCTTTTCTTCGCCACAACAAGATAAGAATGATACCAAACAGCATACCACCCACGTGTGCAAAGTGTGCAACCGTATCGCCGGGTTGGTAAACACCCCAAACCAGCTCGACAATGCCGTATAGTATCACAAAGTATTTTGCCTTTATTTTCATGGGAG
This sequence comes from Bacteroidales bacterium, assembly GCA_031551125.1. Classification (GTDB taxonomy): domain Bacteria; phylum Bacteroidota; class Bacteroidia; order Bacteroidales; family UBA932; genus JAIRNF01. Next base: position 76,788 of record JAVBOB010000001.1, read on the forward strand.
GAAACAGTAAGAATAGAACAGTGTTCGGGAAAAGCATACCAAATGCCAACAGTACGCCAAATATTGCACCTGATGCTCCAACCATCGGTGTCGCCATCATGCTGAGCCACTCATTTGTATATCCCAGACTTTGCGCATGCAAGTTGGCTACTTCCTTTGCAAATCCCGGTTGATTCATAAAGTTCTTTGCCTCTTCAAGCACTGCCGGAGCCATGCTCGATTCTATTCCGTGCAGCTGTATCCATTGCACAAGTATATATACCAATGCCGCACCAACACCTGTAATAATGTAGTAGGTAAGAAAACGTTTAGACCCTATACGTTGTTCTAGTGGGCTGCCAAATATCCATAACGCGTACATGTTGAAAAAGATATGTCCGAAATTGCCGTGCATAAACATGTAGGTAAACAGCTGATGTGGCATAAACAAAGGCGACTCGGGGTAGTACAGCGCCAAGTATTGGTACATTGGCCCTTCAAACACTTGGGTGGCCAAGAAAACCAGGAAGTTTATGATAAGAAGATTTTTTACAATGGGGGGAATACTGCTCAAAAAACCGCCTCCATGTGGTTGGGACGAATAGTTCATACTGTTTGTTTAGTTCAATGATTTATGAAGCGCTTATAAAATACCAATTATTTCAGCTACTAACTATAATTTCAAAGTTGCTCCTTGTTCAACTTTTCCTACCCCCAACCCCCTAAAGGGGGCTAGATTACTTGCAAACATTATAAGGCAAGCATCATTCGCATTGTAGTAAAGCCCCCTTTAGGGGGTTGGAGGTAAATAGCAATACTAGTAAAATTAACCGGCAATTTAAGTATAGCAATATCGCTCTACTCTATTTTAAAAATCGTTTATTTATTTCTTCAATGGCTATGGTGGTAAACGTTGGCTTACCTTCGGGACAAAGGTTAGGCACTTGGCAAGCAAATAGCCTGTCCACCAGTTCGCTCATCTCCTCTATTTTCAGTACTCGATTAATAGTAACTGCCGCAGTTTTAGCCAAGGCCAAGGCCATTTGCTCCAACCTTGTGTCAGCGGACAAGCTGCCGTTTTCTCTAAGGTCTTCAACTAGCTGATGTACCACTTTTATTGGGTCGTTAGCCTTCATGTCAGCCGGAAGGGCATATACTACTACGCTATTTTTGCCCATACTCCGAATATCAAAGCCCAATGCTTGCAGCTCGTCCAGCACACTTTCAAGCATCACGTAATCTGCCGGATTCAGCTCAACATGCTGAGGAAATAGCTCCGTTTGGCTCACCTCTTCACCAGTGCAAAGCGTTTGTATAAACTTTTCGAACAGAATGCGTCTATGTGCCCGCTGCTGGTCAATTACCATTAACCCGGACTTTACGGGAGTAAGTATGTACTCACCTTTCAGCTGCATGAAAGTACGGTCTGCATAGACTTTTTCTTCCGTGAAAAGCGGCTTATGCTCTTCCTCCTTCGGTTCAACAGCAGATACAAAGCTATCTAACCCATCATACAACGTTTGCCATCCTTGAGGAGTACGTTCTTTTGTAAATCCATCCGTGCTACGACTTGGTTTTCTTTCCTCCTCATTAAACGGGTTATACGAGTCGTCTATTTCCACACGGGGCGCATTTACATCAACATTTGGTCGCATAACAGGAATGTCAATAGCATCTGCCATATCGAAATCAATAGTAGGTGCAAGCGCAAACTTACCAATAGATTCGCGTACAGCAGCGTTCAGCACTTGCCAAATGGTTTGTTCTTCTTCAAACTTTATTTCAACTTTCGTAGGATGAATGTTTACATCTATTTTGTCGGGCTCAACATCAAAAAACAGAAAGAAGGAAGGATAGCTGCCCTGTGGGATAAGCTGGGCGTATGCGTTAGCTATTGCTTTTTGGAAGTACGCACTTTTGAAAAAACGGTTGTTAACATAAAAGTATTGCTCTCCTTGCGCTTTCTTTGCTTGCTCAGGCTTACCGATAAAGCCATTGATACTGGCAACGCTGGTGTTTACGTTTACATCAATAAGCTGCGAGCTTATACTCTTACCGAATAAGCCTACTATACGTTGACGCAGGTTTGCTTTTTGTAAACGATAAATCTCACTACCGTTATGTACCAGCGTAAATGCCACCTCGGGATAGCCTAAGGCTACACGCTGAAACTCGGTAACAATATGTTTCAGCTCAACCGCGTCGGATTTTAGAAATTTTCGTCGGGCCGGAACGTTGAAGAATAGGTTTTTTACAGAAAAAGCCGAGCCTTCCGGGCAAGCAATAGGTGTATGTCCAACAACCGACGAAGCATACACGCTGATATGCGTACCTACCTCATCACTCGCTTGTCGTGTTTTAAGCTCAACTTCGGCAATAGATGCAATGGATGCCAGCGCCTCTCCTCTAAAACCGTAAGTTTGTATGGCAAACAAATCTTCGGCACTACTGATTTTGGAGGTAGCGTGTCGCTCAAAGCAAAGCCTTGCATCGGTTTCAGACATACCACGTCCGTTATCAATAACCTGAATCAGCGTTCTACCGGCATCTTTCACAATAACACTTATAGCCGTGCTTCCGGCATCAACAGCATTTTCTACCAGCTCCTTCACTACCGAAGCCGGGCGTTGGATTACCTCTCCCGCCGCAATTTGGTTTGCTACACTTTCTGGTAAAACCTGAATCATTTTTTCTCCGGCAGGGGAATTATGAAGTGAGTATCCTCGTTCTTTTTTCTTACTTCTTGTTGTTGTTCGGTATTTGTTTTAGCCTTTGGGTTTGTGTTAGAAAACAACAGACCAAACAAATCTGAACCAAAATAGAGTGCTACAATGATAAGCAACAGCAGAATAAAACCAACCATCCGATTCATTTGGGGCAAAGAAGACTTACGCCTTCCAAACGTCAGCACATGCTGCATCTTACCCTTTATGTTGGGGCGATAAGGCTCATTCTCCTTTGACGCATCCTCCTCCAGCTTAACACCCAGCTCATGTGCTATTTCCCGTTTACGCTCTTCCAACTTCTCCTTTTCGGGGTCGTAGTAGCGCGGGGTATAGTTAAAGACCCGATGCTTTGGCAGCTTGAAAAACGATATGTTTAAGAATCCCATTGTATGAAAATTTATTTTATCAATTAACCCCTAAATGCCTACGGCGACTCACAAGTTCGGTTCCCCTAAAGGAAACTTCTGTAGAGTGTATTTAAAAGCCCCTTTAGGGGTTGGGGTAAAATCAGTCGATATTTTAAGTTTTACTAATGCAAAGATAACATTATTTGTCAGGAATATGCTTTACGGAAAGCGTTAAATAGCTGTATAGAAACCGCCAAATGGGCAAACGTTGTATTTGTTTTATTTCTATTTTTGCAAGAATTGTTTCATTACCCCCTTACTTAACCTATATTACGACCATGAGAAAATTCGCCTTTTTAATTCTTGCCGTATTTGTCATCAGCTTTAGCGGATGTGAGCAAGCGGCATCTTATAACCCTTACAGCTATAGCGCTGAAAAAGAAACGGTATGTGATAACGGAGCCGTTGTATCGGCACATCCGCTGGCAAGCCATGTAGGGCTTGATATTTTGAAAAAGGGAGGTAACGCCGTTGATGCGGCCATTGCTACACAGCTGGCGTTGGCAGTGGTATATCCGTGTGCGGGAAATATTGGCGGCGGTGGATTTATGGTAGCCCGTTTTTCAGATGGTAGCGTATGTGCTATTGATTATCGCGAGAAAGCTCCACAGCAGGCACATCGCGACATGTATCTTGATGAACAAGGGGATATTATACCCAACCTTAGTACTGATGGACATCTTTCAGCCGGTGTTCCCGGAACAGTTGCAGGATTGTTCGCTTCCCATAAGCATGGAAAGCTACCTTTCAACCAGCTGGTAGAGCCGGCCATTAAGCTGGCTGAAGAAGGCTTTGCTATCACTGAGCGTGAGGCAAATTTGCTAAACAGAAATCGTGCAAACTTCTTAAAATACAACACCTCTACTCCCGCATTTGTAAAAACAGGCAGCGATACCACTTGGAAAGCCGGAGATACGTTAATTCAAAAGGATCTGGCTAATACGCTGAAGCTTATTGGAGATAAAGGGCAAGCAGGATTTTATGAAGGTACAACGGCAGAGAAAATAGTAGCCGAAATGAAGGCCGGAAACGGAATAATTACGTTTGAAGATTTAAAAGCATACGAAGCAAAGGAACGTGAACCAATACGCTTTAGCTACCGTGGTTACGAGGTTATTTCCATGCCTCCTCCATCAAGTGGTGGCGTGTGCCTGCAACAGCTGCTTACTATGGTTGAAAATTTTGATTTACCCAAAATGGGATTCCACACCCCTCAATCCGTACAGCTAATGGTAGAGGCTGAGCGTCGTTGCTATGCCGACAGAGCTTCTTACTTAGGCGACCCCGATTTCTACAAAGTTCCGGTAAAGGAGCTAACCGATAGAGAGTACTTGAAAAACCGCATGAGTGATTTTGTTCCGGGCGTGGCAGGTGTTAGCGATAATGTGAAAGCAGGCCTTGCTTATGAAAGTGAAGAAACAACCCACCTGTCAGTGTATGATAAAGAAGGTAATGCCGTTTCGGTAACCACCACGTTGAATGATAACTATGGTAGCAAAACCGTTGTATCGGGTGCCGGATTTTTGCTGAACGACGAAATGGACGATTTCAGCTCCAAGCCCGGTACTCCCAACATGTATGGGTTGGTGGGCGGAGAGGCCAACGCTGTTGCCGCAGGTAAGCGCATGCTTAGCGCCATGACTCCCAGTATTGTTTTGAAGGATGGTAAGCCTATGTTGATTATTGGTACGCCCGGAGGCTCTACCATTATTACTTCTGTATTTCAAGGCATTGTTAACGTTCTTGATTTCGGATTATCACTTTCCGATGCAATAAACCAACCTCGCTTCCACCACCAATGGCTACCCGATAGAGTTGATGTGGAAAAAGAGTTTCCGCAAGCCCTACGCGACTCGCTTACTAAAATAGGATACCAGCTGTATGAGCGTGGTACAATTGGTCGTATGGAAGGTATTCTCATCCGTCCTGATGGCAAAATTGAGGCCGTTGGTGATAAACGCGGAGATGATACGGCGTTAGGATACTAGAAGCCCCACCTCTAAGCCCTCCCCGAAGGGCAGAGGAATAAATGCAGATGATACACACACCTCCAATTTTATAGGGTGTAAAAAAGACATAAAACAGATAAACACAATAAAAATTCAATACAAACTCTCCTTGCCTTTATCAGCGTTTATTTTCTCTCCTTTTGGAGAGGGGCTAGGGGAGAGGCCTTAATATTTTAAGAATGAAAGTTGCAGTAGTTGGAGCCACCGGATTGGTTGGCTCAAAAATGTTGGAAATACTCGAAGAGCGTAAGTTTCCGGTAAGCGAACTTATTCCGGTTGCATCAGAAAAGTCTATTGGGAAAGAGGTTACTTTTCGCGGAGAGAACTACCATGTTGTGTTACCCCAGAAAGCAATAAGCATGAAGCCTGCCCTCGCTCTTTTCTCTGCCGGAGGAAGCGTTTCAACCGAATGGGCTCCCAAGTTTGCCGAAGCAGGAATAGTGGTAGTGGACAATTCTTCGGCTTGGCGGATGGACCCCGCAAAAAAGCTGGTAATTCCCGAAATCAATGCAGATGTTCTTACCGCCAACGATAAGATTATTGCCAACCCCAACTGCTCTACCATTCAAATGCTGGTGGCGCTTGCCCCCCTACATAAGGCTTATACAATAAAACGTATTGTGGTATCAACATACCAATCGGTTACGGGTACGGGGGTTAAGGCCGTAAACCAGCTGTTCAACGAGCGTAACGACGTAGCCGACGAAATGGCCTACAAGTATCCCATTGACCTTAACGTTATTCCGCAAATTGATGTTTTCCTTGATAACGGATATACGAAAGAGGAAATGAAAATGGTAAACGAAACCCACAAGATAATGCGGGACGATAGCATACGTGTTACGGCTACAACCGTTCGTATACCTGTTGTGGGAGGACATTCCGAATCAATTAACGTTGAGCTTGAGAAAGAATTTAAGCTGGACGAGGTGCGTAGCCTGCTTAGCAAATCGGCAGGAATTATTGTTCAGGATGACCCTTCTGCCCAGCTATACCCTATGCCGCTGAACGCGCATAACCACGATGAGGTTTTTGTAGGTCGTTTACGTAGAGATGAATCTCAGGAGCGCACGCTCAACATGTGGGTAGTAGCCGACAACCTACGCAAAGGAGCGGCAACCAATGCCGTGCAAATTGCAGAATACTTGTTGCAAAAAGGGTTTATCAAGTAAAGCAATAACAAACAGCATAGAAGGGACATTCCCAATTTATTATTCTTAACTCCTAACTTCTCTTTTTTCTCATTTTCCTCTTTTATTTTGTATTTCAAAAAAATAGCCTATCTTTGTTGCCCCTTACGGGTTAAGGGAATGTAGGTTTAACCAATTAAAAATCAAACAAATGGCTGTTAAAATCAGATTAGCCAGACACGGTAAGAAAAACTACGCGTTCTACCACATTGTGGTAGCCGACGGAAGGTCTCCACGAGATGGAAAGTTTATCGAAAAAATCGGAACGTACAATCCGAACACAAATCCTGCTACCATTGAACTTGATAGCGACAAAGCGCTAACATGGATAAACAATGGAGCACAACCTACCGACACATGCAGGGCTATCCTGTCATACAAGGGCGTGATGTACAAAAAGCACCTTCAGGAAGGTGTTCGTAAGGGCGCAATAACTCAAGCCGTTGCTGACGAGCGCTTGAGCGCTTGGCTTCAAGAAAAAGAAGCAAAGATTCAAAGCAAGAAGAACTCGTTAAGCCAAGCCACTAGAAATTCGGCTAAGGCTCGCCTTGAAGAGGAAGCAAAGGTAAAGGAAACTAAGGCTGCTGAAATTTCTAAGAAGCGTGTTGAGCAAGCTGCTAAGGCAGCAGGCGCAGCCGCCGAGGCTGCTGCTGAAGAAGCACCTGCCGCTGACGCTTCGGCTGAAGAAAACGCATAGCAACAGTAGCCATGAAGCAAGCGGAACAGCTGCAGCTTTTTGGCGAAGTGTCTAAAACATTCGGCGCTAACGGAGAGCTTATTATAAAGTATCGTGAAGAACTCTCTGCGCAAACGCTAAAAAAGGAACCGGTATTCATCTATATGGATGGGCTACCGGTTCCTTTCTATTTTAAAAGTTTCGAGCCCAAAGGAACCAACAAAATGCTGGTTGTATTTGAGGATATGGAAGCTGAGGCTTTGGCTAGGGAGTTGGTTGGCAAATCGGTTTTTTTTGTTCCGAAGCATGGCAGAAAAAAACGTTCCGACGAGCTTAACGATTTAATCGGATTCCATATTATTGACGAGCAACACGGTGAGTTGGGAACGGTAACCGAAGTGCTCGATATACCCGGCAACCCCTGTCTATCCCTTAACCATCAGGGAAAAGAAGTAATCATACCTTTAAATGAGGAGCTGGTTACGCGTGTTGATGCGAAAGCCAAAAAGATATACCTCAAGCTTCCCGAAGGATTAGTCGATTTATATTTGGAATAATTCCGGCGCAAATTTACAACGTATACTAATAAACACGTCATTGCAAGCGAAGCGTGGCAATCTCTCCAATAGAACAGATTGCCACGCTTCGCTCGCAACCGAGTTTACGAGTTCGACGAAGCCAATGACGCATCTAATTGTAGTTATTTTATAGACGAGTGTTTAGGTTGATAAAAATCCACCAATTCAAGTACACACTATTTAAAAAAATGCTAGGTTTGTTGTGCTTAAATCCTTAATGGATGGATGCATTACCTTACTTGCTCACAAATAATATGAAGGTTATTGTAAACAACGAAGAGATTACGCTTTTTGAGGGTGCAATGGTAGAACACGCTATTCGCAAGCACTCGCCGCAGCTGCTTGAAGATGTAAAGCGTGGAGCATTGGAGGTAGTTGACCAGCATGGGCATGCCGTAAGCCTCAACGGTAGGTTGGCTGAAGGAAGTGTTTTACATGTTCCGCAAGCGTCCAATACATCTGCTAAATCCGGAGAAGAAAAATCAAACCTTTGGAATATGATACGTCGCTTGTTCAGCACTTCAAAATACCTACTATGCCTATTATTCGCTTCGTTGATAGTTGTATCATGTGAAACAAATAAGAAGGAAGTAGAAATCGTTATTCTTTCAACCAATGATATTCATGCTAAGATTGACAACTTTCCGAAAGTTGCTGCTTACATTGCCAAAATGAGAACCGAGCACCCCAACGTGTTGGTACTTAACGCGGGAGATATGTTTTCGGGAAATCCGGTAGTTGACCAGTACAGTGAAAAGGGGTATCCTATAATTGACATCATGAATAAAATTGGCTATGATTTTACTACCATTGGTAACCATGAGTTTGATTACGGTCAGGAGATGATGAAAAAGCGCATGGAGCAAGCAAATTTTAAATGGATATGCGCTAACATGCAGGTAACGCCACCTGAAGGAATTATTCCACAACCCGAACCATACGCTATTACTACCGTTGGTGGTGTAAAGATTGCCTTGTTGGGAATTGTTGAGGTAAGTAGCCGAACAGGTATCCCTTCTACTCATCCCGACAGGGTGAAAGGAATTAAGTTTACAAATCCTATTAAGAAAGCGCAAGAGTATAAGTCGCTGAGAAAACAATGTGATGTGTTTATCGGGCTTACCCATATTGGCGCAGACGAGGATGCAAAGCTGGCGGAAGTAATGCCGGAGCTTGATGTAATTATTGGCGGTCACACGCACACCCGCATTGACTCAATCTACCTTGTAAATAACGTGCTGATTACACAAACCGACTCATGGCTTAAGTACATAGGTAAAACAACCTTGGTGCTGAAAGGCAAGAAAATAATTTCTAAGCGTAATGAGCTGATTCCGGTAAAAGATCTTGCAGAAGAAGACCTATCATTGGCAAACGATATTAAGAAATACTATGATGAATCGGGACTTAACGTTGTGGTTGCCCAAAACGTTTCGGCAATTAACGGAAAAGAACCGCTTGGCTGCCTAATGACCGATGCTATTACTGCATTGCCTGATGAAAAGATTGATATTGCTTTTCAGAATAAAGGCGGTGTTCGTATGAGCCGTTTGGCGAAGGGTGATATTACGAAGGCTACCGTTCTTGAGCTCGACCCGTTTGGCAACGAAGTTATTGTTTATAAAATGACTCCGGAAGAAATACGTGATTTGGTATATAATGCAAGTGCATCGCATGGTGGGGAGGTTGACCTCTACGTATCAGGTATAACCTATACCATACCGAAAAAGGGAAAGGCTAAAGATGTAGTTTTGAAGCTGTATAATGGAAAATTGCTTGATGAGAAAAAGCAGTATACCGTTGGAATGAACAGCTACATTGCATCCAGCTATAAGTTCAAGGGAAACGATGCCGGAAGATCGTTATACATAACAAGTGCGGATGTATTAATGTCATACTTGGAAAAAGTAAGAAAAGTTGACTACGCTAAAACGAAGCGTGCATCAGTAGAATAAGTGTTTTAAGACATCATTAGATATAAGCTTTACGTCAAATATTCTTAAGAAGGAAATGAAGTAGTTCACCCTAAAAACTCAAACACCATGTTCAATAAGCTCATTGTTCGTATGATACCTTTGATGCCAAAATCATTGGTTTACGTTTTTGCTAAAAAGTATATTGCCGGCCCTAAGCTGGATGATGCTGTTCGCTGTACTCAAAATTTTGCCAAGCTGGGAGGCCGAACAACCATTGATGTGCTGGGTGAGTTTGTTTCAAAGAAAGAGCAAAGTATTCATGAGCGTGGGGTGTGTATACAGGTGCTTGATGCAATTAAGCAAAACAGCCTGCCGTCCTACCTTTCGGTTAAGCCTACCGCATTAGGGCTTGGTATAGACCCCGAGTTTGGCTATGAGAATATTAAAATGATTTGCGAAAAGGCTAGGGAAAACAACATTTTCGTTCGTATAGATATGGAAAACGTTCCATACACGCAGCAAACCATTGATATGTATAAACGCTTACGTAGCGAGGGGTTCAACAATGTTGGAATAGTGCTGCAAGCCTACCTTAAGCGTACAGAAGATGATTTACGCTCACTACTGAGCTATAAGCCAAACGTTCGTTTATGTAAGGGCATATACAACGAGTTGCCCGAGTTTGCATACAAGGACAAGGAAAAGATTAGAGATCAGTATAAGCTGTTGCTTGATATTCTTCTTGATGATGCGGCTAACGGAACATACGCTAACATTGCCACACATGACGAACCGCTAATACAGTACGCCGAAGAGCAAATTAAGAAGCGTGGTTTAAACAAAGACCAGTACCAGTTTGAAATGCTGTTGGGTGTACGAGAAGAACGCCGCAACAAGCTGCTTAAGGATGGTAATAACGTATGTATATATACTCCTTTTGGCGATGATTGGTATGGCTACTCAACCCGTAGGCTAAAAGAAAACCCTCAAATGGCAGGGCATATCTTCAAGGCTATATTCGGAATAGGGCAGTAAAAACATTGGCACGCGGATAACGCAGACAGGCACAGATGAACGCGGTAAGAAAACTTTCTATCGCTGTACAAAATAAATTACACCGAGGGCACAGAGAGTCACAGAGAAGATGCTGTGTAAATCTGTGCCCTTCTATCAAATAGTCCACCTTATTGCTAAATTGCAAAGGCCATTTTAGCACGTCATTGCGAGCGGAGCGAAGCAATCTGCCCAATAGAAAGGTTGTATATTCTGTTCAGGCTAAAATTTCACTCATTGATAAAGGCTATACTCACTGATTGGTTACATAATATACGGATAAACCAGTACGTAATGATAGCTCTCTGTGCAAAGCCCATATTGATGGGTGCTGCTTTTTCTTTCTGCATTCCCACGCTTCTTGATAAGAACAGTGTATGGAATAACGCTTCTTGGATGTTCTTATCATAACCTTACATAAAAGCGGCTGATTATCCCATCCTCTAAATACAATAATTATCAAAGCCGCTGCTATTACGGTAAGTACCACTTTAGTGTAAAGATCCGTTTTCATGTTTGTTGTTTTTTAATTTAGGGTGAAGGGATTGACATATCAATGCATAAAAATGGCTATTTTACGAATACTAGCTATTTATTAATACCAAACAATTCCGCTCATTACATTCTGAGGCTTGTTTTGCCAAAACATGTTGTCAAGCCTATCTTTGGCAGGCTCCAATTAAATTTCTACCTTCGTGGGGTTATGGCGTTTCGACCATATTATATCAACTATAAATCAACATCCAATGGTTAAACAATCACTCATGCATGTTTGCATAGCAACCTGCCTTACGGCAATGCTGTGTATTTCGTATGCTCCTTCGCAAGCGCAGTCGAAGAAGGATGCAAAGGCTCCAACCCAACAACCGACTGATACCACTCAGAAAGCGAAAGTTTCGGAAAAAGGCCCTGTTGCCTTTTCTAAGCTAATTAAGCCCAATGCTGTAAAAAAGCAGGGTATGCTTACCGCTTACATTCAGGATGGTAAGTATTATGTCGAAATTCCCGATTCGTTAATGGGGCGTGATATTTTGGCCGTTAGTCGAATTACCAAAGCTGCCGCCGGACTACGTGTAGCGATGGGTGGATACGGGGGCGACCAAATCAACAGTAACGCTGTTAGGTTTGAGAAAGCGCCGAATAATAAGGTGCTTCTGAAGAAAATCTCCTATCAGGAAGTTTGTGACGAATCGTCTGATATGTACGAATCGCTCAGCAATTCAACCCTGCAACCCATTCACCAAGCCTTTGAAGCCAAGGCTATCTCTACCGATGGCAAAGGTGTAATTGTTGATTTTACCGATTTTATGAACAGCGATTCGGATATTCTTTACTTTGCTCCTAGCATGAAAAAACGCTACAGCTTGGGAAATCAACAGCCCGATAAATCATATATTCTTGACATAAGAAGCTATCCGATAAACACAGAATTTTCTGCTACAAAAACATACACCATATCAACCGCTCCCCAACCCGGACAGTCACCTGCCGCTGCTGCAGCAATGGCCGACAGGCTTCCACCAATTGTTACATACGAGCTGAACTGCTCAATGGTACTCCTTCCCAAAGAACCAATGGTAAGCCGCTATGCCGACCCACGTGTAGGCTACTTTGCTGTTCGTCAAGTTAATTTTGGGCTTAACCCGCAAGGGGTAAAGAATGTAACGCTGGCAACGCGCTGGCGTTTGGAACCAAAGGATGAGGACTTGGAAAAATACAAGCGCGGTGAGCTGGTTGAACCGAAGAAGCCCATTGTGTTTTACATAGACCCCGCTACTCCTAAAAAGTGGGTACCCTACCTGATACAAGGTGTAAATGATTGGCAAAAAGCGTTTGAACAGGCCGGATTTAAAAATGCCATTGTGGCGAAAGAAGCACCTACCAATGATTCTACATGGTCGCTGGAAGATGCACGCCATTCGGCTATTGTATATAAAGCATCAGATATTCCTAATGCCAGCGGGCCTCATGTAAACGATCCTCGTTCGGGTGAAATTATGGAAAGCCACATTAACTGGTACCACAACGTAATGAAGCTGCTTCGCAACTGGTACTTTATTCAATGCGGTGCAACAGACTCCGGCGCATTTGCAATGGAATATCCCGAGGAGCTGATGGGTGAGCTAATTCGTTTCGTATCTTCACACGAAGTTGGACATACGCTTGGACTACGCCACAACTTCGGCTCCAGCTCAACTTATCCTACCGATAAGCTACGCGACATTGAATTTCTGAAAACCAACGGATTTGCCCCATCCATTATGGACTATGCGCGTTTTAACTACGTTGCTCAACCCGAAGATAACATTCCCCGTGAGCAGCTGTTCCCCCGTATTAACCACTATGACAAGTGGGCTATTGAATGGGGATACCGTTATTATCCTCAGTATAAATCGGCCGAAGAATCGAAAGATTACCTTAACCGTTTGGTGATTGAGCGCACGTCGAAGAACCCATACCTGTGGTTTGGGCATGAAATGAATGCAAGTGACCCTCGTTCGCAATCGGAAGACCTTGGCGACAATGCCATGAAGTCAAGCGACTATGGGTTGAATAACTTGAAAAAAACGCTGCCTAAGCTGATGGATGTTGCTAAGGTTCCAGCTGAAGGTTACGCTGCTTTGCAGGAAATGTACGGCGAGTACTCCAACCAGCTTATTCGTTATATCGGCCATGTGACAAAGAATGTCGGCGGAATTTATGAAACGCCCCGTAGTATAGAAGAAAACGCAACCGTATATGCATTCGTACCGAAAGCAAGGCAGCGTGAGGCGCTTGAGTGGATAAACAAGAACATATTTATAACGCCGACCTGGCTACTTAATGAAAAAATATTTGAACGTACCGGAGATAACGGCGTTGATGTTGTTGCTAAGCTGCAACGTAACGCGCTTGACAAGCTACTCAACCCACGTGTTCTTAAAAACATGGTAATGGCTGAAGCTTCTTTAGGGAGCCAAGCATACCGCACAACCGACTATTTCAGCGATTTGAACCGCATGGTTTGGTCAAACCTGAGCGCTCCTATTGATATTTATAAACGTGGTTTGCAAAAGATGTATGTAAAGAGGCTGTTGGCATTATATCCTGCAAAAGCAGCCGGAGCGCAGCAAGCAGCAGGCGCTTCATCAATTGACGAGGATGAGCAGGCCAGCATTACCTACTACCAGCTGAAGCAGCTGCAACGAAATTTACAAACAGCCGCATCAACCAATGGTGACACGGCAAGCAAAGCCCACTTGCAATACCTTGCCGATTTGATTAAAGACCGGTTTGAAAAGTAAATAACAAATCACTAGTTTTTAATTGAGGGAGAGAAGGAAAAACAGGCAACGAAAGATTTTCTTTCTCTCCTTCTTTTAATGATTTAGCGAGTATTTGGGCTAAAGCCCAATAGTTATATGGATTTTTTACACCCGTCAGCTAAAGCTGACGGCAATGAAAAGGTTCATTGCTGTTGACTTTAGTCAACGGACTAAGGGGGACTCCAACAGTTGGGCTTTAGCCCAAAACTTTTCTTCTGTTTGGCTTGACCGTTACTAGCCGGCATGTTATTTTCTGAAAGAGATATAATAAAAAAAGAAGCATAGTAACAGGAACAAAAAGATAACTTTACAAGTTATATACGGTATACCATGTTTAGCTAGTATCATGTCTTTAAAGGCTATTTTTCGGGAAACATTTTCTTCGCTATACCATAAGAACTTTCGTTACTTCTGGTTTGGACAGGCTGTATCTACCATTGGCAGTATGATACAGGTAACCGCCCTCAGCTGGTATGTGTATAAAATCAGCGGGTCGCCACTTTTGCTGGGGTTGATGGGAGTATTTGAGTTTGGTCCGGTACTCGCATTCTCCTTGTTTGTCGGCGTGCTTATTGAACGCTTTCCGAAAAAGAAGATTCTTCTTTTCACTCAAAGCCTGTTTCTTGTTCAGTCTCTTGCGTTGGCACTGTTGGTATGGCAGGGCTCAACCAACTACTGGTTTTTTGCTGCGCTAGCCTTACTTGCCGGTATTGGTACGTGTATAGACCAGCCTACTCGTCAATCCTATTTTGTGGAGCTGGTGGGCAAGAAAGATTTGCCTAACGCCATATCGCTAAACTCCACAACCTTTAATTTGGCAAGGATTGTAGGCCCTGCCGTTGCCGGAGTTATTATGAAGTACATTGGAACGGCAGAGTGCTTTTTTATCAACGGGCTGAGTTTTATTCCTGTTATCTATGGCATAACGCTGATAACGATAGCGGGAAACCCAAAGCGGCGGGATAAGGTGAGCAACGTACTTTCTGAAATAGGCAAGGGACTTCGCTATACGTTCTCCAACCCCAATATTCTGTCAACATTTATCATCATGGCAATTGTTTGCATTTTTTCCATGAATGCTAACGTTGTGCTTCCGGTATTTGCAAAAGATGTTATGTTGGGTAACGAGGAAACCTACAGCTTTATGATGTCTATACTCGGCTTCGGTTCGCTTCTTGGTGCGCTATTTATGGCAAGCTTTGGAAGCAAAATACGTATTAAATATTTTCTTGTACTTGTAGCGGTAGTGATGGCTGTGGCGCAAATGCTCACTGTTATTCCTATATCGGTTAAGTATCAAATGCTGTACATGTCTTGCCTGCTCATCATTATAGGATTTACCAACCTTTGCTTTTTGAACAGAGCCAACACACGCATACAGCTGAACACCGACGATATGTACAGAGGACGGGTAATGAGCATATACGTATTGCTCAATACAGGAAGTACGCCGCTGGGCAATACGTTAACCGGATGGGCTATTGGTATGGCGGGAGAACGATATGGATTTTTTCTCAACGGATTGGTATCATTTGTCTTAGTGCTGATAATTCTTTCCATTTACCGAAACCATATACTTAAAGCGAGGGTGGTAAAATGATTAACTGGCTGAAATCGCTTGCATTTACAACGGTTGTAGCAATTATGTCTGGCTGCGCAAACAGGCAAGCAGTGCCTTCAATTAATTGCAAGCTAGCCGATGCGACTTATCCCCTAGAGCTATCGAAGCTTGATATATTAGCTGCAGAGAATTTTGTACACCTCAGTGATGAAATAACAGGACGAATTGAGCAAACGGTACGCGAATACTATACCAACGAATGTGCGGTGAATGGTGATACTGTTGCTTTTTCTGTAAACGATATTCTTATAAGAACCTTGCGTTTACGTGATAGCTCTCATTCTGTTTTTCTTCTTCTGTTGCGCCATATTCCAACCGGAGCGGTAAACGGAAAGCTGTTGTTTTATAATAACAATGAGAGGCGATTTATAAATGATGTTGCCATTGATTTTAACCTCCATGCCTTGTATTGCTATGAGGACGGGCAGCTGAAGCCAACCAACCTGGAAGATGAGCTTAAGCTTGAAATGCCTGAGCTGCAGCTTGTAGATGTTGATAGCGATGGTATAAATGAGTTTGAACTCAAACGGCTATACCATAATGGCACAGCCAACGCTATTGAAACAACCGTTCTGAAAATAGGAAAACAACGTATAGATACACTCGCGTTTACTCAGGAGTGGATTTGAAATAAGATTGCAAAATCTTTTATCCTTGTAACGTTTTTAAGTAGTAGGATAGTATGAGCGGTATAATGGCAATAGCGTTTCCAACTGCATGCAGGACTACAGCCGGAAAGAAACCTGCACGTAAGCGTACAAAGCAAAATATTACCGAAGAAACAAAGAGTGAAAGCAGGTAAGGAACGTAAACATACCAGTATGAAAGATCGGGTAGCGTTATATTAGGAATGTGCATTAGGGGAAAGGCGATAAGCATAATGTAAATGATTATATTGCCAAAACGTTGTCTGAGCTGTTGCAATTGTTCTCCCTTTAGTATAAGATAGAAAATGCCAATAGTTACTAATCCAACGGCTAACGATAGAGGAATATGTTGATAGATTAAGTGCATTATTGTAAAAGCAATGGCACCCAATGAAACTGCCACATGTAGTCGCTTAAACGATAGTCCTAGTCGAAATGTAGTTTCTTCTAAAAGAGGAGCGACAATGCACCCCAGCATAAAAAAAAGTAATGGTCCTCGTTCCTGCAAAAGTTCTTTGAATCCTGCCCTTTCAAGTTCTCTACTATTTACTCCGGAAAGTAGTTCAATCGGAAACCCAATGATGAAGCCAATGACAAGTTGTATTACAATCATCGTAAGTAACATCTGAAAGAGGTAGAAAGGAATTGCCTGTTGAAGAGGGTGCTTGGCAGAGTCATAACGTATTGGGGTTCGTAGAAAAGCGAGTACCCCTTTTAAATCTTTTAGCAGAGATTCCATAGGTTTACTAAGTTAATCATAGGTTTAGTAAAAAAGGATAACAAGGATAATTTTATCCAATACCTAAACTACCCTTGTTATCGTTGCAAAATTATATAATACACCTTAAAATTATTGGATACCAATCCATAATAAACTTCAAGCCTTCGCGATTCATGTCGCAATACGCATTCATTTGTGCAGGAGTGTAGTCAGAAGTCCAGTATGAGGCGGGAGGACCGGCTGGACCACCTCCACTCACTTTAACCATTTCTTTTTCACTCATTGCGTACAAATGTAATTCTCCAAGATTTAGTTTTTTCATGATAAATAATTTTTAATTATACATAAGTATAAATACTATTATATTACAGCAAATATAAATATATAAATTAAAAAATAAGGGATAAAACAGAATAATTATTTAATAATACAATTTGTTAGATTGAAATATTCTGTTCCCTTTTTCGGTATAATCATCTGCCTTCCTACAATGCAGTGTAAGCAACGCTTTTTATCACAGTAGTCTGTTTTTAGCTGCAGTAAGGCTTGGCTAAAGAAAGCGTTATCGACTTTAATACCGCAGTCTGCCCAATGGTCTATAACCGCGTTGCGCTCCGGTGGTAGCGCTTCAAGCAAGCTAAAGGCTTTTTCCTGCATGGCTTCGTTCTTTCGCTCCTTTCCGTATGTGAACAGGTAGGGAACAACAGCATTTGTAATAACCCGTTCAGCAGATGCTTTTCCCAAAGGCTTTGCTTTTTTGGCAGAAGTGCTGCCAAAGGTGTAGTGCGTTTCCCAATAGTCGGATGTACGAATATCGAACAGCTTAAAGTAATCGGCGGAAGCTTTACAGGAAAGTAGGGTATCAAGCAATCCGTTTGATGTATGTAGCAGGTAAGCCAGCTGTGCAATACGAATGGTAGGGAAGTTACTTGGGCGGAGTCGCAGAAACTTCCACAAATGCTTATCAATAGGTTTCAGCTTTAGCTTATTGCGCAAAAACTCATACTCACTTTTCAGGGCAGCATGGTACTCGTCGGGTGACGGTTCTTCTAAAAATCCGGCTTGCCCGAACAGCATAGCCTCCAATTGCGACAGGGAATTATGGTGTTTGGCAATAGCAAGGTAAGGTGTTTGTTGCGCCAGCAATTCAAAAGCGGTGGTATTTACGTTGAAGCCGAATGAGCGAAACAGCAAACGATGGAAAGCTTCTTGCCAGTCGTTAACCGTTTGCGCTAAAATATCGGTCAACCGTTGTGATTTTACCTCCAACCGGTCAACCAGTACACGGCTTAAAAAGTGCTGCAGCTGGAAGGGTTCAACATCACGCATAAACGGACGACAGGCAGTCCGCTCCTGTGCTTGCATCAGCTCGTAGTAACGTTGTTCCATTTCTTCATTGTAACACAATACCGCAACGGGAATATTGCGCTCGTTGGCATGCTGAATAGCTACATCGTTATTTTTTACTACGTGTAGTATTACGTTGTTGTATGCGGCGTTGGCAGAATGCCCGTGCTTAGCCCAATCAGATGTGTTGAGATGCAGCTCAACGTTTCCGGCCCAAGTAACATCACCAATTGTCAGCTTAGCATTTATAAAGTCGGGCCCGGCATCGGTATTGTGGGTTCCCAGCAACAGCACCTCTACTTTTTCTCCCGTAACAGTGCTGAAATGCTCTTTATCGAACAGGCCGAACTTCCAAATAAAGTGTAGAAAATTTTCCTTAACCATTGGCGTGTACTTTGCTTTCAAAAGTATGAAAAATGTTTTAACAATCAGCTGTTTTTTCTTTTTGGAAATAGGTTACATTTGCTAAACATTTCAAGTTTAATTCACTTAACCTTACTATTATGACTACAGAAGAAAAAGTGCTTGATGCAATGAGGAAAGCCAAAGAACCGCTAAATGCCGGAAAAATCGCCGAACTATCCGGATTGGATAAGAAGGATGTGGAAAAGGCAATGACCAAGCTTAAGGCAGATGGTAAAATTACTTCGCCTAAGCGTTGTTTTTGGGAGCCGGCAAAGTAACAATTCTACACATTCTATTAAACACAACTCGTCAGTGCGAGCGAAGCGAGGTAATCTGTCTAACTACAACAGATTACTTCGGCAAAAAACGTTTCATAATGACGAGTTGTGTTATAGGATAATAACAAGGAGTGATGAACAACGAAACCATTAAGAAGCTGAAAATAGAAAGCTACAACGATAAGCTCATTCTCAATAAACCCGCCGACATAGATGAGTTTGAAGGGCTGACATATGATGTGAAGGAAAAGAAGGAGCGATACGATTTGGTAGTTGCCTTTGTTTTCTCGCTCAAAGAATTTACGGCGCAGCTGAAAACCGTAATAGCTAAGGAGCTGCTAGCCCCTAACGGTTACCTTTATGTTGTTTACCCTAAAAAGGGAAACAAGCAGTACAAGGAATACATTGGGCGTGATGATTTTTTCGGCGCGGTTGACATGGATAAGGATGGCTATGTAAACGGAAGCCCAATAAAGTTTGCAAAGATGGCGGCCTTCAATGAGGTATTTACCGTTGTTGGGTTAAAACATGAAGCGGTAAAAAAGGATAAGTCGGCACAGGCCAGCCAGTGCGTAGCCGATTATGTTGGCCGTATACCCGACTTGCAAAAATATTTTGCTCGTAACAAAGAAGTGCTGACCTTATTCAACAAGCTAACACCCGGATACCAGCGCGATTGGGCTCGCTACGTTTATAGCGCAAAAACAGACGCTACGGTAGTAAAGCGTTTGGAAGAAATGGAGGATATTCTAAAGCAGGGGTATAAAACAAAAGATTTGTACCGGACAGCTAAGAAGTAGCGTGGGCGCTAGCTCTTTGTAGTCAAGAAAGCCTCATAGCGAGCGGCGGCATCTTCAACCAGCTGCTTTACCGTTTTGCTTGGGCGCTGGAAGAAATTGGGTTCAACAGTAGGCGTACTCTTCTTCACTACCTTTTTCCATAGCCCTATTACCTTCCCGTTATATACGATGGTAGGGCGAAATATCCCGTTACTCGATATTGCCTTACTATGGTTATCGGAATCAAGCATGGCTGTTCTATCCTTGTAGCTGATAATAAATTCGTCGAACGCAGGTAGCAGGTGTAGCCGGTCAGCGGTTGTTGAGCTGTTGTTTGTATTGGCAAACAGGTAGGTTTGTGAATTTATTTTTTCGGCGGTAAAGTCGGCTTGTATCATTTCCATCGCTTGTCGTGCTTCGGTTGTACTGAGCCCCGACCACCATACAAAATCTGCCAAACTTGCCGGACTATGGCTTGTAAAATACCTTCGAGCAAGCTTGTCTAACGCTTCATCCTTGCTGAGCTTTTTTGTTTTGGGAACTCGCTCATCAAGCAAAGCGTAGGTTTGTTTTTTATTATGAATAGACCCACTGCACACTATAGCGTCAAGTTCAGCGCGTAGCATAAAGTGGTTCATTTTGGCGCTATCCACATCAATTTTTGCCCGTTGCAATACATTCGATAGCTCTTCTCTTGTCAAATGGCGGCTCCCTTCCAACGCTTTCCTGATAATGGTATTGACCCGTTTAAAAGTGTCATCCGTTAGCCCTAAATCTTTATCTCTTGACCTCGCGGCTATTTTTATTCTGGGTGCGGTGAGCTCAAGCATCCAGCGAATATCTTCGGGGGCAACCAAATGCCATGTTGGGCGGAGCACGTGGGTTCTTAGTACCTCCCCGTTGTTAATGGCGGTTTCTACCATGTTACCGGTAAGCTCCGGTAGGCGTATGCCAATAGCCCATTTTACCATGTTGTAATCCTGCGCTTGCATGGCTCCCATCCATGATACGAGGTCTTTGGGTGTTGAGAAGCTTGTTCCCGCCAGCTGTTGGCTGACAAGGCGCAGAGTTGGAACAGAAAGTTTCGACATGGCCTGAGCTATTTGTTTTCAAAGATATATTTTTATTGGTAGATGCCGGACGTACATAATGAAAATGCAGCCAAACTCTTTTCTGTTTGGCTGCATTTTCATTGAACGTATATACGCTACTTCTTTTTATAATCCTTCATTTTTTCTTTGGCTTCCGCTTTCATTTCTTTCTTTTCCTGTTGCAGCTTGCTGTACTGGTCGGAAGTTAAAATGGCTTTCAGCTCTTTATCTTTGCTGGTAAGGAATGTCTTCTCGGTTTTCAACTTTTGACGTTTATCAAGAGCTGTTTTATTTAGAACAGAGTCGGTTTTTTGTGCATATTTCACATTAATGTTATACACTGATTGATATTGCTGGTCTGTAAGCGATAGATCCTGCTTCATTTTATCGGTTAGTATTTTTGCTCTTTCTTGAGGCGTTTTTTGTGTAGCCTTTGTTTGTTGGGCAAGGGCCTGATTTGCTGAAAATATACCAATGCAAGCTGCTAGAGCAGCTACGGCAGTACGGTTAAAAAATTTTGTTTTCATAGCATGAATATGAAATGACGTTAGATTATTGTTTGGTATAAACCAGCTTATTAAACAAAAGTTTTTTCTGATTATTGAATTTAAGATTTTTTGCATGAAATTTAAAAAGCTTACAGGTGGGTTAAAAAGAAAAGCCGCAAAAATATTTTGCGACTTTTCTGTATATTTTAACTTGTATCAGAGGAACTTATTCTTCTTCCTTACTTTCTCCCATTGAGCATGTTCCGTTAAACATAGCGCCTGATTCAATAACCAGCTTGTTTGTAGTCATGTTGCCAACTACAGAAGACGTTCTTTTCAGAAAAACGGTATCGCTGACAATAATATTTCCGGTCAGCTCACCCATCATATCCAAATTTCGTGCTTTGATATCTCCTTTAACGGAGCCTGTTTCACCAATTACGACTTTCCCGATAGTAACAATTGACCCTTCAATGTGTCCGTCCACACGTAGGTCTCCTGCTGCTTCAACATTTCCTATAATACGTGTACCGTTGGATATTCGGTTAATATTAAGGGTAACTGGTTCTACTGAATTGGCTTTGGCCTTTGACATAATGCTTACGTTCGTTTACTAATTTTACTAGGGTATTGCAAAGATACATTTTTGAACGAACTATGAAATACTTTCACATTATTTGACATCTTGTTATGTATTGATACACGCCGCTAAATTGCCGGAGCGGTTAAAATGGCCTTGTACTTCATCGGGTCGAGCAAATATTCGCAAGCTTTTCCCATTTGGGTGTCATCCTTCAAAATGGCACGTACCCGTCCGGCTTGGTAGTAGTAGCGTACGGCTATCTCTTCTTCGATAAGCCTTTTGATTTCGGGCTTGAACATTTCCAAGTCTTTGCTCTTATCATGAGACAGCTTTGTAGTCAAATCGTTTAGCTCCTGTTCTACCAACGGGCTATATTTTTCCTTATTAACGGCTTCTTTCAGCTGTTTGAGCAAGCTTTCGGAGCGTGTTTGGTAGTCATACTCCTTACCCGATAGGAAGCTTACGAAGTCTGCATAATCAGCATCGCTAAGACGGAAGGTTTCCGGTGACGCTGCCGTTTCATGGTTGCAGTGGTAGCGAACGGAGTAATCTGTAATAAGCCCTCTTAGTACAAGGCTTAATGCGATGTTACTGTACGGTTCCAGCGAATCAAGAACATCAGGTAAAATACCACCGCCATCGTAAACCGAACGACCTATATTGGTTTTAAACTCTTTCTTTAACGAATCGGGTATAAACGCAACGCTTCCGTCCTCATTTTTTTTGGAGTAGTTATGTGCCTGAACGCAGCGTCCGCTGGGAATGTAGTACTTGGCTGTGGTAATTTTAAGCTTAGCGTTATACCCTAACGACCGCTGACTTTGCACTAAACCTTTGCCAAACGTTCTCGTTCCTACAACAATGCCCCTGTCTAAATCCTGAATGGCTCCGGTAACAATTTCGGATGATGATGCTGAACCCCCGTTTACCAGTACGGCAATGGGTATGTTTACATCAAGCGGCTCATCTTCGGTTTTATATGAAAAGTCAAGCTCTTTAATCCGTCCGCGTGCGCTTACTACCTCTGTACCCTTGGGTACAAAAAGGCTTACAATTTTTACTGCATCATCAAGTAGTCCACCGCCGTTACCCCTTAAATCAATAACCAGCGATTTCATTTTCCCGGTTTTCTGAAGATCAACAAAAGCCTTACGAAAATCTTTATGACAGCCTTGTGTAAACGATGTAAGGCGGATGTAGCCTACACCGTTAGGAAATACGTTGGAGTAGGTAATACCGGAAATATGAATTTTTTCACGGGTGAGTTTCAGCGTTACCGTATCTTTGGTTTTTACCCTAGCTACTTTTATTAGTAAGGTTGTTCCTTTAGGCCCTTTAAGCATGTTGCTGGCGAAAGTGCTGCTTTTTCCTTTCAGTGAAACGTTATCAATAGCAAGCAGCAAGTCTCCCGTTATCAATCCTGCCTTATCGGCCGGAAAACCTTGGTAAATTTCTGAAGCCTCTGTATAATCACCTGATTGTCGGATTAGCATGCCCACTCCGGCATACTCGCCCGTAGTAGCAACCTCAAACTCTTTAGCTTCCTCTTCAGGCATGTATTCGGTATAAGGGTCAAGTTCGGCAAGCATTCCGTCAATACCTGCTCTTATTAGCGTGTCGGGGTTAATATCGTCAACGTAAAACAGCTTCAGCTCACGAAAAACGGAAAAAAAGAGGTCTAGATTTTTTATTACCTTGAAATCTTCACTTTCCTGTGTGGGGTTATTGGCTGCAGAAATCAAACCTATTCCCCCGCATACGGCAATGACAGCAATAACAATTGTTCGTTTAACCTTCGAAAAAGTCATATTCACATAGTTTTAATAGGTTGCAAACCTACATTATTATCAGTAAAATCACAAATACGGTCAGAATCTAACAAAGTCAAGCGTATATTTGTTTTAAATTGGATGAATTTTGGAGACGAAAGGGGGAAAGGTTGGCAAATCAAAAAAATATGTACTTTTGTCCTTTAACACACCATTTAGCAGAATTAAATCTTTAAAACTAAAATACTTATAGTCATGGCATTAGAAATTACAGTGGCAAATTTTGCAGAGCTTGTAGAAAAGTCAGATAAGCCCGTTGTTCTTGATTTTTGGGCAGAGTGGTGCGGTCCTTGCCGCATGATTGCTCCGATTATTGATGAGCTGGCAACCGAATTTGAAGGTAAGGCAGTTATCGGTAAAGTTGATGTTGATGCAAATAACGCTATTTCCGTAAAGTTTGGCGTTCGCAACATTCCTACCGTTCTTTTCTTTAAAGATGGAAAGGTGGTTGACAAACAGGTAGGTTCTGCGCCTAAGAGCACTTATGTAGATAAGCTTAAGGCGTTACTATAGCAAATCCCTTCGGGGTAAAAATAAGAGAGGGCGGTTCTTTTAGAACCGCCCTCTCTTATTTTTACCGGCAATCAAGTTTCTGCTTACTCAAAATCTTCGTACAGCAGATACTTTTTACGCATTTGCTTGTAAGCATCTAGCTCAACACTCCAGCTTTCACGAATTTGCTCTTCAGTAAGCCCGGCCTTAATTTGCTCTTGCAGCTGAATATTTCCGGCCAGCTGGTCAAACCTGCGCGCTCTAGAAAAGAAGTCAACCTTGGTGGCAGTAGCCTTATTGTAAAAGTCTATAAGGTATTTTAGGGTGAACTTAACGCTGTCGGCGTTTGCGCCTTGCAAATCAATTCCGTAGCACAGCTTGCCTTCCTGTTTGGCGTTTATACCCTCACGCGCTTGGGGGGTAAATGTAAAATCGCCGAAAGCTGTATCAGGGTAGCCTACTACTTGGAAGGGCGTGTCTGTTCCCCTTCCTACGCTGAAGGGAGTAGCTTCAAACAGGCAGAGCGATGGATAGAGGCGTACCGCTAAATAGCTGGTTAGGCTTGGTGATGGTGCAACGGGCAGCTGGTAGTGCGTTTTATGTGTGTATCCTTTCAGCTTTATCACATGCAGGGTACAAGGTTTTCCATTATCGAGCCAACCTTCTCCGTTAATCATTTGGGCAAGCTCACCCACAGTAAGACCGTGTACTAAGGCTATTTTATCGTAGCCTACGTCCGATTTTAGAGAGTCGTCGCTACGCACGGGGCCATCAACTTGGTCACCATTGGGGTTAGGACGATCTAACACAACCAACGTTTTTCCGTTGTTGGCACATAGCTGCATCAGCTGGTGAAGAGAGGTAATGTAGGTATAAAAACGCGCCCCTACATCTTGTATATCAAATATCATAATGTCAATAGAGGCTACGGCTGAATCTGCCGCTTTACTCCCTTCATCGGCACTTTTACCGTACATGGAAAAAATAGGCAAGCCGGTTTTTGAATCTACCTCATCGCCAATTTCATGTCCTCCGGTTACCGTTCCACGAAAACCATGTTCAGGTGCAAAGGCAAACTTTACATCTACTTTGTTGTCCAGCAACACATCAACCAAATGTTTGTCGCCCACAAGCGAGGTGTGGTTTCCCATCATGCCTACCTTCTTTCCTTTCAGGAGAGGAAGATATTCATCTAGCTGTTCTGCTCCTGTGGCAAGCGTTTCAGACTGTGTTGCCGTTGGATTGCCTTTACAGCCCGCTATGAATAGCACAACAGCCGTAAGAAGTATGGTAGTGGTTCTTTTCATGGTATTTGATTTTAGCTGTGAGAATAGTTTTCAAAAAGCTATAAGGCTAATGTAGCCCGTCATTGCTAGCGAAGCGAAGCAATCTGTTTATTCAAGAGATTGCTTCGCTTGCAATGGCGGCATTCATTCAGCGGTTATCCGGCTTACTCAAAATCTTCATATAGCAAGTACTTTTTACGCATTTGCTTGTACTCATCAAGTTCGGGTTTCCAGCTTTCGCGGATTTGCTCTTCGGTAAGTCCTGCTTTAATTTGCTCTTGCAGCTCGGCATTTCCGGCTAGCTTATTAAAGAAATCAGGGCGGGCAAAAAACTTATCCTTAAACGGGCACTTGTTATAGAAATCGAGAAGGTACTTTAGCGTGAACTTTGCTTCTTCGGGGTTTACGTTGCGCAAATCAACGCCGTAACATAGGTTTCCTTGCTGTTCAACGTGTGCAGCCATACCCGGACGAACATCGGGGGTAAAGGTAAAGTCGCCAAATACCTTATCAGGATAGCCTACTACTTGGAAGGGAAAATCGGTTCCACGACCAATGCTGAAATCGGTTCCTTCAAACAAGCAAAGCGACATGTATAAACGTACAGAGGTGTAGTTAGGCAAGCTGGGAGAGGGAACTACGGGTAATTTGTAAAGCGTTTTGTGGGTGTAGCCTTTAACCTTTACAATGTGAACGTTGCACTGAGCGCCGTTTTCAAGCCATTTTTCGCCATTAATCATTTGGGCAAGTTCGCCAATGGTAAGCCCGTGTATCATGGCTATCTTGTGGAAGCTTACGCCCGATTTAAACTTATCGTCCTTACGCACGGGGCCGTCAACTTGGTCGCCGTTGGGGTTGGGACGGTCTAGCACAATAAGCAGCTTACCGCTGTTAGCACATAGCTGCATTACGCGGTGTAATGATGCAATGTAAGTGTAAAAGCGAGCTCCTACATCTTGCAGGTCGAAAATCATAACATCAACCGATGCCACAATAGAGTCGGCCTTCTCATTTTTCCCATAAAGGGTGTGTAGCGCTAGTCCGGTTTTCTTATCAACTTCGTTGGCTACCTTTTCACCGCGCTCAATATCACCACGAAATCCGTGCTCGGGAGCAAAAGCAAATTTTAGGTCAACACCTTTCTCCAATAGCACATCAACCAAATGCTGGTCACCTATAACGGATGTTTGGTTGCCCATCATTCCAACTTTTTTGCCTTTAAGCAACGGCAGATACTCGTCTAGCTGTTCTGCTCCGGTTACTAGTTGTGTTTCATTAGCGGTAGCTGATGATGTTTGAGAGGCTTTTCCTTTGCAGTCTGTGGCAAAAAGTATAGCTGCAGCAACAGATAGAAGTAAGATTTTTTTCATAGGTATAGGGCTTTATAGTGAATGTATGAAACAAATGTACAAAAAGAATGTGAAGTATTAGGCGTTGAAGAACAGATTTGTGTATTACGATATGTGATATGCGGCATTTGAGAATGCAATTTTTTACCCTCTATGCCTTCTCAGGTTGCTTTGTGAAAGAAAAAGTAAAACAGCGCACGGAAAGGTTCGCATATCTCATATCGTAAATCTATCCCTACCGTTTCATGTACTAATCAATACCCCCTTCCCTTACGCAACATCTTTTCCGATTTGCCATAAGCGGCACACGGGCAATCTTTTTGGAACAGGCTCTTAAACTCCCACGCAATCATAATTTCATGGGTGCCGTACATGGATATTTTACTTAATGGACCTATTCCGTAGTCAAAGGAATATCCGGCCTTTAGCTGGTCGGTTATATAAATTCCTGCCATTACGGAATACTGCTTGTTAAGGCGATACATCGCACCGACCCATCCAATATTATTACTCTCACGTGAGCTTCTATATTTCAGAATGTGAGTAATAAGGCCAACTTCAAACCGGTTAATATCATTTCTGATAACGTAGGATACAATGGGTTCAAAGGTGAGATTATTAACGGCGTTTATATGTGTTGATGCGTATGCCCATAGGTGAGTTGGGTTTTCGGCAACATTGTGTTTAGAGAGCTTGGTTCCTATATGTCTAACAGCAGCACCTAGCTTAATATATCCTTGGTATTCCAGCCCACAATCAAAATCGGGGGTGTATTCGGATAGGTTGCCTGCATATAACACCGGGTCGTTCAGGTTATCAACCAGCGCGCCGTTAGAGTTTATATGGCGGTTGATTACTCCGGCCGATAAACCAAGTGACAAGACTGACTCTTCCGAAAGGGGGATATGGAAAGCGTAGGCAAGTCGTGCATTATAGGTATTGGTAAAGCCTATGCGGTCGGCGTTAATACTTATGCCAATACCTGATTTTACTGCCGGAAGGTAGCCGTTTGCGCTTACAACGCCCGTTACGGGAGCACCTTCCATACCTGCCCATTGTTGACGTGCATGAAGAAAAATGCCGGAGCTGAGGCAGCTTCCGGTAGCGGCCGGATTGTAGATTGATTGGTTAAACCATCGCTGCGAAAGGTCAAAATCGCTTTGCGCCCATGCCGAAAACGACAGGCATAGCAGCAAAACGGTATATATAGAACTTCTCTTCATTACTTTACTTACCTCATAAGTGTAATGTACCCTTTTTTCTTGGAAATTACACCATCATCATCATAGTCCAACAGGTAAAAATAGGTATCAGGAGGGGCAGGTTTTCCTTTTCGAGTCCCGTCCCATCCGTCATTTCCTTCAAAAATAATAATACCCAGCCTGTCGAAAATAATTACATGCATACCCTTCATGAAGTGGTCATTTGTACCATCTCCGTTGGGTGTAAATACTTGTGGTACGAATGGTTCACTTTTTAGCAGGTATGGGTTCTCGGCCACGCATCCGTTAGCATCAACCAGCGTAACATCAAAAGGCATGGGGTCAAACCGTTCATTCACCGGTCCCATACCGCTTATAAGGCCGGATGCGCTAAGGGTAAAGCCTAGCGGAACGGTTCCGCTGAACGTGTAGGGGCTTACCCCATTACTTTGCAGCTGCACGCTATACATTTTTCCTCGCTTGTAGGGAGGTATCTCAGTGGGGCTTATGTATAAGTAGTTTTTTGCCACTACATCAGCGGGTTTTCTGACTAAACCGGTACAGCCGTACTGGTTTGATACTTCTACAAAGTAGGTCTCGCGCCCTTCGGGTAAAGGAACGGTACTGGTTATAACCAGCGTATCTCCCGCGCTTACAGCGCTGCCGAGTGGTAGCCCACCTTCGAATGAATCGAAAATGGTGTATATGCTAAACTCGTTGCTGTTAGGCACGCTGACTGTTGGATACATGTTGGGGCATACGGTTGAACCCAACACAGCAAGCGGTGCTCTGGGTAGGTCACTGATACTTGCCATCGCCGGAACTTTATCACTTTCACATCCTAAGCGGGTGTACACCTGGCTTACAAAATAGATAAGTGTGTCGGCCTTTGATGTTGGCGGAATGGGTGCGGCTGACATAACGGTAGTTCCGTTTGGCGCATACCACTTCAGGTAATGCTCGGGGTCGGCCTCTGCCGATAGTGCCGATATGGCCGAGTTGAGACACATAATGGACACGGAATCGGTAAAAGGAGGCCTTGGCTTAATAATTGTGGCCTCAAGGGTTTGCTGTATAGCTCCATTACAACCGTCCGGCTCTACGCTAAGCGTGTAGATTCCTTCATTGTCAAACGTTACATTATCAATGTGCGTATTTTTACTGTATGAAATAAAGTTGTTAGGGCCTGTCCATCGGTAGCCTTTAGACTCAAAGGGTACGCTATTCAGCTCAATGCGGCCGCCATAGCAAATATCGCCTGCACCATATATCAGGCGCTCTTCAGTAAGATTAATGAGTGTGATATTCTGGTCGAAGGATACATGGCAACCTTTGTCCTTTATACGAATGGTATATGTTTCACCCGATTTCCCGTAGTTAAATATTCCGGTAGTTGAGGAGCCTTTGGAAACGCCTTTATCGAACAGCTCATATTCAAAAGGACCTACACCACCAACGTGCTGTATACGAATGTACCCGTCGTCACTTTTTTTACAAACGTATGCTTGCGTGGCTTCAGCATCCAAGGCTACCGATTGCTTAATGAAATCGACTGATAACGTATCATAAGGGCAGGAGGTAGGGCTATTCTCAGATGATACTTGGATAACATAATGACCCGATTCGGCAATGAAGAGGTATCCGGATGATGTTACCGAAGTGGGGTCAACGGCAATATCTTGTGGCGCCTCAGCAATACGGAAGTAGGTGGGCAAGGGGGTATTGCCTAGGTATAGCGTGCCATGCGGCAGTACTCGCATTCCACTGCATATAGTATCGCGAACGTAACCAAAATCTTTAAGTGATAGCTTCTCGTAATTTATGGAAAGGGAGTGAACAAAACCGCAGGTATCCGTAAGCTTAAATGAATATGTTCCCGGTAAAAGGTCAACGTGAGCAAGGGTAAGAGAATCTGTACTAAACGGATAAACGCGCGTTATGTTGGTTGTGTCAATCGTAATAGTATCATGAACGGGAAGAGATGGACCCGATACAAAGGCTATCACTGTTCCTTTTTCAAATGCGGGCATGGTAGCGCTACGTTCTACAAATATGCTTCCTTTGGCCGTATCTGGTAAACAGTAGGAGTGTACGTTGCCCAGCGTGTAGTTGTAGAACTTTTCACGTATTTCATGGATGCGGAATGTTTTCGTTTCATCCTTATCCTGCGCTTTGTAGTAAACCTTTAGCTCATATTCTTTTTCATACGTCAGGTTGGCTACACAGTAGGTAGTATCAACCGTTTGCATGTTTGTTCTGCTGTCAATTACCGTGTTGGCCAGCTTATCAATTAGCTCCCATCCGTAGGGTGGGCAAAGGGTTGATATGGTAAAACAGGCCTCATAGTTGGGGCAGAAAAGCGTTGTTTGTATGTTAGTGGTGGGTGCTTGGCTCCAGTAACCACGAATGGTATCAGAGTACCAGCTACACCCTTCCTTATCGGTAAACTTGAAAACATATTTACCCGATGGGATATTGGTAACCGTTTGCTCGTTGGCGTTGGGTATGGGTCCTCCTTGGATTGTTGTTGGAATTCCTGTTTCGGCATTAATTAGTGTCCACGTGTAAGGGTAGCAGAATAGCCCCCGATAGTCCTTGTACTGGCTAAACTTAATGTTGAAGCCCGAACAGCTTTGGTTGTATGGAGCGCCCATATTCGTTTTAACAGGGCCAATTCGAACAGTATCGGTTTGTACACCATGTAGTTCAGCCACATCGCCCTTTACACGTACATGTACAACAAAGTAGTGGTTTGCTGCTCTTGCAGCACAGTAGCCCATAGAGAGGGTGGTATCCTTAACATCAACAACTGTCTGCCAGTTAAGCGGGCCGGAATCACCCTTTTCTTGGTAAGCAACCTCGTAGTACCGTTTGGCGCTATCCAGTACATTCCAGTAGTTGGCCAAGTGGTGGTTTACGTTTAGGTTTTTAATTCGGCTGATATTTATTCGGTCACATGTGCCTGACGGAGTATTGGGTGGTTGCATATAATCGTTATATCCACCACTGCCAATACCGTCTTCTCCCGGAAGTTCATACGGAACTTTATCAATAGTTTGGCAAACGTTAGCAACGTTACCGCAGGTGTCAGTAATAGTAAAGCAGTATTCTCCCGGAATTAATCCGTATAGCTTAAATACCCCTCCATTAGGATTGGTGGGTTGGAAGCCCGACATTGCTCCTGCGTATCCCGGAGGATAGCTGTTCATTACAACGGAGTATGGCGGGTCGCCACCTGTTACGGTAATGGAAAGTATTCCGGTTCCAAGAAATTCAAACGATTTTCGTATTTGTAAGGCGGTAGCAGCTACATCTTCCTTACCTATGGTGATATCTACCTCCTTCGTTACTCCACAGTCATCTTCTACCTCAAACTTGTAATCTCCCGGATTCATTGATGTTATTGGAACACATGATGTGGCAGCGGGAACGGTTAACGGAGTGGGGTTAGTATAGCCAACGGCAGTAGTGCTTACCAGCTTAATGCGGTAGGGCGCCTTACCTCCTTGTACGTTAATACAGGCTCTGCCTGAGCCGCCGCATCCACGTGCGTTGACAATGCTATTGGCGGATGCACTTAACTTTGTGGCCGATACATGTTGAGCAGAATAGGTAGCTTTGTTTCCGCAAGCGTCTTCCAGCGTTACCTTATAGTCTCCTTCCGGCAAGCCGTTAAAAATATGCTGGCCTGCGGTATTTTCGATTACGTTGGTAACAGTGGGCGTATATGACCCTGATGTTACCTCAAGCTTAATGGAGTAAGGGGCACGGCCACCGCTATACTTTACGGTTATACTACCTGTCGATTCACACGTGTAAGAAGATTTAATGCCCTGGATGCTTGTTTGCAAGGGAAGCTCGTTTACTTTGGCGGTTAGGTTTTTGGTATAACACTTATCGCTAACCTTAAACGAGTAATTGCCTATTGGAAGGTTGGTGAGGTTTAGCGTACCGTCAGAGGTAAGGGTAAAGCTGGTTTCACCGGTGTAACCAGCTGGAAAGCCGGTTACTTCAACGGTGTAAGGAACTGCGCCATCCTTTAGGATAATTGGAATAGCTCCATCATTAGTACAGGTGGTATTGGTTATTGTGCCAATACTGAATGATGGTGTTATTTCATCAACCGTTGCTTTTATATTGGACAGAGTGTAGGTACAATCATCACTTACTTCGAACTCGTAAGGCCCTGCGGGAAGGTTTGGAATGGTATGCACTCCGGCTATAGGTTGGGTAAAAGTTGTTGGCCCTGAATATCCGGCAGGAGCGTTAACCATCTTAATGGTATAGGGGCCTTTGCCACCCTCCATTTTAATGGGTATTGACCCGGTTGCGCCGCACTTCAGCGATTTTACTATGCCGTCTGTGGCAACATAAATCTTATTAATATCGGGAACAACGTATGAACCTGTTACGATTACCGTATTAGATGTTTGGGTTATCCACTGGTAAGTTGCTTTGCAGTATGCTTGTACTACCACTTGGTAGCTTCCGGGTGGCACATTGACAATTATTCCATTGTTGGCAATGGGAGGTTGTGTGTAGCTGCTGGTGAGCGAGGTGATGCTGTACTTTGCATCGCTAAGCTCAATATTTCCGTTCGTAATACCGGGGCCTGATAACGTTGCCTTTATGACTCCATTTGATTGACAGTCGGAGATGGCTTGCATACTGGCATTTACGCTAAAGCTACATTGAGATTGGGCGGAACCTTGTTTGCTTAGTAGTGCTAGCGCTATAAAGATGACGATTTTGGTATAACGTTTCAAATCGTTGAGTTTTGGTTACACATGACTGCCGATTTTTAACTTTGGACGGCAAACTTCGGAATATAGCTTATTAAAAACTATTGTTTTACCTTATTGATTGTCAATGCAATAAATGTTAAACAAATGAAAATGCACTGATCCTTAACCACAAAAGTAATAAAAAAATATGCATTTAGCATAATTTAACGAAGAAATGGGGTGTGTTTGAGCCTCTAAAAGTAGAGGCTAACTTTATTCGCTAGTCCGGTTAGCTCGGCAAAATTTACCTCGTTTATACGCTTAATTTCAATTTTATAAAATTCGAGATAGAAATATTATGGGCAAATTTTGCTTTTATGGAATAACCATGTAGGGAAGCGAGAGTAGAATACGGGCTGCCAAAAAATGTAATTAACCCAAGTTGCCAGTTACAATAAAAGCACGTCATTACGAGGCGCTTTTTGCCGACCCGGAGGGCAGCGGAGCTAACCAATCTGTTTAATTTAAGGAGATCGCTTCGCTTCGCTCGCAATGACGACCTTGACTTAGTAACGCAAAACGCATAACTGGCAACTTGAATTAATTAGCGTATTTTAGACAAGCAATCTTTGTTGCTATGCTTTTTACCTCATTTGTGTATTCAAAGGACGAGAGAGGCTGTCAGAGCAGCCTTTTCACCAAATATATGTCCTACAATAGGCTTATAGTTATCTAAGATTGCTACATTTGTACCCTTATTGTGAATACTCTTAATAATCAATAATTCTACTATGGCAGAAAAATTATTTACCGAGTTTCCTCCGGTATCCACAGAACAGTGGGAGGAGGTGATTACGAAAGACCTGAAAGGTGCCGATTACCAAAAAAAATTGGTGTGGAAAACACTTGAAGGGTTCAACGTTCGCCCGTACTACCGTGCAGAGGATTTGAAAAACATCAAACACCTAACGTATTTGCCTTCGAATTTTCCGTATGTTCGCGGAAATAGGGAGGAAAACGCTTGGAGGGTTCGTCAAAACGTTGATGCAACCGAAAACGTAAAGAATGCGAATGCTGAGGCGCTCGATGCACTTATGAAGGGCGTTGACTCTGTGGGCTTCCGCATTGACGGAAAGAACGGTATCAGCGAGGCTGATTTCAACAGCTTGCTGAATAACATTAACCCTGAAGCAGCAGAGGTAAACTTCCTTGGAGGTTGTTGCAAAACACCCGAGCTAGT
The DNA here is from genome assembly GCA_031551125.1 of Bacteroidales bacterium. GTDB lineage: Bacteria > Bacteroidota > Bacteroidia > Bacteroidales > UBA932 > JAIRNF01. Next base: position 110,709 of record JAVBOB010000001.1, read on the forward strand.
TCAGCTGATGAAGAAAAAGGTTCAGGCCGCAAAGGTAAATCCCGAGCATGTATGGGGTTCGGTTGACTTTGATCCGCTACGCCGCCTTACGCTTAAGGGTGCATTTTGTAACGGAATGGAAAAAGATTTTGAGCTGCTTAGAGCATCTGTGGTTGCTGCAAACGAGCTACCCATGTTCCGTACCATTGGTGTAAGCGGATATATTTTCCACAATGCCGGAGCAAGCGCTGTTCAGGAGTTGGCATTCGCTCTTGCTATGGGTAATGAATACATCTATCGCTTAACCGAGTCGGGTTTGAATGTTGATCAGGTAACGAAGAGCATTAAGTTCACCTTTGCTGTCAGCTCCAACTACTTCATGGAAATAGCAAAACTTCGTGCCGCGCGTATGCTATGGGCTAACGTATGCAAGGCGTACAACGCTGAAACGGCAAATGGAGAAAAGATGCTGGTGCATGCTGTTACTTCTGCATGGAACCAAACAGTATATGACCCGTATGTGAATATGCTTCGCGGAACAACAGAGGCTATGTCGGCAACGCTTGGTGGTGTGTACTCACTGGAAGTAACCCCCTTTGATAAGGCATTCCGTAAACCTAACGAGTTCTCGAACCGTATTGCTCGCAATACGCAAATATTGTTGAAAGAGGAATCGTACTTTGACAAGGTGGTTGACCCCGCAGCCGGCTCTTACTATATTGAAACACTTACCAACTCAATTGCCGAAGAGGCTTGGAAGCTATTCAAGCAGGTTGAAGATAAGGGTGGATATGTTGAAGCATTCAAGGCCGGATTTATTCAAGAACAAATCAAGGCTACGGCTGCCAACCGCGATATGAGTATCGCAACCCGTCGTGAAATTCTGTTGGGAACCAACCAGTACCCCAACTTCACCGAAACGTTGGATAAAGAAACTCGCGATAGCCTTGCAAAAGGTTGCTGCTGTTGCTGTGGTGGCGATGAAGCCAACAAAATAGCAGAGCCCATTAAAACTTATCGTGCCGGCATGGCTTTTGAAGAGCTGCGCATGAAGACGGAAAACAGCGGAAAACAACCAATGGCGTTCATGCTTACCTTCGGTAACTTGGCTATGTGTCGCGCTCGCGCTCAGTTCTCATCTAACTTCTTTGCATGTGCAGGTTTCAAGGTGGTTGATAACAACCGTTTTGCTACTATTGAAGAGGGTGTTAAAGCTGCTGAGGCTGCCGGAGCCGCTATTGTTATTGCTTGCTCATCAGATGATGATTATGCAGAAGCCGTTCCGCAAATTGCGGCTAAGCTAAAGAAGGGTATTCTTGTAGTTGCCGGAGACCCTGCATGCAAAGCCGATTTGGAAGCAAAAGGCATTACGCACTTCATCAGCGCTCGCTCAAACGTACTTGAAACGCTGAAGGGATATCAAAAGGAACTGGGTATTTAATTTTGGATTTGCGTAGTGAGATATGCGATTTGCGAAATGATTTTGTAAGTTTCCTTATGCATAAATTTAAAGACTTGGTTGTTTGGCAAAAGGCTAGATTGCTTGTGAAGAATATTTACTTGGTGAGCAGCAAATTTCCTTCAGAGGAAAAATTTGGTTTAACTCAGCAAATAAGACGAGCAGCGGTTTCTGTTCCATCCAACATTGCAGAAGGAGCAGGACGCAGTAGCAACCCTGACTTTATTCGTTTCCTAGATATAGCAAATGGCTCATGCTGCGAAGTTGAAACACAACTTTTTCTTGCTTTGGACTTGGGATTTATACAGAATGAAGATTTTGAAAGTATAAATTCTGATATTCAAGATATTCAAAAGATGGTGTTCAACTTTAGAAAATCATTGGTCAAGTAGTCACAATACGCATATCGCAATACGAAAATCCGAAAAATCAAAATAAGGTATGAAACCAAAATTCAACGAAATAACATTTGAAAGTTCGGCTAAGGCTTGTGAGAGCTGCAAGGGAAAACCTTCGAATTTCACCACGCCCGAACAAATAGAGGTAAAAAACCTCTACACTGCTCAAGACCTTGAAGGTATGGAGCACTTGAACTATGCTGCAGGTATTCCGCCGTTTTTGCGCGGCCCTTACAGCACCATGTATGTAATGAGCCCTTGGACTATCCGTCAGTATGCGGGTTTCTCTACGGCAGAAGAGTCTAACGCATTCTACCGTCGTAACCTTGCCTCAGGACAGAAAGGGTTATCGGTTGCATTTGACTTAGCTACTCACCGCGGCTACGATGCCGACCACGAGCGCGTTATGGGCGATGTTGGTAAGGCCGGAGTATCTATTTGCAGCGTTGAGGATATGAAGATCCTCTTCGACCAAATTCCTCTTGATAAGATGTCGGTTTCTATGACCATGAACGGAGCGGTACTTCCTATCCTTGCCTTTTACATTGTGGCAGGTTTGGAGCAGGGCTGTACGCTGGATCAGCTAAGCGGAACCATTCAGAACGACATTCTGAAAGAGTTTATGGTGCGTAATACGTACATCTATCCGCCCGAATTCTCTATGCGCATTATCGGCGATATTTTTGCGTACACCGCTAAGAATATGCCCAAGTTCAACTCCATTTCTATCTCAGGCTACCACATGCAGGAAGCAGGTGCAACTTGCGATATAGAAATGGCCTACACGCTGGCTGACGGTCTTGAATACCTTCGTACAGGTGTAAAGGCAGGTATGAGCGTTGACGAGTTTGCACCGCGCCTTTCATTCTTCTGGGCTATCGGCATGAACCACTTTATGGAAATAGCCAAGATGCGTGCTGCACGTATGCTGTGGGCTAAGCTGGTAAAGCAGTTCAACCCCAAGAATCCCAAGTCGCTATCGTTGCGTACACACTCGCAAACGTCGGGATGGAGCTTAACGGAGCAAGACCCCTTCAACAACGTAGCGCGTACATGTATTGAAGCTATGGCTGCAGCATTGGGACACACCCAATCGCTACACACTAATGCGCTTGATGAGGCTATTGCGTTACCTACCGACTTCTCTGCGCGTATTGCGCGTAACACGCAAATCTACCTGCAAGAAGAAACTAACATCTGTCGTTCACTCGACCCATGGGCAGGTTCGTACTACGTTGAAACGCTTACCAACGAGCTGGCAAAACGCGGTTGGGAGCTGATTCAGGAAGTGGAGGCTCTTGGCGGTATGGCTAAGGCTATTGAAACCGGGCTACCCAAACTTCGTATTGAGGAAGCCGCTGCACGCAAGCAGGCTCGTATCGACTCGGGTACAGATACCATTGTAGGTATTAACAAGTACCGTTTGGAGAAGGAAGATCCTATTGATATTCTTGACGTTGATAATACTGCCGTTCGTGAGGCTCAGATTAAGCGTCTGAACCACCTTAAGGCTAACCGTAACAACGACGATGTAAAGGCTGCCTTGGCCGCTATTACCAAGTGCGTTGAAACCGGACAGGGCAACCTGTTGGAGCTAGCCGTTGACGCTGCTAAGAAGCGTGCAACCTTAGGTGAAATTTCTGATGCTTGCGAAACCATTGTTGGACGTTATAAAGCCGTTATCCGTATGAACTCAGGTGTATATTCAGCCGAAGCGAAGAACGATTCTAACTTTGAAAAGGCTCGTAAGCTGGTAGAAGAGTTTGCTAAGAAGGAAGGCCGTCAGCCCCGTATTATGATTGCCAAGTTAGGTCAGGACGGACACGACCGCGGTGCGAAGGTAGTTGCTACAGGTTATGCCGATATTGGATTCGATGTGGATATGGGACCCTTGTTCCAAACTCCTGCCGAAGCTGCTAAGCAAGCTGTAGAAAACGATGTGCACATTGTAGGTGTGTCATCATTAGCCGCAGGACACAAGACGCTGGTTCCGCAAATTATTGCCGAGCTTGAGAAGCTGGGTCGCGGCGATATTATGGTGATTACCGGAGGAGTTATTCCGGCACAGGATTACCAGTACTTGTATGATGCAGGCGCAGCTGCTATCTTCGGCCCCGGAACCCCTGTTGCAACAGCCGCTATTAAGATTGTAGAGCTGTTAATGCATAAGTTCAGCTAAGCCTTTTAAGGCAGGTATTACATAGTAGCACGTCATTGCGAGCGAAGCGAAGCAATCTCTCGAATAGAACGGATTGCTTTGGCAAAAGAGCCTTGCAATGACGTGCTTTTTTAATCCTCCGCGCAGCTCTGTGTCTTCTCTGAGGGCTCTGTGTTATTCTTTTAGTTGAGCCTTGAAAAGAAAAGATTTTTTCTTATCCTTTGCAGAAAAGCGAAAAACAGCTATCTTTGCAGTCCTTAAAGTCTTTGACCGAGAGGTAATGCGTTGATTTACAAGAATAAATAAAAATATACAGCGATGAAAAGAACATTCCAACCTTCAAACAGGAAGAGAAGAAATAAACATGGCTTCAGAGAAAGAATGTCAACACCTAACGGACGTAGAGTGCTTGCTGCACGTCGTGCAAGAGGCCGTAAGAAGTTGACCGTTTCTGACGAGTCTCGTTTCTAAACGCTGTTTTAAGGACATAAGCTAAGAGATAGACGCTTCGGTGTCTATCTCTTTTGTTGTTTGTACCCAAACAGTTTTTAAATCCTTTTGAAAAATTTAAAAATATCCGTCATTGCGAGCGTAGCGAAGTAATCTGTTCAAATTAAACAGATTGGTTAGCTCCGCTGCCCTCCGGGTCGGCAAAAAGACGCCTCGCAATGACGGGTACCTCTATCTGTAGCGTTTCAAACTTTTATGCTATTTTTGTTACTGTACTGTTTATAATAAGAAATGAATCAACATAAAATAACTATAGCCATTGACGGCTACTCGTCAACCGGGAAAAGCACCTTTGCCAAAGCCATAGCCCAACGTTTAGGCTATATCTACGTAGATAGCGGTGCCATGTACAGGGCTGTTACGCTATACAGCTTGCAAAATGGGCTGATAGACGCTAATGGCGTAATTAATACAGCTGAACTGATACGGCAGCTAACAAACATCAATGTTGGCTTTACCTGCAATAACCAAGCGGGCAGAAGCGAAACCATGCTTAACGGGAAGAATGTGGAAACCGAAATTAGAGGCATAGAGGTTTCCAACCATGTAAGCCCGCTTAGCGCCATTCCCGAAGTACGGGAGCAAATGGTAGCTCTTCAACGGGTAATGGGACAGAATGGTGGTGTAGTAATGGATGGACGGGATATAGGCTCGGTTGTTTTTCCCAATGCCGAGCTGAAAATATTTATGACTGCCGACCCTAAGGTAAGGGCTATGAGGCGTTATAAGGAATTGCAAGAAAAGGGAGAATCCGTATCAATGCAGGAAGTGGAGGAAAATATCAGTCAGCGTGATTATAATGACACCCATCGTGCTACCAGCCCTTTAGTGCAGGTGAAAGATGCCATTGTGTTAGACAATAGCAACATGACACCCGATGAACAGCTGGTGTGGTTTGATGGGCTGTTTAAAGAAGCCTTGGGTAAATTAAGTCAATAAAAGAACGTCTTTGCGAGGCATTTTTGCCGAAGCAATCTGTCTAATTTGAAGAGATTGCTTCGCTTTGCTCGCAATGACGACCAACGGATAAAGCATGTTAGTTGAGATAGACGATAAATCAGGCTTTTGCTACGGCGTAATTCGTGCAATTGAAACAGCGGAAAACGAGCTGGGAAAATCACAAACGCTCTACTCGCTGGGTGAAATTGTACACAACAGCGTAGAGGTTGACCGACTGGAGTCAAAGGGCTTGCACACTATTGACCATGATCGTTTGCGTGAGCTGCATGAGAAAAAGTTGCTTATTCGTGCACATGGAGAACCGCCTGAAACGTATAGCTTAGCCAAGAATCATAATATTCAAATTATTGATTGTACCTGTCCCGTAGTGCTGAAGTTACAAGCACGCATAAAAACGGGCTATAACGATATTAAGAAGCGAAACGGTCAGCTGGTAATTTTTGGTAAGCGCGGACATGCTGAGGTGAATGGTCTTATTGGTCAGGTAAGCGGTGATGCTATCATAGTTGAAAACCTTACCGACCTGGAGGATGTTGATTTCATGCGTCCTATCTGCCTGTTTGCTCAAACTACCATGAGCCTTGAGGATTTTGAGGAGCTAAGCGTAATTCTTAAGCGTCGTATGCAGGAGGCTCAGCAACGGGATGATGTGGTATTTGAATCGCATAATACCATTTGCCGGCAGGTTGCCAATCGCAAGCCGCACCTTGAGGATTTTGCAAGGAAACATGATGTGGTGGTATTTGTGAGCGGTAAGCAAAGCTCCAACGGTAAAGTATTATATCAGGCATGTAAAGAGGCTAATCCGCACACTTACATGTTAGAAGATGAAGCTGAGCTGCAACCCGAATGGTTTGTCGGCTGTAATTCTGTTGGGGTGTGTGGCGCTACCTCAACGCCTAAATGGCTAATGGAAAAAGTGGCTGAGGCGATAAGGAAGGTATAGAATAGTCTGATAAGCGCCGTGAAACGGCAGCTTATTTCAGCCCAACGCATCGCGTTGGGAAACTGATAAATGGCGGAATATTTTCTTTCGCCCTGTAAGGGCAGTTTAAATTGAGGGGTCGATAAGTTGCCCTTACAGGACGAAAAATATATATAATACAATATACCCAACGTGTCGCTTCGCTTGCGTTGGGCTGAAATAAGTTGGACTTTCAGTCCGGCTTGAATTTTAAAAAGACAATGTTTGTTGATATAATCCTACCGTTGGCTATTGCTCCGTTAACCTACAGCGTGCCGCTTGCTTTGCAAGGCTCGGTGCACGAGGGTTGTCGTGTAGCAGTACAGCTGGGTAAACGGAAAATATACGCGGGAATTATATACAACATACACCATAATAAACCGAAGGATTACGAGGTAAAAGATATTCTTTCGGTAATCGATGGTATTCCCTTAGTGAGCTCCATGCAGCTGAAGTTTTGGCAGTGGATGGCCGACTACTACCTCTGTACCATTGGAGAAGTAATGGTTGCGGCGCTTCCGGCGGGTTTAAAAATGGAGAGTGAAACTAAGCTATCCTTCGAGCAGCTACCTGACAATTACAACGAACTAAGCGATATGGAGCGTTGTATGCTGTTGGCTTTACAAGAAAAGAAGGGAGCAACGGTTGAGGCGCTATCTAAAATAGTTGGACGTAAGAATATCTTTACTCCCTTACAATCATTGCTGGAAAAGGGATTGATAAGTGCAGACGAGCAGCTGAAATCGTCATATAAGCCCAAAGAAGAACAATACATTCGGCTTCATCCTAATATTAACTCGGATGAACGGCTGAATGAAGTAGTAGCATCGCTACGCAGGGCAAAAAAGCAGGAAGAGCTACTGTTGCATTATGTTTCACTAGCTGACTTTATAGACCCTGCGAACCCTCCACTTATTAAGAAAAAAGAGCTGCTGGCAGAAAAACCTGAGCTGCAAGCTGCATTAAAGTCTTGTATTGATAAGGGCATATTACAACAGATAGCTGTTACTACCAGCCGTTTATCTGCTTACTCTGACGAGCTGCAACCAATGGCGGAGCTAAACGAGCCGCAGCAAAAAGCGTTAGAACAAATCAAAGCCATATTTGAAGCTAAAGATGTTGCATTGCTGCATGGTGTAACCTCATCGGGAAAAACGGAACTATACTTGCAGCTAATTGAAGAGCAGCTGCAGCAAGGTAAACAGGTGTTATACCTACTACCTGAAATAGCGCTTACTGTGCAAATCATTAATCGCCTGTGCGCCGTTTTTGGTAACCGTGTGGGCGTTTACCACTCGCGCTACAACAACAGGGAGAGGGTAGAAATATACCAGTCGTTAGGTAAGCAATATGACGTTATAATCGGTGCACGCTCCTCTGTCTTTCTACCTTTTCAGAACTTAGGCTTAGTGATAGTAGATGAGGAGCACGAAAGCAGCTACAAGCAGCAAGACCCTGCACCCCGTTACCATGCGCGTGATGTGGCTATTATGCTGGCGCATCTGCATGGCGCAAAAACCTTGCTGGGAACGGCAACACCCTCAATAGAGAGCTACTACAACGCACAAACCGGAAAGTACGGACTGGTAATGCTGACAGAGCGCTTTGGTGATGCGCGTTTACCCATTGTTGAAACGGTAAACATGCTAAGTGCTCGAAAGAAGAACCGAATTGTTGGTCACTTTTCGCAGCAGCTGGTGGAAGAGATGACGGCTTGTGTGGAGCAAAAGGAGCAGGTAATACTTTTTCAAAACAGGCGTGGTTTCTCACCCTTTATACAGTGCAACGATTGCGGATACATCCCTCAATGTAAGTACTGCAACGTAAGCCTTACCTACCATAAGCAAAGCGCGCAGCTGCGCTGCCACTACTGCGGATACTCCATACCAATGCCCAACGCTTGTTCATCATGCGGAAGTGCTGCAATGGAAACCAAAGGTTTTGGTACGGAAAAGGTGGAAGAAGAGTTATCATATATTTTGAAAGATGCCACTATTCGGCGGTTGGATTTAGATGCGGCACGTTCAAGAAGTGCATACGAAGAAACCATTGCTTCGTTTGAGCGGGGAGAGACGGATGTGCTGGTAGGAACGCAAATGGTGACTAAAGGATTGGACTTTGACCGTGTAAGCTTGGTAGGTATTCTCAATGCCGACAACATGCTCAGCTTCCCTGATTTTCGTGCGCACGAACGTAGCTTTCAGCTTATGATGCAGGTATGCGGACGGGCGGGAAGGCGACAAAAACAGGGCAAAGCCCTTATTCAAACAAGCAACCCTTCTCATCCTATTATTCGGCAGGTGGTAAAGCATGATTATGAGACCATGTACCACAGCCAGCTGAAAGACCGCAAAGATTTTTGTTACCCTCCGTTTTTCCGCCTCATCAGCATTACGCTTAAACACCGTGATGCTTCAACGGTAAACGCTGCCGCTGCCGAGCTGGCAAGTATCATGCGGTTTAAGTTTGGTACGCGCGTGCTTGGCCCGCAGGCTCCGATAGTAAACAGAGTTCAGAATAAGTACATCAACTCTATTCTGTTGAAGTTAGATAGGGCAGGGGCTGTACATGAAGCAAAGCAGGTTTTGTTGAAGTGCATAGCAGCAATAAAGGCTACTCCGAAGTATAAATCGGTTGTGGTGCAGCCTGATGTTGACCCTTGATAATAATGGATAATAAATGGACAACGGACAATACCGATTGTCATCAGCTTTAGCACAATGCTGTCAACTTAAGCCCTGAAAGGGCGTAAGCATAGCTTCCCTTTTGCTTTCGCACTTTCAGCGCTTTATAGAGAACGTTGTTATGCTGCGTAGGGCGTTGCCCCACGTTGTTGCTTACAAGCTTTCAGCCTTAAGCTGGGGGTCTTTGTTGAGTGGTGTTGCAAATGAACTGATTAAAGAGTAAAATTTTTCTTTTCCTCCAATGTGTAATTTTTTACACCCATCTCATTCAGCATGGCCGCGAGGGTTTGCCCTGTTCCGCTGGAGTAGAAGGTGTAAGAGGCAGGATGTGTATTGGAGTTCAATAGGTATTTCTCGCTGAGTATTTGCTGCACATGCTTAACAACGGCCGGAGCAGGGTCTATAACGGTTACCTTATCTCCTGTAATTTCTTTGATAGCGGATAGCAAAAAAGGGTAGTGGGTACAACCTAGGGCTAGGTGGTCAATCCCTGCTTGCAGCATGGGTTCTATGTGAGAACGTAATAATGCTTTGGTTGATTCGCTGCTTAGCTCGCCTTTTTCTACAGCTTCAACCAAGCCTTCTCCGACTCGTTCAATAACGGTTACAGATGAGGCAAACCGTTTTTTTGTTTCGTTGAATAGCCGTCCTCTAAACGTTCCGGCTGTGGCGAGAATTCCCACCACACCTGTTTTAGAGTTCAGGGCGGCAGGCTTTACGGCAGGTTCCATTCCTACAAAGGGTATGGTGTAGTGGCTGCGCAGGTAATCTATTGCGGCAGCGGTGGCTGTGTTGCAGGCAACAACAATCAGCTTGCAGCTTTGCTCTAGTAGGAAGTCGGTAATGCGCTTGCAGAGCTGTATAATCTCATCCTGACTTTTTTCTCCGTAGGGACAGTTAGCGCTATCGGCAATATAGATCACATCCTCGTATGGTAGTAGCTGCACCAATTCCCGCCAAACGGAAAGGCCGCCGATACCGGAATCAAAAACGCCAATAGGTGAGGATGAGTTCATTTACATTTTTGTTAGAAATGAGAAAACGTCATTGCGAGGCGTTTTTTTGCCGAAGCAATCTCTTGAATAAACAGATTGGTTAGCTTCGCTGTACTTCGGGTCGCTTCGCTCGCAATGACGCTACTATTTGGGGCTACTTTGTAATTCCCAGCTCCTTTTTTACTAGAGGAAGTAAATCAGAGGCGGTTGTTGTATCAACGTAAACAAGTGCATCAGTGCTGATAATGTAGGTAAAACCGTTAGCCTTGGCTACCTTGTTAATGGTGTTTTTAGCCTTTTCGTAAACAGGGGCGTACAGCTCATTACGCTTATTCTGAAAATCTTGTTCAGCTGCTTGGGTTTGTTCTTCAAGTCGTTGGCTCAGGCTTTGCAAATCCTTAAACCTTTCGTTGGCCACGGGCTCTGTTAGTGTAGCGCGCTTGTTGGTGTAGTCAATGGTTTTATTCTTTAACTCCGTATCAAGGGCTTGCAGCTCTTCCCTCAGCGCGTTACCAACGGCTTCCAGCTGCTTGTTGGCGGCTTCTGTTTCGGGCATAACCTGTATCAGCTCCTGCACGTTAATGTGTCCGGTTTTTTGGGCAAAGGCGCTCGTTGCAGAGCAAGCAACAACGGCTAGGGCAACGAGTAATTTCAACGACTGTTTCATAACAATATGTTTGGGTTGTTCGTTAGTTTACACAAATGTAGGAAAATGTTACAGATGAACAAATAGATATAGAAGAATACCTTAGACAAAAAAGTTTAGCGAAGAGAAACTTTATAAACTTGAATGTGAGTCCTAAACTAATGCCTAATTAACGGTTTTGAAGTATAAACTAATTTGTACGCTTGCTAGATTTGTCAACTACAAATTTGGATAGATATAGATGATACGTTTATTATTATTTACTGTTTTTATTTCACCCATATTATTTTCGTGTACAAAAAAAATACATACAATAATGGAGGGGGTGGACTTCCCTTCTATGGTAGAAAGAGCGGGAAAAAATAAAAAATATTTTTGTATTGTTCTACAAAAAGATAGCTGCATAGCTTGTGATATATATATGAGTAAACTTCTGACACAAGACAAAGCAATATTTTTGTCTGCCGATTTTTACAATGTAAATATTTCGCTTAAAGAAAATTCATGGTACGAAGAATTATTTTGTCCAATTGGAGTCCCCTATACATTAATCTTTTCTCCTAATGGAAATTTTTTGACATCTGTTCCTGGTGCGGCAGATACATGCGTGAAGTGTATCAGAGACATTCTTGATAGTAATAATCTGATCTGTTCTGCGGGTTTAAACTCAGATTCTAATTACTTGAACAAAGCGAGAGGGATGAATTTTACTTTAGAAGCAAAACTTCTTATTGATAGAGACAAAGATGCTACTGTTGAACTGGATTCGTCTTTTTATTATTTGCGATACCCCTACAATTATTACTTAAAAACTTTACTGGAAAAACAAAAAGGAAACATTGAAGAAAGCCAATACTATGCTCGCATGTTACTAGCATTTAAAGATAGGCAGTACTTAATAAAGCATAGAAATATACGTTATGAAATGAAGAAAATGATTGATACGACCTACAATTCTGAATCTGAACCAATTATTAAACTAAAATCTAATAATATTATATTAGGAGAAATAAAGCAAGGAACATCAAGAAATTTCTCTATTGACATTAAAAATGTTGGAAAAGACACCTTGGTTATTGAATCTCTTATTTTGAGTTGTGACTGTATTACGGTTGATGAAAATTATCCGAAAAAAATACCTGCTAAAGATTCAATAAAAGTAAATTTGAGATTTACCCCAATGTATGGGTATGATGGAGAATTGCAACAAAATATTGTAATAATTTCAAATGCCAGAAATTTCAAAGAAGTTATAAATATAAATGCTATAACTAAGAAAAACTGATTGTTTCACTAAATTAAAAAACCATGAAAAAATTATTATCAATCCTCCTGCTTTTATTCTTAACCTCAACATCAGCAATGACGCAGCAACCTGGTGGTTGGGTTATTCCTACTGGGGAATATACTATAAAACCCTATGCTTTTGATTGCACAAAGTTTATCATTATATTTCCTGATGGACGGTATTATGTAAATCAGTGCTTGCCTGGTCAAAACTTTGAACCTAATTTATGTCTCTGTATGGATGCCTCACTAGCTCCTTGTGACCGGGTTTAACGGGCTTGTTTAGCCAATAAATACGAAAAGGGGGCAACAGGCCCCCTTTTCGTATTTATTGGCTAAAACTTTATTTAATCCCTAATTCTTTCTTTACCATAGGTAAAGCATCTGTAATTTGGGCTTCATCCACATATAGTGTAGCACCTGCTTCAAGAACGCAGGCAAAACCGTTATCTTTTCCCACTTTCTTTATTGCGTTCAACGCTTTTTCCCGAATAGGAGTATATAACTTCTGAGACATTTCTTCTTGTCCTTGTTGTACAATTTGAGGATAGTCCTGAATGCGCTTCATCAATTCTTGTAATTCTTTTTCCTTTTGAGCCTTCATACTTTCGGTAAGCGTAGGCTGTTTCTTTTCGTAGTCAGCAGCCTTATTGTTGAACTCAACGTTCATGGTTTCATACGCTTCTCTAGATTCCTTCATAAAGGCTTCGAGTTGTTTTTTTGCCGAATCACTTTCCGGCATCAAACTCAATAGCTGGTTTGAATCAATGCGTGCAAATTTTTGAGCAAAGCTATTCGATGCCACAAACATAAGGGCAACAGCAAAAATAAGTGTTAGTGAACGTTTCATGTAGTAGTTTTTAGTTATAAGGTTTTTCGAACTCGTATTGGGCTAAACCATCACCCTGTACATTTTCGGATGTTGTATTTGATTATTAATGAGCCGCAAATGTAGTGATTTTTTGCAAACTACGAGCGGCGTTCAATTCTTACTTAAAGCCCAACTTTTCTAAAATCTTATCGCTCATATCAGAGCGGGTGTTGGTATAAACGATAGACGGGTTTCCGGCCACATCAAAAATCATGGTATAGCCACCATCGGTTGCAAAGGTTTTAATAGCCTCCGAAACTTGGTCTTGGATGGGCTTAATCAGCTCTTCACGCTTTTTAGATACCTCGCCGCTGGGGCCAAAGTATTTTTGCTGCAAATCCTTCAGCTCACGTTCACGCTTAATAATATCGTCTTCGCGTTTTTTCTTCATACTCTCGTTTAGCAACGCTTTTTCTGCCTGGTAGCTTTTGTACTGCTCATCAAGCTTCTTGTAGCCGTCTTCCACCTCTTTTTGATATTGGGTGGCTATTTTTTCTACCTGACTCTGAGCGTTTTTGTAGTTAGGAATTTTACCCAGAATGTATTCCGTATCTACGTAGGCAATTTTATTTTGCGCAAGCAGCGCAACCGGAAATGCCAATACTATTAATGCTACTAATACTTTCTTCATAACGTTTGTGTTTTTATGTTTACTTTTTATGCATGCTGTAATATTGCTGCTGCTTTTTACCCAAGATACAAAATCCGTACCAAAGCTAAAATGCTACATTGGCATACCAATTACGAAGTGGAAGTTGCTTCCGGCTGCTCCCGGACTGCTGGGAACGGCATCGAACCCATAACCCCAGTCAATACCCAGCATACCGACAATAGGTAGTAGCAAGCGTACACCAACACCAGCCGAACGCTTAATGGCGAAGGGGTTAAAGTCTCTTCCGTCATACCATGAGTTACCTCCTTCCAAAAACGCCAAAACGAAAATGGTTGACGAAGGTTCCATAATTACAGGGTAACGTATTTCGGCCGTATATCTTACGTAGCTGTTTGATGCGTATATAAGGCTTCCGTTAGATGCAACTACGCGAGAGGTAAGCGATTGGTTGCTATACCCTCTGAGTCCGATGTTTTCTTGTCCGTAAAGCGTGTATCCGCTCATTCCGTCACCACCTAATGTATAACCTTCAAAAGGTGAGTAGCCTATATCTTTGTTGTAGTAGCCCATGTAGCCAAGCTGTGCTCTAGTCATTAGCACAAGGTTACCTACCAGCTGGGTATATACGGTACCCTTTAGCGACCACTTGTGGTACTCTACCCACTTATACTTTTCGTTATCAGGCATAGATTTATAATCCTTATCTGAGTTGAAAAGCGAGTAGGGGGGGGTAAGCTGTACACCGATTGAAAATTCAGAACCGCCACGGGCAAATATGGGGTTATCAACCGTATTGCGACCGAACGATGCTCGTATGCTGAAGTTGTTTGACTGTCCATCAGTGAAAATAAACTGACCTTGCCAATCTTGCAGCGAGTAGTGCTGCCATGATAGTCCGCCGGATAGTATAAAGTTATAGTCAGGCCACTTTACGCGTCTTCCCAGTCCAACATCAAATCCGGTTACCTTCATAAATTGGTCGCTACGCTGGTAAAAGTAGGTAGCCGTTGTTTGTGTAGAGTGGTATCCGGTAACCGATAGCGAGGTGGGCTTCTTTCCACCCAACCAAGGTTCTACAAAGGTACCGCTAAATGCACGGTAGTATGAACCGTTGGTTTGAGCACGTAACGAAAGTGTTTGACCATCGCCTCCCGGAACAGGTCGCCATGATCCTTTTTCAAACATGCGCCGCAGGGAGAAGTTGGTAAAACGTACCCCCAGCGTTCCTACAAACATACCGTTACCGTAACCTCCCGATATTTCAAGCTGGTCGTTAGCCTTTTCTACCAAGTTGTAGGTTATACTGGCAGTTCCTTCTTGCGGATTAGGACGAACGTCTATACCGGTTTGCAGCTTCTCAGGGTCAAAGTAGTTGCTTTGAGCAAGTCTGCGCACAGACTCTCGTATTTGAGTCATGCTAAATAGCTCTCCGGGTTTGGTTAACAGCTCCCTACGAATAACGTGCTCGTTGGTGCGGTTGTTGCCGGCAATTTCAATACGGTCAAAGCGTGCTTGGTCACCTTCGTACATGCGTACTTCCAAGTCAACGGAGTCGGCAATAACGTTAGATTCAACGCAATTCATTTGGAAGAAGAGGTAACCCAAGTCCTGATATTGGGTTTGTACGGAGTAGTCGTCCTGATACAACATTTTTTCCAAGGCTGTTTTATCGTACACATCGCCTTTTTTCAATCCCAGTATCAGGTTCAGCTGCTGTTCGTGCATTACGGAGTTGCCAACCCATGCAATGTTACGTATGTAGTAACGTTTACCTTCGAACACGTTAATGTCAATGGCTACTCGCTTTTCGTTCAACGTTCTAACGGTGTCGCTAATAACCTTTGCATCACGGTAACCCTTTTCGTTGTAGTAAGCAATAAGGTTATCTAAATCTTCAGCGTAGTTTTCTTTATTAAACTTTGAGCTCTTGAGAATGGTGCTTAACCTCTTTTGCTTGGTTTTTTTCATAGCACCTCTTAGCTTTCCGGCACTTACCTTATCGTTTCCGGTAATGTTTATGTCTTTAATCTTTACCTTATCGTTTTTGGTAACGTTGAAGGTAACCCTAACGTAGTTGTTTTTAAGCACGGTATCGGGCTGTTGACTTATGCTTACCTCCGCGTTCAGGTATCCCTTTTCGGCGTAATGTTTCTTAATAACATCAATAGATGTAGCAATTACGTAGTCGGACAAGTCTCCACCTCTTCTCAGGTGCAGCTTACCTCTCAGGTCTTCCTTTTCACCTTTTCGTACACCGGAAAAATCCCAGTATGATACGCGAGGGCGTTCCTGCAGAAAGACTTCAAGTGTAACCTTATCGTCATGAACGTTGAGCCCTTTTAGCTCCACGTTGGAGAAGTATTTTTGCATCCATAGCTTCTTCATTAAGAACTGCAAATCGGGACCGGGAATGGTAAGCGTATCACCACGCGCAATGCCCGTTATGGCTTCTATTTGAGAAACGTCGAGGTATTGTACGCCTGATATAAGAATGTCTTCAACAACGTACTTCTTGGGTACAGCATAGTCAAAATCGACATTTGCCACAGGTTTTGGTTTTTCAACAACCTGTGTTGTATCTTGGGCAAATACGTTGAAACAGAATATCGAGGCTATAGCTGCTAGTAAATACTTTTTAATCATGCTCGTATGGTGGCTTGGTTAATTATAGCTGTTCACTTGTTTTTCCAAATCGTCTTTCTCTGCGCTGGTAGTCGGCTATGGCAAGCATAAAATCTTTTTCTCCGAAATCAGGCCATAGCACTTCTGTAAAGTACAGCTCTGCGTAGGCTAGCTGCCATAGTAAAAAGTTGCTTATACGCTGTTCCCCGCTTGTGCGAATCAGTAGTTCGGGGTCGGGCATTCCGGCTGTTGACAGGTAGCGTTCAAACACTTCATCGGAAATGTTATCGGGGTGTAGCTTGCCATTGGCAACATCGGCGGCGCATTGCTTTGCTGCGTTTACAATCTCCCACCGGGCGCTGTAGCTGAGCGCTAAAGTGAGGGTTAAACCGGTATTATTGGCGGTAAGCGCACAGGCATCCGCCAGCTTTTGCTGAACTTCTTGGGGCAACGATTTAACGTCACCGATAACGTTCATTCGAACGTTGTTCCTATGCAAGCGTTCAACCTCGCTTTTAATGGCATCAACCAGCAATGACATTAAGGCGTCAACTTCTTCTTTCGGTCTTCCCCAATTTTCGGTAGAGAAAGCATACAGCGTAAGGTAGCGAACGCCTACTTTCGCTGCTGTTTCAACCACATCTCTAATGGGCTGCACACCATTCTGATGCCCCGCAATGCGATGCTCTCCCCGCTGCTGTGCCCAACGGCCATTGCCATCCATAATAATGGCAACGTGTTGAGGTATATTTTCAGTAGCTGTCGAATTCATCTATTTTTTTGTCGTACTATATTATGCTTAGCGTCTGCCACGAGACTTTTCTTTTCTGCTTCCCGATTCTTCAGTCCAAGATGCTCCTCTCAACAACCTTCCAGCTTTTACCGGAGCTTGGTATGCCTGACAAGCCGTTCCTATTGGAATCCGGTAGCTGATACCTAGGCTAATTGTTGAAACCCAGTCGTCATTAAACAAGTTAAACGAACCGGGCCCTCTGTTGGTAAATCCGTCTATCCCATCGTAAAACGACTTTTTGAATAGCCATTCCAGCGAGAGCGTAAAACGGGGGGCAACCACCGCCTTAACTCCAAATCCCATAGGGATATGGATTACCGTTTTTTGTGGAAACGGATTATCCCACACGCCATACAGCTCAGGATATACTATTGCCGCATTTTCCAGCTCGGGGTTGTTATCCAGCTTGTTGCTGGCTATAAAATTTACTCCTACTCCTAATATCAGGTATGGGGCAAAGTATTCTCTACTTCTTGTATCGGTAGGCGAAAACGGTAAAAAGTTGAACTCCATTAAAACGTCGCCCATACCAATGTTTCGCTGAAACTTCATTACATAACCGCTGGGAAATCCGGGTAAATCACCGTAATATTTTGAATCTCCCTGTATTCTTCCCACATCAATCTGAGCGCGTAACGCTATATAGCGGGTAAAGTTGTAGCGATAAAGTAAACCCGCATGCGGGCTGGGCTGGTATATCAGCTTATTCTCATTAAAGTCGCCCATGTAGAACGCTACTCCACCAAAAACACCAATATCGTTTCGCTCAATGCGAGTAAGAAATTCATTTGTCTCACCTTGTGCGGAACAAATTACAGGAGCTCCCGCAACAAAAATTGACGCTATGAGGTACTTTCTCAGCCGTATGTGTATGGTCGTAAAATTACCCAAGTTTCCTGCATTAACGCGCAAAGGTAGAAAAAAAGCAATTGTTTCTACCCTGTCAGCTACTAGTTTGCTAATTTCTAGGGTCAAATCCCCAAAGCAGCTTATTCCTTAAAATTCGATAAAAGCTGCTATTGGGTAGCTTAACCAGCTTTATGGTAAACGTTGATTTTCGAACGTTAAATTCGGTTCCCGATTCTATATCAAACATCTGATTATCCATAGTTATCATGGCTGCGTTTACCCGTGTTTCTACCCGCACTGTAACCAACGAGCTGTCGGAGATGACGATAGGGCGTATGGACAGGTTATGTGGAGCTATGGGTTGTATGGTCAAATTTGATGTATCAGGTGAAACGATAGGTCCTCCAACGCTCATAGCGTATGCTGTTGAACCTGTTGGCGTAGCAATAATCAGCCCATCTGACCAGTATGATGAAAGCAGCTCACCGTCAATCTCAACGGTAGCTTTAATTAGCGCCGACCCCTTTCGCTGTACGGTTACCTCGTTAAGCGCAAAAGGGTAGTGCTTAGGACTGAGAAAGCTACCCGAAACGTTTAGTACGCTACGGTCTTCTATTACATAATCGCCACTTATAATTTGTGCCAAGGCCGATAAGGCTTCATCTTCCGAAATGTAGGCCAGAAAGCCCAAGCGCCCCATGTTTATACCCAGTAACGGGATACCCCTATCCCTAACAAAGCGCGCTGCATCTAAAAAAGTACCATCGCCACCCAGGCTTATCATAAACTTTGTACCTTCCGGAATAGCCGCTGTATGGCAGTAGGTTTGAAACTTATGGTTTATGCCCGGCTGATTTTCCAGAAATGTGGCAAAAGGCCGGTACATAAACAGCTCGGCACCTTGCGATTCCAAAAACGCTATGATTGCAGTAACCGTAGCTACGCTATCAACGCTAATATTTCGACCATGAATGGCTATTTTCATTTGGCTATTGGCTTATTTACCGCTTGTGTTGAAAAACAGGTTGCCGCAAATTTTCTTTACCAACATGTTTTTCGTCTAACAGCAGTAAAATAAAATTTGGGGCAAGTTATACTTTTTTGGCGTTCCGAAAATGGATAGCACGACAAGAAACGCTAACTTTGTATTCAATTTGCAATCTTTAACATGATGACTTTACTCAGTGTTAACATAAACAAGCTTGCCACGCTACGAAACTCGCGTGGGGGCAATATCCCCGATGTTTTAAAGGCAGCGGTTGACTGTCAGCGATTCGGAGCTCAAGGTATAACCGTACACCCGCGTCCTGATGAACGGCATATCCGTTATAGCGATACAAGAGCTTTACGACCGTTGGTAACCACAGACTATAACATTGAAGGTAACCCTACCGATAAGTTTATAGAGCTGGTGTTGGAAGTGGTACCCGAGCAGGTAACGCTGGTGCCCGATACGCCGGAGCAGCTTACCTCTAATAGCGGATGGGATACGCGTAAGCACCTTGCTTTTTTACGCGAGGTAATAGCACTTTTTAAATCAAAGGGAATACGAACCTCCATTTTTGTAGATACCGGCTTAGACAACATAAGAGGAGCAATAGATACAGGCTGTGATAGGGTAGAGCTATATACCGAGCCGTATGCAGCCTTGTTCCCAACGGATAAGGAGGCTGCTGTGGCACCTTTTGTTGAAGCGGCAAAAGAGGCAGTAAGGCTGGGCTTAGGGCTTAACGCCGGGCATGATTTGAACTTGCAAAACCTTCGCTACTTTGCTCAACAGGTTCCCGGCTTGCTTGAAGTATCCATAGGTCATGCGTTAATTGCCGATGCGCTGTACCTCGGACTAGAAAATACCATTCAGCTATACCGCAGACAGCTGGAGCTTACTGTATAAATTTTACCACATAGGTACATAGGCATATAGAAGCACATAGAAATAAAATTAATACTAAGAGACCTCATTAAGCTATGTATCTATGCGGTAAAATAAGTGTGGTGAAATAAAATTATGCAGCTATTCTATCGCACATACGGTACAGGAGTTCCGCTGATTGCTTTGCATGGCCTATACGCCTCATCTGATAGCTGGATGGGTTTGGTGCACGAGCTTTCCGCAGAGCACCAGCTAATTCTTGTTGACCAGCGCAACCACGGACGCTCTCCCCACTCGCAAGAGTTTTCCTACCGGCTAATGAGCGAAGATTTACGCGAGCTGATGGACAGCTTACGTATTGAGAAGGCCATTATTATGGGGCACTCCATGGGTGGAAAAACAGCCATGACATTTTCTCTTAGCTATCCTGAGCGTACAAAAGGGCTTATTGTTGAGGATATTTCTCCGCTGGCATACGCTGCCGGCAATAAAAATGTACGCTTCCACCGGCAAATTATTAATGCTATGCAGCAGCTACCGCTCAACGAGTTAAAATCAAGAAATGATGCGGAGGAAAGGCTGCTGGTCGCTATTCCCGATTTAACCCTTTGCCGTTTCTTGCTAAAAAATCTGTGGCGTACAACAGCCGGTGATTTCGAATGGCGTATAAATTTAGCATCGCTGGCAAACAATTTAGATCGTATAATGGATAAGGTTGGCGGCACAAACCCTACATTTGAAGGATGTTCTCTATTTATTAAAGGAGCACAATCGGCGTATATTCAAGCAAATGATAAGATTTGCATAAACCGGCTATTCCCCAATTCATCTATTGCAACAGTTTCCGCTGCCGGACATTGGGTACATATTGAGCAACAAAATGAATTTCTGAAATTCGTTAAGAAATATTTTTATTTGTTAAAAAATCATGGTATAGCGTAAAGTATGTGTTGGTCTGGCATATTTGCTATATTTGTACTCCCAAAACAATTTAAAAATACTAAGCATGAAAAATTTAACCATTGCTGTTGCAGTGTTGGCGGTTGCAGTTGTCGCGTTGTTTGTTTTGCAGTTTACCGGTAAAAAATCCACATCATCAAGTGTATCAGGTGAAGTAGTTGAAGGAACAATAACTCCCACAGAAGGCTCGGTTGTGTACGTACACATGGATAGCTTGCTGAATGGTTTCGATATGTACCACGACTTAAAGAACCAGCTTGAAGAAAAGGTGAAGAAAGTACAGGGTGACTTAGATGTTAAGGCACGCGCTCTTCAACGTGATTATGCCGACCTTAACGAAAAAGCAAATAAAGGGTTGATTACACGCTCGCAAGGTCAGGAAAAGGCCGATGAGCTTCGTAGCCGAGAACAGCAGCTGATGCAGCAAGGTGAAAAGGCAAGGACAGAGCTTGACGAAGAACAGGGAGTAGTGCTAAACCAAATAAACGAAGCCATTAAATCATACGTTAAGACCTATAACGCAACCAAGGGTTACAGCTTAATAATTTCTACATCGGGAAGTATTCCGGTGCTTTGGGGTAACCCCGGTCTTGATATTACAGCAGATTTGGTAAAGGGCTTAAATGAGGAATACATCAAAACAAAACAGAGCAAGCCCCAAGATAGCAAACCGGCTGAAAAAAAGTAGTAAACGTTTAACTCAATTTGAGTTTTAAGTAAAGGATGGAGAGGTCATTAGGCCTCTCCTTTGCTTTCTTTAGATAATATAAATGAGCTTAAACGTGCCTTGCTTGAAAAAGAATTTCTACATTTGTAACTTGTGCTTGTAAGGCAGGAGCCACAGCCCACAAATAAACAGAAACACACGTAACTAATGGCAAAAATTATTGCAATCGCAAACCAAAAGGGAGGAGTAGGAAAAACTACTACCGCAATTAATTTGGCGGCCAGCTTGGCTATTTTGGAGAATAGGGTTTTGCTTGTTGATGCCGACCCTCAGGCCAACTCAACATCTGGCTTTGGTTTTGACTTGAAGAACGTAAAGACAAGTGTTTACGAGTGCTTGATAGACAAAGTTAACCCGAAGGATGCGGTACTTAGTACGGAGATAAAAGGATTAGACCTTATCCCATCACATATTGATTTGGTTGGTGCTGAAATTGAAATGGTTAAGCTTCCCAACCGTGAGCAAATGCTGAAGCAGACGTTAGACAAGCTGCGGGAGGATTATGATTATATTCTGATTGACTGTTCTCCTTCACTGGGACTTATTACAGTTAACTCGCTTACTGCGGCAGATTCGGTAATGATACCTGTACAGTGTGAGTACTTTGCTCTTGAAGGGTTAGGTAAGCTGCTAAATACCATAAAGCTTATACAGTCAAGGCTTAACATGCATTTGAGCATAGAAGGATTTTTACTTACCATGTATGATGCCCGTTTGCGTTTGGCAAATCAAGTGGTAGAAGAAGTGCGCAAGCATTTTCAGGATATGGTATTTCAAACCATCGTTCAGCGTAACGTAAAGTTGGGCGAGTCTCCCTCATACGGTAAGCCGGTTATACTATATGACGCCGGTTCTATAGGCGCTTCTAACTACCTTAATTTGGCAAAAGAGGTAATTCAACGAAATACCCCAAAACAGGAAGAAAAACAAAAAAAGTAAATAACACAGTACGCTAAACCCATTATCAGTACTACAACAATGGCAAAAAAAACAGCTTTAGGTCGTGGCCTCGGTGCGTTGATTGAGGATTCGACAACCGAAACAAGACGGCCTGATGACGAACGTAGCGGTGTTGACGGTATTGCCGAAATCAGCATCGATAGCATAGAGGTAAACCCCTACCAGCCACGTACCTATTTTAATGAAGATGCGCTTGATGAGCTAGCAAAATCTATTGAAAAGCACGGTATAATTCAACCAATAACCGTTCGCCAGCTTGATAACGGAATGTACCAAATTATCAGCGGGGAACGCCGGTTCAGGGCATCTCGCCGTGCCGGGCTACAGACTATTCCGGCGTATGTGCGTACTGCCAACGATCAGGGAATGCTGGAAATGGCGCTGATTGAAAACATACAGCGAGAAGACCTTGACGCAATAGAGGTAGCCATTAGCTACCAGCGCTTGATTGACGAGTGTAGCTTAACGCAGGAGCTGTTAAGCGCACAGGTTGGTAAAAAGCGTGCCACTATTTCCAACTACCTTCGCCTACTAAAGCTTCCGGCAGAGCTGCAGCTGAGCATTCGTGAGCGTAAGCTTTCTATGGGGCATGCACGCGCTATTCTCGCGGTGGAGGATGAGAAGCAGCAGCTTGAAATAGGAAAGCGAGTTATTGCTGAAGATTTGTCGGTAAGGCAGGTAGAGGAGCTTATTCGGAAGGCTAACGAACCGAAGGTTGTTAAGCTCCCAAAGCCGGTTGTAGTTGAGGCGGAAGAGGAAGAAGAAGAGCTGCCTGAAAGCTACTGTAAGCTTGTTGAGCATCTTGAAAGCTATTTTAATAGTAACATTAGCATTGAAAGAAGCAGCAATGGTGAGGGCAAAATTATCATCAGCTTTGATTCTGACGATGAGGTAAACCAGTTTATTGACCGTTTAGCACAAGGGAACAAGGAGTAGCCAAGTGAAGAAACAGCTACTATATAGAGCTTGTATGTTTGTAACGCTGTTGCTATGCCAGCTGCATACTTCGGCGCAAGGAAAAAATTTCATTAGAGGATTGAGAGGTGAAGATTCTCTCTCGGTAGATAGGGTTTGGTTAGGTAGCATGATAGTTCCGGGCTACGGACAGGCGTACAACCGGCAGTACTGGAAAATTCCTGTTATATACGCCGGAATGGGGTCAATGGCCTACTTGGGTTACCACTTTAACGATAAGCAGCAGGATGCCTGGAACGTTTACCAGAATGCCATTGCACAGTCTGCACCCGATGCTACTATTGCCAGCTTAAAAGATACGTACAACAGCTACCGAACCCAACGAAACTTAGCATACGTGGGTGCAGCCCTATTTTACGTGGGAGGCGCGTTGGATGCCGTGTACCAGTACAAAACTACAAAACCTATTGTGCCTGCAAAGCCAACTATATACTCTACGCTAGTACCCGGTTTAGGTCAAATATACAACGGCGAATACTGGAAAGTTCCCATTGTATATGGGGGTCTTGCGTTTTGCGGCTACCTTATTAACTTCAATAACGTACAGTATCATCGGTATCGTGATGCCTACAATGATGTATCAAACAAAATCCCCGATGAGTTTAACGGACAATTTTCAGCCAGCGACTTAAAGTATTTTCGCGATGGCTACCGTCGTAACCGCGACTACAGTATTTTGGTTACAGGGCTCATATATGTACTGAACATTGTTGATGCTCACGTGTTTGCTCATTTAGCAGACTATGATGTAAGTGATAACCTCTCCATGAGGTTTGAGCCTACCTTATTTACCAACCAAACCTTTGCAGTAAACCCCAATAATTTTACCCCCTCTGTTGGGTTTAACTTAACAATAACCCTAAAATAGCGAACGATGAAAATAGTACGATTTATCGGAATAGCCTGCCTTGCCGCCCTTGCGCTGCCAATAGCGGGGATAGCTCAAGGGAGTGACCGTGAAAACGACGATGAAAAGCGTTACGAGAAGCACAAAGAAAAACCACATCTAAATATTGATAGCCTTCTTACGGTGTACTACATGCAACGCGAGCTGGGTGATAGCATTATCTATCCTGATTTGGACTCATCAGATGCCATGCCCATTGCAGATTTGCCCGACTCGGTTTACATTGCTCGTTTAGGTAAAATAGTTTCGCCCGTAAATCTTCCTTACAACGATGTTATTCGTAGATGCATCATAGGCTATACGCAAAAGTGGAAAAAGAAGTCGGAATTGATTCTTGGTTTAGCGGAATACTACATGCCCTACTTTGAGGAAATTTTTGATATGTATAACCTTCCGTTGGAGCTAAGAGCTATGGCTGTTATTGAATCGGGCTTAGACCCTGTTGCCGTATCGCGAGCTAAAGCTACAGGTATGTGGCAGTTTATGTATCGTACCGGAAAGCAGTATAACCTCAACGTAACCTCATACGTAGATGACAGATGTGATCCTATTGCTTCTGCGCATGCTGCGGCAAAATACCTAAGAGATTTGTATAATATTTTTGGTGATTGGACCTTAGCCATTGCTGCATATAACTGTGGTGACGGCAACGTAAGAAAAGCTATTCGTCGTGCCGATGGAAAGCGAGACTACTGGGCTATATATCCCTATCTTCCACGTGAGACCAGAAGCTATGTTCCGCTTTTTATTGGTGCTACCTATATGCTTAACTACTACAAGGAGCATAACCTGCGCCCCATAAACGCCGGGAAGCCTATACAGACAGATACCATTATGGTAAACCAAATGTTGCACTTTGAGCAAATAGCATCGGTAATTGATATTCCCGTTGATGTGCTGCGCAGCCTTAACCCGCAGTATAAGAAAGATGTTATTCCCGGTAAGGAAAAACCTTACGCGCTTCGTTTGCCATACAACTATACAACGGCATTTATCGACAACGAAAAGGAGATATACAGCTATAAGGATTCTACCTACTTTAATCCTAAAACGCTGGCAGCTATTGCTTCGTCCTCTACAGCTGGCTCCGGTAATGGAAAAGCTACTATCCATAAGGTAGTAAAGGGTGATACGCCCGGCTCTATTGCTAAACGATACGGTGTAAAGCTTGCCGATCTTAGGGATTGGAACAACCTTGGCAGCAAAAGCGTTATTCGTATTGGACAAAAGCTCTCTATCTATAAGTAGTAGAACGGTAGAAGGTAGATAAAAAAATAGACCTAGCGGGTTTTTGAAACTTGCTAGGTCTTTTGTTAAGTAGAAGTCTTGGTTTATTTACTTATGAGGAAGTTGCAACGACTTGAAGCGAAAAAATGTATATACACCACACCAATAGAGATTGCTAAGGAGTGGATATACCCTCACATGCGCGGTTCATCCATACGCAAGCTTGATGATAAGAAGCTTGTTATCCGAAAAACGACGTTTAATATTATTGTTTTTGCATTCGGAATGATGTGGTTAGGTATATACATGTATGCAATGTTCGGAAATTGCTACAAATTGCACAAGGAAATAAAAGAGATAAAAGCATACAATACAGCAAAAGAGCAGAAGATAAAAGCATATTACGACTATAATTGGCCTGATTTCATTGGACGCCAAGCCCAACTTTATAATGAAGTAGGTGAGGATCAATATAAAAAAGAATATCTTGAAAAAACAAGATTGCCTTTCCCCCTAATACTTCTCATTCAGCTAATGCTATTCAGCTCCATTTTTTTGCTCAACATTTCTCGCCCCCGTATTCGCAAATTTGTATTTAATAGAGAAAAGGGGCTTCTAAGTTATCCCGGATTTATGGGGTTCAGGCGTATAACCATTCCTTTCTCCGAGGCTGTTTTTACATATACTCGTATTGGCGCATTTATGGCTAAGGAGGGTAACAGCCTAGCCATTGTACACCCCAACGGGTTGACAGCATCAGTTATAGATCAGGCACATATTTCCAGTTTTTTATCTTTATACGTGTGGTACATGGACAAAAATCGACCACTGCCTCCGGGTACCGCCTTTGACTCTTATCGAGTTGCCGACTATCTTCGGCGTTATCACGAAGGGTTTCCGGCTCCATTATTCCCATCAGCCATTGATATAGCAGAGTACAGTTATACTCCTAAGCGTGCTGATTTTATTAGTGATGCAGAATATCAAGCGTATTTGGATTATGCGCGGAAATGTAGCGTATGAAAATCGCTTAGCCTGAAATAGAGCCTAGCAGATCTACGTCATTGCGAGCGAAGCAATCTACTTATTTCAAGAGATTGCTTCGCTTCGCTCGCAATGACGATTCTTAGGCCAGCTATACACAAACCTCAAATCGTAAGAAATGAGAGCTATTTTATACTAGCTAGCGCTAATGTTTACTTTTCCTCTTTAAACCACTCTTTATACATCAGGTAGCCTTCGGCATTTTTCTTCACCATCTCAATAGATTTGGCATCGGTTCCTTTTACCTTTTTAGCCGGAACCCCTGCATATACACCGGGTTCGAGTACCTCGTTGCTTAGCACCAGCGCTCCGGCGGCAATAATGGTATTATCGGGAATAACCGCGTTATCCATAAGTATGGCGCCCATACCGATAAGCACGTTGCTGCCAACCTTTGCTCCGTGTATAACGGCGTTATGGCCAACAGAAACATCATTGCCAATTTCTACTATCGAGCGGTTGTAAAGCGTATGAAGCACAGCACCATCCTGAATATTTACGCGGCTGCCTATGCGTATGGAGTTAACATCACCACGTAGTATGGCGCCGTACCAAATGCTACAATCATCGCCCATCACTACATCTCCAATGATGACGGCGGTTTCGGCAAGAAAACAATTTTTGCCGATTACAGGGTCTATATTTCTTACAGGTCTTACTAAAGCCATTTTTATCAATTTAAGAAACAAAGATAAAACAAAAAAGAGGTAAAAAGGGTAAAAATCATTCTCTAAAACATTCTAAATAAAACCTTAGTTTGGTAAATAAAGGCTAGATTTGCCCAGTTTTTGTATGGAAAAATAATATTGAAGACAATAATACACTAATCAAACTGTTATGAGCAATCACAATTGTGTGGAAATTGAAGATGTAGTCATTCGATTTTCCGGCGATTCGGGCGATGGGATGCAGCTTACAGGTACACTGTTTGCCGATACTGTTTCTCTTGTCGGAAACGGCGTATCTACATTTCCCGATTATCCTGCCGAAATTCGTGCTCCACAAGGAACGGTGGCGGGGGTTTCCGGTTTCCAGCTTCACTTCGGAAGCGGAGAGGTAAGAACTCCGGGAGACTACTGCGATGTTCTTGTTGCGATGAATCCGGCTGCACTGAAAGCTAACGCAAAGTGGGTGAAGCCCGTTGCTACCATTATTCTCGATGCTGATGCATTTGACGAAAAGGGTATTCAACGTGCAGGTTTCAAAACGCTTGATCCCATTAAGGAGTTAGGCTTAGAAACACGCAATGTTATACACTCGCCCATTACTACGCTTACCAAGGAAAGCTTGAAGGAAAGCGGGTTAGATAATAAGGCGATTGTTCGTAGCAAGAATATGTTTGCCTTGGGCATGTGCTACTTCATGTTCAGCGAACCGCTAAACTTTACCGAAAAATACTTCGAAAAGAAGTTTAAGAAAAAACCGGAGCTGATTGAAACCAACAAGAAGGTTTTAAGAGACGGTTACAACTACGCTTCGAATATTCACGCATCATCAAATATCTATAAAGTTTCTGCAAGCGAGAAGAAGGAGAAGGGTGTTTACCGCACCATTAGCGGAAACCAAGCTACGGCATGGGGCTTTATTGCTGCCGCTGAGAAGGCTAACCTTCCCTTGTTCTGCGGCTCATATCCTATTACGCCGGCAACCACCATTCTTGAAGAGCTTGCCGCCCGTAAAGACTTAGGCGTAAAAACGCTTCAGGCAGAAGATGAAATTGCAGGTATCTGTACTGCTATTGGTGCAGCCTTTGCCGGAAACTTTGCCGTAACTACTACTTCAGGGCCCGGTCTATCGCTGAAATCAGAAGCTATAGGCTTAGCGGTAATGACAGAACTACCCTTGGTTATAGTGGATGTTCAACGTGGTGGCCCCTCAACCGGATTGCCCACCAAGACCGAACAGTCGGATTTACTACAAGCGTTATACGGTCGTAACGGTGAGTGCCCGCTAATTGTTATAGCGGCAAGCACTCCGTCAAACTGTTTCGACTATGCGTTTTGGGCAGGTAAGCTGGCGTTGGAGCACATGACTCCCGTAATACTACTTACCGATGGCTTTATTGCTAACGGTTCTGAGCCTTGGAAGATTCCTTCTATGAGCGATTTTCCGGTTATCAATCCGCCCCTAGTGCCGGAGGGAACAGAAGGTTTCAAACCTTATGCTCGTGACGAAAAGCGCTTAGCGCGTCGTTGGGCTGTTCCCGGAACAAAAGGATTGGAGCACCGTATTGGTGGTTTGGAAAAAGACTTCCTTACAGGTAGTGCATCTACTGACCCCGATAACCACCAACGCATGGTTGAAATTCGTGCAGCGAAAGTTGCCCGTGTACAAGATTTTATCCCTAAGCAAGAAGTGTTTGGTGATGAGAAAGGCGATTTATTGGTAGTAGGCTGGGGTGGTACGTATGGTCACTTATACACCGCGGTGAAGGAGTTGCGCAGTAAGGGTAAGAGCGTTAGCTTGGCACACTTTAGCTACATTAATCCGCTGCCCAAAAATACGGAAGAGTTGCTGAAGCGCTACAAAAAAGTGGTGGTATGCGAGCTTAACATGGGGCAGTTTGTAAAATACTTACGCTCTAGCTTCCCTGCAATTGAGCTGTTGCAGTATAATAAAGCACAAGGTTTGCCGTTCACGGTAACCGAGCTTGTTCAAAACTTTAATCAAATTTTGGAGGCTAAGTAATTATGGCGACAAAATATACTCCGCAAGATTTTAAAAGTGAGCTGGAAGTAAAGTGGTGCCCCGGTTGTGGCGACCACGCTATTCTAGCATCGGTACAACGCGCGTTACCTGATGTTGCCGAACAGCTGAACTACGATAAGGAGCGTTTTACTTTCGTGTCCGGTATAGGTTGTTCATCACGCTTTCCGTACTACATGAATACCTTTGGGTTTCATAGTATTCACGGTCGTGCATCGGCTATTGCAACAGGTGTAAAGGTTGCCAACCCCAAGCTTAGCGTTTGGCAGGTAACCGGTGATGGTGATGCGCTGGCTATTGGCGGTAACCACTTCATCCACGCTATACGTCGTAATATCGACATCAACATTATGCTGTTTGATAACCAGATTTACGGGTTAACGAAAGGGCAGTATTCACCTACTTCAAAGCTGGGTTCGGTTACTAAAACTTCCCCCTTTGGAACGGTTGAACACCCCTTTACAGCAGGCGAATTGGTATTAGGTGCCAGAGGTACGTTCTTTGCCCGTTCACTGGATGTTGAGCTGAAGCTTACTTCCGAGTGTTTGATTGAAGCGGCAAAGCATGATGGAACTTCGGTTGTGGTTATTCTGCAAAACTGCGTTATTTTCAATGATGGTACGCACTTTGAGTACTCTTCAAAAGATGTACGCGCTGACCGTACCATTGTTCTGCGCCACGGCCAACCGATGATTTACGGTGCTAACAACGATAAGGGCTTAGTTCTTGATATACAAAACATGTGCCTGAAGCCTGTAACCATTGGGGAGAACGGTATTACCGAAAAGGATATTTTAGTGCATAACGCGCAAAACCCCGACCCCGGTATCCACATGATGCTTATAAACATGAAGACTCCTGAATACCCCGTTGCGCTTGGCGTTATACGTGCGGTGAAGGATTCTACTTATGATGATAACGTTCGCGATCAGGTGCTCGAGGTACAAAAGAACCGTACCATAAAGAACGTTGACGAGCTATTGCATAGCGGTTCAACGTGGACGGTGGAATAGATGCCCCCTAAATCCCCCGAAGGGGGACTTTAGTAAGCAACAAGTAGGTAAAAGCGAAATTCAATATTGAACAAATGCCTTACACAACTCCCCCTTTGGAGTTGGTGGGGCTTTCAATAAACTATAAACCAATTAATCTTATATCATGAAAGTACAAGACGTAATGGCTAACTTGGAAAAGAAGTATGGCCACGAAAAAGAGTTTTTACAAGCAGTACACGAAGTGTTAGAGTCAATCGAAGAAGTGTACAACAAGCACCCCGAGTTTGAAAAAGCACGTATTGTTGAGCGTATTGTTGAGCCCGACCGTATCTTTACCTTCAAGGTAGAATGGATGGACGATAACGGCGAAATTCATGTAAACACCGGTTACCGTGTACAGTTCAATAACTCTATTGGACCTTACAAAGGCGGTTTCCGTTTCCACCCCTCAGTAACGCTTTCAACGCTTAAGTTCTTAGGCTTTGAACAAACGTTTAAGAACGCGCTTACTACATTGCCTATGGGTGGTGGTAAGGGTGGTTCAGACTTCAACCCTAAGGGACGCTCAGACCGTGAAGTTATGCGTTTCTGCCAATCATTCATCACCGAGCTATGGCGCCACATTGGCCCCAATACCGATGTTCCTGCAGGTGATATCGGCGTTGCCGGTCGCGAAATTGGTTACATGTACGGCTGGTACAAGAAGCTTGCTCGCGAAAACACCGGAGTTCTTACCGGAAAGGGTATGACTTGGGGTGGTTCACTTATCCGTCCTGAAGCTACAGGCTTTGGTGGTGTTTACTTTGTTGACCACATGTTGAAGACTCGCGGTATTGACATTAAGGGCAAGACTGTTTCCGTTTCAGGTTTCGGTAACGTAGCTTGGGGCGCAGCCATGAAGGCTACCGAGCTTGGCGCTAAGGTTATCGCTCTTTCAGGTCCTGACGGTTACATTCTTGATGAGGCCGGTATGACTACTGAAAAGATTGCATACATGGTTGAGCTTCGTAACTCATGCAACGACGTAGTTGCTCCTTACGAGAAGAAGTTTGCAGGTTCTAAGTTCTTCGCAGGCAAGAAGCCTTGGGAAGTAAAGGTTGACATTGCTCTTCCTTGCGCTATCCAAAACGAGCTTAACGGCGAAGATGCTAAGAAGCTTATTGCAAACGGCGTTACCTGCGTTGGCGAAATTTCTAACATGGGTTGTACTCCCGAAGCTATTGCCGAATTCCAAAAGGCTAAGGTGCTATTTGCTCCCGGTAAGGCTGTAAACGCCGGTGGTGTATCAGTATCAGGTTTGGAAATGACGCAGAACGCTATGAAGATTAACTGGACTGCTGAAGAAGTTGACGCTAAGCTGAAGCAAATTATGAAGAATATTCACGAAGCTTGCGTACAATACGGTAAGGAAGGTGACTACATTAACTACGTTAAGGGCGCTAACATTGCCGGATTTATGAAGGTTGCACGCGCTATGCTGGAGCAAGGTGTTTGCTAAGCGTATATAGCACGTTATACATGACAACGCCCGTCCATTGGACGGGCGTTTGTTTTTACTCTCGTATTATAGGAGTGAACGTTGCAAATACGCGCTAATTTTTATTGTACCGTCATTGCTAGCAAAGCGAAGCAATCTGTTGAGATTTGGACAGATTGCTTCGCTTTGCTCACAATGATAGTTTTGGTTTACCGTGTTATCGCTCTATAATCCTCATAAATTATGTAGCTACTTATTCCGTCTTTAAATCGTTTATAACTGCACCCTTTCTAACTTGGCGTAGCGGTTTTACGTTGAAGGTACCAATGTTGTAGCTTAGTGATATGGTGAGTGGTAAGCAGTATTTATGTACTTCTTGCCGGAGCATAAAATCGGCAGTGTTGACGGTTGAAATGGAGCCTGTGCTAAAGTTGGTTAAGCTTAATGAGGCTTCCAGGCTCAGCCTGTCGTCTTTAAACCATTGCTTTTGTCCGCTTATGCGGAAAGAAAAAGGGTTTTGCAGCTTTGTATCATATAGACCGGAGGTATGAGTATAGTGGTAGCTTGCGTCAGCGCCGACTCTCAACTTGAATTTGAACGTGTAACCTATGCTGATGCTTGGATTTATATTTATATTTTCATTTGTTTCTCCTTTTGCGCTTTCTCTTGAGTTGTAACCACCCATCAACCTAACGTTTGCACTTATATTTTTCTTACTATAGCTGTATGAAACATTACCCCCTATGTAACTTCTCCGAGCGTAGTTGGCGTAGGATTGTACGGTTTGCATATCCTCATTTTGGTAGTAGTAAGATGAGATTTGGTTGTTAGAGTGTAAAAGCGTCAGCCCAAGGTAAATTCGAAATAAAGAGGTACTTACATTCCATGAGTGAAGTATTTCCGGTTTCAAATTTGGGTTGCCTGTTCGAATATAGTTAGGGTTAGAGTAGTCAATATATGGAGAAAGTTGGCTTATTCTAGGCCTTAACATTCGTCGCTCATAGGAGAGGGAGAGCCGGGAAAACTTACTTTTGGGGAATAGGATAGCTGCGGATATTCCGGGGCTATAGGTAAGGCCTGTTTCAGAGATTTGTTCTGTTTTGTTGCCTGTATGCATATATGTACCGTCCCCATCGTTTAAGTAATCGGCTTTTAGGCTCAGGTTTACGTTAAACCGCCTTTTGCTGTAGCTTAGGGTGGCATACCCATTTACAATGTGCTTGCGGCTATCGGTAAAGCCGTACTGTTCCGGTAGCTCCACATCCTTGTTAGCCATATCGTAGTAATGACTTTCGGTTGTATAATCACGATATATGTAGCCTGTACCTGCCTGTAATGTAAAGATTGAAGATATTGGGTCGTAGTAGTGCAGCTGAACGGTTTGTTCTTGCTCGTCTTGACTTCCTTTTGATGCCGGAGGAAGAGGAGTGCTGCCAAAGCTGCCGCTAGCCGTTCCGCTACCGCTGGTATTTTTAGGTATATTTTTGTATGAGTAAGCAAGGTTAAGCGTTCTTCTCGGCTTCTTAAAATCGTACTGGTAGGCAATGTTCGCCATCCATTGGTAGGTGTTGTTGTAGTTGGCAAAATCAAGCGTGTATGCATCCTCGTTTCCTGCTGCTGTTCTGCTCAGGCTGTTCAGGTGGCTTTTGCTTCTTGTTCGATTATCTCCATAGGCAATATCCCACGTTATAAAATGTTGCTTCGCTAGGTCATAGCTGAAGCGTAGTCCGGTCATCCAATCCTCTCCCGAAGTGTTGTCAACTTTTTTTTGTTCGCTGAACAGCGAGCTTGCCGGCTGCTCTCGCTCAATGTGGCTTGTTGCTTCAGGTTCATTCTTATTGGTAAACATAATTCCGGGGGCAAAGCGCAGCCGATCCATGCTAATAAGTCCTCCTAATTGAAATTGTGTATCGCCATCGGAAAATTTTGCATTTGCATCAGTCATAACGGCGGCGCCAAAAATGCCAACTCCCTTATCTGTTTCAATGTTCAGCACATAGTCGTAGTTTTCGTAGCGTTTGGGAGGATCGAGCATTACTGTTACTTTAGCAAAGCCTTTAGCCGGAAGCATTCGGAGCACGTCATCCAGCTTCGCTTGGGGCATCAGCGCATCAATCTTACCGTTACGTAGTACGAGAAATGTTTTTTCGGGCGATTCAACATATATTTTCCCCATTGCATCATGCTCCACCATTGGTACTTTTTCCAGTATTTTGTGTAGAGAGGAGCTATCTCTATCGGGGTCGCGGGTCAAATCGTAGCTGATTTCGTTTACCGATACCTCTACCATTGGGCGAATAATCGCCTCATTCAATAATTCTGTCTGAATATGCAGCCTTACCGTACCTATATTTACTGTATCGGGCAATCGGGGGTAAGTGTTTTTTTGTAGCCGCTATAGCCTAAGTAATGTACTTGTAAGCTATAGCTGTCTTTAGGGGTATTCAACATAAAGTACCCTTTGGCATCTGTTACCGTTGTTTTAGCAATAGCCTTACTATCTGTTGGCTTAGTTAGTACTACTGTTGCATAGGCTATAGCTTCGTTTGTAGCCTTATCTGCAACTTTTCCCGTAATGGTAAACGTTGACTTATGCAGATTTTGTGCATACAGATTAGAGGCAATAAAGAAAATAAAAAATAGAAGTAGTGATTTTTGCATGGGGAGTTGGTGGTTAGTTCTAGTAAGAAACGAGAGCGATTTACTTTGCTTTGAGTTCCGTTATCAGATCTTCGTAAATGTATGCATTCACATGATCAGAATGCTCTAGTGC
The DNA here is from genome assembly GCA_031551125.1 of Bacteroidales bacterium. Taxonomy (GTDB): domain Bacteria; phylum Bacteroidota; class Bacteroidia; order Bacteroidales; family UBA932; genus JAIRNF01. The sequence continues at coordinate 145,121 of JAVBOB010000001.1, forward strand.
CCTATTTCGATAGTAGCGTGTAGAATCTTTTCTTCGGTCTTCCTTATACACAAGGTAAAGTATGTAGTTGTTGAAGAAGTAAGAACCCTTATTCAATGATAGTTTGGCGTACTCCTTTGTTTTTTGCATGTCGGATTTCCAATAACTAACTAGCGATTTGAGGGAGTAGGATAACATTGCAGGCAATGCTTCTTTGCTTACTCCTCTGAGAGATACACCATTAATATCCCATTTTTGGTTGAGGGCAGAATCCATTCTGGCGGAAAAGTCTTTTATCCCTTCTACCACACCCACTACATTGTAGTTGGAGTTGATTATATACGAGGTAGGAAAACCTTCGGTGTGTAAAGCCTGGGCCAACAAATTGTTATTAGGATATTCCTTTATGTTAAAGTACAGTTTTCCTTCTTTTAGTTGTTGATAACATGTGTCATTTTGTAGAGTATTACATAAATGACAATCTTCCGAACTAATAGTTATTATAACAAGATTGCTGACTGTAAATAGACTGTCTAGCGCTTTGAGGGTACATTCTGAACTTGTACCGGAATTGTAACTGTAAGTTAAGCTATCGACTTTTTGCACAACCTCTGTTAATACAACTTCCTGCCCACTCTTATGAAAGCCTTTCCAGAAAATGAGTATAGAGGCAATAGTAATAAGTAATGCTGTCCAAACTAGTAAGATGATTTTTTTCATAATTTGTTTGTGCCTTATGTTTGCATTAAGAAGCAGGGTAACTATTGAATTTGTTAATTATCTACCACAAGAGCAACGTTCTTCTTCCGGCCATTTACAAGAGTTGGAAAGGCAATCAAAAATTAATGCAGTACTACATTCCCACACTATAAAAGATTTGTTATCGGGCATATATTCTCTATATTTTTCTGGAACAACTACAAAATCTCCCCAAAAATCTTTTTTAAAGTGGTGGGTGTACTGCTTACCTCCAGAGTCATAGTCGTCATATCCCCATTCTGCACTACTTAATAATACTACTGACAATAATCCGGTAAGTACATGTTTGTATAAATCCATTTTTTCATAGTAGTTAGTGTTTTTAAAGTTTATAAATAGAGTTTGATATTTACCCTGCTTCTATTTGGTGGTTTATTTCTGTGTCTATAGTGTAGTAGAATTTAATTCTCGCAAATCAGTACGGTTATGAACAAATGTAGCGAGATAAAGATGTGCCAATGGTTATATACATTGTTAATAATAACACTGTTAGGTATTGTAGTTGTAATTGAGCTATAGAAATATTTTTTGGGGTTCTTGTAATTTTAATTTTAGAAAACTCTAGTTGAAAAATTATACTACTGTGCAACAAAAAAGCGGAACCATTTTACGGTTCCGCTTTCTTCTCATCAAAAACAAAAGAGGGTGCCAAATGCTTTTTTGGACACCCTCATTTTATACGTTATGCCTTTAAGCGGCTACAGGTGCCCGGGCATGCTGGTAGGTTGTGCCGAAGCAGGTATGCCTCTTAGTATAGGCAGGCTGTAGCTGCCGTTACCCCACTGCCAGGTGCTGCTAAAATCCCAAGCTAAACCGCCACTATAGGTGGCTTGAAGGGTACAATCAGACGACGTTTTGTCTTGTCCGGCGGCGCTATTGGCATAGGTACTTGTTATGGAAACCGGAGTGGTTGTTCCTGTTTGAAGAAGCATAAGGCGGAACGCATAGTTATTGACGAAGGAAGCCGAATTTGTTTCAGCGCTTATACGAGAAGGGCAGTAGGTGCCGCTTAAAAGGCTGTTAAGCGCAAAGCAATTCTTCACTACCCCATAAGCAGCTATGCCTCCCGAATATGAGTTGCCGTAAACCTTTCCGGTAGCATAGCAGCTAGTTATGGCTATTCCCGATCCGCTAATTCCACCAACGGTGGAGGTCCCGGTAATGATGCCTGTAGTGTAACAGTTGGTAACCCCTCCCGACTCCATTAACCAGCCTATTATACCACCAACACCAGCATATCCGGTAACATTACCCGAAGTAAAGCACCCGTATGTATTGGTGTACATAGCGCCTCCTACTATTCCTCCTACTGATTCTTTACCTTTTACAGTACATGTGGTATAGCAATCGGAAATAGTAAGGCTGGAGCAATATCCTATCAAGCCGCCAACATAATCTCCTGTTCCTTCTACACTTCCTTTTACATAGCACTTTGTAACGATACTGCTGCTAATGGTGCCTACCAAAGCGCCAACGCTATTTGCTCCTTTCACGTTTACATTCTCAAATCCCAGATTTTCAATTTTAGCGTTCCTTACTTCGCGGAAAATCCCTGCGTAGCCGGTAGAGGTATAGATGTATAGATCTCGTATCACCTTTCCGTTTCCGTTGAACGTTCCGTTGAACGTAGCTATCGGAACCCATCCTGCTCCCGTGCTGTATGGTGACAGGCTAATGTCGTTCATCAAAATAAATGAGTTGCCGGGGAAATCACGCACCTTATTCAGCTGCTGTGCAGTAGTAATTTGGTAGGGGGCTGTTACCGTTCCTTTTCCGTCGGTAAAAAAGTTAAGGGTGGTGAACGAGGCTTCGTTACCATAGGAAATAACGTTATCGGCATTCTTAGCGTATCCCCTAACGTAGTAGGTGGTGTTATTTGCTAAGCTGCTAAGCGCTATATTAAAGGTATTGTTTGATATCGTAACCTTTGTGTTGGCTATTGTGGGGTTAGGGCCGGTGCTGTAAACAATGCCTTTTTCGAGTATGGCACCACCATCAACAGAGGAAACGCTTCCGCTTACTGTAGCAGTGGTTTGGGCTATACTGCTAAACGTTAATGTGTTAATCTGTATGTTTTCGGCTAGGGTTTTAAAGGTCTTTACATCACCGTAGTTTGCGGTACTGCCGTTGGTTATAGCGTAGGCGCGTACGTAGTAGGTGGTATTGGTTTGAAGGGTAGGAATAGCTATTGTAGCAGTTCCTCCGGTACCGGTGTAGATTTCCTTTAATACACTGGTGCCTCCTACTTCCGGATTGTTGACGGTAGCGTATAGTACTCCTCTTTCGGTTATGGTTACACCTGCCGATACCGTGTTGCTAAGCTCAACTTGTACGTTGGCAGAAGATTTTGTAATATCCGTAATATCAATTGTGGTAACGGTTACCTTATCGGTTGGGGTGGTGAACGTTTCTACTGCTCCGTAGGTTGTTCCTACGCTGCCCGTTGAGTAAACCCTGATGTAGTATGTGGTATTGGCTTGCAGCGAAGAAAGGTTTGCGGTAAACGCTTCGTTGCTACCCGCTGCTGCCAGTTTCGTAACACCGTTTCCGCCAACTATCGGGTTATCGGTAGTAGCGTAAACAAAACCTTTATCGGTAATAGTTATTCCGGCAGGAACGCCAACGCTACCTTTTGCTACGGCGGCTGATATGGTTATGCTCTCAATGGTTACGGCACCCGGCTCGCCCTTATCGCTAAGCGTTTTAAATGTTTGTATCACTCCGTAGCTGGTGCCCTTTTTGTTTATGGCGTATGCTCTAACGTAGTAGGTAGTATTGATTGATAATGAGGATAGGGTTACGGAGTAATCTCCCTCACCTGTTGTGGCTGCTTTTACTTTAGTGATGCCGCTTCCTCCCATTTGGAAGTCGCCGTTGGCGGTTGTCCATATAACCCCGCGTTCGGTTACCTCTTCACCGCCGCTAAAGAAAACATTGCAGGGAACATTAGCGCCTGTTTGGCTAATGTTGGTTACGCCATGCGTGTGAACGGAGGCTGTGGCTGTTTTTGTTGTAAACGATAGCGCTTTTCCGTAAGATGTACCTTCCGCATTTATTGCGTATGCTTTGTAGTAGTACTTAGTTCCTGGCTTTAGGTTGTTAACCTGAACGGTAAAATTACCTGATACGGGCTTGTCAATATCAGGGTTACGACCCTCGGACCATATTAGAGATGAAAAATCCTTGTTTTCTGAGCATATCACGCCATATTCAGTAACCTTTAGGCCATTTTCGGTATAGCGGCCTCCCAAGCTTACACCGGTGGCATATACGTTTTTAGCATCAATAGTTGTAACCGATAGCTTTGCTTTGGGGTCTTTGCTACAGGCAAAAAAAGAACCTGCTGCCAGCAAAAGCAGTAGTAGTTTTTTCATGAGGAATTGGTATTTTGGCAAAGAAATATTAAACATATATTGTACAAATATATGTTTTTTGTTATTTTGTAATATTCAGAATCAATTATTTTATGCAAAATAGCGGGTGTCGCTAAGTTGTTTTGTAGCGACGAACTATTTATGCGGGTTGTACCTGCGAAATATACCTATTTGTCCATTTTATACCATCCTCTCAGACGATTCTTTATAGCAAAAAAAAGACCTAACAAGTTTTACCTGTTAGGTCTTGTACCAAAATATATGGCTAATTTACGCTACGTTGTTGAACAACGCCTTTCCTGTTTTTTCCAGCTTTTCTTTAGCATAGTCTAGCGTTATGCGTAACGTTTTTTGCTTCTTTGAGGGAGCGCTGAACATGGCGTCGGTCATAACCGCTTCGCAGATGGAGCGCAGCCCGCGAGCACCCAGCTTAAACTCTATGGCCTTATCTACAAAGTAGTCGAGCACGTCATCATCAAACTCCAGCTTAACACCATCAAGGCTAAACAGCTTCTTGTACTGCTTAATAATGGCGTTTTTAGGCTCGGTAAGAATTTTATGCAAGGCTTCCTTATCCAGCGGTTCAAGGTAGGTAAGTACGGGTAATCGCCCGATAATTTCGGGGATTAATCCGAACGATTTCAGGTCTTGTGGTTGAATGTACTGCAGAAAGTTTTGCTTATCAACCTTCTCTTTCTTTTGGCTGGCGTTGTATCCAACAGCCTTGGTGTTGAGCCTTGCCGCTATTTTACGTTCAATTCCGTCAAATGCGCCACCGCAAATAAACAGAATATTTTTGGTGTCAACCTTAATGTAGCTTTGGTCCGGATGCTTACGGCCTCCTTGCGGGGGGACGTTTACTATAGAGCCTTCCAGCAGCTTCAACAGACCTTGCTGTACACCTTCACCTGATACATCGCGTGTGATAGATGGATTATCACCTTTGCGGGCAATTTTATCCAGCTCATCAATAAATACAATACCACGTTCGGCGGCAGGAACCTTATAGTCGGCGGCTTGCAGCAATCGGCTCAGAATGCTTTCCACATCCTCGCCTACATAGCCGGCTTCGGTAAGTACCGTAGCATCTACAATAGTAAAGGGTACGTGCAGCATTTTGGCAATGGTGCGCGCCATCAGCGTTTTTCCCGTTCCCGTTTCGCCTACCATAATGATGTTTGATTTTTCAATCTCCACATCATTGTCGGCCATTGGTTGCTGTATGCGCTTGTAGTGGTTGTAAACGGCTACTGAGAGGTATTTCTTTGCCTCATCCTGCCCAATGATATACTCGTCAAGAAAATGCTTTATTTCCATCGGTTTTGGAAGGGCAAGTTCTGTCGGTGTATCCGTTTTATCGGGTGCACCTTGGCCATGCAGCTCATCTTTTACCATAAGGGCGGCCTGTTCTGCACACGATTCGCAAATAGCACCCGTTGCACCTTGAATAAGCATTAGGGTGTCCTTCTCAGGTCTTCCGCAAAATGAGCACTTGTTTTGTTGCATATAATTTTACTTAGCGCTTTGCGATTTCACCAGTACCTCGTCAATCATACCGTATTCAACGGCTTCTTTGGCGCTCATCCAGTGATCACGATCCGCGTCTTTTTCAATTTTTTCAAATGGGTTACCCGTGTGTGCCGCTATAATATCGTACAGCTCGCGTTTGGTTTTTGCTATTTCCCTTGCCGTAATTTCAATATCGCTGGCCTGCCCTTCTGCACCACCCATTGGCTGGTGAATCATTATGCGGGAGTGGGTAAGCGCAGAACGCTTGCCTTTTGCTCCGGCAGTAAGTAGAACAGCAGCCATAGAGGCGGCCATACCCGTACAAATGGTAGCTACATCGGGCGTAACAATCTGCATGGTGTCATAGATACCTAATCCGGCATAAACAATACCACCGGGGCTGTTAATGTAGATCTGTATATCCTTTGAAGGATCGGTAGAATCAAGAAACAACAGCTGCGCCTGAACTATGTTGGCAATATCATCATCAATGGGAGTGCCTAGGAAGATGATGCGCTCCATCATAAGGCGTGAGAAAACGTCCATTACGGCAACGTTCATCTGACGTTCTTCAATGATGTTGGGTGTAATAAACGCACCACGCATTGGGGCGCTGCCGTATAGTGATGTAACACGGTGCAGCGTTGAGCTGCTAATACCTGCGTGCTTTACCGCATATCGTTCAAATTCGTTCATTATTGGCATCGTAATCTGATTTAGGTTGGATAAATTTATGGAGCAAAGATTTAAGGAACACAGAACATGTTGCTGTAAAGCGGTAAAATGTTTCTGCTCTTAACTTCCTCTGTCTCCTCTATAAACAGCAAGTATCGTTAAAAGTTGTAACAGCCTTTTGTTTTATATACAGAAGCCTTGTTATGCCTGCTCACCCTGAAGCAGCTTACCGAATTCTTCTACGGTTACTTCCTTATCATCCAAGGCTCCGGCGCTCTTTATGTACTCCATTACCTTGCTTTCAACCACCTTTTCTACAATACCTTTTACCTGTTGGCGGTCTTCAAGGATACGCTTGGCGAAGTTTTCCAAATGCTCGTCAGGCATGTTGTTCAGGCCGTATTGAGCAAACTGGTAGCGAGCCATACGCTTGGCATGGTCCATCAAATCTTCCGTTTCAACCTTTATATCCTGTGACTTTATGATGTTATCCTTAATCAGCTGCCAGCGCAGGTCGTCAGCAAAGTGCTCAAACTCCTGATCTATTTGCTCTGTGGTAAATTTGCCTTCGTTAGCAATCAGTAGCCAACGTTTCAGGAAGGCTTCGGGAAGCTGAATTTTCGACTTCTTTACCAGCTTATCACGGGTATCCAACATCAGCTTGTACTCGCATTCTTCGTTGTATGCGCGGCTAATTTCTTCTTCAACCTTTTGGATAAACTCATCTTCGCCGGTAACCTTTCCTTCACCGTACACTTTGTCGAACAGCTCCTGATTCAGCTCTGCCTTCTCAAAGTGGCGTACTTCCTTAACAGTAGCGGTGAACTTGGATTCGATATTGGCTAAATCTTCCTTCTTCACCTTTAGCATGGCGGCCAAGTCGGCTTCGTTGGTAAAGGTTTTCTTCACGTCAACAGTTACCGTATCGCCAACAGCAAGGCCAATGAAGGGTTTCTTCGCCTTCTTATCGGTAAGTACTTTTAATGAAATGAACGTGTCTTCTACGTTATGAGCATTTTCTCCTTCTTGCGTAAGGTCAACCTTCAGCAAATCTTCATCACCAGATTTTTCTACATCGGAGAAGCTACCGTAGCGTTGTTGCAGGCTTTCCAGCTGGCGCTGCTTATCCTCTTCGCTAACGGTGATTACGTAGCGAGGAAACTTATCACGCTTGCTGAGCTTTACTTCTAAGGCAGGAGCAAGCCCTACTTCGTAGTTAAACTCAAAATCTTCCTGGTTATCCCAGTCAATGGGTGGCTGACCTTCTTCGTAGGGAATAGGTTCGCCAAGTATATCAAGCTTTTCGTTGGTTATGTGGTCGTTTAGCGCGTCGGAAACCAGCTGGTTGATTTCGTCAAGCATGGCTGCATGCCCGTATGTCTTTTGGATTAGCGACATGGGAGCCATTCCCGGACGGAAGCCGTTGATATTGGCTTTGCGGCGGTAGTCGTTGAGCGTTTTCTTCAGCTTTTCCGCGTAATCAGCTTTCTTAACTTCAATTTTCAGGACAACGCTCTGCTCGTCCAAGGGTTGTTGTACAACGTTCATGATTTTATGTGTCTGATAATTAGTTTTATAATTTAAGGATGCAAAGATAAGAAAAACCTGTCAAAACACGGCTGCGGTGGTTGAAAAGCCGTCGAGAACCATTGAAATCAGGTATTTTAAGGTGTTTTTTGGTAAAAAAAGCCTGCAAGGGTTACTTACAGGCTTTTGGTGGTGCGGGCAAAGGGACTCGAACCCCCACGTCTTACGACACCAGATCCTAAGTCTGGCGCGGCTACCAATTACGCCATGCCCGCGTATTGAGGATGCAAAGGTAGTATATTTTTTGAAAAGTAAAACTTACGGTGCATTTTTTTGTGGAAATGCTTCTTTTTACCGCAATAGGTTTAGGTATCACGTATCAAGATGCACGACGCACGACAAAAGAAGCGAACGTTATAAGGAGTTAGAAAGAAGGATTTATCTCCTTGCGCCCTTTGCATACCTTACGGTTAAATGACTACCCCCAACCCTCTAAAGGGGGCTTTATAACCACATAGGCACAATAGGTACATAGAGTCAGATAGAGAATATTCACTTATATATTTCTGTTAGCCCTTTGCTAAACCTTTGCGTACTTTGTGGTTAAAAATCAAATAGCTATCCCAGCTCCCTAATGGGGGTTAACTTTACCCCGTATAAGTTAAGGTTTTTAGATAACGGTGAAAGGTGAGATAGAAAGCTATGTGCTTACTATCTATGTGGTCTATGTACTTATGTGTGAAAAAAGCCCCCTTTAGGGGGTTGGGGGTAAGTAAAAAAAGAAGCACGTCATTGGCTTTGCCGAACTCGTAAACTTTAAACTCTCAACTTTTCAAATTTTTCTGCGCTATGTTCCGCCAGTCGGTTGTCCAGCCAATGCTTCAGCTCATCGTAGTCACATTTAAGCCCGTGGCTGGATATGAGCAAAAGCGCTCCGGGTTTCATAACGCAAGCCCGTGTATGGGTTTGCTTGCGTAGATGAGCGTTGGTTATGCGCTTGAGGTAGTGCTCAGGATTTTTCACCATTACGGTAATAAAGATATCTTCATTTTCTTTGAAGCTCTTTATGTCATCCCAGCGTATTTTTCCGATAGCTTTTCCCAGCGGGCTTATGTTGTAGGTAAGTCCATCGGCGTCGGCAAGCAAGCCCGGCGATTTATCTTTCAGCTTCTGAATGGCAGTATATATAAAATAAGTAGAGGACAAAAACACTACTGAGAATATTGCTATAACGAAGGGTTGCACTTCAACCTTTTGGGCGGTAGGAATCATGTTTAAACCAAGCAACAGCACTACCACAGCAACAAGCGCGGTGATAACAAGTCCCGGCAGCATGAGGTTGATTCTTTGGTTACTCCGTTCAATTACTCTAGCCATAATGGATATTGCTTTTATGCCGTCATTGCGAGCGAAGCGAAGCAATCTGTTCTATTCGAGAGATTGCTTCGCTTCGCTCGCAATGACGACTTTATATCATTTATCTTAAAACAAAATTTTGACCAAGATATTTGCGGCGTACCTCTTCGTCGGAGGCCAGCTCTTCAGCTGTACCGCTCTTTAGTATGTTACCTTCATACAGCAGGTAAGAACGGTCGGTAATGGTAAGCGTTTCGTGCACGTTGTGGTCGGTAATAATTACCCCGATGTTTCGCTGTTTAAGCTTCTTTACAATTTCCTGAATATCTTCAACCGCAATAGGGTCAACACCTGCAAAAGGTTCGTCAAGTAGAATAAACTTAGGGTCGATAGCCAGCGCCCGTGCAATTTCACAACGGCGACGCTCGCCCCCTGATAGCTGAATACCGTAGCTCTTACGTACCTTTCCAAGTCCAAACTCGGCGATAAGCTGTTCCATACGGTCTTTCTGTTCGCTTTTCGATAGCCTAGTCATTTCGAGTACGGCCATTATGTTATCCTCAACGGAGAGCTTGCGGAATACAGATGCCTCCTGCGCCAAGTACCCTAGCCCACGCTTAGCGCGTTGGTACACGGGTTCTTTTGTTATCTCGAAGGTTTCTGCCCCATCTTCCAGAAATATTTTTCCGCCGTTAGGCTTTACCAAGCCTACAATCATGTAAAAAGTGGTGGTTTTTCCCGCACCGTTTGGCCCAAGTAGTCCCACAATCTCACCTTGTGAAACCTCAACGGAAACGCCCTTTACAACAGTTCTTGAACCGTATCGCTTTATCAGATTTTCAGAGTATAGTCGCATGGAATGTTTGTGTGCTGTTTTTAGTCCTCGTACATATCGGGAGTTATAGCTAGCTCGTAAATAAAGTCCCCATCCTTATCCTTGTAAAGTAAGCTAAAGCTAACCTTGTTTTTGCGAAAAATTTTCATCTGCGGGTTAGTCCTTATTTGGTTAATAAGCATGGTCGCCTGTTCGTCTTTGGCGGCATCAACATCTATTTCGTCCTTCGTCATATTTACCGCTGTAAAGGTGTAGCGAATTTTATTTCCCGGCAAGAGCATTATGTTATCGAATTGTGTATTGGCATCAATCATAAACGGTGCTTGCTTGTTATACTCGCTGACCAGTTGCATCAAATCCTTATTCAAATGCAGTTGAGTAGATGCGGAAGGTTTTGTGCGCCATGGAAAATTTCCGGTAACCAGCATTGATATAAATGCAATAAACATAATAGCACCTAGAATGGTGAGCAGTATTTGCTTTGCCTTTGATTGAGTTTTTTGTTCTGCCATCAGCTTTATTTTTTACCCCCAACCCCTAAAGGGGGCTTGTTTACCACATAGGCATATAAGTCACATAGGGACACATAGCCTTTACAATTCACTATTTCCTTCTCACGTTACAAAAAGCTTCAATCTCTTATAAAAAAACCTTGTTGCTACACTCAAATCCCCTTTGGGGGTTGGTATAAAACCTACACAATCCCTTCCCTCAGTATATCATGTATATGTATCATGCCCATATATTTGCCGTTGTGTAATACTATCAGCTGCGTTATTTTGTACTTCTCCATCATGTTAAAGGCGTCAATGGCTAGCGCGTCATAGTCAATACACTTAGGGTTGACGGTCATAATACTTTTAGCCGTAACGTGGTCGGCATCATCTTCGCGCTCCAGCATTCGGCGCAGGTCGCCATCGGTAATTACACCAATCAGCTTGCCGTTATCATCAAGTACGGCTGTTGCTCCCAAGCGGTTTGACGAAATTTCGATAATGATGGGACGAATACGCTCGTTGATGTTTACTTTGGGAACGAGCTGGTGGTCTATCACATCGCTAACACGTGTGTACAGCTTCTTACCCAGCGCCCCACCCGGATGCACTCGGGCAAAGTGTTCGGCAGAGAAACCTCTAATGGTAAGCAGGCATACGGCCAGCGCGTCGCCAATAACCAGCTGAGCGGTGGTGCTTGATGTAGGCGCAAGGTTATGCGGACAAGCTTCTGCCGTAACGGTAGCGCGTAAAACGTAGTCGGCATGTGAGGCCAGGTACGAATCGGTATTCGACACCATTGCTACAATGCGGTTGCCCATATTACGAATAAGTGGTACAAGTAGCTTTATCTCCGGCGTGTTTCCGCTCTTAGAAAGGCAAATCACCAAATCATCCGGCTGAATAATACCAAGGTCGCCGTGAATGGCATCGGCAGCGTGCATAAATATCGACGGTGTTCCGGTAGAGTTAAGCGTTGCTACAATTTTTCCGGCAATAATGGCGCTCTTACCTATGCCTGTAATAATTACCCTGCCCTTACTCTCATATATAAGGTTTACTACCCGTACAAAATCATCGTCAATAAAATCGGCTAGCTTAGCAATAGCGCTAGCTTCAATGTTGACGGTGTCAACAGCTATTTGTTTTATCGTATCAGAATTATTAATCAAAACCTATATCTTTAATGGTTGTTAAACTTGTTAGAGCAAAGAACAAGGATAATGAGCCAATAGATAAAGGCTTAGCCCATTAAAGTCTTTGTTCTTTTAATCTTTACTCTTTTGTCTTTTCACTCTTTAAATCCAAAATAAAGAGTTACCTTTAATCTTGCAAAGTTATAAAATAACTCTTGCAGAACTATGTTTTTTTGGTTTGTTGAAAATTGATTAGATTTGTTTGTTGAACGAATAGAGTTGTTTTTTGTTTGATAAGTGGGAACACCCATTTATATGTTTATGTATATGTATTGTTTGTAACTTATGAATCTTAGCACTAGCGCAGATATATCATTAAATGATTATCTGAAAAGATATTTTGGTTTTACTGCATTTCAAGGCAACCAAGAGGTTATTATCAGAAATGTACTGGCTGGTAATGACACATTTGTACTTATGCCTACCGGTGGCGGAAAATCATTGTGTTACCAGCTTCCTGCCCTTATTATGGAGGGTACGGCTATTATTATATCGCCGCTTATAGCGCTGATGAAAAATCAGGTGGATGCTATGCGTGGTTTTGTAATGGAAGAAGGGATTGCTCACTTTTTAAACTCGTCGCTTACACGTGTACAAATTGCAAAGGTAAAGCAGGATGTTCTCGACGGCAAAACTAAAATGCTATACGTGGCGCCCGAGTCACTTACAAAGGAAGAGAATGTCCAATTTTTGCAACAGCTTAAAATATCCTTTTACGCCATTGATGAGGCGCACTGTATTTCGGAGTGGGGGCACGATTTCCGTCCCGAATATCGCCGCATACGGCCCATTATTACCGAAATAGGTGTTGCTCCGCTTATTGCGCTTACAGCAACAGCTACTCCTAAGGTACAGCATGATATTCAGAAGAACTTGGGCATGCTGGAAGCTAGCGTGTTTAAATCGTCATTTAACCGCCCTAACCTGTACTACGAGGTTCGCCCCAAGGTAAATGCGATAAAGGAAATCATTAAGTTTATAAAGAATAACGACGGTAAATCGGGTATTATATACTGTCTGAGTCGGAAGAAGGTGGAAGAGCTGGCCGAGCTGCTATGTGTAAACGGCATAAAGGCTTTGGCTTACCATGCGGGTATGGACTCAACCACGCGCTCCGATAATCAGGACAAGTTTTTGATGGAGGAGGTAGATGTAATTGTTGCCACCATTGCCTTTGGTATGGGTATTGATAAGCCAGACGTTCGTTTCGTTATTCACTACGATATACCTAAGAGCTTGGAAGGCTACTACCAGGAAACGGGACGTGCCGGACGTGATAAGGGCGAGGGGCAGTGCATAGCCTTCTACAGCTACAAGGACATTCAGAAGCTCGAAAAGTTTATGCAGGGCAAGCCTGTTGCCGAGCAGGAGATAGGTAAGCAGCTGTTGCTGGAAACGGTATCTTATGCCGAATCGTCGGTATGCCGTCGTAAAATGCTGCTGCACTACTTTGGCGAGGAATACCACGAGCCCAACTGCGAAAATTGCGATAACTGTCTGCATCCTAAAGCTAAGTTCGAAGGAAAGGAGTATTTGGAACAAGTGCTGGAAACAGTGCTGGCGGTGAAGGAAAAGTTCAAGTCCGACCATGTGGCAAACATCCTCAGCGGGCAAATGAACTCTACTATAAAATCATACAATCACCACGAGCTACCCATGTTTGGGGAAGGGCGAGATAAGGGTATTCATTTCTGGAACGCCGTTATCCGTCAGGCGCTAATACACCACCTGCTACAAAAGGATATTGAGAGTTATGGGCTATTGAGCGTAACACCCAAAGGGCGCGAGTTTTTGGTTAATCCCTACTCTATAATGCTTACGCAAGACCATGAGTACGAGGAAGGTGATGATGATGACGAAATAGTAGGTCTGTCGCAAGGTAAATCAAGTAGCGCGCTTGATGAGGAGCTATTTACTATGCTTAAGGATTTGCGTCACAACTTGGCTAAACGCCTGAATTTGCCGCCATTTGTACTATTCCAAGATCCATCTCTGGAAGATATGTCCATTCAGTATCCCATAACCATTGATGAGCTGAAGAGCTGTCAAGGAGTGGGAGAGGGCAAGGCTAAGAAGTACGGTAAGGAGTTTGTTGAGCTCATTAAGCGGTATGTGGATGATAAGGAAATTATCCGTCCACAGGATATGGTGGTTAAGTCTGTAGTAAATAAGTCGGGGAATAAGGTATTTATTATTCAAAACATTGATAAAAAGCTCGACTTTGAGGATATTGCCAATGCCAAAAATATGGAAATGAATGAGCTGCTGACGGAGATAGAAGCTATCGTAAACTCCGGAACGAAGCTCAATATTGACTACTACCTCGACAAGGCAATGGACGACGATAAGCGAGATGATATTTACGACTACTTTATGAACGATGCTACCTCCGAATCGTTGGAAGAGGCATGTCAGGAGTTAGGTTCGGGTTATAGCGAAGAAGAAATAAGGCTGGTGCGTATAAAGTTTATGTCGGAGCTGGCGAATTAGTAGCATACCGATAAGAGTATATTGATGAGACAGTTTTAGAGAACGTCATTGCGAGGCGCTTTTTGCCGAAGCAATCTCCTGAATTAAGCAGATTGCTTTGCTCCGCTCGCAATGACGTTTCTTTTGTAGAATATTTTCCAATAAGTAGCAATGGCATACAACACCGAAAAAGTCCGTCCGAAAAAATCCTTAGGTCAGCACTTTTTAAAAGATAAGTCGATAGCGCAGCGCATTGTCGATAGCCTGTCGGGCAATCCTTCAACAGTGTTGGAAGTGGGGCCGGGCATGGGCGTACTTACGGAGCTGTTGCTTAACCGGACAGACATTAGCCTGCATGCCGTTGAGGTGGATAGAGATTCTGTACCTTACCTTCAACAACATTTTCCGGCGCTTACCCCTCACTTAATAGAGGGCGATTTTTTGCAGCTGGATTTAGCAAAGCTGTTCCCTCAGCCATTTGCCGTTATCGGTAACTTTCCGTACAACATCTCATCGCAAATATTTTTTCGGGTGCTCGAGAACCGTGACCGTATCCCTGAGGTAGTGGGCATGGTGCAGAAAGAGGTGGCCGAACGTATTGCCGAAAAGCCGGGCAGCAAAACCTACGGCATACTCAGCGTGCTGGTGCAGGCCTTTTACAACGTGGAGTACCTGTTTACCGTTAGCGAAGGGGTGTTTGTGCCACCCCCAAAAGTAAAATCGGCAGCTATACGGTTTACCCGAAACAATGTGCAGCGGCTGGATTGTGATGAACGACTGTTTCATCAGGTGGTAAAAACAACCTTCAACCAACGCCGTAAAACCATCCGCAACTCGCTAAAACCGTTGACAGGCGGACTGGTGCTGCCTCCAAACCCTATGCTGGAGCTGCGTCCCGAACGGCTAAGCGTAGCCGATTTTGTGGCGTTGACTAATTACGTAGAAAGTATAAAGTAGCAGGTATCAAGTATTACGAGAGGTTTAACCGGCTTGTGTAACATCTAACATCACCCTGACGGTACTTGGAAGTTTCGGAACAAGTATATGTACAGACCAGTTCTCAACAACGGTAGTAATATTCAGCTTAATATTCACCTTCAACCAATACTCATGTCCGGAGTGCTGTAAAAACAGCTTGTCAATACGGCTTATTCCGGAAGTGGAGGTTCCGCGAGTCAACAATAGCGTATATTTTGAAAAATCAATATCCGGCAAGCTACCTGTGCATTGAACGTAGCTGCTAAGCTCATCATTGCTGTTAATTACTATCAGCTTGTTTGGTTGGTAGCTTTGCCAAGCGCAAGAGGATTCGGTTAGGCTGTAGTCAGTGAATGGTATTTCTGTTGGAGAATCTTTTTTACTGCATGCACTTGCTGTAAGTAGCAGGATGACTATAATTACTTGCCTTAGCCTTTTCATGTTACACTTGCTTTAGAGGTGGTTAATTTGTTTCACTAGGCATAGATAGGGGTGTATTTTCAAAGGTAGTCATTGTTTTACAAAGAGCAATGGTTTTCAATGTTAGAGTTTTTTATTGTGGCATCATTGCAATGACGACCTTGAAAATGTAGTTAAAACCGCGTAAATCTGTTTCATTTGCGTTATCCGCGTGCCATTGCTCTTTTTAGTGAAGAGCTTTTCCCGTAGGGAAATAATATCAATAGAAACATTAGTACACCTCAGAACAACCATAGCCCGTAGGGCTTTAACAGAGCAAAGACCGTTAATGTTCTACGGACAATTTTTTGGATAATGTTGTTACTATTGATATGTAAGCCCTACGGGCTACACCTCCTTGTTAAATCAAAGCCCTCACAGGTTTTAAAACCTGTGAGGGCTTGCTGCTTGTAGTATAAGCAAATAGAGGGTTTGAGTTAAATAGCAAGCAGTATATTAAGTTTTGCATACCTTTGTATTAAGTTTTTCATACGAGGTCTTTGTCTCACATAATAATAGCAATTAAGTATAATTTTACTTGTTTAAACGGTGAAAAGAATAAAGCTTACGGAAGATTGGGCGGCATGCTGCATAGGTTTGCTAGCCATTTTGTTTGTTATTTTCGGTCTTAAACCAACGTGGCCTTCGCTTAAGTGGGATAGCCTTACGGCGTTAATGGACCATATATTTTCATTCGACAAGTTGGGGCATATCCTTCTTGTGTTCCTCCTGTCGCTTGTTACCCTTATGCTTGCCGACCTTTTGTTGGGGCGTTCGGTAAAGCATACGTTACGCGGTTTTCCGGTGGTGTTTGTTTTTACCTTTATAGGCATGGCAATCGGTGAGAATAAGCTGATGAACGATTGGGGACTCGAAACCGTTATCTTTTGCCTTGTGCTGGGATTGTTTGTCAGCAACGTGTTTGGTGTACCAAAGTGGCTTAAAGAGTCGCTATCATCGGAGCTATGCGTTAAGATAGGATTGGTAATTTTGGGAACCAACGTACTGTTCGGCGATTTGCTGAAAGCCGGAGCGTTAGGGCTTTTGCAATCGGTGGTAGTGGTGTTCTCTGTATGGTACTTTGCCTTTTGGGTTTGCAAGCGAATGAAGGTTGACAAGGAGATGTCAATAATGCTGTCGAGCGCCGTTTCCATTTGCGGAGTATCGGCGGCTGTGGCTACAGCCGGGGCTATTAAGGGCGACAAAACTAAGCTGTCATACGTGGTGTCGTTGGTGCTTATTTGCGCTATTCCTATGATTATTATAATGCCCTTGCTGGCTAAATGGCTCGGGCTAAACGCCGCAATGGCCGGAGCATGGGTGGGTGGAACCATTGATACTACAGGCGCGGTTGCTGCTACCGGAAGTATTTTGGGTGAGGAAGCGTTAACATACGCATCTATTGTAAAGTTCTCACAAAACGTGTTGCTGGGTATTGCCGCGTTTATCATTTCCATTTACTGGACATACAGTAAGAAGGAGGTGAGTGCTGATGAAAAACCGAGCGCTAAGGTTATCTGGCAGCGTTTTCCTAAATTTGTGCTGGGTTTTATTGTGGCATCGCTGGTTTTTTCATTCTGCCTGACTACGGAAACGGTAGCCGACTCGCAGAAAATACTCAAAAAAATACAAGGATTGTGGTTTGCGCTGGCCTTCACATCCATTGGTTTGGAAACAAATCTGCTAAGCTTATTCTCTAATCAGAACGGACGAGCAACGGGCGCATTTTTTATTGCTCAGCTATTCAACATTCTTATTACCCTCTTTATGGCATGGTTGTTGTTTGGCGTTGAGTGGTAGCCGATATTATAACGTTATTGCGAGCGAAGCAATCTGGCTAATCAATCAGATTGCTTCGTTTTTTGTAATGACAAGCTGTCTTATCAACTCCATTTTTGCTTTACAATTAAATTCTCATATATAGTAAGCAAGATAAATTATGAAAACAGGTTTATATATAGGAATCCTGACTATGGTACTTGCGCTTTTTTGCCCTATTTTATCGTGTAAGCAAGGCGAAACGCAAAAGAGTATAGTGGTTGATAGGGAAAGGGAGATGACAGAGTTCAATGAAGTTGTTCGCTGTTTGACCGAGGAGTATTTTGAAGTTGCCGTAATACGACAAGAAGCGGTATCCGTTAGGCGGGTAGAAAATGTTATCAGAATAGATGACCCGATTTTGGGCAATGTCTGTAAAATGGACTCTACTTATTTTTTCGGCTGGGCTGCACAAAAATTAATTGACTCAACAGATGCAGTATACATGTATGCAAGCATTGATTCAACAAAGGTTTACGCTCTTGATTCTGTTCGGATTGGAAAGCCGACCATTCATGCAAAAGAATTACGTTCCCTGTTTAGTAGCTACGGTACTAGTGATACATACGATACTATTGTTCAGAGGTACGGTAGGGGTGGTGTGCTTGTAACAAGTGTACCTGTGTTTAATGAGGCGATGGACAGAGCGGTGGTGGAGGTTGCATCGGCTTATGCTGCTTTAGCTGGCTCAGGACATATTATTTTGCTTGGTAAGATAAACGGGAAATGGCAGATACTTGAAAATTATGAGTTATGGGTGAGCTAGTTTCTTTGTAAAAACATCATTGCGAGCGCAGCGAAGCAATCTATCGGATAGACAGATTGGTTAGCTGCGCTGCCCTTCGGGTCGCTTCGCTCGCAATGACGGGTATTTTAAGATTTTTGTTTTTTGTTTAACGCTTAACTCTTCACGTCTAACGCTACTTTGAGTTAATAGCCACCACCGGATTAAGGCGTGAGGCCATGTAGGCAGGAATAAATCCGGCAAGCAAGCCAACTGCCGCCGATATGCTTAGTCCGATAACAATATTTTTAAACGAAAGAGCCAGCTCGTAATCGGTTAGACTGGTGGCTATGGCAACAATGCCGAATACCAGCAGTAATCCAAGTATCCCTCCGATAACGGAAAGTAGCACCGATTCGTATAAAAATTGGGTGAGGATAAACACGTTTTTTGCACCCAAGGCCTTCTGTATTCCAATAATATTAGTACGCTCCTTCACCGATACAAACATGATGTTGGCAACGCCAAACGCTCCGATAAGAATGGAGAACCCGCCAATAACAATACCAACAATGTTAAGCATGGCGTATATTTGATCGGTTTGGCTTTTCAGCGAGCTAAGCTCGTTCAGCGCAAAGTTGTCATCTTGAGTGGGGGCTAAGCGTCGGCTGGAGCGCATAAGCATACGCAGCTCGCCAACTATTTCGCTGTTGGGAATATTGGACTTTGCCATAACCGCAATTTCACCTCCACGTAGCGCCATGTTTACCATAGTTGCCGCATACTTGTATGGTATCAGCGCAACGTTATCATAATCGATGGGAGAGAAAAGGCTTTTTCCTTGACGCTTGGTTACGCCCACAACGCGAGCCTTAAAATCGCCAATCTTCATATATTTTCCTATCGGATTTTCGTTGCCGAAAAGCTCTGTTGCAACTGTGTAGCCAAGTATAACAACATTGAAGCCCGATGTTGACTCCTGTTGCGTAAAGTAGCGCCCCTGTTCAACCTCAAAGGCTCCGATATTTTCCCATGAGTGGGTTACGGCAAGCACCTGTATAGCCGATGTTTCGTTACTCTTATACTTTAACGTGCGCCTTAATCCGTTGAGGAAGCTGAGGTATTCCGCATGTTTCGAGTTTTTCTGCAAAAACTCATATTCGGTATAGCTTATTCGCGGGCGTTGGCGGTATTTCCACCACTCGTATTCTTGTCCCTCAGTCTCTGTCCACGGGAACTGGTCAATGTAGATAACGTTGCCACCAAGCGAGCTTAAGCTCTTTTCAATGGAGCTGGTAAGCGCATCGACAGCGGTAAATACCGTTACGATGGAAAAAATACCGATGGTTATACCCAAAAGGGAAAGGAAGGTACGGAGCTTGTTTGCAGCAATGGATGAAAAGGCAAAAACGAAACTTTCCCTCAGTAACTTAACGGCTATAATGATATTTTTTGCAATCTTTCTCATATCGAAAACTTGTGCCAAGGTACGTAAGTTTGATGAAATAGCGCAAATAGTGCGAAAAAATGTTAGAGAAACGGGATTGGTAGCTTGAAAAGTTGTAATTTTATGACCTAATTTAAATGAGAATGAACGCTTGCAGAATATGTAAGTGTTTGAAAAATACACTGTTGCATAGTGAAAAAAATAAAAAAAGCCCTTGTATCAGCTTACAGCAAAGATAAGCTCGATGTTATTGTTAAGGAGTTAAACCGCTTAGGCGTTCAACTTTACTCAACCGGAGGGACAGGCACATTTATTAAAGATTTAGGGATTGAGGTAAGCTTAGTGGAAAATCTCACCGGCTATCCTTCCATTTTGGGCGGACGTGTAAAAACATTGCATCCGAAAGTATTTGGTGGTATTTTAACCCGTGAGGGAAATACAGGCGACCAAAAAGAGCTGGAGCAATTTGATATTCCCGAATTTGACCTTGTGTTGGTTGACCTTTACCCCTTTGAGGAAACGCTGGCAAAGGGCGGAACGCATGAAGAGATTATAGAGAAGGTAGATATAGGCGGCATTTCGTTAATTCGTGCAGCAGCGAAGAACTACAAGAGCGTGGTGGTAGTGCCGTCACGTGATTGTTATGACGAGCTGCTTCACATTTTGCAAAACCAAAACGGCGAGACATCGCTTGAACAGCGTGCACATTTTGCTGCACAGGCGTTCAACGTATCATCGGGTTATGACACGGCTATATTCGGTTACTTTAACCGTGAGGCCAAGCTGCCCGTATTTAAGCAAAGTATTAGCGAGCATTCCGTACTTCGTTATGGAGAGAACCCCCATCAGCAGGCGATGTTCTTTGGTCGGTTCGACGATATGTTCGAGAAGCTATGGGGAAAAGAAATTTCATACAACAACCTGTTGGATGTTGATGCGGCAGTAGCGTTGATTCAGGAGTTCAATGAGCCAACCTTTGCCGTTATAAAGCATAACAACGCTTGCGGCTGCGCATCACGCCCCACCTTACTCGAAGCGTGGAAGGATGCGTTGGCGGGTGACCCCGTTTCGGCATTTGGCGGTATTTTGGTTGCCAACCGCGGAATTGATAAGGCTTGCGCCGAAGAGCTGAATAAGCTGTTCTTTGAGCTCATTATAGCGCCGGATTATAGCACGGACGCGTTGGAAATACTTCAGTCGAAGAAAAACCGTATTATTCTTAAGGCAAAAGATTTGACGTTACCCAAGCAGCAGTTTCGTTCGTTACTGAACGGCGTGGTGCTGCAAGACCGTGATACTAAGCTGGGCGGAGCCGAAGGCTTTACCGTGGCTACCAAGAAGCAACCAACAGATAAGGAGATAAAAGATTTACTGTTTGCCAACAAGCTGGTTAAGCATTCAAAGTCTAACACTATTGTGCTGGCAAAGGGCGGTATGTTGCTGGCCAGCGGTGTGGGACAAACATCACGTGTTGATGCGTTGAAGCAGGCTATTGAAAAAGCGGCTTCATTCGGACATTCAATTGCTGATGCGGTTATGGCCTCAGACGCCTTTTTCCCTTTTCCGGACTGTGTAGAAATTGCGCATAAGGCAGGGGTTAACACCGTTATTCATCCCGGCGGTTCGGTAAATGACCAAAAGTCGATTGACTATTGTAATGACAACAACATGGCAATGGTGCTTACGGGAATGCGACACTTCAAGCACTAAAAAGATAGATAAAAGAGCAAAGACGAATAGATTATAGAACAAAGATTGAAAGATAAAAGACTGATGCAAGTGAAATCCTTGTTCTTGTAATCTTTTATCCTTGTTCCTGAAAAAAGAATAGCAAACACAAAAACATACACATATATGGCCTTTTCATTTCTCACACAGGAAATAGCAATGGACTTGGGTACAGCCAATACCATTATCATTCATAACGACAAGATTGTTGTTGACGAACCTTCAATTGTTGCCATAGACCGCAACACGGGCAAAGCAATTGCCATTGGCGAAACGGCACGGCAGATGCACGGTAAAACGCACGAAAACATTACTACCATTCGTCCGTTACGTGATGGTGTGATTGCAGACTTTGACGCCGCCGAAATGATGATTCGCGGTATGATAAAGATGATAAGCCCCAAGAACCGTTGGTTTACGCCATCGCTACGCATGGTGGTGTGTATTCCGTCGGGAAGTACCGAAGTAGAAATTCGCGCGGTACGTGACTCGTCAGAGCATGCCGGAGGTCGTGACGTGTATATGATTTACGAACCTATGGCTGCTGCACTCGGTATTGGTATTGATGTTGAAGCACCCGAAGGAAGCATGGTAGTTGATATAGGTGGTGGTACTTCTGAGATTGCTGTAATTGCGTTAGGTGGTATTGTGTGCAACAAGAGTATTCGCGTAGCCGGAGACGGTTTTACGGCCGATATTCAGCAGTACATGCGCCATCAGCATAACATTAAGATAGGTGAGCGTACAGCTGAAGATATTAAGATAAACGTTGGTTCGGCGCTAACCGAGCTGTCAAACCCGCCCGAAGAATTTATTGTACGTGGCCCCAACCTTATGACTGCGCTTCCGGTGGAAGTTCCCGTAACGTATCAGGAAATTGCGCAATGTTTGGATAAGTCGCTATCAAAGGTTGAGGGTGGTGTATTGAGCGTACTGGAGCAAACCCCTCCCGAGCTATACGCTGATATTGTGCAACGCGGTATTTACTTAACAGGTGGCGGAGCGTTGCTGCGCGGATTGGATAAGCGGTTGTCGGAAAAAATCAACATACCGTTCCACGTTACCGAAGACCCGTTACACGCCGTTGCTCGCGGAACCGGAATTGCGTTGAAGAATGTTGGCCGATTCCCCTTCTTGAAGAGGTAGTAGTTAATCAGTATCGTCATTGCGAGGCGTTTTTTGCCGAAGCAATCTGTATATTCGATAGATTGCTTCGCTTCGCTCGCAATGATGCTTAGCCTTTAAAGCATAGTTTAGCAAGTGAATACCCTAATCCGATTTTTGCTAAGGTACCATACGCTACTCCTTTTTTTGTTACTACAAGGGGTAGCGGTTACGCTTATTGTGCGTACAAGTACCTACCAGCAGGCGGAGGTAATGGGTACTGTTCAGGTAGTAAGGTCGTGGGTGTATGATGGAATTGCTGATTTAACGGCATACTTTTCATTGCGGAAAGAGAACGAACGGTTACAGGGAGAAAACACGCTACTCCGCAACCAGCTGAACGAATACCTTACTTCTGATACTATAAGAACCGTTCAGCAGTATGATACGGTACTGAAAGAATCGTTTACCTACATGTCTGCACGTGTAGTGCAAAGCACCACCAACCAACAACACAACTTTATTACCATTAATGTGGGACAAAAGCAGGGTGTAAAAGCCGATATGGCCGTTGTATCGTCGGCAGGAGCGGTAGGGGTTGTTACGAAGGTATCGGAAAACTATTCCAACATACTGCCTATTATTAATATTGATTCGCATACCAGCGCCAAGCTGTTGCGCACAAACTGCTCCGGAACGTTATTATGGAAAGGGGGAGCGTACAGGGAGGTCAACCTAACAGATATTCCTCAGCACATTGATGTACAAAAGGGAGATACAGTTGTAACAAGCGGATTTTCGCTTATTTTTCCACAGGGTATAATGCTGGGAACTGTGGAGAATTTTGAAATAAAGAAAGGTAACTTTTACGAAATAAGAGTTGCCCTTAGCGTTGATTTTAAGCGGCTACAAGATGTGTACGTGTTAAAATCAGCTGGATATCCGGAGATTGATTCGTTATCCGTAGGAGGGTACAAATGAATATAAGCGTTGTAAAATATATAGGCATATTTGTGGTAATGATATTGCTGCAAGAGTTTGTATTCAATAACATACAAATAGGCACGCTTCTTACTCCCTACATATACATACTGTTCATACTCATACTTCCTTTTTCATATCCGCCATACATGGTACTCATATCCGCCTTCTTGCTGGGGCTTTCGGTTGATTGCTTTTCCACAGGTATGGTGGGTATACATGCTTCTGCATGTCTTACTATGGGCTATGCGCGGAAATTTGTTTTCAAAGCCGTTCGTCCAAACGAGGATGATGATGGTAAGCTGGCTCCTACTTTTTACAGCATGGGTTGGCGACCGTTTCTTGTTTATACGGTAAGCTTGGTGCTTTTGCACCATACGGTCTTGTTCTTCTTAGAAGCAATGAAGTTTGAAAATTTCTTACACACCGTACTTCGTATTCTGTTTAGCGTTATACTCTCTACGCTACTGATAGTTCTATTTGAGTTTGCCTTCTTTCGAAGGCCACACCACTAAAACCAGTACGCTATGCAAGTTGGGGTAGAGAAAAGAAACATCATTATAGTGGTGTTTACGCTGGTAGCAGTGGTTTTGCTAATACGGCTACTTAGCTTACAGGTGTTTGATGACTACTATAAGCAGGCGGCAAGCAACAACGCGTTTTACAATGAGGTGCAGTATCCGGCACGCGGGTTGATATACGACCGTAACGGGAAAGAGCTGGTGGTAAACCGAACAGTTTATGATATTATGGCTATTCCTCGGGAGGTAAAGGATGTTGACTCCGCTGAAATATGCCGTGCGCTTAAAGTTGACTTGTCCACCTTACGCCAGCTATTTGCCGAAGTGGATAAGAAAAAGAAGGGTGCTTCCGGCTACCAGTTTGTAACCTTTATGAAGCAGGTTCCTGCGGAAACCTATGCGCTGTTTCAGGAAAAATCGTTCAAGTTCCATGGTTTTTATACGCAGGTGCGTACCAGTCGCAGCTACGTGCGCAACATATCCGGAAACTTGCTGGGTTATATTGGTGAAGTAGATAAGGAAGCCATACAAAAAAATCCCTACTATCAGCAAGGCGACTATATTGGGAAAACCGGAATAGAAGAGTCGTATGAAGATGTGCTTAGAGGTAAGAAAGGTGTAAGTATTTACCTCCGTGATGTACACAACCGCATTAAGCAGCCGTACAACAACGGGGAAAGCGATAGCGCTGCCGTTGCCGGAAAAAGCATAGTCTGTACCATTGACGGAGATTTGCAGGAGTATGCTGAACGGTTAATGGTGAATAAAATAGGCAGTATTGTTGCTATTGAACCGGCAACGGGAGAGATTTTGAGTATGGTTTCCAGCCCCGGATTTTCTCCTGCATTGCTGATGACACCGGAGAGGGGAGCAAACTATGACATGCTTTCTCGTGATAAGTATAAGCCTATGTTCAATCGGGCTATCATGTCATCCATGAATCCGCCCGGCTCTACTTTTAAGCTGGCTAATGCGCTTATTGGTTTACAGGAAGGGGTGGTAACACCTGATACGCGATATGGCTGCTCAATGGGCTATAAGGTTGGTAGGGGGGTGGGATGCCACGCGCATCCGTCACCGTTGGATATGGAACATTCTATCATGATGTCGTGTAACGCATACTACTGCCACGTTTTTCGCAATATTATCGACAATCCGAAATATGGTGGAGAGGAAGGAGGCTTGGAGCGTTGGGTGGACTATGTGGAGTCGTTTGGTTTTGGACCTAAGCTGGGAACCGATTTAGTGGGAGAAAGAAGTGGTAAAGTTCCCAGCGTGAGTTCCTACGATAAGATTCATAGAAAAGGCAACTGGAAATCGTTAACCATTATATCGCTGGCTATTGGTCAGGGCGAGATAGGGGCTACGCCTTTGCAGCTGGCTAACTTTTGTGCAATTATTGCCAACAGGGGCTACTACATTATCCCTCATATTGTAAAAGAAATTGAGGACGATAGTGTTAGTAGTAAGTATCATGAAAAGCACTACGCCAAAGTAGATTCAAAGCACTACGAAACAATAGTTGACGGAATGTATTTGGCTGTTAACAGCCCTCCGGGTAGCGGGGCAACGGCATCGAGGGTACAGATACCCGGTATCAGCATGTGCGGAAAAACAGGAACTGCACAGAATCCCCATGGAGAGGATAACGCGGTGTTCTTTTGCTTTGCGCCGAAAGATAATCCGAAGATTGCCATTGCCGTGTATGTTGAAAATGCCGGATTTGGTGGTACGTATGCCGCTCCCATCGCCAGCTTGATGGTGGAGAAATACCTTACCGGAAAAGTGGAGCGCGCTTACATGGAGGAAAGCGTACTATCAACAGACTTAAGGTCAAAATGGGGTAATAAGAAAAGGGCTAAGTAGGTCTATTGGTGAATGGTGAGTAGTGAATGGTTAATGGTAAGAAAATTCTTTTGAGGAGGCTTATGAGTTAATCGTTTAACCGCAAAGGTTTTCCAGGTAGGTGGTGAGGGTATAGTTGCTGTATTTTTATGTGGTTCTATGTACCTACTGTGCCTATGTGGTGAAAAGTTGGGGGTAGAGCAAAGGTGTAATAGTTAATTGAGTTAAATAGTATAGCTCGTGGCAAGAAGTAAAAGCATAGCAGCAACGTTAGATTGGTCGGTAGTATTTATCTACTTGGCGCTGGTGTTTATTGGCTGGATTAGTATTTATGCTGCCGTGTATGATGATGAGCACAGCAGCATACTTGACATGTCGCAGAAGTACGGCATGCAAATGATTTGGATACTGGCCGGCATGACCTTAGCCTTAGTTGTAATGTTGCTGGATGCCAAGGTGTACCCTGTTTTTGCCTATCTTATATACGGCGGCATAGTATGTTTGCTTGTACTTGTACTGTTTGCCGGAACGGAGGTTAACGGGTCTAAGTCTTGGTTTTCCATCGGCCCCGTGCGCTTACAGCCCGCCGAGCTGGCGAAAATGGCAACAGCTTTGGCGTTGGCTAAGCTAATGAGTGAGCGAGGGTTTAAGCTGGGAAACCCATCGTACATCATGAAAATCGCTCTTATCATCATGATTCCGGTAGGGCTTATCTTTTTGCAGCATGACATGGGGTCTGCGTTGGTATTTGCTTCATTTTCTATTATGTTTTTCAGAGAAGGGCTATCAGGCTGGGTTATGAGCCTTATTGTTTACCTTATAGCCATGTTTCTCTTTGCTTTAGCTTTTGACCCCTACATTGTCTTTATTGTTACAGCTATGGTTGCGCTGGTGGTGTATGCTGTTCTAAGTCGACGGTTTTTTACCTCGTTTTTAATGGCGTTGTTGTTTTTTATATTGGTTTTTGGTGGTTCTTGGCTTGCAAGAAAAGCGGGGCTTACGTTGAGTAAGGAGTTGCTGGTGTTGGGTAGTGTAGCTGTTATAGGCGCATACGGCTTAATAAAGACCTTTCAAAAAAAGATACGTTACACCTACTACATCCTTTTGTTCTTTATTGCTTCCTGTGTTTACACATATTCGGTTGACTATGTAGTTGATAATATTCTTGAGCCGCACCAGCGAATAAGAATTGAGAACTTGGTAGGTAAAAATATTGACTTGCAGAAAGCAGGGTACAACGTACACCAAGCAAAAATAGCCATAGGCTCCGGAGGTTTCATGGGTAAGGGTTTTCTAAATGGAACGCAAACGCGTTATAACTACGTTCCCGAGCAGAGCACCGATTTTATTTTTTGTACAATAGGAGAGGAGTGGGGCTTTGTTGGGTGTATGGTTGTTATTGGGCTTTACCTGGCATTGCTGATTAAGCTGGTGATGATGTCGGAGCGACAGAAAGAGCCGTTTGCCCGTATTTACGGTTACTGCGTGGCCTCTATCCTGTTCTTCCACTTTTTTGTCAATATTGCCATGACCATAGGGTTGGCGCCTGTTATTGGCATACCCCTTCCCTTTATCAGCTATGGGGGCTCATCGCTATGGTCGTTTACCGTGCTGTTGTTCATCATGCTGAAAATGGATGCTTCACGGTACTAAAGAATTGAAGATTTTTTATTGATTATTGAATAGTATTAGAACAAAGATTTTAAGAACAAGGAGCAAAGAGTTCACGCAGTTCCTAATTTATAGAATTTATTTTCTTTGCTCTTTGTTCCTTGTTCTTCATGTCCTTAGCCAATAATCAATGTTCAATAAACAATATTCAATATAAATATGACAGTTGCTGAGCTTCAACAACAGGTTGACGAGTGGATAAAAACGCATGGCGTTCGCTATTTCAGCGAGCTTACCAACATGGCTATGCTTACGGAGGAAGTGGGCGAGGTGGCTCGCATTATTGCTCGTACATACGGAGAACAATCACACAAATCTTCTGATAAAGATAAAAACTTAGCCGATGAATTGGCCGATGTACTATTTGTGTTGGTATGCTTAGCCAACCAAACAGGTGTGAACTTGGAGGAGGCGTTTGCGAAGAACATGGAGAAGAAAACTCTTCGCGATGCTGATAGACATAAGCAAAACGAAAAGCTGGCGCAGTAAAATTTGGTTTATGAAAATTATCTGTATAGCGTGGAACTACGTTGACCATACAAAGGAGTTGCATAATACGGTTCCCCCCAACCCTGTTTTCTTCCTGAAGCCCGATACGGCCTTGCTACGAAATAATCAACCGTTTTTTTACCCCGATTTTACAAAAAACTTGCACTACGAAACGGAGCTGGTTGTTCGTATTGATAGGGTAGGACGCAGCATTGCCGAAAAGTTTGCTCATCGTTACTATAGTGAGGTTGGAATAGGTATTGATTTTACCGCTCGTGATGTGCAGCAACAATGTAGAGAGCAGGGGCAACCGTGGGAAATAGCCAAAGCCTTTGATTTTTCAGCCCCGCTTAGCGCGCGTTTTATTCCAATTGCCGACTTAGGCGGAGACATATCAAACATTCCGTTTCATCTCAATATTAACGGAAGTACAGTGCAGCAAGGTAACAGCCGTGATATGATATTCAATGTTGATAAGCTGATTGCCTACGTATCGCAATTTATAACGCTAAAGATTGGTGATTTAATTTTTACCGGAACACCTGTAGGTGTTGGGGCTGTTCAAATTGGTGACCATTTGCAAGCATACATTGCCGATGAATTGTTGCTTGATTTTGAAATAAAATAACGACATGGCACACAGATGACGCAGATAGAACATAGAACAGAGATGAACACAGTTTTAAAGAATAATACAGAGTACACGGAGAAGCTACAGAGAACTACAGAGTCATTTAAATCTAAAAAGTAGAATCCTTTACTGTGTTTTATCTGCGTCATCTGTGTGCCATTTTATAATACGTGCAATGAAAAAAGAAAAATACAACTCGTTAGCCTTAGGGCTAGTCATAGCTATACTACTACCCTTACTTGTGTTTGCATGTGTTTACCTGTTTCACTACAAAAATATACCGGCCTATCAGGTGTTGGGATTAAAAGCGTTTATACAGACAAACGGTTCAAAAATACTCAGCCTGTGCGCCATTGTTAACCTTGCTCCCTTCTATCTTTTTCTGCAAACCGAACGAATGAGGTCGGTACGTGGCGTTGTATTCGGAACTTTAACCGTAGGGGTGTTGGTATTTTTACTATTTTTACTTGGCTAAAATATAGGTTGAGGTTTATTCTACTGCTTTCTGCATTGGTTCGACTTTAAATGGCTGCGATAAAAATTCTCAATTATAATGAAATACTATATCATAGCAGGCGAAGCTTCCGGTGATTTACACGGTTCAAATCTGATGAAGGGTTTGAAGGAGGTTGACCCGCAGGCCGAGTTTCGTTTTTGGGGCGGAGACCTTATGCTGGAGCAGGGAGGTACGCTGGTAAAGCACTACAAGGATACGGCTATCATAGGATTTTTTGAGGTGGTAAAACAGCTGAATACTATCACCAAAAACATACGGATGTGCAAGGCTGATGTGTTAGCCTATAAACCCGATGTGTTGATACTTATAGACTATCCGGGCTTTAACTTTCGTATAGCAGAGCATGCACACAAGCATGGCGTAAAGGTGTTTTACTACATTGCCCCCAAGGTGTGGGCGTGGAAGGAGTCTCGCGTAAAGCGCCTGCAAAAGTTTGTAGATAAGCTGTTCATCATATTCCCGTTCGAGATAGAATACTTTAAACGCTGGGGTATTAATGCCCGCTACGAGGGTAATCCGCTGGTTGATTCGATAGGTGATAAGCTGGCTGCAAAAGCTACTTTTGCCGAATTTACGAGTAAGAATAAGCTGCCCGAAAAACCGATTGTGGCTATACTGGCAGGTAGTCGTAAACAAGAGGTGGCATATATTATGCCTCGTGTAAAACGGCTGGTGGCGGAGTTTCCTACCCATCAGTTTGTGCTGGCTGCTGCCCCTTCTCTTGATAAAGAGTTCTACGATAAATATGTCAGTTCTTCTGATAACATAGCGGTTGTGTACGGTCAAACATACGATGCGCTTATGCAGGCCGATGCTGCTATTGTTGCATCAGGAACGGCAACGCTCGAAACGGCCTTGCTTGGTACTCCGCAAGTGGTGTGCTACGGTGGAAGTGAAATTTCGTACCAAATAGCCAAGCATTTGGTGAAGGTGAAATACATATCATTGGTAAATATTATAATGGATAGCCCTGTTGTAAAGGAGCTGATACAGCATGATATGTCATTCGATAAAATGAAAGCGGAGCTAAGCGCGTTGCTTTCTGATGAGGGCTATCGTAACGCTCAGCTGCAAGCGTACCATAAGCTGCAAGGCATGTTAGGCGAACGTGGTTCGTCGGCACGTGTAGCCAAAGCCATGATTGAGGAATTGAAGGCAATGCAGGGTTAAATGATTGGTATGTTAGTAATATTAAGTTATGCGTTAAGGTATAATGGATAAGATTGTTCGGAAAAGTTATAGTTGAGCGAGTGATGTAATGATATGCTCTGAAAGAGCATAAGCAAATAGCATAGGGCAACGCCCTATGAAAATGAAAAAGTGAAAAATATAAGCCCTGTAGGGGCGTAAGCAAAAAGCAGCAATGCCCCAATCGCTATCAAAGATATACGTCCATCTTACGTTCAGCACCAAAGAACGTTACCCGTTCATTGATGACTATATCAAGGAGAAGTTGTGGGAGTATATTGGTGGTATTTGTAAGGGGTTGGAATGTTATCCGGTACAAGTTGGAGGATTTAAAGACCATATTCATGTGCTTTGTCAGCTATCAAAGAAAATTGCGCAAGTAAGGTTGGTAGAGGAGGTGAAGAAGCAATCATCCAAATGGATGAAAACAGTAAGCGAAAAATATTCATCTTTTTATTGGCAGGATGGTTATGGAATATTCTCGGTGAATCCTTCGGAAGTTGACAAAGTAGTAGCATATATTAAAAGCCAGGAGGAGCACCATAGCAAGCGAACATTTAAGGAAGAGCTGGTGGCGTTTTTAAAAAAGTATGGAATAGAATATGACGAACGTTACCTTTGGGATTAGGCTTACGCCCTTTCAGGGCTTAGGTTTTGGTTGTGTATAGCCAACATAGGGCGATGCCCTATGCTACTGCTTGTGCTCTTTCAGAGCAAATTTATACAATGTAAGCTTGTATTTTCAAATAAGAATTTCTAGTTAATAGTAACTTCATGCTGAATTGTAATCATCAATAAAAAAATAAACAATATTCAATTATATCAATGTACAGCGTATTTAGTAAAGAAATATCGGCGTTCTTTTCGTCACTTACGGGATACATAACCGTAACCATATTTCTCTTTGCCATAGCGTGGTTTATGTGGCTTAGCCCGGGCGATTTAAACGTGCTCGATAGCGGTTATGCCAATATTGATACGCTATTTTTCATAGCGCCTTGGGTATTTCTGTTTTTAGTTCCCGCCGCTACCATGCGCAGCTTTTCGGAAGAAAAACGTTTGGGTACGCTGGAGCTACTACTCACTCGTCCCATTACAGATTGGCAGCTGGTGCTGGGAAAATACTTAGCTGCTGTTGTTCTTATCTTACTATCACTGCTACCCTGCTTAATCTTTTTAGAGAGCGTTTATCACCTTGCCGACCCTGTTGGAAATGTTGATATGGGCGGATTTTGGGGCTCATTTATAGGTTTATTCTTATTGGCTTCCTGTTACGCGGCGGTTGGTGTTTTCGCTTCGGCTATTACCGAAAATCAGCTGGTGGCCTTTATTTTGGCCGCAACCTTTTGCTTTGTGTTGCTAATTGGCTTCGACGGGTTGTCGGAACTTCCGTTGTTCAAATCAATTGACAGACAAGTGCAGCTGCTGGGTATAAATGAGCATTACAAATCTATCCGGCGAGGAATTATTGATTCGCGTGACGTGCTGTACTTTTTAAGTGTGGCTACTGTTTTTCTGTCGGCTACCGTGTTGAAACTTCAATCGAGAGGGAGGTAGCATCATGGCACAAAAACGCAACAAATATACCCTATACTTCTTTGGCGGATTAGTAGTTATACTGCTGCTTAACCTCGTTATGCAGCACTGGTTCTTTCGCATAGACCTTACGTCAGATAAGCGATACACGCTATCGAAAGTTAGTAAGCAAACAATGGAATCGCTGGATGATATTGTTTTCATTCGTGTGTATCTTGATGGTGATATGCCGATAAGCCTGAAGAAGCTAAAACAATCACTTATTGAAACGCTAGATGAGCTTAGCGTCTATGCTAACGGACATCTGCAATACCAGCTTATCAATCCTTTTGAGGGCTCGGAGGAAAAGCAGCAGGCGATGTATAAAGACCTATACTCAAAGGGCTTGATGTCAATATTGGTAGAAGATAGCGATGGCAAGGGGGCTGTATCTCAACGTGCGCTGTTTCCGGGCGCTATTCTCAGCTACGGCGACCGTGAGAAGGCCATTAACTTCATCAACAGTAACCCCTCCATGAGTGAGGATGAAAATATATCAGCGGCTATACAGAATGTAGAGTTTGAGCTAGTATCGGCCATAGCCCTTACGGCACGTAAGGAAAAACCGCGTATTGCCTTTATAGATGGACATGGCGAGTTTGATATGTACGAAGTAGGAGATATTACGCTGGAGCTATCTCAATACTACGCTATTGATAGAGTAGGGCTGGAGGGCAATGTTGGTGAGCTGGACAATTATGCGGCGGTAGTGGTGGCAAGACCGCTTGAGACATGGAAGGAGGCGGATAAGCTGGTGCTAGACCAGTACCTGATGAACGGCGGTAGTGTAGCGTGGTTTATTGATGAGGTAAAGGTAGATCAGGATAGCCTTGCACAAGGCAATTGGACCTTTGGTTCCATTGTTCAGCATGGGTTGGACGACCAGCTGTTTACCTACGGTGTTCGCATAAACCCTAACGTAGTTCAGGATTTGTACTGTGTACAGCAACCGATTGGTGTTTCCGTTGGCGGAGGAGAGATGGAATTTAAGCCGCATCCGTGGTACTACAGCCCTTTGCTTATGCCGCCTTACGATAATCCTATTACAAAAAACTTAAACCTTATCAGAGCGCAATATCCCAGCTCCATAGATTTAGTAGGCAGAGACAGCTTGCGAAAAACAGTACTACTTGCCTCATCGGAGTATTCACGGGTGCTAAAGGCTCCGCTAATGATTTCGCTCAGCCAAACAGCAGAAGAGGTAACGGAGAATGATTTCGATAAGTCGGACGAACCTATAGCTGTATTGGTGGAAGGACAGCTTAAATCGGTATTTGTAAACCGACCGCTTACGCACTATAATAACGGCAATTCTTTCGATTTTAAGGCTGAGAGCAAACCTGCAAAAATGGTAGTGGTAGCCGATGCCGATATTATTCGTAACGATGTTCGCCGACGTGCAACGGGTACAAGCATTGAGCCGCTGGGCTTTGATAGGTATGCGAAACAAACGTTCGGTAATAAAATGCTGGTAAAAAACATTATGCTTTACCTTACCAACGATAACGAGCTGCTTAACATTCGAAAAAAAGATTTTACACTTCGCTTGCTTAATAAATCAAAAGTAGCCAATAATCGTAATCAGCTGGTTGCATTGAACGTTGGACTCCCCATTTTGTTAGTGTTAGTGGCGGCTGTATTTTTCATTTGGTATCGCAAGCGGAAGTACACGAAGTAGAAAGTTCTACAAGCCTCCCTCTAGCTCCCTCCTTTGGAGGGAGGACGGGCTACGACGATACACGTACCACAAGATAGAAGTAGAATTGATAATTTTCATTGCCGTCGGTTTTAACCGACGGATAAAATGTTGTATTATGAAAAAAGTTATCATAATCGGGGCAACGTCGGGTATAGGGAAAGCCTTGGCGGAGCTATACCACTCAAAGGGGTGTATAGTAGGCGTAACAGGACGAAGAACGGTACTGCTTGAAGAGCTGAAAGAAAAACACCCGAATATTCACACCAAAGCTTTTGATGTTCTTTCACCGGATAGCACACATCAGCTGCAAAGCCTGATTGATGAAATGGGCGGACTAGATGTAGCGGTTATCAGCTCAGGCATCGGAAAAATAAATACTTCGTTGGATTGGGGGGTGGAGAATGACATAGCGCAAACCAACGTGCTTGGATTTACCCGCATGGCCGATTTTTTGTTCAGCTACTTTGAAGCCAAAGGACATGGGCACTTAGCCGCCATCAGCTCTATTGCCTCAGTTCGGGGCATAGACCTTTGTCCCGCTTATTCGGCGTCTAAAGCATACGTATCAGTTTACCTTGAGGCCTTGAGGCGAAAGGTTAAGCAGGAAAAGCTGAAGGGTGTACGTGTAAGCACTATTATTCCCGGATTTATAGATACACCGCTACTTAGCAAAGATACCCCAACGTTCTGGAAGGCCGATGTGCAAACGGCTGTAAAGCAAATATACAGCAGCTTACAGCGAAAGCGCCGTAAGATATACGTTACCCGTCGCTGGCGGTGGGTGGCCATGTTTTTACGAGTAGTGCCAAGCGCTATTTATGAGCGAGTACCTGTGGGCGGTAAAAAGACGCACGATACACGTATCAAGACACACGACAAAAGATAATGCTACGCGCTGAAAGCGCAGTTTATTTACCTTCGGTGAGCTCGTAAACTCGGTTCAGCCCGATGGCAAAGCGTAGCGACACCTCGGGAACCTAGCGTTATATCAAGGTTGCGTCCTGAAGGGGCAGCTTAAGTTGCCCTTTCAGGACGATGTTTGTGTTGCTTGATTTGTCTTTTCCCGGGGCGTTGCCGTTGGGCTGAAATAAGTTAGCCTTTCAGGCTGAAGGGCATAGTTTGAATAAGGTATAAAATTCATTAGCTATTCTCGTTTTCTATCAATCCCCGATAATTGCTACTTTTGCCTCGCATGAAAAATGAGAATAAAACAGTAGCTTTTTATACGTTGGGTTGTAAGCTCAACTTTTCGGAAACGTCAACGCTTGCACGTGCCTTTACCGATAGCGGGTTCACCGTTGTTCCGGCATCGCAATCGGCAGATGTTTACCTTATCAATACCTGTTCGGTTACGGAGCAGGCCGATAAGAAGTGCAGGCAGGCCATCCGTAAGTTTATTAACCAATCTCCGCAAGCTATTATTGCCGTTACCGGATGCTACGCTCAGCTGAAACCTGAGGCTATTGCTGCTATTGATGGTGTTGACCTTGTGGTGGGGGCCGATTTGAAGGGTAATGTGGTGGAGCTGGTAAACAACGTTCGCGAGAAGGGTAACGCGCGAATTTTTTCATGCGAAATAAATGAAGTTGACAGCTTCTTCCCCGCCTTTTCATCAGGCGACCGTACACGTTCTTTTCTGAAAGTGCAGGATGGTTGCGACTACAAGTGCTCATACTGCACCATTCCGTTAGCACGCGGACATAGCCGTAACATTCCTATAGCCGATATTGTGCGTGAGGCAGAACAAATTGCTGCTTCGGGAATTAAAGAGGTAGTTCTTACCGGTGTAAACATTGGCGATTTTGGCAAAACAACCGGAGAAAATTTCTTTGATTTGCTGAAAGCGTTGAACAGCGTTAGCGGTATTGAGCGCTATCGTATATCATCTATTGAGCCCAATCTGCTTACCGATGCAATGGTTGAATACATTGCCGCTTCGCCTAAGTTCTTACCACACTTCCATATCCCTTTGCAGTCGGGCAGCAACCGCATACTTGGCCTAATGCGTAGGCGGTATAAGCGGGAAGTGTTCGCTTCTCGTTTAGAAACCATACGTTCTTTTATGCCCGATGCTTTTATTGGCGTTGACGTTATAGTAGGTTTTCCGGGTGAAACAGATGAGGATTTTGAAGACGAATACCGTTTCTTAGAACAGCTACACCCATCTTTTCTACACATATTTCCTTACTCCGAGCGTACCGATACGGCAACCGTTGGCATGGAAGGCAAGCTAAGCCCCGCTGTAATTTCGGCAAGAGTTGAACGCCTTAACGAGTTATGTAAGCGGTTACATGCTGATTTTTACCAACGTAACGTAGGAAAAACAGCCAACGTACTGTTTGAAAATACGCGAAAAAGCGGTATGATGTTCGGCTTTACCGAAAATTACCTGAAGGTGGAGGTTCCATACCAACAACGACTGGGAGGAGAGGTTGTTTCTGTACAGCTTGTCGAAATTTCGTCTAACGGAAATATAAAAGGCGAACTGATGAACTTTTGACGGTTTGGCGTTGTTTGTTTTCTACACTTTAAAACCTATCTTTACTTTTTGTTTTGCATTTGATAGTTCAAATGGGAACCTTCTATTAATTCAGCGAGTAATAATTAAAACATATAACAATGACAGATATTGAAATAGCCCGTGGCGCTACAATGAAGCTTATTGTTGACATTGCTGCCAAGTTAGGACTTCCGGTTGAAGAGCTGGAGCTGTACGGAAAGTATAAAGCAAAAATTCCTCTTCATCTTATTGATGAAGAAAAGGTGAAAAAATCAAAGCTGATATTGGTTTCAGCCATTTCACCAACCCCTGCGGGAGAAGGAAAAACAACCATATCCATTGGTCTTTCGCAAGGCCTGAACCGCATAGGAAAAAAAACAACCGTTGTACTTCGTGAGCCTTCACTTGGCCCCGTATTCGGCGTAAAAGGTGGAGCAACAGGCGGCGGTTACTCACAGGTACTCCCGATGGAGGACATCAACCTGCATTTTACCGGAGATTTTGGTGCTATTGAGAAGGCGCACAACTTGCTCTCGGCAGTGATTGATAACAATATTCAGAGTAAAAAGAACACGCTCAACATAGACCCTCGCACCGTAACGTGGAAACGGGTAATGGATATGAACGACCGTTCGTTGCGTAACATCGTAGTGGGTTTAGGTGGAACCTCATCAGGAGTTCCGCGCGAAACGGGATTTGATATTACCGCCGCATCAGAAGTAATGGCTATTCTTTGTCTATCAAAGGATAGAGAAGATTTGAAAAAACGCTTAGGCAATATTTTTGTAGGATACACTTACGATAAGAAACCCATTTACGCTCGCGATTTAAAGGCACACGGCGCTATGGCAGCCTTGCTTAAGGATGCTATTAAACCCAACTTGGTACAAACGCTTGAGGGTACGCCTGCTATTATTCACGGCGGTCCGTTTGCCAACATTGCGCAGGGAACCAACTCTATTATTGCAACCAAGATGGGGCTTACGTTCTCAGAATATGTTGTAACCGAAGCCGGATTTGGTTTTGACTTGGGCGCCGAAAAATTCTTGGATATAAAATGTCAGTCATCAGGACTTGCTCCTGACGCGGTAGTGCTTGTTGCAACCATTCGCGCGTTGCGCTATCACGGTGGTGTTCCCGTTAAAGAAGTTGGAACTCCTAACTTGGAGGCCTTAAAGAAGGGGGTAGCAAACCTTGAGAAGCATATTGAGAACATGAAGCTGTTCAACACCTGTCCGGTGGTAGCCGTTAATAAGTTTGTTACCGATACCGACGAGGAAATAGACTTTGTGATTAAGACCTGTGAGCGCTTGGGCGTTCATGCACGTGTGGCCGAGGTGTGGGCTAAGGGTGGCGAGGGTGCCGAAGAGCTGGCTAAGCTGGTAGTGAGAACTGCCGAAATGTGTACCGGTAAATTTACTCCACTCTACGATTGGAATTGGACACCCGAGCAAAAGATTGAAACCATTGCAAAGAAAATATACGGAGCGGAAGCGGTTGACTACACTCCAAAGGCAAAGGCTGACTTGAAAAAAGTTTACAACCTAGGCTTGGATAAGCTGGCTGTATGTATGGCAAAGACACAAAAATCGTTATCCGATAATCCCGACTTGTTGGGTCGTCCGAAGGATTTTGTAGTTACCGTGCGTGAGATAGAGGTGGCATCGGGAGCAGGTTTCATTGTTCCCATTACGGGAGAAATTATGCGTATGCCCGGGTTACCGGACCATCCGGCTGCCGAAGTAATGGATATTGATAATGATGGTAACATTACCGGATTGTTTTAGAAAGTAGACAAAAGAGATTAAAATAGAACAAAGAGCAAGGACTAAAAGACAAAGGATGAAAGAATACATTTTTTCCCTTTGTCTTTTGTTTTGTAATCTTTGTTCCAGTTAAATTATGATGAAGGATAAAAGAGCAAAGACAAAAAAATGAAATAGATATTTATTTCCTTTGTCTTTTAATCTTTGTTCTTTTATCCAATTTTTACTTGCAAGAATGAATTTCGAAAAATACTGTTTGCAAACTTGTGATGTAGCGCGTGAAGCCGGACAATTTATCCGAAAGGAGCGTGAAACATTCTCAAGAGATAAGGTAGAGGTAAAAGGCTTACACGATTTTGTTTCGTATGTAGATAAAGCTGCTGAAAAACTAATAGTCCAGCGTTTGCAGGCTATTTTACCGGAGGCTGCATTCTTAACGGAAGAAGGAACTGTTGAGCGAAATGATGCTCCGTTAAAGTGGATTGTTGACCCGCTGGATGGCACAACCAACTTTATTCATGGCCTATACCCATGCGCTGTTAGCATTGCGCTGATGCATGAGAATGAGCTGGTGGTTGGCGTGGTTTATGAGATAGGGTTTGACGAGTGTTTTTACGCATGGAAGGGCGCGCCTGCCATGCTGAACGGTAAGCCTATCAGCGTTTCGAAAGCAGTAGATTTGGAAGGCTGCTTAATTGGTACGGGGTTTCCCTACTACGATTTTTCTAAGCTCACCGCTTACTTTGATTGCCTGCGATACTTTTCGGAGCATACGCATGGTATGAGGCGTTTGGGAACCGCTGCAACCGACCTTGTTTACGTTGCCTGTGGCCGACTTGATGCCTTCTTTGAGTATAGCCTACACCCTTGGGATGTGGCAGCCGGAGCACTCATTGTCCAGCAGGCCGGTGGTAAGGTTTGCGATTTTTCGGGAGGCAATAGCTACCTTTTCGGACAAGAAATGGTAGCCACCAACGCTAGCGTATATAATGAGTTTATGGATGTGGTAAAAACGCATTTTAAACAATAGGTACAATGTATGCTGTAAGCTTCTTTCTCTTCTACATTTTTTGTAGGCCACTTTCACTCCTTCCGGCAAGGGTACTATACTTTTTCTCGGATATAATGTTTTTAATCCTGCGCTATATCGTTCGTTATCGGTACAAGGTGGTATGTAAAAATCTGCGCGAATCATTTCCGGAGAAGTCAGAGAAAGAAATACGACAAATTGCTCAACGGTTTTACCAATACCTAGCTGATGTTTTTATTGAGTATATTATCCTTATGGGGATAAGCATTAAGCGGCTTAGCCGACGAATGCAGTACAAGAATGTTGACTACATAAAAGAGCTGCACGCAAAAGAAAAAGATGTAATAATAGTGCTGGGACACTACGGTAACTGGGAGTGGCCATCGGGCTTCTCCACCTATACTCCTTTTGGCCTTAGCTCGGTATACAAGAAGCTGCGTAACCCGTATTTTGATCGTTACTTTATTAAGCTCCGTAGCCGTTTTGGGTGTGAGATGGTTGAAATGACAGATAGCTTTCGCTATACCTATGCTCGTTCGCGAAAAGGTGTTCGTACAGCGCTTGCGCTTATTGCCGATCAATCGCCGCAGTGGGGAGAAATGAAGTATTTTACTACTTTTCTTAATCATAGCGGAACACCTGTTTTATTGGGACCCGAACGTATAGCAAGGGCTTTGGATATGGCTGTTGTTTTTGCCGATATTGTGAGAATCAAGCGGGGGTATTACGAGCTAACTTTTGTTCCCCTGTTTGAAGAGGTTAAGGACCTGCCTCCTTACGCCATTACAGAGGCACATGTGCGCATGTTGGAAAAGCGCATACAAGAACAGCCGGAGTTTTGGTTATGGTCGCACAAGCGTTGGAAGCGCATGGAAAAAGATATGGAAGAATTTATGTTGAAGAAGAAGCAGGAACAGCAGGAGAAGAAGAGATAAAATGAAAAAAAGTCTACTCAAAATAAGCGTTGTACTGGGATTGCTACTGGTGGTACTAGCCCTTGTGCTTACTATTTCAAACGGGTTTTCGTCCAGCAATACGCTTACATTTATTGGCGGACTTGGATTACTGTTGCTGGGGTTGTACTATGATAAGCTGTCACGTAGCGTAAGGCGGTTGGTTCTTGCAGCCATAGTTGTAGGTGCATGCTATTCGGTTGTTGTGCTTACTATCGTTATATCACAAGGCAGTAGAAATACTACTACTTTTACAGAAGATGCTGTTGTGGTTCTTGGCGCAGGTATTAGAGGTGAAAGACCAACGCGTATGTTGATAGGACGCTTGGACAGGTGTGTTGAGTACATGCAAAAAAATCCCAATGCAGTGGTAGTATTAAGTGGCGGACAGGGTAGAGGAGAGGATATCCCCGAAGCCGAAGCAATGGCACGCTACCTTATCTCAAAAGGGGTAAATCCGGCAAAGCTGATACAGGATGATAAATCTAAAGATACATACGAAAACCTTGTAAACACAAGGGCTATACTTGATAGCTGTTTTAATGGGAAGAGCTATACGCTCGCTTGTATTACAAATGATTTTCATCTCTACCGATCGCTAAGAATAGGACGATTACAGGGTGTTGATATGACTTGCTATGGCGCTCCTGTTCCTTGGTATTTAAGACCGGGGGCCTATCTCAGAGAAATATGCTCGGTTACGAAGCATTGGGTGTATAGATAGTCGGTTCTGATGGCACGCAGAAAACACAGAAAGGCACAGATGAACACAGATAATAGAATATCGCAATGCAAAATAAGTAACATAAAGGACACAGAGAATACACAGAGCCCCACAGAGTAAATTTAAAAACCGCGTAAAGCTGCGTTTTTCTGCGTCATCTGTGTGCTATTTATCTCATATCGCAATACGCATATCAAATATCAATTAGTAGTATGTACAAAGCAGCAGTTGTTTTACTGAATTGGAACGGGAGGGCGTTACTTGAAAAGTTTCTTCCCTCCGTTACGCGCTATTCGCAAAACGAAGGCTGTGTGGTAGTTTTGGCCGATAACGGTTCAACGGATGATTCGCTTGCCTTTGCTTCGGAGCATTATCCGGAGGTGATACAAGTGAAGCTGGATAAAAACTACGGTTTCACAGGTGGCTACAATCGTGCTTTACCAATGGTTGAAGCTGAATACTATATTTTGATTAATACGGATGTTGAAGTTACCGAGGACTGGCTAGATCCGCTACTTCAGTATATGAACAGCAACCCCGATGCGGCGGCTTGCATGCCTAAGCTGGTGGCGTATAACGATAATCATAAGTTTGAGTATGCCGGAGCAGCAGGCGGATTTATTGATCGCTACGGCTATCCTTTTTGTCGTGGACGAATACTTAGCATGGTAGAGGATGATAACGGGCACTACAATACTCCCATAGACATATTCTGGGCTACCGGAGCGTGTATGCTGGTTCGCTCCTCTGTATATAAGCAGGTGGGCGGTTTTGATGAGTCGTTTTTTGCACACATGGAAGAGATAGACCTTTGCTGGCGTATGAAGCGGCTGGGCTATCGTATTGCGTGCATTCCTCAATCAACCGTGTACCATGTGGGCGGTGGTACGCTCAATTATGCAAGTCCGAGAAAGCTATACCTTAACCACCGCAACAACCTGTTTATGCTCTATAAAAATTTAGATGAGAAGAGGTTTAAACGTACCATACGGCGTAGGCTTTTGCTTGATGGGCTATCGGCTATCGGCTACTTGGCGGGATTAAAATTTTCTGCATTTCAGGCATTATGGAAAGCGCATAACGATTACCGTAGTGCGAAACCAAGGCTGAAAGAGCAACGTAAGCTACTGCTACAATCGGCAGTGACTGATGAGCTAAGCGGGGTTTATCCCTCATCAATTGTTTGGAAATTCTTTACGCATAAGAAGCGGTTGATATTCTCGCAATTGAAATTTTAAAGGTATTGAACAAAGAGTAAAGACAAAAGAACAAAGATCTTATATTACCCCTGTCTATTGTCCTTGTTCTTTCATCCATAAAGCACAGTATAAATGCAACGATTAATAGAGAAGCTAAAGGAGGCAACCCCTGTAACCAAATCATTTCTGATACTTATCATAATTCTGTTGGTAGGTATCATTCTACGATGGTCGTATGTTAAAGAGGGAATTAAGCGAGGCTTTGGTCGCTTTGGCAATACCGAGCAGGTTGATTCGCTTAAACAGTAAGGACGTTAAGAGTGAAGCGTTAAGCGGATTGAATAGCACATAGATATCTTTTGTACAGCGATATGCGTATTGAGATAGTTGATTTGTCTGCGAGCAGCTGAGCCTTTCTGCGCCATCTGCGTACTATTTTCTCTGTGGTTCTCTGTGCCTTCTCCGTGTACTCTGTGTTACTTGTCTTGTACAGCGATATGCGTATTACGATAGTTGATTTATCTATGTTTATCTGTTCCTTTCTGCGCACCATTTTCTTGAGTAGTCGCAAATCGCATATCTCAATACCCAAATCCACACCAAATATCCATAATTAAATCATAAAAATATTTATTAATCTAAAATTATTTATGCTGATTATCAGTGTATTGATATTTTATTTCCAAAAATATACTACTATGCTATACAAAGTATTCAAAAATATACTTATATTTGCATTACAAAAATATATGTATTGGATAATATTTTAAATATAGTAGTTCTGATTTCTGCGTATTAATAGTAAAAACCAAAAAAGATACACTAAAAATTTGTAGCCATGAAGAAAGTAGTGAGAGTAGGTATTGGACGAACCTGTTTCAACGTTGAGGAAGACGCTTGCAACAAGCTACAAAGCTACCTCAGTAAGTTTGAAGCATCCATTGCCGATAAAGCGGATGTAAAAGAGGTAATGGAAGATGTGGAAGCTCGCATTGCCGAGATTTTCCGCGAGTATGTACGTTCAGACAGTCAGGTGGTGAACCTTGAGCTAGTAGATAAGGTAATTGCCATGCTGGGTACTCCTGAGGTGGAGGAACAAAAGAAAGAAGAAGCACAAGCATCAACAGGCGGAGGGAGTGGTTATGGTAGGCGTGCGCACAAGCGTCTTTACCGCAATCCCGAAGGTTCTGTTATAGCCGGAGTGTGCGGAGGTATTGCGGCTTACTTCAACATAGACCCCGTGCTGGTTCGTGTAATCTTTGCGTGCAGCCTGTTGGCCGGAGGCCTTGGTTTGTGGGCGTACATTATACTATGGATTGCTGCACCGAAGGCAAAAACCATTGCCGAAAAGCTGGAAATGCGCGGAGAAGCGGTAACCGCCGAAAATATTCGGAACTACAAACCGCGCGGTTAAATTTCCAATTGATTATTGACTATTGAAGATTAGAGAAAGCAGCATATCGCTAAGGCTTGGTAGTTAATGAGAAATAATCAATAAAAAATAATCAATAAAAAATACATTGCCATGATAGAAGAAGTTGTAAACGTTGATAACGTGAAAGCCCAAATGCGCAAAGGCATTTTGGAATACTGCATACTTAGCATTTTATCTAAAACAGATTCGTATGCATCGTCAATCATTGCAGAGCTTAAGGACGCTCAAATGATTGTTGTGGAAGGCACGCTCTACCCCTTGCTTACAAGGCAAAAAAATCAGGGCTTGCTGGGTTACCGCTGGGAGGAGTCGCCGCAAGGTCCGCCACGTAAGTACTACACCATAACCGATAAGGGAAAACAGGTGCTAACCGAGCTAGACTCGGCATGGAACGAGCTGGTTGAAACCATTGCGCGGATAAGGAATAAGTAGCTTACGTACTACTGTAGGGTGTATAACTTTAAAATGTAAATAGAATGAAAGCCACTGTAAAAGTCAGCATAAGCGGCGTTGCCTTTAACCTTGAAGACGATGCTTACGCCATACTCAAGAAGTATTTGGACGAGCTGGAGGCATACTTTGCCAAACGTGAAGGCGGAAAAGAAATTATAGATGATATGGAGGCCCGCATTGCCGAGCTGCTGCTATCTCATATCAGCAACCCTGAGCAACCTATTGGTGCCGCTTCGGTTCAGGAGGTGATAGCTGTAATGGGAAGACCCGAAGAGTTGGGAGCAGGAGAGGAGCGGAAGCCAACCGACACAGGTACTTCTGCACCGTCAGGAGGTACTCGAAAACGGTTCTACCGTGACCCCGATAACCAGGTTGTAGCAGGTGTTTGCGGAGGATTGGGCGCCTACTTTAACCTCGATCCTATTTTGTTTCGCTTGCTCTTCGTAGTGCTTGCGCTGAGCGGTACATTCTTTATCCACTTTAGCGCTGGTACAATAATGTTGGTTTACCT
Organism: Bacteroidales bacterium; assembly: GCA_031551125.1. Lineage (GTDB taxonomy): Bacteria > Bacteroidota > Bacteroidia > Bacteroidales > UBA932 > JAIRNF01. Next base: position 189,240 of record JAVBOB010000001.1, read on the forward strand.
TGTGCTGTGGATCGCTGTTCCGCAAGCAAAAACCATGGCTCAGAAGATGGAGCTGCGCGGGGAATCGCCAACGGCGGCCAACATAGAGAGAAAGCTGCGTGAGGAGATGGCAGGACTAAGCACCAGAATAAAATCGAACAGTACGGTATTTGGTCGCTTGCTTAAGGTGTTCTTTATTGTAGCAGGTATTCTTATCGGTATTCCCATAATAATTGTGGGACTTGGCCTTATTGTTACGCTTGTTGCTCTTATGCTTACCGGAGGGTGGATTATTAATGGCGGATTCTTCTCGCTGTTCAGCTTTGTATCTTTATCGGGGGTTAATCCCATACTGGTACAGGTGTTGGTTCTGCTGGTATTGCTTATACCCATAATGCTGCTTATATACGCCGGACTACGCTTAATATTCCGGTTTAAAACAAAAACCCGTCGGGTTATTGGTGTATCGGCAGCTGTATGGTTGCTGAGCCTTATTACGCTTGCAGGCGTTGGCGGATATGCTGTAAAGGGCTACAGAAGCAGCTCGCAGCTATCACAAATCCAAACGCTCGAAACAAAATCAGACACGCTGTACTTGCGCTTACCCGCAGGCTTTGAGAACAGCCATAACCGCTTTCATATTGGCTGGGACGACGATGGCGACCGCAATGCTATTCCGTTGGTTTGGAAAAATGAAAAAGAGGATAAAATTTTCCTTTTCTCAAAAGTACGCGTGCGCTACGTTGACGATTCAGCCGGCTTCAGCATAAAGTACACCTCTTACGCCAGAGGTAACAACCGCAGCGAGGCGAGAAGAAAGGCAAGCGAGCTGCAAACCATGTATGAGGTGAATGATTCACTTATAACGCTTAACCCGATGGAGTTTAGCAAGCACCGTAAGTGGAGTGGAGAAGCATCCGGTTTGGTGATATACGTACCAAAATCAAAAACGCTGGTTATGGATGATGAGCTGCTATATGATGCCGGCAGCTGGGGAAAGCATGGCAGGTTCTACAGGAATGGTAAGCTGCAGCAGTGGCATGATAACGATGACTGGGACGATTGGGATGACTGGGATGATTAGTAGGCAGAAAGTGATTGTTTGTTTAAGCGTTTACATGTTGCAAATATTCTTTACAACGTTGTATTGTAAACAGTTAAACGCTTAAACAGCAAACAGGTTATGGCAGAATAGCTTTAACGGATTCTAAATTTAATTTGCAGGTAACCGATTTTTTTATACTTTTGCACCCGCAAAACATCATGTTCTGCCCATTGACCTATGGTGTAATGGTAGCACAACAGATTTTGGTTCTGTTTGTCTAGGTTCGAATCCTGGTAGGTCAACAAATCGCTTGCTTAACGGCAGGCGATTTTTGTTTATAAGTCGGCTGGATATGAGTATTGCGATGTGAGATGTGTGACGGCTTTTGAGTAGGTAATGACGAAAATAGCACTATAAGTACTTCTTAGCAAGAGGTTGTGCAGGCTTGTGTCCTATTCCGGTGCACGAAATAAAAGCGGTTAACGAGCTTACGTTAACCGCTTTTTATATTAAACGGTATTGCAAATGCTGTTTAGCGGGGCAGGTTCTATTCCGAAAAAAGACAATAAGGTAGCGATAGCCCGTAGGGCTTACATACCAATAGAGGTAACAAACGCTCCGTGAGAGTTGTCCGTAGGACATCTACACTCTTTATTCTTTGCGTCATTAAAGCCCTACGGACTATGGTTGATACGAGTGCTGCTAATGTTTCTATTGATATTATTTCCCTACGGGAAATCTTTTCCAAGAACATTTACTCCCTGTTAAATGGCATTGCAACCTAGAAGGGATCAACGAAGTTAAATGCCTATTAGCAAAATACACAAAAACAAGAGCCGCAACATCACATTGCGGCTCTACTCTTATCTATCTTATCTAAACTTTAAACTCTCCAACCTACTTATTCATCTTTGCCCACGTATCTTTCAACGTAACTATGCGGTTGAAGATAAGCTTGGCGGCGGTTGAATCGTAGTCTTGCCAGAAGTAGCCAATGCGCTCAAACTGCACCTTCTCTTCCTTAGGAATAGCGGCCAGCGCAGGTTCAAGGTACGCTTTTACCGTTTTCAGCGAGTCTGGGTTGAGGTAGCTCTTGTAGTCTTCGCCTTCGGGAATATCGCCCATGTGCGGCTCGGTAAACAAACGGTCGAACAGGCGTACATCCGCTTCAACAGCATGCTGTGCGGATACCCAGTGAATGGTTCCCTGTACCTTACGTCCGTCGGGCGAATTGCCTCCCTGCGAAGCGGGGTCGTGCGTACAGCGTAGCTCCACCACCTCACCGTTAGCATCTTTTATCACCTCCGTACAGGTAATGAAGTAGGCGTAGCGCAACCGTACTTCCTGACCGGGTGCTAAGCGGAAATACTTTTTGGGCGGGTTTTCCATAAAGTCATCGCGCTCAATGTAGATAACCTTTGAAAAAGGAACCTTGCGTGTTCCGGCAGCAGCATCTTCAGGGTTATTCACCGCATCCATCATCTCCACCTTATCGTCGGGGTAGCTGGTAATAACCACCTTCAACGGGTTAAGTACCGCCATGTATCGGTTGGCACGCTTGTTCAAATCCTCACGTATGCACCACTCGAGTAGCGAAAGGTCAATCACATTATCACGCTTGGCAACGCCCACCTTTTCGGCAAACATACGTATAGCCTCAGGCGTGTAGCCTCTACGACGCAAGCCGCATATCGTAGGCATGCGGGGGTCGTCCCAACCGCTTACGAAATTATTTTTTACCAGCTCCAGCAGCTTGCGTTTGCTCATTACCGTGTAGGTAAGGTTAAGACGGGCAAACTCATACTGGTGCGAGGGAAATATCTCCAGCTTCTCTATAAACCAATCGTACAGCGGACGGTGCACATCGAACTCCAGCGTACAAATGGAGTGCGTAATGTTTTCAATTGAGTCGCTTTGCCCGTGTGCGTAGTCGTACATGGGGTATATGCACCACTTATCGCCCGTGCGATGGTGATGCGCATGGATAATACGGTACAGAATAGGGTCACGCATCAGCATGTTGGGGTGAGCCATATCCAGCTTGGCACGCAACACCCGTTCGCCATCCTTAAATTCTCCGGCACGCATGCGTGTAAAAAGGTCTATGTTTTCTTCCACCGAACGGTTGCGGTAGGGGCTATTCTTTCCCGCTTCGGTAACCGTACCGCGTGTTTGACGAATCTCTTCCTGTGTCTGGTCGTCCACGTAAGCAAGCCCTTTCTTGATAAGCACCATAGCCCAATCGTACAGCTGCTCAAAGTAATCGGATGCGTACAGCTCTTCAGCCCATTGGAATCCTAACCAGCGAATATCGTCCTTAATCGAATCTACGTACTCCGTATCTTCCTTAACGGGATTGGTATCATCAAAGCGGAGGTTGGTTTTCCCGCCGTACTTTTGCGCCAGTCCAAAGTTGAGACAAATGGACTTGGCATGCCCTATGTGCAGGTAGCCGTTAGGTTCGGGCGGAAAGCGGGTAAGTATGCTCTTATGCTTTCCCGACTTTAAATCGGCTTCAATAATTTCTTCCAAAAAGTTGAGAACTTTTACTTCGCCCTCGTTCTTGTCCGGTTCGGTTGTCATACGTGTATCGTTAGGTATTAAGCGTACAAAGATAGCAGGATTTTGGTATCGGTAAACGCTTAGGCTCGGTTTTATTAAGTCGGCGCCGGAATATACGTTTAGAGGCGTTGGGCTAAAGCCCGAAAAGAATATATTTGTAAAGGTTTTTCATTGCGACTCAATCTATAAATATATTGGGCTAAAGCCCCCAAATTATGGATTACTTTGTTATCCGTTGGCTAAAGCCAACGGCAATGAAATAGTGGTTTGACAGTTTGATGGGCTGAGCTAAGGATTCATTGCCGTTGCTTTTAAGCAACGGACAGAAAGAGCAAACAGTCATATACGGGCTTTAGCCCAAGGGAATATTTAAACAGAATAATATGTCATATGTGAAAGTTTGGGTACATTTGGTTTTTAGTACAAAAGACAGATTTCCCTTTTTCTCTTCTAAAGAATTGCGCCAAAGTGTACATCAACATATAATGCAGAACTGTAAAGAGAAAAATATATTTCTGCAATCAATTAACGGGCATGCAGAACATATTCATTGTCTTATTTCATTAGGAAACGACCAAAGTATATCAAAAATTGCCCAGCTGATTAAAGGAGAATCATCTTTTTGGATAAATAAAAACGAATTGTGCAAAAGTCAGTTTGCATGGCAGGATGACTATTTCGCTGTTTCAATAAGCGAATCTCAACTACCAACAGTGGTAAGCTATATTAATAATCAAGAAGTGCACCATGCTAAGAAAACATTTGTCGATGAGGTAAACGAGTTTATGAATAAGTATGGATGGCAGCTGATAAAAAGTTAAGCTATGAACGGAATTATAGAACTCTCAAATATGGAATTTTTTGCCCGCCACGGTTGCTTTACTGAGGAGCGGGTAATTGGAAATTCTTTTGTTGTGGATTTATGGATGGAGGCCGATGTTGAAAAGGCTAGCCAAAGCGATAGTTTGGAGGATGCCATAAACTACCAGCGCGCTTATGAGGTTGTAAAAGGCGAAATGAACAACCCTTCACACCTGTTGGAACACGTGTCCTTGCGCATTATTAATGCCTTATATGCTGAATTTCCCCAGCTGAAAAAAGTAAAGGTAAAAGTATCGAAGATGAATCCGCCAGTAGGTGGTAAAGTAGGAAGTTCGAGCGTTTGCTTGGAGAGGTAAATTGATGAAGTCTTTTGCTGCAATAGATTTCGAAACAGCCAACAGCAGTCCGTCTAGTGTATGCAGTGTTGGAGTGGTAGTGGTGCGTGAAGGTATGATAGCGGATAAAATATATCGCCTCATCCGCCCGCGCCCCAACTATTACAGCTACTGGACAACACGGATACATGGCTTAACATATACAGATACCGTTCACTCACCCGATTTTCCTGATGTGTGGAGGGAGGTTAGCCCTTTGATTAACGGTCTGCCGCTAATAGCGCACAACAGTCCTTTTGATGAAGGTTGCTTACGGGCAGTACATGCGCTATACAACATTCCATACCCGGGCTATACGTTTTTGTGTACATGTCGTGCTTCACGTCGTACCTATAAGGAGTTGCCCAACCACCAGCTGCAAACTGTTGCAGCCCGCGTTGGTTATAATTTGGAGCACCACCACCATGCGCTAGCCGATGCCGAAGCATGTGCGGCAATTGCATTGAAAATACTATAAGTGTTTTTCACCACATAGAACACATAGGTACATAGAAGCAAACTCAAATAACGACTGAATAACCATTAAATAATTTTCAAGTCACTATTTACACAAGTTAAATTAAACAGCTAAACGTCTAAATATACCATGAGAATTACTGATACAAAATATTTTTCGGTGTATCAATCTAACATTGGAAAACAAATTCCATCACTCATTGCTGAATATGATTTTAGTGATAGCAACGGGAACTTGAGCTATTTAATGCAGGCATCGGCTGTTTACTCTTCCAATATTGAAGGTAATAGTATAGACCTTAACTCGTTTATGAACCATAGAATGGCTAAGAAGGCATTCAAGGAAAGTAAGGAGGTTGAAGAAATTGAGAATTTGATATTGGCTTATGAGCTGGCAAAAAACAATCCGCTGACTGAAAAAAACTTTTTGGAATGTCATAAGCTGCTATCAAAAACCCTTGTACCTAAAAACAGGCAGGGAAAATATAGGAATGAGGAGATAGGTGTGTTTGGTGAATCAGGACCGGTATATCTTGCCATAGAGCCGGAGTTTGTGGAGAAAACCATGTCCGATTTTTTTAATGACATCAGCACCTTATTGAAGACAGAACTATCTGTTCCGGAAGTTTTTTACCATGCGGCATTAATACATTTAAAGTTTGCACATATCCACCCGTTCGTTGATGGGAATGGGCGTGCAGCCCGACTACTTGAGAAATGGTTTATTGCAGAAAAGTTAGGACAACAGTACTGGAAGTTGCAATCTGAACGATACTACAAATCTAACCAGCAAGCATACTATAACAACATTAACCTTGGTGTAAACTACTATGAGCTGAACTACGATAAGTGTTTACCGTTTTTGGAGATGCTGCCAAGATGTTTGGAATAATGCTAATATCAAATCTAATATAGCATTAACATGAAGTACAGAATATATCTTACATTTGTACAATAGTAAGTAGTAATAAAGATGCGTTTAAATAAAACACAATCAAAACCTTTTGTAAAATGGGCTGGCGGAAAGAGTCAGTTAATCCCTTATGTGGAGAGATCTTTACCTCAACATATTCTTAATCAACATGAATTAACTTATGTCGAACCATTTGTAGGTGGTGGAGCAGTGCTCTTTTGGATGTTGAGCAACATGAAAAACATTAAGAAAGCGGTGGTTAATGATATTAACGCTGATCTCACTCTTGCATATAAAACAATACGAGACCATTCAAATGAGTTAATAGATCTACTAAAAGATATTCAAAGCGACTACCGAACGTTAACGGCAGAGGATAAACGTAAAGAATATTATTTAGCCATTCGAGAGAAGTTCAACACCAAGCAATTAGGAGACATTGAAAATACTGCGTTATTTATTTTTCTGAATCGAACCTGTTTTAATGGATTATACCGGGTGAATAGCAAAGGCCTTTTCAATGTCCCTTTTGGTAAATACGTCAATCCTACAATATGTGATGAAAAAACGATTTTAGCAGATAGTGTATTGTTGCAAAAAGTCGAAATACTTACCGGAGATTTTGAACAAACGCAGAAGTATGCAAATGAAAATTCGTTCTTCTATTTTGATCCTCCATACAAACCGTTAAGCCAAACTTCAAGTTTTACCTCATATACAAAAGAGGATTTTAACGATAATGACCAACTGCGGTTGAAAAAATTTTGTGATAAAGTGAGCAACAGCGGTTGTTTTTGGATGTTGAGCAACTCAGATGTAAAATCAAATGACCCAACAAACAATTTCTTTGACGATTTATATGCTCTTTACAAAATAGAGCGAGTATTGGCTTCTCGTTCGGTTAATGCCAACCCTGAGAAAAGAGGGGTGTTGACGGAATTGCTAATTAACAATTTTATGAGTAAACGTGTTTGTAGTGCTGCCTTAACCTTATAGTATCATGATAAGTAGTAAAGCAATAGAAGTCTTAACTCCTCTTTTTGAGATTATCAGAAATGCCAAAGGAAAAACAATTAGAGAAATTAAACTCGAACTGGGAATTGAGCGTAGCAACATGAAAAAAGGAGCATCAGGTCTTATTGTTGAGAACCTTCTGGGAATACCAAACAATAATAACGATGATGCAGATATTCCAGAAATTGGATGTGAAGTCAAAGTTTTGCCAATACAGAAGAATCGAGATGGGTCAATTAAGGTAAAGGAGCCAACTCAGATTCAGATGATCAACTATTTTGAAGTCTCAAAGGAGACTTGGGATTCTGCAAAGATTAGAAGAAAAATATCGCTGACATTTTGGATTGCATATTTAGCAAAAGAAGATAGCAAGCCATTAGAGCAGGACGACTATAAGATAGTGGATTATTTTATAGATCACCCAGATACAAGTAAGATAAATGTATTTAAAAAGGATTGGGAAGATATTCAGAATTATATTATTTGCGGACATGGCGATCTTTTATCATGTAGTATGGGAACGTATATAGAGCCTAAAACAAAGGGCGCAAATAATCAAGATCTCACCGACGCGCCAGATGGAAAAGGAGGGTGTATAAAAGTTAGAAGGAGAGCATTCTACTATAAAAAAAATTATACTAATACACAGATTATTCCTAATATCGATCTCTCGAAAGTATAGTCATGCTTTTCCCTTTCTACAAATCCCCCAATAAAAATTTCACCTTGCTTCACGGTGATTGCATCGAACTATTAAAACAATTCGAGTTTAAGTTCGATATGATTTTTGCTGATCCTCCTTACTTCCTTTCTAATGATGGTACAACCATACAAAATGGTAAGCCCGCCAGCGTAAACAAAGGAGGTTGGGATAAATCAAAAGGGTATGATTTTGTAAACGATTTTAACTACCAATGGCTAAAAGAAGTTAGGAATAAACTCAAAGAAAACGGGACTATTTGGGTAAGCGGCACATTTCACAACATTTTTTCCATTGCCCAAATGCTAAATGACCTAGACTTTAAAGTACTGAATGTGGTTACATGGGTTAAAACCAATCCTCCACCTAACTTAGCCTGCAGATGTTTTACCCATTCTTCCGAAATAATTATTTGGGCACGAAAGAATAAGAAGGTACCTCATTATTTCAATTATGAGTTAATGAAGGAAATCAATGATGGTAAGCAAATGAAGGATGTTTGGAATTTACCGGCTATTGCTCAGTGGGAAAAATCATGTGGAAAGCATCCAACACAAAAGCCGCTTGGAATACTATCACGTATTATCTTAGCATCAACACAACCTAACGCTTGGATCTTAGATCCATTCGCAGGAAGTAGCACAACAGGTATAGCAGCAAATTTGCTTAACAGACGATTTCTTGGAGTAGATGAGAATATAGAGTTTCTAGAACTAAGCAAAAAACGACGGATAGAAATAGAAAATATAAATATATTCAACGAGTATAGAAACAAAATGCAAGGCTTCAAAACAAAGGAGCAGCTGACAAACTATCTACTTTTTGAGCCACAGGTGGAATACAAAATTGACTTGCCGTTTTAATAACGTTTCAAACTCAAAGAGCCGCATAAATTATTATGCGGCTCTTTTTATTTAAATCTGCTGTATCTCTGCTTACACCTCATCCCCAATTGCTACCTCACTACCGGGCTCTCCTAAACTTTTTTCCCACTTGCTTACGGCGGTGGTGGCTAGGGCGTTTCCAAGTACGTTAGTCATGCTGCGGGCCATATCGCAGAAGTGGTCTATGGGTAGCAATAGCGCAACACCCTCAGGCGGTATGCCGAACATGGAGCAGGTAGCAATAATAATTACCAGCGATGCCCGCGGAACACCCGCAATTCCCTTACTCGTTATCATCAGCACCAGCAGCATAGCCAGCTGTGTGCCCAGCGGAATGTGTACGCCAAACAGCTGTGCAATAAACAAGCTGGCAAAGGTCATGTACATCATACTCCCGTCGAGGTTGAACGAGTAACCCAGCGGCAGGATAAACGATACGATTTTAGGCTTACAACCGAATTGCTCCAGCTCTTGTACCAGCTTCGGAAAAACGGCCTCGCTACTGGTGGTAGAGAATGCTATAAGCAAGGGATTCTTTATTGTTTTCAACAAGGAAAATACGCGCTTACCCAGTATGAGATAGCCCACCGTAATAAGTACAACCCACAGGCTGGCGATACCGCAAATAAAGGCTATGAGAAAATGTCCGTAGAGCTTAAATACCGTTAGCCCATGCGTAGCAACGGCTGCCGTTATGGTTCCAAACACGGCAAACGGTGCAACCCACATAATGTAGCCTACAATTTTTAGAATTATATCAATAACAACGTCAAGGTTACGAATAATAGATGCCCCCTTTTCTCCAAATGTACCCAGGGCTATACCGAACATAACGGAGAACACAAGAATTTGTAAAACTTCGTTGTTGGCAAGTGCCTCAAAGAAGCTTCGGGCAATTACATGCTTAATGAAATCGGATAGCGTAATGCCTTTGCTGTTCATAACAAGATCAGAAGCGTTGGCGGTACCGCTCAGGTCGAGCGTTGTTGAGCTACCCGGTTCCAGAAAGTTAACCCAAAACATACCGATAAGCAACGAGGCCAGCGAGGCAGACATAAACCATAGCAACGCTTTACCACCTATACGTCCTACCGTTTTTGCATTACCCATTTTTGCAATACCTACTACAATGGTAGTAAATACCAGCGGGGCAATAATCATTTGGATTAGGCGGATAAAGATATCGCCTAACAGCTTTATGTTGGGTGCTACAGCCTTTATGGTATCCGGAGAGCAGAAGCTGTATATACACTGTCCGACAGCAATGCCCAGTGCAAGAGCAATAACAATGAAGCTAAAAAGACGATTGTTTCTAGCCTTAGGGGGGGATGCGGTAGTCATTATTTTGGTTAGGTGTTAGGTTATAGCAAAAGTATAACTTTTTACGATTAAACAACGTGTGGGTAAAACAATACTTTATAAGCCTTATACAGCAAAGATTACAGCTATGTAGGGAAAAACAAAAAATGGCTTTCTCAGAAATTATTCGTACTATTGTGTGGTATTTTGTAGTTTATATACTTGCATCAAATAAATGATAGCTAATCACAAAATCGGTCTATTTTTCGGTTCGTTCAACCCCATACACATAGGGCATCTAGCCTTGGCGAACTACTTTTTAGAGTTTAGTGATTTAAACGAGCTGCAGCTGGTGCTCAGCCCGCAAAATCCGCTAAAGCCCAACGCCGATTTAGCCAATGAGCAAGACCGCCTAAACATGCTACAGCTGGCATTAGACGGGTGTTCACTTCCTGTAAGTATTTGCGAAATTGAGCTGCAGCTACCTAAACCGTCATATACCATTAATACGCTGGAGGCATTGAAGCAGCAGTTTCCTAACAAGCAGCTGGTACTACTTATTGGTGCAGATAACTTGGCATGTATTGAGCAATGGAAGGATTATAAACGCATACTTACAAGCTACGAAGTGTACGTTTATCCCCGCATAGGCTATAATGCCGAAGAGCTTTGCAAGCATTATAGCGTACAATATATGGCAGCTCCGCTGTTTGAGCTGTCGGCAACTTTTATTCGTGAAGGCATTCGTAACAACCATAACATGAGTGCGTTTCTTCCTTACGGAGTTTGGGAGTATATTTGTAGTCAGGAACTGTTTAAAGTTTAAAAGATTGCGAGTTTACGGTTGAACCGTTTAGCGGGTTAATCGTTTAACTACTGAATCACTACTGTTGCTGATAGCTACTAGTGGCTATTTATTGTCTTCGATAAATCAATTAAACGCTTAAACAATTCAACATTTAAACATTAGTATATCCAATCGTGTGTCGTGATACTTGATACAGGATACCCAAAATATAATATGGCACAGAAAAAACCGCTAATACTAGTAACAAATGATGATGGTGTGAATGCACCGGGAATTGCTGCACTTGTTGAGGTGGTGCAAGCCTACGGCCGTGTGGTGGTAGTAGCACCGGAGGAAGGAAACTCGGGTATGGGACACGCCATAACCGTAAAGCAACCGCTACGCCTGCGTAAAATAAAGCAAAGCGAAGAGCTGAGCATCTATGCATGCAGCGGTACTCCTGCCGACTGTGTGAAGCTGGCCATGAGCCACGTGGTTAGCGAAAAACCGGATATGCTGGTTTCGGGTATCAACCACGGTTCCAACGCATCCATCAGCGTACTATACTCAGGTACGCTTGGAGCTGCGGCTGAGGGTTGTTTGTATGATATCCCGTCTATCGGATTTTCGTTGAGCAACCATTCCATATCGGCCGACTTTTCCGCCTCTACCGTTTACTGCCGTAAGGTGGTAGAAAAAGTGCTGGCCGATAGCCTCCATCCGCGCACCTACCTAAACGTAAATATCCCCAACATTCCTCTTTCTGAGATAAAGGGAATGCGTCTTTGCCGCCAAACCAAAGGAACTTACCGCGAAGAATTTGAAAAGCGGGTTGACCCCCACGGACATGACTACTACTGGCTTACCGGAATATTTGTAAATGAAGAACCCAACGCTGTTGATACGGATGAGTATCTGCTTGCACAGGGTTACGTTACAGCAGTTCCTATACACCCTGATATGACAGCCTACGAGGAGCTGGCAAAAATGCAACGGGCGTGGGGCATGTAGCCAATGGCTAAACCGTCCGGACAATGTCCGGCATAACATACGCATATTGAAAAAATGGCAAAAAATAGCGGTCTCCCTGCTGGCCGTAGTGTTGCTATTACTGTTATCGCTACCGTTGTGGGTGCCTTTGCATGAGAAAAATTTGGTACTACCCAACCCATGTATTGTGGTGCTTAGCGGAGGTGATAACGGTTACTTCATTGACCGGGAAACTCCGGCAGGCTACCAGCTCGAAATGCTTAGCATATATGCCGACAGGGTAAACGTGCCTTTTCGCTTTGTAGTGGAAAACAATCCGGAGAAACGAGCGCAAATGTTAGCAGATGGCGAAGCAACCATTGCCGCATTCAGCGGTAGTGTTGATAGCCTTCCGGCTAATGCGGATGTAGCTTACAGCATGCCCGTTGACACTGTGTTGCGTAGCATTTGGGCAACTCATGCGGATGATGACAAGCTAATACAAAGCATCAACATGTTTTTTGTAGATTTTGTAAACTCCACATTCTACAGAGGAGTTAAATGGAAGTATGTAGATGCAAAAACCAAAGGCATAGATCAGGCGCGTACTAAAACTTCTCTTTCAAAATATGATGAAGTGCTGAAGCAAGGCAGCAAAGAGCTTGGCTGGGATTGGCGCATACTCGCTTCACTCATCTATCAGGAGTCGCGCTTTCAGCATGACCTTACCTCTCACAAAGGTGCTTCCGGAATTATGCAGCTCATGCCTCAAATAGTTGCCAGCTATGGTATTGACAGTGTCAATTCATCGCCCGAAGACCACATTCGCATAGGGGTTAGGTATCTTAAAAGCCTGCAAAGAGAGCTTGCTAAAGACCCTGAAATTACCGACGATGAAGAGCGCATAAAATTTGTACTGGCATCATATAATGCCGGACAGGGAAGAATTTCGGCTTGTAGAACCTACGCAAGAATGTTCAATAAAAATGCGGGAAAGTGGAGCGATGTCGCATCAATAATTCCGCTGTTAAACGACCCCGACTACTATAACTCCGACAGCTTGGCGCTACGTCGCTTTAAAGGCGGGGATGAAACGCTGCGTTTTGTGGACGAAATAATGGAGCGCTACTACCACTATCGGAACTTGGTTTTAGAGTAAACCGGAACGGCTCGGTTAAAAGATTTGTTTTACAGAGAACCTTTACTTATTAGACTTTTTCGGAAAATACGTAAATACACGCTTTTTGTTTCCTATCCGCCATTTATATTCAGCCCCGAAGAGGGACTGCCGTTGCCTCTAATCCATACTATTTGTAAAAGGTATTTCCGAAGAGGCTTAGTTAACCGTAATGTGTGCAAAGGTTTTATAGAGTAGTATCATCATGCGAAAATTTAGCTCGCAATGCCTATCTGTATTGATAAAATATACCCTTATCGGCAGGAGTCCACAAGCAGGCTCTGAGCCCAACATGCTTAAGGGTTGAGTTTACCCACGTATTGCAGGTGAAAAAAAGATTGTAAGAGCCTTTGGCTTCGTAGAACGAGTCGTTGTAATCGTAGCTGTGTCCCGCTATGTAGATGTAATGTCCGTCCTTATCCTTATCAAAACGGTTGTCAATAAGGGTTACCAGCTTACGGTAGGTTTCTTCGTTAACATCCAGTCGTATGCAATTATCGCCCTCATACATATAGCGGTAAAAGGTAGTGTGCATAGCAGATGTGCTTAACGAGAATGCGGCTCTGAATGCTGTACCAAACTTTAGCTCCGCCCAAGATGGCGTATCCAAATAGAAACCTTTATCTCCCCATCCAAAAGCGATGTAACGGACGGCGGTATCTTTGCTTAGGGTACGTTCCACTTTCAATTCCTCACCCCAGTCTTTGTATTCATTTTTTATAGGAAGCACTAAATCCGTATGTACGCCGTTGCTTAGAATGTATATGCTGATATCGCCTTTTGTTGCCTCGCTGTTTCTTCCGTTTACGGGAATAAGCGAGCATACAATGGCGGCCAACGCATAGTATATAGCAAGCGAAAAGGGAGTGAAAAGTACGGTAAGTGATATGTAGAGCGTTTTCTTGAACGTACGGTTCATAGTTAAAGAGGAAGGGTTTGGTAGTGATTATATGAGTAAAACAAACACGTCATTGCGAGTGAAGCGAAGCAATCTGTTCTATTCGAGAGATTGCTTCGGCAAACAGCGCCTCGCAATGACGTGCTTAACTAGTCTTGTAGTAGAATCGAAGCTACTATTTTACGTTTAGGCTGGCTTTTACTTGCTTGTAGCGGTCAACAAAGTCGTTACCTTTCTTAGAACCGTTAGCCTGCCATGCTGCTTGTATGCGCTGAATTCTGTCTGATGATGAGGGGTGTGTGCTAAGGAAGGTAGGGCCTTGGCTGCCCTGACCTTCTGCTTGCAGCTTCTGGAAAAATCCGGCAACGCCCAGCGGGTTGTAGTCCGTGTTGCTTAGGTAGTAAACAGCCAACGCATCTGCTTCGCTTTCATCAGAACGGCTAAAAGCCAAATTGCCAACACCGCCGGCTATTTGCGCTACCATGCTGGCAATAGCACCGGGGTTTTTACCTAAAGCCAAGCTGGTTCCCCAATCAATAGTATTGCTCTTGGCTATTTGTTTGCTTGAGTGGCGTGCTGCGGCATGAGCAATCTCGTGCGCCATAACACCTGCCAGCTGCGCTTCGTTATCCAAATACTTAATCAGGCCTGTGTAAACGTACAGCTTACCGCCCGGGCAAGCAAATGCGTTTTGTACGTTATCGGCATTTACAATCTTAACCGACCAGTCAAAATCGTTACGGTGCTCTACCACGCCACTGTTAAGAATGGTGTTGGTAATACGTTGAATGTGCTGGTAGGCGGTTGCATACTTCTTTTCGTCAAGTAGCGGGTAGTTGGTTTGGTCTGATGCGATTTGCGCATACATCTGCGTTCCCAGCTCCTTGTCCTGTTCTACATTATTAGGGTCGTATCCACCCATTGTGGTAGCAACGCTGTTAACAACGTTACATGCCGTGAAAGTTACGACCACAACTGATAGCGCTAAAAAAAGACTTACATACTTTTTCATGTTATACATTTGGTTTAAGTGTTTAAGAGTGGATTAACGACCTGAAAAAAGTCGCCGAATTGAACAGCAAAGGTAAGAAGGAAACTGTTTACCCCTTAACTTATTTAAAACTCTTTAACTTACAAGCTCAAAATAGGCTATATAATCACGTTACTTTCGAATAGCCGTCAACCCTTAAGCTGCCTGTACTTTATACATACTGTGTTGGCTAACTTTGTACTGCTTTGTGTATAAACACGATTCTTGTTCATTAGTTTCGGTTAATGCCAAAACGTAGAGCTAACCGAACAAATACTGAAAATAGTATGTTTGTGATTAGTAAAAAGTTGAAGTATATGGTAAGAATGATATTCTCAGTACAGGCAAAAGCCTCTAAACAAGCCGTTTGGGAGATGCTTTGGGATGATAAAACGTATAGAATATGGACAAGCGTATTCAGCGAAGGCTCTCACGTTGAAACCGATTGGGAGGAGGGCAGCCGTATTCTTTTCCTTGACGGCAATGGAAACGGAATGTACAGCCTAATTGAAAAGCATACGCCTTGCGAGTTTATGTCCTTTAAGCACTTGGGAGATATAAAGGATATGAATAAGGAGGGTAATCAGAGTGAGTGGTCGGGTTCAACGGAAAGCTATACCCTTACAGAGGTGAATGGATTTACACGATTGGTTGTAGAGGTGGATGTGGAGGATGAATATCAGGATTTTTTCAGACAGCAGTTTCCTCTTGCGCTGGAGAAAGTGAAAGAGCTGGTAGAAGAGAAAAAGGTGTGAGAAAAGTTTAGTAGGACTCCACTAGGAGTTCGATCTTTGTATTGCGAGGCTGAAAGCCCATAAGCAGTAGCGTGGGGCAGCACCCTACGAGGATAATAACAATCTCCAGTAAAGCCCTGAAAGGGCGTAAGCAGAATTACGCTTACGCCCTTTCAGGACTTCGCAAATGTCTGACCCTAATTCCATAGGGCGATACCCTATGCTAACGCTTGCGCCCCTTTAGGGATTAAGTTAACAGCACTAAGTTAAAGTGATACGGCATGAATATTTACATGCAAAATATTTCTTTCCAAATTGTAACGCTTCCTTTCTCTAATGTAAACAAAAAGCCAGCCTGTTAGGGCTGGCTTTTCGTTTACATCACATATCTCAATACGCGCATCGCATATCAAAAAATCTACCAAATTACCGCACGCTTGTCGGGAGCAATGTACATACCGTCTCCTTCTTTTACGCCAAATGCTTCGTAGAATTGCGGGATATGCTTCAGCGTAGCGTTTACGCGCCAGCGACCCAACGAGTGAACATCTTCCTTGGTAAGACGAAGAATTTCTTTCTCGCGAATGTTGGCAGCCCATACATTAGCGTAAGCTAGGAAGAAACGTTGACCGATGCTGAACCCGTCAATTTCTTTTGCAATGCTACCGTCTGCAATAGCCTTTTGCATTGCTTCCCATGATACTTGTAGCCCGCCGTAGTCGGCAATGTTTTCGCCAATTGTAAGCTTACCGTCTGCTTTTACGCCCGGAGCTACTTCAATAGCGTTGAAAAAGTCAATTAGCACCTGAGCGCGGTTATCAAACTGTTTACCGTCTTCATCCGTCCACCAGTTAGAAAGGTTTCCGTCTTTATCATACTGGCGACCTTGGTCGTCGAAACCGTGTGTCATTTCATGGCCTATAACTACACCAATAGCACCGTAGTTTACCGCATCGTCAGCCTTTGCGTTGAAGAACGGAGGTTGAAGAATACCTGCCGGGAAACAAATCTCGTTAGTTGTGGGGTTGTAGTAGGCGTTAACCATTTGAGGAGTCATACCCCATTCGGTCGGGTCAACAGGCTTATCAATCTTATTCAGGTTATAAGCAACGTCGAATGCGCTTGAGCGGGCAACGTTTGCATAGTAGCTGTCGTTGCTGATTTCCAGTCCGGAGTAATCACGCCACTTATCGGGGTATCCGATTTTAATGCGGAAGGTGGCAAGTTTTTCCTGAGCCTTTTGCTTGGTAGAGTCGCCCATCCAGTCAAGATTTTTGATACGATCGCCCAACGCGGCTTGCAGGTTGTGCACCAGCTTCAGCATACGTTCTTTTGACTCGGCAGGGAAATATTTTGCAACATACATTTCGCCAACAGCTTCACCTAAGGAGTGCTCGGTGGTGTTTACTACGCGCTTCCAGCGGGGTTGCATAACTTCTTTTCCCGATAGCTCTTTGCCGTAGAAAGCAAACTTAGCCGCCGATGCTTCGTCGCTCAGATAGTTAGCCGCATCGTTAATTACGTTCCACATAAGGTAAGCCTTCAAATCTTCCAGCTTAGTATCTTTCAGAATAGCGCTTACTTCTTTAATAAAGTCAGGTTGTGCAACATTCAGACTTTGAAGCGCGGGAACACCCATAGCGGTAAAGTATGCCTTGAAGTCAATGTTGGGAGCATACTTTTGCAGCTCTTCAACTGTTTGCTTGTGGTAAATGCCGTAAGGGTTACGCTCCTCCAAGCGGCTCATGGAGGCCTTTGCCAAACGGGTTTCGATACCCATTACGGTTTCTGCCAACTTTTGCTCGTTGGTGTTGTTAAAGAACGTAGTTGCTCCCGATAGTCTGAACATGTTAGCAATAAGTTCGGTGTACTTTGCACGCAATCCCTTTGCACGGTCGCTATCTTCCAGGTAGTAATCGCGGTCGCCCATTGCGGTACCGGCTTGGTACAGCCAAGCAATATTCATGCTGCTGTTCATAAAGTCGGCCTCACCAAACAGTCCAAAGAACGGGTTGACACCTGCTTTATGTAGCTGTGCAATTTTTTCTTCCAGCTGTTTTGGAGTAGCAACGGCAGCAATAGCTTCCAGCTCAGCCTTAATAGGGGAGAAGCCGTCGGCGTTAAGCTTAGTGCTATCCATACCCATATTATACATGGTTCCGATTTTCTGGGCAATTGATCCGGCTGCTTGTTCCTGCTTAGCCAGCTCTTCAATTAGCTCCTTAATCTGCTTTTGGTTGTCCTCTCTCAGCTTATCAAATGTTCCGAAACGTGAGTATTCGGCAGAGAGCGGATTGCTTTTCATCCATCCGCCGCAAGCGTATTCGTAAAAATCATCGGTAGGTTTTACGCTGGTATCGAGATTTGCCTTGTCTATTCCCGACTCCAGCTTAGGGCTGTTGTTACAGCTACTCATTGCAATCATACAAAATGCTGATAAGTAAAGTATTTTTTTCATTGTTTATTTGGGTTGATAGTTATTTAGAAGGTTCAGCTACTTTCCTTATGCGCAATTTAATATCGTGTTTTTCAGCCAGTAGCATTCAGCCGACAAAAGTACATGTTTTATCGTCTCACTGTACTCAAAGGTGCTGAAAAAATAGAAGAAAGGTTGACTATCTGCTATGATTTTCTGGTACATGTTTGTAATGCGTACTTTAATGATAGGAGAGTTAGCCACATAGCAACTAAAATTGATTCATAGGAACAACATCTTATTGAAATAGCAAAGAAACGATAAAATGCCGTTTCTAGTGGAGCGGATTTCATAGAGGTGACCTATTCGCTACAAAGATCGGACTCCCACAGAACCTTTATCACATGTCTTGCTATACATGCTGGTCAAGCAAAATGGGGTTGCCGTCAGGGTCAACTACAATAAGGCTGGCAGGCCCTTGCGTTTGTTCATCTGCCTCTACCATCAACTCTACGCCTTGTGCTTTCAGCTGTCGTTGAATTTCCCGAATATCCGTGAACGGCTTTACGCTGTTAGCCATTTGGTCCCAACCCGGATTAAACGTCAACATATTTTTTTCAAACATTCCCTGAAATAGCCCGACAACGGCGTTGCCATTTTTCATGATGAGCCAGTTTTCGTCAATATTCCCACCAAAAACAGTAAATCCAAGCTTCTCATAAAACACTTTTGAGGCCTTGATATCCCTTACGCTAAGACTTATCGAAAATGCACCTAGTTCCATATTTTTCCAAAGATTAGTTAAACTTAAAATCAATAATACAATGCTTGCTGATGAATCCGTTAGCCTCCAACGTTTTTCTGGATGCAATATTATCTGCCGCGCACCCGCATATTGGTATAAATTCGCGTTCTAAGCAATGTTTTTTAAGGTAGGCAATAATTTGTATGGCATAACCCTTTTGACGAAACTCTGGATTAGTCCACATGCCTATATCATAATACCTCTTGTTCGGCAAAACGTTGATGAGGTAGCCGCAACCAACCAGCTGCTGCTCTTTCTCAAACAGGTAAACCATTTTGTTTGAAACGGTGTACTCCAGCTCTTCCGGCGTTTCGTATAAACCGCTATCAAACGTCAGTAAGAAAGGAATATCATCTTTTCCGGCTAAACGGATATTCATATCGTTATCCTGCTCCCTAGCAGAAATATCCGTATAGTCCCTGAATATTGTTCCGATTATACTGCTCGACTTGCAGTAGGTATGGCAGCATGTGAGCAGTAAGCTATCAAATGATTTGCAGTAAGCATTAACTACCGAATACCGCTCTATGACTTGTTTGAATAGCTCTTCTTTTCGGTTTAGGTACGCATTTGCCAGGTGGAACTCGACCAAAATATTATCTCTTGATAGTATGAAATACCCAACAGGCCTTCCTCCTTCAGCTATTTCATAACAGCGACCCTCCTTAACCAACCACTCCAGAAATAACTCCTGGGGCAGGTTGATTTCAGTAAAGTAACATTCGCGAAAATCTTTTAAATCGGCTAAAGCGCAAGTGTTGAATTCCATATCCAAGTATATCTTATACTATCTTTTTCATCTTCGCGGCCAGCCAAGGCGCGGCTCCGGTGAATAAAACCACGACTAACCAAAGGTTGCCTGTGGTAATATCGTATGCTTTTATCAGCTCCGAAACAGAATTCTGCATGAGCAACCCTAAACAGAATTCAAACAAAACGGTTAACGCCATCCATAGTAACCCGATTGTCAGGTAGGCTTTAGATGTTCCCTTTCCAACCCAGCCTATACTCATGTAGCAAAGAGCAAATATCATTGTGCAAAGTAGAATACCGCTCAACGGTAATCCGTATTCCGCTCCCATCAACGGGTTAATTACCTTATCACGTAAGCCTCCGTTTAAAATGGCAAGTGGAGCTATCAGCAGCCAAATCAGTAGCGATCTTTTAATCATTGCTGTTCTTCCTCAAACTTCATTACTATTTCTACATGTCCGGTATGCTCATCAATACCTTCACGAATAACTTTAAACCCTTGCTTTTTATAGAATACAACCGATCTTTCGTTTTCTTTATATACGGCCAAGCCTATGGTTTTATACTGTTGTTTGGCAAAATCCAACAGCTGTTTTCCTACTCCTTTTCCCTGCTCGTGGGGCGATACAAAAAGAGCCGCAACAAAATTTTCTACCATTGATATAAAGCCGAGAATTGTTCCGGAATCTTCATAAATGTAGGTTGTTGCAGAAGGAAGGTAAATATTTCGCACGTTGCTTGCCTCATTCCGCCAGTAGTCGGCGGGCATAAAGTTATGAGCAATGATA
The DNA here is from genome assembly GCA_031551125.1 of Bacteroidales bacterium. Taxonomy (GTDB): domain Bacteria; phylum Bacteroidota; class Bacteroidia; order Bacteroidales; family UBA932; genus JAIRNF01. Next base: position 209,666 of record JAVBOB010000001.1, read on the forward strand.
GAAGCATCCAACCAAATGCCTATCACAACTTCACTATCGGCTATATCAAACGGACGTATCACTACTCAATAAACCCTTTTTCTTTTTTTGCAACAGCGTCTTGAAACAATGCCATTCCCGTGAGCATTTTGCTGAACCCTAAGCGACGGTAAAAATCTTCTTTCCCCGGCGATGCGTACAAAACTATGTTGAATCCGCTAAGCTTTTCTTTTACCCGTTCAACAATTGTTTTACCTATACCTTTTCCCTGATAGTCGGGGTGAACAGCCATATCGTAAAGAGCAGCCTGATATACCCCATCACTGATAGCACGGGCAAAGCCTATAAGCCTGTTACCATCAAAGGCAAACACTACGCATGAGCTGTTGTTGAACGCCTTCTCTTCCATCTCTACCGGATGATACCGCATCCCAACGGTTTTCAGTATGTCAACCACTTCTGAAAACCGAATGCCGTTGCAGCTGTGCATAAACGTAATATTTTTCATATTAAGCAATGACGATTTTGATTGAACAGGCTAATGTATAGCTACTGCTTGTTTTCTTCTTTCATAAAGTCAAACGCGCCATTGCGCAGGTTAATACCGTGCTCCAAATATGCTTTCATGCAGGCAAGAAAATTTGCCCACCCTTCGGTATTGCCTACCAACCACGCAAGCCCCGCATCGTTATTGTCCATTCCTCGCTCAACAATACGTATCACCGTTGAGCCGTTCGGTCGAGGCGTTAGCGTCATTTCAACAGCCAGCACCTTACCTTCGGCGCCATCCCAATCAAAGGAAATAAGTTTGTCTTTTTCAATTTTTGTAACACGAACGGGCGCATCAAGCTCAAATTCGGGAAAGTTCCACACTACCGTTTTTCCCTCTTCCATTCGTCCCGTGCTTTTAGAGATGAAGTAATTTTTCATCTTATCGGGGTTAATGATGGCTTCAAAAACTTCTGATATAGGTTTGGCGATTTGAAGCGCTGCTTTTACTTCCAGCCGTTTCATATATTTGTTTTTTAAACTTGCACGAGAGAATAGTAACCGCAAAGTGCGCAAATGTTTTCGCAAAGAGCGCATTTTTTCATGAAGATAAAATAGCGCTCTTTGCGTGTTCCCCGCGCTCTTTGCGGTTAAATCTATTTGTAAAGAATATAGTATGGTTATTCTTGCTTCAACGCAAGATCTACCAGCCAGCTAATACCAAACTTATCGGTAAACATACCAAACAGAGAACCCCAAAACGTTTTATCCAACGGCATGGTAACCTTTCCACCGGCTGAAAGCGCTTCGAAAATACGACGCGCTTCTTTCTCCGACTCGGGATTAATGCAAATGGAAAAGTTATTACCTGCTACAAACTTTTGTCCCATCATCTCCTCCCACACATCGCAGCCCAAAAGCGTAGTTTCTTTACTGATGGGCAAACCTATGTGCATGATTTTATTCTTCTCCGAATCGGGGATGGGGTGCTCGGGCGAAGGCATATCTTTGTAACGCCCTACGTAGTTAAACTCTCCGCCAAACACGGATTTGTAAAAGTTGAACGCGGCCTCGCAGCTACCGTTAAACGCTAAATAAACATTTACTATTGCCATAAAATTTTGTTTTTAATTGTTGTTTACTCAAACGCTTTTTGCAAAGCGTCCATATCTATTTTTTTCATCTTTAGTAGTGCTTCCGTTACCCGCTTTGCCTTTTCGGGATTGCTGTTGCTCATCATCTCCTCAAGGCTGGCGGGTACAATTTGCCATGATATACCGAACCTATCTTTCAGCCAACCGCACTGGCTTTTTTCGCCACCTGCTGATAATGCTTCCCAATACTTGTCAATTTCGGCTTGTGTTTGACAGTACACGTAAAACGAGACAGCTTCGGTAAAGCCAAACTTATGATCCCAGCCACTGTCTGATGCCATAAACGGCTGTCCATTGAGTGTGAATGAGGCATGCAGTACGCTGCCTTCAATCTCATTTGGAGTTTTGGTATGACGAACAATTGATTCAACGCTTGAGCTGTCAAATATTGAACGGTAAAAGTTGATGGCTTCCTCTGCTCGTCCGCATTGCTTTCCAACAAACATCAGGAAGGGCGATATGTATTGAGGTATGCCGCATATACCCAGCTGCCATGAAAGCCCGTACTTATCCTGCAACCATCCAAACTTTTCAAAGAAGGGCGGCATTGCTTCCGGCTCCATTAACGTGCTACCGCCTTCGGATAACTTTTCCCAAAGCTCGTCAAACTCTTTTACGTTCTCGCAGCCTACAAAAAAAGAAATGGCGGGGGTAAACTTGAAGTAAGGTCCGCCATTCAACCCTATAAAACTTTGTCCGGCAAGCTGAAACTTTACGGTCATTACGCTACCTGCGGGTGCCATTCCTCCTTCAGGATAGGGAACGATTGTTTCAATCTTTCCGTTTTTGAAAACAGAGGTGTAGAATTTCGTAGCTTCTTCCGCCTGACTGTCGAACCACAGGCAGGGTGTAATCGTTGATTCCATTGTCGTTTTAGTTGAAATTTCTTTTCTGTAAATAATCTTCTTATTTGCCACGTCATATATCTCCGTGATAGGTGCGTTGCTTATTTCATGTTCTTGGCAATACTTCTCCATTGCCGGATACACCTTCATAATACCGACAAAAACAGACAGCTTCCCTTTAAAGGAAAACTCTGTTACAACATAGCTGCGCTTGGGCAAGGTTTTTACATTGTACTTCTCTGCTAGCTTAGCAATGGTTTTGCTATCCAGCCCTTCCACAATACACCCGACTTCCGCACGCAGCTTGCTTTTTTCAACCTCTTTCGGATTGTCGTAGTAAATTCCAAAACCTTTTGTCGTTTCAACTTTGTAATCATTCAACAGCGCATTGTAGATTTTGTTCTGCACTTCCGGAGATTGGCTATAATCGCCGGTAACATTTTCATAAACAACTATTTCTCCACCTTGCTCTTCTTCTTTAAATGTAATTGTTTTAAACCCGCCATAGTAAGCATAGGCAACAACCGCAAGAGCAACAATAGCAACGATAACAATGAGAATGATTTTGAAAATCTTCATAGCGTATGTTGTGTGATTTTAACCTTTCTAAATACAGAAGCTAAACCGCAAAGAACACAAGGAACGCTAAAATTTTACTACACTAAATCTTTGCGTTCTTTGCGAAAATCCTTGCGCTCCTTGCGGTAAAATACTACTTGTAGCTTTTATCTTTAATGAAGTTTAGCGCCCAAGTTATTCCAAACTTATCTGTAAATACAGCATATAAATCTGCCCAGAATGTTTTTTCCAGCGGCATGGAAATTTTTCCGCCTTCGGAAAGCGCTTTATAAATTTGTTGCGTTTCTTCTTCGCTCGATGTGCAAAGGGTAATAGTTACGCAATCGCCAAATTTGGTAGTTTGTCCGAAACACTCAGATGTATCGGCGCCCATCAACCACACATGCTCTGTAAGCTGTAATGACATGTGCATGATTTTTTCTTTTTCCGATTCGGGAATTTCCTGTTCAGGAATTTCCTTATACCGGAATAGCTCGCTAAACTCTCCACCGAATGCGGATTTGTAAAAGTTGAACGCGGCCTCGCATGTGCCGTTGAATGATAAATAAGGATTAACTGCTGCTAACATGGTTGTTTTGTTTAATGTGTTTTTTTAGTTGGAATGCGTGCTACTTTTAGGCTATCTAGTTTTACTTCCCCAACCTCCAACGGTGAAACATAGATTGCTTGGGATGAAATACGCCACGCCGTACAAGCCTTACGTCTTCTATGGTGTAAAATAGCTTAGGATTGTAGCTTGTTATAATTTCTTCTACCCGTTTTACCAGCTTACGAGAAGTAACGGTTTGAATAACGTGCACCTTTCCGCTCGACCCTTCTCCATCCATCATTGTTGCTCCAAAACCGTCGGCGTTTAGCCGCCCCATCAGCTCATGTCCGTCTTTATTCATGGTTATACGAACAAGCAGCGTTCCTATGGCAATGCGTTCTTCAAGCATCATACCCACAAAATTTCCGGTAGCATAGCCCCCGGCGTACGCCACATAGCACACCCATGTACTAAGATTGCTTAGCAGCTGGCTAATGGCAATAATCCAAATGAGCACTTCAAAAAATCCCAAGAACGGAGCAACATACTTATATCCTTTCGAGATAAAGATGATGCGCATGGTGCCCAAAGTAACATCGCAAATGCGTGATAAAAAAATAAGGATGGGGAGTATAACGTAAACAAACGTTGTTGACTCCATAAGTTCTGCAAACATGGTCTTTTAGGTTTAGGGTATTAAAAGCGAATATAATAACAAAAGTTCAACTCCGTATGTTTAACTACAAAAATATAAATGACGATATGACGGGTTCAATCATTTTATATGACGGGAGTTGTGTTTTTTGCAGCAAGACCATTCGATGGGTGTTGCGGCATGACGACGGTTACTTTTGTATTGCCCCTCAAGGTAGCCGATTTTTTAACGAATGTGCCGAAAAAAGAATCATAATGCCCGTTAGTCGTAAAGCTGATGAAACGGTTTACCTGTTTGCTGATGAAAAAGTATATGCACGTACCGATGCGCTTATCCGGATATTACAAAAGTGCGGACGGCAGGGTAGGGTGTACGCTTTTCTGTTGAAATGTATTCCCCGCTTGCTTCGCGATGCTATGTATCGGTATGTTGCCGTATTGAGAGGGTGGCTTAGTCCGTCAAACCGTTGCCCAGCACCAACGCCGGAGCAGGTGGAAAGAATGATGTCTTGTCAGTAGCAATGGTTAGTGGTGAATAGTTAAAGGTTAATGGTAAAAACAGAAGCTAGAAGTCAGAAAAGTCAGGGGCTCCGTAGGAGCAAGAGCATTCCCTCACAATCATTTTGTGTTCCATGTGCCTATGTGGTGAATAAAAAGCCCCCTTTAGGGGGTTGGGGGTATCTAATTTATATCTTTGTTCTTTAATCTGTAAAATATGTACGATTTACTTTCAAGCTGTCCGTTATTTATTGGTATGCCTGCCAATGAAATAGAGCGTTCATTGGGGCTTGTTCCACATCAGCGGCGCAGCTACGCTAAGGGTGAGCTGATTGCCATGAGCAACGAAACATGCACCGGAATGATAGTGCTGCTATCGGGCAACGTGAAGGCGGAAATGGTGGACTCATCCGGGAAGGTGGTGAAGATTGAAGATATTGCCGCACCGCGCCCTATTGCACCGGCATTTTTGTTTGGCAAGGAGAACCGGTTTCCGGTAGATGTAACAGCTTTGGAGGTTGTTGAAACTTTATACATACCTAAGCAATCCTTCGTGTTACTTATGCAGAGCAGCGAGCGCGTGTTGCTTAACTACCTTAACATGATTTCGAATCGGGCGCATTTTCTTTCATCCCGCATATATTTTTTATCGCTAAAATCGTTGAAAGCAAAGTTGGCGTTCTACTTGCTCGATTTGGCTAAACCCGATAAAACAGAGGTGGAGCTTACACAAACCCAGCAGGATATTGCCGACTACTTTGGCGTTGCTCGTCCTTCGCTGGCGCGTACCTTTGGTGAATTGGAAGAAGAGGGGCTTATACGCGTTGACCGTAAAAAGGTAAGTATTCTTAACAGGGACGGGTTGGCAAGGGTGCAGTAGTAAGAGCTGTACGTTTACCGCTTAATTCCCGATTTTTCACCACATAGGCACAGTAGGTACATAGAAACACATAGAGCTTTAATAATTTTGCCAGCTTTTTACTCTTCCATGAGCAGCTTAATTTTTACCACAAAGAAAAACGATTGTGTACCTGCAAAGCCTGTATCTTTTGTCTTGTATCGTGCATCTTGATACGTGATACCAACTAAACCTAAGTGTTTCTATGTACCTACTGTGCCTATGTGGTGGTGAAAAAAGCCCCTTTAGGGGGCTGGGGGTAAAAGCTATTTTGCCATTTAGCCGAAATAACGTAGGTTTGTACTTATTTTGACAACCATTGAGAGGCATTAAATCACTATATATACTTCCAATACTACTTCTCTCCACGCTTTGCCTTAACGCGCAGGATGCAGATTCTATTGCCAACGGCCTAAGGGCTCAGATGGGTTTGCAAGATTCTACGCTTACGCAGCGAAAACCGACTAAAGACGAGGAAAAAGGGAAAACGCTCGATACTCATTTATTTGGCGAATGGCATAAAAAAGCCTCTGTGTTTGCATGGACATACAGCCCTTACTTCAATACGGCAGAACGTGTGCATGTGGACACGCTGATTAATGACGATTTTCCCGACTATCCGTTCTTTAAAACCGATGTAGGAGCCACATTTTTAGGCACGGCTGCAAGCGCGGAACAATCCTTTGACTACTTCAAGCGCAAGGAGTCTGACAACTTGTTGTTCTTTACTCCATATACCGACTATATCGCCACGCGTGAGAACCTAAAGTTCTATAATAGTAAAACACCTTACTCCAACTTGTCTTACCACACATCAGGAGGAAAAAAGATTGCTGAAGACGATTTGGTAGTTTCGTTTTCAACCAACATAAAACCTGAATGGAGTATTGGATTGTACTATCAGCGTTACGGTACAAAGGGTGTATATCAGAACCAGAAAACGGAAGGTCGCACGTTCAGCATTTATACCGGATATGCCGGAAAACGATACTCCGCCCATGCCGGATACATTTACAATGGCATTAAAAATAAGGAAAATGGCGGTATTCAGGATGATTACTACATTACCGATACGGTGATGGAAGCTCAGATTATTCCGGTAAACCTGCAAACGGCCTACAACAAGCTTCGCAGCAACGCTTACTTTCTTACGCAAAGCTATGGTGTGCCGCTTAGTATATTCCGGCGTAATGATACGTTGAAGACAGGCGAAGGAACAATGGTGTACTTCGGACACTCGTTCCAATACATACGACAGTACAGAGTATATACCGACCAAACAGACGATTTGACAACGGCATACTACGATAACTTTTTTCTTGACCCAACGGAATCACGAGATTCTACCTTCACATCATCGTTAGATAACAGGTTGTTCATACGATTGCAGCCATGGTCGCCTACCGCTATCATTTCAACTATTGACGGAGGGGTTGGGCTGGAGTTTAGCAAGTATTACGGTTTTACGCCCGACCAGTACTTATCCGGTGCAACACACTCGTCCTACACCAATATGTACCTGTATGCAAATGCTTCGGGGATGCTGAGCCGTTACCTGTCGTGGAATGGTTTTATGCAGTACTACCTATCGGGCTATCGTCAAAACGACATGTTGATAGATGCTAATGCGCGTATTTCGTTTTATCCCTTTAGTAAGCAGCTGAACTTTACAGGTCGCTTAGTGCTTGACAGCAAGGAGGCGGACTACTACTACAAAAGCTACTATGGGAACCATTTCCGATGGGCAAACAGTTTCGATAAGCAAACCGATACGCGTATAGAAGTAGCACTATCCATGCCCGAGTATATGTTTGAGGTTGGCTTGAAGCAAAACCTGTCTGACGGGTTTATATACATGGATACCACCGCTACACCCAAACAAAGTAGCAGCGCTATAAGCGTTACAACGCTATACCTGCAAAAGAACTTTAAGCTGGGCATTCTGCGATTGGATAACCGTGCGTTGTTCCAGCTAAGTAGCGATGAAGATATACTACCGCTTCCTAAAATCAGCTTTAATGCACGTTGGTATTTAGAATTTCCATTGGTGAAATCGGTGTTAATAGCTCAGCTGGGTGTTGATTGCTACTTTAATACCAAGTACTATCTTCAGGCGTATAATCCGGCTACCGGAATGTTCCACAACCAAAATGAAAAGAAGGTGGGAGAATACCCAATGCTGGATGCCTTCCTGAACTTCAAGTGGAAGCGGGCAACCATTTTCTTTAAGCTGGCGAATGCCGACAAGGGGATGTTTAACAACGAATATTTTTCAGCTCTACACTACCCGCGCAACGGGCGCATGCTGCGGCTCGGCGTTTCATGGCATTTCTACAACTAGCGGCTAGTATAGCGATATTAGATGTGTGATTTGAATTAGCACGCGGATGACGCGTAAAAGCGCAGATGAACACAGTCTTTTACTCTGTGGGTCTCTGTGACTTCTTTGTGACCTTTGTGTTACTTATTTTGTACAGCGATATGCGTATTGCGATTATTCCGTATTCACCTGCGCCTTTCTGCGTCATCTGCGTGACATTAACTCGCTTAACGTCTAACGCTTCACTCTTCGCGTAGAACTAAAGATAAATCTCAAAAATACTTCCCTCGTTTTCCTTTGTTTGTACCTGTATGTAGCCCTTGTGTTGCTGCACAATCTGCCGACACAGGCTGAGCCCCACGCCGCTGCCTTTTTTCTTGGTGCTGAAGAAGGGAATAAAGATTTTATCGAACACATTGGAAGGAATACCGGAACCGTTATCCAACACCTTTAGCAAAGCTTTGCCGTTGTCTGCAAGTTCGGCGCTGAGTATAACGCGCGGATCGGGTTTATCTTTTACCGCATCGGTAGCGTTTACAATAAGGTTAATGAGCACCTGCTCCATCAGCTCACGGTCAACATTTAGCATAATTGACGGGTCTTTAATGATAACCTCCAGCTCAATACCTTTCTGCTGTAAGCTTGGCGACATAAGGCGGTAAAGGTTTTCAAACAGCTTGCTTATGGGCACTTTAGCTACGTTCAACTCTATTGTTTTATTCAGGCTGCGGTAGGTTTGAGCGAAGCTGAGCAGCCCATCGCTACGATTCTTTATAGTTTCTATACCCAGCTTAAGGTCTTCAAAAAATGCTTGTTGTTCTTGGGGTACTTCATCTTTCAGCTGTGTTAGCGTTCCGTTAAGCGTATTTGCAAGGGAAGATACGGGCGCAATGGAGTTCATAATCTCGTGTGTCATCACGCTAAGTAACCGTTTCCATGCAACAGATTCTACTTCGTCCAGCGTGCTGTTTACGTTCTGAAAAGCGATAAGCTTATAGGTATATCCGTCAGATTGAAATGTGCTCAGGCTGGCTAACATTTTTAGCGTGCTGTTCCCGTTATTCACCTCAAGTATGCGTTGTTCTCCCAGCTTTAGCGAGTTAAGCGCATTGTACAGCTCGGGGTTTCGATTTTGCAGCCAGCTCATATTTTTTACCTGCGGTATGCGAAGTATTTGCCGAAACGATTCGTTCATCCACGTTATTCGTCCCGTTTCCATTTCGTAGGCAAGTATTCCCGTGTCAACCATTTCAAGAATACGTTGCAGGTAGTGCAGCTGCATCTCACGCTCACCGCTGATGGAACGAAACGCAACGTTCAGCTCGTTAAATGCCTTATGCCGCCTTTTCCTTTCATCCGAGCCTTTTATGCCGTAGCTACGTGTAAAGTCGCGGTAGCGAACATCTTCAACAAAATCATCCAGCTCCTTTTGTTGGTTTGCCAGCTTACCGTACAGTATTCGGAATATAATTACAACAGGTATTACCATTAATACCGCATACGTCCATTGCTCATGCACGGCAAGAATGGCTGCACCGCAAATGAATCCGAAGGCCAGCAGCAGGTAAACAAATATTTTCAGAGCGTAGCGCATGAGTTAATAGATAATGGCACGCAGATGACACCGACAAGCGCAGATTTACGCGGTTTTTCCCTCTGTGGTTCTCTGTGACCTTTGTGTAGTTTATCTTGTATAGAGATTTGCGTATTGCGATATATTGAAATCACTTGTGATGCAGAGACCTCCCCCTAGCCCCCTCCGAAGGAGGGGGAACGTACGCCGAAAGTAACCGCGCAAATGCTTCGGCAAGGTATGCACCCCGCTCCTTCGGAGAGGGGGCTGGGGGGAGAGGTCTTTTTTCGTGTTCATCTGTCTACTATTTTCATTACTCTCATTTCATTTTTCAAGAGATTGGTTAGCTTGCGCTACCCTTCGGGCCGCTCCGCTCGCAATGACGTGCTTTGATGTTTTAAACTTTAACCCCTCAGCTTTAAACTATTAGCCCCCCTTTGGGGGATTAGGGGGCTACTATAATCCGTATTTTTCCAGCCTTCTATACAACGCCGTACGTGTAATACCCAACTCTTTCGCAGCTTTTGATATATTCCCGTTATGCCGTTGCAACGCTTGCTCAATAGCTTTCTGTTCCAAGTCTTGCAAGTTGCCGATAGCTAGAATATCTGTATTTTCAGCCTGTGCAGGAGATTCGATAGGAGAGAAGATTAAATCATCAGCTTGTATCATCAAGCTTTCCGACATGATAGCAGCCCGTTCAATAGCATACTGTAGCTCACGCACATTACCCGGGAAATGGTACGATGCCAGCTTGGCCAAGGCTTTATCGGATAGCTGCATATTGCCCTTAACATACTTTTCGGCATACAGCTGTAAGAAATGGTTTGCCAGCCGCTGTATATCTTCTCCTCTCTGTCGCAATGGCGGAGCTGTAATCTCAACAGTATTGATACGGTATATAAGGTCTTTGCGGAAGTGCTGCTCGTTGGCCAGCTCGCTAAGCGGAACGTTGGTAGCGCATATTAAACGAATATTGACGGGAATGGGAGTGTTAGTCCCCAATCGTATGACACAACGGTTTTGAAGCACGCTAAGCAGCTTGGCCTGCTGTTGCAGGCTGATGTTGCCTATTTCATCTAAAAATAATGTTCCGCCATTAGCCGCTTCTATAAGTCCCATGCGGTCGCTATGAGCGTCGGTAAATGCGCCTTTCTGATGACCGAACAGCTCGCTTTCAAACAGCGTATCGGTAAGCGAGCCTACATCTACCTTTACAAACGGCTTATCGGCACGCAGCGATTGGCGGTGAATAGCGTTAGCAATAAGCTCCTTTCCTGTTCCGTTTTCTCCAAGTATAAGAACATTTGCATCGGTAGGAGCAATTTTTCCCAGCTTATACAGCAGCTCCTGCATTATGGGTGATGAGCCCACTATACCTTGCGATTCAGCTTGTGGTACTGCCGTTTTTTTATCCCCTTTTCGTGAGTTGAGCACCTCTTGTAGCGTGGCTATCAAACGTTCGTTTTGCCAAGGTTTAACTACAAAATCGGCAGCGCCCTCTTTCAATGAACGAACAGCCAAGTCGATATCGCCGTATGCGGTTATCAGCACAACCGGAAGATCGAACCCCATTTGCTTAACCGTTCTAAGCCAGAACAGCCCTTCGTTTCCGGTATTTACGTTGCTATTGTAGTTCATATCAAGCAACAGTAAATCGAAGCGTTGCGTGCTTAGCAAGCTTCGTAACGCTTCGGGAGTGTGGCTGGTTTGTACTTCTTTTACCTGTGATTTAAGCAGCAGTGATACGGCGGTAAGTACGTCCCTGTCATCGTCAACTACCAGTATGCGGGCGTTTTTTAAGTTCATGGTATAAGTGCCTCACCATCTAATAAATTAGATGTAAGAATAAAAGAACTGTTTTTATTGGGTAGAACAAATTTTTAGCATTTTTTTCGCCAGTTGTTCAAACTCATCATAGGCTTTTTGTACGGCATAGGTATGCGCTCCCATTGCTCCATCAGCTGGTTTTAGTAGAAAAATAGGCTTTCTCACTTCCATGGACATCGGTGCTAAACTTCTGTAATGCTTTAATAACGCGAGGCAATTACCGTCTTTTTCAACGGAAGAAACGGAGGTGTCTTCGCCAAGCATAAATCTAGCATATGTTACCGGTATTTTATTTGCCCATTTAAGGTATGATTTAACTGGACGACTCTCTTTTGCTGAATGCTGCATAACAATATATCCGGATGGATGTATCATTGTTGTAGGAATTGAAAAATTGGGATTCTTCGGTTTGAATTCAAGCCGTTGTTCCCAACCGATTTTCCATGTAGCAAGTGTTTCTCCTAAATTCTTTATTCCCACTAAGGAAAATAAATCAGACGCTACCGGCATAATAAGATAATCAGAGCTAATTGTTACAGCGCGGTTTATGGCTCCTAGGTTTGGTCCAACATCAATCAGTACAATCTCTGCCTTAAATTTTTTTGCTGCATCTTCTATTATTGAGTTAAAGATACTCACTAAGCGAAAAGAATACACATCTCCGTTTAAGCATTTGAGCCAAGCATCACTTATTTTGTCTTCAAATGCGGATAAAGAGAGGTCGCCTACAATTAACCCCAACTTATCATTGATTGATTCTATGTGGACACCCTCATAGGGTTCTCCGGATACAACCGGATTAATTGCACTAAGTATTGTCTGTCCTTTACTCTCAACAATCTCCTCTAAACGCTCTTCAGATAAAAACATGGAGGTTAGGTTCGACTGAGGGTCCAAATCAATAGCAATAGATCGAATACCCATCTCGGATAACATCCAAGCAATATGATAAACGGTGGTGGTTTTACCGACGCCACCTTTGTTGTTGAAAAATAGAATTTTTTTCATCTTACCACTGTTCATTTATACCGATAGTAACTTTGAATTTAGTTCCAAGGGATAAATCAAATAGAGGTTCTGGATTTCCATTTTTTTGCAATTCTTCTTTGGCATTTTTTATTCCATAGTTGAAGCGATTAACATACCCTAGTATTTTCATTGATTCGGCTATCGCTACATTCCTATAGTCGCTGGCGTTGGGGAAGTTGTGAATATTTACATCTCCATATAGTCCGCCTGGATTTACTATTTCAATACGATTAGAAAACTCATAAATATAAATTGGTGCGTGGGATTCATAACTTCTATGCATAATAGCATTCATCAAAAGTTCTCGCAATGACCAGTAGGAGTAATTTTTAATCATACTTTCTCGAAAACCATCACTTTTTATCGGCTTTTCTTTTATAATATTGACCTTTATAAAATCATCAATTGTTTTTAATTCTGTGATGTAGGCACCGGAAAATCTTTTTTCAAATAGAACGTCTTCATCTCTCATTTCCTTACCCGAAAATTTTATGTATTGAATATAAGCTCCCGGTATAAACTCGAGTGGATTAAGACCAAATAGAAGTATTGCAGCATTGGTAGGGCAAGCCTCTCGGCTATCATATAAGCGAAGGGACGCGAGTTGTTGCTCAATTGTTCTACCATTTTGTTGTAGGGTATCTTTGTCAATAGCTTCCGGAAGATAATTCAGCTTAAAATACTCAATGCTTATATCTGTAAGTGTAGCACCGAATGCAGGCAATGTGTCATAACTCCGAGCAAACGATACTCTTCGCTCTGTTAACGTTCTTTCTTCTTCAACTGTTGCTTTTGCCTGTCGTGCTCCAACTCTTATATAGCACCGACCGTTATATCTGATAGGCGGATAATGCGATGGCTTTACTTCAACCACAACTACTTCTCCGTTGGGAAAAGAAAAAACAGGGCTAACAACAATAGATGGAGGAGGTAAAATATTGCCGTTGGTTTTTATACCTCCTATTTTTTGCAAATCGTCGTCTGTCCATTTGGCTCCTGCCAGATCTCCGTTATCATTTACGCCCAGCAGAATGTACCCTGGTTGTTTGTGGTTTGGATAGTCGTTGGAAAGAGCACATATTGCTGGTCCCAGCTTATCTTCTCGAATAGAGGTTGTTCTTTCTATTCTATCAGATTCCATTTCTGCAATTAGCTGCTGTACCGTATTCTTGTCCATAATAACCGATGATTTTATTTTACTGATGCCATGCTTCGATGTATCACAAAAGTACTATTTTTATTGAATAACCTTGTTGTTATAGTAGGGCAAGACTACTTTATTACTTAGTGTAATGCCACCGAACATAAAGTGTACGAAACCGAACACTTTGCTAACTATTGTAAATTAAATGGTTCTTATAATCAATCAATTAAATGTTGTGGCATTAGGCTTGCCAATTAAAAGGAAAGTTGAAAAATGATATTACCCCCACCCCCCTGAAGGGGGCCTAAACTCCCCCTTCAGGGGGGTGGGGGGTAAAGACAAAACAAATTAAGATAGGAGTTTAAAACCAAATAAAATGGACAGAGCAATTGAAAAAAAGCGTTGGACAACCCGTAAGCTAATTACTATTGGCGGCATTGCCATATTTTTGATTTTGTGTTTGATTGTTTGGATTGGTACCGGAACATCGAAGCTTAATGTAGATGCTGAACGGATGAGCATTGGTGATGTTAAGCGTGGGGTATTTCAGGAATTTATTCCGGTTAACGGAGTGGTGATGCCGCTTACTACCATATACCTCGACATACTTGAGGGTGGGCGTGTGGAAGAGATATACGTGGAGGACGGCGCTATGGTGCACAAGGGCGACCCGATTATCCGTCTCAGCAACACCAACCTTGAGCTAAGCATGGTAACGCAACAAACCAACGTTTACAACCTGTTTACGCAAATGCAAATTGCGCAAAACAGCGCGCAGCAAAACACTATTAACCGGCTAACGCAAATGACCGAAGCAGAAAGTGATTTGCAGGAGGCCGAACGGGTGTACAAGCTTAACAAGAGGCTTATAGAAGCACAGGTTATAACGCAGCAGGATTTTAAGCAATCGGAGATTAGCTACAACCGTATGGTATCGAGGTATAAGCTGGCAAAGCAAACGCTGGTGCAAGACTCGGCTATTATGGTGCAGCAGCTGGAGCAGGCCAAGCAATCGCTTAAGGGTGCGGAGGATGCGCTGGCGTTGATGAAGCGTAAGGTTAGCGATTTGATAGTACGCGCGCCCATCGACGGCAGGCTTACATCACTTGATGCGGAGATAGGGCAAAGCATGAACGTAGGTCAGCGTGTTGGGCAGGTTGATGTTCCGAACGGGGTTAAGCTGCGTGCCGAAATAGACGAGCACTACATAGCCCGTATATACAACGGTTTGAAGGGTGAGTATAAGTTTGCAGATACTACCTATTACCTTACCGTAAAGAAGGTATATACGCAGGTAGCTAACGGAAGGTTCTCGGTTGATATGGTGTTTGACGGACCTACACCCCAAGGCATTCGCCGTGGACAGAGCTTACAGGTGCGTTTGGCATTAAGTGATGAAACAGAAGCCTTACTGTTACCACGTGGCGGATTTTACCAGCAAACCGGAGGTACATGGATTTTCAAAGTGAGCGAAGATGGGCATAAAGCATACAAAGTGGACATTCGATTAGGCCGCCAGAACCCTGATTACTATGAGGTGCTAGATGGATTGCAGCAGGGCGAAAGGGTAGTGGTAAACAGCTACGAAAGTTACGGTGATGTGCAGGAGCTGGCGATAAAGAAATAGTATTGAGTATCACGATATGCGACACACGATGCACGACTACCTATCCGGCTATATTTTTCACCATAAGGGAGAGGGAGCAGGCTTCGAAAGTAAACGCACAATGATGTGACAAGGTACACGCCCCCTCTCCGAAGGAGCGAGGGTTGGGGGAGAGGTGCTATCGTGTGTCGTGATACTTGATACATGATACGAATAAAAGGAATAACTAATTTAAAAACAATAAAGCAATGATTAAAATTACCGACCTTGAAAAGATCTACCGCACGGAAGAGGTGGAAACCTTAGCGTTGAACAAGTTCTCGCTATCGGTGGCCGAGAAAGAGTTTGTGGCTATTATGGGGCCTTCGGGTTGCGGAAAGTCCACCTTACTTAACATTATTGGTATGCTTGATGAGCCCGATGCAGGCAGCTTTCTGTTTAACGGTACGGAGGTAGCCAAGTTTAACGAAAGCAAGCGTAGCGAGCTGAGAAAGTCTAATATCGGTTTTGTATTTCAAAGCTTCAACCTTATTGATGAGCTTACGGTATATGAGAATGTGGAGCTGCCGCTTATCTACAACAAGGTAAAAGCATCGGAGCGTAAGCAACGTGTGGAGGCCGCGCTGGATAAGATGCAGATTATGCATCGCCGTAAACACTTTCCACAGCAGCTATCGGGCGGGCAGCAACAGCGTGTGGCTATAGCTCGTGCGGTGGTAAACAATCCCAAGCTGATTTTAGCCGATGAACCTACCGGAAATCTTGATAGCACTAATGGGGCAGAGGTAATGAACCTTCTTTCGGACCTCAACACTCAAGGTACAACGGTAATAATGGTAACGCACAGCGAGCATGATGCCCGTTTTGCTCACCGTATTGTACGCATGCTCGATGGACGCATGGTTACCGAAAACTTTTTGAAGGAGATGGCGTACGCATAAATATACGATATGTGACATGTGATGTGAGATATGCGATATGAGAAAGATTATTCTCTGTGTATTCAGTGTACAAATGGCACACGGATAATACAAATAAACGCATAAAATACAGTAAGGAAATCTCATATCTCAATACGCAAATTTCAATACAAATAAGTTATACAGAGAAAATAAAAAACCGCGTTAATCTGCGCTTGTCTGTGTCGTTTGCGTGCAATTATATCGCAATACGCATATCTAATATCTCAATACAATGAGTACTACCCAACATAGCAGCACTTCAAAAGGTTCCCTTTGGGAGTTTGGGGGCCTTCGTTTTGCCATTCGCAACCTGCGCCGTAACGGTCTATACTCCATCATTAATATAGTCGGTTTAGCGGTTAGCCTAACGGCCTGCACCTTCATTTTTCTGTGGGTGCAGGACGAGCGTAGCTACGACCGCTTCCATAAGGATGCCGATAGTATTTACATGGCTGTCGCCCACTTTAGAAGCGATGGAGGGGAGGAAACGGCAGAAGTATCTTCCGGCTTATTTGCGCCAACGGCCGAGCAGCTGTTTAGCAATGAGGTAGAGACGTACTGTAGGGTTGGTCAGAATTTTGTTGGTTACTTCAAAGCGGGTGAAAAGAAAACGGGAGATAAGGGCATATTAATGGCCGATAGTACATTCTTCTCCTTCTTCAACTTTCCCATTGTAAAGGGGCAAGGCGAGGGATTGTTGCAAACACCCAACGATGTGGTGATTAGCGAGAGCCTGGCTACGGAGCTGTTTGGTAATGATAACCCTATTGGTAAGCTGATAAGCGCTGACGGATCAAAAGATTATCAGGTGGTAGCCGTAATGAAGGATATGCCGGCTAATACCAGCGTTCCTCGTGTTGATATGGTGTGTTCGTTTAAGTCTAAGCATGATGACTACTTTACCGGAATACTGGATACGTGGTACGGGTGTGAATTTTTATCGTACCTGCGAATAAAACCCGGGACAGATCTTAAGCAGCTGGCCGAACAAACCACAGCAAAGCAAACGGAGCTGAAAGATATGCGGTTCTTCACCCTTCAGCCGCTGCGTAACCTGCATCTATACTCTATTAACGGTGAACCGGCAGGTATAAAAACGGTACGGTTGTTTACGTGGATCGCGGTTGCGTTGCTTATTATTGCATGTGTAAACTACGTAAATCTGGTTACGGCACGCTCGTCAAGACGCTATCGCGAAATAGGATTGAAGAAAATTCTTGGTGCCCGAAAATCAGCTTTATTCGTTCAGCTGGTTACGGAAGCAGCTTTGCTGTTTTTTATAGCGTTAATTATTGCCGTTATCCTGAACTTACTTCTACTATCGGCATTCAACCAGCTGGCCGGAAAACAAATTGTTTTTGCATGGGGTAATTTGAATATTTGGCTGATTTACGGAGGCATGTTGCTAGCCATTATTGCTTTGGCAGGTGTGTATCCGGCATTATCACTTTCGGCGTTTAGGCCTATAGGCATGCTGCAAGGAGTAGCAACAAAAAAGAGCAACGCCATATTCCGCCAGCTGTTGGTGGTACTACAATTTGTTGCTTCGGTAGTGCTGATTGCCGGAACCATTACCTTGAACGCGCAGATGACCTACATCCGCAAGAAAAATTTAGGTTTTGACCGTGAACATGTACTTTGCTTTAGCCTTATAAACATGTCTAAGCATTACGATGCAGTAAAGACCGAACTATTGCAAAATACGGCTGTACTGGGTATAACAGTTTCAAGGGACAACATTATGCGGGCAACATCCGGTACACTAACGGAAAATTGGGAGGGTAAGCAGACTAACGGCTCAGTTATGCTGACACAAATGCGGGTCGATAGCGCTTTTATAAATGTAATGCGTATTCCGTTGGCTGAAGGCAAGAATTTTAGTTCACCCAAAGCCAATGAGGTTATTATTAACGAAACCGCCGCCAAGGCTATGGGCTTGCAGGAGCCCGTGGCGGGCAAATGGCTTGATATGCACGGGGACCGGGCGATTATTGTAGGGGTTATGAAAGATTTTCACTTTAATAGCCTGCATGAAAAAATAGTACCATTAATCATTCATCAGGTTCCTGCCGGTGGATTGGTTTACTTACGGACAACAGCAAAGGATGCATCAACAGTTGTTGCCGCTGTTGAGAAGCTTTGGAAGCAGTATAACGCTGACTATACATTCGGCTACCGGTTTTTGGATGACAGCTTTAACCGGATGTACAAATCGGACATGCGCACAGGGCAGCTGTTCAGCATTTTCTCCATAATAGCCATATTCGTATCATGCCTTGGCTTGTTTGGCTTAGTAACGTTTACCGCCGAAACAAAAACAAAGGAGATAGGTATTCGTAAGGTGTTGGGTGCAAGCGTTGGCAACCTTATAGGCATGCTTAGCAAAGAGTTTTTACTGTTGGTAGCCATAGCTGTAGTAGTAGCGCTTCCGCTATCATACTTCTTACTTGATAAGCTGTTGCAAACCTACGCCTACCGCATCAGCATAGGTTGGTGGATATTTGCGCTGGCTGCCATAACCACTGTTGTGCTAACCTTGCTAACCGTTTCGGGAAAAGCGTTGAAATCAGCGCGGGCAAATCCGGTGAAGAGTATAAAGACGGAGTAGTAGGATTTTTGATATGAGATATGCGTATTGAGATAACTTGTAAAAACTCTGTGGTTCTCTGTGAACTCCGTGTAACAAACGGCACACAGACGACACAGACAAGCGCAGATAAACACAGTAGGAAAATCTAATATCTCAATACGCAAATCGCTATACAAAATAAGTAACACGGAGAGCGCGGAGAAGCCTCAGAACTACACGGAGAAAAAAGAAGAAGAACATTAAAACACACACTCCATAAAGCCCCTTTTGGGGTTGGGGGCTATACCTAATAACATGAACAATACAAATAATAATAGCACACACCAAAGCCCCCCTTCGGGGGGTATGGGGGGCTGGTTTGGAGGCTTACGCCTCGCCTTCCGCAACCTGCGCCGTAACGGACTATACACTTGGATAAATATTGTAGGGCTGGCGGTTAGCCTAACAGCTGTAATACTCATTACGCTGTGGGTACAGGATGAGCTGAGTTACGATAAGTTTCATCGTAACGCGGCAAACATTTACCGCATAAATGCTAAGATGGGCGAAGGCAACTGTTGGCAAACATCTCCGGCACCAATGGCCATTGCGGCAAAGGCCGAGATACCCGAGGTTGAGAATATTTGCCGTATTGGCGATTATGGAAAAGGCTTTTGGGAGTATGGCGGTAAAAAATTTTATACGCTTTCCGGAGCCGCTGTCGATTCTTCATTCTTCAATATGTTCAACTTCCCTGTTGTGTTAGGTAATGAGAAAAAGCCCTTTACTGACGACCTTTCGATGGTGATTTCCGAAACGCAGGCCAAAGTACTATTCGGCGATGAAGACCCAATAGGAAAGGTGCTGAAGGGTAATGACGATATGCTGTTTCATGTTACGGCAGTAATGAAAGATATGCCGAAAAACTCGAGTCTGCGTTATGATTATTTGGTTCCGTTTGCTGTACAGCAGCGTACATACAGTGGTAACGGAATTTGGAAATTGGTAGATGAGGATTGGGGAAACTACTTCTACGAAACTTACGCCCGGCTGAAGCCCGATGCTGATGTATCGCTGGTTTCCGATAAGCTAAGCAGCATGGTAACACGGTTAAGGGCAAATGGTCCATATTCTTCCGGAAAAAATAATTACGAGTTCGTTTTACAATCCATTTCAAAGCTACACCTGTTTCGTACCGACGGGCAGCCTGAGGGTATGAAAACCGTACGCCTGTTCGGTATCATTGCCGTACTGATTTTGCTTATCGCCTGTATCAACTACGTAAACTTGGTAACTGCCCGAGCCGTTAAGCGCACTAGAGAAATAGCGGTAAAAAAGATCATGGGAGCAAGTAAGCAGCAGCTGATGTTGCAGCAAATGGGCGAAACACTCTTGCTGTTCCTTATTGCGCTGGCGCTTTCAACCATATTTATCTACCTTCTTTTTCCGGCATACAACAACATTGCAGAGAAGGAAATGGTGTTCAGCTTGCTCAATCCGTCGGTGCTGGGCGTATATGGTGTTATGGCCGTATGTGTGGTGCTGCTGGCGGGCTTATATCCTGCAATTCACCTTTCATCATTTAAGCCGCTGGAGGCTTTCCGTAGCGGAGCATCGGGTAGAAGCAAGCAGGGCTACTTCAGAAAAGCGTTGGTGGTGCTACAGTTTGTATTCTCGTTCGGGCTTATTGCGGCAACTGTGGTTATTAGCTCACAGCTGAGCTACATGCGCAACAAAAATTTGGGCTATAGTAAAGAAAACGTTTTTGTAGTACGGGCACGAGGTATGGCAAGCCACTTTGACGCCGTGAAAAACGAGCTGATGAAGAATCCCGATATTGTAGGTGTTTCGGCTTCGAACAGTTACACTATGTATCCCGGATCAAGCCGTGGCGGAACCAGCTGGGATGGAAACAACCCCGACCATAACCCTGTTTTTTGTTGCGGCTGGATGCAGCCCGATTTTTTGCAGCTGATGGGCGTACAGATGGCCAGCGGCGAATACCCCTCAGCACAAGATAGCACGTATTTGTGGCTTAACGAGGAGGCGGTAAGAACTATGGGTATTGACAACCCTGTAGGAAAACGCTTTTGGCTAAACCGGGGAGATGAGAATTACTACACCATTAAAGGCATAATGAAGGATTACAACTTCGAGGCCCTCAACCAGCCCATTAAGCCGTTAATACTTGTTCCGTACAGCGGTTCGTACTCTTACTTCTACATAAAAACAACAACGGCAGGAGCTAAGAGTTCGGTAGCCTTGGCTGAGAAGTTCTGGAAGCAATACAATACCGACTACGAGTTCAGCTACCGATTCTTAGATGAAAACTTTGACCGCATGTACCGTGCAGACTTGCGCACCGAAAAATTGCTGTACATTTTTGCTGTCATAGCCATATTCGTATCATGCCTTGGCTTGTTTGGCTTAGTAACGTTTACCGCCGAAACAAAAACGAAGGAGATAGGCATTAGGAAAGTGCTTGGCGCAAGCATAACGGGTATCATTAACATGCTTACCAAAGAGTTTCTGATTTTAGTTGGTATTGCCATGGTTGTAGCCCTTCCGTTGGCCTACTACCTACTCGAAAAGATGTTGCAAGATTACGCTTACCGAATTAATCTTAGCTGGTGGATGTTTGTACTGGCAGCACTGGTAACCGTTGTGCTAACCTTGCTAACCGTTGCAGGGCAAGCGTTGAAAGCGGCACGGGCAAATCCGGTGAAGAGTATAAAGACGGAGTAGTAGGATTTTTGATATGAGATATGCGTATTGCGATAATAGCACACAGATGGTGCAGAAAAACGCAGATGAACACAGTATAAATCTAATATCTCAATACACAAA
>JAVBOB010000006.1:0-2696 GCA_031551125.1 Bacteroidales bacterium
GTATTGCGATAATAGCACACAGATGGTGCAGAAAAACGCAGATGAACACAGTATAAATCTAATATCTCAATACACAAATCGCATATCATAATAAGTAACACGGAGAGCACAAAGAATACACAGAGAAACACAGATAAAAACCGCGGGAATATACGCCTGTCTGTGTTATCTGCGTGCTATTATATCGCAATACGCAAATCTAATATCTCAATACGATGAGTACTGCCAACAATATCAGCACTTCCAAAAGCCCCCTTTGGGGGCGTGGGGGCCTTTCTTTAGCCTTCCGCAACCTGCGCCGCAATGCGCTCTACTCATGGATAAACATTATCGGCTTGGCGGTAAGTTTAACGGTTGCCATCCTCATTTTGTTGTGGGTACAGGATGAGCTGGGCCGTGACCGGTTTCACGAACATGCTGATAATATTTACTTGTACTACAACCATTCCCGTTTTGATGGACAGGAGGTATATGGTAGCTATACGGAGGCCCCGAGAGGACGAACAGCTAAGGAAAAGATAGCAGGAGTGGAAGAGGGCTGCGCCATAGGTAAGAACTATGATATGGGGTATTTAGAGTATAGTGGCAATAAATTTTTCGGGGGTAAATACTATATTGCCGACACCGGCATATTCCGTGTGTTTACCGCAACCTTTACGGAAGGCTCTCCCTCGCATGCGTTCAACGACCCGTACTCAATAGCTATAACCGATAAGCTGGCAACCTTCTTTTTCGGTAATGAACCGGCACTTGGAAAAATGCTGACCGCCAGCTCTGGCAAGCCATACACTGTGTCGGCAGTGGTAAAAAGCATGCCAAAAAATTCTACTCTTCAGTTCGATGCTATTTTCTCCTTTGAACAGTCACGCCACAAGGATAATTGGAACATGTCGGCTTTTCAGACCTACTTGTTGCTGAAACCCGGTGTAGATCCAAACTCTTTAGGTCAACAGCTGATGGAGCTGCGCCCCGACGCTAAGGCTGAAGATGGTTGGTTACCTGCCGTTCTACAACCCCTACGAGAGGTGGGCTTGTATGACGGTGATGGAAAGCCTACGGGAATAAAATCGGTTATTTTGCTAACAACAGCAGCCGTTGTTATGCTTATTATTGCTTGTATTAACTACGTAAATCTGGTTACGGCACGTGCTGCCAAGCGGCGTAAGGAGATAAGCCTGCGTAAACTGTTGGGCGCTCGTAAGTACCAGCTCTTCCTACAAATGATGAGCGAGGCGGTACTCCTCTTTGTAATAGCGCTAGGGGTGGCTACAGCGCTTATTTATCTCCTCATACCTTTTTACAACGAGCTGGTGGGTAAGCAGCTTTCTTTTAACCTGTTCAATCCGCAGGTTTTGTTGATATACCTGTCAACCTTTGTACTGGTAGTGGCTTTAGCGGGTATATACCCTTCAATTATGCTTAGCTCGTTCAACCCGAAGGATGCTTTACATCCGGCATCCGGTGGACGAACACGAGTATTTTCGTTTCGTAAAATATTGGTGATTCTTCAGTTTGTTTGTTCGGCAGCCTTCATCTTCGGAACCATTGTCATTAACCGTCAGCTGCACTACATGCGTGAGCAAAGCGTTGGATATATGCAAGACCCTGTTTTTACTATTGACATTTTCCGCAACAAAAACATGCGAGATCATTACCAAAGTTTGAAGGCCGATTTGTTGCAGCAATCCTGTATCACGGGGGTATCGGGCTCTGAGCAGAATATTATTGATGTTG
Source organism: Bacteroidales bacterium (assembly GCA_031551125.1). GTDB lineage: Bacteria > Bacteroidota > Bacteroidia > Bacteroidales > UBA932 > JAIRNF01. The sequence continues at coordinate 1,735 of JAVBOB010000006.1, forward strand.
GAAACTTTGCCGGAGGTATCCGGTGGGAAGGAATGCCGGAGGGCCGGCAGTTTACCATTGCAAACTGCGGAGTTGATACAGATTTACTCCCAATGCTTAACATGCAGCTGGTGGAGGGCGAAGGTTTTTCCGGTACGCCTGCCGATAGTAGTCGCTACATTCTTAATGAAACGGCGGTGAAAAAAATGGGTATGAATAATCCCATTGGTAAATGGTTTGATATGGGATACGGAAAGGGTATAGTAGCAGGTGTAGTACGTGATTTTTGCTTTCGTCATATATCGGAAGAAACACCTCCCATAGTGATGAGGTTGCCGGATACCTACTGGACAATATACATAAAACCTGCACGTGGAAAAATATCAGAAGCTATTGCTGTTACCGAAAAAATGTGGCGTAAGCATGAGCCGGACTATCCGTTTAAGTATCAATTTATGGACGAAACGTTTAGCAAAATGCACGAAGCGGAATTACGTACAGGAAGATTATTCAACGTGTTTGCTATCATTTCTATTTTAATTTCCTGTCTTGGGCTATTCGGCTTGGTAACCTATACCGCCGAGACTAAAACGAAGGAAATAGGCATACGAAAGGTGTTGGGCGCAAGCGTAGGAGGACTGGTGGAAATGCTATCGAAAGAGTTTTTGGTTTTAGTAGGGGTAGCTATGGTGATAGCCTTTCCGCTGGCCTACTACTGGCTGCATAGCATGCTGCAAGACTACGCCTACCGTATCAGCATCAGCTGGTGGATGTTTGGGCTGGCAGCGCTGGTAACCGTTATGCTAACCTTGCTAACCGTTGCAGGGCAGGCGTTGAAGGCTGCACGGGCAAATCCGGTGAAGAGTATAAAGACGGAGTAGTAGGATTTTTGATATGAGATATGCGTATTGCGATAATAGCACACAGATGGTGCAGAAAAACGCAGATGAACACAGTATAAATCTAATATCTCAATACACAAA
>JAVBOB010000027.1:0-47470 GCA_031551125.1 Bacteroidales bacterium
ATATCCCACTCCTTCAGTGGCGTACCCACCTTTTCAATTTTCTCCTTAATACGCTGCTCGATGCCGGACAGGATGGCGAAGGAGCTCACCGCTGCCTCTCCAAAGCCTGAGGTTTGGGCGTGCTGGCTAAGGTAATTGCTCAATTTTGTTATGCCGGAATTGAAGTCTTTTTTTACAAGGCAGGTGGTGGTTTTGCGCTCGTTAGAGGCCTTTTGGAAGCACATAATGTTTACATCTACAGTAGCTTCGTCGAACACTTTTATACCCGCAAAGTCAATTAGCAGCAGCGGGTTGGTTTGCTCTACAAAGTAGCGGCGCATCTTCTCGCCGTAGCCGGCACGCATCCACTTGTTGGAAGTAATGAAGGAGAGAAACCCTTTTGGGCGCAAAAGGTCTTTGCCCAACTCGTAGAACAGGCAGTAAATGTCGCCTGTACGTTCGTAAACATCAAAGCCCATTCGGTTAAATACATCGGCTACCGCACCCATGCTTTGCAGCTGTATATACGGCGGATTACCAATTATAGCATCAAAGCCAATAAAATCGCCGTTATCGTTTAGCACTTCTGGAAATTCGATACGCCACTCCAGCGCATCTTCGTAAATTTTATTGTTCTTTACCTCCTCAATGGCCGCTTCTATCTCGGTAATCTCTTTAGTCAGCTTGGCCGATTTTTTGGCGTTGTCTTTTTCGCTTTTTGCGGTAAACAGCTCCCCCTGCCCCAACTTCTCCAGCTCACCGCGTGTTTTGCGCAGCTTGGTAAGCAGCGGGTCATTTTTGCTAACCTCTGTTTTTAGTCCGCTTTTAATTTTGTCTATCAGCTGCTTTAAATCGCGCTTCTCTTCTTTGTTGTGCGCATCTCGGTAGCTGCTTATGGCATTGCGATACTGGGGTATGGTAGCATCTATTTCCTTAAGCGGCTTCTTCAAATCCTCATCCAGCGCAAAGCGGCTGATAAGCGAGTTGCCGCACTTTATGTTAATGTCAATGTTGGGCAGCGTTTCCAACTCGCTTGTCCCCTGCTTGTAGTAGGTGTGCTTTAGCAGCTCAATCCACAAGCGCAGCTGGCATATTTTTACTGAGTTCGGATTTATATCTACACCAAACAAACAGTTCTCAATAATAGTTTGCTTCTCATGAAACAACGTTTCCTGCACCCGTTGACTTTCGGCTGCGTGCGGGATGTATTGAAATAAGCCATACTGCTTATCGGTAATTATCAGCTCATCGTTTTCTACTGTAATGGTGTAATCGCGCAGACGCATTCCCTTGCTGTCAACCAGTATGCCCAGCTGCGATTTCAGCATAATCATTTCGTTGAGGGCGGAAACAAGGTAGTGTCCAGACCCCACTGCTATATCAGCTATTCGTATGGAGTTGAATATCCGGTTGGCTTCGGCAATATCGTCTATCTTATTATGTACATCGGGAATATCTTTGCAACACCAACCTTTTATATCGTTAAACTTTTGAATCACCGTGCGCGTAATAGTATCGTTGCACATAAACATGGTGATAAAGCTGGGCGTGAAGAACGAACCATCCTTGTACCCATTAATCTTTTCAAAGATAAGCCCAAGAACCGATGCAGAGATTAGCGGTTTGTTTTCTTCCTGAATATCTTCCGAGCCTTCACTGCTGAAATCGTAAGCATCTAAGAAGCGCAATAGGTACTCCAGCGGACGAAGCCCATCACTTGGAAAACTTTCCTTACTACACTTCAGAACAGATTTAGCATACAAGCTGAGCTTCTCATTGTCGTGTAGATTGCTAATGACAATGGTTTGCGTTTCAAGCTCGGTAGATTCGAACAACGAGCTGTTCAGGTAGGGTACATGTGCAAACTTGTTGCTCAACGCACCTTTTCTGTCGCAAGTTTTTCTTGCCAGTATCTGAAAAAATAAGCTGTTGATATCATCAAAACCTTCCAGCTTATCCGGCGAAAGAAAAGCATAATCCTTACTGCCCTTGTGGTACTTTATAATCTGTGCCTCGAGCAGCTTTAAAAATAAAATACGGTTTATCCATGTAATAGATAAATCCATTGCTACAGCAAACAGCCGTTCTTCTCTTGTATTGCCGTACTGCTTAGGGTTGGCAATATTTGATAGCCTGTCCATTGAGTCAATCATCTCAATGGCATTCTCGATGATTGAACCGCTATCGCGGGCTCCATCCTTCTTCCGAACAATAAACTTCTGCGTTCCCTGCTTTACTTCTTCCAACCCGATGATGTGAAGCAGCTCTGTGTAGAACTCCTTATTCAGCTGGTTGTAATCGTTGGTAAACGGTCGCTTGAGCAGATGTATAGGGGATAGAAACTTGTATAGCGCTATCAGCTCCTTATCATCTGCTTTATTCTCGTTTCTCAGTATTTTGTCGTAATCGCGAATATCGAAGTACGAGTACGGTATTGTATCCTGAACCTTTTTAATTTCAGGAGCGGCTATTTCTCTGTAGAAAAAATCGGTAGTTGTACCTGCAAGCTTGCCTTGTTCAAACTCCTCAAAAAGCCTTACTAGCTCCTTATTTGAGTAGAATATTTTTTCAAAATCCTGTGCATCAAAAATAAACCACTGGTAGATGTTGGTAACAGCAAGATAGCGTAGTTCGAAATTTCTTCCCTTTTTTCGCTCGCGAAGGTAATACAACACCAGCTCTTGAAAAGATTTTACGTTGAAGTTTTGCTCGCTAACCATCTCCGTTTTGTTAGTTGGCTTTTTCACTTCAACAAGAACACCTACTGACGAACTTGGATCGGTGCCATTATGTATCACCAAATCGGTACGTCCTTTGGTGTTAATGTAATGCTTGTCCTTATAGTAAACCGCGTTCAGAAAAGCAATAAGCAAATTCTTGTGGTGTTCCTCGCTTTCGCTCTCATTAATTCTATCCAGCAAGGTAATAAACTCTTTTTTGAACAGCTCAATTTCTGCACGTTCGGGTTTTTGCTTTAAGAAGGCAAGGTTGAGCGATTGTCTAGGAGTTTTTTGAGTTGAAGTCATTGCTACTGAAATTAAAGGGTAAGAAAACGCAGTAAAGATAAAAATAAACAGCCAACTAATTAGCTAAATGTTGATAATTTTTGAAATTACAAAAGCCATCGCATTACTTGCCGATATCGGCAAAAATAATCATATTTGCATATTATATTTATCGGTATTTTGCCGATAAGGGCAGGTTAAAGTGGAATTAGTATGAAATACATTTCGGTTAGCGATTTTGCGAAAAAGTGGAGTATCCCTGAAAGAACCGTGCGAAGCTACTGTGCAACGGGCAAGCTTAACGGCGCTTTCTTAACAGGGAAAACGTGGAATATTCCGGAAGATGCGCTACTGCCCGAGAAGGGAAAGAAAAAGAAGTTCAGCGATAACTTGTTGCTAAATACGTTGAAGGAGCAAAAGGACATGAGGCTGAAGGGCGGCATCTATCATCGCACTCAGATTGAGCTAACCTACAGTTCTAACCGCATTGAGGGCAGCAGGCTGACAGAAGACCAAACACGTTTTATATTTGAAACGAATACGATAGGCGTTACCGACAAGTCGGTTAACGTGGACGATATCATAGAAACCGCCAACCACTTCCGTTGCATCGATTTGATTATCGACAAGGCGAAAGCAAAGCTAACCCAATCGCTTATTAAAGAGTTGCACCTTATGTTGAAATCGGTGACATCAGATAGCCGTAAGGATTGGTTCAAGGTAGGTGATTACAAGAAACTGCCGAACGAAGTTGGGGGTAACGAAACTTGCCCGCCCAAAGAGGTTCAGGCGAAAATGAGAGAGCTGCTTGATAGCTACAATGCAAAACCTCAAAAAACATTGGAAGATATTATTGACTTTCATCAAAAGTTTGAGTGCATCCATCCGTTTCAAGACGGGAATGGTCGTGTGGGCAGGCTTATTATGTTCAAAGAATGCCTTGCTAACAATATCGTGCCCTTTATTATTGACGAAGATTTGAAGCAGTTTTACTATCGCGGTTTGCGCGAATGGGACAATGTAAAAGAGTACTTAACGGATACTTGCCTTACCGCGCAAGATAGCTATAACGCCGTACTAAACTACTTCGAGATAACGATTGAATAGTAGCGGTAAACAGTAGAGTTGGACACGTTTGCAGAATTTCACCACATAGGTACAATAAAAGCATAGGAACACATAGAATCCATTCTCTGTGGCTTCTCCGTGAACTCTGTGTTAAAGACAGCGCAAAAACATGCAGCAAAAATCTCATCCCATAAAGTTGTATCTTTACATCCCAATTTACTTAACTAGAATATACGGGTATGGTTTACGCAGAGGGTGATAGCATAAAGGGTATAGCGCTTCATTACGTTGGAAATAAAGTGTCGGATGGTATCATTCGGCTTTCGGGCAAACCACTTTCAGTAGATGAGGATGTTCGCTTAACCCTAGCTTCGTACTTTACCACGCCTTTCAAATCCAGCGAGTACTTCAACTTCTACCATGATATTGACTTAGGCATGAACGAGGTGTTTACCTGCGTAAGTAAAATTTTTGAGCAACCGGGTGCGCTTTTCGAGCAATCTGTAAACCTTGCTAAGCACCTGTACGAGCAAAGCGTTCATCCTAAAATTAAGGGAGGCGAGTTCTACACCGTTTACTTTACCGGCTGCGTACTTGACGATAAACCCGTTGATGCCGTTGGTTTATTTAAATCGGAAAATAAGGATACGTTTTTGAAGGTGCTTTCTTCCAATGACGGGTTTGAGCTGGAAAGCGAGCAGGGCATCAACATTAATAAGCTGGATAAAGGCTGCTTAATTTTCAACCTTGAGCGGGAAAACGGATACGTGGTAGCCGTGGTGGACAATACGAACAAGGGTGTTGAAGCGTTGTACTGGATAGACGACTTCTTACACGTTTGCCAGCGTAAGGACGAGTACTACAACACGCAAAACCTGATGTCGCTTTGCAAGAACTTTGTGAAGAACGAGCTGCCTCAACAGTTTGAAGTATCAAAGGCCGATCAGGTTGACTTCCTCAACAAGTCGGTAAAGTTCTTTAAAGAGAACGATAGCTTCAATATGGGCGAGTTTACCAGCGAGGTTATCGGGCATCCCGACATTATTGACAGCTTTAACCAGTACAAATCCGCCTACCAGCAAGAGCACGACGTTGAAATTGTGGATAGCTTCGCCATTTCAGAAAGCGCAGTTAAAAAGCAGGCGCGTGTTTTTAAAAGCGTCATCAAGCTGGATAAAAATTTTCACATATACATACACGGCAACCGAGAGCTTATTGAACAGGGTAGCGATAAGCGCGGTAAGTTCTACAAAATCTACTATCAGGAAGAGGTGTAAGGTTTTGCAAAACAGATTCAAGAAAAAATAGGCTTACAATCTTTGTAAGCCTATTTTTCTAGGTAATATCCAATGATTAATCCTTAACCAGCAAAGGGCTCAATCCTCTAACTCTGCTTCAATTTCTTCAATAGAAGGTAAGCTGCCTTTGAAATCTTTTGGAAACTGGCGGGTTAACTCGTATTCCGATACACCGATGGGCTGGTTAATATCTTTCAGCGCATACTCAGCCACAATATGGTTTTTACTTTTACATATCAGCAGTCCAATGGTAGGGCTATCTGTTGGGTGTCTCAACATATCGTTTACCGCCGAAAGGTAGAAGCTGAGCTTGCCTGCAAATTCGGGAGTAAAGTCAACGGCTTTGAGCTCAACAACTACAAAGCATCGTAGTTTCAAATGGTAAAACAGCAAGTCAATAAAGAACTCCTGACCACCTACTAACAACGGAACTTGCCTGCCTACAAAAGAAAACCCCGCACCTAGCTCTAACAGGAATCGGGTTATATTTTCAGTAAGCGCACCCTCCAGCTCACGCTCTTTAAAGTTTTCTGTTAAGCTAAGAAAATCGAAGTTGTATGGGTCTTTCAGCGTTTGCCGAGCCAAGTCGCTTTGTACGGCTGGCAAGGTAAGCGCAAAGTTGGTAGTAGCATTCCCAATCCGCTTATACTCGTTTTGCTTGATATGAATTTCCAGTATGCTACGGCTCCAGCCAAATTCAATCGTTCTTTGAATGTAAAACAATGCTTCATCAACTGACTTACAGTTGGCTATGATGCGCAAATTATGTCCCCATGGAATTTGCGAAACAAGCTGTTGCACAATTTCCATTTTGCCAACAGGCTGTTGGCTTTTTGCTTCTTTCAATTCACCAACAGCCTGTTGGTGAATTATAACTATCTCATTATAAAATAAATACCATTATCTAATGTAGCAAAGGTTAGAAGCAGAAAATCCCTGCATATCAGGAAATTCTTGTTTCAAATCTTTGCTCAATTGAGGTATAAAGCCATCGCCCCAGTTAGCGTTCTTCTGCTTATCAGCTATATCTCTACCTAAATCCCAGTACATGTTGATTAGCTCCGTGTTGACTTTTACGACGGCTTTTAGCTGGCTTTGACGTATTCGATGCTTTAAGTCGGTAAGCCACTTCTTATAGTCCAAGTCTGATTTTAATAGCGCTGTCATGCAATTGGGGTTATTATTGGCTGTTTCAAAGTTACAATAATTCTCATAGCTGAAGCATTTCGTTGTAATACAAACTGTTCTTTCAGCTGTATTCTTCATACGAATCGTAACAGCTTTGCGTAAGCGAAAAGCAAAAGAGGCTCACAATTTCTTGTAAGCCTCTTTTTTAGTAGCGCGACCCAGGATTGAACTGGGGACCTCATGATTATGAATCATGCGCTCTAACCAGCTGAGCTATCGCGCCATATTTTGGGAATGCAAAAGTAAGGCTTTTTTGCAAACTTCCAAACTTTACCCCTTACAAAGCAGCACAACGGCATAAGCCGATACGCCTTCCTCTCGTCCTTCAAATCCTAAGCCCTCTGTGGTTGTTGCTTTTACCGAAACGCTATCGGCCTCAACGCCCATTACTTGGGCTAAGGTTTGCTGCATTTGGGGTATCAGGTTCTTTATTTTGGGCTGCTGCAGGCATACTACCGTATCGATATTTACCACTTCGTAACCTTTGGCGCGTACCAGCTCCATTACCTTTTTCAGCAGCAGCTTGCTGTCAACACCCTTTAGCGTGGGGTCGGTATCGGGAAAGTGCACGCCAATATCACGTAAGGCCAGCGCGCCCAGCAGCGCGTCGCAAATGGCGTGTATCAGCACATCGCCATCAGAGTGCCCTACCGAGCCTTTGCTGTGTGGCACGTTAATACCGCCCAGCCAAAGGTCGTAGCCTTCGGCCAAGCGGTGAACATCATATCCGTTTCCTATGCGTAGGTTGGTCATGCTTGTGGCTTATTTGCTTAGCTGTTGATTTGATTATTTGTGGTTGCTTGTGGTAATTCGTAGTTATTAAAGCGACTTGTTATTAGTGGTTATTAAAGCTATTCATTGAAGCTGTTGTTATTCGTAGCTATTTGTTTTCGCTACCTACTATGTAGTAACAATTGAATAACTCAATAACAATAAATAACCGCCAATAATAAGCTAGTAGCAATAGCTAATCAGTAGCTCTTTCAGCTAACCAAATCAACAGAAATTTACTTCATCCCTTTCCGTTTCAGCAGCGCGTCGGTTGAGGGCTCGGCTCCGCGGAACTGCTTGTACAGCTCCATTGGGTCTTTGCTTCCACCGCTTTCAAGCAGGTGACGGAACTTAGCGGCCAGCTCCTTGTTGAACACATCGCCTGTTTCTACAAAGGCGGCAAAGGCGTCGGCATCCAACACCTGCGACCATACGTAGCTGTAGTATCCGGCGGTGTAACCACCTTCAAATATATGCTTATAGTAGGTGCTGCGGTAGCGTGGCGGAATTTGAGGTATCAGCCCGATGCTATCCAAGAAATGCTTTTCGTACTTGTCCACATCGGCAATGGGTGTGGTGGTGGTACGGCTGTGGTATGACATATCGAGCATAGCCGAAGCCAGCAGCTCGGTGTTGATAAACCCTTGGTTGAACTTCGAGCTGTTTTCCATCTTTGTTATCAGCGCGTCGGGAATAACTTCGCCGGTTTCGTAATGCTTAGCGTACATCTTCAGCACTTGCGGATAGGTTGCCCAGTTTTCCATAACCTGTGAGGGAAGCTCTACAAAGTCGGTAGGTACGTTGGTTCCGGCTAAGCTGCGGTAAGTGTTTTTCGATAGCAGTCCGTGTAAACCGTGTCCGAACTCGTGGAACAGCGTTTCAACCTCATCAATAGTTAGCAAGGCGGGCTTATCGCCTGCCGGTTTGGTAAAGTTGCAAACAATAGAAACCAACGGACGAATATCCTTACCATCCTTCGTATGATGCTGAGTGCGGAACTCGGTCATCCAAGCGCCAACAGACTTTGTAGCGCGGGGGAAGAAGTCGAAGTATAGAATACCAATCAGCGAACCGTCGCTATCCTTCACCTCATAAGTAGTTACTTCGGGATGGTACAACGGAACGTTTGTAATTTGCGTGAAGGTGATACCGTACAACTTATTAGCCACGTCGAATGCACCTTGTAGCACGTTTTCGAGCTTAAAGTAGGGTTGCAGGTCTTCGTCCTTCAGGTCGTAACGCTCCTTGCGAATTTTCTCGGCATAGTAGCTCCAATCCCAAGAAGCAAGGGTGAAATTCTTTCCTTCCTTCTTAATGAGCGACTGCATATCGGCGGCTTCTTTCTTAGCCAGCGCTAAAGAGGGAGTCCAAATTTCAGACAGCAACGCGCCGGCACGCTCGGGCGTTTTTGCCATCTTATCGTCAATTATGTATGCGGCGTAGCTGGGGAAACCGAGCAGCTGTGCCTTTTCTGTGCGTAGCGATACTTGCTCAATGATATTAGCCTTGTTATCGTTCGCATTGTTTTGGTCGCAGCGCATCAGGTAGGCGGTCAGCATCTTTTCGCGTAAATCACGATTATCGGCATACTGTAAGAAGGGAAGTAGGCTGGGCTTATTAAGCGTAAACATCCACTTGCCTTCCATACCTTTTTCTTTGGCTGCTTCGGCAGCCGCAGCTACGAACGATTCGGGCAATCCGGCCAAGTCTTCCTTCTTATCTACTACCAGCTGAAAGGCGTTGGTTTCAACACGCACGTTGGTGTTGAAGGCTAGCTCAAGCGCTGAAAGCCGCTCGTTAATATCACGAAAGCGTTGCTTCTTTTCCGGCTCCACGTTTGCTCCGCCACGTGCAAAGCTCTTGTACGTTTTCTCGGTAAGGCGTAGCTGGTCGGGTGATAAACCCAGCGTTTCACGTTGGTCGTAAACGGCCTTTACACGCTTAAACAAGTCGGCGTTCAGATAAATATTGTCGCTATGTTTAGTTATCATTGGGTAGGCAAGTTCGGCAATAGAGTCAATGGCCGGAGTAGCATCGGCATCCTTAACGGGAAAGAAGGTCGAAGTAACCCTGTTCAACGTTTCGCCGCTGTACTCCAGCGCCTCAATGGTGTTGGCAAAGGTGGGGGCTTCGGTGCTTTTGGCAATAGCGTCAATTTCCGCGTTATGCTGCTTGATTCCCTCTTCCATTGCGGGAAGGTAGTGTTCCGGTAAAATCTTATCAAACGGTGGTGTGCCAAAGGGAGTAGTAAACTCGCTTAACAGCGGGTTGCTGTTTTGGGCTTGCTTGCCGCCGCAACCTACAGATGCGCCTAGAGCAGCAACGGAGAGTAGAATCATAGCAAAATTTGTCTTCATTTTCGTAATGTTGAGATGGTTTTAAACTACAAAGTAACTAAGAATCTGTAAGCGAAACAACAAAAAGAATGGAAAGTTATTATAATTTGGCCTCACCCCCTTTCCCCCCTCTCTGAAGCAAGATCTTCCCCTAGCTCCTCCGAAGGAGGGGGGGTGTGTGAGCTATAGCGGAAGTAGTGTGCGTTTACTTTCAAAGCCTGTTCCCCCCTTCAGGGGCTTGGGGGGGGGTGAGGTGTAACATGGTGCATTTATTTCGACAGATGTCTCGCCTACGCTCAACATAATGGCGTGCGTGTATTGTCGGAGCTTGTTTCCCCTCTCCTTAGGAGAGGGGCTAGGGGAGAGGCTAAAAAAGCCCCGCTGTATGCGAGGCTTCTTCGTTCAGTTGACCTACCAGGATTCGAACCTAGACAGACAGATCCAGAATCTGTAGTGCTACCATTACACCATAGGTCAGTTTGTGTTTGAGGGTACAAATGTATAAAAAGTTTCGCAGAAATTAGAAGAATACGGACGAACAAAGTAGGTGTCTGATAAATAAATTAGTTAAGCGGTATTTCGCTATATTCTTCCAATATGGGAATTAGTAAGATGTATCCGAAAAATTAAATTGCCCTGAAGCCCTTGTTGGATTATCGGGACAATTCAGTAATATCTCTGTGTAGTTTCTCAACCTTCGGAAAACTCGTCTTCGGATAATTGTTTTTCGATAAGGGTTTTCAATTCCTCACGTTCGGGCAAGTAGAGTTGATATTTAGATACGAAAAGCCGGGAGTTGATGTTGTGCATGGCATATTTGACTACCAGTTCGTCTTTCTCTTTGGCCAGCACTATACCAATGGGCGGATTATCTCCTTCGGTATTTTCTTCATTCTCAAAATAACCAAGGTACATATTCATCTGGCCAATGTCTTCGTAACCGGCTTCTTCCCGCTTCAGGTCAATTAGCACAAAGCATTTCAAAATGCGGTGGTAAAATACCAAATCTACATAATGCGGACGATTGCCCAGCACAATACGGTATTGTCGGCCAATAAATGCAAAGCCCTTCCCTAATTCAAGTAAGAACTGTTGCAGCTTCGAGATAATCCGACTTTCCAATTCCGATTCGTTCAGATGGTGGGGTTCCGGGATTTGCAGGAAGTCCAGTACATAAGGCTCGCGGATAATATCTTCAGGCTTTTCGACAGCTTGCCCTTGCTTGGCTAATTGCAGAATACCTTCCTTGTCTTTTGAAGAAGCCAAACGAAGAAATAATAAACTTTTCTTTTGGCGTATTAGCTCTGTTGTGCTCCAACGTTCAATAATGCTTTGCTTCTCATAAAAAGAACGCTCTAACGGCTCTTCTATTTTGAGCAATTCAACTATGTGTGTCCAGCTCAATTGGTGCGGAACCTCCGCACCAATTGAATAAGTTGCATAAAACTGCCTCATCCTCTTCACATTACTTAGGCTGAATCCCTTTCCATGCTGTAATGACAGGTCTTTCGACAAGTTTTCAAGAAGGGCGGAACCATACGTAGCTCTGTCCTGTCCGTTTTGCTCAAATTCAACGATGTATTGCCCCACTCGCCAGTAAGTATCTACTAAATGAGAGTTTACAGCGATAACCGCCTTCCTTTGCCCTTGCACAAAGGTTTCAGAGATTTGATTGACAAGTCCCTGATAGGTATTATTGGATTTTTCGATTTGATTCATACCTCAATATTTCTTAACCCTTATCTATCATCTCACTGTGGAAATATCTATTGAGGGAATGAACCAGAATATTTTTAAATTCTTTATACATCATGTATGTTTCTTCAGAATAGTCATCATTAAATTCTCGCATCATTGGCTGGCTAAACATTTCCATCGCTTTTGTAAAATTGTCTAAAGCCTTTTGTTTTTCAGCCTTAGTCTTTGCCATTTTCAATATGCGATAGGTTTCCATACCTACTTCATATATCCAAGGAAAATCATCTCTGAATATACTAACCATCATTAAAAAAGCAGTATTTGAGTCGGCAAAATCCTTGCCCATGTGCAACAATTCCTCCATCATCATTGGATGGAATTTCCGTCGCCTTCTTCCAATTTTTTCGAAATTTACTCGCTTATCAATCCGAGAAGGTAGGTCTTGGAACATGACTTTAACTTCCTCAAATAGTTTGGCGATTGAAGCGTCTTCCACCAATTCTGCCAACTTTTCAATGGTTTCCGGCTGTTTGTTTTGAAGTTCAGTTAGTTTTTGCTTGAAGATTTGTACCTGTCCTTTGATAATATCCTCATCCGGTTCCGCATTGGGAATCCTTTTTACAAGTTGTAAAATTAACTTTGTCAGACTATCTTCATCATCACCACAATTTTGGAACTGTGCAAATGGGCCATTATTGGCCTTATTCAGTGGTATGCCTAATGCAACACCCAAAACAGTATTGTTCAACTTGCCTTTGGCGACACCAGCTTCATAAAGAATCCAGGGACGGTTTACACTGTTATGGGTTAATAAACATACAATATCGGAAGCCTCGTCAAGTTTCCTCATAATTTCGGGATACCATTCTACCCCATATTCCATTCCCTGAGTTCCTTTCTTATCAGAAGAGCGGAACGATTTTAATACTCCAGCGCTTACACTACTTAACAACTTGCTAAATGCCTCTGCAATCTCGGCATCTCTCGTATCGTGGCTTATGAAAACAAGGGCTGGCTTCTGCTTTGGAATAACACATTCCTCTTTTACGGTAGCTGTAGTTTCATTCTTCTTGATTTGTGCCATATATAGTTACTATTTTACATTTCATATTGAATTGCAAAGATAGTCAATTAATAATTTTAAGGATATTATTTCTCCTTATTCTCTTTGAGTTACGCCACAAGTTGCCACACCCTGCAAGCATAGCTTCGGGGCGTTTTTGTCTTCTTACTTTCGCATTTTCAATCCATTTTAAAAGCAAATTGATTATACAGCAAGAAGATGATTTGAGGGATTTGGCAAAAGTCATGGGCTTTATGCGGGCGTTTATTCAGCAGATGTCTCGCCTACGCTCGACATGACGGCGTGCGTGTGTTGTCGTAGCCTGTTCCCCCTTTGGGGGGTTAGGGGGTAAAGCATCGTGTACTGTCGGTAGCCGTTCCACCTTTGGGGGTTAGGGGGCTTTTGCCTCACCCCCATCCCCCTCTCCGAAGGAGCGGGGGCGTGTACCATTGTGGAAACATTGTGCGTGTGTCGTCGAAGCCTGTTCCCCCTTTGGGGGTTAGGGGGCTTCGAAACTTGTTCCCCTCTCCCAAGGAGGGGGGTTAGGGTGGGGCTCCTCCTTTTATTTGCCCACCCCAAAGTAAACCGCTACCTTTGAACAATAAGTTAAACGGTATGGAAAGAAACAAAATATTGGTAACCGGAGGAGCCGGATATATCGGTTCGCACACGGTAGTGGAGCTGCAAAATGCAGGCTTCGAAGTGCTGGTGGTGGACAACCTGTCTAACTCGTCGGCCGAGGTAATGAATGGCATAGCCGCCATAACGGGCAAACGCCCGGAGTTGGTGGTGGCCGACTGCTGCGACCTTGCTCGCATGGATGCCTTGATGGCAGAGTGTACTAACATAGCCGGTATTATTCACTTTGCTGCCAGTAAGGCGGTAGGCGAGTCGGTAGAGAAGCCGTTGATGTACTACCGCAACAACATTGTATCGCTGGTAAACATGCTCGAGCTGTCGCTTAAGTACGGTGTGGGCAGCTTCGTGTTTTCCTCATCGTGCACGGTGTACGGACAACCGGAGCAGCTGCCTGTAACCGAGCAATCGCCCATACAGGTGGCTACTTCACCTTATGGCAACACCAAGCAAATTTGTGAGGAGATTATTCGCGATACGGTACACGCCAACCCCACGCTACGCTGTTGCTGCCTGCGCTACTTTAACCCCATAGGAGCGCACCCTTCGGCGCTTATTGGCGAGCTGCCCAACGGTGTTCCCAACAACTTGGTTCCCTACATTACGCAAACGGCAATAGGAATACGCGAGTGCCTTAGCGTGTTTGGCAGCGACTACAATACGCCCGATGGCTCGTGCATTCGCGACTACATTAACGTAGTTGATTTGGCTAAGGCGCACGTGGTAGCCGTACAACGTATGCTGGGCGGTAGGAGTAAGCAATCGCTAGAATTTTTTAACCTTGGTACAGGCAACGGACTATCGGTGCTCGAGCTGGTACGGGTGTTTGAGAAGGTGGCAAACCTTAAGCTGCCCCACCGCATTGTAGGCCGCCGTGAGGGCGATATAGAGCAGGTATGGGCTGACCCTACGCGGGCTAACACCGAGTTGGGCTGGAAGGCCGCAAGCACTACCGAAGAAACGCTGCTCTCTGCATGGAAGTGGGAGCAGGCGTTAGCGGAGAGAAGAAAAAAGTAAGAAGGGTTAATAGTGAAAGGTGAGTAGAAGTAAATATGAAAACGGTTGTTTTTTACGAAGCAAGCGGCGTGCCGATGGAAAAAATTATGGAGGTTTATCCGAGGCATAAGCTGCTTGTTGATGAGTTTTCTAAACAGGGGAAGATTATTGCGATAGGCCCCTTTGTAAATCCCGCCGGGGGGTCAATGGGTGTGTTTACCGATAAAGAAAGCGCGGAAGAGTTTATTAAACAAGACCCGTTTGTGAAAGAAGGGCTTGTAGGTAGCATAACGTTGAAAGAGTGGAACGAACTATTGCTTTGAGAGGTAATGGTGCTACAAACATGTCCAATCTATTTTACTGTCAAATACCCATTGGCTGTTCTTTTCCGCTTCACGCCTAACGATGCTAAGCAGTAAATAAAAAACCGCATCAGCATTATGTTTGCGTGATGCGGTTTGGTGACCCTGGAAGGACTCGAACCTTCGACCCAGTGATTAAGAGTCACTTGCTCTACCAACTGAGCTACAGAGTCGTGTTGATTGAGGGTGCAAATATATACTAATTTTCTTTTCTACGAAAATAAAAAGAAAAAATCTTGCCGGCAGCCTCAACATTGGTACAACACTTGCCTATTTCGGCCTTCATACCTCCATTATTGGGCAGAGGCTCCATGCTTTTTAAAGCCTTACGGGAACGGTAACCGGTTCGCCACACATCTCAATGTCTTTGCCAAACGCCTTGAGTAGCACAAGCGAGTTCTTTTTCAGGTATTGCGCAACATCGCTGTCCAGCTTATCCATTTCTACAAGAAAGCGTGCCAGCGTGGCATTTCCCTTGATGCTACGCTTGGGCGATGCGCAAATAATATCTGTATCGGGCAGCATTTTCTTTACCTTCTTCAGCTCTTGCTGGTTTACCAGCAGGTAAATAGCTGCCCCGCCTTCCATAACGCCCAAAAAACCATTGTAGTCGGTTACTGCATTTTGCTGTGAGATACAGTGAATTAGCACCGGAAAGATTTTCATCTTCTTGGTAAATATTTGTTCGCCTGCGTTTACCTTTCGGCTGTTCTGCATAGTGCTAACGCCTCTTATTAAATCGCTTTCCTTGCAGCTGGTAGAATCTTGCCAAGCCTTGAACTGCCGGAAGGTGTAGCTGCCAAACAGGCCTTTATACGTAACTTCTGATTGCGCGTGTAGCGTGCTAACGGTCAACAACAGTATGACAGACAGCGTAGCGGTGATAGTAGCTTTCATCCCTGCTTTTGTTTTTGGGTGCGAGTGCAAAGATAGGTGTTAAGCATGGTAATAAAATGCCGCTCTTGGTGGAGCAGCACTTTTTCTTCTATAAAGCTGTTACTTTGTAGGAGTAAGTGGCTTCGGCGGAGGGTAACGTTCAGAAGCAAACCTTACAGGTTTTAGAAAACCTGTAAGGGCTTACTGAATGTGCTGCCCTTCGGGTCACCTCGCTCGCACCGAATTGACGAACCTGCCGGAGCCAATGATGGATTTTCTCTATGGCTATCTGTATCTTCTCCGTGTACTCTGTATGAGAAGCTACCTGTTCCGTAGCCGTTCGTTTGCCTCATCGAGGTCAAAGAGGGTGGGGTCAAACATATCGCCCGGTTCTTCAAGCCCCATCCACTCGCGCACGTAATGGTGTTCGGGGTGCTGCGGGTCATTCAACACCTCGCATATTTGGCGGTAGCCCTCAACGCCTCCGCTATCTTCGGGCGGACAAGCATTCTGTCCGTGCGTACATACGGGTGTTGTGAGTGATGCATCGTAGGGAGTAATTTTTTCCAGCACTACGTCGTGCACCCAGCTATCGCCAAAATCGTATTCATACGTTAGGCTGTCGTTAGGCTTGGAGAGTAGCGCCAGCAGCGGAACATCCGTGTAGAAAATGCTGGTTTTGTCCATCAAATCGCAATCCTCCTCCATGGGTGGAACATAGCGTTGCTTGCCTTTTAGAAAGTGGTGCAGGTGGTAGTCTTCCCATCCCATAACGGATTGAATGGCGAAGTGCAGTTCGGGTAGTAGCATATCCGCCGGTACAATAATCCTGCGCCATACAGGCGGCGTGCAGTTCTTGAGCGCAATCTTCAGCTGGTAGAGAGAGGTTTCCGTTCTCATGGTAGTGTAGATTTGTAGTTAGCTTGCTATGATAATGGTATGGCATGCAGCTCGGCAATGCCTTGCAAAAAAGTAGCGTTACGTGCTATTAATCATACAAATATAACAAATAGTTATTCAGTTGCAACCAATGAGTAGCTAATAGTAAGGGTGAAAAGTAGTAAATAGCTCAAGCTGCTAGCTATTACGGGCTGAGGTAAGCTGCCACGTTGTGGCGTTTTTGCTTTCAGACCGGCTTAAAGTGAAATAGGACACAGTAAATAGGGTATAGCCAGCAACTTGGGTTAAATAGTGAAAAATAAGAAAGAGGCTAGTTATAGCCTCTTTCTCCTCATACTAGTAATCGTAGTATGTATATCGGTTTACTATTCTACCGCCTTTCCTTTCTCTTTCCAAGCAGTAATTCCACCATCGAGGTTGTAGATGGTGGTGAAGCCGTTCTTCTCCAGTATTGATGCGGCTTTTGCACTCCGCTTTCCTGAGCCGCAGTACACAAATACGGGTTCTTCTTTATTTAGCACGGTGATTAGCAGAGAGAATGCTTCTTCATCTCTTAGGCTAAAGTTAACGGCGCCGGGAAGATGTTCTTCGTTGTACTCGTCAAATGTGCGAACGTCCACCAGCTGTGGTGTTGTTGTTTGCGCCAGCTGCTGTTCAAAGCTATCGGCATCTACTGTTTTTACGACAGTAGATTTGTTACATGCGGTAAGTCCTACTGCCACCGTAGCAAGTAGGATGATAAATAGTCTTGCTGTCTTCATAGTAATAGTCTGTTTTGTGTTTTTACAGTTGGTATTATCAGGTAGTATATCGCTACCTTAACTTTAACGTTAACTAAGAAACAGAAGAAGGGGGGTATTTGTTTCCAAAAGTGTGTATTTATACTGAATTGTGGAAATGAAAATGGAGAAGGTCATGGGGCGTATTCCTTCAAAGATAGGAATATTGCGTGAATAGATACCCTTTTGGGTATTATTTTATTGAACACGTTTGTATTGTACCCGAAAGGGTGTTGTTTTTGAAAAGTGGCTATTACAAAAAATGTGTGTAATAAGTCCAGGGGTGTGCTACCTAATGGCTTACATTTATCGATTTATCCTTTTTACCAAAGCAGCTGAAGAAGGAATATAAGCTGCTGGTAGAAGATAGAGCAAGGATATTGGAGGAGTAGTTATAGAGTGAAAAAATATGGTGTAAAATAATGAAGTTTAACCAATATCTACGTTACCTCTAAGCCATATCTCGCTTTTTCTCTTCTGTTTTTTCCTCTTTTACTTCTTCTAAAACAACGGTCGTAGTCATCTCTTCTATTCTTCTTAGTTCATCTTTGTACATATCAATTTGTTCTTTTAATGTACTCAAGGAAGCTGATATTTTAAGTTTATTTATTTCTCTCTTACATTTATGTAGAAGCCAAGAAGAGCCAATAAATGTTATTAGAAGGCAAGATATGAACCCTATAAAACAAACAAATAATGTGTAAAAATAATTATACTTACATATACCTAAAATATTTTCAATAGTAGAGCATTTTAAGATTAAAATATTTGTGAATAAAGAGATAATGATAAATAAAAACATTAAGGGGTATAGCTGAAAGGGAGATTTTTTATCTGATTCTTTTTTTAGCAACCCCTTCGTAATGCACACAATAACAAAGATGGTAATTAGAATATTTGAAAATACAAGACTTGTATTCAAATTGTTTTTATGAAATGGAGACAGCACTAAAATAAATAATCCATACAAAAACGACATTAAAGCTATTACGGGTAAATTATATGCAACGCCTAATTTTTTGATTCTTTCATCGTATTCATCTGTAAGGTTTCTAATATCCCATTCGCGTTTATTTAGATAGTTTATGATGCTTTTAAAGGCACCGGAGGCATCTGTGGATAAATCATCTTTGAAAGACAAGGCATACTCCAATTTTGCTTTCATTTTTTCTTCTTCTTTTAGCGCCTTAGCCTGAAGGTTAACCCGTTTTTTTCTTGTTGAATCCGTTATTCCCTTTAAAAAAATAAAGAAGGAATCTTCTCCAGGTTCCTTCCTAAAATTAGAAACAATATAAACAATATTCAACCCTACTGCTAATACTATAAGATTGCTAAAATCATTATATGATACCTCATTGTTACATATACAATAATTCATACAACATAGAGCCGAGAGAAGAAACATGACCAAACTATTAAAGAACTATGTTAGCAATACATGAGTTCAATTGGTATAGAGTTTTCAAAAACAGAATCAAATGTACTTAAAAGTTTTTTTGCCTGTTCAGGTTCATTAAAATTTCCAAAAGCCATTTTGTTTGCTACATCCGTTTCTACACGAAATGCTCTATCATCAGACACCGTGAAATTTACCGAGTTTCCATTATATAGAACTCTTACTTTACCAAGTTTTTTTATAGTTACTTGTTGTGGGTATTCTGAAAGTAATTTAGCAATAGGCTTGCTGTGGAACTCGGTTCTATATTCTGTAAATACAATATCTAGTGTCCTCTCAAAATCTCCAGAAAGAAATTTTTTTATCAGCTTCAAATATTCATCATTATTAGAAATACTTGAACACATATCACTACATAAAATTTTGATGTATTTTTTTGCATTTCTAACCAAAGCGTTCAGTACAATACATGCATGTTCAGAACTGGAATTATAAAAGATCTTGTTTTCTTCTCTTGCTGCCAAAGTTTCTATTTCTTCTCGATAAATTGAGTTGATATCAATTTTCATAATTAAGATATTAATATTGGACTGAATTGAATAATATAGTTTTGATATCTGCTTGATTAAGAATGGTTATCTATAACAATTCATTGATGATTAGACCAACTTATGAATGCAAAGATAACATTTTTTGCAATAGTTGCATCTAATTGAAGCGATTTGATTATTTATGTGAAAAACATATAGTTATATTGTATTACTTAGTCAAAGTTCATATTGCTTTCTATGGTTATCTGGTAACAACATGTTTATGAAGCCTTATTTTTTCACCTCTTCAGCTCCACATACTCCGAGTAGGTAATGGTAGAGTAGGGGTTTTTGCTCATCACCTCTTGGCGTATGGCTTTGGTTCCCCAACGAAAAAATAAGAATTTTCGGGGAACTCTGTGCACTACTTGCACCAGCGTGTCTCTGCTTTCAATAGCTCCGGAGAACTGTCCGTTGCGCACGCATCCGCTAAAGCTAAGGTAGGGGTTGGTGTGGTTTATGCAAGCCAACGTATCGGTATGACCATCTCTGTACACTACGCTATCTTTAATTTCCGTGCGTACCACGTACTCCGTTTTAGTGGCGGTTTGCGATAGGGATTGTAAGCGTTTCACTTTCACGTTTAGCTTCTCTACATCCTTTTCCAAGCGAGAGCAGTACTGCTTAAACTCACGGTTGGTAAGCGTTAGCCGTTCTACGCCGGCTGCGCTTAGGCTATCCTTTGTTCGGTAGTAGCCGGCGTTTTGCATTAGCGTGCGTTGGTTATCGCTTAGGCGACGGTTTTCTTTCGTCAGCTTGCTACAGTAGCGCATGCTTAGCAGTAGCGATACTACAAGGAATATAAATGCTGCGATAATATACTTTCTCATTGGTTGGTGTGTTGTCAGCTAGCAAAAGGCTACAAGAGCAACGGTGCTCTTGTAGCCTTTTGTCTTTGTTTTCTAAAGCTTAAATGGTTTGTACACGGTTTTTCCGTTTTCTTTTACGGCACGAAGAATTGCTTTGCGCTGTTTGCCGTGCGGGTTGTATGATACATGTATCCAATCGGGATTAAGGCTGTTGCCGTACTCCCAAATCAGCTGGTCAAACGGCAGCTTCAGCTTAATGATGGCGTAAAACAAGTCGGCATTGGTGTACTCAGCCTTAGCCGGAGCATGTATATCTATGGCTTCTCCTTTCAGGTGTTGGCTGGTAGGGCTACCACCAACGGTGCGGTTAACTACCTCACTACGAAAAAAAGAGCTGATAGCAATAGGACGACGCATGTAGGTACGTAGCGGTTCAAAAATATTGTCGGCCAGCTGCTGCATGGCTTCCAGCTGTTCATCGTCGGGTGTGTTATCCAGCCCCAAGCGTTCGGCTGCATCGCTACGTATGGATTCGGTATATAGAATATGTTGGCTTAGTCGTTCTGTCATTGTGTATGTTTTTATTTGGTGTTACTTGGATGTTTATCGCCCAGCTCTTTTAGGCGTTTAACCAGCTCAGAGGCCTTATCGGTATCGGTACACTTAATAATTTCCGAGATGATATCGGGAATTTGTGCTGCCGACGATTTTTTTGCGCTGGCATTTTCCAACACCGACTTTAGCTCAATTATAATACAGGCCAGCGTTACCAGCACGCTGGCGTAGGGAAGTCCGTAAAAGGGCAGCAGCGAAGCAATAATGTCAAACACCAGCGCCATGGCTAGCACACGCCAGTAATCGCCAATCTTATCAATGGTTCGGCGCAGCTTGTGGCTTTGCACTTTTTCGCCCAGCGCTCGGGCTTTAGATATACCCGATCGGAGATCGATAAGTACAGCGACTACCATACATACCCAAAAACCCAGTATAATGGCGGCTTTTACACATAGCGTGTCCCAATCATGGTCAATGATGCTGGGAATAAAGAGTAGCTTCATGTTTTAGTGGTTTAGTTTTGATTGAAAGGAAAGAATTTTACCCTTTGAGTACCCGCTATTCAACGTGTAGAGTATTATGCCGGTCGACGGGTAAGCTGGTTTCTTGGTAAGTAAAGTTTGAGCTAAGCGAATCGTAGGCTGATTCGAACAGCAGTCCGGTTTCCGTTTGCCTTATCAGGTAGTGAGGCTCCGTATCGTTTGCATCGGCTGTTTTAGATGCGTAGGTGTACCTTACACCTTCCTGTACTTCACTTTTTATCATAGCTCTATGTAGTTAAATGTTTGTGTTAGCTCGGGTGTACTTTTCGCAAGTATCGGCATCTCTGATACGGGGTATATGTAAGCTGCCATAGCCGCCCAGTTGGTTGCCGTTTTGTAGGCTGCAACCGATTCGTTCGGAACGTATATTCTAGCCAGCTCTGCGACCAGTTTATGATCCGCAGAAATTATGCGAAGTCGTTCGATGGGTTTAAAACAGAATACTATCTAAAATACTAGCATTAACCGTAATACAGTGGATAAACAAGTTGAGCAGCAAGAATATTAACAACTTAAAAACTCGTATTGCCTAAATGCACTACGGGTATTATTATGTTTGCAAAAAAACGCCATGACTTTACTTGACTGCTTATCAGAGGTAAAAGATCCTCGCCGTTTACAGGGGCAGCGCTACAGTAGCGTAGCCCTTTTGCTGATTATCATCATGGGTATTCTTCGCGCCAAGTATGGTTACCGCGAAATTGGTCGCTTCTGTGAGCACAACGAACCCGTTTTGGTAAAGAAGCTTGGGTTCAAGAACAACAAGGCTCCTTCTCACGTGAGCATTCGCTCGTTCATTTTAGCAGCGGACTTTGCTTCCATCCAGCACGCTTTCCATAAGTGGGCACGGCGCTACGTTCCAATAGAAGAGGGCGAATGGATAAGCGTTGACGGAAAGAGCATTCGCTCTACCGTTAGCGATGCGCATGACCAGTACCAAAGCTTTGTTTCCTTGGTTAGCCTGTTTAGCAGTAAGCGCGAGCAGGTGCTTCACGTAGAGAAGCTGGAAAATAAAAAAGCAAGTGAAGCCAAAACGGTAGAAGACCTGCTTGAGGTCTTGGACTTGAGAGGAGCTATCCTTACGCTAGACGCCTTGCATTGTAAAAAAACGCTAGGCAAAATCGTAGCAAGCGGAAACCACTACCTGGTAAAGGTAAAAGGTAACCAATCCAGGCTTAAGGCTGCCCTTGAGGAAACGGTTGCACGAAGTAGCCCTATTGGCTACCACAGGGAAGAGGCTACTTCTAGAGGACGGCTAGAGGTCAGGGAAACCTACCTTTACGACCGAGAGGGTGGCTTAGACCAAGGCTGGGAAAGCATCGCAACGATTGCTTTTGTACACAGGCACGTTCTTTCAAAGAGCAGGGAGCACCAAACGCAGAGCATCTATATCACGGATGTGCGCTCAACCGATGCCCGGTATATAGCACAGGGAATACGCTCGCATTGGCACATTGAAAACAAGCTGCACCACGTAAAAGATGTTGTTATGTGGGAGGATAAGGCATGCACCAAAAACAAAAGTGCTGCTGCAAACCTTGCCCTCTTTCGAGATTTTGCCTTCAATATCCTAAAGGCACAAAATAAATCGATCAAGTACGCATCGGAACTTTTTGCAAACTATAACGTCAAAGAACTTTTAAGTATATTGAGTAGAACTTAACAGCCCTGGGGAAGAGGGGGAGTGTAGATTTTCGGCTTTTGAGAGTTGTTGTTCTCTCAAAAGCTATTGTGCAATGTTAAGATGTTTTTGGAGGGGGCGTATGAAGGGAATTGTTCAGTAACTTGTATCACGTATCACGACACACGATATGCGATGCGTGTATGGTGAGTAGAAAGGTGATTGTACGCACGTCATCGCGAGGCGTTTTCTGCCAAAGCGATCTGTTGAAAGAGAATGAAATGGTTTTGGCTTTGTGGTTCTTTTCTTTTCCGCTCTTTTGTTCCGCTTCGGCTGCGGACAAGGTATTAATTTAGGCTGTAGCCTATATAAATAGATCGGCCGAACAAAAAGTGCTGAGTAGTTCTGAGCCTTATTTAATCAATTAGACTCGTGGACTGAAGGTACTGCTCCTTAAAATCAGCGTGGGTGCAGTCGGTAAGGTTGTACTCCGTTAGGTCGAAGTAGCCGTGCGTGGTGAACGATTCTCGTATATCGTCGGCATTTACAAAACAGCCCAGCCTGATATGCGTATGGTTTTCTAAAATGTGTCGGTATAGCGTAGATTTCCCGCTGCCGTTAGGCCCGGCAAATACGCGAATCTTTTTCATCGCTACTGTAGCTTCAAGTCAGCAGGGCAGGCAACGGTAATGGTTGAGTCGGTGCTGAGCGTTTGCAGTACGCGCTCTTCTCCGTCGCTGTTTATCTCAATAAGCTTGCGACCTCTCACAACCGTAACGGCAACACCCGCTTCAAACGCTCGCTCCTGTTCCTTTCGGTGAACGTTCTTTGCAATACGTTGCAGTAGCTTTGCTTCGTTAGAGGCTGTTGTTTGTTTGCACATTGCTCAACTTTTGGTTTACTTCCGTACAAAGATATTAAAAAATATCAAACGGTGGAAAACTTCCATATCACGTATCACGATAAAAAGGAGAGAAAGTATTTAGTCGTTCCATGTCTTTTCTCTTTCCATCTTTGTTCTTTTATCGTGCATCGTGCTACGTGCTACGTGCTACTTGATACCATGCTTTACGCCACACTCTCATCCTCCGAGAAGGCACGAATGATGGTAAACACGTGACGTAATTTTTTCAGTTTATCCAATAAATTCCAGGTAACTATTTTTATTTACGTTGCTGTAAATGGCGTTGGGATACGCGCTGCTAAACAATTTTGGTGCTTTTGCCTGTTTGTCGCCCCATTTAAATTCGAATGCCAACAAAGAATCAGCTGTTTCTTCAACCAAGTCAACTTCTTGGTGATCGTAGGTTCGCCAAAAGTAGAACGTTTTTCCCAACCCCTCGTTGTAGTTGGCTTTTATTCGTTCACCAATAAGGTAGTTTTCCCACAACGAACCAATATCTTGTCGAATAGCAATGGGACTGAAATTTCCTATAATGGCATTTCGTATTCCATTGTCGTAGAAGTACCATTTTCCTGCTTTGGTAACTTCTTTCCGAATATTTCGTGCATACGCTCCCAAGCGGTACACCACGAAAACTTTTGAAAGCAAATCAAGATACTTTTCTACGGTGTTTTTGCTCATCCCGAGTTGTCGCCCCAGCTCATCATAGGAAACTTCGTTGCCCAGCTGTAGTGCGATTAACCGCAACAGCTCCTTCATTTTGCTCGAATTTTTCAATCCATCAACAGCAAGTATATCTTTGAGTAGGTATGCTCCTACAATATCACGCAGGTAATCTGCCTTACGCTCAAAACCGTTCATGATTACCACTTCGGGGTATGAGCCGTATATAAGCCGAGCTTCCAGGTTTTGCTTGGTTTGCAGGGGAGTTTCCAGCTGAACGATTTCCTTTTGAGAAAACGGGCTAAGGTGGAATGTGCTACTTCTACCTACGAGCGGTTCTCCGGTTTTATTCAGCAAATCGAAAGATGATGAACCGCTTGCAATTACCCGTATTCCCTCAACCTCATCAACAATCAGCTTTAGCTTTGCGCCGATATCGGGAATATTTTGCGCCTCATCAATGGCAAGTAGGCCAACTCCATCGAAGATATGGCGATAGTTGGCAATGCTGCGATTTTCTAAGAGAGCAAGTGTGTCGTAGTCTTCGCCGTTTAGCATCATTGCTTTTCCGGAAAAGTCGCTGATAAGCTGGCGAGCCAAAATTGTTTTGCCAACACGACGAGCACCAAAGATCAGCACAACCTTGTTTTGTTCAATTTTAGTGGTTATGCGGTCTTGAAGTAACCGTTTAATGGTTTCCATAGCTACCTGTAATTTACTGTAAAGATAGCATTTAATTTATGAGCTGACTATTTTAGTGTAAAAATCGTCATTGCAATGACGATTTTTACACTAAAATAGTATTCTGTTAGTGATAAGAATGTCTTTTCTCTTTCCATCTTTGTTCTTTTATCGTGCATCGTGCTACATGATACCATTTTTTACGCCACACTCTCATCCTCCGAGAAGGCACGAATGATGGTAAACACGTGACGGTCGGAGATGTGAAAATCGTCGGCGGTGTGCACTACGGCATCGGTTTTGGGTTCTCCGGATTCGCGGTAGGCAAGGTAGCGCTCAAATATAGCAACGTTGCGTTGGAAGGTTTGCTTAAGGTAGCCTAAGCGTTTGAGCAGCTCGAGGTGGGCGGGGTCTAAGCCCTTTAGCTGGTGGTAGGTTGTCATGCTGCAAAGGTAGGGCATGCGGGCGTTGTAGCATAGCAAACAGGCGAGGAGTTATTGACGGGAAGCTTACCGAACGACGAGTTGAAAGTTGAAAGTTGAGAATTGAGAATTGAGAATGAAATAGCATTAACGGTAGGCAATAAAAAATGGATAACGGCTCAATGCTCATTATCCATTTTCAATTATCCATTCTCAGCTATTTAGTTGTCCTCTATCGGGGCGTAGCTTTTGCGGATGTTGGCATGGTTCTTACCATCGGTGTCAATGAGTACCAGCTCGGTTTCGCTAAGCTTGCTGATGCGGTACTTCCAGCACAGCTGCTTGCTGCTAGCGGGGTACATGTTGAGGTAGAACGTTCCGCCATCTTCGGTAATGGTATAGGTGAGGCAGATCGCGCATTCTTGTGATGAGCGGGTTTCGCTGCTGCACAAGCTGATATCATTATAGTAGAGCGCCTCTCCGTCTGAGCTGTAGCTCTCCAATCCCGTTTCGCTATTCCACGTACCCACAATACCGTGCTTGGCGCTGGTAAGGTTGGTAAGATAGCCTATAGTGGGACTGTAAATCACATCTGTATCAACAGCGTTTTCTGTGCTGCATGCCGTTAACGCTAAGGCTATTATAAACAGGGCTACTACTCGCTTCATGGTAATTAGCTTTTGGTAGGGCGAAGCTAGTAAAAGGGGATTTTCACATTTTGCTCCTCCTGATTGGTAAATCAAGGGGTTGTGGTGCAATGCGTTATTACTAAATCGTGCCCAACGATTATGGTACAAATGTAGGGTAAGTTTTCTTAAATTGTTCCGCCTTAGTGTTATTTTCTATTAATGGGTTGAGCAAATAAAAAGCCCCCTAACCGCCAAAGGGGGAAAACAGGCATTGACGGCGCACGCCCCCTTTCTAGAGTGGCTAGGGGTGAGGTGTATGTGGCTAAAAGGCTACTATGTGTGGGCAGATTGGCTTCGCCGAGCTTGTAAGCTCGGTTGCCACGGCAAAAAGCGCCTCGCGATGCAGCTCTATTAAAGAAATTTCACCCTATCAGCTAATTGAAGAAAATAGTCATTTGACCAAATATCCAAATCCTTTTGGTTTTGGATGAAAGGTAAAATATCTCGCTTTACCGTGTCTATGTTTGTTGACGCGAGCCTACCTTTCAACATGTTGGTAAAAGCTTCTTTATCCATATCCATACCGTTGAACTCTTTCGTTCGGACTTGTAAATGGGTAAAATCAAGGGAAATGTTATGTCGTACATACCATTCAAAATCATACCAATCACGACCTTTTACCCGGGTTTTCCAATTGCGGAATAGCAATGCGTGCATTTTGCCTGCATACAAATCCGGCAATGTAAAACAACGAGTCATAAACGAAAACGGCATCAAAGACAACTTTTGTTCGGTAGCAAATCCTGGCGGAGGGTTAACATCTACTTCAAGTTTGATTTTTATATTCTTTTCGGTCTTGAATTTAACGTCATATATCTCTGTGTTGTCTTTCAAAAATGCAGACTCAACTGTTGTTTCTGCCTTTTTCTCTTTTCGGGTAATAGTTATGTCGCGCCCTGCTGCTTTGAATTCCTCTATGATTGCAGGGAAATAGCTCTCCAAGTCAAAGTATTCATTTTTCTCGACCAACGAGAAATCCATATCTTCAGAAAAGCGAGGGAGTTCATGGAAAATTCTTAGGCAAGTGCCACCATAAAAAGCGGCTTTGTCGAAAAAACCGCTACGGTATAATCCGGCGAGTGTAATTTCTTGCATTACTTCATGTGTAGCATTTCTTTTTTGCTCACTTGTCTTAATATCATACCTCGCAAGCATTTGTTCAAATATATTCATCATTGCAATAGCTTTAGGAGTAAATTCAGTACCTCTTTCTTTTTCCCGTTCTCTATGCATTCTTTGATAATGTCGGAATCCATGGTTTCTAAGCTGGAAATATCAAATCGTAAATCATCTTCAAGATACTTCAGCAACGCTTTTGTTGACTGAATTTTAAGCCGGGGAGTAGCTATTATCATATCGCACAGCGCTTTTTCCGGCGTGGCAATTAAGAAAGTACATTTATTATCAGCTGTCTGTTGCTTTATTCCAATGGAATAGTAGTCTTTATTGACGGCTATATAGTCAAAACCGCCAATGGTATTTTTAAATTTCTTGGAACGGTTGGTTGTCATGGAGCGGATAGTATATACCTGTTCCGGGATTAGCCCGTAATAGCGCAAAGCACTCTCCATTGACACATAAGATGGGCCAAAAATATGATTGGCGATTAACTCCACAGATAGTAGCAGCTTGCTTATATCTGGCGATACAACATACAATCCTCGCTTTAGGCGAATGATTTTTTTCTCCTTTTCAAGATTAGCAATTTTGTTTCGAGGAGAGCTATAGTCTGAGTAGAGAGAACGCAAAGCTGCGTAATTCACGGGTATTATGCCTAGCTGTTCAAGTCTTTCCATTTTGTCCTAATAACAGTACAAATATAGTTATTTTTGCACAGATAGTTGAAAAAAATAAGAATAGCTATGCGGAAATAGCTGCTTTACGCGTGGCTGATTATAGTCCTCTTGCTTAGCGTAACCAACATTTCGGTAAAGGTAGCTACGCTAAGTGGGCTTAGTATTTTAGGCTAGCACCTTGCTGGTGCATGGTATTTCTATCGGTTTTATAGCTTACGCAGCTACAAATTGTGTGGTGTTCCATGTAGTATTGCAAGCCCGAGGGGCTCAACGAGGTTAAATGCCGCTTAACAAAGGAGAATAAGCTGTATCTGAATATAATTACAACTAAAATAGTTAATTTTTGTGCTTAATAAATAAAATTATGAATTAATTTCGAATTGATTAGAGAATTAGTACCTTTGATAATTGTTGACCCTAAAAATTACTACTATGAAAAAGTTGATGTTTTTACTAGCAACAATGGTTATAGGGTTTACCACAATGGCTGATGTGAAACCCGAAGTTGCCGATGCGCAACCGCAGCAAGCACAGGCGCAAGCGTTAATACCGGTGTATGCGCAGATAAAATGCTATTTATATCCGTATAGCCCATACGGTGAGTTTATGATTGAAATTTCGACTAAGGTATTCACAAATATTACGTACACGGTTCAATTTAGAGGGCATACAAACGGAACCTATCAGTTTGTGGTGAATCGTCTTACTAATTGGTCGCCGTGGTATGTTTTTCCAAATTCAGCAATGGGACAAGCACAGATCATTGCCGTATCGCCTGAGAGCGATGGAACGTATGACTATACGGCAGCCATTGGTGCCGAAATTGAATGGTGAGTTTTTTCTGGTTTGGGTTTTTTAAGTGGAAGGGCCTCGCTTGCAAAAGCGGGGCTTTTCTTTTTGGCGATATGAGATGTGCGATTCTGTTCGGCTTAGGTTGCACCTAAGTCGAGGTATTAATGTTAGGCTGTAGCCTACGTAAAATAGAACGACCGAGGCAGGAGCCTCGGCCGAACGGGGTGAGAGCTGAGAATGAAAAGCCCCCTCAATCCGATAAAGCAACATTTCATTCAAATAATGTGTATATTTGCCAAATGTTCGTTGTAAAAATGTGATTACATTACATTTTAATACTAGAAAATTATGAAAAGAGAGGCGATACAGGAGCTAATCCGCTGGAAGAGTAAACCGGATAGAAAACCGCTGCTGATACGTGGAGCAAGACAGGTGGGCAAAACGTGGCTGATGCAGGAGTTTGGCAAAAGCGAATATGCCAAATGCGCGTATCTGAATTTTGAGAGTATGAAACCCTTACAGGCCTTATTTGAGCAAGATTTTGACCTCAACCGTATTCTCACAGCTATACAAATACAAACCGGTGTATCCGTTGATGCAGATACGCTGCTCATATTTGATGAAATTCAGGAAGCGCCGGCGGCCATCACTTCGTTGAAGTACTTCTACGAGAATGCTCCGCATATTCACCTCATTGCGGCCGGCTCGTTGCTGGGTGTGGCCTTGCATGCCCATACCTCGTTTCCGGTGGGCAAGGTTGAGTTTCTCGAGCTGTATCCGCTCAGCTTTTACGAATTTCTTGCTGCAGTAAATCAGCAGCCGTTGCTCGACTTGCTGAGAACGCACGATTGGGTACTGATAAGCACGTTTCGCGAAAAGTACATCCAGCTTTTGCGCGAGTACTACTACATTGGCGGGATGCCTAAGGTGGTTATGTCGTACACGGATGGAAAGGATTTCAATGCTGTCCGAGAGCTGCAAAAAGAAATATTGACGGCTTACGATCAAGATTTTTCCAAGCACGCGCCAAACGAAATTGTGCCGCGTATTCGCATGATGTGGAATTCAATTCCTGCCCAGCTGGCGAAAGAAAATCGTAAGTTTATATACGGAGCCATGAAGCCCGGTGCGCGTGCCAGAGAGTACGAGCTAGCCATGTCATGGTTGGTAGATTGCGGGTTGGTGCATAAGCTAACTCGGGTTGCTAAGCCGGGTATGCCGTTGAAAGCCTATGAGGATACCGGCGCGTTCAAGCTGTTTACTGTTGATGTGGGGCTTTTAGGGGCAATGGGCGATATTGATGCCAAGACCATTATTAACGGCAATGCGATTTTTGAAGAGTTTAAGGGCGCCTTGACCGAGCAGTACGTTATGCAGCAGCTGGTGGTGCAGCGGGATATGGCTATCTTCTACTGGTCGTCGGAAGGCTCGCAGGCCGAGCTGGATTTTCTTGTGCAGCTCAACGGGCAGGTTGTTCCGGTTGAGGTTAAGGCCGAAGAAAACCTTCGGGCCAAAAGCCTAAGAGTGTTTTGCCAAAAGTTTACCCCTTCGCTGGCTGTTCGCACATCGATGTCCGATTTTCGCAAGGAGGAATGGCTAACCAATATTCCGCTTTATGCGGTAAGCGAAATAGCAAGCCTTGATTAGCTAGGCACGTATCACGACGCACGATGCATAATGTGCGACACACGACACACGATGTGCGATAGCTTACTCCTCCCGTCATTGGCTTTGCCGAGTTCGTAAACTCGGTTGCTTCGTCGTTCCTCCTCGCAACTCCTGTTCGTCTTAGGTTGCACCTAAGTCGAGGTATTATGCTAGGTTGTAGTCTAGTAAAATGGAACGAGAGTAGCTGTTCTTGAAAAATTTCCTGTAGGGAAATAATGTCAATAGGAATGCTGGCGTTTCGTATATTAACCGTAGCCCGTGGGGCTTTAATGGCGCAAAGGAATGAAGCGTGAAACGCTGATTAACAAAGGGAGCGTTGAGAGTTGAGAATCATCAGTGGGTGGAGAGGCTGTACAGCTGCAGGCAGTAGTATAGCATACGCGCACTCTTGGTAAAGCAAAGCGTTTTGCGCGATAGCCGCTTGAGATGCGTGCGCAGCGTAAGGTTTTTGCGATCAATGTAGTTGGTGCAGCGTAGCTGTGTGCGGTGTATGCCGGCGGGTATTAGGTGGGCGTAGAGGCCCAGCCTGTCGGAGTAGATGCGCTTGGGTTGCAGCGCCAGCGCGGTGGCCAGCAGCAGCGAGAGGTTTTCTTTGGTGCGGCGGCCCACTACTACGTTAACAATGCGCTTGCTGCTGCGGTTGATGATGTACATTACCCACAGCTCGTTTTGCTTGCTGCCGCAAAAGGTGCGCAGCTCGTCCACCTCATAGCGCTGGTGTACTTCCCTGCGGGCGGGCTTTGTAAGCGTTGCGGCCATGCGCTCTATAAGCCGCTGTACGCTCGACTTGCTAACGGACAATAAGCGTGCAATGCTGCTAATGCCGCACCCTTCGTTGTTCAGCTTAACCACCCATTTGTACTTATTTAGCGGAATACGGGGCTTGCTGTAGCATGCTTGCTGGTAACGGTTACAACCGTTGCAGCGGTAGCGCTGAACGTGCTTGGCGTAACCTTTCCGAACGCACGGGTGTTGGCAGTACTTACATATCATGGCGAATTATTTGGATAATGAACAATGGAAAATTTCTTTCAGGCCAACGGTCTGCAAGCAACAGCGTAGGGCAACGCCCTACAAATGGACGCAGCGAGTAGTAGCAAGCCCTGTAAGGGCGTAAGCATTTGGTTAAGGCTTGCGCCCTTACAGGGCTTATAACATACTTACGCCCAAAACCGTAGGGCAATGCCCCTACGCTGTTGCTAAAAGGCTTTCAGCCTGTCTTCTATGCTATTCTGCAGGCAGGTGCAATATGGTACACTACGTTTTACGTATGTGTGGTTTTATTCGGGTTTTACGGCGTAAAAATACAACAGGGAAGGTAAACTACCTTCCCTGTTGGAAAAACCTATTTTTGTAACCTGTTGTTTGCCAGAAATTTTTGTAGTTAAAAATGGCGCAGGTGCAATATGGTACACTACCGACAGCATGCCGCTGGAAGTCTGCAAGCTAAGCCGTAGTTCGAGAAGCTCCAGCTATTCCCCTCTCTTTTGGAGAGGGGCTAGGGGAGAGGCTCTCTACTGTGGCCCCACCAACCCCTTTTCCACCACGTACTCCGATGTTTGGAGCATGGCGAAGGCGTAGTCTTTCATGGCTTGCGCCACGTCCGGATATTCGGGTAGAAAGTCGTTCGGGTTGTGCGTGTGGTAGTCGTACAGGCTCTCGCGCCCATCGGTACGGTATATGTACAGCCATTTGCTATCAACGCATCCAACAACATTGTCGGCACAGAAGTAGGCGTAGGGGCGGGGATGGTTTATAGCATCAATACCCATAGTGTTGTTTACGTATGGTTCGTTTAGTAGCCCCATTACCGTTGGGAAAACGTCGATTTGGCAGCAGGGCTGTGCAAATACTTTCGGCTCGGGGTCAGAAGGTACTACCACCATTAGCGGAATGTGGTTGTAGGATAGCGGAACATCGTAGGTCTGTTGTCCAACAACGGCTCCATGGTCGCCCAGTAATACAAATACGGTGTTGTTATACCACGGTTGCTGCTTGGCCAGCTCAAAAAACTTACGCAGCGACCAGTCGGCGTAAGCCACAATCTGCTCCTTGCTTGTTCCGGCAATGGGCGTGTAGTAGCCGGGCAGGCAGATGGGCGAGTGGTTGCTGGCGGTAAGCATACAGGTAAAGAACGGGTCGCCGTTGGCAGCTATTGCGCTAATTGTGGCAATGCTTTGCTCAAACATGTAGTCGTCGGGAACGCCGAGGTTGCTTAGCACCTTGCTGCTCGGGTAGTCTTTTTGCGCTACGATTTTTTGCACGTAGTTGGCAAACAAAAATCCACCTACGTTATCAAACTGCTCATCATGCGTGGTGATGTACACCGTTTGGTATCCCTTGCTTCTAAGCGTGTATGGCATACCGGCGTATAGCGGAACATCGTTTACCTTCAGCGGATGTTTGGTAAAAAAGGCGGGGTACGAGAACAGCGTACCGTACACGCCGTTCATGGTGTGTATGCCTGCCGAGTAGCAGTTTTCAAAGTAGTAGCAACGGGTTGATAGGCTATCGAGAAAAGGCATCAGCTGCTGTTGCGCGCCGTTGCGTGTCAGCAAATCGGCCGATACGCTCTCCATTAAAATTACTACAACGTTCTTTCGTGTGGGATTGGTGGTAGGCTCAACCCTATGCGCAACGGGCGATGTATAGCTTACGCTATCAATATCCAAGTATTCTCGCGCCAGCATCAACGCTTTATTCTCCTCCATCAGCCTGTGAGAGCTTGTGGTATGCTTGCTGTTGCTTACGGCGGTGTTGATGAAGTAGAATACCGGATTTTGTCCCAACAGGTTAAGAAACGAGTACTCGCAAAAGTACGATGTACCCACGCGTATAGGCGATTTTATGGTTAGCCGTCCGCGAGCGCCAACGAAGCATATACCCCAACAAGCAGCCACCACCAGCACTTGTAGGAGAATGTGACCAACGCTTCTACGCACTTTCAGCGCTTCCATATCTTCATAAAAACGGCGTTTGTAGCGGAATACCAGTAAGGAGAATCCAACAATAAGCACTAGCAGGCAGGGAAGGTAGATGAGGTACTTGGGCTCTTTGGCAATCATACCGAAAACAAACGACTGCTCGCCCGCCCAGTTAAACACCGATGGGTTGATATGCTTGTAGAACTCGGCAAAGTACGGAATGTCGGCAGCGCAAAGGGTAAAGGCTACGGCGTACATCACAACAGTGAACCAGGCCATTGCCGTAGCTAACCACCTGCGGTAAAATTGAACGGTTGATACGCTGAGCAACACCACGCACGGTAGCACAATGATGTATGTTGCTATTACGCTATCAAACTGCAAGCCTTTAAGGAACGCGTGCCACAGCAAGGAGCATCCGCTGGGTATGCCGCTTAGCTGCGCGTGCTGGCTAACCAGCAGAATTATTCGAAATATGGTAAACCCGAGTATTCCCGTAAGCTGTACGGATAGCAGGAACTTTAGGTGGGCGCTTAGCTGTTTCACAAGTGGGGGGAGTGGTTAATGGGTTACAGTTTACAGTTTATCGTTTATCGTTTATCGTGATACGTGATACGTGATACGTGATACGAATTCAGCGTACAAAGGACGGGATTTATTGCTTATGGTGTATGCGAGAAATGTTAAAATGTGGTATAAGAATAGTTGTGGTGGAAGGTTGATAGTTAAAGGTGAAAGGTGAAAAGTGAAAAGGTGAAAAGTGAAAAGAGGGGATGCTACATGCTATTTGGTGAAGCGGCTTTTATTGCTGTTTGTTTTGAGCAACGGGTAGGGGAGAAAATGGTTTTAGCCCAAGGCTACATTAAAGGGCGGACAATAAAAAAGCGGCATTATGAGTGCCGCTTAAAAATGCTATGAAAGATTATTTGCTTTGAGAGTCTCGATATAATTTCTCAAAATTCACAGGAGCAAGCAATAGTTGACCTAAGCCAGCTCTTGAGGTAAGGTTGGATAGATGTTCTCGAATGTATGGAAATATAATGGCCGCTCCATTTATGTGGCCAAATTCATTTAAATTGGTTAGTTGAGACTCTCCAAATTTCTCAAATACACCAACTATTTTTATGGTTGCAGAAACTTCTTCTCTTTTTGTTTCATTATGGATAGTTGACAGAGTAAGTGTTTCTATTACATGTATCAGTTTATCTGTCACACTTACATTCACATTTACACTAGTATTCCTTGTAACTTTTGATTCATCAAAGGTTACGACAGGCTCTCTTTTAAATGACGTTTCCAGCATTAAGAGATTGTTGAATTTAAATCCGGAGTCCATGTTTTAGTTTTAAATTAAGCTGCTAATAATTGATCAGAAATTAGGGAGGCTACAAAAGAAAAATCGATAGGTTCAGCCGAAGTTAATTCTGATGATATTGGGTTGATAGAGCATGATGTAAATACGCTTTCTAAACTCAATGTATAGGTTTCTTTCTTGTTTATTGTAAACTCTGATTGCGGGGGGCATTGTTCCAATAAATCAGTTAGATGCTGCACCTCAATCAAGCAACCTTGAGCGGCGTTGGGAGAACGAAAAGCATATTCAGACCCTTCTGATTCAAACGTTGGGCTTTCAATTTGAATTAATGCGTCGTTATCGGAAATGAAACAAATACCCTCAAGTGGATACTGTTCTATAAATTCAAGGGCTAGGTCTGTCTCAGCAGTTTTAAACCTTTCGTCGCTGTCAAAGAAAGTGCTGGGAGTTACTTCTATAAAATGAGTGTCAGAGCCAAAATCAAATTCATATCTGCATCTGATGCTAGGAAATAACATCACTAAGGTTTTAATTTGCTCTACTATGTATTCTTGTGCAGTCATATCAAAATTTGGTTTTTCTTAGCATGTCTATTATTTCTACGGAGGTAGTTATTGCGGCACGACAGGATGGGCTGTCAACATCTTTGGCTTCATAATCGGCTTTATTTCTTAAAGCCTTAAGTGAGTTTATTTTATTTCTAAACGTTGATGAATCATTTTTGTTGCGTGATTTATGACTTATCTCTCTTACAAAAAAGTTGATTATGTAGTTGTGAAAGTTATGGTCGGTACCGTCTTTGACTTCTTGAAAAATAGTTTGCTCACTTTTCTTATAACAGCATAAAAGCAAATGTTTCATTAGTTGGATACAACTATAGTAGGAACAGTGTACGCTGGGTGCATAAAAACCTTTATCCGAAAGAAGTTCGGCCGCTGATTGGTTAATTCCTGATTTGTTTTCCAATTTGCACATAGAGTGCAAATCTATGAATAATTTAGTTTAAATGTGTATATTTAAACTAAGTATATATGTATATATTTGATTATTTGCATATTACGCACATCTTATTATTCCCTTTCTTTTCTTGTGGGAAGCGTTCTTTGAAGTGTAGTCTAGACCTTCGGCTTCAACACCCTCACCCGCATCCCCTTCGGCCTAGCGGGCTTGCTCAACTTGGTTTGTACTACGTAGCGCACCAAATCTAAAATGTGGTTGTGCGCGTCGATAGGTTCGCGGAGAAAGGTTCCGGTTGCAAAGTTTTTCTTACGGGTGTAGTTCTTCAGCTCAGCAATGGCGTTGAGGCTGCGCTCGGTAACGTAAAAAGGCTGGTAGGCTTGCACTAGTGCAATGCCCTCCTCTACCGAACCCGGATACTTGCGCACGGGCTGTACGTTGTAGCGTAAGGCCTGCAGCTCGGCAATGCTGGTTTTGGCGGCGCTGTCGGCAATAATTTCATCACGGCGGCTAACGCCTAGCTCCTCTAAGCGTTGCTGTATGCTTGGTATTTCAGGGCGTTCGGCTATACGTACCGTATTCAGCTCGTTTTCGTACAGCAGCTCATCAATAACCAGCTTACCGTTCAGCAAGCCTACGCGGGCAAGGGCGGTAGGGTCGGGAAAGAAACCGAAGTCGAGCCCGTAGCCTATTGGTCGTGCTTCGGCAGGCCACTCCGGTATCAGCTGAAAGTTAGGGTAAATAAGCCCTTCACGCTTTGCGGGTAGCCCGAGTCCGTACACGCTCCACTTGTACGCATCGGCGGTACCACGCTGTATGTTTTCCGGAGTGGGCTCGTAGGAAAGAATTTTACGCCGCTGCGCATCACCCAGAAACGGGTTGTCTGCTTGAGTTGAGTGTATGGCCAGCACATCGGGGCGCCGCTCCAAATCGTAAATCCAGCTATCCTCTTCGGTGGGGTTGTAGTCAATAATAATCAAATCGCTGGTACGCATTTCCAGCTGGTCAAAGCTGTTACGATCGGCCTCCACCGCCTCGTTCAGCCAGCTGATGTGCTGACTGAGACCGTGCAGCTTCTGCGCATCATCCAGTCCGCCAAACTCGATGGAGCTGTCTCCCATGCGGTAAAGTAAATCACTCTTGTGATGCTGCTTGCTATCGTACAATCCGCTTGCCTTAAGGTAGGAAAGAAAATCTTGGTAAACGGTTGCGCTGCTCCACGTGCGCTTTAACCGCCAAACGGTAGCCCTAACGGGTTGCTGCATCAGCAGTAGGGTTAGGGCCTGAAAGATGGACCACGTTTTGCTTGAACGCGAACCGCCCTTCAGTATAATGATACGGTAGCGGCGGCTGTTGATGGCCTCCCACAGGCGTTGAAATACGGGAGTGGCGCGGAGCACTAGCTCGGTGCAATGCGTTGCAGATATTGGTAAATGTGCCAATGTGATAATTTGATAAATGGAGAATTGAGAATTGAGAATGGAAAGTTGGTGATAGAAGTTTATACGTTTACGGTTTACACGTTAACCCAACGATGACGTTTACAGCTGAAGGATTGAAGCTTAAAAACTCAAATCACCAATAATGTTTACACATCACTAAACTATAAGCTGTAAACAGTACACCGTAAGTTTGTAAGCCGTAAACTTTCAACACCCCCTCGCTCCTTAAAGGGGAGCTACTACGGGCGAAGCTAGCTGTAAACGTGTAAACTTTTAAACGCTTAAGCTATCTCTGGTAACTACCTCCACTACAATTTTAGTAGTAGGCTCGCTGGCGGCAGAGGTAGCGCTATCCGCCTGCTCGCGTTGGCTGAGGCTACGGGTAACGATGGTAGTGCTGAACAGCCCAAGGGCGGCGCCTTCCAGCTGTTGGGCTTCTATTACATGTTCAATACGGTCAATCGTATCGGTGAAGGCTTGATAGTCGGAGCCGGTTTTTACCTGCTGCCAGAACGCCTTGCTGCACCCGAGGTAGAAGCAGAGACCGCTGATGGTGTACGGGCGCGGACTAGGTACGTCCATCGTAGTACCGGCAGCGGCCCCGCTTCTGAGGGGAGCGGGCTTGAGCCATGGGTGAGAGTCGCACCATTCGAAGTAGCTGCAGGCCGCCTTCCATAGCAGGTCGGGATTAGCAAACAGCTGTTCGCGACTGTGCTTGGGGCGGAGCTTCCAGAGTTGGTTTCGGGTGGGTGCAGGGCTCATGCGGAGGGGGGGTAAGAATGGAGAGTTGAGAGTTGAGAATGGAGAATTGGAAATAGTGGAATTGGAGCGATTTTTAATTTGTTGTTTATGGTTCATTCTCTACTTTCAATCTTTCGTTTTTTGTTGTTTTCTTGCTGCAAAGGTAGGCTGTAATACCTGTAAATATGCTATTTTCAGCAGATGGTTATTGACGGGATGTTGACGGAAGAGAGGTGAATGGTTAGTAGTTAATGGTGAATAGTGAAAGGTGATGCGTTAAGCGAATGGAGGTAGCCCGTAGGGCTTAAAATATCAATTCCCTGCAAGGGCATAAGCACTTCATATCAATTTCCCCTTTCGTTTAACGACTAACGTTTTACGTTTAACCACTCTCCATTCACAAAATATGCCTACCTTTCCACCCTAAACCATAACCAAATATTAGCATGAAACGCCTATCCCTTATTTTTATACTAGCCTTACTGGTTGCTGCTTGTAGCGGTAACAGTCCGTTCTACTATACCACGGCCGATAGCGGGTTGAAGGGTAAAGTTGCCGAGGTGGAGCTGGTTGAAATGCCTGTGGTATCGCCTGATGAGCTGGTGCTCGATTCTCTTAGCATGGCTGCCTACCATAAGCTGAAGTATAGGTATAGCGATAATGTGCTGCGGGAGGTTCAGGTGTTCAACAACAACGATGAGCCGGTTAGCTCCGTTACCTACATGTACGGCAAGGATGACAAGGGACGTAGGCGTATAGGAACCCAGTACAACGCCGATGGAACGGTTGGCTCGGAAATATTTTTGCTTAGCTCAACCGATGGTACCACGGTTACGCAAACCGTATCGGAGAACGATACTACGGGAGTTCGTACTACCGAAAAGTGGGATGATCAGGGACGTTTGTTGGAAAGCCAAACCTTGTTTAGCAACGGTTTTTCATATACTAGTCAAAACACGTACAATGCCGATGGCGAGCGGGTTTCACAGGTAGTATCCATGCTGGTAAACGAGTTTAGTACTATCACTTCATCGTACACCTACCTGTTGTACGATGAGCACGGCAACTGGACGCGCGCGCTGCTGGAAAAGCGGCTGGAGAGCGGCGAAGTGTCATACGTGCTTGAAACGAGAAGCATTCGGTATGAAAAGAAGTGAATGGTTAATAGTGAAAGGTGAATAGCGGGTAGCTATTATAGCGCTGTAAGTGCGTAAGCATTAGATATTGATTTACTGTTTTGTTTTTCGTTTTACTTTTCACCATTCACTATTAACTATTCACTATTAATCCGGCTACATGAAACACCTTACTGCCATTACCTCGCTAGCCTTGCTGCTGGCCGCCTGTGGGGGCAAGCCCAACCACTTGTACTACACCCCTGCCATGATGGGGCTAAAGGGAAAGGTGGTAAAGTTGGAGTGGAAATTGCAGAATATGCTGTCACCGGAAGAGCCTGACCTTGATACGTTGTCTGAAGGGTATAGACCGGACAGGATGGTGTACACCTATAGTAACGGAGTGCTACAATCGTTTCAGGTATTTAGTTACAACAACGAGCTGTTTACCTCCTTCAGCTACACGTATGATACGGATAGCACAGGGCGCAAGCGCATTTGCGTTGAACGCAACGATAAGGGCGAGGTGGTATCGGAAACGTTTTTGGTAAGCATGGATGGCAGCATGTACGAAACGGAAACGGTGTACCTCGACTCAGGCAACATTCGTACAGCCATTGATAGGCGAGATAAGCAGGGGAGAGTAGTGCGCAGCGAGCTAAGCGATATGCACGGCTTTAGCTATGTATGTGAAAACACGTTTGGTGCTGACGGTGAGCTGGCATCACAGGAGGTAAGCATGATGATTGGCGGAAATTCTCCAAATAGCACTACCTCCGAATATTCCTACCAATCGTACGATGAGCATGGTAACTGGACAAAAGCGCTGGTAACGCAAACGGGCTCCAACGGTGAACGTAAATACATGCTGCAGCTGCGTAAGCTTACGTATGAGGAGTAGTAGAAGTCAGAAGACAGAAATTAGAAGGAGGAATTTGGAGTAGCGAATGGTAATAGTTAATAGTGAAACGTTAAGCGAATATAAGTAGCTCGTAGGGCATTAACATTAGGCTTGCTTTGGTTCTATGATGTTTAAAATGTTCGGTTTATTGTTAGATAGTTACTCTTAGCATAGAAAGTATTGATGCTTAATGCATGCTTGATACTAAACAATGGTACTTGGTGTAAAAGTTGAAGAAGCCTTGTATTTTTCATTTCTAATATATTCTTCCATCGAAGATATAAATTTATTTAAATGCTCTACAATGTAGTCTTTCCATTCACCTAATTGATTATATGGGTAGTCTTGTCCTATTTCTGCAAAGGATTTATCCCCATGAGCCAACCAATTTCTATGACATCTTATTTGATATAAAGCCTCACCATGTGTATTTTTATTGTATCCATTTCTAAGCATACTTAAGCTGATTCCTAAATCAGTTGCTGTATTTTCAATTGATTCTGCATCTAATGTTCCTCCGTATTTGAGATAATCTGAAGCCAATGATAAGGATTCGTTGAAAATACGATTTGCTATGCTCATAAAAGTATTTACAACGGTTTCCTTTCTGATCTTATCATCATGCCTATACTGGTTATTGAGCCAGTATTTTTTGATTTTATCAACTACATCAAAATATTTCAACTTAGGATTATGTCTGTCCGAGTTAATTGCATCAAAAACAGCTTTAACAGAATTGCAT
Organism: Bacteroidales bacterium; assembly: GCA_031551125.1. Classification (GTDB taxonomy): domain Bacteria; phylum Bacteroidota; class Bacteroidia; order Bacteroidales; family UBA932; genus JAIRNF01. The sequence goes on from JAVBOB010000027.1 coordinate 40,221, forward strand.
ACAGTTGATTCTACAAGATTATATAGTAGGAGAAATGTATTTGAACGTAGTATGTTGATTTTCTGATTGTCAAAACTGATTTCTACGAGTTGGTTGTCTTCTAATTTATGAGCGGATAGTTTAGGCCTATCCATCTCTAATAATGTTAGTATTTCAAAATAGGTATCAACCTCAAGAAGTCTTTTGTTAAATTCTTCTCTAATCTCCATATGTCAAACTATTTATATCTATTCTTGAAAGTAAACAGTCTCGAACAAATTCTATTCGGCCAATCAGTTTTGTTCTATTGTTTGATGAACCAGAAGTAACCCATTCAGAATATTCTTTTGACTCAAGCCATCTCAAACTTGGATCTGACAAACTGGGGTTTTCTTGTAATGCAAGGCTTGTTCCAATAGCGATAGATTCAAATCGAACTTTAGGTATTGTTCTAGAGGTTACTGTTCTACGAAATCCGTTAGGAAAATGGCGGCTAATGAATGATAAAGCATTTTTTAGCATTTGTATTTTCTGCTCTTTTTCGTCATTAGTAAACAATTCTCCTTTCTCTTTGATGTAATCATCCAAAAATTCTTTGACCGAGTGTTCAAATTCAGTATATTTCTCGGTATATGCAAAGAAGCGTGTGATTAATTCTTCTTTATCACCTCTTAATTTATCATTTTCTTTTGCAGTTGAGAATAATATTTTGAACTCTGGAAGTTCCACACATTCTTCAATAAACTTGTAAAATGGATTATCTAAGAAGCTACCCCTTCTAACTTCGGCAGGTGTCAATTTTTTGCCAGTAGAATTTATTCTATTGAAGATATCCGCCCTTACCCCTTCATCCGCATCTTCTTCTAGTACATATATTTTTAAAGATAAGTTATTGAACTTTCGTTGTCTAGAAATTTCCAATTCAGAAAATTTGTAATTATTTAATGAGTTTAATACCCCAAGGCCATCTAAGGCAAACTCATCGTTTACAAAGGCTTTAATTGTTGACAATCGTTGTACTCCATCCAATAATTCTAAGTTTCCTTCATCATCCAGTTGAAATGCAAATAGTGGAGGTATAGGAATTTTCATAAAAATAGACTCTATAAACTTGGCCTTCATTGGGTCATCCCAAACAAAATCTCGCTGAAAATCGGGGACAATTATTACAGAAAACTGTTCTGCTCCTCTTGGGAGCAACTCTTTGTATGATTTATTTGATGCTTTGGAAACAAACTTCTTTACAAGAACCTCTATGGGCCATTCTACCAGTCTATAATTATAATCTTTTTCAATATCTTTAATTTGCTCCTCAACTAAGTTAATCTCTATTCTTTCTATCATGATTTATATTTCTTTAAATGGGCTTTTATACTTTGTGCTATAATTTGTCCTAATTTTGGTGGAACAGCATTTCCAATTTGTTTGCAAATAGCCGATGAATTGTAGGTTTCCAGCGATTCAAAAAATTGGTAGTTTTCAGGAAATGTTTGTAGCAATGCCGCTTCTCGCAATGTGATTGCCCTATCTTGTTGCGGATGCCCAAACCTGCCGTTTCCCAGTCCTGTGCAATGGGTTGTCATAGTTGGTGATGGTTCATCCCATTTCATACGCCCATAGACACTTCCATAGGTTTTACCCGAAGGTCTTTTAAAACATTCTGGCAGCAAGTTTTTAGGCCAATCTTTCCATCCTCCTCCTTCTTTGGTATGTTGGATACGCTTTAGATTTAGTGCACTCAGTTCTCTAGCCCTATGTAGTGGATCTTTTTTATCATACTCTCCGGCTTTTACAGGCTTTAGTCTTCCGATTGTATTTCTAACTGTAACATAATTTTCGGGTGAGTGAGTGGGCTTAACTAGCGATATTTCTCCAAGCCTTGATGCAAGTAATACTAACCGTTTTCTTTTTTGAGGAATTCCATAATCTGGACAATATACAACTTTGTAATCAACTTTGTAATTTAAAGATTTTAGCACTTCCACAAAGTCATTAAAAAGAGAGGATTTATTGAAATCAAGAAGTTGGGGAACATTTTCCATTGATACAATATCGGGTAAACATTCCTTTATAAGCCTAGAGAATTCATAGAGTAAGTTTATCTTATCATCGTCTTTTTTCTTTACTTTAAAACTATACGAAGAAAAAGGTTGACAAGGAGCACAACCAATTAGTATTTTGAGATTTGCCCCAAATAGTTTATTTAATTCGCGGCCCTTTAAAGATGTTACATCTTTGTGATAGAAGGTGGCTTCATTATTCTTTTCGTAAGCAAATTTGCAATTCAAAACATTATCATATCCAGCAATTACATTGAACCCTTCCAATACGAAACCGTGAGATAGTCCTCCAATTCCGCAGAAGAGATCAATAACACCAATTTTACTTTTTAAACTTGACATAAACAGAATGTACCAATAGGATTTACTATAACTTACAAAGATATAAATTTATTTGATAGGGTATTACAGAGCTAATCAATAGATATTGTTACTTCTCACCCCCTTCCGCATCTCCATATACCTTGCATACAGCGCCGTAAACTCGGCGTCGCCAATGGAGAGCCAGCTTTGGGCGGTGGCCGACGCGTAGGATATGGACGAGTGGCGGCGGTTGATGTGCTGCCCGATTTCTCGAGCCGTTAGGTTTGTTTCTCGCCGTGCCATTAGGCTGTAGAGGTGTCGGGCTAGCACCAGCTCGCTGCGGCGGCAGTGCGATTTCAGCTCGTCAACGGGTACATCGGCAGCACGGGCGCAACGTTCAAGTATTTCGTCTAATCGCTGTAGGCGGCTGATGATAGGGGTTGTAGCTTGCAGGGTTGTTTGCGGAGTGTGGGTTATCATATAGCTTAAGGTTTAAAGTTTATAGTTTAAAAGTTTACAGGTTTACGGTGTACAGTTTACTAGTTTAGGATTTAAGGTTGAGGGATGCGGATTGAGATTTAAACTTTAAGTTCTCAACGTTATTGGCAGGTTAGGCTTTTCTAAACTCTAAACCTTCAGCTTTAAACGTCATCGTTGGGTTAACTTTTAAACCGTAAACGTGTAAACCTCTTTCATCTTTTGCTTCTTCCCTCTACCGTTACAATGTTGAACATGTGTCGGCAGCGGTCAAAGATGTAGTCTTCGTAGCGGTCTATCACCTCGTCGGCGCTGAGGTTGGTGGTTACGTGGGTTATTACACCTTGCGTTTGCCAAAGGGTGTAGCGTTGTTGCAGTACGTACTGCAGCACGTTAAATCGGGTGCCGTAGTAGGAGGCAGCCAGCGGTTCGCGCCCCAGCTCATCAATGCAAAGCGTTAACGGACGGTGGCTGTAGCCGCGAAGGTTGGCGGTGTACACATCTAAATCACCGGAGGTGGAAAACGCGCAGGCTATCTCGGATGATGTCTCCATGCGGTACGCACGCCGTTGGTCAAGGCATAGCTCACGGAATACGCGCATCAGGGTAGTCTTCCCCGTTCCTATGGGACCGTCTAGCCACAAGCCTTTGCGCAGGTCGTACGGGCTATCGGCAGCTGCGGTGAAGTAGCTGTACAGCCCACCCAGCAGCTGGGGGTTGGTAAGCTCAAACGCCCGTCCTTCCGTGCGTTCAAGGTAGGCGTTGGCCAGCTCGATAAACCTACGCTTGCTCATGGGCAGCAATGCGGGCGGCTGTGGTGTTCCACTTATCGGCTCCGTACTTTGCGGAGCTTGTACTTGGTGTAAGGCTTGTTGTAGTAGCTGTGCGTTCATGTGTGCTGTGGGTTTGTTTAAGGGCAAAGAGTCCTTGCCACTCGTTGGCTATACTTTGTTCAACAATACGTATGGCGGTGTGCGGGTTGCCACCGCTTAGCTCCAGCAGCCGCTTGTAGCACTGGTCTATGCCCTGCTGTGTGCGAAAGGGTTTTCCCATTTCTTTGCGGTAGGCAAGAAAGCGAGCGAAGGCAGCCTCTCCCCCCCAGTCCCCTCTCCCAAAGAGAGGGGGTGTTTCCTCCACCGATACCGGGGTGCATGTATCGTCATTGCCTACTCCCTCCCTTTGGGGGAGGGTTGGGGAGGGGCTGTCTGTTCCCTTCTCTTGTGGAGAGGGGCTAGGGGAGAGGCTGAGAGCTGGGGTGTGGTTTTCTTTTTTCTTTTTAGCGCAACTTTTTCTTTTTTCTTCCTGCCCGTTCGGTTGGTTAGCGATAGCTGTTTCCTCCTGCGCTTTTTCATTTTCATTTTCATCATCCAAATTATTGGAGAGGGAGGGGGAGAGTGTTTTGTTTTTTTTAGTTTTTTTTAGTTTATATTTAGTGCTCTGAACCTCGCCACTAACCTGCTCAGTTACCTGCCCATTCACCTGCCCAGCTACCTGTTCAAAATTTGAAAGGCAGTACTGTGTGTTGGAATTCCCATTCTGAGTTTTGAACTGTAACAGTCCGGTTTGCACCAGCTTATTGCGAGCATTAGCCAGCGTGTTACGGCATATCCCAAGGTCGGCTCGTATGCGGCTGTTGTTACGCTTGAACGGATTCTTCCAGCCACAGCTGTTGCAGGCTTCTAGCAGGTAGAAGTACACGGCAATCTCGGTAGTGCTGAATGAATGCTCCTCATGCAAACGCCAGAAGCTTCGTATTTGGTTGATGTAGTTCATAGGCCTAAAGAAAGTTTAAGCGTTTAAAGGTTTGAAAAGTTTAAGCGTTTAAAGGGTTTAAAGTAGATGACGAATAATGAATAGAGTGGGTATCATCTGTAGGCGTTCTTAGGGGGTTACGTTGCGTTTATCGTCGTAGCCTGTTCCCCTCTCTTTTGGAGAGGGGTGGGGGTCTCATCTTTTATCGTGCGTCGTGATACTTGATACGTGTATCGTGCGAGCTACGTGCTGAAGTAGTAGCTTCCTTCCCAGCGCAGCACGTCGGCAATGGATATGGTTACGCGGCGACCGTTGTGGTCAAGGCAGGTAAGCTTATCTGACGGGGCGGCGCGGTACTCGGTTTTTCCCTCATCGGTGCGGTACTTCTCCAGCTCGCCCATGCTTATCAGCGTGAGGATGCGGTTGTCGTGTGTTCGTAATTTCATAGCGTGTTAGCGGGTTGTAAGGTTAGAAAATGAGTAGTAGCTGAAGGGAAGTGAAGAGAAAAACCTTCTCTTCCGCCTCCATCTCCGAGAGAAAGCGGGTGTGCGTGTTGTTAGCATGATGTAAGTATTAAAGATTAATGGATAGCTAGGATATGTGAAGCGCGTATTGCGATGTACGATTTTTTAGTGAACAAATATCAATGTATGTGTGGTGTGAGTATCGTCGCAGTTCGTTCCCCCTTCAGGGGGCTAGGGGGTAAGGTTGCGTGTATCGTCGGTCGCCTGCTCTACGCTTTCACCTCACCCCTCAATCCCCTCTCCTCAAGAGAGGGGACGTGTACTACAGGTGAAGCGTTGTGTGATTGACTTCACAGCTTGTTCCCCTCCCTTGTGGGGAGGGGCTTTTGGAGAGGTAACTTTTGGAGAGGTAACTTTTGGAGAGGTTTCATCTTTTGTCGTACATCGTGATACTTGATACGTGATACTCTCTACCAGCTCATCATAGCACAGGCTGAACTGCTGCTGCGCCATCGCATCACGACGGGCTTCGAGCTCCTCGGCCGCAACGCAGTCGAGGCACATACGGTTGCCGTTCCACGTGCCAAAGCGGTCGGCAGGGCAGCTGTCGCCACAGTACGGGCAACGTTCGGGACGGGCGGTAGGCTCGTCATCGGTGATGAACGGGTCTTCGGTAATGCGGAGGTATTCGTCGTAGGAGGGGTACATGGCTGACGGGGTTTACAGTTTAAATGTTTAAGCGTTTACAATAAACAATTTTCAATAATCAATATGCAATAGGAGGAGTGGTGACGCTCAACCCGCCTCGCACCGTGCGAAGCAGGTTGCGCACCAGCTCATTCGGACAGCTGCCGCAGGAGAAGAAATGCTGTCCGTTTGCTTCGGCCGAGATGCAGATAGTTTGGTGTCCGTTGCGGCTGCGACGAAGGCGCAGGTCGGTTACGTTCGGAGAACGGTAGCCTTCGTGCATGAGCGCCCGGAGGGCTTTTTGGGCTATTTCGGATTTTACTTGGTCGGTCATGGCGGGGAGGAGATAGTTTACAGTTTAGGAGTTTAAAAGTTTACAGGTTAACGGTTTACAAAGGGTTTAAGTGTTTAAAGTTTACGGGTTAACTGTTTAAAAACCAATGAATTTTCTTTATCATGATACGTGATACATGCTACGTGACACCTTTTTGCTAAATTTATTTTACCTTTATATATCATGTATATGACAATAAGTTGATATTTTGTTTATATTTGTTCGATAACAACACCACAAAGATAAATTAAATTTATCTTTTGAACAAGAAAAAGATAAAATATTTTTGTATTTAAGGTAAAATATTTTTTATTAGTGCTGGTAGAGAGGTAGTTAAGAATTGAAAGTGGAGCGTTGAGAGTGGTGGTAAGGGAATAGTGAATGGTTAAAGGTTAAAAGTGAATGGGAGTGCCGTGTTTCATTGCCGTTGGTTTTAACCAACGGGTTGTTGAGGAGTTTGTAGGTAAAGGGATTTATCCACTACTGCTATTGTGGCGAAGAAAATAGCAAACGGTTCATAGCAAGTCGGCGGGGTGGCGTTCCGCCGAAGGAAAGGCTAACCAACGGAGAACCGTATAGCATCAGCCCGTCTTGATTTTTTGATTCTTTTTCATCTAAGGAAAAAGAATGAGAAATAAGATAAGCAGTAGCTGTATGGCATGGAGCGTATTTCAAAAAGCACCGAGTTTACGAGTTTGGTAACGTCAAGTTCGTAAATAGAATAAAGCGGGGGAGAATTTTTTGAATACCGAACGTTGTTCGGATGCTCCACCTTCAGCTGGTTGCCGAATAGAACGCAAGGCCAACGGTTCATAGCAAGTCGGCGGGGTGGCGTTCCGCCGGAGGAAAGGCTAACCCATGGAAAACCGTATAGCGTCAGCCCGTCTTGATTTTTTGATTCTTTTTCATCTAAGGAAAAAGAATGAGAAATAAGATAAGCAGTAGGTGTATGGCATGGAGCGTATTTCAAAAAGCACCGAGTTTACGAGTTTGGTAACGTCAAGTTCGTAAATAGAATAAAGCGGCATTACAAATGCCGCTTAACAAGGGGGAGAATTTTTTGAATACCGAACGTTGTTCGGACGCTCAACTTTAAGCTGGTTGCGGAATAGAACGCAAGGCAAACGGATCATAGCAAGTCGGCGGGGTGGCGTTCCGCCGAAGGAAAGGCTAACCCATGGAAAACCGTATAGC
>JAVBOB010000017.1:0-49230 GCA_031551125.1 Bacteroidales bacterium
TTACTCTGTCAGCTGTTTTTCTGTTGTCGTGTTTTATTGGAAGCGCACAGAATCAGCCCCAACGTAAAAGCTCGACTACATCAGCCTTAGCTACCATCGACCTTATAAGGTTTGTCCAAAAGGGAGAAAAATTGACCGAGGCCGACTGGGAAAAATTATTTTCCACTGACGGGTTTAAGTATTATTTTGAAAGAACGGCTGCCAAAGGAGAAAAACAAATGATTAAGAACGCTATTATCCTATGCTTTGACAAAACCAAGCAAAGTGAACGCGACAGCCTTCTTGCGTTGCCGTTGGGAGTCGTTGATTCGCGTGTTTATAATCTGATGGTGATACATAATTTCTACAAGTTGAGCACCCGTCTGGACGAGGTGGAAAAGTTTTTGAAAAATACTGATTTTGAAAGTATGATGGATAAAGCGCAAGATGTCGTTAAAACATTTCTTCCGCCCGAAGCAGGTGAGGCAAACATCAAACCGTTTAGCCTGTACCTGATCGCAACGCTGGGGGAAGCAAAGGTAAGCGGATCGTTTGTATTTATGGATATGAACTATGCAAAAGACTTGTCTGAGAGTAATACCATAAATTTGTTGGCGCATGAGTATCATCACAACTACAGGGGGATAGGATTGGCGAAAATGTTCGAGTCAAATCCTCCTGCACAAGATATTTTACTGGTGGCTTTAAACGAAATACACCGCGAGGGTACCGCAGACCTTATTGATAAGCCGTCAAGCCCTATGGAGAAGATGGATTATCCGGAGAGCTTAATCAATGCGTATTTGCAGGACTTGGAAAACACTCCCTCAACCTTGAAGCAAATTGATTTGATAACGCAAAATTTTCTTGAGAAACAAACTGATGAAACAAAAAAGGCTTATAACGAAATCGGCAGCATGATAAAGTTTGGAGGTCACAGCAACGGGTATTATATGGCAACGTTAATCAAAAATCAACTGGGCATAGAGCCTATAATTAAGACATATGCCGATATCCAGTCTTTTGTAAAACTATATAACGAAGCCGCAAAGAAAGCGGGAAACGAATATATTCTATCAGATATATTTATTAATCACGTTGATAGACTATTTAAAGGCGAAGGCAGGTAATCAAATTTGACTGTAACTAAAATTCTCTCCGTTCGGCTAGCTGGAGCCTCGGCCGAACAGAGAAAAACCTATTCTCCCAAACCATTTATCCATAAGAGAATCAGCAAAAAAACACCTCCGGAATTGATTGCCGAGAACTACTATATCCATGAATCGAAAGATACATTATTGCCAAATAAAACTTTCGTTGATTTCAATGGACGTATATTCGTAGCAACAAGCAAAATGGAGAGAATAGTTGGCTATCTAAGGAACTTAAAGTGAATACAACATCAAAAACTATAATCATGAATAAAGATATACGACATGAAGTACCGTTTAAAAATAATTATTTTCACTCTAATGCTTGGGACTTTTTGCTCTCAAGCATTGGCTATTATACCCGATAGGACTTATCGTTTGTATCCCGAAAGTTTAGGATTGATTTACAAAGACCTGAATGTAACAACCACTGACGGATTAAAAATCAAAACATGGTTTTTCCCCGCTCAAAATAAGCCTTCCGAAACAGCCTTGAATAGTGCATGGGCAAATTCGGTCAAGAAAACATACAGGCTTATTGATAACAACAAACGCCCTACTGTCATCATTTGTAATGGAGATGCGGGCAATATGTCTTACCAACAATTGATATTTGTTCAAGCCTTTACCAACAAAGGGTATAATGTGGTAACATTCGATTGGCGTGGATTTGGAGAAAGCAGCGAATGGAAAATGAATGCCGATTACTTGGCTTATACTGAATTATTGACGGATTACGATGCCGTTATCAAGCAAGTGTTACAACAAAACGAAGTAGATACCTCAAAGATGGCTGTTTTCGGATGGTCAACGGGCGCATACCTTTCTATGGCGGCATCCGCTAAATACGAAAATATAAAATGTTTCGTAGGCATCGGATTGATGACCTCTTTTGAAGAGGTTCTGCCTATTATAAACAACTTGCCTAAAAATAAAAACATCAATAGAAAAGTGATTGCTCCCGCCGATTATCCTAAAAATTTGCAACCAATATATTTGGCTCCAACCTATAAAAAATCGACATTATTAATTGTCGGAGAGTTAGACGACCGTTCTCCTGCTTGGATGAGCGAAAAAATATACAAGGCGCTTCCGGGCAAAAAAGAGTTGTGGGTTATCAAAGGAGCGGGACACACTATCGGCAACGAAAGTCCCGGCAATTGGGATATGTTGAGTGAAAGAATCATCGCATTTTTAGATAAGAATTTGAAACACATGTAGTATAAAAACAAAAAAGTACATACGATGAAAACAAGATTAAACTTTTGCTTTATAGCAATAATTCTAAGTCTTTTTGCACTAACCGCCTGTGATAAAGATGAAAGCAAAGATAGGCGTGAGATTATCCAAATGACTATTGCTTCAGAAATGGGCAAAGGGCTCGGAAATATGGATGGCTATGATGAAAATGCAGATTGCATTTTTGCTAAAGAAGGTGATAACGAAGAATGGATAAAACTTTCACCTCTTTCGATTACAGGCTTTCGTTATGAAGAAGGCTATGAATATAGCCTTAAAGTCGATAAAATCTATTTGGGCAATCCACCACAAGACGCTTCTTCAATCAGATATGAATTAATTGAAATCTTATCGAAGATAAAAACAAATAGCAGTATGTAATAAAAGATGGGAAGATACTATCGGGAGAAAATTCAGGAAGTAGAAACCTTAGTCACTAAGCTACAAAAAGAAAGTGTAAGGTATTCTTGGATTCGTGCAATTATAGTTTTAGCAGGCATTTTAGCGATATGGATTGGTATTTTATCATTCGTTGCAGGAATGCTTGTCGGAGGTATATTGCTGATAGTTTTCTTTGTGCTGATTCATCTCCACAATAAGGTCGAATCGGAAATTGTGAGGCTGAAAAATCTCATTGCGGTTTATGAAAACGAATTGTCAATCCGTGAAAAGAATCTGTTCGGGACAGGAATTGAATACGCCGATGATACGCATAATTATGCCGCCGACTTGGATGTATTTGGTTCGCATTCGTTGTTCGCTTACCTCAACAGAACAGTAACAAAAGAGGGAAAAGATACACTGGCAGCTTTTTTACTGAAACGCACCACTGCCAGCGATATAGAAGAACGGCAACAATTGTCGATAGAACTCAGCGAAAAACAAACATTCAAAGAACGCTTCCTATCAACGGTTTTTCTCTCTAAATCCACAGATGAAGAATCAAGGAAAATTTATGATTTCATAGACGGTTTCGTTTCTTTCTTCCAATCGAAACATTGGCTGCTTATTCTTAGTTATGCACTGCCAATTTGTTTTACTGCTTCGATTGGATTGAGCTTTTTGAATGTCGCATGGAGCGGCATTGCCATTGGCATATTCATTCTCAATTGCTTTATCACATCGGCGTATAATAGTAGAATCGGTAAAATTCATTCCTATATAGGGAATAAGGGACATCTATTTTTGAAATATTCCCGATTGATGAACTTTATCAAAGCCGAATTATTTACCCATCCTAAACTCGATGATATTCGCAACGATTTGATTTACCAACATCAATTTGACCGAAAACTACAAAGAATCGCTTTCTTAACAAGAATGCTCGACTGCCGCGACAGCTCTATCGTTTGGTTTTTCTTAAACGGTATTTCCTTGTGGGATATTCATTGTGCTTTTGCTATTGAAAAATGGTTTATCCGTAACCGGACGGAGTTAGCTCCCTGCTTACAGGAAATAGGAAAGATGGATGCTTACCTTACGCTTGGTATCTTTCGCTTTAATCATCCCACATGGGTTTTCCCGACGATTGTTCCCGGATATTTCTGCATTGAGGCTGTGCAAATGGCACATCCGCTTATTCCTGAACAGACGCGGGTAAGTAATAATTTCAACATGAATCCGAATGACAAAATCGGAATTATTACAGGGTCAAACATGTCGGGCAAAAGCACTTTTCTACGGACGCTCGGCGTAAATATGGTGCTGGCGTATGCCGGAATGCCCGTTTGCGCCGATTCGTTTTCGGTTTCCCTTGCCGATATTCAAACCTATATGCGTACACGCGATTCGTTAAGTGAAAACACCTCTTCGTTCCGTGCGGAATTGCTGCGCTTGAAAAAAATCATTGACGAAATAGAACGGAATCCGAATTGTTTCCTGTTGTTGGACGAACTGTTGAAAGGAACCAACTCGACCGATAAATATCTTGGAAGCGTAGCTATTGTGAAGCATTTCCTTGACCGCAATACGGCAGGATTGGTAGCTACACATGATTTGGCATTGACCGAATTGCAACAGCAATATCCCGGAAGCATCAGCAACTATCATTTCGATATTACGGTCGATGGCGAAGAACTGTTCTTTGATTACAAGCTATGCGAAGGAGTCTGTAAGACATTCAATGCGCAACTTCTTTTGAAAAAAATAGGAATAGAGATATATAAAGGACAGAAGTAATCTAATTGAAATATAGTTATGTAAGTATTGTTGAACTCAAATTTTATAGAAAATGGCAAAGTAAACAAATATTATTGAAATCATTCAGCATAAAACAGGACTTCGGTCTGACTATTAATATTCACCTTAAAAATTTATGCGTATGAATGAATTAACAAGTTCGAGGTTTTTCAGCCTGTTGGCTGAACCCTCACAAGAAGTAAGCAACGAAGAAATGTACATCGCCTATGAGCAGTTTACCGCACAGACAGAAGCCGTAAGCAATTCCAACGATTACGCGGGTATTTTTCGGACGCTAAATGTCTCTCGTATTGAGATGGCACACTTACAAACTGTATTTCAGTACGAGCAGGAAAAAAAATGCCCTAAAAAAAGCGTATATCTGCAAAACATTATTTTTTCTTGACGGCGAACTCGAACTGCTACGCCTGAAAATCCAACATCCCGAACAGTTTCCAAAAACTACTCCACAAGTATTTGAATCTCCTCTTTGTATCATTCCCAAATTTCCCAATCTGGGTATTATGGGAATGACGGAAATACTCGTATCACTCCATTTATTAGGTGGCTTGGATGATGACATGGGGAAAAAACCTTCTAAAACAGCACTCGCTAACGTATTTGAACAGGCATTTGGTTTTAGTTTCAATGGCATTTACGACCGTCAGGGCGAACTGTTCAAACGGAAGCCTTACAACTTGACAAAAACGCTTGATGCCCTGAAAGCCGTTCTGACGAAAGAGTATAAAAAACGTAAGGCAGAAAACGACAGGAATAACAAAGATGAAAAAAGATGATTTTGTAATCCATTAAATAGTAGATTTATACAACCGCACGATAGAGGGGTCAATACAAGACTCCTCTATTTTTATTGCTTCGGTCTGCCGAATTTTGCTTCGTCAATGCATTGAGAAAATTAGTATTAATCTCAAAAAACGAAGCAAAATGTACATCAATAACGATGATTTTGAAAAATGGATGGAACGGCTATCCAAGAAATTAAGCGAAATAGGCAAAGACCTGAAATCGCTTGTCAACACCAACGAAGTTTTCGACAAGGACGAAAAACTGTTGGATAATCAGGACTTGTGTTTCATGCTTAGATGCAGCAAACGCACACTCCAACGACACCGGAGCAACGGCGTTTTACCCTTCTTACGATACGGGCAGAAAATCTATTACCGAGCGGACGATGTTCGTTCATTTGTTCGGGAACATTGTGATTATCGGACTATCCAGAAGTTTGAAAAGGATAATCCACCCGAAGAGCAAACCGATGCAAATGGTAACGACGAGCATTCGCCCGATTAAGCGCAAACTGTCATTGCAACCGCCCCCTTTCTGCGAACCGTCAAAGTCGCAGAATTTAGCAAGAGGGAACTGGACAAGTCCTGTTCTTCCCTCTTGCCCTGCGGGGCAAAGCCTTCGGCTTTAGTGCTTTATTCTAAAGCACAGTTATAACACTTGCTGTAACTTGAATTGATATACAATTCTATTTAAGCGAGTTAAGTGTATAAATAGTCATAAAATAGTTATAACTATGACAAAACAGAATCGAAATATCATATTCAAGACCATTGCGATAGATGAGCAAACCAATCGTTTGGTAGAAAAAATCTGCAAACGCTATTCGCTGAAAAAGAGTGAAGTTGTAAAACTGGCTTTTGGATATATCGACAAGGCAAATATCAATCCTGCCGATGCCCCCGAATCGGTAAAAGCAGAACTTTCCAAAATCAACAAACGGCAGGATGATATTATCCGCTTCATTAAACACTATGAGGAAAAGGAACTTAATCCGATGATACGGGCAACCAATTCAATCGCCGTCCGCTTCGATGGAATAGTAAAGGCTTTGGAAACACTTGTCCTCTCACAATTGGAAAAGAATAATGAGAAATACAATACCCTACTGCAAAGGTTAAGCGACAAATTTACCGAACATGCCGATGTGATAAACGGTCAGGGTAAGCAAATCGGCACGTTACAACAGGTACAGAAAAGAGATAACGCAAAATTATTGAAATTGCTTAGCCTTTATGCAGAGTTGGCAGCTTGCGGGGTAATGGACGGCAAGCGTAAAGAGAACCTGAAAGCCGAAATAACGAACCTGATAAACGAATAGCAAGCATGAATATAGATTTCCCTCCACCATCCAACGGCACATATAACAATGCAGGCAGCAGCCGACAGTTGGCAAATTATTGCGAGCATGAAGATATGCAACGGATGGAGCAGGGAATCTATACCGAAGGTTTTTTCAATCTCAATCAGGATAATTTATACAAATCCCAAGTTGTAAAGGACATCGACGGGAATATCGGGCAACTCTTAAAAACCGATGCCAAGTTCTACGCCGTCCACGTCAGCCCGTCGGAAAAGGAATTGCAAGCAATGGGAAATACGGAACAGGAGCAAGCTGAAGCCATGAAGCGGTATATCCGTGAAGTGTTCATTCCCGAATACGCCAAGAATTTCAACAAAGGACTATCAGCCGAAGATATCAAGTTTTACGGCAAAATCCATTTCAACCGTGACCGTTCCGACAACCGCCTGAACATGCACTGCCATTTGATTGTAAGCCGAAAAGACCAATCGAACAAAATTAAGATAAGTCCACTAACCAACCACCGCAACACAAAAAAAGGCGTTATTACAGGCGGTTTTGACCGCACAGTCTTATTTGAAAATGTGGAAAAAGGTTTTGATAAGTTATTCGACTATCATCGGCAGTTAGCAGAAACGTTCGAGTACTGCAACACCATGAAGAACGGCACTGTCACGAACAAACTACGGATGCAGGAACGGGAGCTAACAACCCTAAACGAAGATTTTACTGGCGAAAAGAAAAAAATTGTAGATGTACAAACAGATGAAAATGTAAAAGCGCAAACAAATAAAAATTTAAAAACGATTTCAGATACTTCAACACAACAGCAAATCAGTACGACAGTAAATCAATCAACCAATAATTCAGTAGGTCAATCAAACGATGGAAATAGTTTGTCTTCCTTATTCTCTATACTTCCATCGGTAACAGATATCAATCCGACTGATGAACAACCATCACTAAAACCCAAGAAAAAGAAGAAACGAAGACCAAGATTAAGTTGATAAAATATTAGATTTATATTGTTCCTGAAGTTATTTCCCATGCTTTTCCGGTTATTTCCCGTTCATGGCTTCCCAGCCGTTTGGAGAGGCGGAAGCCGGGAATAACCGGAGCATGAGAATAACTTCCGTCAATTTAACGTCGGCGTGAAAGCCGCTTGCAGCCAACGACTACCAGTGCCTACACGATTTCCGAAACCGTTTGATATTCTGCTTTCCTTTGCAGCGAATCATTGCAATGAGGATAGTTATTAATCAATTAAAATTCGCTTTATATGGAAATTGTAGCAATAGAAGTCAGAGCCTTCGAGCAACTGAAACGGCGTTTCGAAGATTTTACCCGACAGGTGAAATCCCTTTGCGGGAACGGTCGGAACACCGATAAATGGATGAACAACGCAGAAGTCTGCGGACTTCTGCAAATCTCTCAACGGACATTGCAATCGTACAGGGACGACGGAACATTACCGTATTCCCAAATCGGACGAAAATGTTATTACAGGACTTCCGACGTAGAATTATTGTTGAACCAATCAAAAAACGAATCCCGATGAAAGAAGAAAAATATATAGATGAAAAATTGTTCGATTTGAGTGTATTGGTCGGCAATTGGGAAAGCGTGAACCTGCATCCGACAGTTATTATTTACCGGAACGGCGACACCTACCTGTTAAGCCTTATCCACATGAACGAAACGAGCAAGCAGGCAAGCCCCGCTACCTACGAGATTCAGAAAGACGAAAACGGGTATTTTATTTCGTACAACCTCAAACGGCTAAGTATCGGCTACGATGCACGGCTGGATATGTTGAAACTATCGTCTTTGGGCGATTATATGCGTAACTAAACAGAAAGGATATGGAAATACTGGATAATAAATCAAACGAAATCACTTCGTTTTTCACAGTTCTAGACGAGCTATTAGACACCATCGGGCAAGCCCTGAAAAACCGTACACCGCACCTGAATGGTGAAAAGTACCTGACGAATAAGGATGTTTGTCATATGCTGCACATTAGCACCCGAACATTACAGGGTTGGCGGGACACGGGTAAAATACCGTTTATTCGGATTAAGGGGAAGATACTGTATCGGGAATCGGAGGTGCTGAAAATATTGGACAACACCCGCCGTTAATAGCAAAAATCCTGATTTGAAGCGTTATCAAATCAGGATTTTTTTAGTTTTCTTCTTGATAATAAATCTTGTAATATTTACGACCATCTTTTTCTATACCTCGTTCAATCAAATCCCTATTACCATGTATATAGATGTCGAAGTTCTTATCCAGTTTTAGGACACTTTTGAATATACGTGCCTGTTTTTTTACGGCTTGCGGTGAAATATCAAAATTATCAGATAATTCTATTTCGTTATCCTCACGGTAAACCTTATCAAATGTTCTGAATGAGTTAATCAAATTATCATCTTGAAACACTTCTTGCTCAAACTCATTTTTATCAAAAGCGTCATGTTTTTTGAAATATTCTACTGAACGGTTTAGCAAATCTATTCTATCAGCTTTACTTACCTCAAACCCTTCTGATAGTTGCTTCGCTACAAAGTTTTTAGCAATATTCAAAAATTCTTTTGTTTGATGATATTCGTCGCTAATCGGTTGTACTTTCAGAAAATCATCTTTCCAATATTGCGCCTCTGCCGCTTTATTCCCATTATCTACAATTAGAACTTTATATCCTGTTTCAGGATTAACATTCAATATGACACAACCTTTGTCAATCCCTTTTATTTCAAATCCATAATCATGATTGATTTTATATTTCCCTTTTCCTCCAATCATCTTAAGAAATGGAACATTATTTTCTGATTTGAAAATTCCAATAGCATCAACAATCTTACCTTCAAAATTTATATTGGTAAAATATGCAACATTTAGTTCTCCCTCTTTAATTTTAGGATGCATTGATTGCTCATAAAGGAGTTTTGCTATATCTTGGGAGCAACTAACAAAAGATGATTTCGGTTCTTCGAAAAATCTCTTGATTAAAATATAAACCTCATTCATATCCAGTTCTACAGAATGTGAGAAAGAGTAGATTTCTTCTGTTTTTATTGGAAGAATAAAATATTTCAAAAGAAAATTTTGAGTCTCTGTCTCTATGTCTGTAGTTTCTGCTGACAATAAAAATCTTTCATCTCTCAGCTTATTCCCAATATGATGTGTAATCAGATATTGCAGGTTTAATTCAGTAAAGTCTATAATGTTCATGCTGTAGGTATATATTGTTTGTTCAGATTTTGAAGCTTACACCACTCATATTTTTCCGTCTTAAATTTTTCAAACTCTTTGAGTAATTGAGTTCTGATTGATGCTGGCGGAACATTGGAATATTCATCTTTAGGATTAATTTTGACAATATCTACAACCAACTCTATATTGCCAATTCTATTTTTAAAGTAATTGCCAAATCCGAATTTAATTTTACAATTTCCTTCTACTGATGGTAATGAGAAATTGTATATAATTTCCATATCCGCTAATTCCATATAACGATGAAGCGTCTTGTCTTTCAAGAAAGGTATGTTATGCAGTACCTCTCCATTTATATTTAATTCACGGACTTTTGCCAGTTCTAGCCAATTAATATCAGACGGTAGATTTTCATTAGGGTCTGGACCAATATCCATGAATGTGACCTTATTGAAATCGAAAATCTCATTACCTTCCGTCATGCTTAAAAAGAATTGTATTCTTTCTTCATTTGTGAAATCCTTAAAAAGAATCCGGTGAATTTCTTTTTGAGGATTCATGTAATTATTTTGCTTGAAATGACGTTCCAAACTTTTGGCAACTTTTTCCGCTATTTCTGTCGTTTCTGGGGATGTATGAATTATTTGGAGTTGAACTTTATTGTCTTTGGTTTTAATCTTCTCAAAAGAAACTTGCCCTTTAAACTCATTTTTACCCCTAAACCACGCTTTACTATAATTCGTTGTTTCGCATTTGAAATCTAAAATAATTTTATCAGGGTTGTTATCAACCATTTTGAAATTGGGGTTGCCAATTACTTTGTATTTCGGAAAGTTTGTTTTGATAACCTCTTGTATATTAAAGTTGTCAGGAATTGCAGCTATTAATGTCTTTTGAGCTTCCCAATCCAAGGTTCGAGTAATTGTCTTTTCCCTATCTTCTTTTGCTTGAAGTCTTTCTCTCAAAAATCCAAACTCATTAGGACTTAACAGTGAAGTTGTGAGAATAGGAAATGTACTGTCTTCATCTGTATTGTTAACAAATACACCTTTCATTCTCAGAAGTTGCCTTCTTTCCCTATCCTTAATTGAATCATGTTGTAGTATTACCCTTAGTGATTCACCAAATGGCAAAAATCTATTTATATTTTCGTTTAATTTTTCCATTAGTTTCTGAAATTTAGATTGAAGTTCTCAACAGAAAGAAGATTTGTAAATGATGATTCTTCAAATATTTGCTTTGCATTATTTACAATTTGTTCATGCTGTAAGCGATTATAATCGGGGAAGGCAATAACTGTATTGGATTGGTAGTTGGCAGTAATATTCTTAGCTAAGCCCATTAATTTTATTAATTCTTCTTCTTCAAAACTTTCTCTTGAACACAAAACAAGAACGTTTTTATCTACATCAACTTCAATCTTAATCGGAATAATATTTGATGCTAAATACTGAATTGGCATTATTGTGCCATTTTTAGGCATTTCATTATCTCCATTCAATCCTGTATTGAAGTATGTAAATTGAACTGTCTTATTCGGATATTTTCTTTTTACAAATTCAATTGCTTGAAAAAAGAAAGCAATCTTGTTATTGTCCACAAGAAAAATACCATCATGGTTAAAATCTTTTGGAGCCTCAAGCTTAGATAATTTATAGATGAGGTCTTGCGAACTATCATCAACATTATTTAACCAAAATATGATTCCTCTATCAAAAACAGTTTCAAAATCAGCACGATTGTTTATTGTATTTGCTCTCAACTCTGATTTTTTGAAAGATTCAATTGCCATGCCTAAATCTTTATAGTGTTCTTTAAACTTATCCACCGGAGAGTTAGGATATTTGTCTTTACTATATTTTACGGAAATTAAAATATTTTCCAGAGTCCTTGAAATAACAGGGCTTTGATAATGGAAATAACCATCTATTCCGTGGCTTTTTTTCTCATGTTTTTCAGGGTCAATACTTGGAATGTCGATATTTCTAACTGGTTGGTTCCAACCAATCAATGCAAGAAATTCAACTACAATTTCTTCCCCGATTTCTCCTATTCGTTTTGAAAATTCACCCATAATAGCTAATTTTTTTGACTTTTGCCAAAGATACAGAATAATTATAATACAAAGCAGAATAAGAGGTAGTTATTTCACATAGACATTATACTTAAGCCACTTATGGATGTGTCTTCTTTGGGTAATTTGCAACTGTGCCAATACAGTTCAACCGAATCTTTTCGCCTCATTTACCTTTTGGCTTTTTAGGAGGTTTATTTATACAAGTTACCTTTGCTAACGTATATTTTCCTTTAATCCGACGAGCAAGCTTCGTCATATCCTCGTTGATTTTGGTACGGGTAACTTCGGCGTAAATTTGGGTGGTCTTGATGGACAGATGCCCCATCATTTTACTAAGCGTCTCTATTGGAACACCTTGTGAGAGGCAAATTTCGGTTCCGAACGAGTGCCTGCTCATGTGGTAGTGAAGTCGTTTGTCGATACCCGCTAACTTCGCCAACTCCTTCAAATGCTCGTTCACACTGGCGGATGTCCGTATCTTGAAAACTTTGCCGTCGCTGCCGGAAAACCTTGAACCCTTATATTTTTCAAGGATTTTCATCGGTATATCCAACAAGGGAATATACGAAGCGGTTCCGGTCTTATGCCGGTTCAGAATTATCCACGTGCTTCTGTCTTCCCTACGCACGATATCCGTATGCCGCAGGTTCTTCAAATCTATGTAGGATATACCCGTGAACGTCGAAAACAAAAACATATCCCGCACGAAATCGAGGGCGCGACTGTTTATTTGCACTCTCATCAGGCGGTCTATCTCGTCCCGTGAAAGCCACCGGGGAACGGATAATATCTTTTCGGGTTTATAATCGAAGAACGGGTCATTACGCATCAAGCCCTTGTTGAATGCCTGTTTTACCACCGTTCGGAAAGGCTTCATGGTTGACCTTGCCGTTCGCGCGGCCAACCGTGCATCTATTTTCAGATAATATGCAAATTCCTCAACCATTGCTTGGTTAACCATGCTAAAAGGAATATCGTCGGCATCGTATTTATGCCTCAAAAATCCCTTGAAATGCCGGTATGCCGCCGTATAAATGCCGTAGGAGCTTGCTACTATCTTGATGCCGACACTTTTTCTTTTTTCTTCGACCAGTTCGGAGAACTCCTGCATGACGGTATTTTGACCCGTTCCGATACCGCGGAGCGCATTTTTGAGCAACTCGGCGGTTACGAATCCCTGATTCTCGACGATATTGCGGTAATGCGTCTCAAGTGCCGTTTTATAGTCTTCTATCTGTTTATTTATGGCGGTATTATCCTTGCCGGTAGCCAGTCCTTCCGAAGCGTTCCATTCGTCGGGTAAAACGTCCGCTCTCGTACCGAAAGCCGTGCTTTTACCGTCCACGCTGATACGCCCCATGACAGGACATTTTCCCGATTTCTTTTTCTTGCTCGTATTGAGATAGAATAATACACTAAACGTACTTCTGTTATGTTCCATGATTGTATAAAATTTGAAATGTTATTGTTTTATACCGCATAATCGAATTTGCCCGCAAGGCGAATGGACAATTGTTTCATGTCGTTTCCGATTTTCTCGTTATCAACCTTAGCGTAACGCTGGGTAGTCCGTATATCCTTGTGCCCGAGCATCCGGCTGACACTTTCTATCGGAACTCCCTGCGAAAGGCAGACCTGACTGGCAAAGCAATGGCGCGCTACATGAAACGTGATACTTGTTTCAATACCGCAATACGAGGCGATTTTTTTAAGACCGTTGTTTATGGCGTTCAATGTCGGTATGCGAAACACGCGGTCGTCTTTCGCTAATCCCTCGTATTTCTTCATAATGAGCAAGGGAATATCCAATAATTTTACGTTGAAGGGAACACCCGTTTTTTGCCGTTTGGCGGAAATCCACAGGCCACCGTCCTTTTCCACGA
This sequence comes from Bacteroidales bacterium, assembly GCA_031551125.1. Classification (GTDB taxonomy): domain Bacteria; phylum Bacteroidota; class Bacteroidia; order Bacteroidales; family UBA932; genus JAIRNF01. Next base: position 13,831 of record JAVBOB010000017.1, read on the forward strand.
CGATTTCTTTCCGGCTAAGTTTCTTCAAATCCGCATACGAGATACCGGTGAAGGCGGAAAAGACGAATAAATCACGGATGTAACATAACTTCGGCTTGGGAAGCGGCGTCGATACGAGCCGTTCCAATTCGTCCTTTGCAAGCGAACGGTTTCGCTGTTCGGGTCTCGGCGGCTTGTATCCGGTAAAGGGCGGACGGCTGATAAGATTCCGGTGCAGAGCTATCCGCGCCGCCTTTTGTAAATAAATGATGTTGGTAACCATTGTGGCCGGTTTTAAACCGCATTCTACCCGCAGGTAAAAATCGAATGCTTCGATGAAAGGCAAATCCAAACGGGTAAAGGGTATGTCGCCGACCTTGTATTTTTCCCGTAGAAACCCTTCGAGATACCTGTACGTGGTCTTGTATCCCTGATAGCTTGAAGCAGCACGGTCAATGCCTATCCTTGCGCGAAAATCCGACATCATTTCCTCGAACAGGACGAGTAAAGTCGTTTGTGCGGTTGCAATTCCCTGAAAGGCGTTCTTCACTTCCGAAGCCGTCGCCGTTCCGGTACGCTCCAAAATATCCTTGTAATGGCGGTGGATGGAGAGATTAATTTTATTAATCTCCCTGTTGAGTTCGACGGCGACACGGCTTTTGCCGGTTGCCCGTCCCGATTTGACATGCCACAGGTGTTCCTCTACTTTCAGTTTGGTACTGAATTGGGCAATACTTTTACCGATGATAATTTTGCCGGTAATCGGGTAAGCGACTTTTTCTCCATCGCTACATTTTTCCAATCGACTTTCCCGTTTCAGGTAAAACGAGACCTTTAATTCGTTGTTCATAACACTCGCATTTTTAAGTTTGTAAAATTACTTCCCTTGCGAGTTATTTGAACAATGTAAACGGCAGTCAAACAGCGTTATAGATAGTCAATCTATGCCATCGAATTTCCGTGTTTTACTCCGTCAAAAACGGGTAACGGTATAGAGACGGATTGTCTGCGTTACTTTGCATTTTTCGACAATTTCGGCATCGGACTACTAACGCCAACGAAAGACACAGTTTGCTGATAACTATTCAATTACATTGATTTTTCTTTCCTTTCATTTTAGCGTTTCAGTTTGGTATGCACATGCAAATATCGTGCAATTTTTCCAACAATATTAAAAAATTGTCATATATGGAGTATGAAACCCCATAATTCTTAATTTTCTATCAGTAAAATAAGGAACAAAGTGTGTTTCCGCCTGTTGGTAAGTATTACTACCATTCATAAATTACTGAAACTTGCTATCTTTGTACGATGACTGGATTATTTGACCAAAAACAATACGATAGGCTGAAACAGCTGCTACAGCCAACTTCTAAGGTGCTTATTGTAAGCCATATTAACCCTGACGGTGATGCGGTAGGCGCTTCGCTGGGGCTGGCTTTAATTCTTAAACCTTATGTTCATCAGGTAGATGTGGTTATGCCCAATCGGTTCCCCGATTTCCTGAAATGGATGTATGGGGCTTCTGATGTAGTAACTTACAACGATGAAAAGGAAAAGGTTAAAGTGCTGGTGAATGGAGCAGATATAATTTTTTGTCTTGATTTCAATAATCTTGCTCGAATAGATGAGTTGGGAACGCTAATTGCTCAGGCTAAAGCGGAACGTGTACTTATAGACCATCACCTTAGCCCTGCAAATGAGTTTAGCATACAGTTTTCATACATTCCGGCCAGCTCAACGGCAGAGCTGGTGTACCGCATTGGGGTTGAGCTAACGGGTTCTACCCGTATTTCAAGAGAAGCTGCAGAGGCTCTATACTGTGGTATAATGACAGATACAGGCTCATTCAGCCACAGCTCTTCGCAACCGAAGCTGTTTCATATTGTAGCCAATCTTTTGGAATGCGGCATTGACAAAGATAAAATCAGTAGTTTGGTGTACGATAATTTTTCAGCCGAACGGATGAAGCTGTTAGGCTATACGCTCTGCAATAAAATGACGGTTGTGCCTCAGCTTCACTCGGCATATATCGCCTTATCGCGAGAAGAGCTACACCGGTATAGCTTCAAACCCGGTGACACGGAGGGTTTTGTCAACTACCCATTATCCATAAACGGAGTTGTACTATCCATATTTTTGGTCGAATCGCTGGACCACATAAAAGTATCATTACGCTCACGCGGAGAATTTTCGGTAAACGATATGGCACGTGCGCATTTCAACGGTGGCGGTCATAAAAATGCAGCGGGCGGCAAGCTGTTTTGCTCCTTGCCGGATGCTGTTAAGCTAGTGGAATCAATACTTCCGGATTATGAAAAAATATTGGTACAGTAAGCTTACTCGTGCTACTATCGGATATGTTGTTACATTAATGTTGGCGGCATGCAGCTGCGGTAATAATAATGACCGTAGCAAGTACATGGTATATGATGGTTATAGCCAACAAGGTAATGTCAAGGAGGTAATAGAGGGCATAAACCGCTATTTAAGCGAGAAAGACAAGCTTATTATGGAAGGCTATGCCAAGCGGCATAAGCTTTCCATGACATTATCAGAAGGTGGGTTTTACTACCAAATAATAGAGGAAGGCAAGGGTAAGCAGGTGAAAGATGGCAGTCATGTAGAAATAACCGGACGAGTAAGCTTAATCGACGGCACACTTTGCTATACATACAGTGCAGCCGATCCGAAAACGGTGGTGATTGAAAAATCGGGAGATATTACCGGATTGCATCTAGCATTGCCTATGCTGAAAGAGGGAGGACGCGCTATATTTATTTTTCCGCCTCATTTAGCGTTTGGTCTTTTGGGCGATGGACATAAAATACCGCCCCGATCCATATTGGTAATGGATATAGAACTTTTGAGTGTTGATAGTTAAGATTTATCCTAAAAGGACTTTTGCTATGAAGGAGTTAAAAACCATAGCCGGTAGCTTATTGTTACTATTATCTATGTCATGCAGTAAAGAGCAAGAAGGTACTAGTATTGCTACCCAACAAACAAATATAAGTACCTATCTGGATGCTTTGAGGAAAAAGGGTACTACCGGTATTACAAGTCTTGACGATGTTTATCGTGTGGTTCTTACTGCGGGTAGTGCATCAAAAACGGTTGGTGTTGGCGATTCGGTTATTTTCTATTACAAAGCAGGAACTTTTAGCCAATCAGCAAGCGATGGTTTTGGCAAAATGTTTGACACCAACATTGACTCTGTTGCAAAGAATCGCAAGCTGGATACTACTAAAGTATTTACACCATATAGGGCTGTGGCAGGTGACAATCGCTTTATATACGGGCTTGAAAAAGGTTTGTTGCAGATGAGCGAGGGCGAACAGTCTCAGCTGATATTCACATCAGACCATGGTTATGGAGATCATGCAATGAGTACTATTCCTAAAAATACAGCGTTGATATTTGAGGTAACAATGGTTGAAGTAAAGAAAAACTAAAACAAACAGGGTATTATGGATAGCAATTTTGATCCAAACGGCGTAGCTCAACCGAACGGTAATTTTTTCGCCCTTCCTTATACTATTGATGAGGCAGAAATTGTACTCATTTCAGTTCCATGGGATGTAACTACATCTTATAAGGCGGGAGCCAGCAGAGGGCCTCAAGCAATTATGGAAGCTTCGGCTCAGGTTGATTTGTTTGATTTCAACATTAGGGATTCATGGAAAATAAAAATAGCAACACATCCTTTCAACGAAGGAATATATAGTCGTAGCGGTGAATTGAGAGTTGATGCCGAACATGTAATCCATTACTTGGAAGAGGGTGGTATAATTGCCGATGACAAGCTGGTACAAAAGCGTCTTGAGCGTATAGAGCAAGCATCAGAGGAAGTAATGGAATGGCTTCGCTTTCATTCGTTGGAGTATTTGGATAAGGGAAAGCTGGTAGGTGTAGTAGGGGGAGACCATAGCGTACCCCTTGGCCTAATAAAGGCATTGTCCAGCAGGTATGACAGCTTTGGAATACTTCATATTGATGCTCATGCTGATTTACGTGAAGCCTACGAAGGGTTTACCTATTCTCATGCTTCCATTATGTACAATGTGCTTCATCAGGTAGATAATGTTGAGCGGTTGGTACAGGTGGCTATTCGGGATTTGTGCGAGGAGGAAATGAACCTGATTGAGAACGATAGCCGTATAGCGTTGTTTAGCGATAATGCTATTAGTGAACGACAATTTGCTGGTCAAACGTGGGAGCAACAGTGCCGTAAAATTGTTGATGCTTTGCCCCAAAATGTGTATATAAGCTTTGATATAGACGGGCTTAGCCCTGAGCTGTGCCCGGGTACGGGTACACCTGTTCCGGGCGGGCTTAGCTTCCAACAGACGACATTCTTACTAAAAACGCTTGCCTGTTCCGGTAAACGAATTATAGGTTTTGACCTTAACGAGGTAGCTCCCCGTGAAGGCGATGAATGGGACGCTAACGTGGGCGCTCGTTTGCTGCATAAGCTATGTTGTTTTACCTATTTAGCAAATAGCCGCTTGCTTTAGGCGGAGAAACTTAACCTTAATCGATGAGTAGTAGAGCTAAAAAAAGACCTTTAATAAAACGAATAGTAGTTAAGCACATTCCACCCGTTCGAAGCGTATTTTATCGTTTTTTTGCACTTGAAGCAGCCGGTGGTATTTTGCTCCTTTTCTTTACGCTATTTTCAATAGCTATTGCTAATATTCCTGCATTAAGCTGCGTTGCAGCGTTTTTTGCCCAAGATTTTACGGTTGGATTTACTGACGGATTCAACATCACCATGTCGTTAACCCATTGGATTAACGATGGGCTTATGGTACTTTTCTTTTTTGTGGTGGGAATGGAAATTAAGCGAGAGCTGCTGGTTGGCGAGCTATCGTCTTTCAAGCAGGCCAGCCTTCCCGTTATGGCCGCTTTAGGCGGTATGCTTGTTCCCGCGTTTATCTATGCTATTTTTAATGGAACATCAACGGGGCAGGAGTTTAACGGTTGGGGTATTCCCATGGCTACCGACATAGCTTTTGCCATTGGTATTCTATCACTTTTGGGTAAAAGGGTTCCCTTATCTCTCAAAATATTTCTTACAGCCCTTGCCATTGTTGACGACTTGGGCGCGATAGTGGTTATTGCTATATTTTATCCGGTGCATGCGCTGCATTACGACATGTTACTGTTGGCCGGAGGTGTTATGTTGCTTGTTTACCTGTTATCTAGGCTACACATTCGCTATACCCTGATATACATTGCGACGGGCATTACCCTTTGGTTGTTGATACTTGAGTCGGGTTTGCATGCAACCATTGCAGGGGTATTACTTGCCATACTTGTACCAATAGGTTCGAGAAGTAACCAGCTGCGTTTCTCTCTTCGTTGCAAGAAGCTAATCAATGAGCTTCGTAATATGCAGGTGAACGGCGAGGATAAAACTATGCTTACCGATGACCATCAAAAAATGTTAACACTCAATATGCACCGTGAGGTGTATGATGCCCTACCTCCTTTGTTGCGTTATGAATATACGCTGCATCCGTGGGTAATGTATGTTGTTATGCCCTTATTTGCGCTGGTAAATGCCGGAGTATATATAAATGCCGATATTATTTCGGGTGTAACAGCCAACGCTTCTCTCGGTGTATTTATGGGGCTTGTGCTGGGAAAACCGATAGGTATTGTACTATTTACCTACATAGCTGTAAAAAGTAAGCTGGCTGACTTTCCAAAAGGCTGCAATTGGGCACAGCTGTTAGGAATAGGACTAATGGCAGGTATTGGTTTTACCATGTCTGTTTTTATAGCAAACCTAGCATTTACAGACGTTTCGCTGGTTGCTTCGGCTAAATTTGCCATACTTATCGCATCCACAACGGCAGGAATTTTTGGAGCGGTTGTTCTGAGTATGGCTGGTCGCAGGAATGCGGAAATTCATTAGTAAAAGCACTTTAGGTGATATAAGTTGGTTTTATTTACCTAACTTTGCGAGGTTTTATGGAACGGTAAAAATTTTATTGCTGCTCCCTTAATTATCATTAATTCAAACAATAATAAACTATACAGCGACTATGAAACGTACATTATTTTGTTTAGCCGGTACATGTGCCGTACTATCCTTGCTTTTCTCATGCTCGGGAAAGCCTGTTTTGAAGAAGTCGAGTACAGAGCTTGATTCGGTCAGCTATTCTTTAGGTGTTTATTTTGGTAGCCAGCTTAAGGGCGCTAACCTTAAAACTATCGATGTTAAGGTTATGGAACAGGCTATGAGAGATGTTCTTAATAACGATACAACGGTTAAGCCTGAAATGACAATGGAGCAAGCCAACGCGTTTATTCAAACATACATGCGTCGTATTCAGCTAAGAGATTTCGAAAAGAAGAATAAGGAAGCAGGCGATAAGTTTTTGAAAGAAAACAAAACAAAGGAAGGCGTTGTTGTGCTTCCCAGCGGGTTACAGTATAAGGTTACTCAAGAAGGTAATGGTGTTAAACCAAGACCTACCGATACAGTTGAAGTGTATTACAAGGGAACCTTGCTCAACGGAACGGTTTTTGATTCAACAACAGAAGGAGAACCCGTAAAGTTTGTTCTTAACCAAGTTATTCCGGGTTGGACAGAGGGAATTCAACAAATTTCGGAAGGCTCAAAAGCAACGCTGTACATTCCTCAAAACTTGGCATACGGAGAAAATCCTAATCCCTACGGACCTATTGAACCGTATATGATGCTGATTTTTGATGTTGAGCTGGTAAAAGTTATTGCTCCGGCAGAAACAAAGTAAATATATAGAGATGCGAAGAGGTTATCTCTACAATTAGAGACAGCCTCTTCGCATTTTCTGAACATGTATAATTCATAAATGTAAATTAGAATATAATCATGAGGAAGTTAACCTTTACTTTGTTAGTATTGGGGTTTACAGCTGCCGGATTTGCTCAAAACAAATCGGTTAATCAGCCAAAAGCTGTAAGTAAAACTATAGACTCGTTGAGCTACATGTTGGGTGTTGATGTAGCAACATCAATGAAACAGCTGCCTGTAAAAGTAGATGTTGCTTCGTTTTATGAGGCTTTTTCCGGTATAATGAACGAAACAGTCAGCATCTCAAAAGAGCAAAGCAACGCTTTTTTGCAAAGCTACTTTTTGAAGCTGCAAAGTAAGGCTGCCGATGAAAATAAAAAGGCAGGCGAGAAATTTTTGGCCGAAAACAAAAACAGACCGGGTGTAGTAACTCTTCCAAGTGGTCTTCAGTATAAAGTGGAGAGAGAAGGAACAGGTATAAGCCCAACTGCGACGGATAAGGTAGAGGTTAACTATCGTGGTACGTTAATTGACGGATCGGTATTTGATTCGTCATATGATAGGGGAGAGTCGATAACATTCGGCGTATCTAAGGTTATTAAAGGGTGGACGGAAGGGCTTCAGCTGATGAAGGAAGGAGGCAAAACAATGTTCTTCATTCCTTCTGACTTAGCCTATGGAGATCAAGATAGAGGCGGTGTAATCAAAGGTGGTTCGACGCTTATTTTTGAGGTTGAGCTAATCAAGGTAGTAAAGGAGGAGTAAACGAGAAATCAAAAATCTAAATAATGAGTAAGATAGCAAGAATAAATACAGAGAAGGGCACAATGAAGGTGATGTTCTTTGAAAAAGATGCACCCGGTACAGTTGCCAACTTTATTAAATTGGCGGAGTCCGGTTTTTATAACGGGTTAATATTCCACCGCGTAATACCTAACTTCGTTATACAAGGTGGGTGCCCTCATGGTATTGGTACAGGTGGGCCGGGTTACAAAATTAAATGTGAAACAAGCGGAGGTAATCAATATCATGATAGAGGTGTGCTTTCAATGGCACACGCCGGAAAAGATACGGGCGGTTCTCAATTTTTTATTTGCCACAGCCGTGAAAATACCAGCCACTTAGACGGTGTACATACCGTATTCGGTAAAGTGGTAGAAGGACTTGAAGTAATTGATGCCATTCGTCAAGGTGATGAAATTATTAGCATAGAAATAGGAGAAGAATAGCATGGCACTAGAAATTGTAGGAAAATTGCAACAGCTGCTTCCTGTACAATCGGGTACTAATTCGAAAGGAGAGTGGTCGAAGCAGGAGTTTATTATTGAAACAGTAGAGCAATATCCCCGTAAGATATGCATATCGGCATGGGGTGATAAGGCTCGCGAGCTGGATGGCATAGCGCTTGGCGATATGATTAGGATAAGCGTTAATATTGAGTCGCGCGAGTTTAACGGACGTTGGTACACCGATGTTCGCTCATGGCGCATCCAAAGAGAAGGAGCAACCCAACAACAAGGTCAAGCTACTGCACCGACTGTTGCTTCAACCCCTACGCCGGATGACTATAGCGGCTTAGATGGCGCATCTGAGCAAGTGGATGATTTGCCATTCTAACCGAAGCCAATGTTAATATAAAGAACAGCACTACATTTGTGGTGCTGTTCTTATTTTATTCTTACAATGTTGCTGTATTCGTAGAGCCAATATTCACTTCTCATAGTCAATCCGTTACATTTCATTGCTTTTCCCAAGAATTTCGTATCTTTACCGTCCATTTTAACGTTTAAGAATATGGAACAGAAAAACGAAATAAACATAGAGCTGAAAGAAGATATTGCTCAGGGTACATACTCCAACCTCGCAATCATTACGCACTCATCGTCTGAGTTTGTCGTAGATTTTGTGCGTATGATGCCCGGCGTTCCGAAGGCTCAGGTAAAAAGCAGAATTATCCTTACGCCCGAACATGCAAAGCGTTTGTTGATGGCATTACAGGAGAATATTTCAAAATATGAGGCTGCTTATGGACCTATAAAAGTTGATAATGGTGCACCCGTTATTCCGATGAACTTTGGCGGAGGAAAGGCCCAGGCATAAAGAAGATGTGAAAAGCAAACGATAGTAAAGACGTTTACTTTTCACATTTTTCATTTATAATAACTGGTTACGATAACCCGAAAACATAAATAAAACCATAATTCTAGCTATGACCAAATCACTAAAAATTGTCGTGCTGGCAAAGCAGGTACCCGATACCCGCAATGTTGGCAAAGATGCTATGAAGGCGGATGGAACGGTAAACCGCGCCGCACTTCCGGCTATTTTTAATCCGGAAGATTTGAACGCTTTAGAGCAAGCGCTGAGGTTGAAAGATAGGTTCCCCGGAACAACTATTCATTTGCTTACTATGGGCCCCGGTCGGGCTGCCGACGTTATTCGCGAAGGCCTGTTTCGTGGTGCCGACGGAGGAGTTCTTCTTACCGACCGTAAGTTTGCAGGAGCCGATACCTTGGCTACATCCTATGCCTTGTCTCGCGCAATTAAAAAAATGAACCCCGATATTATCATTGCAGGTCGTCAAGCTATTGACGGAGATACAGCACAGGTGGGACCTCAGGTTGCAGAAAAGTTGGGTTGGCCTCAGGTTACCTATGCAGAAGAAATTATTTCTTTTGATGGTAAAGCTATTACTATTAAACGTCGTTTAGAGCATGGTATAGAGGTGGTATCATGTCCCCTGCCTATGCTTATTACGGTAAACGCGTCGGCTCCCGAATGTCGTCCTCGTAATGCTAAGTTCTTAATGAAGTACAAGCATGCCAAGACAACATCTGAAGTTCAGGAGTTGGCCGAAGACTATGTAGAATTACAAGGTCGTGACTACCTTCGGTTACCTGAATGGGGCGTAAACGATATTGAGGGAGAGGTAGAGCAATTTGGTTTATCAGGCTCGCCCACAAAAGTGAAAAAGATAGAGAATGTGGTATTTCAGGCCAAGGAGGCTAAACGTCTTACGGCTAGCGAAACCGATATTGACGGCCTTATGCGTGAGCTGATTGCTAATCACACAATCGGTTAGTCAAAAGCGTTTAACCCAAAACAACGAACAGAAATGAATAACATATTTGTATATTGTGAAGTAGAAAACGGTAAGGTAGCCGACGTTAGCATTGAACTTCTTACCAAAGGACGTTCACTGGCTGACCGCTTGAACTGCAAGCTGGAGGCTTTACTTATAGGTTCAGGATTATCGGGCATTGAGAAAGAGCTATTTGCTTATGGTACCGACGTAGTACATGTTGCTGATGACACTCGCCTTTCTCCTTATTTAACTTTACCTCATTCGGCCATTGTAATTGGAGTGTTTAAGCAAGAGCAGCCTCAAATCGCACTCTTTGGTGCTACGACTGTTGGTCGAGATTTGGCTCCGCGTGTTTCATCAGCATTACATAGCGGCCTTACTGCCGATTGTACCAGCCTTGAAATAGGTGACCATAAAGATACGCAGGGAAAAGAGTATAAAGATTTGCTGTACCAAATACGCCCTGCATTTGGAGGTAACATTATAGCAACCATTATCAATCCTGATTGTCGTCCTCAAATGGCAACCGTTCGTGAAGGAGTGATGAAGAAGGAGCTATGCGCTACACCCCGGAACGGAGAGGTAAAGAAGGTTGAGGTAAAGAAGTTCTTGAACGATACGGACTTTGTGGTAAAGATGATTGAGCGCCACATAGAAGAGCGTAAGATTGATATAAAGGGTTCGCCCGTTCTTGTTGCCGGAGGTTACGGTATGGGCTCAAAAGAAAATTTCAACGTTCTTTATGAGCTGGCAGCTGTGCTGGGAGGAGAGGTAGGCGCTTCGCGCGCAGCGGTTGATGCCGGTCTTTGCGAGCATGCCCGTCAGGTTGGACAAACAGGTGTTACCGTTCGCCCCAAGCTATATATTGCTTGTGGTATCTCAGGGCAAATTCAGCACACGGCAGGCATGGATCAGTCATCTATGATTATTTCTATTAACAACGACCCTTCGGCACCCATCAACCAAATTGCTGATTATGCCATTGTGGGAGATGTGATGGAAGTAATTCCTAAGATGATTAAGTATTACAAGAAAAACAGCAAGTAGTAATCATATTAGAAGTTAAAAGAATTCAAAGAAGTTATAGTAGTTAAAGAATCAATGGAAACAGCAAAATCATTCGAACAGTTGCAGGTTTGGCAAAAAGCCCATTCGTTTGTTTTGGCTGTTTACAAGCATTCATCTAGTTTTCCTAAAGAAGAAATGTTCGGTCTTACATCACAACTTAGAAGAGCTTCAGTTTCTATAGCTGCAAATATTGCAGAGGGATTTAAAAGGCTTAGCTCGAAAGATAAGTTGAGATTTTACAATATATCACAATCCTCTCTTGAAGAATGCAGATATTATTTGATATTATCAAGAGACCTAGAGTATATTGAATTGAATATATTTGCGACACTTCTGAATTTATTAGAAGATGCTAGTAGAATGCTGAATGCCTATTGTCGAACAATAAATAAGGCGGACTAAATGATATTCTTTAATGTCGAACCGAAAATAACTCCTTTAACTTCTCTAACTCCTTTAACTTCTCTAAATTCTAACAACTATGTCAAATTTCTACTCAGATAATAAAGACTTACAATTTCAGCTGGAACATCCGCTGATGAAGAAGATCGTGGAGTTAAAGGAAAAAGGCTTCATTGATAAAGATAAATACGATTACGCACCGATTGACCACGAAGATACGCTAGATAGCTACGCTAAGGTATTGGAAATTGTTGGTGAAATTTGCGCGGAAATACTTGCTCCTAATGCAGAAGGAGTTGACCATGATGGTCCGCAAGTAATTGACGGACATGTAAAGTATGCTGCCGGAACACAACGCAACCATGATGCGTTGGCACAAGCAGGGCTTTATGGTATGTCTCTTCCACGTGAGTTCGGTGGGCTTAACTTTTCAATGGTTCCCTACGTAATGGCTGCCGAATTGGTATCACGTGCCGATGCCGGTTTTGCTAACATTTGGGGATTGCAGGACTGTGCTGAAACTATTCATGAGTTTGCTTCAAAAGAAATAAAAGAAGAGTACCTTCCTCGTATTAACAAGGGGGATACTTGTTCAATGGACCTTACCGAACCCGATGCTGGTAGCGACCTTCAGGCCGTTATGCTAAAGGCAACGTGGGACGAAAAACGCGGAACATGGTTGCTAAACGGTGTAAAGCGTTTCATTACCAATGGTGATGCCGACATTAAGCTGGTATTGGCTCGTTCGGAAGAGGGCACAACGGATGGTCGTGGACTTTCATACTTTGTGTATGATAAGAAACATGATTGTGTGAAGGTTCGTCGTATAGAAAATAAACTGGGTATTAAAGGTTCTCCTACTTGCGAGCTGGTGTTTACCAACGCACCTGCTAAGCTGGTTGGCGAACGTAAGATGGGACTTATTAAGTACGTAATGTCGTTGATGAACGGCGCTCGTTTGGGTGTTGGCGCTCAATCAGTAGGTCTTTCAGAGGCTGCTTATCGTGAAGCGTTGAAGTATGCAAACGAGCGTGCTCAGTTTGGAAAGACCATTATCAACTTCCCTGCGGTTTACGAAATGCTTTCGGTTATTAAAGCCAAGCTGCAAGCCTCACGTGCGTTGCTGTATGAAACATCTCGCTTTGTTGACGTATATAAAGCGTACAACTTTATTGCCGAAGACCGTAAGCTGACAATGGAAGAGCGTAACGAGCAAAAGGAATACCAGCGTTTAGCCGATATTTTTACTCCGTTGTTGAAGCTGTTTTCTAGTGAGTATAGCAACCAAAATGCCTACGACTCGCTGCAAATACATGGTGGTTCTGGCTTTATGAAGGATTACCCCATTGAGCGCATATACCGTGATGCACGTATCACAACTATTTACGAAGGTACCTCTCAGCTGCAGGTGGTAGCTGCTATTCGTGGTGTAACTACGGGCGCTTACCTTGCTCTAATTCGCAAGTATGAGCAAACCAACGTAAAGCCTGAGCACGACTATTTGAAGAAGCTGCTGGTTGCTATGGCTAACGATTACGAAAAGGCTGTAGAGGATGTACAAAAGGTGGGAGACTCAGAGTATCTTGATTTCCATGCACGTCGCTTAGTTGAAATGGCCGGTCATATTATAATGGGTTACCTATTGCTTATGGATGCCCAACGTGATGATGAGTATGCTACATCTGCCGAAATATATGTAAGAATGGGAAGCGCTTGGAATGGTGAACGCTATTCATACATTATGAACTTTGAACAGGAAGATTTGGGTCGCTTTAAAGCGGTACTTGAATCGAAATACGAATAAGGCTAGCATATTATGCAAATAAAACCGAGGTCATGCCGAATAGGTTTGACCTCGGTTTTTTTTATAGAATGCGGACTTGCTCTAGCTTACTCCGTTTCCGTTCACTTCTTCGGTATGTATGCCGGAGATATTTTCAAGTCCCAACTCTTTAGTCGAAACTTCGCGCATTTCAACCTTGCGTATTTTTCCGGTAACGGTCATCGGAAATTCTTTTACAAACTTCCAATACTTTGGTATCTTAAATGTAGCAATGCGACCTTTACAGTAACGTAGCAGTTCTTCCTCGTTAAAGTCAAAACCTTCACGTAGTATAACCCAAGCCATTACTTCTTCACCATATTTTTGACTGGGTACTCCTATTACCTGCACATCCACAATACCTTCGTGCTTACGGAGAAAATCTTCTACCTCCTTCGGTGATATATTCTCTCCTCCACGAATAATGATGTCTTTTATGCGCCCTACAATAGATACATACCCCTCATCGTCCATTACTGCAAGGTCTCCGGTATGCATCCATCCGTTGTCATCAATAGCGTTGCGAGTATCCGTTTCCGCATTCCAGTAGCCTTGCATAACAGAATATCCGCGTGTGCATAGCTCCCCTTTTTCACCTCTTGGAAGAATTTTTTTGCTCTTTGGGTCAATTATTTTTATTTCAACATGGGGGTGAACTTTTCCAACTGTGTTTACCTTTTTATCAATAGGGTCACTCGTTAGCGTTTGTGTTGAAACGGGTGATGTTTCAGTCATACCGTAGCAAATGGTTACATCTTTCATGTTCATCAGCTCAATAACCTTAGTCATCGTGTCAACCGGGCAAAGTGAGCCCGCCATAATACCCGTGCGTAATGAGGAAAAATTGTACTTACTAAAGTTTGGATGCTCCAGCTCTGCAATAAACATGGTAGGTACACCGTTGAGTGAGGTACACTTTTCGTCCTGTACCACCTTCATTACCTGTTCGGGTTCAAACGCTTCATCGGGAACAACCATGCAAGCTCCGTGCGTAACGCAGGCCATATTGCATAGTACCATTCCGAAACAGTGGTAAAACGGAACAGGTATGCAAACCCTGTCCTTTTCTGTGTACATTAATCGCTCTCCAATAAAGAACCCGTTGTTTACAACGTTGTGGTGGGTAAGCGTAGCTCCTTTGGGATAGCCTGTTGTACCGGATGTGTACTGTATGTTTATGGGATCGTCAAAGCTGAGCGAGTTTTCACGTTCAGCCAGCTGTTCATCGCTAACTTCTGTACTTCGCGATAAAAATTTATCCCAATTACGACCAAGAATTACCGTACGTTGCGGGTACTGACAGTGTGGACGTATTTGGTTGAGCATTTCTATATAATCGGTTTGTCGAAAGTTTTGTGCGGTAATGAGTAAATCTACTTGCGACTGTTTTAGCGCGTATTCCAAGCCCGATTGCTTATAACCCGGATTGATGTTTACCATAATTGCACCTACTCTGGCAGTGGCAAACTGCACCAGCACCCACTCATAACGGTTGGCAGCCCATATTCCTACTCGGTCGCCTTTATTTACACCGTGAGCCAAAAGCGCTTTGGCTACGGTTTCTACCTGCTCCCAGAGCTGGCGGTATGTGGCTCTGTATTGTTGGCTTACCACTACCAACGCTTCGCGCTCACCATATTTTTCTACCGTTTTTCTCAGGCATTCGCCTACTGTTTCTCCTTTTAAGGGAATGGTCGATGCTCCTTGTGCGTACGATTTTTCTTTCATTCTTAATGGTTATTTAGTGAGAGTATAAGCAGGCCATTGCTGTTCATTCTTCTCGCTAGGTTCAACTCATAATTAAAGGGGGCAATAGTAGATATTATGCACAATATGCTATAACTTACAAGTCCTTACCGTTGCAACTAATTTTCCTTATAAACAAAGAGAAGAAATAAATAGCATAATTTCTTTAGCAAGTTATTATTGGACATTTACTTTTATAACGTAGCTTATATCTGGCTACGTTATTTTTATCTTAATTGTTTTATCGAGCAAATTAACGGTTGTAATACCGTTAACTCAGCAAAAAAATTGCTGGATGTTGTTTTTTAAATATTGTAATTATCAGATATTTCCAGTGAGATCTATGATACTCCTTGATTTTATTTTTATTTAGGTTAAAACTTTTTTCTAAGTTTCTTGTTATAACTCTACCACATTAACCAATTATAACAGTTTATAGTAATGGAATTACCCAATAATAATCAACGATTATTCAGAGGAAAGCCCATGGTGCGTATGCACGCCATGATAAAAGCCACTGGGCCGATATGTAATCTTAGCTGCGATTACTGCTACTACCTCAGCAAATCAGACTTATTAAGTACAAACAGCCGTTGGAGAATGTCTGACGAAACGCTGGAAAATTTCATCAAGCAGTATATAGAGCAACAGAATGCCAAAGAGGTGGTGTTCTCATGGCAAGGGGGAGAGCCATCTTTGTTGGGCTTGGACTTTTTTAAGAAGGTTGTTGAGCTGCAAAAGAAGTATGCTCCGTCTTATGTGCGCTGTGAAAATGATTTACAAACAAACGGAACGTTGCTGAATGACGAATGGTGCGAGTTTCTCAAAGAGAATAACTTTTTAGTAGGGCTTAGCATTGACGGGCCTAAACATCTTCACGATACTTACAGAACCTATACAGGTGGTAAGGGCTCGTTCGATAAAGTGTTTGAATCGGCAAAGCTGTTGAATAAGTATGGTGTTCGCTTTGCAACGCTAACGGTTGTGAACGACGTAAATGCCAAGTATCCTTTGGAGGTTTATCGGTTCCTGAGAGATGAGGTGAAGAGTAAACAAATGCAGTTTATTCCTATTGTAGAACCTCGTAGCTTCACAACTACTGCGCCTCAGTACTGGAAAATAAACGATATGCCCGATGAGAATTCCCCAAGGGTAAACCCCAAACATCCCGATTCATTTTTAGCGCCTTGGTGTGTAGAACCTACCGAATACGGCGATTTTCTTATAAAAATATTTAACGAGTTCATGAAATGTGACTTGGGAAATATTTACATACCGTTTTTTGATAGCGCGGTAGAACAGTGGATGGGCAAGCCTTCCCCCTTATGTATTTTTTCTCCTATTTGTGGTAAAGGAGTGGCAATGGAGCATAACGGCGATGTATATGCTTGTGACCACTATGTATATCCTGAATACAAGTTGGGCAACGTGAATGAAAAACCGTTGGTTGAAATGGCTTTATCCGAAGCACAGGAAAAATTTGGTTATAGTAAAGATTACACGCTTCCTGTTAAGTGTAGGGAGTGCCGTTACCTGTTTGCCTGCTCCGGAGAATGTCCTAAAAATAGGTTATTAAAAACAGCACAAGGAGAACCCGGATTGAACTACTTATGTAAAGGTTTGTACAAGTATTTCAGCCATATAGACCCGCATATACGAAGGCTTGTGAATATTTTGGGACATGAGGTTGCAGATGATGTACCTCCATTGGCAGCAACACGTTAGGCTATTTGTTTGTTATATATAAAAGCATAGATATGGAAATAACAGTAAGCAGTGTTGATACCCATAGCAAAGAGTTGCTTATCAATGCACCGTGGGAGATGGTAGAATCGGACTATAACGATTTGCTGAAAAGGTATTCAAAGTTGGCCATCAGAGGTTTTCGTCCGGGAAAAACACCTATCGGCTTAATTGAGTCGCACTTTAAAAACGAGCTGAAAAACGATTTACTGACAGTTACATCAACTCGTTTATGCCGTAAGGCGCTGAAAGAAAAAGGGCTGGTGTCGGGTTCGCCAATTGAAATAACGGAAAGTGAGCTACGAAAAAATGAATACATACAGTTTAAAGCCGGCTTTATTGAAATGCCGCAGTTTGAGCTACCCGACTACAGACATTTGGATTTGAAGTCGGAGGAGTTAGAGGGTAAGCTGGATGAAATTTCGGAAAAGTTGCTGGAACAAACAGCTATTTCATTGCATGAATCACTTATAGAAAATGAGCTGAAGTATTCAGAGCAAGTGGGAGAAGTTGCATCTGATGCTGAAGTAAAGGCTGCCGAAGATAGGGTTAAGCTTATGCTTATACTGAAAAAAATAGCCAACCAAGATAGTATTGAGGTTGACGATAAAGATATTGAAGCTAGAATTGAAACAGTTGCAATTGAGAATGAAGTGACGCCGGCAGAGCTCAAAGATTTCTTAGTTGCAAACGGAGGGGTTTCGAGGTTGGCAGAGTCATTACTTGCCGAAACGGTTCTGGGGTACATTATTAGTGTACAGGAGCCTATTGGTTAGAAAAGTATGTGAAAATGAATTTTATATCAAATAGTATGAATACGATTATTAGAGTTTTATTTGGAATATTTATAGGATATGTGCTAGCTGCATGTGGTGGATCAACAAATAATAAAAAAGAAGCAGGTTCTCAATCCGGTACAACCGATGATATGGTTTGGATTCCGGCAGGTGAGTTTGAAATGGGAACAGATGATGTTAACAGCATGCCCAACGAACGCCCTTCTCATCACGTAAAGATAAGCGGCTTTTGGATGGATAAGAATGTGGTAACTAATGCCGATTTTCGAAAGTTTGTTGAAGCAACGGGATATATTACTACGGCAGAAAAACCTGTTGATTGGGAAGAGATAAAAAAGCAATTGCCTCCCGATACGCCTAAGCCTGATGAGTCTTTGCTTCGCCCGGGGGCACTCGTTTATACTCCTCCAAACCATCCCGTTAATTTGAGTGATATGAGCGGATGGTGGACATGGACGGTGGGAACAAGCTGGAAACACCCGCAAGGACCCGAGAGTACAATTGAAGGAAAAGATAACTATCCGGTAGTACAAGTTTCATGGGACGATGCTCAGGCGTATGCGCAGTGGGCGGGTAAGCGTTTACCAACCGAGGCCGAATGGGAGTATGCTTCTCGTGGCGGAACATCGGGTACACGTTACTACTGGGGTAACGATTTAGTACAAAACGGAGTGTATATGGCCAATACGTTTACGGGCGAATTTCCTTACCATAACAACATGGCCGATGGCTATGAGGGAGTTGCTCCCGTCGGATCGTTTCCACCTAACGGATACGGTTTAAATGATATGGCCGGAAATGTTTGGCAATGGATGGCTGATTTGTATGTTGAGAACGATCATGCAAAGATGTCGGCTATCAGCTGTGATATGGTTAAGGATGGTACACCTAAGCCGATAGAGGCTAGAGAAGGCGAAGTACGTAGGGTTACAAAGGGAGGGTCATTTCTCTGCAATCCCTCTTACTGTGAGAGTTATCGTCCAACAGCCCGTCGTGGAACGCCTTACGATACCGGAATGGGGCATATCGGGTTTCGTTGTGTGAAAAGCCAAATATAAAATCTATCTGTTGTCAAAACTTTCTTTTCTGGTAATTGTTTATGAGGAAGTAAAGTGCAACCTATTCAGTAGGAATTGTAAATGCAACTTTATCAAGTAAAACCTTGATTTATTCAAAAACAAAGCATTATACGGTTATATAATCTACATTTCATTTTTTAATGATAACAACTATGAATTTAAAACAAAAACTTCAGAATTGCGGTAAGGTTGCAGCCATTGGTGCAATTTTAGCAGCAGGCGCTATTGTTCCTCAAAAGGCCGAAGCGCAACAGAAGCAGTCACAAGGAAAGCCAAACATTTTGGTAATTTTTGGTGATGACATCGGACAATCAAACGTTAGTGCGTATAGCCGAGGTTTGATGGGATTTACAACACCTAACATTGACCGAATAGGAAATGAAGGAGGGGTGTTTATTCAATACTATGGACAGCAGTCGTGTACTGCCGGTCGTGCAGCATTTATAACAGGACAAAGCCCGTTCCGTACAGGGCTAACGAAGGTAGGTTTGCCCGGTTCTCCGGTGGGCTTGCAAAAGGAAGACCCCACCATTGCTGAATTTTTAAAGCCGTTGGGCTATATGTGTGGGCAGTTTGGTAAAAATCACTTGGGCGACCAAGATAAATTTTTACCGACAGCACACGGATTTGACGAATTTTTCGGTAATCTTTACCACTTAAATGCGGAGGAAGAACCTGAAAATCCCGATTATCCAAAAGACCCTGCGTTTAAGAAGGAATTTGGTCCTCGTGGTGTGTTACGCTCTACCGCTGATGGTAAAATAGAGGATACAGGCCCTCTTACCAAGAAGCGTATGGAAACTGTTGACGAGGAATTTATGGCTGCAGCGAAAGATTTTATTACTCGCCAGGTAAAGGCCGGAAAACCTTTCTTCACTTGGTTTAACTCTACCCGCATGCACGTATATACGCACCTGAAACCCAGCTCTGCTGGTAAAACAGGATTGGGGCTACAGGCAGACGGTATGACGGAACATGATGGTATGGTAGGTGAGCTGTTGAAGTTATTGGACGATTTGGGAGTTGCCGACAATACCATTGTGATTTATACTACCGATAACGGTGCGATGAAAAATCAATGGCCAGACGGAGGATCTTCTCCTTTCCGTTCCGAAAAAGATACCAACTGGGAAGGTGCTTACCGTGTGCCGGCGTTAGTTCGTTGGCCGGGACATATTGCTCCGGGAACTAACTTTACTGGATTATTTTCTGCAGAAGACTGGTTGACTACTTTGGTAGCTGCTGCCGGAGGAAGTCCGACTTTGAGAGAAGATGCAACGAAAGGGGTAACGGCCGGAAGCAAGACATTCAAAGTACATTTGGATGGTTACAACCAGTTAGATTACCTGACCGGAAAGACTAATCAATCGGCACGCTCTGAGTTTGCGTACTTTGATGACGACGGAAATCTGGTGGCTTACCGCGATGTAAGGTATAAATTTATTTTCTCTGCGCAGTATGCTACCGGAATGGCTGTATGGCGTATGCCGATGACCACTCTTAGGGCGCCGCTTGTGGTTGATCTTCTGTCCGATCCATACGAATATTCTATTGATGGAGCAGCACAGTATGAAGATTGGCTTTTACATCGTGCGTTTCTGGTACTTCCCGCAGTGGAAAAAGTTGGTAAGTATTTAAGCACTTATAAAGATTTTCCGCCACGTCAAAGACCTGCATCATTCTCTATTGATCAAGTTCTTGAAAAGTTGGAAGCTGCTACCTCGTCTCGCTAACTATGATATTGTAATATTTTACGAACCGTTCTGTAAATCATTTTGCAGAACGGTTTTAATACTTAACATCAATACAAAAGGATATGAAGCGCTATTTACTATTCGGATTTATACTACTTACTGTTTCATGTAAGCAAGGTTCTGAGTCATCACAAAAAACAACAGATCCGCTTCCTTCATGGAGTGAAACGGCTACAAAGAAAGCTATTGTTGACTTTGTAAAGCAATCAACCACTGTAGGTTCTCCTGAGTTTATTCCGGAAGAAGAACGTATTGCTGTATTTGATAACGACGGAACTCTTTGGTGTGAGCAACCGTTGTACTTTGAAATGATATATTCGATAGATGCAACTAAAGCCATTGCCGGCAAAAGTGCTGAGCTAATGAAAAAGCCGGAAATAAAAGCGTTAGTGTCCGGTAATAAAGAGGCATTCTTGAAAACCGGAGAGAAGGGAATCCTGGAAGCATTTGCAATATCTCATACCGCTATAAAGCCGGAACAGTTTGACGAAATGGCTAAGGCTTGGCTGGATACCGCCAAACATGCACGCTTTGGACGCGCATACGCTCAAATGACATATAAACCAATGGTAGAATTACTGCAATACTTACGAAACAACCAGTTTAAGACTTATATAGTGTCTGGAGGCTCTTCTGTATTTGTTCGTAATTTTAGCCAGGCAGCTTATGGTATTCCGCCCGAACAAGTTATTGGAACCATGTTTAAGGCCGAGTATAAGGATGGCGATATTAGCTTGAAACCTGAGCTGTGGCACAATGATGATAATGTGGGTAAACCCGAAGCTATTTTTCAAATAATAGGGCGCAAACCGGTTTTGGCGTTTGGTAATTCCGATGGCGACTTGCAAATGTTACAGTACACGTCAACCAACACACGTCTGAACCTTTGCTTAATTCTTCACCATACCGATGCTGATAGGGAGTATGCTTACGATAGCTTATCCCACATCGGTCAGCTGAAAAATGCGCTGAAAGAAGGACAGGCTAAGGGTTGGGTTATTGTGGATATGAAGAAAGACTTTAATAAGGTATTTTCTTTTGAATAGAAGTTTTGGTGCAGAGACTTGTGCTACCCACGCATGTTCTGTGCCATTATATTGCAAACTACATATCAGGAGTTATGACAAACCTTGAACAAATACAAATTCTTAAAGAGAATATCGGGAAGAGTATTGTAGGACAAGAACAGGTAGTATCGAAAATACTTATTGCACTTCTTACAGATGGAAATGTTTTGCTGGAAGGTATGCCCGGATTGGCTAAAACCCGTGCAGTAAAAAGCCTTGCTGCGAATTTAGATTGTAAGCTAAGCCGTATTCAGTTTACGCCTGATTTGTTGCCGTCAGATGTTACCGGAACGGAAGTATATCAACCGCAAAATGCGAGTAACCCTTTTCAGTTTCAACCCGGGCCTATTTTTGGCAACTTAATACTAGCCGACGAAATAAACCGTGCTCCGGCTAAGGTTCAGTCTGCATTGTTGGAGGCAATGGAGGAGCGACAGGTCTCTGTTGCAGGTAAAACATACAAAATGGAGCCACTTTTTATGGTTTTGGCAACCCAAAATCCGGTGGAGCAGGAGGGAACTTATCCGCTACCTGAAGCACAGCTAGACCGTTTTATTATGAAGATACTGATTGACTATCCCAGCGCTGAAGAAGAGGCTAAGGTTGTAGAGCTGGTAAGAAATGAAAGTAAGGGTGATGCTGTTAAGCCTACTCCTGTTAGCCAGCAAGCCATTCATGATGCGCGTAAAAAAATTAATGAAGTAGAGGTGAGTTCGGCGGCAGAAAAGTATATGGTTGATTTAGTTTCGGCAACCCGTTATCCTGATAAGTACAGTAAGGACTTAGCCCGTTGGATTAGCTATGGGGCAAGCCCTCGCGGAACAATAGCTCTGGATAAGTGCTCAAGAGTGGTGGCATGGCTTGACGGTCGCAAAAGCGTTACTCCCGATGATACCCGATACATTGTTCATGATGTGTTGAGGCATCGCCTGATTCTCAGCTACGAGGCAAATGCCGACAGGCTAACCGCGAATGCTGTTATTGATGCGCTTTTGAAAAATGTAGCAGTAATTTAGTTGTTGATTTGTTTATTTGATTAATTCTTTTGTACAGGTTGTATCGATGCAATTATGTCTTGATACCTGATACTTTCAAAAAAATGAATGCTCCTGTTGAGATAGCAACTACGCTTGACGACCTTATGCGGGTTGAATATATGGTACAATCGGGAACAATTTTACCCGACAGGCCTATCTATTCTATTCTTACCGGACGTCACCCTGCAAAAATGCGCGGACGTGGGTTGGATTTCGAAGAAGTTCGGCAATACGTGGCCGGTGATGATATTCGTCATATTGATTGGAGGGTTACAGCCCGTACCAACCAAACCTTCTCCAAGATTTTTAATGAGGAGAAGGAGCGTCCTACATTTACCCTATTAGACCAAAGCGCCGTTATGTTTTTCGGCTCGCAGCGTTACGTTAAATCGGTAACGGCAGCTCATATAGCAGCGTTGACAGCATTTTATACCATTAAGCGAGGCGACCGTTTTGGCGGCCTGATTTTCAGCGAAGAGGGGCATGACTATGTAGTACCTAAGCGCAGTAAATCTTTAGTTCAACACTTTTTACAGCTGATAGTTGAGCGTAACAATTCTTTGCTACAGCGTAAAACAGTAAAGAATAATACGAATTTACTTAATGAAATGCTGCAGCGAACGCAGCTGGCCGTTACGCATGATTATGTAGTTGTTATTATAACGAACATCCTGATGATGGATGACGAGAGTAAGCGCTACTTGCGTTCAATAGCCTTACATAATAACATTATCATCGTTCATATAGAAGACCCTATGGATAAAATACTTCCGGCAGGAAAGCTGGTTTTATCGGATGGTGAACGACAGATACTATGGAATAGTCAAAAAAATAGCGTGGGGGCAAAATACTCCTCTGACTATGAACATCGTCTATTTGCGCTAACAGAAGAGTTCCGCCGTTATGGAATTCCGGTATCGGTAATTGATACGGTGAGACCTGTGGAGGAGCAGGTTGTTGAGCGAATAGGCTGGAATTTGAAGTCAAAAGTTTAGCAATGACGGACAGCATACCCACACTTGGACAAGTTATAGAGCCGCCTCCTGTACCTTTTACATTTGAGGCTCCGGGCTGGTATGTTGCAGGTGGCGTAGCCATAATATTGCTACTTGCTTGTGCTGTGCTTATAGTTCGTCATAGCTATAAAAACAGATATAGAAGAATAGCTGTAAAACGGCTACTGCAACAACAATCGGAGTTTGTTAGCCAACAAAGGTTTTCCGACTTAGCATACGCAGCCAATATGCTAATGAAGCAGATTTGTATTCGCCTCTACTCAAGAGACGCTTGTGCCGATTTGAGAGGAAAAGAGTGGTTGAAATTTCTGAATAAAACATCAGGACGCAATATTTTTGAGGCCGGAGATGACAAAATACTAACATCTCTTTACTTAGTGGAAGATGGTATAGGCGAACAGGAGGCCAAAGATTTTGTAAGTAGTACCATAGAATGGATAAAGAAGCATAAGCACCATGCCGTTGGACGTAGTAAATAACACGCATTTCGAAATAGCCCATAAATGGGTATTTTTATTGTTGCCGTTGCCGTTGTTGGTGTACTGGTTGCTGCCTCCTTTGCATAAAAAACGTTCGGCATTGCTGGCTCCGTTTTTTGGGAGAGCTTCAGAAGTTTCCGGACAGCGTCCCAAACGCAATGCGTGGATTTCCCGTAAAAGTTTGCTTTCATGGATTGTACTCAGCTTATGCTGGATTCTTTTGTTAGCGGCAGCATCATCGCCCCAGCTGGTTGGCCAACCGGGGAAAAAAATCAGAACAGTGCGTAGCTTCCTGATAGCCTCCGACATTTCTTTTAGTATGGCGCAAAGAGACTGGTCGGTTAACGGTAAGCAGATGACACGTTGGGAGGCAGTTAAGTTTTTGATGAAAGACTTTGTAAAGGAACGCAAAAGCGACCAGATAGGCTTGGAAATGTTTGCTACACACGCTTACCTGCAAGCGCCGCTAACAACAGACTTGGGGTCAATTACGTGGCTGTTAGACCAAACAGAGGTAGGTATGGCCGGACAGATGACGAGTATTGGAGAAGCGATAGCCTTTGGAATTAAAATATTCCGTCAGGATACCATAAAACAACGGGTAATGCTACTTATGACTGATGGTGTTGACGGAGGTTCGGATATTTTACCGCTGGATGCGGCGGAAGCTGCCAAGCGTGACAGCATTATCATTTATACGCTCGGTATAGGAAATAGCACAAGCGGGGGCTATGCTATCGATGAAAAGTTACTGACACAAATTGCTGAAACAACAGGTGGTAAATACTTTAGAGCTGATAGCCAAAATGAAATGCAGCAGGTGTATGCTGAGCTGAATAAGCTACAGCCTATTGTATATGAAGAGGAAACTTATAAACCAATAGTATTACTTTACATGTATCCGCTCGGCACTGTTATTATATTGGCATTGGTATTCTACTTGTTTAGCGGAATTATAAACTGGATAAAGGGTAGAATGGCGTGAGAGAGTTTATTCAAATATTGGAATCGTTCAATATCCATGCTTTTCACTTCCTGAGACCGTGGGCGTTGTGGCTGTTCATTCCTTTACTTTTGGTTGTCGCAATTTTACTATTGAGTAACCGGGAGCAGAAAAAATGGAAGCACATTATTGCTCAGGCATTGCGTCCTTTCATGTTTAGTGGGGGAAATCCTAAGGCAATAATTTTTCCGTTACTTTTAATGGTAGTAAGCTTAAGCTGTATGATTCTGGCTTTAGCCGGGCCTACATGGAAAAAACGTAATATTCCTGAAGAAAAAATTCCTGCGGTTGTTTTAATCTCGCTGGACTTATCGAAATCCATGCTGGCTACGGATATACAGCCCTCTCGCTTAGAGCGGGCAAAGCTCAAGATAGATGATTTTCTTAATGCAAATCCGCGAGCACGTGCCGGGCTTATTGCTTATGCAGGAACACCACATATTGTTTTGCCATTTACGAGCGACTATAAGCTGGTGAAATTTCATGCTGCCAGCCTGTATAATTGGGCTATGCCTGTGCAAGGTACCGATATGGCGTTGAATATAGGATTGATAGATACGCTGATGAATAGGGTAGAAGCACCAAGTACCATACTGTTAATGACGGATGTAATTGACGATGCGGAGGCCTCGCTTTTATCCGATTACGTAAACAATTCTATTCACAGGCTGGAAATTTTGCTGTTTTCTACTACGGAAGGAGCGCCTGTTCCGGGCGTAGCCGGAGTAATATCAAAACAATCGCAATCGGCGTTGAATAACCTGTCTCAAAATAAGAAGATAAATATTACCACGATAACGCTGGATAAGTCGGATGTGGAAGGTATAGCCAAACGCATTAGTGATAGCTTGGTATATGAGAAAGACAAGAAAAAGGATGCGCAGGAGTGGGACGACATGGGCTGGTTGTTGCTGATTCCCTCCATAATTATTGCGCTGTTCTGGTTCCGTAAAGGATGGGTGGTGCAATGGTGCCTAGTTCCTTTTGTACTGGTTACTTTCACCTCATGCGGAGTAGAAGGAAAACACCCCGACTGGTGGTATTCAAAAGATTATCAAGGGGAGAAGTGGTATGAAAAGGGAGATTACGAAAAGGCCGCAGATTTATTTACCGATGTACCTCATAAGGCCGCGGCGTATTTTAAAGCCGGAGACTACCAATCGGTAGTGGAGCTGTTGGCTGACGATACAACCGCAGTGGGAGAATATAATTATGGTCTGGCAATGGCTAAGCTGGGCTACTATGATGAGGCTATCTCTGCCTTTAAAAGTGCTGCAATACAAGATAAATCGCTAGAAGAAAGTGTGAGAAAAAACATCAGCGCGGCACAGTGGATGAAGGGGCAGGCAGATAGTGTTATGCGTTTCCGCCCTCACGCAAGTAATGCTATTGATAGCATCTTAAAGAAGACGGAGAAAGGGAAACTCAAGGAACGAAAGCCACAGACGGAAGACGAGCAGCTGTCATCAGATACTGAAGTGAAGAAATTACCTACAACGGGTGACAGGTTGAGTGATGAAACAGAAAGTAATATTCATCGTGGAAAAGAACAGAAATTTCCGCCAAAGGATTTCAAAATGGATAAGCAGGAGCCCATTGAAATAAAGGTGCTGATGCAAAAAACAAATGCTGACCCCGGAGAGTTTCTCCACCGGAGGTTTGAGATACAAAAACAGCGTTACTATCCGAATGTAGTACAGGGAAAGGAAGCATGGTAAAGCAAATAAACATAGTAGGAATTGTACTTATTTTACTGCTTTTATTTACGGCTAAAACGGTAAATGCACAGGTATATGCCAACGTAGAGCTGAGCAAAAGGTCGGTATATGTACAGCAACCATTTCGCGTAAACATTACCGTTTATACGAAAACATGGTTTACCGCACCCTTAGAGTTTGCTAACCTGCAAATACCAAATGCGTTTATTATTCCCTTCGATAAAACACAACCCGGCATGTTTACTATGGGTGGTAAGCAATATCCGGGAGTGCAGTTTTACTATATTGTTTTCCCCTACAAGCCGGGAGAGTTTACTATTCCCTCGTTGGAAATTATGGCGCAAAGTCCGCCGGAGGGAAGTTCTACCGCCAGAAAGGTTACTATCCATACCCAAGAGCAACGCTATACAGTAAGAGATGTGCCTGAAAATTTGAAAGATAAAGGTGAGTGGTTTGTTGCTAAAAGTGTTTCATTGAAAGAAATCTGGAGCCCTGCACTGAAAAATTTAAAAATAGGGGATGTGGTCAAAAGAACTATTATCATCAATGCTCAAGGTACGCTACCACAGTTTATACCGGATTTGTCGGAACGCGAAGGAGTAGCTTGGGCCAGCACATACCCGCAAACACCCGTACTTCTTGATACGCGCGGGGGAGGAGATGTTAACGGGCGAAGCACGCAAACAATTACTTACCTGTTGGAAAAGCAGGGAACGTTTACGGTGCCTGCCGTTACGCTATCTTATTGGAATCCTTACACCGGAAAAATTCATACAGAATCAACCAAAGCAGAAAATATAGCTGTTGCCGATAATCCTAATTTGGGTATTCTTACTTCGCTTAAAGATAGCTTGAGTACAACAGTTGCCATCGGCAAGGATGTTGTGCAAAGTAAAGCGCCTTTTCTTATTTTAGGTATGAGGTGGTACGTATTCGGTGGAATAGCTATTGCTTTTGTATTGCTATTTCTTTTTTTCTACAAAAGAGCAAAACGATTGTATTTAAAACTTAAAAACCGCAGAGAACGCTATAAGCAAAGCGAAGCATACTTGTTTAGGCGGTTCATGCGCTCGGATGTTCAGCCGAAACAATTCCTTTCCGCCCTGTACAGCTGGTGGGATAGTATAGTACGTAAACCTTCATCATCTATCGGCTCATCTTTAAAAGAAATGAAGTTGAGCGACGAAGAAGCAGAAGTAAAATCTTATTTTGCTAATGTTTTCACCGGAAAAGCGAGTAATGATACTACCCGTATTAAAAAGATGATGAAGAAAATCAGAGGGATATATACTCGCAAACCTATTCGGATGTAGAGTGTAATTACAATAAAAGCCGTCATTGCTAGCGAAGCGAAGCAATCTGTTTATTCAAGAGATTGCTTCGCTTCGCTCGCAATGACGATTTGATTCAGCAGTAGTTTTACAATTTGCTAACGTGCGTTACAAACATTCGCTAGTTGGTGCATTTCAAAGTAAATAGCTATCTTTGCATCCTAATTTAATACTCACACCAATGAAATTGAACAATTAATAGTTGGTTTACTAAACCGACATCATTAGCAGTTATAAGTAATATATCGGTTTAACCGCTTGTATGTACAAGCACTATTAGTTGTTTCATGAGTATTGTAATTAGTGATTTATCCTATCACTTTCCCAATCAGCAGCCCTTATTCAGCCATTTAAATTTCTCTGTTGAAACGCAGGGCAAGATTTCTATTGTAGGTGGCAATGGAATCGGAAAATCAACTCTGTTAAGGCTTATTGCCGGTATTTTAGCACCTAACGAAGGCCGCATTGCGTTCTCATCCAAGCCCTACTACGTACCCCAGCATACCGGCAGGCTTAATAAAACTGTGGCTGAGGTTTTGCATATTAATGAAAAGCTGGCAGCGTTGCACACTATTGAAAAAGGAAGTCTTTCGCAAGCAGATTACGATACCTTGGCCGATGATTGGGAGGTAGAATCAAGAAGCCTTGCGGCACTTTCATACTGGAGTTTACCGCATGTGCAGTTAGATACACCTATAGATTTGCTGAGCGGTGGTGAAAAGACAAAGGTCTTTTTAGCAGGTTTACAAATTCATCTACCGGAAATTATTTTGTTGGACGAACCGACAAATCACCTAGACCAAACAAGCAGAGAGTTGCTATACAAGCATATTGAGCAAAGCAAGGCAACCATTGTTGTGGTAAGCCATGATATTACTTTACTCAACTTGTTGCAACCTACCTACGAGTTGTCTGAGCATGGCATTAAGCTATATGGTGGAAGCTACTCTTTTTACAAAGAGCAAAAAGATATAGAGGTAAACGCGCTAAGTGAGAATATCCATGAGCAGGAGAAGACGCTTAGGCTTGCTCGGCAAAAGGCGCAGGAGGTAAAGCAACGACAGGAGAAGCGAGCCAATCAGGGTGAGAAGAAGAAACAGCAAGGTGGTGCTCCGCGTATTATAGTGAATGCTTTAGGAAATTCGGCAGAGAATACGGCCGCGAAGCTAAAGGATAAACATGCCGAGATTATTGGCGAAACGCAGGATAAGCTGACGGAGCTGAGGCGGCAACGAGAGCGAATGAAGGAGATAAAAATAGATTTTGATGATGCATCTCTCCATTCCGGTAAGCTACTGATAGAAGCCGCTGGCATTAACTTTTCATACAATGATAATGAGGCGTTGTGGAAGGCTCCGTTGAACTTTAAGCTATATAGTAATGATAGGATACGACTATTGGGAAATAACGGCTCAGGAAAAACAACGCTTATTAAGCTACTAACAGGTGCGCTTACCCCATCAGAAGGGCAGCTTAAGCGGGCGGACTTCCGATGGATATACTTAGACCAGGATTATTCACAGGTAGATGTAGATTGTTCAATTGAGCAGCTGGCTGATAAGTATAAGCTGAATAAGCTGGAGGAGCATGAGGTAAAAATACGGCTTAACCGCTTTCTGTTTCCACAGGATACGTGGGATAAAAGCTGCAAAGCGCTGAGCGGCGGTGAAAAAATGCGGCTGTATCTCTGTTGCCTGATGATTAGTAACCAGACTCCGGACCTGATAATACTGGATGAGCCAACCAACAACCTTGATATCTACAACCTGCAAATACTGACTCAAACAATAAAGAGTTATAAAGGCAGCCTGTTGGTTGTTTCTCATGATAAGCATTTCGTAAGCGAAATAGGGGTAACAGGAAGTTTCACTATTTGATAGTGTGGTTTCTCATTGATTAGGGAGGGTGTAGCTTATTTCCATTTTTTCATCAAAAAATCCCTTCTTTTAGGGATTGTGTATAAGGTTGATTATTCATTCTTTTGCATCGTGAAAAAATGTAGCTAACCTTAACTATTGATGAATAACGGCAAATCAACATTACCTTTGCGTGAATCGACAAAGGAAAATGTTATGAATTACGGTTTATTTTCGGAAAAAATGAAGCTGGCTGATTTGGTATTTACCAACTATCGGCTACTCTACGTTATGCCATGCTTCAATATTGAACTTGGCTTTGGTGAGGCTACCGTAAAGCAGGTATGCGAGGCAAAAGGTATTTCCGTTCCCTTGTTTCTGCTGGTTTGCAATGTTTACACGTTCGATGAGTATTACCCCGAACCCGATACGCTAATACAGATTCCGTTATACGATTTAATGGAGTATCTGAGAAACTCTCACAAGGATTACCTGGAAAACCGGATGCCTAAAATAATAGCTCAGGTATTAGACTTGGTGGATAGAAAGGATGTTCCACATGGTAAAATGATTACGGAGTTTTGCGAAAAGTACAAAAAAGAGGTAATCGCTCATTTTGATTATGAGGAGCAAACTGTCTTTCCATACATAAAAACCCTTCTTAGCGGAAAAAAACCGAAAAGCTATAAAATCAAAGAGTATAAGGGGAACCACAGCGATTTGGATGCTGCATTAAGCGACTTAAAGAATATTATTATCAAATACCTTCCCGGTGAATATTTGGTGGAGAAATGTCGGGAGGTATTGATTTACCTGTTCTTGTTTGAGTCGGATTTGAACAAGCATACTCTGTTGGAAGATAAAATACTGATTTACTTAGTAGAACAGATAGAAAAGAAGGTTTAATGAGTAGTTCGAAACAGCTGAAAATAGTAATTGTCGAACCATCTCCGGTTATTGGGCGTGGGCTAAAAGTGCTGCTCGATGAATGCCCTGAATTTATTGTACAGGAGGTATATTGCGATTTTCAGAGCTTCTATGAGCATCAGACAGATTATACGCCTGATATAATTCTGATAAACCCCTCTGTTATTAGCCTCTACAAACAGTTTTCTGTAAAAACGTTATTCTCTGAAAACGCAAAAACGATATTTATCGCCATACTATACAAATATGTTAATCCTGAAAGTATTAGCGGATTTGACGGTACGTTGGATATTTATGACGATAGTTCGGCTATGGTTGCAAAGCTGCATGAGGTGGTAAAGTCAAGCCATAGTAAGAAGAGCGGAAGTAGCGATGAAAACACCGACTTATCTGAGCGCGAGAAAGAAATTCTTGCAGCGGTGGCAAAAGGTTTGACTAACAAGGAAATAGCTGATAAGTATCATCTCTCTGTTCATACTGTTGTTTCTCACCGCAAGAACATCACGCGTAAAATTGGTATTAAAACCGTATCGGGTCTTACCATCTATGCAATGTTCAACAATATTATTTCGCAAAATGATTTGCGTTAAATCGCAATTGTTTTCTTGTATATAGCCCAAGTTGCTAGTTATGCGTTTTGCGTTATTAAATCAAGGTCGGCAAAAAGTGCCTCGCAACCGAGTTTACGAGTTCGGCGAAGCCAATGACGTGCTTTTACTGTAACCGGCAACTTGGGTTATATAAATGAGCTGTCTGTTTTGCAGGTAGTTCATTTTACTTACCCCCAAGCCCCTAAAGGGGGCTTTTCTTTTATACCACATAGGCACAGTAGGTAGATAGAGCCACATAGAATCAGTAACCGCAATAAAGAAATTGCTCCTATACGCTTCTTTTCTTTGTAACCCTTGTGAATTTACCCTTGCGCTCTTTGCGGTAAAACAGCTACCCTAAATCTCTGAAAGGGGCTTTCCAAAACGTAAGTACATAGATTGCATAGTTCTCTTTTCTATGTATGTACTGTGCCTATGTGGTAGGAAGGAACTCCCCTTAGGGAGATGAATTGCAAGTAGTTTGGGTGAGGCTATCCCGAAATGTTGGGATTACAACTTTAAATATCTACGGAAAATTACCGGATTTATGGGATTGTGTACATTATGCAAAAACAGGAATTTTGCACCGTCAAATTCATACTACAAAGTAAATGTTCAAAAATATATTTCTGAGTTTTGTATTACTGCTAGCGCAATGCACTGTATTGCTTGCACAAGAGCAGAAAGCGGTTGTTACCGGAAATGTGGTAACAGCCGATGGAAAACCGGCCGAGTACATAAACGTAAGCCTGAAAAATACCCGCTACGGAACGCTAACCGATGCTAATGGTGATTTCAAGTTTGAAGCGCCTGTCGGAACGTACACTATGCTTGTGTATTCCATTATAGCACATGAGAAGGAGTTTCCTGTAACCATTAAGCCGGATGCTATTAACAACTTTTCTAATCTATCTATTGTAGAAAAGGCGCAGGAGTTGGGAGAGGTGGTAGTTACCGGAACCCGCACGGAGAAGAGACTTTCTGAAAGTCCTGTACTTACTACGCTTATTCGTGAAAAAGAAGTTCGGAAAGCCGGTTCGGTTTCTACGCTGGAGAGCTTACAGGATAATATTCCGGGAATTGTGGTTTCGCCCAATGCCATGGGAAACAATATGCGTATCAAGGGATTGAATAGTCGTTATATTCTATTTTTGGTTGATGGTGAACGCTTGGTGTCGGAAGGCGCAGGCGGAAACGTAAACCTAGATCAGATAGATGTCAATAACATCAAACGTATTGAGATAGTAGAAGGCGCGTCGTCAGCCTTGTATGGTTCAAACGCCGTTGGCGCGGTGATTAATATTATTACTAAAGAGCCGGTTCACAGTATTGAGCTTGGAGCCAATCAAACATGGGAAAGCTACAATACGTGGAGGACAAAAGTTGATGTGGGTTCTGCATTGCAGAAATTTTCTGTTCGCGCCGACGCTTCTCGCAGCTCTTCCGATGGATTTGGGGGTGACGGAACGGGTCCCTACGCCGCACGCTACGAGGATTGGGGAGGTAACCTGAAGTTGGGATATAAGTTTACCGATAAATCGGATGTCAACGTTATTGGACGATACTTCCGCCATGAAACGTTCAACCCTGAAAACAGCATGAACGTTAAGCACCCGCTGACAGAAAATATGACCGTAGGTGCAAACGGAGGCTTTACAACGCCGAATAACAAAAACACGCTACGTATTAGCGCCAACTTCGACAAGTACTTTGATTACGATATTTTGGAAAAGAAAGATAAAGAGCATGTTTTGAAAAACACCGCTACATACCTTTCAAGCCGTGCCGTTAACACGTTTATACCTTCAGATAAGTGGGAGCTAGTTGGCGGGTTGGAGTATAACCACGAAGAAAATTATTCTACAACTACGCTTGGCAGCGATCCAACCACTAAGAGCCTTGACGATATGAACGTATTTGCTCAAGCAGATTATAAGCTGTTGAAAAATTTCGACATCATTGGTGGAGCCCGTTACACCTATAATTCTCAGTTTGGAGATGCGCTTACGCCTAAGCTATCGCTTATGTATAGCATTGCCGGTTTTAAATTCAGAGGTGGTATCGGGACGGCTTTTCGTGCGCCAAGTATTAAGGAGTTGTACTATGATTTCAACCATCAGGGGATGTTTTGGGTGTATGGCAACCCCGATTTGCAACCGGAAAAGGGTTTGTACGCTTCGCTTTCGGCAGAATATACAATTGGCAACTTTAACATTTCGGTTTCGGGATATCACAATGAGATAGATAATAAAATTACTCAGTACGATGTGATTAACCAGCAAGGCGGTGATGAAAAATACTATAAAAACGTAAACAGCGCAACGCTTAAAGGTGTTGATGTAAGCGCGGCTTATACGTTGTTTAAAGAGATTGTTTTAAAGGGCAACTACAGCTATTGCGACGCAACCGACAATTCAACGGGATTACAGCTCAGTAGCAACGTAAAGCATAGCGGAACCGCTTCGGTTACATGGAACGGAAGCATACTGAAAAGCCCCTTCTCTCTACAGCTGGCCGGAAGGATGAACTCTCCGAAGCTTTACCAAGAAATGGTTTCTAACCCCGATGGTACTCAGCAGGCGGTAATGACGGAATCTAAATCTTACTCCATTTGGAAAGTAATTCTGGTAAAACCTTTCAATATTAAGCGACAGGTATTTGAGTTTACTTTTAAGGTGGATAATCTTTTCGATTTTCAGGAAACATCTTTTATAAATCCCGGACGACAATACTTAGTTGGCATTCGGTATAACTTCAAATCACAAATTAATAAGTAGTAAATCATAAAAATAAAACACAATGAAAAAAACATTCTTATTTCTAGCGGCAGCTTTGTTTGCCTTCTCATTCTCTTCTTGTTCAAACAATGATGATCCCACGCCTCCCGGCGAAACAACAGAGGGCTACATCAACGCTAACTCAAGCACAATCTGGCAATATTATTCATTTGCGAAAAATGAGGTAGTGGGTTCAGCCGAAGGAAATGAAACAAATGATGCTTTATGGGCAGCCCGTAAAGATTGGGATATTGCAATTAGAAGGTTGTACATCCGTACAAATGGTGGAACATCTACCAGCGTTAATGCTCAAGGTGGTGTATATACTTTTGATGCTAATACAGGTTTCGGTTCTATCGCGAATGTTCCTTCTAGCGCTGCATTTGTGTTAGATGCTGTTGTTACGTATGCCGGTATGGGAGGAGATGTTACCACTTCGCAATCAAAGGCTCAAGTGGTGGAGATGAAAAAAAATGATGATGGTTCTACAATTATGCCCCCTGTTTACTTGAAAAAGCCGGTTTATATCTTCCGTACTGCCGATGGTAACAATTACTACAAGGTAGAATTTACACAATACGTAAATGAAAGTGCGGCACTTGGGCATGTTAAATTTAATATGGCACAAATATACATGGAGTAAAAAGTTTAAACGCTGATTAGTAATGACTAAATAGGTTGACGGGTAAAGAATGTTTACCCGTCAACCTTGATTTATGATAAGTAGTATATGAGAAGAAAAAAAATATTTGTAGTAGCGGCTGTTGCTATCATTGTTTTATCCACATGTTGTATATTGTGGTGTAAGCTGGCTGCGCCAACCAGAGTTGCCCTTGTTGATTTTCAGCCGTTTCAGGCTGCGGCATTGGTAAAAGCCAATACCGACAAGTTTGTCAAGTACGAAGAAGTATCGTCTGACGATTTAGATAAATTGAAGAAGTATGATTTTGTGCTTGGATTTGGCATGGGTATGCGTATTACCGCCGAACAACGGGCACAGATACAACAGGCGGCAGACAAAGGAATTCCTGTGTATATCCATGCGGCCACCAACCCTGAAAATAAGATATGCAGCTTAGATAGCTTACAGCTCAAAAATGTACAGAATTATCTTAACAACGGAAATAAGAGAAACTACCAAAGTCTTGCACAGTATATTCGTAAGGAGATAGATAAGAAATCATTCTTTGTTACGTCACCGGAACCTGTTGCCGAAACCGTATCAAACGTACTTTACCACTTAGATGAAAATGTTTGGTTTGATAGCGTGGAGAAGTACGAGGAGTACTTGCACAAAAATAATTTCTACATAAATGGCGGTGCTAAAGTTGCCATTG
>JAVBOB010000019.1:0-8566 GCA_031551125.1 Bacteroidales bacterium
CTTACCGCTACGCTGCCGATGCCCGCTGCTCCCCACGCTACCGTGATGCTGCTGGTGTTATCGCCGGCGGCGATGGTGCCGCCGCTTACCGTCCAGCTGTAGCCGCTCATGTCCGCTTCGGTGCTGTAGGTTTCGCTCGTAGCCGCACACACGCCGACACTACCGTTAACTGTGGGTACAGGTCTCTCATAAGCAGTAACATCAATAAAATCTAGCAGCTCACAGTTAAAAGCAGATATGAACTTTACATATATTCGTGTGCTATTGGTAACCACAAGCGGTAACGCAAGCGGTTGCGAATAAGCCGCATCAGCAAAAAACAGCGTATCCCTGACATTCTCGGTCGCCACCACCAGCGTGTCAACGCTAAGCCGAGTTCCGACACAAACAGCTACATTCCGAAGTTGATAGCCGGCTGCATCATTCGCTTGCAGCTCCACCGCGCCGGCATCTATTCCACAACCCACAAGACGAAGGCTATCACGCTGGTCAACGTTCACCGTAGCCAGTGCCCAAGCGTTCACCAATTCTGCGGAAACTTTATTGTTTGCGTAGCTCCCTTCCTGTATGGCCAGTGTAGGTGTCGATCCCCCATTATCAGCTAGCACTGTTAGGTTACCCACCACATTGCTGAACGCATCTTTTGCCATTCCGCTTGCTACATTCATATTTCTAACCCCTGTTCCTATAGCAGTGGGCTTTACAAATACAACATCAGTGATAGAGGTAGGAGGCGTAAACTGGGCAAATAAGCTAACAGGCCATATAACCTGTAGTAATCCACAGAAAAATATCGCAATAATAATGGGATTACGTAGCGGCATAATTTGTAGTTTGGAATAAATTAGTTTTCAGACCACTAAACGTTCATTAAAACAATCGTTTTTAAACTCTTGTTTGTGAAAAGCAAGCCAGCACATTGGGGTCTACACCATGCACAAACCATTCTATAACCATAACCACTCTACTCATAATATACTATCAATAAAGATAATAATGATGGATAAACCATACTAAGGCGGCTT
This sequence comes from Bacteroidales bacterium, assembly GCA_031551125.1. Classification (GTDB taxonomy): domain Bacteria; phylum Bacteroidota; class Bacteroidia; order Bacteroidales; family UBA932; genus JAIRNF01. Next base: position 1,026 of record JAVBOB010000019.1, read on the forward strand.
TAGCCTATGAAGTTAACATACTTCAATGCTGTTTTACCGTGCAAATATCAGAAATAAAACATCATAAAATAGCTAAGAAGATAAGCGGGAAACCCATTTTTGCACTATTGAGTCAAAAGCCGGACGATTTTCTTCACGAACGGGTTCTACGGGAGGAGATTCGATGGTTAGCGGATTTACAGGCGAACCATTTTTCCATACACGGAAATCAAGATGAGGCCCGGTTGATAAACCCGTACTGCCTACATAGCCTATCAGCTGGCCTTGGCTTACGCGTGAGCCTTCGGCAATACCGTCAGCATAGCGTGAAAGGTGCAGATATGCCGTAGTATATACGCTATTATGTCGAATTTTTATAGTGTTTCCTCCCCCTCCATTATAGGATTTTTCAATAACCGTTCCATCTCCTATTGACATTACGGGAGTGCCGCTGGGCGCAGCGTAATCAACACCCGTATGAGGACGTACAATGCGTAACACAGGATGATTTCGTGCATACGAGAAGTGGGAAGAAATACGAGAAAATTTGAGCGGTGCTTTTAAGAATGCTTTTTTCAGGCTGTTACCCTGCTCGTCCCAATAGCTACCTACGCTATCCTGCTCAAAGTAGAAGGCGTAAAATGTTTTACCTGCGTGATTAAACTTTGCCGCATGTATCCGCCCCAGTCCAACCATTACGCTATCATCAACATAGCGCTCGTCGTAAATAACCCGAAAGCTATCACCTTTTTTCAGTCCGAAGAAGTCAATAGACCATGCGTAAATATCCGATAAATCGAGCGCCAGCATGCGGTTTATGCCGTTGTCTGCTGCCGCATTCCATACCGATGTGCTTATGGTAGCGCTATCTTGGCGTTGACGAAGGGAGAGCTCCTTACTACCACGTGAAACCTTAAAGTCATTCTTAAAGTCGAATACAACATAGCTGGTAGGCGACTGCTCGTACACAAAGTAGCATAGCTTACGGGTAGAATCGAGAGAGTGAAACGCTTTGTAAGGAAAGCCGGCACGAACGGTTCGAGCGTCAAACGTACTGCGTAACATGGTGGAAACGCTATCCCTATTTGCCGATGTGGCGCCTAAAGACACAAGCACTTCTGACAATACTTGGTTTTGTCGAATAACGCCGCTTGTAATGTCAAACGAATCAATAGGAATACCGTAAATACATACCGGAGTAGCCGGTGGTGGAGCTACAGCATCAGGCTGCTCAACAACGTTCAATGGCTTACGAAGAAATAAAAAATAGCATAACAGTGCGGCTAGCAACAAGGCTAGCACTACGGTTATTGCTATTTTTGTTCGCTTCATCCTTTTGATTTTACCTTCATCGGGTCAAAACCCTTTCCATACACTCCCATTACCGAGCCTACGGATATAAAAGCATTTTTATCAACGCTCTTAATGATACGGTAAATGCCGTTTGACTCATACTTACGCGCAATTACCATAAGCACCTTATTTTCTTCCTTGGTAAACCATCCGGTTGCGTTGAGTACCGATACCCCTCTGTTCATCTCGCCTGTAATACGATTGGCGATTTCTTCGTACTGTTTGGAGAAAATAAAAATTTGTACTGATTGCTTAGAGCCGGATAACAACCAGTCAAGCGTAACGCTCATTACTCCCAGCTGCACGTATCCGTATATAACCTTCACGATATCATTGAAAATGAAAAACGAGCTGCCAATAATGAATAAGTCGATGTAGGCAATAACCCGTCCGGGGCTTTGGTTAAAGCGCTTGGTAACCATTAGCGCTACAATATCCGTTCCTCCGGTACTTCCTCCTTGCGAAAAGTTGATGCTGATACCTGCTCCGGCCACCATACCGCCAAATATAGCCATTGTTAGCGGGCCATTTTCTCCCAAAGAAGGAATCATATTCGGATCGATGTAGTTAAACAGCTGTGGCAATACTTGGAACCCAATAGTAGCAATAACTATGGAAAATACTGTTTTTATTCCAAAATCTCGCCCTAAACTTTTCATCGCCATAAGCAGTAATATGCCATTGATGATGAAGAATGTATAGCCTACAGGGAAACCCTTACCGGTGGCAAAGTATATCAACGTACCAATACCGCTCACCCCACCGCCGACAATTTCGTTAGGAATAAGAAAAACCGTCCATGCTGTTACATATACAAGCGTTCCTAACGTTAAAAGAAAGTATGATTTTATTGTACCTAAAACTACCTTTGTCTCCATTTTACGATTTTGTGGTTCCTGTGTAATTTAAGCAAACAGCCCCTCAGAGAAAGGGGCATGTTTAGGTTATATAAGCTTAAGTATAACAATTGCGCCGTTACACCCCAAGCAATTAAGCCGCCTACTACTTTGGTTCCGTATAGGTAACGATTAGCTTTAACGGTTTTGAGTGCTTAGCTCCTCTCATTACCCCGCGGTAAGCAACGTACTGGCTTATGTTATACATGGTGGTAGTATAGCTCGTGGTTTTAGCGTAGCTCGATAACCAAAACTTCCATTCTGTGTTACTCTGCAGCATTCTGTTCACCTCATAAGTTAAGTTGAAGCTGTACTTTTTAAGTGAGCGGTTCAACGTTCCATCATAGTATGATATTCCGGAGAAGCTGGGTAACCAGTTGAAGAACGAGCTACCTACCCAGTAAGGATACCATGAAGTAGGCGGTGCAAGAGAGGCAGGATACTTTGTTATATCCTGTCCACTAAAATCTTCCAGCTCCAACACTAATTCAGCACGAGAAACAGCCACTTGTTTGGGGTCGAGGCCTTTCTTCGCTATCCAGTCCGTTATCATTTTTTGCTTCAGCTTTATATATGGTGCTGCACCATATAAGCCTTGCAGGTACACAACGCTATCAAGTACAGCAGAGGCTGTAGTGTCATTCATATGGTTTATTCTCAATGCCGGATTAGCCTGTGTGTAGTCATGCTGTATGGTATTGAACTGAACTGAGGCATACGCTCCCGATGCCATTACCATATCCGTCATGTAAACACAGGTAGTATCAGTAGCTTTACTATTACTATACGTAAGCGTTAGCTGTGTAGCACCCGCATTAACGTAGTTCATACGGTGGCTACCGCCTACAGGCTGGGCTACAACGTATAGACCTTTGAAGAAATCATAGAAGGGCGATTTGGTCACGGTATCAGCCCGTGTCATAATTTCATCAGTAGCGTTTAGCAGCCTGTTGCCTAAGCTTGGATCCAGCGTAATCTTTATATCTTCGCCATTACCATTGTAGGTAACAGAGCCAACCGGAGTAGCGTTAACCATAGTCATTACAGGAGTAACCGGATAGTAGCTTGAGTCGATATAAAGCCGTTCGCTCAGCTCATAAACGGTTATGGTTTGCGCCACAGCTTCATCGCCCGTCATCGTGCTAACCGGCATGGTAAGCACTAACGAGGTTAACGAAGGGCTGTTTCCAAACTTTACCGTATCATACACCGGGAGCATCTGAAAAGCGCTTCCGGCAACGGTTGAACCAAAAATATCATCATAATCCGTTCCCAACAGAATAAGTCCGCTGTTAACCGTAGAAAGAGAATCTAGGCTGATGGTATAAGCATCGGGGTAAATCGTATCTATCTTGATGCTGCGAATCTCATCAGAGGGAATAAAGTTAACTCCAAGTGTTTTGTCAACATCCGTACAAGAAAAAAGGAAAGCTGAGGCTGCAAATACCGAAACCGCTAGCTTTAGGGAATTGAATAGCTTAGTCATTGGCTAAAATTTTATTGTAGAATTTAGCGTACTCCTGCAAGTATTGTTCGGGTTCTTGGTATTTTAGTATAGGTTTTTTTAACGACTTGGCGTGCTTTAGCGCGGTTTCATTTACCGTTGTAGAGCCAAGTATTACTCCATCGGAGTAGCTTATGGCCAACTTTGCCAAGCCCGCATAGTCGGGTGTTCCCAGCGTTTCCACATCTTTTGCTTTAATACCCTCCATCAGAACTTTCTTCTTCATGTTCGGGTCTAAATTCTCTGAGAAATTATCATCATACAGCGATACCACCACCTTTGTTGAGGCAAACAGCGGATCGTCTTGATAAGCCTTTTTTAAAAATAGAGGAGCCATGTAGGAGAACCAGCCATGACAGTGGATAATGTCCGGCGACCAACGAAGCTTCTTAACTGTTTCGAGAACACCCCGAGCAAAGAACACTGCCCGCTCGTCGTTATCATCGAAAAATTTACCGTCCTCACCACGAGCTATTTGCTTACGCTGGAAGTAATCTTCGTTATCAATAAAGTAAACCTGCATACGTGCTGAAGTAATAGAGGCCACTTTAATGATAAGCGGATGGTCGGTATCGTTGATAATCAGGTTCATTCCGGAAAGGCGAATAACTTCGTGCAGCTGGTTACGACGTTCATTAATACAACCGTACCGAGGCATAAAGATACGCACCTCTCTACCCAGGTCTTGCATACCTTGTGGAAGATACCTGCTGATGTTTGAAATTTCACTCTCCGGAAGGTAAGGCATTACCTCTGATGAAATGAAAAGTACTCTGGCATTTTGCATTGAGAAACACTTAACTTAATGTAAAGCAACTGCAAATATACGATATTTTGTCGATTTGACAACCTTACGCGCAAAGCTACGTTAAATAATGCTGGTTAATGCTAGATAACAGCTATTAGACATGCGTATCGCAATGTGAGATATAAGTAATGCAGCCATTTACCCCGTTAGCTATGTATATTGTTACCGGTTATTAATTGTTATTTCTCGTTATTTGGTTATTAGTAGCTATTCTTTGTTCGTTTAACCTCTAACCTTTCACGTTTAACTTTTAACCTCTAACCATTCACGTTATTTGTTATTGGGTTATTCTTTGTTCGTTTAACCTCTAACCATTCACGTTTCACCTTTAACCTTTAACCTTTCACGTTCTTTCATTTCACCATTCACCCTTCACGTTTTTCCGTTCCATCATTAACTTTTCACCATTCACCATTAACTATTCACCAACTTATGCTATATTTGCACGGTTATGGCAAAACGAGATCAACGGCTAACGCTAAAACAGCTTCGCAGCTCCTACCTCTCATCGGTCATCAGCACATCGCTGGTACTTTTTCTGTTAGGGGTAACGGGCTTATTTCTGCTTAACGCCAAACGCATTTCCGATTTTTATAAGGAAAACGTAGGCTTAAGCATATACTTAAAGAATAACGCCAAAGAGGCCGAAACAGCAAAGTTCCGCAAACAGCTTGACGCATCAGCCTTCATTCGCGAAACACGCTTCATTTCAAAAGAAGAGGCAGCAAAGGAAATGGAGAAGGACTACGGAAAAGATTTTCTCTCCATCTTATCCTACAACCCGCTGCCGGAGCTGATTGAAGTGAAGGTGCAGCCGGATTACGCCAACTCCGATAGCATTACAGCCATTCAGGCACGGCTTGAGAAAGACCCACTGGTGAAAGAGGTAAACTACGAGAAAAACCTACTCGACTTGGTGAACTATAACATCCGGCAAATAGGCTTTATTATGCTGCTGTTCTCCGGCTTGCTGCTGTTCGTATCCGTTGTGCTTATCAGCAATACTATTCGGTTGTCGGTTTACTCCAAGCGTTTCCTCATTAACACCATGAAGCTGATTGGAGCAACCAAAGGGTTTATTACCCGCCCCTTCATCAGCCGCAGCTTGCTACAGGGCTTTATAGCCGGAGCATTGGCCGTTATGATGCTATGTGGGCTGATATACCTGCTGTATGCCGAGTTCGGCGATATTCTGAGCTTTGTTGATGCCAACACGCTGTTGCTGGTATTTGTTGCCATACTTGCATTAGGCATGCTTATTACCATGGTGGCAACCTACCTATCGGTTAGACGATACGTGCAGCTGGGCTCTGATGATTTGTACTACTAGCGTGAAGGGCAAGTGGTGAATGGTTAAAGGTGAAAGGTGAAACGGCAATCGTAAGATAGACAAGAAATAACCTAATAACAATAACGTGAATAGTGACTGGTTAAAGGTGAAAAAAGAATAGCTACTAATAACCAATAACATGAATCGTGAAAGGTGAATCGTTAATCGTGAAACGAACAAAGAATAACCCTACAATAAATAACGTGAATGGTTTAAGGTGAAAAAGAATAGCTACTAATAACAAGAAATAACAAGAAATAACCGGTAACAACATACATAGCTACTAAGGCAGAAACGTTAGTAGTAAGGTGCGACAAAGGAATAACAACTAAACAACAACATACATGGCTACCAAGGTAACTGACAAAAATAAAAAACAACTTGAGGGTAAAAAACAAGCCGATGGTAAGAGCGAAGGTTTTGCTATACCACGTGAGAACTACAAGCTAATCCTTATTGGCTTTGCCATTATTGTACTGGGCTTTATACTTATGGCAGGCGGTAAGAGCAACGACCCGAACGTGTTTAACGAGGGTATGTTCAGCTTTCGCCGTATAACGTTAGCCCCCATTGTTGTACTGTTTGGCTTTGCGTTTGAAATTTACGCTATTATGAGAAAACCCAAGAATAAGAAGGAAGAGTAGCAGATGAGCTGGTTTGAAGCAATTATTGTTGCCATTGTAGAGGGACTTACCGAATTTCTGCCCATCTCGTCAACCGGGCACATGATTATAACCGAAGAGCTGCTGGGCATTACCAGCACCGAGTTTGTAAAAGCATTTACCGTAATTATTCAGCTGGGCGCTATTCTGTCGGTTGTTGTGTTGTACTGGAGGCGTTTTTTCCAATCGTTCAACTTTTACCTTAAGCTGGCTGTGGGTGTAATACCCGCCGTTGTACTGGGATTGCTATTTAGCGACAAGATTGAGCTGCTGCTTGATAAAGTTTGGGTAGTGGGCATCACCCTACTGCTGGGTGGTATAGTAATGCTCTTTGTTGACCGCTGGTTTAGCCGAACAGACAGCGACCAAACCGTTACTTACAAAAAATCGTTTATCGTTGGTATATTCCAATGCATTGCCATGATACCGGGCGTATCTCGCTCTATGGCTTCTATTGTAGGGGGTATGACTCAACGCATGACTCGAAAAAATGCTGCCGAGTTTTCTTTTTTCCTTGCCGTTCCTACCATGTTTGGAGCAACCGTTTTACAAATCTATAAGCTGGTAAAAGACCCCGTACAGTTCGAAATACTAAAAGAAAATATATCCATACTCCTTGTCGGAAACCTTGTTGCCTTTATTGTTGCGCTTATGGCCATTAAATTCTTTATCGGCTACCTCAGCAAGCATGGCTTTAAGGCTTTCGGCTACTACCGCATTATAGTAGGCGTAATTATTCTGCTGCTGATGTTTGTTTAGCGCTTATAGCACGTATCAAGTAGCACGACGCACGACTTTTCCAAGGCACACTCCGTATTTTGTACAGAGATATACGTATTGAGATAATAGCACGCTGAAGATTAACACTGTTTTTATCTGTGTTTCTCTGTGTATTCTTTGTGCTCTCCGTGTTACTTATTATGATATGCGATTTGTGTATTGAGATATTAGATTTATACTGTGTTCATCTGCGTTTTTCTGCACCATCTGTGTGCTATTATCGCAATAC
>JAVBOB010000005.1:0-30619 GCA_031551125.1 Bacteroidales bacterium
ACACCAAAGCCAACGCCTGTATATTGAACATCGTGAGCCGGAAGTAAATGAAGAATTCCGTAAACTGCTAATCAAAAAGCGATTAAAATACTACCATAATACCTAAATCCATAAAGAACTATAGTGAGTATATTCATCACACCGGCATTGCGACCAAAGCGTAGCAATCTTTTTATTTAACATTTTGCTTCGATTTGCTCGCAATGCTGTATAGGTTAGAAATGTATTGGTAAATAGCTGTCTAACCACTCCATGCTACGGTATAAGCGTTTGCCCAATATGCGCTCTTGCTCTTCTTTCGAGTGCTTTTCCAAATCCTGATAGTGGGGAGTATTCCCGCTATATGCATAGCTGTATTGCCTGGTATTTACCTGCACGGTAACCAATAAAAATGTAAACATGGCAACCATTGTCCCTACTATTCGCTTAGTTCGCTTTTTCAATATAAACAGCAATAACCCGTTAACCGTTGTACACAAAAATACCAACAGGAAAATATCGTAGTTATTCCACCACCATATTTTACCGCTCCCACCTATATATTCGCTTGACGGCCAAAACATATTAACCCCGCCCCATACCGATGCAGGGGTTGGCATATCACCCAATAAATGCGCCACACAACCTGCAACAAAAGCAATAGCTACAAAAATATTAACCTTAAAATATGAAACAAGAGTATGCGGTGATTTTCTATTTATTAGCCGATATATGCCGTAACCTACCAAGCCCAACAACACAGCAAATAGAAGGGCTGCAACAATAGAATGAAAAAAGGCGTGATGAGAGTACCAAAATTTTTCGCCGTAAATCACCCGCCCACTATGAGATAACCCAAACAGGCGGCCAATAGTTGAATCAAAGCGTGACCACATGCTCACAGCATCAATATCAGGAAAAGCACCGCCTAACGCACCTGCCATAACCACGCCTAAACGTTTCATCGGTCGGCCGGTTGCAAAAGCAGCAACCACTGTAGCAGCTGCCGTTCCTGAACATATATGGGTTAAAATATCCAACTTATCGTTTTCTTACCACGTCATTGAAAATAAAGCAATCCTTCATTCAACAGATTGCTTCGCTCCGCTCGCAACAACGCTATTATTTCATCATCCTAGTTCCTTGCTCTACGCTTGCGCTCGTTTTCGTCAAGTATAATTTTACGCATACGCATAGCGTTGGGAGTTACCTCTACATATTCATCTTCCTGAATATACTCTAGCGCTTCTTCGAGGCTAAACAAAACAGGAGGCGGAAGGCTCGCTTTATCGTCAGAACCTGATGCCCGAATATTGGTTAACTTCTTTGTTTTGCAAATGTTTATTACCAAATCCTCAGAACGGGTATGCTCCCCTATTACTTGCCCGGCATAAACTTCCTCACCCGGAGCAATAAAGAACCGACCTCTATCCTGTAGCTTATCCATAGAATAAGCAATGGCTGTACCTGTATCCATTGCGACCAACGAACCGTTGTTGCGTTTTTCTATTTCGCCTTTAAACGGCTCATAGCCTTTAAACCTGTGCGAAACAATGGCCTCACCCTGTGTAGCGGTAAGTAAGTTACTACGAAGCCCTATGATACCGCGCGCAGGAATGTCAAAGTCTAAGTGGCTACGTTCATCGCGATGGTCTATGTGCAGCAGCACTCCCTTACGACGAGTAACCATTTCAATAGCCTTTCCTGCAAATTCTTCGGGCAAATCTATAGTAAGATGCTCAACCGGCTCGCAACGAACACCGTTTATGTTCTTATCAACTACCTTCGGCTGGCCAACCTGCAACTCGTAGCCTTCACGACGCATGGTTTCAATCAGCACGCTAAGGTGAAGTACACCCCGACCATAAACTACAAACGAATCTGCCGTTACTCCGTCCTTCACACGAAGAGCGAGATTCTTCTCCAACTCTTTATACAAGCGGTCTTTTACGTGACGAGAGGTAACAAACTTTCCGTCCTTTCCAAAGAAAGGGGAGTCGTTAATGGTGAAGAGCATACTCATTGTTGGCTCGTCAACTGCAATAGGCGGAAGCTGTTCAGGGTTTTCGTAATCAGCAACCGTATCGCCAATTTCAAACCCGTCAATACCTACCAGCGCACATATATCACCGCACTCAACCTCTGCAACCTTCTTCTTCTCTAAACCCTCAAACACCATTAACTCCTTAATTTTTGCCTTCTCGGGAGTACCATCACGTTTAACCAATGAAACGTTCTGACCGGATTTCAGCGTTCCGCGAGAAACACGTCCTACGGCAATACGTCCCACATAGGGAGAGTATTCCAATGATGTGATAAGCATTTGAGGTGTTCCCTCTACAACCTTTGGCGCAGGAATCTCTGATAAAATACAATCAAGTAGCGGAGTTATATCGGTTGTAGGAACTTGCCAATCTTCCGACATCCAGCCCTGCTTGGCGCTTCCGTAGATGGTTTTAAAGTCAAGCTGGTATTCGCTTGCATTAAGGTTAAACATCAGGTCGAATACCTGCTCGTTCACCTCATCGGGACGGCAGTTTGGCTTGTCCACCTTATTAATTACCACAATGGGCTTTAGTCCCAATGCTAAGGCTTTTTGAAGAACAAAACGGGTTTGAGGCATGGTTCCTTCAAAAGCATCGACCAACAACAGCACACCGTCAGCCATGTTTAGTACACGCTCTACCTCGCCGCCAAAGTCAACGTGACCGGGCGTATCAATAATATTAATCTTGTGCCCTCTGTATGGAACCGATACGTTTTTTGCAAGAATGGTGATTCCTCTTTCACGTTCCAAATCGTTGTTGTCGAGAATTAAATCACCGGCTTTTTCGGTATCTCTGAAAAGTTTTCCTTGAAGAATCATTTTGTCAACCAGCGTTGTTTTACCGTGGTCAACGTGGGCAATAATGGCAATGTTGCGAATATTTTGCATCTGTTGATTTTAAGGGCGCAAAGATAGCAAAATACTCGGTTACTTGGAGATATACTTATGATGATTTGATTATTTATTATGATAACCGGCCGGCCATTTAGCCAACCCGCCTATATTTTCTCCATAATAAATAGCCGGATAAGGCCAGAACAGTAGCTGATGTACCGTAAACAAGTACGGGTGAAAGACCTGTTAAGCTTTGAAATGTAGCTATTGCCGCTTTTTCCGGCCCTGCAATAGCAATGCAGATAAACGCAAATGCGTTATTTACAAAATGGACAAATATACATGTCCACAGCGAGCGGGTTTTCCAGTAAATCCATCCCAACAGTATCCCTATTGTAAAAGCGGTAAACCCTTGCGCAGGATTCATGTGAATGAGCGCAAATAAAAATGCTGTCCAAACAATAGCCTTCCAAGGGTTTATAGAAGTAAGCAACCCGCGCAGTATAGTTCCGCGCAACAACAACTCTTCGCATAAAGGAGCCACAATAACCGCCATTATAAAAAACGGAATAGAGGCTTTTGTCATTATCGCCATTGCCTCCTCTATAAATTTAGGCATAGGGATTTTTGCCAACCAGCTTACAATAGGTTCTATGGTAATTGCAAAAGAAAGTATTACAAAAAGCAACAGCAAATAGGTCATTCCATCAACACGTGAGAGCTCCAGCAAGGGTTGGCTACTATAAAATTGTTTGAAAAAGTAGTATAGAATAAAAAATAGAATAGCGTATGTGATAACAGTGGTAACAAGCAATATCCAGTCTTTCAACCAATCAAGTTGTCCGAATATGGGTACTATGGCAGCTTCCAATAGGCCAACGGGAAAGGTGACTATCAGCGTAACAGCCAAGTACAAGCCTATAACCAGCCATGCGTGTTTAACTCTGAATATAAAAGGCTGTGGCGAAGTGTAATATTGTTCCATGCTATGATATGCTTTATGTGCAAAGGTAGTAAATTAGAACATGAATTTGCATGCCGTCATTGCTTCGCTTCGCTCAGCAATGACGCAACTTACAAATTTACCCAACTTCTTAGCGATTCTAAAATGAAATTCTATAATTTCTTCTACCTTTGAACCTCAAAACCTACATATACACATGGATTACATAGAATTAAAATTAACGCTTAACCCATATACCGAGGAGCTATCTGAAATCCTAATATCCGAACTTGGCGACCTGGGCTTCGACAGCTTTACTGAAACCGAAAACGGATTTTATGCCTATGCACCTGTCAACGCATATAAGCAACAACAGGTAGCCTATATGATTTCAACATATAAAGAACAGGTAAAGATTGATGTTGAACAATCAGCCGTGAAAACTCAAAACTGGAATGCCGTATGGGAGTCCAACTTTAGCCCCATTATCGTTGACAACCGTTGTGTTATTCGAGCACCATTTCATCACGATTGTCCGAAGCTGGAGTTCGATATTGTTATTGAACCAAAAATGAGCTTCGGAACAGGACACCATGACACTACTTACCTCATGGCTGAATGGTTGCTTAATAGCCCCGTTGAAGAACTAACCGTTCTTGATATGGGGTGCGGAACGGGAATACTTGCCATTATTGCTGCACTTAAGAATGCTTCATCCGTTGATGCTATTGATATTGACGAATGGCCGTATGAGAACACCATTGAAAACGCTAAAGTAAATGGGGTAGGAAATCAGATAAATGCTATGTTGGGCGATGCATCTTTACTTAGCACCCAACGCTACGATTTAATCTTAGCCAACATTAATCGTAACATCCTGCTACAAGATATACAACGTTATACCACTACGCTTAAAAAAGGTGGTAAGCTGGTGGTAAGCGGTATTTTCACGGAAGACATTCCGGTAATTGAGGCCGAAGCACAACGCAACGGCTTACGCAAACTGGAAGACAAAAGCCGCAACCAATGGGCAAGAGTGGTATTCTGCAAGTAAGCCGTAAGCGCGCAATTTTTCTGGCAATAACAGCATTTTTTATTGCGCTCGTATTACTATGCCGCTGGAGTCAAGGAGTATCCGAATGGTATATGACTACCATTTATCCTTTACTGGCTACCATACTATCATTCATTTCATCCAAACTTCCATTCTCTTTATTTGACGGATTAACAATAGCCGCTGTACTAGCCTTGCTAACAAGTATAGTACGGCTCATCATTCGCAAAACAACATTTAAACGATGGCTGTACCACATTGTTATGAGCGCTATATGGATTGCATTATGGTTTTACCTCTCATGGGGTATCGGCTACTTTCGTCCTGACTTCTACCAGCGTTTTAACCTTAGCAAACCTGATGCCGGTAGCATTAACATTGGAGAGCTGACACGAAGCAGCATTGACTCGCTGAACAAATACTACGTATCCACAGACGTATTCAACGAAGTGGATATAAGCCATGCTATTGAAAACGGATATGCTCAGCAACACACTCAACTACTGCTACCCTACCCTTGCGGAGTACGCAGAACAAAGCAAAGCATATACCAGCCCATTCAAACAAAAATGGGAGTAAGCGGGTTCTTTGGCCCTTTCTTTAACGAGGTACATGTGAACAGCTACCTGTTACCTCCATCCTACCCTTTTACGCTTGCACATGAAAAAGCGCACCAGCTGGGGGTTGCAAGTGAAGCCGAATGTAACCTGTGTGCTGTACTGATATGTACATCATCGTCCAATCCACAAGTAAGGTACAGCGGATACTATGAGCTGGTAAGCTACCTACTTTTCGATTTAAGAAAAAGTGTGCCTGAAAGCTATAAGGATATATACTTAACCATTGACGAAAAGATTCGGAAGGACTACGAACATGAACGACAGCATTGGCTAAAAGGTCTTAGCCCTCGTCTTTCTGAAATGCATAGAAAGGTGTATGATAGCTATCTTAAAAGTAATCGTGTAGATAGCGGAATAAAAAGTTACTCGGAAGTAGTGGAGCTATTGGCTGCATGGTTGCAGAACAAATAGGTAATGCGCACATACAAAAAAAGCGTCATTGCGAGCGAAGCGTGGCAATCTTTCTAATTGAGAGATTGCCACGCTTCGCTCGCAATGACGCTACTATAAAAGAGAGCTACCGCTTACGAACCAGCGATACAACAAACAGCAGAGCAACCGCTCCTACAAAGGCTGTGATCAAATTACCTATAATTCCGCCATCGGTACTAATACCCATAAGACCGAATAACCAGCCGCCTAAAACACCACCTACTATACCCACAATTAGGTTAACAATTAATCCAAATCCACCGCCGCTCATTAGTTTTCCGGCAGCATATCCGGCAACAATACCAATCAAAATGTACCAAAGAAAGTTCATAATATCCACTATTTAGTTAATATGGCACAAAGATATATGTTTTTACACAATTAGGTTCATGCACCATATCGCCCAGCCGACATAAGGGATAAGTAAAATTGTTTTATCTTTGAAATGTAATTGTAGCGCACCAATCCGCTATACCTAACATGAGTATTCTAGATACCGATATAAAATACCTTACCGGAGTAGGCCCAAAGAAGGCAGAAATGCTGGAAAAGGAGTTGAGCATACGCACATTTGGCGATATGCTCTACTATTTTCCCTTTCGCTACATTGACCGAACGCAGCTATATAAGGTAAAAGATATTAACGCCGACCTGCCGTATATCCAGCTGAAAGGTAAGATTATTAGATTGGAAACCGTAGGCATACAACGCAACAAGCGCCTGGTAGCCTACTTTAGCGATGGCACAGGGACAGTTGAGCTAGTTTTCTTCAAAGGTCTGAAGTGGATAACCGAGAAGTTGAAACCAAACGTTGAATACGTTGTTTTCGGTAAGCCCAGCCTATACAACAATAAGCTGAACTTAGTACACCCTGAAATTGATGCACCTAACGAAGATAACGAGCTGCTGATTGCCAATATACAACCTGTATATAGTACAACAGAAAAGCTGAAAGACGGCTTTCTAGGAACTAAAGCCATTGGTCGCTTACAGCTGGAGCTATACAAACAGACAAACTCAAAAGTAGAAGAAACGCTTCCGCAATACCTGATAGATGCTCATAAGCTACTACCCCTGAAGCAAGCGTTGCTTAATATACACTTCCCACAAAGTTCGGAGCTGCTGCAAAAAGCACAACAACGGCTAAAGTTTGATGAGCTGTTTTACATACAGCTGGGATTACTAAAGCAACGTTCCGTGCGAATGGAAAAAAACAACGGATTTGTTTTTTCCAAAGTAGGAGAGCTATTTAACCGTTTTTACGAGCACCACCTACCGTTTACGCTAACCGATGCCCAAAAACGAGTAGTGAAAGAAATACGCAAAGACATTGGCTCGGGAAAGCAAATGAACAGGTTGCTGCAAGGCGATGTAGGTAGTGGAAAAACATTGGTAGCCTTGCTTAGTATGCTTATTGCTGCTGATAACGGATACCAGTCGTGCATTATGGCTCCTACCGAAATTCTTGCACAACAACACTATGAAACCATCACTAAGCTACTTGAGGGGATGGACATAAAAGTAGGATTACTTACAGGTTCAACCAAAAAGGCTGAACGCACTCGTTTATTTGCAGAGCTGATGGAAGGAACGCTTTCTTTCCTTATTGGGACACATGCACTGATAGAAGATAGCGTACAGTTTAAGCAGCTGGGGCTAGCTATTATTGACGAACAACACCGTTTTGGGGTAGAACAGCGCGCTAAGCTGCATAGTAAAGGAGAACATCCGCCGCACGTACTGGTAATGACGGCAACCCCTATACCGCGAACCTTAGCCATGACGCTTTACGGCGACCTTGACGTTTCTATACTCGACCAGCTGCCCCCCGGACGTAAACCCGTGAAAACATTGCATTTTTACGACTCCAAGCGCTTGAAAGTATTTGGCTTTATGCGTGACCAAATAAAGCAAGGACGACAGATATATGAGGTTTTTCCGTTGATTAAGGAGTCGGAAAAAATGGACTACAAAGACCTTGAAGACGGGTATGCCGGAATAACACAAGCCTTTCCGCCCCCCGAATATGTTACCTGTGTAGTGCATGGACAAATGAAATCGGTTGACAAGGAATACTCCATGAATCTGTTTGCTTCCGGAAAAGCAAACATAATGGTAGCAACCTCTGTTATTGAGGTAGGCGTAAACGTACCAAATGCAACAGTAATGATTATAGAAAGTGCTGAACGCTTCGGGCTTTCACAGCTGCACCAGCTGCGCGGACGGGTGGGGCGCGGAGCCGACCAATCATACTGCATACTGATGAGTGGCAATAAGCTATCAAATGATGCACGTAAGCGATTGGAGCTAATGGTATCAACTAACGATGGGTTTGAAATTGCCGAAAAAGACATGCAGCTGAGAGGACCGGGAGATTTGGAGGGAACCCAGCAAAGTGGTTTGGCATTGAATTTGCACATTGCCGATTTAGGTAAAGACGGACAGCTGCTGGAATATGTACGCAAGGTTGCTTACGACATTTTATCAGCCGACCCGCACCTACAAGAACAAAAGAATATACTTTTGCAAAAACAGCTGCAAACACGCCGATTAGCAACAGTAGATTATAGTACCATCAGCTAGTAAAACATATTCAATATGGTAAGCCACATAAAATTTGCAAAACACCAGCTAAGTATATATTGCGTCCTTTCCATTATTGCGCTATTTACCGCAAGCGGGAAAAGCCTTGCACAAACAAACAATCAAGGGTGTGCTGTGCCCAGTGAAGAAAATTACGCTTTTCAGGATGGAGAAGAGCTAACCTACGTTGCCAACTATACATGGGGACTTGTATCTACAGATGTAGGCGAAGCAACACTTAGAATAAACCGTATTCTAAACGGCAATACTCCTTACTATTTTGTTGATGCTACAGCAAAAACCTATAAATTTTACGATAACTTTTTTAAAGTACGAGATACCTATATGGCCCGCTTTAACGCGCAAACCCATAAATCGGTGTACTTTCACCGCAATATCAATGAAGGCGGTTACCTAAAAAAGAATACGCTCAACTTTGATTGGGACAACATGCTGCTGAAAAGCACTTCGCAGCGTAAAAAAAATACGCCGACAGACACTACACTGAAGCTCACCAACAGCTGCACTTTTGATGTGCTCACATTACTTTACTATGCGCGAAATATGGACTTCAGCTTTGCAAAGGAAGGGCAGTCGTTTCCGCTAACCTTTGCCATTGATGAGGAAATTTACAACATTAAGTTTCGCTACGTAACCAAAGAAACCGTTGAACTGAAAGGCCAGGGCAACTTCCGATGCTTGAAGTTTGCGGTAGAGGTAGTGGCAGGTGAAGTGTTTACCGGAAAAGACGAGATTACCATGTGGGTTACCGACGACCGTAACCATGTTCCGCTCAAAATAGAATCGCCAATAGTAGTAGGAACTGTAAGAGCGCTTTTAACCAGCATGAAAAATCTCAAGCACCCGCAAACGTGTAAATAATTCCAACCGCTAATCATAAAAATCGTCATTGCTTCGCTCGCAATGACGATTTTAATTAACAACACTTATAGTCACGAAACAATAAACATCCGTAAGTCTGTATTAACTGTGTACCATTTTCCTACTCGGGAAATATTTTCTTCCAGAATTTACCGCTGATTTTTGGATGAATCTCAAATCGGTGAGTTAAGGTAAGTCGATAGTTCCCACTATTTAATCCCAGCTTTACCTCTTCAAAACTTCCAAGCCGTATCCCATCGTTAACTATCATCGCATTAATAGCCCACTTATCAGAATTGTAACCTAATGACAGGCGCGAAAAAAGTGTGGGAGAAAACGTCCATTTATAGCGAAGTGTATTAGCATCTGATATACTATTGTAACCAATATCGGCACCCAAAGAGAGAGACGCAGTAACAAAAAAATGTTTTTTCATCACCAACGTATAAGCATACCCGGCAGTAGGACCAATTTGAATATTTGATATTTTTGATTTGCTTTGCCGCATTTCATATACATTAAGTGAACTATCAGCCTTCAGCAAGCTGTAATATACCTGAGCTCCGGCTAACCAGCTGCCTGACGATTTTTTTTGCCATTCATTCTGAACAAACGCAGCCTTGTGAGAGTATTTTTGCCCATTAAAAATATATTGCCCAAATAACCCGTATTCATATAACGTAATATCCGGACGAATGTAGTAAGGCGTATCTTCATATCCTCTAAGATAGTAGCCTTTGTAATTTTGCCCCCAAAGATCAATCAGCAACATACGCCCGTATATATGGCACTGCAAATCCAAGTAGCTGGTTTTCCCACGGCTATCATTAGGGTTCAGAAAGCCGAAGCCATACGCCAAATTCAATGTAAACCATCGGTATGTTGCGCCAATACCCAAATTATTAGTAGTGTTAGGCCTATACCTAAGTGCCGGCTTGCCTCCTGTTTCGTCTATGGCTATAGAAGAATACTTTTGAGAGTAGTAAAACCTAGCCGTCAACTGCTTAGCATAAGATGAAATATAGGTAGTATCTAGCAAGACCGAATCAGACTGTGCAAAAGAACACAGCCGGCATAACAGTAAAAGTATAGTAAAGTACAATCGTTTCATCCGTCAAATAAGTCCCAAATCAAGGGAAGACTACCCCTAATATAGATTAACCCAAGTTGCTAGTTACAATAAAAGCACGTCATTGCGAGGCGCTTTTTGCCGACCCGAAGGGAGGCGAAGCCAACCAATCTGCTCAATTTGATGAGATTGGTTAGCTTCGCTGCCCTTCGGGTCGCTTCGCTCACAATGACGACCTTGATTTAATAATGCAAAAGGTGTAACTAGCAACTTGAACTGATTAATATAAAAATACGCTATCTTTGAACATCACATCTGTAAACGTTAAACACCTACTATATGTTTCGTCAGCTATCGCTTTTTATCTGCCTAACGCTCCTAGCATCGGCATTAACCAACAGCACATCCGCTCAGCAGCTATCGCCAACGGCAAGCATATCGTTGCTAACTTGTGGCTCCGGAAATGAGCTATACTCAACCTTTGGCCACAGTGCGCTCAGGGTTTGTGATACGGCTCAACAGTTTGATATGGCGTTTAACTACGGTACGTTCGACTTTAGCGACCCAAACTTCTATAGCAATTTTGTTAGAGGAAAGCTACGCTATAAGCTATCTGTCTATCCATTCGATAGCTTTATGATGGAATATACGATGGATGAACGCTGGGTAAAGGAGCAACAGCTAAACCTAACAGCAGAACAACGGCAAGCGTTGTTTGAGTTCTTGGTCAACAACAGTCGACCTGAAAACGCCTACTATCTGTATGAATTTTTGTTTGATAACTGTTCATCTCGCATTCGCGATGTGCTGGAAAAAGTTTTTCCCGGACAAGTAAAGTTTTCCGAAAGCTATATGGAAGGCAAACCCAGCTTTCGCAACCTACTGCATGGCTGCTTAAATTCAATGCCTTGGACTAAGCTAGGTATTGACATACTGCTGGGTAAACGGGTTGATAGAGAAATGACTCCTCGCGAATACATGTTTCTACCCAACTACCTGTATGGCGCATTTGAACACGCTACGCTTAACGGACAACCGTTAGTGTCAAAGCAAATGCTCATTTTCCAACCTGCAAAAACAGTAAATCTACATATCAATATTTTCAGCCCATTGGCTGTGCTCTGCTTACTGTTTATACTCGTATTGGTTTGCAGCATACTAAAGTTTCCTCTGAGGGGTTTTGACTTTGTACTATTTTTTATAGTCGGCGCGCTGGGGGTATTTCTTGTGTTTATGTGGGTAGGAACAGAACATTACGTAACCAAGTACAACTTTAACCTTTTATGGGCGCTTCCTACACATGCAATCACAGCTTTTTGGCTGCTAAAAAAACGCCGTCCGCAATGGATACGTTTATACTTTTTAGCAAACACACTACTCGGCATTATGCTGTTAGCGCTGTGGGCTGTGCTGCCTCAACAGCTCAACATTGCTCTAATTCCTGTGGTTGCACTGCTAGCGTTCCGCTCATACATGATTGCAAGAAAATAATCCGTTTGCAAAATCTTTATACTACAAAATAATGAACCATTGGCTGGTAAAATCGGAAGCCTCAAAGTATAGCTGGCAAATGCTGCTTAAAGATGGCAAAACGTTTTGGGATGGAGTACGCAACTATCAGGCACGCAACAACCTGAAAGCAATGAAAAAAGGCGACCTTGTACTATTCTACCACAGCGTGGACGAAAAAGAGGTGGTAGGTATTGCCAAAGTAGTGAAAGAATTTTACCAAGACCCAACTACCACTGATGCTGCATGGGTAGTAGTTGACATTGCTCCATACCAAACGCTGAAACATCCGGTAACATTGGAAACAATAAAAGCAGACACTTTGCTACAGCATATTGCGCTTATACAACAGGCAAGGCTCTCTGTAATGCCATTAAAATCAGAAGAATTTAACCGGATTATTGAGTTAAGCGAAAAGTAGCGCTACGGTTGGCTTCTACTTGGCAGTCTGCGTTGATAGATGTGAATACAAAGCCGGTAAAGCAAATAGCAAACCACAGCAACCAACATTCCGAATATAGCGCCTCCAATAATATCTAACGGATAATGCTTACCCACATATATACGACTGTATGACACTACGGCTGCCCAAGCAAAAATACTAATACGATAAGCTCTACTTGAAAAAAGAAAAGTAGTAAACATGGCGAAGCCAAATACATTAGCCGCATGGTTAGATATGAAGCTGAAACCTCTAGTACAGTTCTCCAGTACATGAATGTTGGACAAGGCAATACAAGGTCGGGGACGCTGAAATGATTGCTTAATAACAGTGGATAGCTGGTCGCACAACAATATACACAGCGCCAGAAAAACAAACAAAACGAGGCTTTGCATCTTGTACTTCCGAACAATAAAAAAGCAAACAATAAGGTAAAGCGGTGCCCAAACGGGAACTTTACTAAAGATAACCATTATAGGGTCAAGCCACTGCACGTGGAGACCATTAAGAAAGGTAAACAAGGACGTATCCCATTCAGGAAAGTGCGCAGTCATTAGCTAGGCATAAAGCTTATTGGACAAAGATACAAAAGTAAAATAATAGTACAATATCATCATAAAGTATTATAACCGTATGAAAACATACAAATTGTGGATTGGATTTTTATTAGTGGCTATACTTATCAGCTGTCAAACCGTGCACCAAGCAAGCCACAAAAGCGATGAAGCGATACGAATTTTATCATATAACATCCGCAATTCAAAAGGGATGGATGGAGTAACAGACTACAACCGTACTGCAACAGTAATCAATAGTATTGCTCCACAGGTAGCGGCAATACAGGAGATAGACAGCGTTACACATCGAAGTAAGGGTGTATATGTTTTACAAGAGCTGGCAAAACGTACCAATATGTATGCAACATTCAACCCATCAATCAGCTATGATGGTGGCAAGTATGGCATAGGCATACTATCAAAAGAAAAACCGCTAACAACGAAAGTGGTTGCTCTACCCGGCCGAGAAGAACAGCGCTCTCTGCTAATTGCAGAATTCAGCCGTTACGTTGTTTGCTGTACCCATCTATCTCTCACTGCAGAGGACAGAATGGCCTCACTTTCTTTGATTAACCGAAACACCAAACCATATAGTAAACCTGTTTTCTTAGTTGGAGATTTTAATGCTGAACCGAACTCCGAATTTATTATGGCTTTAAGCAAATCGTGGACTATGCTTAGTGACAGCAAGCAGCTTACATTCCCCTCCAGCAAACCTGACCGTTGTATTGACTATATTATGGTAAAACCTGCTGTTACAGTAAAGCTTGTAAAAACGGAAGTGATAGCTGATAGTATAACCTCTGACCATCGTCCGTTATATGTAGATGTAACACTATGAGTAGGAAAGAAAAAGAGCCGCATATAGCGACTCTCCTTATAATATGATAGCTTATGGCTAGAATGATTGCGCTATAGCAATAAAATCAGCTGCAGCTAACGATGCTCCACCTATTAAACCACCATCAACATCGGGATTAGCAAATAGTTCTTTTGCGTTAGACGGCTTTGCGCTTCCTCCATACAGAATAGAAGTACTATCGGCTTTAGCACCAAATTTTTCTTTCAACGTTTTACGAATAAACGCATGCATTTCCTGTGCCTGATCAGGTGTTGCGGTCTTTCCCGTACCAATTGCCCAAACAGGTTCGTAAGCAATCACCAGCTGTTCAAAATCACTCTCGCTTAACTTAAATACTACCTCTTCCAGCTGGGTCTTTACCACATCAAAATGACGGTTAGCCTCACGTTCTTCCAACCTCTCCCCTATACAGAAAATAGGAACGAGCTTGTTAGCATACGCCTGCTTTACCTTTTTCATCAATATCTCGTTTGTTTCACTGTAGTATTCACGGCGTTCAGAGTGTCCTAAAATAACATACCGGGCTCCGACAGATGCTACCATCTTTGCAGACACTTCTCCTGTGTATGCTCCCGCTTCCTCGCTCGCACAGTTTTGAGCTGAAAGTGCAACATTCGAACCCTTCAGCTGCTCACCAATAGATACAAGGTGGGTAAACGGAGGAGCAACAATCAGCGTTGCTTTGCTAACAGTAGAAGCATTTTCAAGTATTGCTTTTACCAGCTGCCTACCCTCTTCAACGGTAGTATTCATTTTCCAGTTTCCTGCAACAATCTTCTTTCTCATTTTTATAATAGTTTTATCAAATTAGGTTGAATGCAAATGCTTCGAACTATTCATTAGCTGTTGTACCTGTTGTTATCTCTCCCTTTGAATGGTCATACTCCGAACCTAACGTACTATGCGGAATGCAGTAAACCATCAGTACAAATACGGCAGCAATAACAGCCCATATATAACGACGCTTTTTTATACCAAGTAAAACGGCAACCAGCCAAAGGATGAAAGAAATCAACGTCTTATTATCGGTAAGGTCGCCACCCAGCGGCCATCCGGCCCAATACGTACCAAAGGCCTGCAGCTGAACAAATCCGCCAAATACCAATCCGCCCAAACCTAAACATACCAATGCTGTTTTTGCATACTTGAGGTAGCTGTCTCGTTTCGCCAAAGCAAACAGTCCGGCCACGTTAGAAAACAGCATGGCTATAAACATCAGCAATATATGAGGAATAAGTACATACGGAGATACGTTACCCTTAAACCGTACAACAATCGGTTCATCTTTCTGAATGTACTGCTGTTGTCCACCTTGCTCTACCAACATATAGTAGCATAACTTTCCGGCAACAGGTTGAACAGGTAGCGCTACATTAAACTTATCACCCTCCCTCACAGCCGGAATAGCAATCCACTCGTCATTTGTGCGGTAACGCTTTACATAAAAAGTTAATTGAACATCAGCCGGCAATTTGGCAATTTTTACGCTTAACTCACACCCCCCCTCTGTAGGAGCAACGTTGGGTTTAGCCGGGGTTTCTAAACTTCTCGGTAAGCGTGTTTTATATTCTGTACCGCTCAATTCAAAGCCAACTTTTTTTGGATTAGTAGGCCCCGTCATCCGTTGAAATACCACTGCTAAAAGGGTTATTACTACAGCCAGCACCCATAGCCCTACTGTCTTTGCTTTGCTACTCATTATTTTCAATTTATTGGTAGATTCTATTTCAATAACAAATTCGTTATAGCTGCACATACAGCACTATACGCTCCTTACCGCGTAATACTTCCACTTCAGCAATATCTCCTGCTTTTAACTCCGACAGTCGAAGCATATAATCCTGAATGTTGTGAACCGTTTTTTTATTAATCCCTACAATAACATCGCCACTTTTCATACCGGCTCTATACGCAGGCTTACCCTCCGATACCACATCAGCGCGCATCCCATCACTACCACTCGACATGAAATCAGGGATAATACCGAGTGTTACTTTAAATACTTTCATCGGCCGATTATCCATTTCGCTATCGCCGGCATGCTGATATACCGGAGCCGTAGGCTGGGTGGCTAGCTTCATAGCTAGCTTATCTGCAAAATTACAAATATAAGCCATCCCCTTACAATTAATTTTATCCGAATCATCATCGGGCGTGTGATAATCGGTATGAACACCCGTTGTAAAGTATAGCACAGGTATTTGCTTTGCGTAAAATGCAGAATGGTCTGATGGGCCAAAACCTCCCTTTGAAAGGGTAAGCGACAGCTTGTTTGGGTTACTTATAGACCTCACCAGCTCTTCACCGCCATTAAACGTACCAACTCCACTAATCTGAAGTACCTGCTTATCATTCAGCCTGCCAACCATATCGAAGTTTAACATGGTTACCGGCTTACCGGCCTCTTTAGGTACATTGGCAACAAAGTATTTTGAGCCAACTATGCCTTGCTCTTCCGCATCAAATGCAACAACCACAATATTTCGCTTAAGTAACTCTTTTTGCAAAGCCAGCTGCTCTGCCAGCTGTAGCAGTAGTGCTACTCCGGAAGCATTATCGTCGGCACCATTATGTACGGCATGTTCTTGCGGGCGACGACTGCCCGAACCGACCCCACCAAAACCTAAATGGTCATAATGAGCGCCTATCACAATACTCTCATCCAAACTAGTATTACTTCCTTTCAGCATCATTACTATATTAGCTCCCGTTATTTTTGCGCTTTCAACTTCAGCTTCCGCCGATGCAACCACCCCTAACTCATAGCTTATTCTGTTTTCATTGTTAGCCAAATTCTCTTCTACCATTTCCAGCGTTGTATTTTCACCAGATAACAGTTCATTTGCCAACTTTCGACTAACTTGTATGCAAGGTATGCCTACGTTCACCTCTCGCTTAGCAAACGACATTAGCTCACCGTTACCACTACTGTCTGCTTCAGCAACAAATATCACACCTATAGCACCTCTTTCTTTTGCAATTACTGCTTTTTGTTGATAGCCTGAGTAGCTAGCATACTTTCCATTCGGAACCCCCATAAGCATCATAGCCCACTTACCACGAATGTTTACATCCTGATACTCGTTACGTTCAAGCCCCTCCTCATTCACATACAGTCCATAGCCAACAAAGTCTATCTTTGCCTCAAAATTCCCATTTGATGATATTGATAATGTTGTAAAATCAGTACCCAGCTTACATCCCACTCCATTTATAGAAAGCACATTACGCTTACCCAAGCCTTTGGTCATTGTCATATCAAACTGCTGAATACCGTTATCCGCCAAAGGAGTATAACCGTATGAGCGAAGCTTATTAAAAATATATGTTGCGGCAGCCTTAGACTCCGGAGTACCGGGAAAACGTCCTTTTAACGAATCGGATGCTAAAAACTCAACATGCTGACATAATTCTTTTTCCTTGCTATACTTCGGCTTAGCAATTAGGCTATCGGATGTAGCTACACCAAAGCCTAGTATTGCAAAAAACAGTAAATAAGCGGATAACCTTTTCATGTATGTATGTAATATTAGTTCAACGGACAAATATAGCTCAATTCAAAAAGCATATTCCTAAAAATAATATCTCTAAGACATAGAAATAGTCGAAGCGCTATAAATTATTTCGATATTTATTGATAGCAAAAAGTTCCTATTTGCATTATTACACAGCAATCGTTGTATCCTAAACCCAAAACAAAACCCGATAAACAAATGCTTATCGGGTTTTACCTATACTATTTACTTACCACTTAATGTAAGCTAGCTATATACTTTTGGTTCAACATCACCTTGCAACACCATAAGCGCGTTGGTAGCAAGAGCAGCCATCTCATCTTCGCCCGGATATACTACCACCGGAGCAATAAACCCCACCATTTCTCTCACATACGTGCAAAGGTACTTGTTATTAGCAATACCACCGGTCAGCAAAATTCCATCAACTGTTCCTTTAAGAACAGCAGCCATTTCACCAATCCACTTACCTATTTGATAGCACATGGCATCCTGAATCATAGTGGCCTGTTTATCTCCCTTATCCGCACGCAGCTCAACTTCGTAAGCTTGATTAGTGCCAAGGTGTGCAACAAGTCCACCCTCTCCGCACAACATTTTTTGCATTTGTGCTTTTGTATATTTCCCGCTAAAGCATAGCTCTACCAGCTGTCCTGTAGGCAAAGTACCGGAACGTTCAGGTGATAGCGGACCTTCTCCGTCCAAAGCGTTATTCACATCAATTACACGACCTTTGCAGTGAGCACCAACAGAAACCCCTCCACCAAGGTGTGCTACAATCAAATTCAGCTCCTCGTATTTCTTTCCTAAGGATTTTGCATGAGTTCGGGCTATAGCCTTTTGGTTCAGCGCATGAAAAATAGATATACGCTTAAATGCAGGGTGCCCGCTAACCCTTGCTACATCGCAAAGTTCATCTACTACCACAGGGTCTGCAATATATGCTTTTGCCTTTGGTATCGTTCGGGCAATGTCGTCAGCAATAAGTCCGCCCAAGTTGCTGGCATGTTGTCCCTGTACACCTATACGAAGATCTTCCTTCATCCGCTCGTTCACCTCATATACTCCCGATACGATTGGCTTTAGCAAACCTCCACGCCCCACAACAGCGTCAATAGTCATAATATCTATACCGGCATTTTTCAGCTCATCAATTACAATACGCTTACGGAATTCGTACTGGTCAACAATTGTGGAATACGGCTTTAACTCCTCCGGCTCATGCTTTAAGTTTTTCACCAGCAAAGCCTTGGTATTTTGAAAAACTGCAATTTTTGTTGAAGTAGAACCCGGATTAATAGCCAAAATAGTAAACATGCGCCTAATATTTAAAATAGTTATGATTTAGAAGTAAAAAGAGGAGAATACTAACCAGTCAACAACTGTTGACTTTATTTTATTGCGAATATAAACAAATTTTGCCATTCAGCAAATATCTTGACAGAATAATAGCAAGCGAGGTTCAATTTAACCTCAACAAGAGATAACTATCAGAAATGCAAAATATTGTAAAAGCGTAAATCTAGGGTAGCCTTTCTAAAATAGCGTAGGATGATCCTCCTCCGTTTTTCGGAGAATGGTAGAAATAATAGCCTCGCGAAGGAACTTCGTTTGGTTGGTAATTTTATATTTCTTACAAAAGGCCGTAAGCGCCTCCATTTCACTATCGTTGAAAGTAATCACCTTACGGTGTCTTCTTGCACGCTTAGCAATACGTTGGGCGGTTGCCTTGGCTTTTTTTTCTGCCATTTATAGCATTTTGTAGTACAAAGCTAAACATTTTTACGAGAAATATACTTCTAACTGCAGTTTAGCAGCTTACCCCACCCTTTTCTCAGCCTTCGTCTTGAACCTTTTTATACCTTTGTCACATGCTTAACATTGTTATTGACGATAAGATTCCCTTTCTACGCGGAGTGCTGGAGCCATACGCGCAGGTTAGCTATTTACCCTATAGCGAAATAACAAGAGAACGGATTCTACAAACCGATGCTCTTATTATTCGTACCCGCACCCGCTGCAATGCAGAGCTACTGAAAGACACCGCCGTACGTTTTATTGCCTCTGCAACCATAGGCCATGACCATATTGATACAGACTACTGCTTAACCAATAATATTACATGGACTAACGCATCGGGTTGTAATGCAGCATCGGTAGAACAATATGTACTTGCGGCATTGCTGGAACTTGCCAAAAAAAATAAGCTTGAGCTGAAAGGTAAAACGTTGGGCATTGTTGGTGTGGGCAACGTAGGTTCGCGTATTGCAAAGCTTGCCCAGCTATTAGGAATGCAAGTGCTGCTTTGCGACCCTCCCCGCGCCCGTAAAGAAAATCGTAACGACTTTATAAGCTTACTCGAACTAGCCCAAAAATCGGATATTGTAAGCGTTCATGTATCGTTAAGTCGGAATGGCGAGGACAAAACATACGGGTTGATAAGTGAACCATTTTTCTCTGCATTAAAACAAGGAGCAATTTTCATTAACAGCTCACGTGGCGAGGTGGTAGATGAACAATGCCTTATACAGGCCATTGCAAAAAAACATTTATCAGCCTGCGTTCTCGATGTATGGCATAATGAACCGCTAATCAACCAGCAGCTACTGCAAATGGTTGACATTGCTACACCTCATATTGCCGGATACTCAACCGACGGCAAAGCAAACGGTTCTGCAATGGCTGTAAATGCGCTATCCCGCTTCTTTGGATTAGGGCTAAACGAGTGGAAACCCCAGAACTTACCAATACCCGAAAACACTTCTCTTACCGCTGATTTATCGACCTACCCGTTTGAAGAGGTTTTACTACAGCTGGTTAAGGCCACCTACCCCATTATGGATGATGATGAACGGTTAAGACGTTCACCGGAAACTTTTGAACAGCAACGGGGCAGCTACCCTTTACGTCGAGAATACAACTCCTACAGCGTAACTGCTATAAACGCAAACACCACGGAAGAAAGCATTCTTAGCACATTAGGCTTTGCCCTCAACCGTGATGTCTGATTTATGTATTGTTTAGGCTTACTTACCAGAGTCAGTCTTCTTAACCTTTGCCAGCAACCATAAGAGCAGTATAGCTCCCACTGACGACATTATAATAACGCCCAATACCTGAGCAACAGCCAACTTCTGCATTAACCAAAACAAAATTCCGCCAACAAAGCCACCAACAGCTCCTAACAATAGGTTCATCACTATTTTTGAAACTCTGTTCGGGTCGCTCTTCTTATAAGAAATCCCGGCTATCCAGCCAATGAGTAAACCGATTCCGATACCTAATGCGTAATACCACCACAACATAATCTATCCATTTTATAGTTAAACAATACTTCAAATTACTCATCAACAAAGATAACAAAAGTAGCCAACTTTGAATGTTCTTACTACACAGGTAACAGTATATTTAAAATATTGTTTAGCAATATCCTATACCTTGTTTGCTATAAATCTGTATATTTGTATCAAACCAACTAAAACCAAACCTATGAAAAAAACACTTCTATTGGCTACTATAGCCCTATTCTACACTACACTCGCCCAAGCACAACCCACAACAGCCACTCCGGCAAAAGATAGCGGCTATATATTTACGGTGGATAAAGAACTTAAATGTACTCCTGTAAAAAACCAAAGTAGAACAGGCACCTGCTGGTGCTTTGCCACAACTGCTTTCTTTGAATCAGAGCTGCTACGTACAGGTAAAGGAGAATATGACCTTTCGGAAATGTATGTTGTGCGTCGCAACTACGAACGGAAAGCCGACAGGTACGTTCGCATGCAAGGAAAAATCAGCTTTTCACCCGGCGCCATATCGGTTAACGTATTCGACTTGGTTAGAAACTACGGCTTAATGCCGGAATCAGCATACAGCGGGTTGAACTACGGCGATACGTTGCACAACCACTCGGAGCTGGACGCGCTTGCACGAGCATACGTTGATGCCGTTGTTAAGAGCAAAAAACTAACTACCGCATGGATGAACGGATATAAGGGAGTATTAGATGCTTATTTGGGGAAACTTCCCGAATCATTCAGCTACAAGGGAAAAAGCTACACGTCTCAAACGTTTGCCCAAGAGCTAGGTCTAAACATGAACGATTATGTGGCCATTACCTCATTCACCCACCACCCATTCTATACGCAGTTTATACTGGAAATTCCCGATAACTACTTTTGGGGCACCATGTACAACCTGCCTCTTGATGAGTTGATGGCAACAATAGACAACGCTTTAAATACGGGTTATACGGTAGTTTGGGATGCAGATGTTAGTGAAGAAGGTTTCCAACATGGTAAGGGCTACGCTATTGTACCCGATGCTACGAAAACAAGTTTAAGCGGTACCGACAGGGCTCGTTTTGAAGGAACAGCAGCCGATAAAAATGCTTCTACAACGTTTACCATTCCTAAAGAAAAAACCATTACGCAGGAACTTCGTCAACGTTCGTTCGATAATTACGAAACTACCGACGACCACTTAATGCTGTTAACAGGTACAGCACATGATCAGGCAGGCAATCGCTACTATAAGGTTAAAAACTCATGGGGTACAGAGCGTAACTCATACGGCGGCTACCTATTTGCCTCAATACCATACGTACAGTATAAAACAGTTAGCATATTTCTGCACAAAAATGCCATTCCTGCTGCTATGGCAAGCAAGCTAGGAATAAAGCAGTAGAGGATGCAAAGAGAATAACAACCACCATTCGTTCTAAAATAAAAAGCCGCTCAGCTTAATAAGCTGAGCGGCTTTTGCGTTATTAAATCAAGGTCGTTATTGCGAGCAAAGCGACCCGAAGGGCAGCGAAGCTAACCAATCTCTTCAAATTAAACAGATTGCTTTGGCAAAAAGCGCCTCGCAATGACGTGCTTTTATCATAACTAACAACTTGAGTTAGCTATCGAATTTAGTAGGGCAATATTTTTCGTCCCTTAACCTCATCCAACAATTCGGCCATTGCTAAGTAGAATGCGCTTGCCCCGCAGACAATACCTACCCATCCGGCAGCAATACCTATCGCTTCGCTGTGCGCCCAATAGTGAATTGCTAACAACATAAATAGTATTACCAAGGTAAAGAATACAAACTGCATAACCTTGCTCTTGCCCAGCGTACCAATAAACATAAATAAAGAGAACATGCCCCAAATGAACAAGTACCATGCTACAAAGGCAGGTTCGCTGGCGCCAACGCCAAAACTAGGCAGCAGCCATATTGCTACAAGGCTAATCCAAAAAAAGCCATAAGAAGTGAAGGCCGTAGCGCCAAATATATTTCCACGCTTATAGTCCATAATCCCTGCAATAATTTGAGCTATTCCACCGTAGAAAATACCCATTGAAATAATTACAGAGCTGAGCGGAAAGAATCCGGCATTGTGAATGTTGAGAAGGATTGTAGTCATGCTAAATCCCAAAAGACCCAGCGGAGCCGGATTTGCAATTTTGTTTTCCATTACCAATACGTTGTTTTAATGTTTTAGGTTAACCATTTTTGAAATGCGGCGCAAACATAGGTATTTTTTCTTTCATAATTTCTATGGTTCAATATTTTGCCAATATATTAGGCTCTTCAAAAGTAATAGCAATATGCGCTCTGTCCCCGAAGCGGACAAAACCCAACATTCTACAAACAAAAGTGCCGGAAGCAAAAACCTCCGGCACTTTCAAAAAGCATCAAGCAACAGGCTTATATACCGGCCATACGCTTGTAGGTATTGTAACGCCATTTAGCGTTTTCTTCGGTTGCTTTAAACAGCTCGTCCGCAACATCAGGGAATGATTTTGCCAACGATGAGTAACGTACTTCACCCTTCAGGAACTCTTGGAATTTAGTCCAATCGGGCTCCTTGCTATCCAGCGTAAACGGATTCTTTCCTTCCGCTTCCAGCATGGGGTTGTAACGGAACAACGACCAGTAGCCTGCTTCAACAGCTAGCTTCTCCTCCTTCTGAGATGCACCCATACCATGCTTCAAACCGTGGTTAATACAGGGTGAATAGGCTATGATGAGTGAAGGGCCATTGTACGCTTCAGCCTCTTTTAGCGCTGCAAAAAATTGGTTATGGTTTGCACCCATTGCAACCTGAGCCACATATACATATCCGTATGAAGCGGCCATCATACCTAGGTCTTTTTTACGTACACGCTTACCGGCAGTAGCAAACTTAGCGACTGCTCCTGCTGGCGTCGATTTCGAAGACTGACCTCCGGTATTTGAGTAAACTTCCGTATCAAGCACCAAAACGTTTACGTTTTCGCCTGATGCCAACACGTGGTCAAGCCCACCATATCCGATATCGTATGCCCAACCGTCACCACCGATAATCCACTGCGAACGTTTTGCAATGTAGTGGCTTAAGCGTGAAATCTCAATGCACGCTTCGCAAGTACCGGAAGCAACCAAAGGCGTAATCTTATCTGCCAGCTCACGAGTCTTAGCAGCATCGTCACGGTTTTCAATCCATTCGGTGAACAAGGCCTTCAGCTCAGCAGAACAACTTTCGCAGCTTAAACCTTCTTTCATCAGGTGCTCCAAACGGTCACGCATACGCTCACTGGCAATACGCATACCCAAACCAAATTCGGCGTTATCCTCGAACAGTGAGTTTGCCCAAGCGGGTCCACGCCCCAAAACATTCTTCGTATAAGGCGATGAAGGGAATGAACCGCTATAGATTGATGAACAACCTGTAGCGTTTGCCACCATCATGCTGTCACCATATAGCTGGGTAATAGCCTTAATGTAAGGCGTTTCACCGCAACCTGCGCAAGCACCGGAGAATTCAAACAAGGGCTGTGAGAACTGGCTGTTCTTCATATTTTGGAACTTGTTGCCTACCGTATCCTTGTAGCCTACCTTGCTATGCATGTATTCAAAACGTGTATGCTCGGCCATTTGGCTATCAAGAGGCTTCATGACTAAAGCCTTTGTTTTTGCGGGACAAACGTCGGCACAGTTACCGCAACCCGAACAATCAAGCGGGCTAACCTGCATTCTGAACTTGTAGTCCTTAAATGCTCCGTTACCCTGTATAGTTTCAGTTTCTGCCGGAGCATCTGCCAATTCCTTTTCTGTAAGAAGGAAAGGACGTATTACAGCGTGAGGACATACGTATGAACACTGGTTACACTGAATACAGCTAGCAGGCTGCCATTCTGGGACGTTAGTAGCGATACCGCGCTTTTCAAAAGCAGCTGTACCGGAAGGCATAGTGCCATCCTCATGTCCGCTGAATGCGCTTACCGGAAGGTCATCGCCCATTTGAGCGTTAACCACATCGGCAACGTTCTCTACCCACTCCGTAGCCTTTGAACGAGGCGAGGGGGTTGCAACAAACTTATCACTTAATGATGCCCATTCAGCAGGTATTTCAACTTTTGTAAACTCAACACCACGGTCAATAGCGGCATTGTTCATGTTTACAATTTCAGGGCCTCTCTTACCGTAACTCTTTTCAACCGCATATTTCATTTCCTTCACCGCCAAGTCAAACGGAATAACGTTTGAAATCTTGAAGAAGGCTGATTGTAAGATAGTATTGGTACGGTTACCAAGGCCTATGCTTTCTGCAATTGCAGTTGCATCAACAATATAGAAATTGATATTTTTCTTTGCCAAGATTGATTTTACCGAATCCGGCAAACGCTTTTTGGTTTCTTCCGCATTCCAAAGGCTATTGAGCAAGAAGGTTCCACCCTGTTTAATCCCGCGTAACATATCATACTGATGAAGGTACGAAGAAACGTGACATGCAACAAAATCAGGAGTAGTAACCAAATAAGGTGAGTTGATAGGCTTATCACCAAAACGAAGGTGCGAACATGTGAAACCACCTGACTTCTTAGAGTCGTATGCAAAGTAAGCTTGGCAATACTTAGACGTAGTTTCACCAATAATCTTAATCGTATTCTTATTTGCTCCCACCGTACCGTCTGAACCAAGACCGTAGAACTTGGCCTCAAATGTACCCTTAGCAGCCAATGAAACCTCATCACGTTGGGGCAAAGAAGTAAAGGTAACATCGTCAACAATACCAATGGTAAAGCCATTCTTAGGCTCATTCATGCTCAAGTTATCAAATACTGAGAATATTTGAGCAGGTGTTGTATCTTTTGACGACAAACCGTAACGGCCACCAACAATAAGTGGTGCACCAGCTTGTCCGTAGAAAATATTCTTTGTATCCAAGTACAAAGGCTCGCCGTTTGCACCGGGTTCCTTAGTACGATCAAGTACGGCAATACGCTTAACCGATTTAGGCATTACTGACATGAAGTGCTTAGCTGAGAAAGGACGGTACAGGTGAACAATAAGCACCCCTGTTTTCTGTCCCTTAGCATTCAGGCTATCAACAACTTCTTTAATAGTATCAGTAACTGAGCCCATGGCAATGATAACGCGGTCAGCATCGGCAGCACCGTAGTAGTTAAAGGGCTTGTACTCGCGTCCCGTCAGCTTGCTAATCTCTGCCATATAGTGAGCAACAATGTCAGGAATAGCATCGTAATACTTATTTGCAGCCTCACGTGATTGGAAATACACGTCGGGGTTTTGAGCAGTACCACGCGTTACGGGCGACTCAGGGTTTAGCGCACGCTTACGGAATTCTGCCAACGATTTTTCATCAATCAGCTCCTTAAGCGCATCTACATCCAGCTCTTCAATCTTTTGAATCTCGTGTGAAGTACGGAAACCATCGAAGAAGTTACAGAATGGAACACGTCCCTTAATAGCAGACAGGTGAGCAACAGCCGACAAGTCCATTACTTCCTGTACTCCGCCCGATGCCAAGAACGCAAAACCGGTTTGGCGAGCAGACATAACGTCGCTATGGTCTCCGAAAATAGACAATGCCTGAGCGGCCAAAGCACGTGCCGATACATGGAATACACCCGGAAGCAGCTCCCCGGATATTTTATACATGTTCGGTATCATAAGAAGTAAACCTTGTGAAGCCGTATAGGTTGAAGTTAATGCGCCTGCTTGCAGCGAACCG
The DNA here is from genome assembly GCA_031551125.1 of Bacteroidales bacterium. GTDB lineage: Bacteria > Bacteroidota > Bacteroidia > Bacteroidales > UBA932 > JAIRNF01. The sequence continues at coordinate 26,336 of JAVBOB010000005.1, forward strand.
TGAACAGCACCTGCCGCTCCGCCTTCAGACTGCATTTCAACCACCTTTACCGTTTCTCCGAAAAGGTTTTTCTTTCCATAAGCAGCCCATTCATCAACGTACTCCGCCATAGTTGACGAAGGAGTGATGGGATAAATTGCGGCAACTTCACTGAACATATATGCCACGTGAGCCGCAGCATAGTTACCATCGCATGTGATGAATTTTTTTTGTTTTGTCATGTGTACTATAGTTTACTATCTGGTTTTTATAGCGGTTATTTGTCTTTTTCAGGGGTGCAAAAGTACAAAAAATACAGGAATATAACAAGTTGCAAAATTAACACCGGTTCATAAGCAATAACGCTCTTTCCCGTTATGCTCACCTGCCTACATAGTCGAAAATGTTAATGTTTGCAGGAACAAAATGAGATACGTTGCCACCATGGGTAAGTATATCGCGAATAACTGATGAGCTGATAAACGAATGTTCAGGTGCAGTCAACAAAAATACCGATTCAATATCCGTATTAAGCAGGTGATTGGTTTGCCCAACCGCACGTTCAAACTCAAAATCGGCAGAAGTGCGTAGCCCGCGGATGATAAAAGGCACTTCCCTGCGCTTACAGTAGTCAACCGTAAGTCCTTCATAGCTGTCAACTTCAACCCGTGGATCGTTCTCAAACGTTTTTTTAATCATAGCCATGCGTGCCTCTAAGCTGAAACACCCGCCTTTACTGATATTATGGCCAACAGCTACGATTATTTTATCAAAAATTCGAAGGCCTCTGTGAACTAATGCCTCGTGTCCAACGCTAAACGGGTCGAACGAACCGGGGAATATGGCTACTTTTTCCATGTATCTGGTAAATTTTATGTTTACTGTAAGTATAAATGCTACTCTTCACTATTTTCATCAAAAGCCTCGGCATTCTCCATCTCCAGCTCGTATATTTCTTCCACTGATACAGCCGTTCTCTCCGTTTTATCCATTGAAGAAAGCTCATCGCTATATAAAGCGGGAAAAACATGATAGGCCTCATCTGCTCCCAACTTCAGCACTTCACCCATCCAACCTTTCCAGCGAAAACCCTCATAAAATCCGGCAAGGTCACCGCTAAAGAAGAACCACAGCAGCTGTCCGTATTCCATGTCCATGGGCTCCCACTCTAACGAATCGGGGGCAAAGTAGTAAATACTCCCTACATCATTACCAAATTCTCCAAAGTTAACTGCATAAAAACCGCCCAGCGCATCATCGGCAACAAGCAAAAATGGATACTCCTCATCGTAGCTATCAAATGCTTTGCCAATATTCCATGAAGAAAGTGAACGTTTCATTTGCTCACTTCCGGAACCTATAACACGTATCCAGCCGTTGTCTATGAGTATTCCTCCGGTTTCGTATGCTACTGCTCCCAACCATGTTTGAATATCCAGCTGCAATTGAACAACAACCTCCTCTGCATGCTTTTTACTTCTTGGTAACACAACAACTTTGTTGCTAGCCTCTTTCAACATTTGTTGAATATCATCCCAACAAGGCTCGTCGGTACTTACTAATTCCTGTAATGTTCTCATACGCTTTTACAAAGACCAATCAATAGGAGTTAAACTTTGTTTCACCAATATTTCGTTAGCTTTAGAAAAGTGGCGGCATCCGAAAAAACGTTCGGCAGAAAAAGGAGAAGGATGTGCCGACTCTAACACGTAGTGCTTAGATGTATCGATCAACGTTTTTTTTGCCCGTGCAAAATTTCCCCATAGCATAAATACCACACCTCTTTTCTCATCGGATATTTTCCGAATAACCTCATCAGTAAACGTTTCCCATCCAATCTTACTATGTGAAGCAGGTTCTCCCGCACGTACAGTTAATATCGCGTTAAGCAAGAATACACCCTGCTCTGCCCACTTTTCCAAACAACCGTGGCTAGGAGAGTCTATGCCCAAATCGGCTTTAATTTCCTTGAAGATATTGACTAAAGAGGGAGGTGGCTTAACCCCACGTTGTACAGAAAAACAAAGTCCATGCGCCTGTCCTGCTCCATGGTAAGGGTCTTGCCCAAGTATTACCACTTTTACCTTATCAAATGGCGTTTTATCAAAAGCATTAAATATGAGCTTTCCCGGAGGGTAAACAGCTTTACCGGAAGCAATATCCTGCTTTACAACGTTAACAATATTAGCAAAATAAGGCTTATCAAATTCTGTTTGCAGGTGCTGTTTCCAGGAAGATTCTATTTGAACGTCCATAGCCTTGGCAATTGTTAGTTTTGACACAAAGGTAAAAAACTTATAAAGATGCCAAAAAGACAGCAATGTAAAAGCCCCCTAATCCCCCCAAAGCGGGAACTTTACTGGCTTCGGTATTTGTTTGTTACGACAAAAATATGTGTTTCTATGCCACTTACTATTCCTAGTGGTGAAAATAGTTCCCTTTAGGTGGTTGGAAGTAATAAAATAGTCCGACACACAGATATATTCCACTCTTATTTGTATTTTTGTATAACTTATTTTGTACATAAGTCGGCTTGTCACAAACCTGCATAACACGAACAACACCCTTCAAGATATGGAAAAGGAACTTAAAGTAAGCGCTCTGAAAAACGGAACCGTAATTGACCACATTCCATCAAAGTCGCTATTCAAGGTGGTTGAGATATTAGGGCTCAAAAGCTGTCCGCACCAAATTACTTTCGGAATGAATCTTGAAAGTAAGCGAATGGGGAGCAAGGCAATCATCAAGATATCCGATCGTTTTTTCGAAACCTCCGAAATAAACCGTATTGCGCTGGTGGCACCACAGGCAAAGCTCAATATTATTAAAAACTATGAGGTGGTTGAGAAGAAAATTGTTGAGCTGCCGGATACCATTCAAGGCATTGCCAAATGCGTAAACCCAAAGTGTGTTACCAACAACGAAAAGGTAAAAACAAAATTCACCGTGCTGTCAAAAAAGGATGTGTTGCTGCAATGCCATTACTGTGAAAAAATTACAGACCAAGAACATTTGGAAATTTTTTCTGCCGGAAGTTAGCCGCAACGAAGATTTGCTACGCTCCAATATGGCACACAAATAACGCTTAAAAAATACATATTTACACTGTTTAGGCATTACGAAGTAATCTTTTTTACACCATTATCTTATCTGTACTCTACCTGCTTCTATGCGATAAAAGTTTCTTTTGGAATTTCAGGTATTGGCAAGATTAACTAAGTATTATTTCTGTGATTTTGTGCTTTTACTGTGAAAAACCTATCTTTGTCGAAATTATTGAAATAAAAGGTTCTTTACACATGGTAAGCAGACGGTTGCTCCGAATAAAAGTTTTAAAATCGTTTTATAGCTATTTGAAATCGGATAGCCATTCTACCCTTAATGTTGAAAAAGAAGTAGCATTCAGCATACAGAAAACTTACGATTTATACCACTACCTACTTCTATTGCTTCTTGAATTGGCTGATTACGCTCAGCTAAAAATAGACCTCGGTAAACAAAAATATGTACCGACGGAAGAAGACAAATGTCCTAACACAAAGCTTGTAGACAACCTGCTGATTCAGCTTTTACGAGAGAATGAAGCGTTGAGGAAGTATTGCCAATCGGGCAAGCTAAGCTGGGCAGACACTCCGGAACTCATAAAAAAGATTTACGGTAAGCTTATTGAATCTGATTACTTTAAAAGCTACATGAGCGAGCCGTCACGTTCTTTCAAAGAAGATAAACAGCTACTCATAAATATACTTGTAAACGAGTTTGAGGATTGTGAAGAGCTATATGACACGCTGGAGGATAAAAGTATTTTCTGGGTGGATGATGTAGAGTTTGCGTTAAGTATGGTTGTTAAAACGCTAAACGAATTTAAGCCGAACCAATCGTCGGGTACAACCTTACTCCCGTTGTACAAAAGTGATGACGATAAGCAATTCCCTATTCGCTTATTACGCAGGGTTATAGCGGAGTACGAAGTAAACACCCCACTCATTGAACGGTACACAAAAAACTGGGACGTTGAACGCATTGCTTTTATGGATATCGTGCTGCTACAGCTAGCCATAGCTGAAGCCATAGAATTCCCCAACATCCCTGTAAAAGTTAGTATTGACGAATATATAGAGCTCTCTAAATACTTCAGTACACCCAACAGCAGTATTTTTATAAACGGTGTGCTTGATAAAATTATTCAGGAGCTGATGAAAGAAAAAAGAATAGTAAAAGCAGGGCGGGGATTAGTAGAATAAATTGATAATTGATAATTGATAATTGATAATTGATAATTGATAATTGATAATTGATAATTGA